>NZ_CP087989.1:4800000-6242747 GCF_050916115.1 Streptomyces sp. JH002
GGTCGGTCGGTCCGGGTACGCGGCCAGCCACCCGCCGGCCGCCTCCCCCATCTCCCTGGTCCGTACAACTAGGGCGGCCGCCCGGAGAAGGCCAGCCAGAGGGAACCGACGGCCCCGGCCACGGTGAGCACACCGAGCGCGGCGACGACGTACCGGAGCCCTAACTCCCCCACGGGCGCCGGCGACGAGGGCGGTGCCGGGGGAGGGGCGTCGTGGTCGTGCGTGCCGACGTACCGCACCAGCCATCCGGTGCACGTCTCGCAGGAGTAGAACGGCGCGTGCCGGGCCCCGTGGATCACCGGCCCCAGCCAGATCACCGGCACCCCTTCCGTGCGGCACATCAGACAGAGGCCGCTCTCCCACCAGCCGCTGAGCACCCCGGTCCGGGCGAACAGCAGCGGCTCCTCCGGCACCTTCACCGCACGCGCCGCAGCGGTGCGTGCAGCCTGGTGACCTCGATGGTGAGGAACTTGCCGAGGATGTAGGAGTTCCCGTCATCGAAGATGAGCTTCTTGCGGGACGGCATGAGCTCGCGCAGTTCGCGGACGCGGTGCGGGATGCCGCCCACCGAGACGACATCGCCGATGCGGACGTCGCTGCCGTTGACCACGATGGTCCGGATCAGCGGTTCGAACATGACCCCTCCTGAAGAGTGAAGATGAGGCTCTTGCCGTTCGCGGTCCGCTCGGTCCGCCAGTGCGAGGCGAGCACGTCCAGCAGTTCGAGCCCGCGCCCCGACTCGTCCTGCACGGCGGCCCGTCGCCGCACGGGAACGGCGCGGCACCGGTCGTGCACCTCCACCTGCACGGAGCCGCCGAGCGGCGAGTGACACAGCACGTCGAACGAGTCACCCGTGGCGTGCAGAACGGCGTTGGTCGCCAGTTCGGAAATCAGCAACTCGACCGCGAACCGGTCCACCCCCGGATACGGCGCGTACGCCTCCACCGCTATCCGCCGCGCCCGGCGGACAGACGCCGCGACACAGGGGTACCGCCCGACAGCCAACACGAACCCGCGCTCAAGCATGGGAAGTTCCTTCCAGCCGACCTGCGACGAACTGGGCTCACGCCCAGCGACAGTGCGATGGCTGGGCGTACATGAGCGAGTGTTAGGCATATCCCCGTGAGTATGCAAGGAGGGTGCTGGGAGTTCACCCTTTGGAGCAACCGCGCCCCAACGTGGCGCGCTACGCTGCTGGGTGGCGGGGTGCGACGAAGGTAAGGGAGAACTGTGTCGACGAGCGTCAACACCAGTGCCCTCGCGATCCAGCGAGACCTGGGCGAGGAACTGCGCAGGCTACGGCTGGAGGCCGGGTTCAAGACGCAGACGGCGGCTGCGAAGCCGCTGAAGTGCTCGCAGAACAAGATCTCTTACGTGGAGAGCGGCAAGCGCTGGCCGGACGAGGCTCTCCTGAAACGGATGCTGAAGGTCTACGGCATCGAGGAGCCGAAGCGTACGGAGATCCTGGCCACCTTCCGCACGGGCAAGTCGATCGACAGGTCCTGGTGGCAGGAGCCGAAGTACCGGAGCCTGATCACCGGAGGTTTCGGGCGGATCTTCCCGTTGGAGGACGCCGCCGAGACGCTCTGGATCCACTCCGGTACCTACGTGCCCGGATTGCTTCAGACCAGGGGCTACGTCGAAGCGCTTGCCGACTTCGGGCAGAAGGACGAGAGTCAGCGGCATCGGGAGATTTTCGTGGAGACGCGGCTGAGGAGGCAGCAGATCTTGACGCGCAACCAACCGGTCACCTTGCACGCGATGTTCCTGGAGTCGGCACTGCGGTCGGTGGTCGGCGGTCCGGATGTCATGCGGAGTCAGCTCCGGCACCTGCGTGAGATGGCCGAGCGGTCGAATGTCAACCTGCGCGTTGTTCCCTTTTCCTCCGGCGCAGCGGCGACGGCTGGCGCGCCGTTCAACGTGTTCAAATTTCCGGGCGCCCACAACAAGATCGTGGCCATCCACGAGATGACCCGGGGTGACGAGGAAGTTGATGATCCCGTCAACGTCCGGCGGATGCGGCGGCGCTTCAGCGACCTTTCGGATGTGGCCCTGACCACCGCGGACACGGTTGTCCTCATAGAAGAGATTGAGAAGGCGCTATGACTGACCCCAAGGCAGAACTGTACGAGGCGGGACTTGTCGGCGAATGGATCAAGTCCAGTCTGAGTTCGCCTAACTCGGACGCCTGTGTGCGGCTGATGAAGATCGATGGTGGGGTAGCCATGGATGATTCCAAACGCCCGGATCTGGCCCCGCTGCGCTACACCCGCACCGAACTTGCGGCCTTCCTTCAGGCGGCGAAGGCCGGCGAGTTCGACCATCTGCTCGACGATTGACCTCGTGGGAGATGACATGGGCCGCCAGAAATCGGACCTGAACTCGGCGCCGCTGGACGGCGAGTGGGTGAAGTCCAGCCACAGTGCAGGCAACGGCAATGCCTGCGTTCAGCTCATGGCCCACCCCGGCGGCGTTGCGCTCGGTGATTCGAAGCGCCCCGACCTGGCGCCGCTCCGCTGCGCGCGAACTGAGTTGGCGGCCTTCCTCCGTGCTGCCAAGGCCGGAGCGTTCGACCTGCCCCGGGGCGGCTGAACGCCGCCCGGCCAGTCGCTCCGGTGCGGGTGATCAGTCCGCGGAGCGCTGTTTGCGCGCGTGAGTGCGGGCCTTCATGCGGTTGCCGCAGGTGGCCATGGAGCACCAGCGGGCTGTTCCGGGGCGGCTGTGGTCGATGAGGAACAGGTTGCACTCCTCGTTCGCGCAAGGCCGCAGCCGTCGCGGCAGCTCCGTACTGACGCGCGACCACGCCAGGACGACGCGGGCCGGGAGTTCCCCGTCCGGAGCCGCCTCCAACTCCCAGGACACACCCGCCGGCGAGACGGTGGGGCGCAAGCGCGCCTGATCGAGCACCGCCGCCAGCCCGCTGACATCTGAGGACTCGCCGCGGATCAGCCGCTGCAACGCGTCCCTTACCTCGCGCACATGATCGCGCTCCTCGCCCGTGCCACGGCCGCCGAGCGCCCGTATCCACTCCGTCGCGCCCTCCGCCGTCAGTGCGTCCGTGGGGCGCCCGTCGAGCACCGGGGCGCTGTTGAGCACGGCGAGCAGTAGTTCCTCGTCCTCGGCCACGCCCATGTCCCGCTCTCCTTGACACGCCCTGCTGCGCTCTGCATGATCAGCATAACCTAACCGGTTAAAACCATGTAAGGGGTTACCGTGGTCGCTGTTCATCACCGCACCGTGGATGTCGACGGTCTGACCGTCTTCTACCGGGAGGCGGGTCCCTCGGACGCTCCCGTCCTCCTGCTGCTGCACGGCTATCCGACGAGTTCGCACATGTTCCGGCATCTGATCCCCGCGCTGGCCGGTCCGTACCGGGTGATCGCCCCCGATCACATCGGTTTCGGCCGCTCCTCCGCGCCGGACGTGAGCGACTTCGCTTACACCTTCGACGCCCTCGCCGACGTCACGCGCGGCTTCCTGGATGTCCTCGGCGTGCACCGCTACGCGATCTACGTGCAGGACTACGGCGCGCCCATCGGCTGGCGGCTCGCGCTGGCGTCCCCGGAAGCGGTCCTCGGCGTCGTCTCGCAGAACGGCAACGCCTACGAGGAGGGGTTCGTCGAGCCCTTCTGGGAGCCCATCTGGGCCTACGGCGCGCAGCGCAGCCCGGAGAACGAGGAGCAACTGCGGCCCGCTCTGGGCCGGGAGGCCGTCGAGTGGCAGTACACGCATGGTGTTCCCGACCCCAGCCTGATCGACCCGGACGCCTGGGAGCACGATCTGGCGCTTCTTGCCCGGCCGGGCGTCGACCGGGCCCAGCTCGCCCTGTTCGGCGACTACGCCGGTAACCGCGAGCTGTACCCGGCGGTGCAGGCGTGGCTGCGGTCCAGCGGGGTGCCCGTCCTGGCGATCTGGGGCCGCAACGACGAGATCTTCGGGCCGGACGGGGCGCGGGCGTTCCGCCGGGACGCCCCGGACGCGGAGATCGTCCTGCTCGACGGCGGTCACTTCCTGCTGGAGAGCCACCTGGACGAGGTCGCCGCCGCCATCCTCCGGTTCCGCCCGCGTGTGCTCGGCGAGCCGGCCGGTCAGTGGTGAGGGGGAGCGGTAACCCGGGCCGTTCCCGCCCATGAGCCGTCGGGGGAGCCGGCGGACGTACGGGCGGGGCCTTCCCCTTCGCCCCCGCCCCGGCCGTGGCGATCGTCGCGGTGATGGCTGCGCGCCCGCCCCGGGGATCCGTCGTCCGCGTCCCGGTGTGCGGGTCGCCTTCGCATCGGCGTCCCCGGGCCGTTGTCAGTGCCCGCGACCATACTCGGCGGCATGCCGATCACGAACCCCCAGGCCGGCGAGCGCCGGTTCCTCGAAGTTCTCTATGCCGATGACTACTTTCCCGATCAGGTCCTGGACCGGGGCCGGGCGATCCTGACGCGGTTGTGTGAACGGATCGAGGCCGAGCGGCCGGCCGACCTCGCCGCGCTGTACGTGCTGACCCACGCGGCCACCGTGGAGTTCAACGCCCTGGAGGCCGAGTTCGAGGCAGCCGGCAGTGAGATCGAGACGGTGGCGCGCGAGGAGATCGGCGGGGACATCTGGTTCGTCGCCCAGGCGTACGGCTTCGCCGACGCGGATGTGGAGGAGCTGATCGCCCCCCGCGAGTGGTGAGGGGCAACTCGGCGCCGGCCGCCGTGCGTCACGCGCCGTGAGTCACCCGGTGGGGGTGGCCGTTCCCGCCGCGGCCTTCGTCAGGCGGGCGGCCAGCCGCGCAGTGCCATGTCGGCCACGTGCTGGAGTTCGTCGCGGGTGGCGCCGCCGGCCGCCTGGACGGAGATGCCGTTGGCGAGCGTCATGAGGTAGCGGGCGAGCGCCCCGGGTTCGGTATCTGTGGGCAGATCACCCTCGTCGGCGGCCTGCCGGAAGCGGTCGCGCAGGTGATCGACGCCCGCGTTGCGCCAGTCCGCGAGCAGGTCGCGGCTGCTGACTCCGGCCTCCCCGGCGGCGAGCGCGCCCTGGACGCCGAGGCAGCCGGCGGGGCACCCGGGGCGGGTGCTGACCTCGACGGCGCCGTTCAGGAAGGCGGTGGCCACCCCCAGGGCGGTCGGCTCCCGCAGGGCCCGTGCGACGTACGATGCGGGACCCTCGGAGTAGCGGTCCAGGGCCTTGCGGAACAGTTCCTCCTTGTTGCCGAAGGCCGCGTACATGCTGGTGCGGTTGATGCCCATGGCCTCGGTCAGGTCGGCGAGGCTGGCGCCCTCGTAGCCCTGTTCCCAGAAGACCCGCATGGCCCGTTCCAGGGCCTCGTCCGCGTCGAACCCCCGCGGACGGCCGAGACGGCCCTTCTGTCGCGCATCCATGCGGCCCAGTCTACCTCTTCTGTACCGATCGGTTCAGAGGTGCTACGTTTCCTTTTACGTACCGATCGGTGCGGAACTCTGTGGAGGGCAGTCGCATGGGGCAACTCGAAGGCAAGACCGCTGTCATCACCGGCGGTCACACGGGGATCGGCCTCGCCAGCGCCGTACGCATGGCGGCCGAGGGCGCGCACGTGTTCATCTTCGGAAGGCGCAAGACCGAACTCGACGCGGCGGTGGAGACCATCGGCGCTCCGTCGGTGACCGCCGTGCAGGGTGACATCACGAACCTGGCCGACCTCGACCGGCTCTACGAGGCGGTCCGCGCCCGGGGCCGCGGCCTGGACGTGGTCTTCGCGAACTCGGCCGCGGCCTTGTTCTCGACGCTGGAGCACACCACCGAGGAGCAGGTCGAACGGATCCTCGCCGTCAACGTGCGGGGCACCCTGTTCACCGTCCAGAAGGCGTTGCCGCTGCTCAACGACGGCGCCTCGGTGATCCTCAACGCCTCCACCGCCGCCGACAACGGCACCGAGGCGTTCGGCCTCTACGCGGCGTCCAAGGCCGCCGTCCGGTCCTTCGCCCGGACCTGGGCCAACGAACTGAAGGGCCGGGGCATCCGGGTCAACGCCGTCTCGCCCGGCCCGATCGACACGACCGGGATCAGGGATCTCTTCGGCGAGGAGCAGTTGCCCGCCGTCCGGGAGAACCTCGCCGCGGACACCGCGATCGGGCGGATGGGGCGCCCGGAGGAGGTCGCGGGCGTCGTGGTGTTCCTCGCCTCCGACGAGAGCGGCTTCATGCTCGGCGCCAACGTGTACGTCGACGGCGGCGAGAACCAGATCTGAGGCGGGGCGGCAGGAGGGCGCCATCGCTTCTCGCGGTGGGCCTCCCGCCGGCGTCCGGCACCCGGCCCGGACGAGGAGGTCATGTGCGGCCCGTCGTTGACGGCCACGACGGGGCCGGCGCGGGGCAGTGGGCCGCGCCGTGCCCGGTGGCTACGGCGCGGTGCCCCGGGAGGCGAGGCCGTGATCGAGGAAGTCGAGTACCCGGCGCCAGGTCAGCTCGGCGGCCTCCGGGTCGTGGTCCTCGCCCGCTTGGTCGATGTAGAAGTGGCCGGCCCCTGGATAGCGGAAGATCTCCAGCTCGACGCCTTGTTCCCGCGCCGCACGGTGGAGCGCGGCGACGTTCTCCGGCGGCACGAAGTCGTCCGGTTCGGCCGCGTGCAACTGCACCCGCGTGCCCGGCGGGACGGACGCGGGAAGCTCGGCGGTGGCGTGCAGGAGAAGGGCAGCAGCGGCAGCGGTGCGCTCGGGCCACAGCTCGGTGACGACACCGGTCCCCATGGAGACACCGGCGAGCACGGTCTCCTCCGGCATGTCCCGCAGCGCCTGACGGGCTCGGTGGACCGCCGTCGCCCAGCCGACCCGGTCGAGCAGCTGAAACCCCTCGTCGAGGGTGGTCGCGGTCGCGCCGCCGAACAGGTCGGGTGTGATGACCTGGTGTCCGGCGGCACGCAACCGCTCGGCGGCGAGACGTTCGGCGGGACGCAGGCCGAGGATCGAGTGGAACAGCGCGATGTGAGCCATCACGTCATCCTGCCGTACTCGCGCCGGCCGGCGGCGGGATCGCGGGGGAGCGTCAACTGCCCGCCCGGTACAGGGAGACATGGGAACGGGAGTCGGCGGTGAACTCGGCGCCGAGCCGGTCGGCGTGCCGGGACTCCGGGGACAGGCCCGCCAGTTGAGCCATGCGATCGAGTTCGGCGGGCCCGGCGTACCGGCGCGGCGTCGGCCGTCACGGTCCGCGCGGCAGCGGCGGAACGGTGATGACGGGGGTGTAGCCCGTGTCGTGCGGGGGTTCGCCGATCGGGGCGCCGTCGACGGCCACCCAGGCGTGGGCGCCGAACGGTTCCGTGCGCACCCCCGTGCACCAGGTGGGCCACACTCCGCGCGCCCGGCACAGCAGCGTGGTGGCGAGCGAGCGCGGCAGACAGCTGCGGGCGGCGGCGCAGCGGGCGCTCGCCGTGATCACCGCGTGCCGGGCCGCTGCCACCTGCTCCGCCGTGGCCGGCCGCGCGCCCCTGCGGAGCAGCTCCAGGACGCGGCGGATGCGGTACGGCCCGGCCCGCGCCAGAGGCCGGGCGGCGACCGCGCACAGCAGGGCCAGGGCGCGGTGGGGCGGGCCGGGGCGGCCGTTCTCGGTCATGGCCTCAGCTCGCCAGCAGTTTCTTCTCCCGCAGGGTGGCGAGCAGATCGGCCACGTCCGCCTCCGCGTGGACGGCGCCGGGGTGTTCGCGGGCCAGGGCCGCGGCGGCCTGCTCGGGGGTGGCGCCGTCGAGGAGATGGCGCAGCACAAGGGTGCCGGTGGGGTTGATCTGCCAGTATTTCCCGGCGCGTTCGTCGAGCAGGACCATGGTGTCGCCGGTGGTCGCCGGGGTGATGCCCGGACGCAGGGCGATGGAGGCGGGTGCGGGTGCGGGTGCGGTCATGGGCTCTCTCCGTTCGGGGCTGCCCGGCCGCCGGGCGGCCCCGTCACGGCGGAGGCTCTCCGCGGCGGCCGGGCGGCAACCGGCGAAGCGGCCAAACCGCTCCAACGGGCGAACCCTTCGCATCACCGTCGCCGAGCGCGGCCGGTACGCGACGGGCGCTCCCCGTGAGCCCTCGCTGCCGCCCGGCGGCTCCGGGCCCGGAACGAGAGGCCGCGGCGGGGAGGCGTCAGACCGGATCGCCCGCGGTGATGCGCTTCTCGAACCAGTGGTGGGCGTACGGCTCGGTGTTGAAGGCGGGGACCTCGGTGAAGCCGTACGCGTGGTAGAGCCGGATCGCCTCCGTCAGAACCTTGTTGGTGTCCAGCCGGAGGGTGTCGTAGCCGTGTCCGGCCGCGCGCGCCTCCAGTTCGGTGAGGAAGCGGCGGGCCAGCCCCAGGCCCCGGGTGGCGGGGGAGACCCACATGCGCTTGACCTCGGCGGGGGCGTCGGCCGGGAGCTTGAGGCCGGCGCAGCCGACGGGTTCGCCGTGCAGCCGGGCCACCAGGAACACGCCGCGCGGAGCGCGCAGTTCGCCCGCGTCGGGGAGCAGGCTGCGGGCGGGGTCGAAGCCGGTGTCCAGGCGTTCGCCCAGCTCGGCGAAGAAGGAACGCAGGCAGTGCTGGGCGTCGGGATGATCCGGGTCCACGGGGTCGAGGGAGACGGTTCCCGCGGTCAGCAGCCGTTCGGCCTCGGCCAGGGCGGAGACCAGTCGTGCGCGCTGGGAGGTGTTCAGGGGTTCGAGCAGCGAGCCGGCCATCTCGTCGCTGCGCCGGTCGAGTTCGTCCAGCTCGGTGCGGCCGGTGTCGGTGAGGCGTACGGTGCGGACCCGCTTGTCGGACGGCAGGGGTTCGACCGTCACCAGGCCCGCCGTCTCCAGCGCGCGCAGCAGCCGGCTGACGTAGCCCGAGTCGAGCCCGAGGCGCTCGCGCAGCCGCCGTACGTCCGCGCCGCGCTCGCCGATCTCCCACAGCAGCCGCGCCTCGCCGATGGGGCGGTCACGGCCCAGGTAGTGGTCGTGGAGCACGCCGACACGCTCGGTGATGGTCCGGTTGAACCGGCGGACTTGTTCGATCTGGGGCCTTTCCAACATCCTCTGACTTTAGTCAGACAATCCGCGTTCTGTCACATCGGGGCGCGTCCGGTGATCGCTTCGCTCCTCCGCACCCCAGCACAACCGCACAGGTTCCGCGCGGCGCGGGTGGCGAAGGCTCCGGCGGGTGGAGAAATAAGAGGTGCCCAGGAATGCCATGCGGTTCCGAACGACCGGTGCGGCAGTCGCCGCACTGCTGCTGGTGCTGACCCTGCCCGCTTCCCCGGCCTTCGCGGACGGCGCCGACGCCGGGGGCGGCGCCGGGCCGGACCTCCGGTGCGCGGCGACGCGCGGCGCCCTGCTCCGGATCACCCCGCTGGAGCGGTACGGCCGCGCCGAGGTGGCCGCCGTGCTGGAGACCGCGACGGGCGTGCCGGCGCAGGCCGGACTCGTCCGCTACGGGGCCGCGTTCCACCGGCTGACCTACCGCACACTCGCGCCGCACGGCGGCGCCCTCACCGACTCGGCACTGCTCGTCCTCCCCGTCCTGCCCGCCGGTGCCGATGCCACCCCGCTGCCCACCGTGTCCGGGGTTCCGGGCAGGAACGCCCGGAGCCACGACGCCTACTCCACCGGCGCGGACGGCTCCGTTGCCGACGCCCTGCTCTACGCGGCGGGCGGATTCGCGGTCGTCGCCTCCGAGGGCCCCCGGCCCGGCCCCCACCCCTCCCGGTACGCCGTCTCCGCCCGGTCCGCCGCCCTGGACTCCCTGCGCGCCGCCCGAACCGCCGCCGGGCGTCTGGGAGTACGGCTCAGCGGTGAGCTGTACATCACCGGCCTCCCGCAGGGCGGGCAGGCCGCCACAGCGGTGGGCCGGGCGCTGCGGAGGGAAGCGGTGGGCCCGTTCGGATGGCGGGCGGCGGCGCCGGTGGCCGGGCCGTACGACCTGAGGAGCGGGCACCTGCCCGCGCTGTCCGACGCGCACCGTGACGGACTTTCACAGGCGCGCTTCCTCACCTACCTCCGGGTCGCCCAGCACCGGCTGCTGCCGCCGCACGGGCACCCGGGGGAGGGGCCCCACCCTCCGTACGCCGCGCACGGGGAACGGCATGCCGGCGGAACGCACACCGGCGGCTGGGTCCGTGGCCACCTGCCGGAGACCGATGAGCAGTCGGCGGGCCGGTGGTACGCGCCACCGGGCGTTCCCACCGGAGGAGTTGACGGGGCGTGCGCCCGGGGGTCCGGCGCCCTGGTGCGGCTGCACGCGGCGGCGGGGGAGCGGGCGTGTGCGCACGGCGTCCCCTCGGCCCTGGGCGCCAACGGGGCGTGCGGGGCCTGGCGTACGTGGTGGTGAGGGCCGCCGCCCGTCGGGGGAGCGGTCAACTCGGTGCGCAGGGCCGGGTGATCGGCGCGAACCGGTGGTGCCCCGGGTTGTCCCGCGCGCCGGTGGCGCTACGCTGCCCGGGTGGCAGAACCGCTGAAGACCTGGGTCGGTGGCCGGGAGGTGGATGTTCCCAACAGCATCCCCGACATCAGAGCCGCCCTGCCCCCGCAACGACGGCCGGACTTCGACCTGGCCATCAACGAGGCGGGGGTGCACGAGATCCACGCCGTGATGCGGCACTGGATGCTGGAGGCGGTACCGGACCCGGCCGCCGACGCCACGATGGAGCGCCTGGCCCGGGAAGAGGCCGAGCGGCACGGCGCCGGGTGAGGCATCGCCTCGCCTACGCGCCGCCGGCCGACGACGGCTTGCGCAAGATGCCGCGACGGTCGGAGTTCGAGAGCGCGATGGCGACGACCATCGCCCGTGACCCGTACGGGCACGGCTCCACGGAGGTCGGCGGTGACCGGGACCGCCGCGACGCCACCGTGGCGGGGGCCATCGTGCGCTACGTGGTCTCGGCCACGGTCCTGACCGTCACCGTGGTCCGGCTGATCTCGCTCTGAGGCGGCTCGGGCCCCGTACGAGTGCGGCAGCCGGGCGAGTTGGCGTCCGGTCACGCGCGGCGGCTCCTCGGAGCGGCGGGCCCGCGCGGTGACCTCGGCGCCCTCCGGGGCGGCGATGACCGTGGTGGCCACCTCGCGGGCGTCCGGGGGCAGCTTCTCGCGGCCGCTGGAGGTCATCCGGAAGAACTGACCCGGCGCCGGTAATGGCGGGCGGCGCGGGCCCGGTCGGCGCAGGACGGCTTGCACCACTCCTGGCGGCCGTGGCTCTTGACGAAGTACCGCACGCACCGCGGGGCCGTGCAGGCGCGCAGCCGCTCCCGCTCGGGGCCGGTGAGGAAGGTGATCGTCGCGCGGGCCAGGGCGGCGAGCAGCCGGGCGTCCGGGCCGGCGGCCGAGGGCAGTACGGTCGCCGCCGGAATGCCCCCGGCCGGCCAGTCCAGTTGGGGGGCGACGGGCTCCAGCGCGGCGGCGGCGTTGAGCCGGGCCAGTGCCTCCTCGTGCGGCATGAGCCGGTGGGCGTCCGCCGGGCTGGCCGGGCCGGGGCTGACGGTACGGGCGAACAGGGCCCGTACCGCCGCCCGCAGGCCGGTGATCCGCAGCCGCAACTCCTCGCTCGCGCCGACGTCGTGGACGGGCAGCGCGGGCTTCCCGGCCGTCCCGCCCGCCGCGGGCAGCTCCGTCAGCCACCGTGCGAGCCCTTCGACGGTGGCCAGGTCGTCGCACACCCCGCCGGAGCCGTCGTGCCGGATCGTGCTCGCCAGGTCCAGGGCCGGCCAGCGTTCCATCGGGTCCCTCGCTCCGCTCCCTTGATGACATCGGTGCGCACAGTCTAAGGTCCTCACGGTAAATCGGAAAATTACCGTGAGAAAAGGAGGGCGCAGTGCTGCTGCTCGCCCAGATCAGTGATCTGCACCTGGACGGAACCGAGCGCGCGACCGAACGGGCCACCCGGGTCATGGAGCATCTGCGCGCCCTGCCCCGCCCCGTCGACGCGCTGCTGGTCACCGGCGACATCGCCGACCACGGAACGCCCGAGGAGTACGCGGAGGCGGCCCGGATCCTCAAGGCGCCGTTCCCGGTGCTGACCTGCCCCGGCAACCACGACGTCCGCGCCCCGTACGAGCGGGAATTGGGCCCCGGCAACCAGGTTCACCACATCGGGGAGGTCGCCGTCCTGATGTGTGATGTCACCCTTGAGGGTGAGGACGAGGGGCATCTGTCCCCGGAGACGGCCGCGTGGATCGACCGCACCCTCGGCGCTCTGGCGCCGGGCACCCGGGCGCTGATCGCCTTCCATCAGCCGCCCGTCGCGCTGCACCACCCGCTGCCGGACGCCCACCGGCTCACCAACCCCGGTGACCTCGCGGCCCTCCTCGACGCCCATCCCGAGGTCACCGCCGTCCTGACCGGGCACGCGCACACCGCCGCCGCCTCGGTCTTCGCCGGGCGCCCGCTCCTGGTGGCCCCGGCCGTCACCTGGACGCTGCGGATGCCCTGGGAGGGCGACCGCCCGGCCGACCGGGAGCAGCCGCCCGGGCTCGCCTACCACCTCCTCGACGACGAGGGGCGGCTGACCACGCACTTCCGCGTCATCCCGTGACGGGGTTCGCGCTGGCGATCCTCCCGCTGGTCATCACGCCCGGGGCCAGCCTGGCGCTGCTCATCCGGCACGTCACCGAGGGCGGCCGGCGGCGGGCGCTCCCGGTGATCCTCGGGACGGCCACCGGGCTGTACGTCCATGCCTCGCTCGCCGTGGCCGGTCTGGCGGCCCTGGTGATGCGCTCGGAGGCGGCGTTCACCGTGGTCAGGATCGCCGGCGCCTGCTACCTCGCCGGGCTGGGCGCGTGGACGTGGTGGTCGGCCACCCGCGCCGTGCCCGCTGCGCCCGGTGGCGGCCGGGTGCGGTGGAACTCCGCCTATCCGCAGGCGCTGTTCGCCAATCTCCTCAACCCCAAGGCGGCCTCGGTCTTCCTCACGCTGGTGCCGCAGTTCGTGACGACCGACCGACCGCTGGGGGGTCAGATCCTCGCGCTGGCCACCGTGCAGGTGGTGATGGTGGGCCTGTGGCTGCTGGGCTGGGCGCTGCTCATGCGGCGGGCCGCCCCCTATCTGGAGAGCGCGCGGGTACGCGGGGCGGTCGGCCGGGTCACCGGCGGGGTGCTCATCGTGCTCGGGGTGCGAGGGCTGGTCAGCTGGTGACCCGGGAGGAGTCGCGGCGCCCCCGGGAACATGACGCCCCGGAAGCGTGAAAGAAGGCCGCCCGCCCGGGAAACCCCGGGCGGGCGGCCTTCGTACGCCGTGCCCCGCGTCGCGTGTCCTGGACCCGCGAGCGAGGGCCGACGATCAGTTCGAGCGCAGTGCGAGCACCACGTTGTGGCCGCCGAAGCCGAACGAGTTGTTCAGCGCGGCGATCCGGCCCTGCGGCAGTTCCCGGGGGGCGCCGCGGACGATGTCGGCGTCCGCCACCTCCGGGTCCACCTCGTCCAGGTTGAGCGTGGCCGGAGCCAGCCGGTTGTGCAGCGCCAGGACGGTGGCCACCGTCTCCACGCCGCCCGCGCCGCCCAGCAGATGACCGGTCATCGACTTGGTGGCGGAGATCGCCACATGGTCGAGGTCGTCGCCCAGCACCTTGCGCATCGCGTTGATCTCCGCCACATCGCCCTGCGGCGTGGAGGTGGCGTGCGCGTTGACGTGGACCAGTTCCTTCGGGTCGAAGTCCGTGGTCTCCGCCAGGTGCTCAAGTGCGGCCGCAATGCCCCGCCCGGTCGGCTCGGGCTGCGCGATGTGGTGGCTGTCGGCCGACAGCCCCTGGCCGATGACCCGGCAGTAGATCCGGGCGCCGCGCCGCCGCGCGTGCTCCTCGGACTCCAGGACCACCACGCCCGAGCCCTCACCCATCACAAAGCCGTCGCGGCCCGTGTCGTACGGGCGCGAGGCGCCCTGCGGGTCGTCGTTGTTCTTGCTCATCGCCATCATGTTGGCGAACGCCGCGATCGGCAGCGGGTGGACACACGCCTCCGTACCGCCGGCGACCACCACATCGGCGCGCCCGCTGCGGATCATCTCCACCGCGTAGCCCACCGCCTCCGAGCCGGACGCGCAGGCGCTCACCGGCGCGTGCACCCCCGCCCGGGCGCCGATCTCCAGGCCGACATTCGCCGCCGGCGCGTTCGGCATGAGCATGGGCACGGTGTGCGGGGAGACCCGCCGCGCGCCCTTCTCCTTCAGCACGTCGTACTGGTCGAGCAGCGTCGTGATACCGCCGATGCCGGAGGCGACCACCGCGCCCAGCCGTTCCGGGATCACCTGGGACTCGTCCTCGCCGGCCTTGCCGGTGAAGCCCGCGTCCGCCCAGGCCTCGCGGGTCGCGACCACCGCGAACTGCGTGGAACGGTCCAGCTTGCGGGCCAGCGGGCGCGACAGCACCTCGGTGGGTTCCACCTTGATGGACGCCGCGAAGCGTACGGGCAGCTCGGCCGCCCACTCCTGCTCCAGGGGGCGCGCGCCGGACTGGCCGGCGAGCAGCGCCTCCCATGTTGACGCGCTGTCGCCACCCAGCGGTGTGGTTGCGCCGATGCCGGTGACAACCACCGTTCGATTGGTCGCGTTCACGGGACTTTCCTATCCGCTAGTAAGGGTTCAGAGGTACAGGGGTACCGCGCCACCGCTGGGTGGCGACATGCGCCGAATCAGGTCAGCTCTGGTGCGTGAGGATGTAGTTGGCGGCGTCACCAACGGTCTTCAGGCCCTTGACGTCGTCGTCCGGGATCTTGACGTCGAAGCGCTCTTCGGCGGCCACGACAACCTCGACCATGGACAGCGAGTCGACGTCGAGGTCGTCGGTGAACGACTTGTCCTCGAGCACGTCCTCCTCGGGGATCCCGGCGATCTCGTTCACGATCTCACCGAGACCAGCGATGATCTCTTCCTTGGTGGCAGCCATTGCCGCGCTCCTTCAGTGTGCTGCGGTGGGTACCGCATCTGGGTGATGAAACGGCCCGGCGCTCGCCGTGCCGACTCAGTTGTGCTTAGGGGAGAGTAACGACCGTCGCGGCGTACACGAGCCCCGCCCCGAAGCCGATGACGAGAGCGGTGTCCCCGCTCTTCGCCTGACCGGTCTCCAGCATCCGCTCCATCGCGAGCGGAATGGAGGCGGCCGAGGTGTTGCCGGTGGTTTCGATGTCGCGGGCGATCGCGACGTGCTCCGGCAGTTTCAAGGTCTTCACCATCGAGTCGATGATCCGCATGTTGGCCTGGTGCGGGATGAAGACGTCCAGGTCATCGGCGGTGATCCCGGCGGCGTCCAGCGCCTGCTGGGCCACCTTCGCCATCTCGAACACCGCCCAGCGGAAGACCGTCTGACCTTCCTGGCGCAGCGCGGGGAACTTCACCTCGCCCTGCGAGTCCACCGGCAGTTCGCTCAGGTCACCGATGCGGAACCGGTCCCACGGCACGGTCTGCGCGATGACGTCCGCCTTGTCGCCCTCCGAACCCCACACGGTGGGGCCCATCGCGGGCTCCTCGGAGGGGCCGAGCACGACCGCGCCCGCGCCGTCCCCGAACAGGAAGGCCGTCGAACGGTCCTCCTTGTCGGTGAGGTCGGACAGCCGCTCCACACCGATCACCACGACGTACCGCGCGCTGCCGGAGACGATCAGGCCCTTGCCGACCGCCAGGCCGTAGCCGAACCCGGCGCAGGCGGCGGAGATGTCGAACGCGGCGGCGTTGCCGGTGCCCAGCTTGTGGGCGATCTCGGTCGCCACGGAGGGGGTCTGCATGAAGTGGGTCACGGTGGCCACCACCACCGCGCCGACCTGGTCGGCGGTGATCCCGGCGTCCGCGATGGCCTTGCCCGCGGCGTCCAGCGACATCGAGGCGACCGTCTCGTCCTCGCCCGCCCAGTGCCGGGAGACGATGCCCGAACGCGAGCGGATCCACTCGTCGGAGGAGTCGATGTGCTTGAGGATCTCTTCGTTCGGTACGACGCGGGCCGGGCGGTAGCCGCCGACGCCGAGGATGCGCGCGTGCGGCGCGCCCGTGCCGGGACTGATGGTGGCGGTCATACTCGGTGGCTCCTCTTCGCCTTATTCGCTTGATGCGCCGGCGGCGGAGGCACCGGAACCGGTGCCGGCCGCGCCCGCGGCCGCGGCGAGCAGGTCGCGGGCCTCCGGCAGCTGCTCAGGGGTCTTGATCGCCAGCTGGGCGACACCCTTGAGGTTGCGCTTGGCCAGACCCGCGAGAGTGCCGCCGGGGCACAGCTCCACCAGCGCGGTCGCCTCCAGGCGCCGGAAGGTCTCGGTGCACAGGTCCCAGCGAACCGGGCTGGAGACCTGCGCGACCAGGCGGTGCACGATCTCCTTGCCGCTGGTAACGACCTCACCGTCGGCATTCGACACGTACTGGATCCCCGGGGCCGGGTCGGCGACGCTGACGTCCCGGGCCGCCTCGTCCATGGCGGCCACGGCGGACGCCATGTGCTCGGTGTGGAAGGCCCCGGCCACCTTCAGGGGGATGACCCGCGCCTTCGCCGGCTTGTCGGCGGCCAGCGCCGCCAACTGCTCCAGGGTACCGGCGGCCACGATCTGGCCGCCGCCGTTGTTGTTGGCCGGGGTCAGGCCGAGCGCGTCCAGCTTCGCCGCGACCTCCTCCGGGTCGCCGCCGAGCACGGCCGACATCCCGGTCTCG
This sequence comes from Streptomyces sp. JH002, assembly GCF_050916115.1. NCBI lineage: Bacteria > Bacillati > Actinomycetota > Actinomycetes > Kitasatosporales > Streptomycetaceae > Streptomyces > Streptomyces sp. JH002. Next base: position 4,816,544 of record NZ_CP087989.1, read on the forward strand.
GTGACGGCCGCCGCCTCGGCCATCGCCAGACCGCGCTTGCGGACCAGCGTCATGGCCTCCTCGTCGCTCAGCACCCCGGCGATCGCCGCGGCCGCCAGCTCACCGACGCTGTGGCCGGCCGTGACACCGGTGTACGGGGTGTCCCCCAGCAGTGCGCGGGCGGACAGCAGGGAGCCGGCGACCAGCAGCGGCTGAGCCACCGCCGTGTCGCGGATCTCGTCCGCGTCCGCGTCCGTGCCGTAGTGGACCAGGTCGAGGCCGATGGCGTCCGACCAGGCCGTCAGCCGGTCGGCGGCACCGGGGACGTCGAGCCAGGGGCGCAAGAAGCCGGGCGCCTGTGCGCCTTGGCCGGGAGCTACGAGTACGAACACCCTCACACTCTCTCTTGGCCAAGGGTCTCCCCGCCGGTGGGGACGGGGACGAAGAACGGCTGATCGAGTTGTGAGGACCCCACAAGGTAAGGGGTGGGCCTCACCCGACCGGTCACACCCGGTGCTCCCCATCGGCGAGCCGTCCGAGCATCAGGGCGATGCGCAGCGTAAAGGCCGATCGGACATCGGACGGCGGCCAGCCGGTGACGTCGGTCACACGTCGCAGGCGGTAGCGGACGGTGTTGGGGTGAACAAAGAGCATTCTGGCCGCACCCTCCAGCGAGCTGGCCTGCTCCAGATACACGCTCAGCGTCTCCAGCAGCGCGGCCCCCGACTGCTGGAGCGGTCTGTAGATCTCCTCCACCAGAAGCGTCCTGGCCACCGGATCGCCCGCCATGGCGCGCTCCGGCAGCAGATCGTCTGCCAGGACGGGGCGCGGGGCGTCCGGCCAGGCGGCGCACGCCCGGAGCCCGGCGGCGGCGGCCTGCGCGGAGCGGGTGGCCGCCCGCAGGTCCCCGACCACCGGACCGGCCACCACCGGGCCCGAGGCGAAGGGGCCGATCAGCGACTTCGCGGCGGCCAGCGGATCGTCGCTGCCGCCGGTGATGACCACCAGGCGCTTGCCCAGCACCCCGGTCAGCACCTGGAGCTTGGCATAGCGGGCGGCCCGCCGGATCGCCTCCACCGTCAGTTCGCTGTCCCCGTTGGGCGCGCTGCCCAGCAGCACCGTCACATGGTCGGGCGAGGACCAGCCCAGCGCCGCCGCCCGGGAAAGATCACCCTCATCGGCTTCCCCGGACACCACGGCGTTGACGACCAGGGATTCGAGCCGGGCGTCCCAGGCGCCGCGCGCCTCCGCGGCCTGCGCGTACACCTGGGCGGTGGCGAAGGCGATCTCCCGGGCGTAGACCAGCAGGGCGCTCCGCAGCACCTCTTCCTGGCCGGGGGCGGCGATCTCGTCGACGGCGGTCTCGACCACCTCGATGGTGGTGCGGACCATCTCGACGGTCTGCCGCAGCGTGATCGCCCGGGTCAGCTCGCGCGGCGCGGTGCCGAACACGTCCGTGCTGATGGCCTGCGGGGTCTCGGGATGCCGGAACCACTCCGTGAACGCCGCGATACCGGCCTGGGCGACCAGGCCGATCCAGGACCGGTTCTCCGGCGGCATCGCGCGGTACCAGGGAAGCTGCTGATCCATCCTGGTGATCGCGGCCGCCGCCAGCTTCCCGGAGGATTGTTCGAGGCGGCGGACGGTAGCGGCATGCGGGTGACTCTGATCGGCATCGGGCACGGGTCCAGCCTGCCTCATCCGGCGGGCGCTCATTCCCGGCGGGGGTCCGCGGGCGGTGGATACGGTGGGCCCATGCGTGACGAACGGGTGCGAGTGCAGCGCGGTGCCGACCGCCACCGGGGCGGGGAACCGGGGGAGGGGATCGACAGCCGGTACGCGTTCTCCTTCGGCGGCCACTACGACCCGGACAACGTACGGTTCGGGCCGCTGCTCGCCTGCAACGAGGAGCGGCTGGCGCCCGGCAGCGGCTTCGGCGAGCACCCGCACCGGGACGTGGAACTGGTGAGCTGGGTACTGGCGGGCACGCTGACGCACCAGGACGCGGACGGCCGGACGGTCACGCTGGGCCCGGGGGACCTCCAGCACCAGTCGGCGGGCGCCGGCATCCGCCACGCCGAGCGCAACGGGGGCCCGGAGCCGCTGCGTTTCCTGCAGATGTGGCTGGAACCCGGCACGGCGGGCGGCGAGCCCCGGTACACGGTGCTGCGGTCGGTGCCGCCCGACGAGCCGTACGAGGTGCCGGTTGCCGGTGCCCGGCTGCGGGTGTGCCGCCCGGCGGCGGGCGCGAGGCTCGCCCTGGCGCCGGCGCCCCGGGTGTATCTGGTGGTGACGGCGGGGTCGGTACGGCTGGGCGACACCGTGTGCGAGGCGTCCGACGCGGCCCGGATCACGGACGCCGCCGGGCTGACGGCGGAGGCGGGGCCGGCGGGGGCCGAGGTGCTGATCTGGGAGTTCGACGCCTGACCCGTGGTGCCCGCCCCGGATGACCGGGGCCGGCCCCCGGCCCGGTCACCGCCCCACGGGCGCCGTCTCCTCGGTGATCCCCGGCACCGGGCGCGGAGCGGCCGCGGACAGGCCGAAGACGGTACGCAGACCCCAGGTGCGCCGGATGATCTCGTAGGACAGCACGCTCAGCACGAAGGACCCGATCATGATGACGGGGAAGACGACGGCGATCCGGTCGCTCTCCCGCAGGGCGTAGTAGGCGATCACGATCAGGAACGTCTGGTGCAGGATGTAGACCGGGAAGGCCGCCGGGCTGAACCAGCGCATGAAGGACGAGGGCCGGTCCAGGTAGCGCTGTCCGTAGCCGAGCAGGGCCAGCAGGGCCGCGACGCACACCGGCTGCTGCCAGGCGGTGAACACGGCGTCCTGCGGACCGTCGGTGAGGGACCGCTGGACCACGATGGCGACCGCGCCCGGCACCGCCAGCGCCAGATAGCCGGCCCTGGCCCGCTGGATCGCGGCGAGCGTGGCGTCGTTTCCGGCGAGCAGAAAGCCGAGGAACACGTATCCCGCGTACACGAAGATGTTCTCGCCGCTGGCCTCGGGCAGCAGCGACAGCAGCGCCATGACGACCGCCGGGACCAGCAGGACGAGGAAGGGCCGCCCCGGCCGCCCTGGCCGCTCTCCGCGTCGCAGCACCCCGAGCATCGGGGGCAGCAGGGCGAGGGAGATGACGAAGAGGAAGAGGATGAACCACAGGTGTGCCGGTGATATCCCGGTGAGCACCGTCCACTCGGAGAAGTCGGTGAAGTAGGTCCGCAGGAAATCCGGGTAACCGCCGCGGTAGCCGTCGTGGAATCTCATGGCGTAGTACGCCTGGGGCGGGACGACGACGAGGCAGCCGAAGCCGAACGGGATCAGCAGCCGCCGGTAACGCTCCTTCAGATAGTGCCGGGCGGGGCGCTTGAGCAGCGCGTAGCGGCTGGACATGCCGGCCAGCAGGAAGAGCAGCGGCATGAACCAGAAGGAGGTCAGGCCGATGAGGGCGGAGGAGAAGGTGTCCTCCGGGCCTTTGACGTAGAACTCCGGATCGTCGTTGAAGATCCTGGCGGTGTGGAACGGGAACAGGAGCAGGATCCCCAGGTTCCGCAGCCAGTCGATGTACTCCTTGCGCTTCACGACGGTTGCTCACCGCCGGCGAGCCAGCCCAGTACGGCGGCCAGGGCGGCTTCGGCGGTGTCGGCGCCGACACCCTCGGGGTCGGCGAGATGTTCCATCGACAGGCCGTTGGTGAGGCAGTGCAGGATCAGCCCGGCCAGTTCCGGGCCGACGGGCGGTGGGGCGGCGGCGGGGGCGGTGGCGGCGCGCACGGCGTCGGCCGCGGCGGCGCGCTGGGCCCGGCGCATGGGGGTGATGACCGCCCTGGTCTCCTCGTCGCGGGCGGCGCGGGCGGTGAATTCGAGGCCGAGCTGTCCGCGTGCGGTGTCCTCGGTGATCCGCCGGGCGACGAGCCGCGCGGCCCGGTCGATGAGTTCTTCCCTGTCGGCGGCCGGGTCGAGGCCGTCCATCACGGCGGCTGCCTCGGCGGCGGCGCGTTCGTCGAGGAGGGCGCCGAACAGGGCGCGTTTGCTGCCGAAATTGGAGTAGACGGCCCCCTTGGTGAAGCCGGCGGTGTGGGCGATGTCCTCCAGCTTGCTCTCGGCGTACCCGCGTTCGGCGAACACCTGGGCCGCGGCGGTGAGCAGCCTGCGGCGTACTTCCTCGCGGGGGAGGCGGGGGACCGGCTCGGACGGCCGGCTGCGACGTTCGGTGTCGGACATGTGCGGAGCGTAGCATTCTCACGGGTATTGAATACCCGTGGGTATCGTAATTCTGAAGAGGTGACGGAGGTCACACGGCGGTAATCTCGGTGATATCAACAGATTGTTTAAGGCGCCTACGGTCCAGCTATGGCCAGAGCTTGGGAGAAAGATCAGGTCCATCCCGTCGACGAGGTCCCGCGCCCCACCCGCCTGGTGGCGTTCGGACTGCAACACGTGCTCGCCATGTACGCGGGCGCCGTGGCCGTTCCGCTGATCGTCGGCGGGGCCCTGGGGCTCTCACCCGCCGAGCTGGCGTACCTCATCACCGCCGACCTGCTGATCTGCGGTGTCGCCACCCTCGTCCAGTGCGTCGGCTGGTGGCGGTTCGGGGCCCGGCTGCCCATCATGCAGGGCTGCACGTTCGCCGCCGTCACCCCGATGGTGCTCATCGGCCAGGACGGCGGACTGCCCGCCATCTACGGCTCGGTGATCGTGTGCGGCATCGCCATCATGCTGCTCGCACCGGTCTTCGGCCGGCTGCTGCGGTTCTTCCCGCCCCTGGTGACCGGGACGGTCATCCTCATCATCGGGCTCAGCCTGCTGCCCGTGGCCGGGAACTGGGCGGCCGGCGGCGCCGGGGCCGAGGACTTCGGCGACCCGCGCCATCTGGGCCTGGCCGGCGGCGTCCTGGCGGTGACGCTGCTCCTGCAGCGGTTCGGCCCCGGGCTGCTGGGCCGGGTCGCCGTGCTGGGCGGCATCGCCGTGGGCATGGCCGTCGCCGTGCCGTTCGGCCTCGCCGACTTCTCCGGGGTCGGGGAGGCCGACTGGCTCGGGGTCAGCACCCCGTTCCACTTCGGCGCCCCCGAGTTCCAGCTGGCCGCCATCGTCTCCATGCTGGTGGTCGCCCTGGTGACCATGACCGAGACCACCGGCGACCTGATCGCCGTCGGCGAGCTGACGGACCGCAGGCCCGACCCGCGCCGGCTGGCCGACGGGCTGCGGGCCGACGGCCTGTCCACCGTGCTCGGCGGCGTCTTCAACACCTTCCCCTACACCGCCTACGCCCAGAACGTGGGTCTGGTCGCGCTCACCCGCGTCCGCAGCCGCTGGGTGGTCGCGGCGGCCGGCGCCATGCTGGTGGTGCTCGGGCTGCTGCCCAAACTGGGCGCCGTCGTCGCCGCCATCCCGGCGCCGGTGCTGGGCGGCGCGGGCCTGGTGATGTTCGGGACGGTCGCGGCGAGCGGACTGCGCACCCTGGCGGGCGTCGACTTCGGCGGGGAACGCGGCGGGCACGCGCTGACCGTCGTCGCCGTCTCGGTGGCCGTCGGCCTGCTGCCGGTCGGGGTGCCCGGCGTCTACGACGGGTTCCCGCACTGGTTCCAGACCATCATGGACAGCGGCATCAGCGCCGGATGCCTCACGGCGATCGTGCTCAACCTGCTGTTCCTGCACGGCCGGCAGCCACAGCCGGCCGAAGCGCCGCCGCCGACCGGGACCGTACCCGCGTCCGGCACCGTGCCGACGCCCCCGCCCGACGACGCCGCGACGGCTCCACGCGGCCCCGCGGCCTAAGAAGCTCTCCTCCCGGGGCCGCCCGGCGGGGCCCCGCTCAGCGCGAAGCGCCCAGCTCCGCCAGCACCGCGTCCGTGAACGGCGGCCACGCCTGGGCCGCCCACGGGCCGAACGCCCGGTCCGTCAGCGCCACACACGCCGCGCCCGCCTCCGGGTCCACCCACAGGAAGGTGCCCGACTGGCCGAAGTGCCCGAAGGTGCGCGGCGAGGACGCCGCCCCCGTCCAGTGCGGGCTCTTGTGGTCGCGGAGGGAGAAACCGAGCCCCCAGTCGTTGGGCTTCTGGTGCCCATAACCGGGCAGCACCCCGTTCAGCCCCGGGAACACCACCGAGGTCGCCTCGTCCAGGGTCTCGCGCGCCAGCAGCCGCGGCGCCTGCAACTCGGCCGCGAACGCCGCCAGATCGGTCACCGTCGAGACACCGTCCTTGGCCGGCGAGCCCGCCAGCTCCGTCGCCGCCATCCCCAGCGGCTCCAGCACCGCCTCGCGCAGATAGTCCGCGAACGGCATCCCCGTCGCCTTGGTGAGATGCTCGCCCAGCACCTCGAACCCGGCGTTCGAGTACAGCCGCCGGGTGCCCGGCTCCGCCATCACCCGGTGCTCGTCGAACGCGAGACCCGAGGTGTGCGCCAGCAGATGCCGCACGGTCGACCCGGGCGGACCGGCCGGCTCGTCCAGCTCCGTCGCGCCCTCCTCGACCGCCACCAGCACCGCGTACGCCGCCAGCGGCTTGGTCACCGACGCCAGCGCGAACCGCTGCCCGGCCGGGCCGCGCACCCCCGCCAGCCGCCCGTCCGCCAGCACCACGGCCGCCGCCGCTGACGGCACCGGCCAGCTGTCGATGATCTCCAGACTCCGCAGATTCGGCATGACCCCGACCCTAACGCGCCGCCCCGCGGCACCCGCCCGGTGGCCTCGGTGGCCCCGGTGGCCCTTGCCTGGAGTGCGCTCCAACTCCGTACCGTGGGCCCATGACCCTGACCCAGCAGGAGCGCACCGCCACCGGAACGGAAGACGACCTGTGCGCCTCGGTCGACCGGCCGCACCCCAGGCCCGCCGGCCAGGACCGGTACAGCATCAGCGAGGTGGCCGCCCACACCGGGCTCAGCGTGCACACCCTGCGCTGGTACGAGCGCATAGGACTGATGCAGCACATCGACCGCTCCCACACCGGGCAGCGCCGATACACCAACCAGGACCTGGAGTGGCTGGCCTTCGTCGGCAAGCTGCGGCTGACCGGAATGGCGGTCGCGGACATGGTCCGGTACGCCGATCTCGTACGACAGGGCGACCACACCTACCCCCAGCGCCGCGCCCTGCTCCTCGCGACCCGGGCCGAGGTGACGCGCCGGATGGCCGAACTGCACAGCACGCTCGCCGTCCTCGACTTCAAGATCGACATGTATACGACGACAGGGGAACACTCCGCATGAGCACCACCAACCCCATCGAGCGGGTGCCGCTGGGCACCGGTGGCCCACTCGTCGGCGTCCAGGGCCTGGGCTGCATGGGCATGAGCTTCGCCTACGGCCCCACCGACGCCGACGCCGCCCGCGCCACCCTGGACCGCGCCCTGGAACTCGGCGTGACGCTCTACGACACCGCCGACATGTACGGAGCCGGCGCGAACGAGACCTTCCTCGCCCCCTTCTTCCGGGCCCACCGGGAGGAGGTCACCATCGCCACCAAGTTCGCCATCGGCCAGGACCCCGACGACCCGGGCCGCCGCCTCATCCGCAACGACGCCCCGTACATCCGGCAGGCCGTCGAGGGCAGCCTGCGCCGCCTGGACGTGGACGTCATCGACCTCTACTACATGCACCGCCGCGACCCCGCCGTCCCGCTGGAGGAGTCCGTCGGCGCCATGGCCGAACTGGTCCGCGAGGGCAAGGTGAAGCACCTGGGGCTCAGCGAGGTCACCGGCGCCGAACTGCGCGCCGCCCACGCCATCCACCCCATCGCCGCGCTCCAGTCCGAATGGTCGCTGTTCTCCCGCGACGTGGAACGCACCGCCGTACCCGCCGCCCGGGACCTGGGCGTCGCCTTCGTCCCCTACTCCCCGCTCGGCCGCGGCTTCCTCACCGGCTCCTTCGCCGACGCCGGCACCGAACTCGGCGACGACGACTTCCGGCGCACCCAGCCGCGCTTCACCGGTGCCAACGCCGCCGCCAACCGCGCGCTGCTGCGCCCGATCCAGGACATCGCCGCCGCCCACGGAGCCACCCCCGGCCAGATCGCGCTCGCCTGGGTGCAGCAGCAGGCCACCGTGCGCGGCATGACCGTCGTCCCCATCCCCGGCACCCGCCGCCCCTCCCGCGTCGAGGAGAACACCGGCGCCACCCGCGTCCGGCTCACCGAGGAGGAGCTCGCCGCCCTGGAGCCGATCGCCGCCCAGGTCGCCGGGGACCGCTACGCCGACATGTCCAGCACCTCGGCAGGGCGGGAATAACCCCCGCTCCCCGGAGCGGCGGCGCTCGATCCGCCGCAGCACCGCGTACGCCAGCCGGTACGCGAGCGACACGGCGAAGGTGGCCGCGAACCGCCGCACCGGGCGCGAACGGGCCAGGTACCGCAGCGCGGACCTCAGGAGTGATAGCGGCGTGCCCATCGCGGCTCCACCTCCATCCATTCCCGCCCCCAGTACCGGTCGTGCCCGCGCTCGAAGCGCTCGCGCGCCAGGTGCCGCGTCAGCAGCACCGCCGCGCCGGCCCCGCCCGCCGCCAGCAGCCCGGCCGCCGAGGACTGCACCCCTCTGGCCGCCGGGCTCGGTGGCGACTGGGTCGGGGAGCCGTGCTGATCGAGCCAGAGCGTCACCTGCTCGCCGGGCTTGCCGCCGTGGTCCAGGCGCACGGTCTGGGTGTGCTCGGTGCCGTTCGTGTCGTTCCAGCGCACGGTCGCCGTGGTCTCACCGTTGCTGGGCCGCACCGCCGGGCTGGGGGCGGCGGCGCGGGCGTCGTCCACGACCACCGCCGGGGTGCTGTGCCGGGTCTGCTCCTGCCGTACGCCCGTGTGCCAGGTGCTGGAGAACGCCAGCACCCCCAGCAGCACGGGCCCGGCCACCAGCAGCACCGACAGCACCATCAGCACCACGCCCTCCACCACGTCGCTGCGCCGCCGCAGTGCGGAGCGGTGCCAGCGCCACATCCGTACTCTGTCCGCCATCGCAGTCGGTCCTCGGTCCTCGCTGCCGCGTGGCCCCCGTCGTGCGGCAACCGAGTACCCGGCACCGGCCGCCTAACCCGTCACACGACGGCGAAGGCGTACACCGAGAACGCCGCCGCCAGCACCCCGGCCAGCGCCCGCCCACCCGCCGAGGCCCCCGTCCACGGCTGCTCGAAACGCCTGGTCAGCGCCCCGATACCGACCAGCAGCACGGCGAACAGCGGCAGCCACATCAGCCGCGCCGCCACCCAACCCAGGGTGGCCGGGGCCGAGGTCAGGCCCAGCACCGCCGCACCGCCGCTCAGCGCGGCGGAGGGGATCGCGGCGGCCAGCATCGCGCTCTGGTGCCAGCACAGGATCGTCATCGCGCTGAGGTTGATCACCACGACCGGCGCCCACAGCGCGGGGCGGGCCAGCAGCGCCGCCAGCCGCTCGCGCACCAGCACCGCCACCCCCGACTGCGCGGCGGCCAGCGCCAGTACCAGCAGCGACGGCGGGTGGGAGTTGGTACGGGCCTCGCCCGGCACCCCCACCATCGACGCGGGGTAACCGAACACCGTCAGCAGCGTCACGAACAACGCCAGCCCGCCGCCCAGCAGCAGCCACGCCGCCGCCCGCCGCGACAGCCGTCCCACGCCCCACACCAGCCCCAGCTGATAGCCGAACAGCCAGCCCGGCAGCAGGTTCAGCAGCCCCAGCCAGGACGGCATCGCCTCCGCGTACGGCCCGTACCGCAGCGCGTCCACCACCGCCACCGAGGCGAGCAGCGGCAGCGCCGACCACAGCCCGGCGCGCTCGGCGGCGCGCAGCGCGTACGGGGTCAGCGCCGTGATCACCGCGTACACGCCGACGAACCACAGCGGCTGGACGACCAGCACCGCCGCCGTCCGCAAGGTGGCGCCCGGCACCCCGGCCAGGGACAGCAGCGGCAGCAGCGCCGCCCACACGGCGGCCACCCCCAGCACCGGCCGGCCAAGACGCACCAGCCGGCCGCGCAGCCACGTCCCGGCCGGGGTGCCGCGCTCGGTGGCCCGGCGCAGCGACAGGGCCGAGGAGTACCCGCCGACCAGGAAGAAGACGCCCAGCAGCTGGAACAGCCAGCTGGCCGGGGCGAGCGCGCCGAGCGCGGCGAGCGGGCTGCTGTTGTGCAGCGCGCCGGCCTCGTCGAGGGTGAACCCGCCGACCAGCCAGTGTCCGGCCGGCACCGACAGCAGGGCGAGCGCCCGCAGGCCGTCGACGGCACGGTCCCGGTGGGCGGGGGTGCGGGCCTCGACGGTGGAGGCGAGGGAACGCAGCTCAGTGGTGAGGGACATCGGAGCACTCCGGGGAGGTGGGGGCGCAGCCGATCAGCTCGTAGGCGCCCAGGGTGATGGCGGAGAGGTTGCGCAGCGCGTCGGTGCCGGGCGTGCCGTATCCGGCGTGGCCGCCGGCGTCGTCCGAGGTGAAGACCCGGGCGCCGTACGCGGGGTCGGTCGGGTCGGTTCCGTGACCCAGGCCCAGCACCTGGACGTTGGGGACGGCGCTGATCCAGTCGGCGGGCGCACGGGAGGCCCACACGCGGGCGCCGGTGCCCAGGGCGGCGGCGGAACCGGCGCGGGTGCCCGGGCTGCCGAGGAAGACCAGGTCGCCCGCGGCCAGGTGCGGACCGGCGTCCCGGGCGGCCAGGCCGCACACCACGGAGCCGTAGCTGTGGCACAGCACGGTGGGCGCGGCGGCGGTGGGCGCGGTGGTGACGGCGAGCCCGGCCAGGAAACGCTCCAGCCGTGGTGCCCCGGCTTTGGCCAGCCGGTCGGTCGCCTGGTCGGGGCCGACGCCGTCCGGGGTGGTGTACCCGATCCAGGCGATGGTCGCGGAGGCCGTCCCGGGGGCGTCGGCGGTCAGTTGGGTGTGCAGGGCGCGGGCCCAGGTGGTCGGTGTGTTGTACGTGTCGAGGTCGTTGTCGCTGCCCGGGACGACCACGGCGGTCCGCTCGGCGGCCGGCAGATCGCCGAACACCTCGGCGAAGGTGCCCCGGCCGCGCGGATCGAAGGCGAGCAACTGCCGGCCGGGGTCGGGCGGGACGCCGTAGTGCTCCTGCCAGGCGAGGGCGTTGGCCGCGTACCGCAGCGTGAGGGGGGCGCCGTCGAGGTTGCCGACCGTCAGCGGGTGGCGGGCCGCGAGATCGCTTCGCTGGTCGCCGGTGAGGGTGGCGAAGAACGCGGCGACCTCGGCCGGTGCGGCGTCCTTCGGGTCGGGCAGCGGCACCCCGAGGCTGTCGTCCGCCCGCCACGCCGCCGCCCCGGCCGGGGGCCCCTGGACGGGCTGGGTGTGCGACCCGAAGGTCCACCCCCCGGTCGCGGTGGCGGCGGTCAGCGCGAGCAGTGTGCTGGCCAGAACCCGCGTGAGACGGCGGCGCGGCATGTCAGGTCTCCCTCCCGGGGCCGCCGGAGGAGCCGACGGCCGGTCGGGAAGGAGAGTGCGGGGACGGCACCCGTACCCGCGTCACACCGGGGAGCCATTCCCGGTGTCATACCGGGGTAGGGGGTGGACACCACAAACCTAGGTGCCCTAGGTTTGTGCCTAGTCATTCTAGGAAGCTGTCAGGGTGAGGGAAAAGAGGTGGGCCCGTGGTCCGGGCAGGAATCACCGCGGCGGGTCTGACCGCCGCGGCGGCCGCACTCGCCGACGAGAAAGGGCTCGACGGGCTCACCGTCGCCGCCCTGGCCCGGCACTTCGGCGTCAAGGACGCCAGCCTCTACGCCCATGTACGGAACCTGCGCGACCTGCGGGTCCGCGTCGCGCTGCTCGCCTCGCAGGAGATGACCGACCGCATCGCCCTGGCCGTCGCCGGCCGGTCGGGCAAGGACGCTCTGGTGGCCTTCGCCGATGCCTACCGCGACTACGCCCTGCGGCACCCGGGCCGCTACGCCGCCACCCAGCAGCGGTTCGACCCGGCCGAGATCACCGACCTCGCCGTCTTCCGGCGCAGCGTCGACCTCACCTACGGCATGCTGCGCGCCTACGGCCTGACCGAACCCGACCTCACGGACGCCGGCCGCCTGTTGCGCAGCACCTTCCACGGCTATGTCCACCTGGAACTCAGCGGCGCCTTCGGACACCCCAGGGAGGTGGACCGCTCCTGGGCCAGGGCACTGGACGCGCTGCACTCCACCCTGGCCAACTGGCCGCCGCGCCCACCCGAGGAGAACCCCCGATGAGCACCACCGTCGCCGTCGGTACGCTCGCCGTACCCGGCGCCACCCTGCACCACGAACGCACGGGCAGCGGCCCGCTCCTGCTGCTGATCCCCGGCGGCGCCGCCGACGCCGGCCTGTACGCGGGCATGACCGACATCCTCGCCGCCCACTTCACCGTCCTGTCCTACGACCCGCGCGGCCTGTCCCGCAGCACCCTGCACGAGCCGCTCACCGACCAGCGGGTGGAGGTGTGGAGCGACGACGCCCACCGGCTGATCGAGGCGCTGTCACCGCACCGGGACGCGTACGTGTTCGGCAGCAGCTCGGGCGCCGTCGTCGCGCTCGACCTGCTGGCCCGGTACCCGGAGCGACTGCGCCGGGTGATCGCCCACGAGCCGCCACTGGTGGAACTGCTGGCCGACCCGGCCCCGCACCGCGCCCTGTTCGCCGAGGTGCGTGAGGTGTTCCGTGCCGAGGGGGCCGGAGCCGCCATGGCCCGCTTCGGCGAGGGCCTCGGCGGACGGCCCGCCGAGCGGGAGCCCACCGCGCTGCCGCCCGCCCTCCACGAGATGGCCCCCAGGATGCACGCGAACATTCCCGTCTTCCTGGAACACCTGCTGTGTCCCTTCACCGCCGGTCTCCCCGACGTGGACGGACTGCGCCGCGCCGGCCGGCGGCTCATACCGGCGGCCGGCCGGGACTCACGCGGGCTGCTGCCGTTGTACGGGCCCGCCGCCCAGCTCGCCGAACTGCTCGACCTGGAGGTCGCCGAATTCCCGGGCGGGCATCTGGGGGCCGTCGAGCACCCGGCGGAGTTCGCCGCCCGGCTGCTGGAGCTCTACCGCTCGCCGGGGGAGACCAGCCCGGACTCGTAGGCGAAGATCACCGCCTGGGCGCGGTCGCGTAGGCCCAGCTTGCCCAGGACGCGGCTGACGTGGGTCTTCACCGTTTGCTCCGCCACGAACAGGGACGAGGCGATCTCCTGGTTGGACTGCCCGCGCGCCACCAGCTCCAGCACCTCGGTCTCGCGGGCCGTCAGCCCCTTCAGCCGCAGCGCCGGGTCCTTGCGGCGGCCCGCCGCCGGCCGGGCGGCGAAGTCGGCGATCAGGCGGCGCGTCACCGAGGGCGCCAGCAGCGCGTCCCCGGCGGCCACCACCCGCACCGCCGCGATCAGATCGGCAGGCGGCGCGTCCTTCAGCAGAAAGCCACTGGCGCCGGCCCGCAGCGCCTCGTACACGTAGTCGTCCACGTCGAAGGTGGTCAGCATCAGCACGCGCGGCCGGTGCACCACCCCGGGCGGCGGGTCCAGCAGCCGCCGGGCCGCCTCCAGGCCGTCCATCACCGGCATCCGGACATCCATCAGCACCACGTCCGGGTGCTCGCGGCGGCTCAGTTCCACGCCCTCGGCGCCGTTGACGGCCTCGCCCACCACATCGATGTCGCTCTGCGCGGCGAGCAGCGCCGCGAACCCGGCCCGCACCATCGCCTGATCGTCGACGATCGCCACTGTGATCGGGCCGCCGGCGCCCGTGCCGGTGCTGTTCATGAGATCTCCCCCCGGGTCGGTTCGGCCAGTGGCAGCACGGCCGCCACCCGGAAGCCGCCGTCCGCCGTCCGGCCGGTGTCGAGTTCCCCGCCGACCAGGCGGGTTCGCTCCCGCATGCCGATCAGACCATGGCCGGTGCCGTGCGACTCCAGCGGGCGGGCGGGGGCGGCGGCCGGGCCGTTCACGACCTCCACCCGCAGCGCGGAGCGCGCGTCGTCGACGGCCACCGAAACCGCCACCGCGGACCCCGGGGCATGCCGTACGACGTTGGCCAGCGCCTCCTGGACGATCCGGTACGCGCTGAGGGTGACCGCCTGCGGAAGCCCGTCGGCCTCCCCGGTCCGCGTCAGCCGGGCGTCCACCCCGGCGTGGACGGCCGACTCGACCAGAGCGTCCAGCTCGTCGAGACCCGGCTGCGGCGCGAGCTGCGGATCGCCGTCGCTGCCCTCGCTGCGCAGCACGCCCAGCAGCCGCCGCATCTCCGCCAGCGACTGGCGGGCGGTGCCCGCGATGGTGGCGAACTCCTCGCGGGCCGCCTGAGGGATGCCCTCGATGCGGTACGGGGCGCTGTCCGCCTGCACGGTGATCACCGACATGTGGTGCGCGACCACGTCGTGCAGCTCGCGGGCGATCCGGGCGCGTTCCTCCAGCAGGGTGCGGCGGGCCCGCTCGACCTCGCTGACGTGCTGCGCCTCGGAGCGCTCGCGCACGGCGCCGCCCAGCAGCAGGACGACGCCGGACAGGACGACCAGCAGCACATTCGAGCCGGGGGAGTGGTCGGGGTTGAGCAGACCGAGCAGGACAGCGGCGGCCACGGTCGCCAGCCAGACGGCGACCAGGGTGCGGCGCGGCAGGCGCAGGGCCAGCGGCAGGCACAGCAGGAGGTAGCCGACGATCGCGGTCGGCGGCCAGGGCCACGCCTGGCTGCCGAGGGTGTCGGCCCACAGGAGCAGGGCCAGGGCGGTCAGGATGTCGGCGACGAAGACGATGTACCAGGCCGACAGTGGCCGGGCGGCGGCCAGCAGGAGCGGCGCGGCCTGGGCGACCCCGAGCAGGCCGGCGAGAGCGCCGGGCAGGCCGTAGTCGTTGAGGAGGACGACGACCCCGGAGGGCAGCAGGGACGCGACGGCGGCGAACGCCAGGACGTGCGGCAGCACCCGCATCCACGCCCGGGGGGCGCGGGCGAGCAGCGCCTCGGACGGCTCGGGAGCCCCGAGCGCCTGGGACAGCAACACCCCCTGCCGGCGCACGTCGTTCCACAACCGCCCGGCAGCCGACTCCGCAGTAGACCCCACGCGGGCCAGCGTACGACCTGCGGTCCGCCGGGCCCCGCCGGCCCGCCCCCGGCGCGGTTCACCCCCCGCCCGCCCCTACAGCTCGGCCAGCAGCTCTTTCTTCTTCGTCGTGAACTCCTCGTCCGTCAGCAGTCCCGCCCCGTGCAGCTGGCCCAGGTGCCGGATGCGGTCCGCGATGTCGGCGGGGTCCGCCCGGTGGTGGGCCGGGGCGCTGACCTTGGCGGGGACGGGATCGGTGGCGTGCACCGCCGCCAGGACCGCGGCGGCCAGCGGGAGCGACTCGTGGACCAGACCGTAGCCCAGGCCGAAGCACACCGCCGTGGGGTCCTGGTCGGGCTCCCCCGACGCCGGTTCCGGTTCGCCGTCCGGGCCGTGGCGCAGCAGCCGCAGATGCCCGCCGGTGATCTCCGGGGAGCGCCATTCGATGCCCGCCAGCTCGCCCACCTGGAAGAACTGGTCCCCCGCCTTCCACTTCGCCGAGGAGGCCCCCGTCGAGAACCAGCGGAAGGAGACCACGTCGCCGTCGAAGGCGACCCGCGCGTCGTACGCCTTGAACTGCAGCGGCGCGGGCGGCGCCGCCACCAGATAGCCGTCGGCCGGCTCCGCCGCGTCCGGGGGCAGGACCGCCCGCAGCTCGTCGGCGTAGTACTCGCCCAGCGTCTCCCGCTCCGCCGGCAGCAGCAGCCGGTACGGATCGGCCGAGGACTTCAGCTGCCCGGCGGCCGCCTCCAGCAGCGGGTCGGCACCCCGCCGGGGCACCGCCCGCAGCACCATCGTTCCCTTGCGCTTCCCCGGTGTGAGTTCCACCGAACTCAGCGCCTCATACGGGATACGGCGCTCGCCGAGTATCTGGAAGAGCTTCGGCGTCCGTATGCCCCGTTCGAAGCGGATGAGCACGGAGTCGGTGTCGAACTCCCAGGAGGAATGAATTCCCGCCAGCACATCACCCATGCGGGTCATCGTATGCGCCCGCGCTGACGGTTTCCCCTCGCGCGTCCGAGCGTGTCCGGTGGTCGCCAGCAAACGGTGCTACGCGCATCACATCAGCGCCGCGCACGGGTCGGATGGGGCGCAGTGGGTGATCCCTGGCGCGCACCGGACGGAGTCGACCGCGCCGGTGGCCACGAGCGCCAGGTTGACGAGACTCTCGGCCCCCGGTTCGAAGTAGCCGCTGTGTCCCACCGCGTCGCCGGTGCCCAGCAGCCGCGCCCCGAACGCCGGGTCCGCCGGGTCCGCGCCGTGGCCCAGCGGCCCGACCTCCAGGTGCGGGACGTCGCTGATCCAGTCGTCGTCGGAGACCATCGCCCACACCCGGGCACTGGTGCCCAGGCCGGTCACGTCCGGGGCGCGCATTCCGGGGCTGCCGGCCACCGCGATATCGGTGACGCGCGCGGGCAGGCGGTCGGCGGCCAGGCCGCACACCACCGAGCCGTAGGAGTGGCACAGCAGCGCCACCGGGGAGTCGCCCGGCAGCCCGGTCAGGGTGGTCAGCAGCCGGTCGGCGCCCGCCTCGGCCAAATCGCCGGTGAACGCGGACATGGCGATGCCGGAGGGCGCGTCGTAGTCGGCCCAGGCGATCACCGCCGTGCTGGTCCCGGGTTCCAGGTCCCGCTCCTCGCGGTACAGCGCCTGGGCCATGCCGACCGGTGCCGAGTACTTGCCGAAGGTCTTCTGGAAGCCCAGCAGATCGGTGTCGACGCCGGGCACGATGAGCGCGACGCGTTCCGCGGTCTCCAGGTCGCCCAGCACCTCGGCGACCTTGCCCCGGCCGGTGGGGTCGAAGGCGAGGATCTGCCGCTTCCCGTCGGCCAGGGTCTCGAAGCGGTTCAGCCGGCGCTGCGCCTCGTGCGCCCCGGCGGGGGAGAAGCCGCCGACGGCGATGCGCGCGCGTTCGGACTCAGCGGCCTCGGCCAGCGCCACCCGGTTGGCCTCGTACCGAAGGGTGATGGGGGCACCGGCCAGATTGCCCACGACCAGCGGGTAGTCGTGCGCCAGGGTCCGCTGCTCGGCGGCGGTCAGGCCGGCGAAGAAGGCGCCGATGTCCTGGGCGGGGGTGTCCGGGCCGGGGAGGGGTTCGCCGTGCAGGGTGCCCTCGGCCCAGGCGGCGTGCTCCTGCGTGTACACGCTGGGGGGCGGCGCGTCGCCCCGCGCCATCCAGCCCGCGGTGGCCAGCACGGCGAACACCACCGCCAGGGGCAGCAGGACCCGTCGGGCGGTGGTCGGCAGGCGGAAAGGCTCCTGGCGGAGCGTCGCGAGAGTCAGCACTATTCGCGCATCATATGAGTCCGCCGGGCGCAAATCGGACAGCCCCGCCGTGGCGTGTGACACACCTCGACGGGGCCTGACCTGCCTTTATGTGGTACTTACGCGTCGCCTCCGGCCGTTCCGGGGTGCGCGGCGGCAACATCCAGCAACTGATAGCGATCGATTGCTGTGCGGAGCACCGAGCGGTTCAGCTTGCCCTCCCGCACCAGTTCGGTCAGCACCCCGAGCACGATCGACGGGGCGTCGATGTGGAAGAAGCGCCGCGCCGCGCCCCGGGTGTCGGCGAAGCCGAAACCGTCCGCGCCCAGCGACTGGTACGTACCGGGCACCCAGCGCGAGATCTGGTCGGGAACCGCCCGCATCCAGTCGGAGACGGCCAGCACCGGTCCGTGGTCGTCGTGCAGCGCCCGGGTCACGTACGGCACCCGCGGCTCCTCCTCCGGGTGCAGCAGATTGTGCTCCTCGGCCGCCAGCGCGTCCCGCCGCAGCTCGGTCCAGGAGGTCGCCGACCACACATCCGCCCGTACGTCCCACTCCTCGGCCAGGATGCGCTGCGCCTCCACCGCCCACGGCACCGCGACGCCCGAGGCCAGGATCCGCGCCGGCACGGTGCCGCCGGGGGCCGTGCGGTAGTGGTACAGGCCCTTCAGCAGCCCCTCGATGTCCACCCCCTGCGGCTCGGCCGGGTGCTGGATGGGCTCGTTGTAGACGGTCAGGTAGTAGAAGACGTCCTCGGCGTCGGGGCCGTACATCCGGCGCAGCCCGTCCCGCACGATGTGGGCGATCTCGAAGCCGAACGCCGGGTCGTACGCCACACACGCGGGGTTGGTGGACGCCAGCAGCTGGGAGTGGCCGTCCGCGTGCTGCGTCCCCTCACCGGTCAGCGTCGTACGGCCGGCGGTCGCGCCCAGGACGAAACCGCGCGCCAGCTGATCGGCCATCTGCCAGAACTGATCACCAGTGCGCTGGAAACCGAACATCGAGTAGAAGACGTACACCGGGATCAGCGGCTCGCCGTGCGTCGCGTACGCCGACCCCGCCGCGATCAGCGACGCCGTGCACCCCGCCTCCGTGATCCCGTCGTGCAGCAGCTGCCCGGTCGGCGACTCCTTGTACGACAGCAGCAGCTCGCGGTCCACCGACTCGTACGTCTGCCCCAGCGGGTTGTAGATCTTCGCGGACGGGAAGAGCGAGTCCATGCCGAAGGTGCGGTACTCGTCCGGCGCGATCGGCACGAAACGGTCGCCGATCCCCTTGTCCCGCATCAGGTCCCGCAGCAGCCGCACGAACGCCATCGTCGTCGCGATCGACTGCTGCCCGCTGCCCTTGCGCAGCGCCGCGTACACGCCCTCCTGCGGCAGCTTCAGCGGGCGCGCCCGGTTCACCCGGGTGGGCACGTAGCCGCCCAGCTCCCGGCGCCGGTCGTGCATGTACTGGATCTCCTCCGACTCCCGCCCCGGGTGGTAGTACGGCGGCAGGCCCTCCTCCAGATCGCTGTCCGGGATCGGCAGCCGCAGCCGGTCGCGGAAGCCCTTCAGGTCATCGACCGTGAGCTTCTTCATCTGATGGGTGGCGTTGCGGCCCTCGAAGTTCGGGCCCAGCGTCCAGCCCTTGACCGTCTGCGCCAGGATGACCGTCGGCTGCCCCTGGTGCTCCTTGGCCGCCCGGTACGCCGCGTAGATCTTGCGGTGGTCGTGCCCGCCGCGCCCCAGATGCAGGATCTGGTCGTCCGTCATGTGCTCGACCATGGCCCGCAGCCGCTGGTCGCCGCCGAAGAAGTGGTCGCGGATGTAGCCGCCGGTCTCGGTGGCGTACGTCTGGAACTGCCCGTCCGGGGTGGTGTTCAGCTTGTTGACCAGCACCCCGTCCCGGTCCTGGGCCAGCAGCGGGTCCCACGAGCGGTCCCACACCAGCTTGATGACGTTCCAGCCGGCGCCCCGGAAGACCGACTCCAGCTCCTGGATGATCTTGCCGTTGCCGCGGACCGGGCCGTCAAGACGCTGGAGGTTGCAGTTGACGACGAAGGTGAGGTTGTCCAGGCTCTCGCGGGCCGCGATCGTCAGCTGGCCCAGCGACTCCGGCTCGTCCATCTCGCCGTCGCCCAGGAACGCCCACACATGGGAGCGCGAGGTGTCGCCGAGGCCCCGCGCCTGCATGTAGCGGTTCATCCGGGCCTGGTAGATCGCGCCGATCGGGCCCAGGCCCATGGAGACGGTCGGGAACTCCCAGAAGTCCGGCATCATCCGCGGATGCGGGTAGCTGGAGAGGCCGTACGGGGCCTTGGAGCGTTCCTGCCGGAACCCGTCCAGGTTGCGCTCCGTCAGGCGGTCCAGGAGGAACGCACGGGCGTAGATGCCCGGTGAGGCGTGCCCCTGGAAGAAGATCTGGTCCCCGCCGTCGCCGTCGTCCTTGCCCCGGAAGAAGTGGTTGAAGCCCACGTCGTACAGGGAGGCGGAGGACGCGAAGGTGGCGATGTGCCCGCCGACCCCGATGCCGGGCCGCTGGGCGCGGGAGACGGTGACGGCCGCGTTCCAGCGGGTGGCGTTGAGGATCTTGCGTTCGATCTCCTCATTGCCGGGGAAGAACGGCTCGTCCCGGGTCGCGATGGTGTTCACATAATCGGTGCCGCTCATCTCCGGCACCGCGACGCGCTTCTCGCGGGCGCGTTCGATCAGCCGGAGCATGAGGTAGCGGGCCCGCTCCCGGCCGCGCTCGTCGACGGCGGCGTCGAGCGAGTCGAGCCATTCCCGGGTCTCCTCGGGGTCGAAATCCGGGACCTGGCTGGGCAGACCGCCAATGATGATCGGGTTGCGATCGGATCCGGAAGCCACGCTGTTCCTTCACGTCCTTCGCTGGGAGTGTGGGGTTCTGGTGGGATGTCGGTGTGTCGGATGTGTCGGATGTGGGGAGTGTGCCGGGTGGGGCGCCACGGGCGTCTCGTGTCATATCCAACGTCCGCGGCGTTTCCCACCGTTCCATCGTGTACCGGGCGGCGCCGGGAAAACATCTCTACCGGGCGGTATTCCCCACTCCGGTGGACATGGCCCGCGTACCGCCATCCGGCCGCTCCTGGGCCCAGCACACCGGGGTGCCGCCACCCGCGCGAGCGGCGTCTGCCACTATGACGCAGATCACGCAACCATGGCCGACACGGGCCCGGGGCGTCAACGACGGGCCGGGTTCGCCGGGCCGGGTACTTGCGCGATTCGCCCGGCCCGTGTGGACTACGGCAAAGCCGCGCGTCAACGCGCGGGCCCGAACCGTACTGACTGAGACAGGACAGGAGCAATCCGTGAGCGCGACCGCGGACCACGCGGAGACCAACCTTGCCGTGAGGCTGGGTTTCCAGCCCGGAATGGTGGTCCAGGAGATCGGCTACGACGACGACGCCGAGGAAGAGCTCCGCGAGGTGATCGAGGCCACCACGGGCCAGGATCTCGTCGATGAGGACTATGACGACGTCGCCGACGTGGTGCTGCTGTGGTTCCGCGAGGACGACGGCGATCTGACCGACGCGCTGGTGGATGCCATCGGGCTGCTCGACGAGGACGGGCAGATCGTGCTGCTGACGCCCAAGCCGGGCCGGGACGGTTACATCGAGCCCAGCGAGATCGGCGAGGCCGCCAAGACCGCCGGTCTGGCCCAGACGAAGAACCTCAACGCCGGCAAGGACTGGACGGGCAGCCGTCTGCTGACCCCCAAGGCGGCCCGCAAGAAGTAGCGCGGTGCACGGCCCCCGGCGCCATCCCGGCCGCCGGGGGCCGCAACGTAGGCTGGGCGCGACACCTGCAACCGACACCGAAACGGATGTCCGTCCATGGCGATTGAGCCCGGCACCAAGGCGCCCGACTTCACCCTGAAGAACCAGCACGGCCAGACCGTCACGCTCTCGTCCTTCCGGGGCGAGAAGAACGTCGTCCTGCTGTTCTACCCCTTCGCGTTCACCGGTGTGTGCACCGGCGAGCTGTGCGCCCTGCGCGATGAGCTGCCGACCTTCGTCAACGACGATGTCCAGCTGCTGGCCGTCTCCAACGACTCCGCGTTCTCGCTGCGGGTGTTCGCCGAGCAGGAGGGCCTGGAGTACCCGCTGCTGTCCGACTTCTGGCCGCACGGCGAGACCTCCCGCGCGTACGGCGTCTTCGACGAGGACAAGGGCTGCGCGGTGCGCGGCACGTTCATCATCGACAAGGAGGGCGTCGTCCGCTGGACGGTCGTCAACGGCCTTCCGGACGCGCGGGACATCGAGGAGTACGTCGCCGCTCTCAAGGCGCTGTAACCCGGATCACCACCCAGCGCGTCGTAATGACATATTGGGGACGGTTCGTGCGTCCCCCGACGCGCTTTCGCACACGCATACCAACGGACTGGAGGACACCGTGGGAGTCAGCCTTACCAAGGGCGGCAATGTCTCGCTGACCAAGGAGGCCCCGAATCTGACGGCGGTGACCGTGGGCCTGGGCTGGCAGGCACGCACCACCACCGGAGCGGACTTCGACCTGGACGCCAGTGCCCTGCTGACCAACACCCTGGGCAAGGTCATCAGCGACCAGCACTTCATCTTCTTCAACAACCTCAAGAGCCCCGACGGCTCCGTCGAGCACATGGGCGACGAACTGGTCGGCGGCAACGCGGACGGCGGCGACGAGGAGGAGATCAAGGTCGACCTGGCGAACATCCCCCTCGAGGTGGACAAGGTCGTCTTCCCGGTCTCGATCTACGACGCCGACTCCCGCCAGCAGAACTTCGGCCAGGTCTTCGGTGCGTACATCCGCATCATCAACCAGGCGGACGGCCGCGAGCTGGCCCGCTACGACCTGACCGAGGACGCCTCGACGGAAACGGCGATGGTCTTCGGGGAGCTGTACCGGCACGGTGGCGAATGGAAGTTCCGCGCCATCGGGCAGGGCTACGCCTCGGGACTGCGGGGCATCGCACTCGATTATGGCGTCAACGTCTGACCCGTGATACGGCGCCGTGACGCCCGGCGTGGGAGACAGGACTTCTAGTGATACTGAAAACCTTCGGCTGGTCCTTCGGGGTCACCGCCATCGGACTGGCGGCAGCTTTTTACTTCTGGGGGTGGGAGGGGTTCGCCGTCGTCGCGATCCTCTCGGTCCTTGAAATCTCCCTCTCCTTCGACAACGCGGTGGTCAACGCCGGTGTGCTGAAGAAGATGAACGCCTTCTGGCAGCGCATCTTCCTCACCATCGGCATCCTCATCGCGGTGTTCGGCATGCGGCTGGTCTTCCCGGTCGCCATCGTCAGCGTCACGGCGGGTATCGGGCCCATCGACGCGGTGCAGCTCGCGCTCGACAACCCCGATCAGTACCAGGAGATGGTGACGGACGCTCATCCGTCCATCGCCGCCTTCGGTGGCATGTTCCTGCTGATGATCTTCCTCAACTTCATCTTCGAGGAGCGCGACGTCCACTGGCTGGGCAGGCTGGAACGCCCGCTGGCCAAGCTCGGCCGGATCGACTCCTTCGCGGTGGGCGTGGCCCTGGCCGCGCTGCTGCTGACCGCCAGCACGGTCGCCACGCACGCCTACCAGCACGGCGGTACGTACTCCGACGAGTCGAGCACGGTGCTGCTGGCCGGCCTCGCCGGTGTGCTCACCTATCTGGTGGTCGGCGGGCTCTCCGGGTTCTTCGAGAACAAGCTGGAGGAGGACGAGGAGCGTGAGGAGGCCAAGGCCGAGGCCAGGGCCGAGGAGGCCAAGGCCGCCGGGCAGCAGCCCACGATGGTCGGCCTGGCCGGCCGGGCCGCCTTCTTCCTCTTCCTCTACCTCGAAGTCCTCGACGCCTCCTTCTCCTTCGACGGGGTCATCGGCGCCTTCGCCATCACCAACCACATCTTCTGGATGGCGCTCGGCCTGGGCATAGGGGCCATGTACGTGCGGTCGCTCACCATCTACCTGGTGCGCGAGGGCACGCTGGACGAGTACCGCTACCTGGAGCACGGCGCGCACTACGCGATCGGCGCGCTCGCCACCATGCTGCTGGTGAGCATCCGCTGGCACCTGCCGGAGGTGGTCACCGGCGGCGTCGGGGTCGCGCTGATCGGCCTGTCGTTCTGGTCCTCGGTACGGGCCAACCGCGCCGACGCGGCCACCCGCCGCGGCGGCGGGGACGACGGGGACGGCGGCGGAGTGGACTCCGGGAAATCCGCCATACCCTCCGGGGTGTGAGCACCGCGCGATTGCGGAAACCTAACAGGCGGGGCGCCGCTGGGCCACATGCCCAGGGCGCCCCGCCATGGGTATGTGGGTACGAGGGCGGGTGGAGTGGGACATGGCGTCGCTGTGGAGCTATCTGAGGCGCAGCCGGGAGCCGGCGCAGAAGTTCGACACGGTGGGTGGCGCGGCCAGCTACGCGTACGAACTCACCAAGCGCTACCCGGAGTTCTCCCTCACCCGGCGCGGTGCCGACACCGGCACCCTGCGGGTGGACCTCTCCTGGCGGATGCGCACCGAGCTGGGCGGCTCCAGCCACCGCAAGCTGAACGCTTGGCGGCACCCGCTGGAGCTGTTCAAGCCGGCCGAGATCCAGGGGCACACCCAGGGGCTCGCCAACGTCGACTTCGACCTGGGCTGCCTGTACGAGCTGACGAACGGCACCAAGGGTGTGGTGCAGCCGCTCGGCGGGCTGACCGGGGACTTCGGCGAGCCGCCGTACATCAAGCTCAGCGGTGACGACCGGTTCGGCACCGCCTCGGGCGAGCAGATGTACATCAACCTCGACAACAAGGACGAGATCAAGCGGCTGCTGATCTTCGTCTACATCTACGACGGGGTGGCCGCCTTCAGCCGCGCCAATGTGGTCATCACGCTGGTGACGAGCGACGGCAAGCACGTCGAGATCGGCCTCACCGACCCGCCGGACCAGGCGCACTCGTGCGCGGTGGTCCTCATCGAACACGAGGCGGACGGCGCCCTGGTGGCCCGCCGGCAGGTGAAGTACACCTACGGCTTCCAGTCCGAGATCGACCACCTGTACGGCTGGGGCATGTCCTGGGCGCGGGGGCGGAAGGCCGGCCGCGCCTGAACAGCTGCGCCGCCCGACGGTGACCGCGCCGATCTGAGTACCGGTACTCATGCCGGTCCGTGCACGCCACTGATAGCTTCCTGCTGCCGAATGGCTGATGCGGGGAGCTGACGTTGTCGAACGGACTGGAAGTCGATCCGGGCGAGTTGCGGGGCCTGTCGATCAACTCCGGCGTGGTCGCCGGGAATCTGGACGTACTGCTGCGGTTGCTGCGCACCGCCGAGGGCGAAGGGGCCGCCCCCGGCGGCGGGTTCGAGGCGGTGGCCCGGCTGCGCGAGGTCCGCGCCAGCTGGGAGGAGCGGCTGGGCACCGTACGGGACGAGGCGTCCGGCATGGAGCACGGCCTGGTGACCACCGCCGGGAACTTCGAGGCCACCGAGGCCGGCATCCAGGCCGGCTTCGCCGCGCTCGGCGCGCGCCTGGAGCAGGAGGCGGGGCCTTCGTGATCACCGTCTCGCAGCTGAACTCCGCCCGCCCGGCCGACTTCGCCTCCGAGGCCGAGAACTGGTCGCAGTTCACCACCTGGGCGGGTACGGCCAAGGAGTTCGTCGACCAGGAGATGGCGGACGTGCTGCGCGAACGGTCGGGGGAGACCGTCACCGCCGCTCTCGGCCGCGTCACCGTGCTCGCCGACAACTGCGAGTACGCGCGCCTCCAGTCCGGCCTGGTGTGTGCCGCCCTGGGCGGCCTCGCCGAGGAACTGGCCGACGCCCAGCGGCGGTTGCGGTCCGCCCTGGAGGAGGCGGCCGAGCGCGGCTACCCGGTCGGGGAGGACGGCTCCGTCACCTTCCCCGCGATCGCGGGCGAGGACGGCGAACCCGGCTGGCAGGGCGGCACCGCGACCGGCGGGGGCGGCGGCCGGCTGGGCGACTACCTGGACTCGGTGCGCGCCCTGATCGGCGGCCCGCACGCCATCTCCGCGCAGGGCCTGGCCCAGCGCATCGGGCGCGCGCTGCGGCAGGCGGAGGAGGTCGACGAGCGGTACGCGCGGACCCTGGCCGCCCTCGTCGTCGAACCCGGCCTGCGGATCACCGAGGCGATGTGGGCCGACGCGGGCGAGGACCTGCGCACCGTGGGTGCCGCGCTCACCGGACTGCTCTCGGCGGACGACATCCCCGCCGGGGCCCCGGCGGGGGAGAACGCCGCCTGGTGGAACGCGCTGAGCGAGCGCGAGCAGGAGACCTATCTGGCGCTGTTCCCGGCCGCCCTCGGGGCGCTGGACGGGCTGCCCGCGGCCGTGCGGGACCGGGCGAACCGCGGTGTGCTGGAGATCGAACAGGCCCGGGTCGCCACCGAGCTGGAGGCCCACCGGGCGCTGGAGCCGGCCGCCGGGGGCCCGGCGCACGAGGAGTGGCAGCGCGTACACGACCGGCTGGCGGGCCAGGCGCGGGGCATGGAGGCGATCCAGAACCGGCTGGCGGCGGGCGGTACCAACGGCCTTCCCGAAACGTTCCTGCTCGGCTTCGGCACGGAGGGCAACGGCCGGGCGATCGTCGCCGTCGGCAACCCCGATCTGGCCGACCACACCGCTGTGTACGTCCCCGGGACCGGCGCCCGGCTGGAGAACATCGAGGGCGACTTGGTGCGCGGCACCCGGCTGTGGCGCGAGAGCACGATGGCGGCCATGGGCGAGAGCGTGTCCACCGTCATGTGGCTCGGCTACGACGCCCCGCAGAACGCGATGCCCTTCGAGAAGGGCGAGATCATCCCCTCGGCCACCGACCGCCGTTACGCGCTGGAGGGGGCGCCCGCGCTGCGGGAGTTCACCTCCGGCCTGGAGATCGCGGCGGGCGGCCCCGACGCGGGCCACACGACGGTGATCGGGCACAGCTACGGCAGCACGGTGGTGGGCGCGGCGGCGCGCTCCGACGGCGGGCTGGCCACCGACGACATCGTGGCGGTCGGCAGCCCCGGGATGCTGGTGCCCTACGCCAAGGACCTGGGGGTCGGCAGCGACCACGTGTGGTCGATGGCGGCGGGCACCTTCGACGACGTGGTGCCCAACGCGGGCCGGATGTTCCTGGGCGAGAACGACGTGGGGGTGGAGGTCGGCCGGTACGGCATCCCCCACCTCAAGACCGATGTGATCCCGAATGTCCCCTCGGACGAGCAGTTCGGCGCGCATATCATGGCCAACGATTCCACGGGCCACAGCGCCTACTGGGACGAGAACTCCCTCAGCCTGCGCAATCAGTCGCGGGTGATCGCGGGCCGGTACGACGACGTGGAGCTCGGATGAGCGCGGGGGTACGGGGGCGGCGGCGACCGGCGGCCCCGGCCACCGCCGTACTGGCGATACTGACGGCACTGACAGCACTGACCACGGGATGCGGCGGCGCGACCATGACGACGAACGACGGGCACGACGGGCAGAGCGAGCACGGAACGAACGGAGCGAACGAGGCCGCGCCGGGTGAGGGCGACGGCGCGGCGCCGGTCGCGGAGAAGCCGGTGGAGACGGCGCGGCAGGAGACCCGCGCCCTGTCCGAGCGGCTGCTGGAGCTGGCCGCCCCGGCCGACGGCGCGACGGTCACCGACCCGGGGCCCGGTGTCGACCTGTGCGAGGAGGACCCCGAACGCGAGCGGCTGTTCACGATGTACCACGCCTGGGGCCTGCACCGGCTGCCGCGCCAGGAGCTGGAGCAGGCCATGGACCGGCTGCGGCAGGGCCTCCCGGCGCAGGGCTGGACCATTGTCGAGGACGGTGTCCTCACCAACGCCAACCGCTCCCCGCACCTTCTCCTGGAGAACGCCGCCCTGCACTTCGCCGCCGACATCACCCTGGCCGGCCAGGGTGATGCCTCCCAACTCCAGATCACGCTCCAGTCGGCCTGCTTCAGCACCCCGCAGGGCCAGTCGCCGCGCGGCGAGTTCTGAGGCGGATCAGCCCGGCCCGGGCGGCAGGAACTGGGGGCCCTGGGGTGGGAGGGTGAGGTCGGGCGGGGCCGTTGCCGGCTGGGGATAGCCGTAGCCGGCCCGGCGGCGCGGGTCCTCGGGGGGCGGGGGAGCGGCGGCCGTGACGCCGAACTCCGCGGCCAGGGACACGAGTCCGCCCCGGAAGCCGAGCCCCGAAGCCCGGAAGTTCCAGCTGCCGCCGAAGCGGTACAGCTCGCCGCAGATCACCGCCGTCTCCCCGGGCCGCGGCTCGGGCGTGAAGCGGGCCAGCGGCTCGGCGGCCGAGGCCCCGTACAGCAGCAGATGCGGATGCGTCCTGGCGGCGTCGAAGCCGGACTCCGCCGAGGCGGCCAGCACCACCCGGCCCACCGCCGGGTCCAGCCGGGCCAGCTCGGCCTCCACCGTGGCCAGCAGCCCGTGGCCGTCCCGCCGCTTGGGCAGTCTGCGCACCAGACCGGTGGGGTGCCGAGGCTGGTTGTAGAAGACGAAGTCCCCCGGCGAGCGCACCCGGCCGGTGTCTGCCAGCAGCAGCGCCGACAATTCCACGTCCGCCCCGCCGGAGCCGCGCGGTGACCAGCGCAGCACCGCCCGTACCGAGGTGACCGGCAGCCGAACGGTGGCTCCCTTGTCCAGCGCGTGCGTCATACAGAAATCCTGCCTGCCGCCACACTGGTGAAACAACGGCCCGCTTACGATGGCCGAGATCCGGTGCTGCCGACGGGGTGCCCGGGAAACATCGACCGTCCGGGGTGAAATATGCGGCATTATGGGCACCTATCGGCCGCGCAACGTCGCGTCCTCTTCCATCAGGAGCCGGCCGAATTCAGCCTGGACTCTCCCGTTGACCTGCTGGGCACCGCCCTGGGCGCCACGCTCTACAGCCCCGCGACCCGGCCCCGGCTCGCCTCGGACATCCGCAAGCAGCAGGCCGCCGGCGTGGTGTCCATGGTCCTGTGCCTTGAAGACTCCATCAGCGACGCGGAAGTTCCCGGCGCCGAGGAGAACCTGGTGCGCCAGCTCGGCCGCCTGGAGCGCGAAGACCCCGCCGATCAGCCGCCGTTGCTGTTCATACGGGTCCGCACCCCCGAGCAGATCACCGACCTCACCAGCAGGCTCGGTACGGCGGTACGGCTGCTGGCCGGCTTCGTGCTGCCCAAGTTCACCGCCGCGGCCGGCCCCGCCTTCCTCGAAGCCCTCACCGGCGCCGAGGTGATGAGCGGACGGCGACTGCTCGCCATGCCCATCCTGGAGTCGCCAGAGCTGCTCCACCTCGAATCGCGCGCCGAGCACCTGACGGCCGCCGCCCGCGTCCTGGACAAGTACCGCGAGCGCATACCCGCGGTGCGGCTGGGCGTCACCGACTTCTGCTCGGCGTACGGCCTGCGCCGCACCCCCGACATGACCGCCTACGACGTACACCTGGTCGCCTCCGTCATCGCGGACGTGGTGAACGTCTTCGGCCGCGCCGACGGCACCGGCTACACCGTCTCCGGGCCGGTGTGGGAGTACTTCCGGGCGCAGGAGCGGATGTTCAAGCCGCAGCTGCGCCGCAGTCCCTTCAGCGGGCGCGCCGAGGGGCTGCGCGAATCGCTCATCGAGCACAACATGGACGGGCTGCTCCAGGAGATCGAACTCGACCAGGCCAACGGCCTGATGGGCAAGACCTGCATCCACCCCTCGCACGTGGCCCCCGTGCACGCCCTGTCGGTCGTCTCGCACGAGGAGTTCAGCGACGCGGCCGACATCCTGCGCACCGGTCCGCACGGCGGCGGGGTGCTGCGCTCCGCCTACACCAACAAGATGAACGAAGTGAAGCCGCACCGGGCCTGGGCCGAGCGGACCATCCGCCGCGCCGAGGTGTTCGGCGTGGCCAGGGACGGCGTCGACTTCGTCGACCTGCTGGCCACCGGCATGGAGGGCGAGGGCGAATGACCGCAACCACCTGGAACGGCGAGTGGGTGACGCGCCGGCTCGGCGTGGAGCTGCGGGGTGAGGCGGCGCGCGAGCACCTGGGCCTGGCCGTGCGGCGCAACCCCAAGCGGGCGCACCTGCTGGTGTCACGGATCCTGGGCAAGCACGTGCCGCAGCGGCCGGGGGTGGTGTACGGCGCCGGCCTCGAACTCGGCCGCCGGGTACGGGAACTGCTGGGCGCGGGCGAGCCGGTGGCCGTGGTGCTCGGGTACGCGGAGACCGCCACCGGGCTGGGGCACTGCGTGGCGGACGGCATCGGCGACGGTGCGGGCGACGGTGCGCGGGACGGCGTCACGTATCTGCACTCCACCCGCCGTAACGTCCCCGGGGTCGCCCAGGTGCGGTTCGAGGAGGAGCACAGCCACCACACCGGCCATCTGGTGCTGCCCGCCGACCCGGCGCTGATGGCCGCCGACGGGGCGCTGGTCCTGGTGGACGACGAACTGTCCACCGGCCGCACGGTGCGCAACACCATCACCGCCCTGCACCAACTGCGGCCCCGTGAACGGTACGTCGTCGCCGCGCTCGCCGATCTGCGCACCGAGGAGGACCGCGCGGCACTGGAGAAGTTCGCCGCCTCCCTCGGCACCACCGTCGACGTCGTCTCGCTGGCCGCGGGCGACGTCGTGCTGCCCCAGGACGTCCTGGAGCGCGGCCGGGCCCTGGTCGCCGAACTGGACGACCCGGCCCCGGCCCCGGCCGCACCCGCCGCCACCGGCACCGTACGGCGCCTGGCCCCCAACTGGCCCGGCGCGCTGCCCGAGGGCGGCCGGCACGGCTTCACCCCCGCGCACCGGCGCCGCCTGGAGCGGGCGCTGCCCGGCCTCGCCGCAGAACTCGCCGCCGCCCTGCCGCCCGGCGCCCAGCGGGTCCTGGTGCTGGGCACCGAGGAGTTCCTGTACGTCCCGCTGCGGCTGGCCGCCGCCCTGGAGGACCGGACCCCCGGCGTCGAGGTGCGGTTCTCCAGCACCACCCGCTCGCCCGTCCTGCCCGTCGACGACCCCGGGTACGCCATCCGCTCCCGGCTCGTCTTCCCCGCCCACGACGACCCCGCCGACGGCCCCGGGCCGCGCTACGCCTACAACATCGCGGGCCGCCCCTGGGACGCCGTCGTCGTCCTCACCGACTCGCCCGGCGACCGGCCCGAACTGCACGCCTCCGGCGGCCTGCTGGACCGGCTCGCCGCCCACACCCCGCACGTGCTGCTGGCCACCGTCCCCGCCGCCGCCCCGCCGCTGCGCGGCCCCGCCTTCTCCTCCTACGCCCCCGACGAGGTCGCCTGGCTGCTGAAGGACCTCACCGACGTCTCCCTGGAGGCGCCCACCGAGGAACGCGAGGAGGCCATCCAGAGCGGCGGCGCCCACTACGCCGAATCACTGCCCGTCGAGTACCAGCCGAGCGCCGAATACCAGCGGCTGTTCCACACCGCGCTCGACGCCTCCGCACAGCGGATCGCCGCCGCCGTCGGCACCGTCACCGACATGGTGCTGACCGGCCGCCCCCGCCCCGTCCTGGTCTCCCTGGCCCGCGCCGGCACCCCGGTCGGCATCCTCATGCGCCGCTGGGCCCGGCACGCGCACGGCCTCGAACTCCCGCACTACGCCATGTCCATCGTGCGTGGCCGCGGCATCGACACCACGGCGCTGCGCTGGCTGGCCGCCCACCACGACCCGGCCGACGTGGTGTTCGTCGACGCCTGGACCGGCAAGGGCGCCATCACCCGCGAACTCACCGAGGCCCTCGCCCCGTTCCCCGGTTTCGACCCGTCCCTGGCGGTGCTCGCCGACCCCGGCGGCTGTGTGTCCACCTACGGCACCCGCGAGGACTTCCTCATCCCCTCCGCCTGCCTCAACTCCACGGTCTCCGGGCTGATATCGCGGACCGTGCTGCGCGCCGACCTGATCGGCCCGCACGACTTCCACGGCGCCAAGCACTACACCGAACTCGCCGGGGCCGACCGCTCCGCACACTTCCTGGACACGGTCAGCGACCGCTTCGCGCACGTGGGGGAGGAGGTGGCGCGGGCCGTACCCGAACTCCTCGCCGCCGACCGCACCCCCACCTGGGCCGGCTGGCGCGCCGTGGAACGCATCAGCGAGGCGTACGGCATCGGGGACATGAACCTCGTCAAACCCGGCGTCGGCGAGACCACCCGGGTCCTGCTGCGCCGCGTCCCGTGGCGCGTCCTCACCCGGCGCGGAGCCGGCGCCGACCTCGACCACATCCGGCTGCTCGCCGAACAGCGCGGCGTCCCCGTCGAGGAGACCGACGACCTTCCCTACAGTTGCGTCGGACTGATCCACCCCCGGTACACCAAGGGCGCCACCGGCGCCGACGGAAAGGCAGCACGATGACCGGCACCGGAACCGGGACCGACACCGCCGGCCCCACGCTCATCGCCAGCGATCTCGACCGGACCCTCATCTACTCGCCCGCCGCCCTCGCCCTGGACATGCCGGACGCCGACGCGCCGCGCCTGCTGTGCGTCGAAGTCCACCAGGGCAAGCCGCAGTCCTTCCTCACCGAGACCGCCGCTACGCTGCTGACCCGGCTCACCGCCGCGCCGCACGCCGTGTTCGTCCCGACCACCACCCGCACCCGCAAGCAGTACCGGCGCATCAGCTTCCCCGGCCGCCCCGCCCCGTACGCGATCTGCGCCAACGGCGGACATCTGCTGGTGGACGGCGAGACCGACTGGGACTGGCACGCCCAGGTGCGGCGCACCCTGGCCGCCGAATGCGCCCCCCTGGCCGAGGTACGCGACCATCTGCGCCGCTCCGCCGACCCCCGGTGGCTGCTGAAGGTGCGCGACGCCGAGGACCTGTTCACCTACCTCGTCGTCGAGCGCGATCTGCTGCCCGACACCTGGGCCAAGGAACTCGCCGACTGGGCCGGGCCGCGCGGCTGGACCGTCTCGCTCCAGGGCCGCAAGCTGTACGCCGTGCCGCGCCCGCTGACCAAGTCGGCCGCCGTCGCCGAGATCGCGCGGCGCACCGGCGCCGGTACGGTGCTGGCCGCCGGTGACTCGCTGCTGGACGCCGACCTGCTGCTGGCCGCCGACACCGGCTGGCGCCCCGGGCACGGCGAACTCGCCGACACCGGCTGGAGCGCCCCGCACGTCACCGCCCTGGAGGGGCGCGGGGTCAGCTGCGGGGAGGAGATTCTCCGGGCCTTCGCGCGTCACTGCGGTGCGTGAGGGCGTGCTGACGGGCGGCGGCGTTCTCGCGCAGCCGCCGCTCCTCGGCCGCCTGCTCCGGATGCCGGGCCTGCCAGTACGGGTTGTCGTGCGGCAGCCGGCCGCTGACCCGCCCGTACATCCCGAAGAACATCAGCAACAGCCCCACCACGAAGCTGAAGAGAACGTTCTGGATGCGGAACGCCAAGAAGTTGGCGCCGGTCTCCAGCACGGCGAGGTTGTAGAAGCCGCTCAGCACGAACAGGACGCCCACCACCAGGTTGAGGGTGGAGGCGAAATTGCCGCCCTTGATCATGCCGACGAACAGCAGCAGGCCGAAGACGATGGACAGCCAGCTCAGGGCGCCGTTCCCGTTCAGCCCGGCGATCGTGTTGTCCCCGGTGGAGAAGAAACCGATGCGCTGGATGACGCCGAAGACCCCGAAAACGATCAGCGCCAGCCCCATGAGCCCGGCACCGATCCGGTAGACCGTGCTCAGGCGGTGCTCGGCGGGCAGATGCTCATCGAGCCTGGCCCGCAGGAACAGACCCCGCAGTCCGACCTCGGGCACCCGGTCGTGCGAATGCGTAGTGGCCATCTCTCCACCATGGACCCCATAACGGGACGCATCAACCGCAGCAGCCGCCCCCGCAGCAGCCACCGCCGCCACCGGCCGCCGGCGCCGGGCCCGCGGCGGCCGGGGAACCCGCACCCCCGGCAACGGCGACCGCGACGGTCGACAACAGCTTGACGGAGTCCTCGTGCCCGGCCGGACACACCGCGGGATCACCGGACGCGGCCATCGGACGGCTCAGCTCGAACTGGGTGCCACAGCTGCGGCAGCGGTACTCATAACGCGGCATGGCCACAGCCTAGCGGCGCCGGATGTCCTCCACGACGGAGGAGACCAGGCCACGTACCGCCTCCATCTCGGTCAGGAACAGCCAGTAGTCGGGGTTGCGGCCCCCCGACTCCAAAGCGGCCACCGCCCGGTCCAGCCGTTCCACCGCCGCGTCCAGCGGCCCGGCGTGCCGCGGGTCCGGGACGGACCGGCCACTCATCGCCAGCCGCTGCCCGTCCCGGATCGCGAACCTGGTGCGCTCCGCCTCCTTCGACGGATCGAAGGACACCTCGTTCAGCCGCCGCAGCCGCTCACCGGCCGCGGACACCGACTCATCGGTACGCCCCAGCAGCGTCTGCACCGCCGCCAGCCGCGCCGTCGCCTCGTCCCAGCGCTGCTCGTCGCGCGCCCGCTGGGCGTCACGCAGCGTGTTCTCCGCCTCCCGCACCGAGGCCGCCGCCTGCTCGGGCACGCGCTGGAGGTCCTGCCAGCACGCCGCGCTGAACCGGCGCCGCAGCTCGCTCAGCACCGGCTCCACCTGCCCGGCACGGGTGGTGATCGCCTGCGCCCGGGTGCGCAGCGACGACAGCCGCTTGTCGATCCCCGCCGCACGACGCGGCAACTGCTCGGCCTCCGCGGTGATCGCCTCGGCCCGCCGCCGCACGTCCTCGGCGCGCCGCACGGTCGGCTGGATGCCGTGCTGGGCCGGGCCCTCGTTCAGCAGCCGCAGCTCGGGGCCGAGCGCCGCCAGCGCGGTGGCCAGCTGATCGGCGGCCAGCCGGGCCTCGCGTACCGAGTCCAGCGCGGAGGTCGCGGCCAGCAGCGCCCGCTTGGCGCCCTCCACGGCCGGGGCGACCTGGCGCAGCTGGTTCTCGGCGTGCTCCAGCAGCGGGCCCAGGCTCTCGCCGAAGCGGTCCAGATCGGCCTTGACCCGGCGCAGCTCGTCACGGACCCGGGTGAAGTCGTGCCGGGCGCGGGAGGCGGTCCCGGCGTCCAGATCCTCGCTGTCGAGGTCGTGGGAGTCGACGGTACGGATGTACTCGTGGCTGACCTGGTCGATGCGCTCGCCGAACGCGGCGAAGTCCGCCGCCACCCGGCCCGCCCGGCGCGTGTCGTCGGCGGCGGCGGTGATGGTCTCGATGGTGATCCGCAGCTCACGCTGGGCGGTGTCGAGGTCGTAGAAGGCGGCGGCCGTCTCGTCCTGCGCGGCCTGCGCCTCGTTCCGCAGGTCATCCACCCGGCCCCGGCCCCAGCGCCGCACCCCGCCGCCGGTGAACGCCCCGGGGAGCGCGAGTGCCACGGCGGGCAGCAGCGCGAGCGGCAGCAGCGCGATCCCGGCAAGTTCCTTCGCGGTACGCGTCGCCCTCACTGTGCACTCTCCCCACTCCACGACTTCCGTCATTCTTTCGTGGCTTCTCCCCGCTTGAAGGCGGGGGCTTCATTCCCTCGCGGGATTGAACTTCCTGATTCATCGGGCCGTGCCTCCCCGGAGGACTCCGGGATCGGTCCTATCGACCCTCCACAGGCGTTTTACTTGTCCGCCCGCCCGGCGGCCAAGAGGTTCTTCGCCGCGTTCACATCACGGTCATGCTTCGTGCCGCAGTTCGGGCAGGTCCACCACCGTACGTTCAGCGGCATCCTGCTGTTGATGTGGCCGCATCCCGGGGTGGAGCAGAGCTTTGAGCTGGGAAACCAGCGGTCCACGAGCAGCAACTTGCGCCCGTACCAGCCCGTCTTGTAGTCCAGCATGCGCCGCAACTCGCCCCAGCTCGCGTCGCCGATGGCGCGGGCCAGGGAATGGTTCTTCATCATGGTGCGCACGGTCAGGTCCTCGATGGCCAGGGCTTGGTTCTCACGTACCAGCCTCGTGGTGACCTTGTGCAGATGATCCCGACGCCGATCGGCGATCCGGGCATGGATGCGGCTGACTCGCAACCGTGCTCTGGCGCGGTTCGCCGAACCGTGGGTCTTCCGGCTCAGAACTTTCTGCGCTTTGGCCAGCTTGCGCCGGTCACGACGTTCGTGCCGAGGGTTCGCGATCTTCTCCCCCGTGGAGAGGGTGACCAGGTGGGTCAGGCCCGCGTCGACTCCCACGGTGGCACTACTCGGGGGAAGCTGTTCGACGGCCTCCTCCACGAGAAGTGACACGAACCAGCGCCCCGCCGCGTCCTGCGACACCGTGACAGTGGAGGGTTGGGCCCCCTCTGGCAGCGGCCGGTGCCACACGATGGGCAACGCCTCGCGGGTCTTCGCCAGCTGTAGCTGACCGTCTCGGAAGCTGAAGGCGTTGTTGGCGAAGACAGCCGACTTCCGCGACCTTTTCCTGCTCTTGAATCGCGGGTACCGGGCCCGCTTGGCGAAGAAGTTCGTGAAGGCATTTTGCTGGGCGCGCAGGCACTGCTGGAGTGGGACGTTGGACACCTCGCTGAGAAAGGACAGCTCGTGGTCCTGTTTCCACGCGGTGAGCCACTTCGCGGTATCTACGTACGAGGTGTTCTTGCCCTCGTCCTTGTACCGCCGGGTGCGTTCTGCGAGCGCCTTGTTCCAGACCATCCGGATGCAACCGAACGTGCGGTATAACAGTGCCGCCTGATCGGTGGTCGGGTGGCAGCGGTATTTGTACGCCCGCTTGATGATCTGGGACACGCTTGACATGATACTGCCTGACTGTGTCAAAGCACTGTGGTCTCCATGAGCAGGGGAAACGTGACCGGGCGTACTCTGCCACGGTCGGCCATGTACGCTGTTGCACATCTGCGGGTGCATAGCTCAGCGGTAGAGCGCCGCCCTTACAAGGCGGATGTCGGCGGTTCGAACCCGTCTGCACCCACTCCCGTGCGATCCACCCGGCCCGTCCTCCCCTGTGGGGGGCGGGGCTTCGTGGTGTGCGGGGCGCGGTGTCCCGCGTCGGGGGAGAAGGGGCGGGCCGGACGATGAACAGTGGTCTGTTCACGGTGATGTGGGGGCTGACGGCGACCGCGTTCGGCTGGATCGTCGCCACGGACTTCCGCGACGCGGCACGCCGTCTTGAGCTGATGTCGCGGCGCTCGATGCCGTTCGGCCTCGGCCGGCGGCCGGTACCGGCGTTCGCCGGTTACCCGGTGCCGCGGCTGGTCGCCGGCTTCTTCGGCCTCATGGGGCCGGTCATCCTGGTGGTGGGCCTGGTCGAACTCGCGGGCCCGGACGGCGCGGTCACCTCCGCCATGCCCCGACCGCCGTTGCCGTTCCTGCTGTTCGCCACTGTGCCCGGCGCGCTGGGGCTGTGGATGCTGTGGCGGCGGTCCGGCCCGCTGCGCGCCGAGTGGGCCGGGGGCGGAGTCGTACGGCGCGCCGCCGTCGTCGTGCTGACGCTCGCGGTGCCGTTCGCGCTGCTCGCCTCCGTGTTCGGCAGCATGACCATGCTGCCGCTGGGCTGGTTCCTGGCCGCCGTGGCCGGGCTGATCCTGCTGCCGGGGCGACGGTGAACGGCGCGGACGTACGGGAGATCCTGGCGCTGCTGCGGGCGGCCGGCGCCGAGGTCTGGGTCGGCGGTGGATGGGGCATCGACGCGCTGGTGGGGGAGCGGACGCGGGACCACCGTGATCTGGATCTGATGCACCGAGCGGAACAGGAACCGGCGCTGCTGGCCGCGCTGGCCGGTGCCGGGTTCGCCGAGACCACCGACTGGCGGCCCGTGCGTTTCGTGGTCGCGGACGCCCGGGGCCGGGAGATCGATTTGCACCCCCTGGAGTTCGCCGCGGACGGAAGCGCCCTCCAGTGCGCACCCGACCCCGGGCGGCCCTTCCGCTATCCCGCGTCCTGCTTCGTCACGGGCACGATCGATGGTGCCACCGTGCCGTGTCTGTCGGCGCGGCAGCAGGTGTACTTCCACCAGGGGTACGAACCCACCGACCGCGACCGGCACGACATGGCGCAGCTGCGACGGGTGTTCGGCATCGACACGCATTTCTGAGCGCCCGGCCGCCTGTCTGCGTGCCCGACGGAAGCGCCGTGACGGGCCGTCGCACCGCCCCCGGCCGACGGGAGACGGAGGTGGTGCGGGCAGCAGGCGGGGTGGGGCTGTCCGAGGTGGTGCCGCACCGGGACGATCCGTCCAGCGGGCCCGGTGCCCAGGAGCTGGTGCCGGTTTCCGCCGGCCGGGGCGCGCCGTGCGCCTCCGGCTCCGTCCGGCCCGTCGGCGATCTCGCGCCGGCCTCGCTCACGCCGTGGTGCCGCCCACCGGGTCGCTTGCGGGGACCGTGTGGCGGGCGAGGTGGGTGTGGAGGGCGGCGGCGGCCAGGTGGAGGGTGGCCGTCCACGTCAGCAGGAGTGCCGGTGGGAGTGCGGCCAGCAGGCCCACCACGGCCGCGCCGCAGGCCGCCGCCGTGATCTTCAGCCCGGCGCCCAGGGTGAAGACCTGGGCGCGCAGGTGGTCCGGGGCGTGATCGGCGCGGATGCGGAGGGTGGCGCTCAGCAGCGGGCCGTCGCACAGGCCCGCGAGCGCGTACAGCGGCAGGCAGAGCACCGGCGACGGAGCCAACGCCGCCGCGCCCAGGGCCACTCCGGTTCCGGCCAGCGTCACCGTGACCAGCCGGGCGGGCGGTACGGGGCGGCGCAGCCGGGCGGTGGCCAGCGCGCCGGCGAGGGCGCCGAGGGCGAACACCGTCAGCAGCAGGCTGCCGCCGCCGGGGAACGCCCGCTCCTCGGCGAGCAGCACGGTGGTGGTGGTCAGTCCGCCCACCCCGAGGAAGGCCAGGGAGGTGGCCGCTGTGACGGCCCGCAGCTGCGGGACCCGCCACAGCGCCGTCATACCCGCTGTCATGGCCGCCGTCAGTCCGGCGCGCGGGGGCGTGCGGGCGGGAGCCGGGGGCCGCGGTAGGGCCGTCGTCAGCAGGGCCGCCGTCGCGGCGGACGCCGCCAGCGCCAGCATGGCCCGGCCCGGGCCGGTGAGGGCCGCCAGCACGCCCACCGTCGCCGGGGCGGCCACCGAGGCGGCGTTGTAGACGGTCGCGTCCAGGCCGTAGGCGCGGGTGCGGTCCCGGCCGGCGGGGGCGAGCCCGGCGACCAGGCTGGACAGGCCGCCGGCCACCACGGGGCCGCAACTGCCGCCCGCCACCGCGATGGCCGCGGTCAGCGGCAGCGGCGCGTGCCCCACGGACGCCGCCAGGGCGGCGATGGCCGCCGCGAAGATCCCCAGCGCCGCGCCGTACCAGCGGGCCGGCAGCGCGCCCACCAAGGGCGCGGCGAGTACATGCGGCGCCATCCAGGCCGTCAGGACGAAGGCTCCCTGGGCGGCGCTGCCGGTGCGGTGCAGCGCCAGCAGGGCGAGCGCCACCGCCATGCCCTCCTCGGCGAGCCGGGCCAGGAACGCCGTCGTCAGATAGCGGGACATGCGGCGGTTCGTGGCTCTGCGGCTCTGTAGCGGCTTATGGAAATAAGACGTTACAGTCGGGCCATGGTCAAGCAGGGGTTCCGTCCCGCCCAACGGGCGATCGCTCTCGCCAACGCCGTACGCGCCACCCCCGGCCTGACCCGGGACGCGCTCGCGGAACTGCTGGTACGGCACGGGGAGCGGCCCGTCGATGTGGCCGGGGAAGCGTTCGACGAGGGTGACGCGGCCGCCCTGCGCGGCGCCGTCCAGCGGCTCCTGGACGAGGTGTTGACCGACCCGGGCGGTTCCGAACCCCGCCCCGACACCGGCGCCGAGGACGACGCCGCCGCCGACGCCCGCACCGACCGTGCCGCCCACGCCCTCAATCACATCCTCGCCGACTGCGGTGCCCGCCCCCGCCTCTCCCGGCACGACGGGCAGCCCTGGCACCTGCACGTCGACCGGGGCGACGACGCCGGCTGGGCGGACTGGTTCCTCGCCTCCAGCGCCCTCGCCCTGGCGCAAGTCCTCACCGAGTACGGCCGCGCCGCCTGGGGCACCTGCGCCTCGCCGCGCTGCGGCACTCTCTTCCTCGGCACCGGCCCCGGCAGCCCCCGCTGTTACTGCTCCCCGGCCTGCGCCTCCCGCGAGCGGGTCGCCGCGCACCGCCGCCGTATGCGGTGAGCATTCACCGTTCCTTCGAATGGCCCGCAAACCCGCGTGGCGCAAGCACCGTTAGTCTGCTCGGAGTTGACTGTTCAATGACGGAGTGAGGAGCCGGAGTGGCAGAGCTCAACGACGAGACGGGTGGTCCGGTGGACCTGCGCACGGACCAGCCGCACGCCGCCCGGATGTACGACTATCTGCTGGGCGGCAAGGACCACTACACCGTGGACGGCGAAGCCGCCGAGAAGGCGCTGACCGCCTTTCCGCTGCTGCGCACGGCCGCCCGGGAGAACCGCAAGTTCCTGGGCCGCGCCGTCCAGTACCTGGTGCGCGAGACGGGCATACGGCAGTTCATCGATCTCGGCTCGGGGCTGCCGACCGCCGAGAACGTCCACCAGGTCGCCCAGCGCCACGACCCGACCTCACACGTCGTCTACGTCGACAACGACCCGATCGTGCTCGTCTACGGCAGCGCCATGCTCGCCCAGGACCGGCGCACGGCTGTCATCCAGGGCGACGCCCGCGATCCGCGCGCGGTCCTCGACCACCCGCGCACCCGTGAACTCATCGATTTCAGCGAGCCGGTGGGCGTTCTGGCGGTCGCCGTGCTGCACTTCGTGGGCGACGAGGAGAAGCCGGAATCGATCGTGCGGACGCTGCGAGACGCCGTACCCTCCGGCAGTCACTTCATCCTGTCGCACGCCACCGCCGACATCGCCCCCGAGGCGGCCATGGGCGTCCAGCGCGCCTACCGGGCGCAGGGCGTGCCGCTGACGCTGCGCGACAAGGCGCGTTTCACGGAGTTCTTCGAAGGGCTGGAGATCATCGAGCCCGGGGTGCAGGTCGTTTCGGACTGGCGGCCCGAGGTGCCCGAGGAGGAGCGGCCCGACCACGCCGATGTGTCCTGGTACGGAGGCGTCGGCCGACTCGCCTGACCGGCGGCGCGGGGCGGTGTCGCCCCGCTGCCTACGCGGTGGCGGGGGCCGGCTGGGCGGGGGCCGGACGCAGCAGCCGGACGGCCACCGCCCCCGCCACCGCCAGGGCCAGCAGCGACAGGCCGGTGCTGATCCAGCTCGCGCCCAGGATCTGGCCGCCGAGGTAGCCGATGCCGACGCTGTAGCCGGTCCACACCACGGCGGCCAGCGCCGACCACGGCAGGAAGTCCTTGGCCCGGCGGCGGGTGGCGCCGGCCCCGAGCGAGACCACCGCCCGCCCGGCCGGGGCGAAGCGCGCCAGGACGACCAGCGAACCGCCGCCCCTGGCCAGGGCCGAGCCGAGTCGTACCTGGGCGCTGGAGAGGCGCCGGGAGCGGGCGATGGCGGTGTCGAAGCGGCGTCCGCCGTGCAGGGCGAGGCGGTAGGCGCACAGATCACCGAGGAACGAGGCGGTCGCCGCGCACAGCATCAGCAGGGCCAGCTGCG
Organism: Streptomyces sp. JH002; assembly: GCF_050916115.1. Taxonomy (NCBI): domain Bacteria; kingdom Bacillati; phylum Actinomycetota; class Actinomycetes; order Kitasatosporales; family Streptomycetaceae; genus Streptomyces; species Streptomyces sp. JH002. The sequence continues at coordinate 4,857,110 of NZ_CP087989.1, forward strand.
GCAGATGGGCTCCGGGGTTGGGGGCCGGCAGGCCCGCCACGTCCATGGCCGTACCGCCCGCGATGGTTGCCGCGGTGACCACGACGGCGCCGCTGGGGAGCACCGGGAGGAAGACGTCGAGCAGGATGAACAGCACGACGACGAGGTAGATCCACGGGGCGTAGAGCAGGACCCCCAAGGTCTCCAACACGTGTTCCCCGCTCCCCGCGCAGCCGTTGGGCCGTCAGCCGTCCTCGTCGCTGGATGTTCTCGATAGTGACGCATTCCTGTGCACGGTCGTTCCCCATGTCGTGCGTACACGTACCGCCGTACAGCGTACGCCCGCGTCATCCAGCCGGTGAACGCGGGTGCGTACGGCGGGCGCCCCGCTCCCGAGGGGGGCATCGTGTGGAAACGCCCCAGGTGAGGGGCTATGCGCAGCGGCGTGTGAGGAGAACGGACATGGGTGTGCGGAGCACGGGGACAAGCGGTGTGCGGAAGGGGCGGCGGATGCGCTCGCTGGCGCGCTCGCTGGCCCCCGCGATGGTGTTGACGCTGGCGGGCACGGGGATCGCGCAGGCCCGCGCCGGGGGTGACGGGGCGCACTGGCTGCGGGCGTGGGGGTACGCCGTCCCGCCCGGTGAGAGCGCCGACCGTGACGCGCTGACGTACGACGAGGACGTGGTGCCCGCCGGTGCCCGGATCCAGGTGGTGCAGCGCGTGACGGGCGACGCGATGACGGTGGAGCTGGAGGTGCGGGGGGTGCTGCCGGGGCACACCTTCGGGGCGCATGTGCACGAGTCCCCGTGCGGGGAGGACCCCGCCGACTCCGGTCCGCACTACCAGAACGTGCCCGGCGAGGACCCCGGGGCGGCGAACCCCCGCAACGAGGTGTGGCTCGACTTCACCGCCGACTCCCAGGGCCGGGGCACGGCGGTCTCCCGGCACGCGTGGGTGTTCCGGCCGGGCGAGGCCAACTCCCTGGTGCTGCACGAGCACGCCACCGGGGACCACGGGGTCGCGGGCGGCAGAGTGGCGTGCCTCACGGTCGCGTTCACGGACTGAGGGTGTCGCGTACAGTGGAGGCGTCTGAAGGGGAGTAGCTCTTCGCCGGACCGTCGACATACTGGCCCCCCGGGGCCCGGCGCCCGGAGCGGACGCGTGAGCGTCCGCCAGCGAGACCTTCGGCCAGCAGTGTCCATGACGCTGCCGTGCCGAAGCGTGCGCTCTCCCGCGGATTCCTCGGCACGGCCGTCGGCCCGTCCGATCCACCCTCATGAGGAATCCCCGTGTTCTCCCTGACTACCGCCGCCGTGGTCTTCGGCGTCATCTTCCTTGCCGAACTGCCCGACAAGACCGCGCTCGCCGGCCTGTTGCTGGGCACCCGCTTCCGTGCCTCCTACGTCTTCGCCGGGGTCGCTGCCGCCTTCGCCCTCCACGTGGTGCTGGCGGTGGCGGCCGGTTCGGTGCTCACCCTGCTGCCGCAGCGCCCGCTCCAGGCCGTCGTCGGCCTGCTCTTCCTGGGCGGCGGGCTCTATCTGCTGCGCAGCAAGGCGGAGGAGGACGAGGAGATCAAGGAGCCCACGAGCGCGTCCTTCTGGAAGGTCGCGGGCTCGGGCTTCATGCTCATCCTGGTCGCCGAGTTCGGCGATCTCACCCAGATCATGACCGCCAACCTGGCGGCCCGGTACGACGACTGGCTGTCGGTGGGTATCGGCGCGTTCGCGGCGCTGTGCGCGGTGGCCGGGATCGGCATCCTGGGCGGCCGGGCGCTGCTCAAGCGGGTGCCGATGCGGCTGATCACGCGCGTCGCGGCGTGCGTGATGCTGGTGCTGGCGGCCTGGAGCCTCTACGAGGCGATCGCCGGCTGAGCGTCCTCGACGACGAGCGTGAGGGTCAGGCCCTCACCGCCCGGCAGCGGGTCGACCGTCACGTGCTCCAGGGTGGGTACGGCCACGGTCGGCCCGTGGGCGGCGGCCCGCGGGCCGATCCCCACCACGCGCATCCCGGCGGCCAGACCGGCCGCGATGCCGGCGGCGGAGTCCTCGAAGACGACGCAGTCGGCCGGCGCCATGCCCAGTTCGGCGGCGCCCTTGAGGAAGCCCTCCGGGTCCGGCTTGCTGGCGCTGACCGACTCGGCGGTGATCCGGGGCCGCGGGATGCGCAGCCCGGCCGCCGTCATCCGGGCGGTGGCGAGCGCCACATCGGCCGAGGTGACCAGGGCGTGCGGCAGGGCTCCGGCCTCCAGGGCGGCCAGGAAGCGGTGGGCGCCGGGGATCGGCACGATGCCTTCGACGTCGCTGGTCTCGGCGGCGAGCATCCGCGCGTTGTCCGCGTGGTTCAGCTCCATCGGGCGGTCCGGCAGCAGCTCCGCCATGGTGGCGTACCCCTGCCGCCCGTGGACGACCCGCAGGACCTGCTCGAAGGGCACTCCGTGCTCCTCGCCCCAGGCCCGCCACAGCCGTTCGACCACCGCGTCCGAGTCCACGAGGGTGCCGTCCATGTCCAGCAGGAGGGCGCGGGCGGTGAGTGCGGCGGTCGGCATCGCGGAGCTCCAAACAGCGGACAGCACAAAACCCAGTGGCCCCGCCCGCAAGGTCGGGGAGCGGGCGGAACCACTTTGTTTTTCTACGATACAAAACGGAGCCCGGTCACCGCCAGCCCACCCCCGTACTCGTCAACGGTGTTCACCTCCCGGCCAGTCGCCGTTCGCCGCCCCCAGCTCGGCCGACAGCTCGCGCACCAGCACCTCCAGATCGTGCGGGCGGCCCGGACCCCACCAGTCGCCCAGCAGTGAGGCGAGTTCCTCCTCCTGGGCCCGCACCAGCGCGGCGGTCGTCGCCCGCCCCCGCGTCGTCGCGTGCAGATCCAGGCCCTCCCGCACCGCCTCGCCGCGCTCCTCCAGGGTGCGGGCGGCCCGCGTGATGACCTCGACCGGGACCCCGTGCCGGTCCGCGAGCAGCGCGGGCTCGGCCCGGCCGTCGCGGTGGATGCGCAGCAGCAGCCAGCAGGCCGCCGGTTCCAGGCCGGTGCCCGAACGGCGGGCCACGTTCTCGTACACCTCGCGCCGCCCCGCGTAACTGCCGAGCTTGGACAGCGCGCGCAGGCACTCGTCGTGCGAGGAGCGCACCACCGGGGTCGGCGGTACCGTCTGTGCCGCGTCCGGCGCCTGCACGCTGCGCCGCAGGGGTTCCTCGCGCAGCAGCCAGGCCAGCACGAAGCCGATCGCCATCACCGGCACCGCGTACAGGAACACGCTGGTGATGGCGGAGGAGTAGGAGTGCAGGACGTTGACGCGCAGCCCGTCGGGGAGCAGGGCGATGCCGCGCGGGTCGTGGAGCAGCGTGTCGCGGCTGACGCCGGGCGGCGGCGCGACGCCGCGCAGATCGGCGCTGAGCTTGTCGCCGAGCAGGCGCGTGAAGATGGTGCCGAACACCGCCACGCCGAAGGCGGCGCCGATGGAGCGGAAGAAGGTCACCCCGGCGGTGCCGACGCCGAGGTTCTCGTACCCCACGGCGTTCTGGACGGCCAGCACCATCACCTGGAGCACGCCGCCGATGCCCATGCCGAAGACGAGGAAGTACAGGCTCGTCTCCCAGGTGCCGCTGGAGGGGCTGAGGTTGTGGAGCAGGACCAGCCCGAGCGCGGTGACCGCGGTGCCGATGATCGGGTAGATCCTCCAGTGGCCGGTGTGGCTGATGAGCTGCCCCGAGAGGGTCGAGGTGAACAGCAGGCCCAGCACCATCGGCAGCAGATGGACCCCGGAGAGGGTCGGCGAGATGCCCTTCACCACCTGGAGGAAGGTGGGCAGGTAGGTGATCGCGCCGAACATCGCGAAGCCCACGATGAACGCGATGCCGCAGCACAGCGAGAAGGTGCGGATGCGGAAGAGGGACAGCGGCAGGACGGGTTCGGCGGCGCGCCCCTCGACCCGGATGAACAGGGCGAGGCAGAGCAGGCCGAGGACGGCGACGCCGGCGATCTGCCAGGAGGCCCAGGCCCAGGTGGAGCCGCCGAGCGAGGCGATCAGCACCAGGCAGGTGGCGACGGCGGCGACGAGGAAGGTGCCCGCGTAGTCGATGGTGTGGCGCCTGCGGCGGGCCGGGAGGTGCAGCACGAGGGCGATCACCACGAGGGCGACGGCGCCGACGGGGACGTTGATGTAGAAGACCCAGCGCCAGGAGAGCCGGTCCACGAAGAAGCCGCCCAGCAGCGGGCCGAGCACGCTGGTGGCGCCGAAGACGGCGCCGAACAGGCCCTGGTAGCGGCCACGGTCCCGGGGCGGTACGAGGTCGCCGACGATCGCCATCGACAGCGCGATCAGCCCGCCGCCGCCCAGACCCTGGAAGAAGCGGAAGGCGATCAGCTCGCCCATGTTCTGGGCCAGGCCGCACAGCGCGGAGCCGATCAGGAAGATCACGATGGCCAGCTGGAACAGCTTCTTGCGGCCCCACTGGTCCCCGAGCTTGCCCCACAGCGGCGTACCGGCGGTGGAGGCGAGGAGGTAGGCGGTGACCACCCAGGAGAGGTGGTTCAGGCCCCCGAGGTCGCTGACGATGGTCGGCAGGGCGGTGGCCACGATCGTCTGGTCCAGGGCCGCGAGGAACAGCCCGAGCATGAGGGTGCCGAGCGAGAGCCACAGGGCGGCACGGGAGCGGGTCTCCGGCTCGGGCGGTGGTGGAGGGCCGGCATCGGCGGGTGTCGCGGGCTGCGCCGTCATACGGGGCGTCGCCTCCTCGCGGGTTGGGGGAGTGGGGAGAGAGGGGGGGAGAAGGGGCGGGAGGGACAGAAGGGGCCGACTGCCCTTTTGGGCACGGACGCATGAGTGCTTGTAACGGACAGCTACGGTGTTCGATTCGTTCTGCACCATCTTGTCCGTAAATTCGGGTGCTGGCTTGTTGAACGAGAGACGGGCATCACTCGTACGGGTGGTGCATAATCGCTGCCAATCGAGGGGGAAGGGTGGCGCGATGTCCCAGGACGCCGACTGCCTGATATGCGGACGCCCGGCGGAACCCAGTGGGGAGCCCGCCTGCGGGTGTCTCACGCACTCGCTGTCACGTCCGGTACCCTCCTCCGTCACCGGTCCCGATCCGGCCGATGTGGCGCTGTTTTCGGTCGAGTCCCCGCCCCAGCAGCGCCGCGCGATGCCGCGGGTGCCCCTGCAGGCCACCCCGGAGGCCCGGGCCCAGGGCGCGCACCGCAAGCCCAGGCAGCGCACCCGGGCAGCCGCCGCCGCCGGCGGGGCGATGGCGGCGGCGGTGGTGGGCTGCACGGCGCTGGCCGCCTCGCTGATGGGCGGGCAGGGCCGCACCAACGAGGCCCTGGAGAAGAGCCAGGACGGCCCGATGATCTCCCTGCCGGACGGCGACCCGCTGCCGGACGGCGGAACGCTGCCCGACGGCGGTGACCGGTGGGATTACGGTCCCCCCGCGCCGCCGCCCTCGCCCTCCCCCGGGGCGGGGACGGAAGCGGACACCGGGAACGGCACCGACACCGGCCCGGACGCGGACGACGGCACCGTGCCGGTGCCCCCGCCGCCGCCCCCGCCGGTCACCGAGACCGGCGAACCGTCGCCGCCCGCCGAGCCCGCCCCGCCGCCCGCCCCCGAGGACCCTGACGAGCCGCCCGAGGAGACGCTCCCCTCCGAGCCGCTGCCCTCACCCGACCCGCCGGGCGGCGTGCTGCGGGAGGGCGACACCGGGGAGCAGGTGGTGGAGCTCCAGCAGCGGCTCCGCCAGCTGGGCTGGGTCTACGACGGGCCCGCGCACGGCACGTACGACGAACGGACCGCCGACGCGGTGGCCCGCTTCCAGATGGCGTACGGCGTGCAGGGGGACGAGTGGGGGGTGTACGGCGTGAACACCCGCCAGTCGCTGGAGCAGCACACGGCGCTGTAGGGCCTGGGCGTCCCGCGCCGAGGCCCATCCTTCGCCGGGTGATCGCGGGCATCCGGCCCGCCCGGCACGGCGGCATCCCGCCGACAGCGCTCTACCGGCCCGGCGATGTGCCGGCCCGCACCAGGGCGCGGGCCAGGCCGGCGGTCTCCGGAAGGGTGTCCAGCGCGAGGGGCTGCGTGGCGACGGCGCCCTCGTGCAGCACGAGGAGCCGGGTGGCGAGGGCGTCCGGGTGCGGGCAGCCCGCCGCGGTGGCGAGTTCCGCGAACAGGTCCCGCAGCCAGAGCTTCTGGCGCGCGGCGACGCGGTGCGCGGGGTGCGAGGGGTCCGGGAGCTCCGCCAGCGCGTTGATGAAGGCGCAGCCGCGGGTGTTGCTCCCGCTCCAGGTCCGCAGGGCCTCGAAGGGGGCGGTGACGGCCTCGGCCGGAGCGTCGCAGGCGTCGACGGCGGCCCGGACATGGGCCCGCCAGCGCCGGTCGCGTTCCGTGAGGTAGGCGGCCACGAGGTGCTCTTTCGAACCGAACCGGTTGTACAGCGTCCGCTTGGTCACACCGGAGTGCTCGGCGATCAGATCCACCCCGACCGCCGTGATGCCCCGGTGGTAGAACAACTCCTCCGCGGCCGCCAGAATGCGGCGGCCGGCGGGCGTCATGGGCCGCGCTTCGTCCACGACGGGCCCCCTTCACAGAACGGTGTACAGTGGGAGAAGTTCACCGATCAGTATACCTGAGGAGGTTCAAGCGATGAGTGCGTCCGATGTCATGCGAGCGGTCCGCATCACCAGGCACGGAGGGCCGGAGGTCCTTGAACTGACGGAGGTCCCCGTCCCCGCCCCCCGTGAAGGGGAGGTGCTGGTCCGGGTCGGCGCGGTGGCGCTGAACAACACCGACCTGTGGACGCGGGAGGGTGCCTACGGCCGCCCGGACGACCCCGGGGCGCTGTCGGGCTGGCGAGGCCCGATCGACTTCCCGCGCATCCAGGGCGCCGACGTGGCAGGCCGCGTCGTGGCCGTCGGGACCGGCGCACCCGAGGATCTGGTGGGGCGCCGGGTGGTCGTCGACCCCGCGATCTACGACACCGAGGGGCCGGACGCCAACCCGGTGGGCCTGATGGGGAGCGAACGCGACGGCGGATACGCCGAGTACGTGACGGCGCCGGTGAAGCGGGTGCACGACGTGACGGAATCCCCGCTCACGGACGAACAGCTCGCGACGCTGCCGACCGCCTACGGCACGGCGCTGGGCATGATCGAGCGAGGCCGGCTGCGCGAGGGCGACACCGCACTGGTCTCGGGAGCGTCCGGCGGGGTGGGCATCGCGCTGGTGCAGATCGCCCGCGCGCGCGGCGCCAGGGTGATCGCCATCAGCAGCGGAACCAAGATCGACGCGGTACGCGAGGCGGGCGCGCACGACGTCATCGACCGCGCGGGAGACATCACCGGGCAGCTCCGCGCCGCCGCCCCGCAGGGCATCGACGTCGCACTCGATGTCGTGGCGGGCGAACTGGTCGCCGAAGGACTCCCGCTGCTGCGCGAAGGAGGCCGGTGGGTCATCGCCGGAGCGCTCGGTGGCTACGGAGTGGCCTTCGACGTACGCCGGCTCTACCTGCACAACGCCCAGGTCATCGGCTCCGCGATGCACACACCCGCACACTTCGACCTCCTCATGGACCTGGCGCGCCGGGCGGAGGTACAGCCCGTCGTCGCCGCGAGCTTCGCCCTGGAGCAGGCCGCCCGGGCGCAGGAGGAACTCTCCCGCAGAGGACACGTGGGAAAGATCGTCATGCGGCCCTGAGGTCGTACGCGCGCGGACGCGGGTCAGGAACGGTCGCGGACGCGGTCAGGAAGGGTCGCGGCGGCGGGCGCGCCACAGACCGGCCACCGCCAGCACCGCCACCGCCGACAGCGCCGCGATCACCGGCAGCGGTGAGGCGCCGTCGTCGCTCTCGCTCGCGGTGTCCTCGCTCGCGGCGGGCGCCGCCTCACCGCAGCCGGTCTCCGGATAGCCGGTGATGCCGCACAGCATGCCGTTGGAGGCGTAGCGCAGCGGCTCGGCCACCGCCGCCAGGGCGGTGGCGGCCGTCGTTCCGGCCGCGTCCGGGGCGCACGCCGTACGGGCGTCCGGGGCGCCGTCCGCCGTGCCGAAGTCGATGACCACCGCCACCCCGGCCGGATCGCCGGGGCAGATCTCCGCGTGCTCGGTCGCGCCGCGCGGCGCGACCGGTGCGGCCGTCGCGTTCTCGCTCGTCGTGAAGTGGAAGCCGACCACCTCACCCTCGGCGACGCGCGCCGTGCCCGGTCCCTCCGCCGCGTACGCCCAGCTGCCCGAGCCCGCGTCCCACTGCCAGAACGACCAGTAGGCGTAGCTCGCCGCCCACGCCTTGGCGGGCAGGCACAGCAGGAGCAGCAGGGCGGCGGACAGCGCCAGCGCGCGCCGCACCGTTACTCCTCGTCCTTCTTCGGCGCGGGGGACTCGGGCCTCTCCTGCTTCCGCTCCGGCTGCTCCTGCTCGGGTTCGGTCGGCTCCTGGGCTTGCCCCTGCTCGGGGGCGGACTGCCCCTGGTCCGGCTCCGCCGTCGCGGTCCGCGCCTGCTCGGGGGCGGGCGCGGCCTTGCGCCGCATGCTCATGACCACGCCGATGCCGATCCCGATGGCCAGCCCGATCAGCAGCACCCACACCAGCGAGCCGGAGCCGCTGTCCTCCGTGGACGAGGCCGGGTCGGTGGCCATGCCCGCGCCGTCCGGGGCCGGGCCGAGCAGCGACAGCTCGCTGATCAGGTCCGTCCCGCCGAAGCTCTCCGGCGCCGTGCCCGTCGCGTGCGCGGCCAGCACCAGGGTGCCCACCGCCGCCGGGTTCGCCGCGTAGTCGGCCCAGCCGCCGTGGTGCTCGCGCAGCCAGTCGAGAACGGCCTGGGCCGACTCGCTGTGCCCGGCCGCGGCCAGGGCGATCACCGTACGGGCGGTCGAGCCGAAGTCCGGCTGCTCCTCCGCGCCGGGGAAGGCCGTGACCAGGTGCTGGCCGCCCGCCTCAAGGCGTGCGGTGAGGTAGGCGGCGCCCGCCGACGCGGCGGTCCGCGGGGTGAGTTCGCCGACCGGTTCGCCGCCGTCGCACTCCAGCGCCACCGGCGCGGTGTCGGTGCCGGGGGCGTCGCCCTCCGCCGGCGTGCTCGGTGTCACCAGCAGCCCGGCGCCCTGCAGGGCCAGTACCACGTCCACCGTCGCCGCGTCGTTCACCGTCAGCGCGCCCGAGTCCAGGTCCGGCTGCCAGGCGAACCCGCCGCGCTCGGCGGCCGGCGCGGTGCAGCCCAACTGCATCCCGGCCAGCGCGTCGTACGGGCTCGCGTCGCCCCGTACGACCTCCGCCGGGTCCGTGCCCGCCGCCGTCAGCGCCGAGACGACCACGGCGGTGGAGCTGGCATCGCTGGCGCCGCCCGGGTTGTAGCTCCAGCCGCCGTCCGGGTTCTGCACCCCGGTCAGCCAGTTCACCGTTCCGGCGACGGCCTCGTCGTGGCCGCCGAGCGCGGCCAGCGCCTGGAGCGCCATCGCCGTCGCGTTGGAGTCGGCCAGCGTCACATCGGCGCACGCCTCGCCCTCCGGGTCGGCCCGGTAGGACAGGAACGAGCCGTCCGTGCACTGCTGTTGCAGCAGCCACTCCACTGCCTCGGGCGCCGGCGTGTAGCCCGCCGCGTCCTGGGCGAGCAGCGCGACCGACTGCCGCCACACCCCGTCGTACGACGGGTCGGCGGAGCCGAACAGGGCGTCGGGGAGGGCGTCGTCCGCGGCGGGCGCGGCGACGGCACCCCACGGTGTGGTCAGGGCGATCACGGCGGCGCCGGCCAGGGCCAGGGCGCCGCGGCGCGGGAGATGCATCTGCGCTATGCCTTTCTGCGGACGGTCGGCCCACTCTATCCGCCCGGTTTCAGCCGCTTTCCCGCACGTCCGCGCCCCACTCACGGGCCGGCACGTGGTGTTCATCACCTTCCCCGGCTACGACCCGTTCGTGGTGGGCAGGCTATGTTTCTCCGGAACCTTGTGACTTACCCGTGAGTAGCCGCTTGACCGAGGGGGCCGGGCGTGACCGCAGAGGCAGGCGTGGACCGCCCACTGAGCATCGCGTTGCTGACCTACAAGGGCAACCCCTTCTGCGGCGGCCAGGGCGTGTACGTGCGGCACCTCTCCCGCGAACTCGCCGCGCTCGGCCACCGGGTCGAGGTCATGGGCGCCCAGCCCTACCCCGTCCTGGACTCCCTCGGCGAGGGCGTCACCTTCACCCCGCTGCCCAGCCTCGACCTGTACCGGCAGCCCGACCCGTTCCGCAGTCCGCGCCGCGACGAGTACCGGGACTGGATCGACCGCCTGGAAGTCGCCACCATGCGCACCGGCGGCTTCCCCGAGCCGCTCACCTTCTCGCTGCGCGCCCGCCGCGCCCTCGCGGCCCGCGCCGCCGACTTCGACGTGGTGCACGACAACCAGACCCTCGGCTACGGACTGCTCGGACTGCCGGGACGCCTCGGCCTGCCACTGGTCACCACCATCCACCACCCCATCACGGTGGACCGCCGCCTGGAACTGGCCGCCGCCCCCACCCGGGGCCGCCGCATGTCGCTGCGCCGCTGGTACGGCTTCACGCGCATGCAGAAACGTGTCGCCCGCCGGCTGCCGTCCGTCGTCACCGTCTCCGGCTCCTCCCGGCAGCAGATCATCGACGACCTCGGGGTCCGCCCCGACCGCGTCCGGGTCGTGCCCATCGGCGCCGACACCCGCGTCTTCCACCCCGACCCGGCCGTCCCCGAGATCGCGGGACGCATCGTCACCACCTCCAGCGCCGACGTCCCCCTCAAGGGACTGATCCACCTCATCGAGGCGCTCGCCAAGGTCCGCACCGAACACCCCACCGCCCACCTGGTGGTGGTCGGCTCGCGCCCCCCGGCCGGCAGCCCGGTGGCCGACGCCATGGACCGCTTCGGCTTCGAAGAGGGCAGCGGAGCCGTCGAGTTCGTCAAGGGCATCAGCGACACCGAACTCGGTGACCTGGTGCGCGGCGCCCAGGTCGCCGCCGTGCCCTCCCTGTACGAGGGGTTCTCGCTGCCCGCCGCCGAGGCCATGGCCACCGGCACCCCGCTGGTCGCCACCACCGGCGGCGCCATCCCCGAGGTCGCGGGTGCGGACGGCGAGACCTGCCTGGCCGTACCGCCCGGTGACGCCGGCGCGCTCGCCGCCGCCCTCGGCCGGCTGCTGGCGGACCGCGACCTGCGGGCGCGCATCGGCGCCGCGGGACGCGAGCGCGTGCTGGCCCGTTTCACCTGGCGGCAGGCCGCCATCGGGACGGTCGAGCGCTACCGCGCCGCCGTCACCGCCTGACCCGGTCCCGATCCTGACCCGATCAGGGATTGATCGCACAGAACCACAGCCGAAGGAGCCGCCCGGTGCTGACCGTGGACTTCACCCGCTTCCCGATCGCCCCGGGGGACCGCGTCCTGGATCTGGGCTGCGGCGCGGGACGGCACGCCTTCGAGTGTTACCGGCGCGGTGCCCACGTCGTCGCCCTGGACCGCAACGGCGAGGAGGTCCGCACGGTGGCCGGCTGGCTCGCCGCCATGCGGGAGGCGGGCGAGGCCCCGGCCGCGGCGAGCGCCGTCGCCATCGAGGGCGACGCGTTCGCGCTGCCGTTCGCCGACGCCACCTTCGACGCCGTCATCATCTCCGAGGTCATGGAGCACATCCCCGACGACAAGGGCGTCCTGGCCGAACTGGTGCGGGTGCTCAAGCCGGGCGGCCGGATCGCCGTCACCGTGCCCCGGTACGGCCCCGAGCGGGTGTGCTGGGCGCTCAGCGACGCCTACCACCAGGTCGAGGGCGGCCACATCCGCATCTACCGGCCGCGCCAACTGCTCGCCCGCGTCCGGGAGGCCGGCCTGCGCCCGTACGGCAGCCACTGGGCGCACGCCCTGCACTCGCCGTACTGGTGGCTGAAGTGCGCCTTCGGCGTGGACAACGACAAGGCGCTGCCGGTGCGCGCGTACCACAAGCTGCTCGTGTGGGACATCATGAAGAAGCCGCTGGCGACCCGGCTCGCCGAGGACCTGCTCAACCCGCTCATCGGCAAGAGCTTCGTGGTGTACGCGACCAAGCCCCGGCGGCAGGTGCGCGCGTGAGCGGCAAGGACACCGGGCACGGCACGGAACGGCTCGTGCTGCCCGGTGTGTTCACCGCCGAGCAGGCCGCCGGCACCGCAGCCGCCATCGCCGGGATCCAGCGCGCGGACGGCGCCATACCGTGGTTCCGGGGGCACCACCTGGACCCGTGGGACCACATCGAGGCCGCCATGGCACTGGACGCGGCCGGCGACCACCGCCGCGCCGCCGCCGCCTACCACTGGCTCGCCCGCCACCAGTTGCCGGACGGCTCCTGGTACGCGGCGTACGCCGACGGCGACGCCACCCGGCCCACCGACCGGGGCAAGGAGACCAACTTCTGCGCCTACGTGGCGGCAGGGGTCCTGCACCACTATCTCGCCACCGGGGACGAGGAGTTCCGGGAACGGATGTGGCCCGTGGTGTACGCGGCCGTCGAATTCGTACTGGAACTCCAGCGCGAGGGAGGCGAGATCGGCTGGCGCCGGGACCCGGACGGCAGTGCCTGCGACGGGGCCCTGCTCACCGGCTGCTCCTCGATCCACCAGGCGCTGCGCTGCGCGCTCGCCCTGGCCGAACTGCGGGACGACCCGCAGCCGGACTGGGAACTGGCCACCGGGCGGCTCGGACACGCGCTGCGGCACCACCCCGAGTGCTTTCTCGACAAGTCGAGTTACTCGATGGACTGGTACTACCCGGTGCTCGCGGGCGCGCTGCGCGGCGCGGCGGGGCTGGCCCGGATCGAGGACCGCTGGCCGGAGTTCGTGGTCGAAGGGCTCGGCGTGCGCTGCGTGTCCACCAACCCGTGGGTGACGGGCGGGGAGAGCGCCGAGCTGGCGCTGGCCCTGTGGGCGGTCGGCGACAGCGAGCGGGCCGCGCGCGTCCTGCGCTGGATCGGGCATCTGCGGGCGCCGGACGGGCTGTACTGGACCGGGTACGTGTACGCGGACGAAGCGATCTGGCCGCGCGAACGCACCGCGTGGACGGCCGGCTCCGTCCTGCTGGCGGTGGCCGCGCTGACCGGCGACGAGGCCACCGGGGCCGTCTTCGGCGGTGCGGGGCTGCCGCGCGGCCTGGAGGCCGAGGAGTGCTGCGACCGGTCCTGAACACAGCCGAGGGCGGCGGGCCGTTGCCGGCCCGCCGCCCTCGTGTGTCTGTCTGCCAGACCTGCTTACGGCCTCACGGCCCGACTCAGCCGCGCTGGATCCCGGAGGTGTCCTGGAGCACGCCGCGACGGCCGTCCTGGGTCTGGGCGACCAGCGCCTGACCGCGCTGCTCGACGGCCAGGTACCAGGTACCGGGCGCCAGCTCGGCGACCGGGTTCGGCGCACCGTTCTCGTCGTACAGCGGGCGGGCGGCGGGCACGGCGAACCAGAACGGCTGGAAGTTCGGGTCGGCGGCGGCCGGCTGCTGCACGGCGCTCACACCGGGCTGCGAACCGTACGGAGGCTGCTGGGCACCCGGGCCGGGGTAGCCGTAACCGGCCTGCGGCTGACCGGGCTGGGGCTGACCGGGCTGCGCGCCGTACGCCTGCGGCTGACCGTAGGCGGACGGCGGGGCCTTGGGGCCACCGGCGGGGATCAGCGGCGCCTGGAGCGCGGGCACCATCGGGGTGGCGATGGCGACACCTGCGAGGATCAGGGTGGCGATGAACGCGAGCACGAAGCCCACGCCCTTGTCGATTCCGTCCGGGCCGCCGGTCATGGTCCAGAACGCGGCCCAGAACGAGGTCACCGACAGAGCGATGCCCCACTGGTTCAGCTTCAGCCCGGCGAACTCCTTGTCCGCCTGCGGCAGGAAGCGCGAACCGACGATCAGGCCACCGCCGATGATGCCGGCCAAGTAGATCGAGGGCAGCGCCGGGAACCAGTCGGAGGACCAGCCGTTCCAGCTGGGACCACCTTCCGAGTACGTGTACAGGTCGAGAAATGAGGCGATGAAGAGCAGGACCGCTGCTCCGATCACTCCAGCGTCGCCTCGGGTGAGTGAGCGGTTGTTCACATCAGATCCTTCGTCGTCTTGTCGGTCTCGTCGTCATGGTCTGGTCAGACACTAGGCGGGCCCATCGTACGGATGAAGTCCGCCGCCGGTCCGTGGGGAGGGCTGATCTGTTTCCCAGACGGCACGCTTGTGATGTTGTCGTGACTTTCCCCACAGCGTCCGAACATCGCGTGCCGGGAAGGTCCTTCCACCTGCTCAGACGCGGTCGGAAACAGTCCGCCGCAGAACCCGCAGCGAACGGCACACGGAGACCTCCGCGAAGGCCCCCGAGTCCACCGCCCGCCGCCAGATCCGGTACGGGGCCTGGCCGCCGTCCGCCGGGTCGGGGAACACGTCGTGGATGACCAGCAGGCCGTCCACCGCCAGCTGCGGCACCCAGCTCTCGTAGTCCTCCACGGCCTGGGCGTCGGAGTGCCCGCCGTCGATGAACACCAGGCCGTACCGTCCGCCGCCGCCCCCGCCCAGGGCGCGCGCCGCCCGGGCCGAGCCGCCGACGACGGCCACCACGTACTCCTCCACGCCCGCCTCGGCCAGGGTGCGCCGGAACAGCGGCAGCGTGTCCATCCGCCCGGGATCCGCCGGGTCGGCGGTCGCCGGATCGTGGTACTCCTCGCCCGGCTGCTGTTCCTCGCTGCCGCGGTGGTGGTCCACGGTGACCGCGACCGTACCGGCCGCGCGCGCGGCGTCCGCGAGCAGCAGGGTGGACCGGCCGCAGTAGCTGCCGATCTCCAGCAGTGGCAGCCCCAGCCGGGCGGCGGCCCGCACGGCGGCGCCGTGCAGCGCCCGGCCCTCGTCCAGCGGCATGAAACCCCTGGCCCGCCGGACGTGGTCAAAGATGTCCGTGGTGTCCTCGGCTTCGGACACATCGTCCCCCTACGGTCCCCGTTGCCCGCCCCCGCGAGCTGTCCGTGGCCACCATGCTGCACCATCCCGCCGACAGCCGCGCCCCGGGGTCCCGGCACGGACCGGCCGGACCGCCGGAAGCACCCGCCCGACCGACCCACCGGCCCACCGCGCCGTGCGAACCCGGCGGCCCGATCAGTCGGTCCGGGCCAGCGGCGAGTGGTGCAACGGCACGGGCTTGGTGACGCCCTGGTTCGCCGGCGCCGCGGACGCCGGCGGCCCGTGCCCTCCGGGCGCCTCCTGCCCACCGGGCACGTACGGCACCGCCGTCTCCGGCGCGGGCCGCAGCGGCTGCGGCTCGGGGACCGGCACCAGCACCCGCTCCAGGCCCCACGGCAACTCCTCCGTCGCGTACGGCAGCAGCAGTTCCCCGGCCGCCGTCCACCGCCCGACGCCCGCCAGCCAGCCCTCCGGTGCCGCTATCGGCTGCACCTCGCGCTGCTGCGCCCGCCACACCGCCACCCACCGCACGCCGACCTCGGGCGCCGACAGCTCCAGCGCCACCGCGCACGCCTCGGGCGTCAGCATCTGCCCCGGCTGCACGGCGAAGGGTCTTATCGCCACACCGTCCGGGTGCAGCGCCTCGGGGAAGCGCACCGGCAGCCGGCTGCCGAGCACGCCCCATCCGATGCGGTCCTCGCCCGGGGCGTCGGAGACGACCATCAGCAGCCCGCTGTCCGGGTCGGCCAGCAGCAGCCGGTCGTTGCTGTGCTCGGTGATCCGCAGCAGCTCGCTCGGGAGCCCGCCGCCCTCCACGTCCACCGTCACCGTGCGGGTGTGACCGGTCGCCGGGTCCGTGCGGTCCAGGGCCAGCAGCCGGCCGCCCGCGTCCAGCCAGGCGCCGCCCGAGCAGTGGCCAGGGACCCGCGTCACCGGCTCGGGCCCGAACGCCCCGCCGCACACCAGCCACAGCGCCGTCTCACCGGCCGCGTCGTCCGCCATCAGCGCGTACACCCGCGCCCCGTCGGGCGCCGGCGGCAGCAGCCGCAGCGCTCCCGACGACTCCAGGGCGCCCAGCGGCAGTTCGCCGGTCTCGGGCCCGGAGGGATAGAGCAGCGCCAGGTGGTAGTGGCCGTCCGCGTAGCGGGCGATCAGCACCCGGCCGTCCGCGAGCGGCTGCACCGGGCTGTCCGGCTCCTCCGGCTGGCCGGCGGGCAGCGGAACGGCGTACGGTTCGGGACCGTCCAGCGTCCAGCGTTCCGTGTACCAGGCGTCTTCCGCCCCGCCCGGGGCCCGTACGAGCCGGGCGGCGTACGATCCGTCCGCCGCGATCGACATCATGAAATCGCTCACCTCCAGGCCAGGACGGTAGATTTCGCGCGCCGACCGAACAACCCGCCGTGCTCCGCTTCACGCATAAGGGTGACCCAGCGGGGTTTGCAAGATCAACCTGGGTGGGGTGTGCATCGGCCGGACCGGGCCGGGGCCGCACCGGAAACCGGGCGGGCGCGGGGCCGGGTAGCCTGAGCGCGTGCCGCCCGTACTCTCCGATGTCATCTCCGCGCTCGACGCTCTGTGGCCCCCCGCGCTGGCCGAGGACTGGGACGCCACGGGCCTGGTCTGCGGCGATCCGCAAGCCCCCGTCTCCCGCGTGCTGTTCGCCGTCGACCCGGTCCAGGAGATCGCGGACGAGGCGATCGAACGCGGCGCCCAGCTGCTCATCACCCACCACCCCCTGTATCTGCGCGGTACCACTTCGGTGGCCGCCGACACCTTCAAGGGGCGCGTGGTCCACCAGCTGATCAAACACGATGTGGCGCTGTTCGTCGCCCACACCAACGCCGATCGCGCCGACCCGGGCGTCTCCGACGCGCTCGCCGGCGCCCTTGATCTGCGGGTCACCGGGCCCCTGATCCCCGATCCCACCGACCCGTCCGGACGGCGCGGACTCGGCCGGATCTGCGCGCTCGACCGGCCGCTGACCCCCGCCGAGTTCGCCCGGTACGCCGCCGAGCGGCTGCCCGCCACCGCGCAGGGCGTCCGCGTGGCCGCCGACCCGGCCGCCCCCGACCGCCCGATCCGTACGGTCGCGGTCTGCGGCGGCAGCGGGGACAGCCTCTTCGCGGCGGTCCGGGCGGCCGGCGTCGACGCGTACGTCACCGCCGACCTGCGGCACCACCCCGCCTCCGAGGCCCGCGAGCACACCGGGCTGACCCTGGTGGACGCCGCGCACTGGGCCACCGAATGGCCCTGGTGCGCGCTGGCCGCCGCCGAACTGGACGCGGTCTCCGAACGGCACGGCTGGGGGCTGCGCACGCACGTCTCCCACCGGGTCACGGACCCCTGGACCGCGCACGCATCATCCGACCCCAACACCACCCCGGGAGCCCCCAACTGAAAGCCGCGCCCGTCGATCAGATCCGGCTGCTCGACGTCCAGGACCTGGACGTCCGGCTCACGCAGCTCGCGCACCAGCGCAAGAACCTGCCCCAGCACGCCGAGATCCGCGCCCTGGAGGGCGAACTGACCCAGCAGCGCTCGCTGCTGGTGGCCGCCCGCACCGAGAGCAGCGACACCGCCCGCGAGCAGGCCAAGGCCGAGGCGGACGTCGACCAGGTACGCAAGCGGGCCGCCCGCGACCAGGAGCGGCTGGACTCGGGCCTGGTCACCAACCCCAAGGACCTGTCCGGGCTGCAGAGCGAGATCGTCTCGCTCTCCCGCCGCCAGGACGACCTGGAGACCGTCGTCCTGGAGGTCATGGAGCGGCAGGAGGCCGCCGAGGCGCGCGCCGCCGAACTGGCCACCGCCGTCACCGACCTGGAGGCCAGGGAGGCGGAGCTGGTCGAGCGCCGCGACGAGGCGCTGTCCGTCATCGACGCCGAGGAGGACACCGTCCGCAAGCAGCGCGAGCGGATCGCGGAGGGCGTGCCCGCCGACCTGCTGAAGCTGTACGACCGGCTGCGCGAGAAGCAGGGCGGGGTCGGCGCGGCGCGGCTGTACCAGCGGCGTTGCGAGGGCTGCCGCCTGGAACTCGATGTCACGGTGGTGAACGAGGTGAAGGCCGCCGCCGCCGACGATGTCGTGCGCTGTGAGAACTGCAGCCGCATCCTGGTCCGTACCCCCGAGTCCGGCCTGTGAGCCGCCGCTTCATCGTGGAGGCGGACGGCGGGTCCCGGGGCAACCCGGGCCCGGCCGGGTACGGCGCGCTGGTGCTGGACGCCGCCAGCGGTGAAGTGCTGGCGGAGACCGCCGAGTCGATCGGCAGGGCGACCAACAACGTCGCCGAGTACCGGGGGCTGATCGCCGGCCTGCGGGCGGCGCACGCGCTGGACCCGTCCGCCACCGTCCTGGTGCGGATGGACTCCAAGCTGGTCGTCGAGCAGATGTCGGGCCGCTGGAAGATCAAGCACCCCGACATGCGGCCGCTGGCGGTGGAGGCCCGCGACATCTTCCCCTCGGGCGCGGTGCGTTACGAGTGGATCCCGCGCGAGCGCAACAAGCACGCCGACCGGCTGGCGAACGAGGCGATGGACGCGGCGGCCAAGGGCCGCAGCTGGCAGCCCTCCGAGTCGAAGGCACTGACCGCCGAACCCGCCGTACGGGACCGGCCCGAGCCCACCCAGCCCGAGGCGGCCACCGTCGGCACCCCGGCCGTGGGCTGGGGCGCGGATCAGGGCCCCGGCACGACGTTCGTGCTGCTGCGGCACGGCGAGACGGCGCTGACCCGCGAGAAGCGGTTCAGCGGCAGCGGCAGCACCGGGGACGCCGACCCCGAACTGGCCCCGGCCGGAGTGCGGCAGGCCGAGGCGGCGGCGGTGGCGCTGGCCGCCGCGCCCCAGGGCCGGCGGATCGAGGCGATCGTCGCCTCCCCGCTGCGCCGCTGCCGGCAGACGGCACAGGCCGTCGCCGACCGGCTCGGCCTGGAGGTGCGGATCGAGGCGGGGCTGCGCGAGACCGACTTCGCCGCCTGGGAGGGCCTGACGTTCGCCGAGGTGAACGAGCGGCACCCGCAGGACCTGGCGCGCTGGCTCGCCTCGGCCCAGGCCGAACCCACCGGCGGCGGCGAGAGCCTCACGGCCGTGGCGCGGCGTACGGCGCTGGCCCGGGACAAGATCATGGCCCGGTACGCGGGCCGGACGGTGCTGCTCGTCTCGCACGTCACGCCGATCAAGTCGCTGCTGCGGCTGGCGCTCGGCGCGCCGACCGAGGCGATGTTCCGGATGGAGCTGTCCCCGGCGGCGCTGTCCGCGGTGACGTACTACAACGACGGGCACGCCTCGATGCGGCTGTTCAACGACACCGCGCACCTGCGGACGGCGGACGGGGCCGGCCCGCTCGGCCCGTACGCGGCGGCCCCCGCCTGGCGCTGAGCGCGGGGGCCGGGGCCGCTCAGACCTGGTCGACCACGATGTCGAGCTGCCGGTCGTCGCCGGCCGGCCGCTCCACCGTGTGGCCGAGGTCGCGCAGCGCGGCGGTCAGTTCCGGGAGGGTGCCGGGCAGCTCGCCCGCGCTCAGCAGTTCCCGCACCACCCGGCCCTTGGTGGCCTTGTTGAAGTGGCTGACGACGGTCCGGGTCGGGGCGTGCAGCACCCGCACGGTGACGGTGCGCGCCGCGAGCTCGCCGGTGGGCTTCCACATGCCGCGGTAGGCGGCCGAGCGCAGGTCGAGCAGCGGGCCGCCGTCCGCCTCGGCTGCGGGCTCCAGGGCCTCGGCGAGCGGGCGGCGCCAGTAGGCGGGCAGGCCGCCGAGCGCGGGGAGCCTGACCCCGGCGCCCAGGCGGTAGGAGGGGATGCGGTCCGTCACGCGCAGCGCGCCCCACAGCCCGGAGAAGATCAGCAGCGATTCCCCGGCCCGCCGCCGGGCCGCGGGCTCCAGGGTGCCGAGCCCGAGCGCGTCGTACAGCACGCCGGTGTACACCTCGCCGGCCGGTGCGGCGGGGGCGGTGCGCAGGGCGGCGTTCTTGGTGATCTCGCCGGCCAGCCGCTCGCCGAGCCCCAGGATGGTGCGCGCCTTGTCCGGGTCGGCGGCGCACAGGGCGGTCAGCTCGTTCAGCACCGTCTCGCGGGCCGCCGTCAGCGCGGGCAGGGACAGCGCCTGAGGCTCGACCGGCTCCCCGCGTTCGGGGCCGGCGGCCTTGCCCTCGGACGGTGGCAGCAGTACGAGCACGATCGGGTCTCCTCTGTGGGGCGCAAAGCAGCAGGGTACGCCGGGTAGGGTGGGAGGTGCGGCAGACGAGTCGCGCGGGCGGTCGCGTTGGTGTCCGGTTCAGGCCGGGTGCCGCCGAGGAACGTCCGGGCTCCACAGGGCAGGGTGGTAGGTAACGCCTACCTGGGGCGACCCACGGGACAGTGCCACAGAAAACAGACCGCCGGGGCCGTGCGAACGGCACCCGGTAAGGGTGAAACGGTGGTGTAAGAGACCACCAGCGACCGGGGTGACCCGGCCGGCTCGGTAAACCCCACCCGGAGCAAGGTCAAGAAGGGGCCATCGGCGATGGCCTCGCGCGGATGACTGAGGGCGGCCCGCCCGAGTCCGCGGGTAGACCGCTGGAGGCTGTCGGCGACGGCAGCCCTAGATGGATGACCGCCACCCACCCCTCCGGGGGCGGGAACAGAACCCGGCGTACAGCCCGACTCGTCTGCCGTCTCTCCGGGGGCGACGCCTCACCGCGGCCGCCACGGTCGGCGGCGGTGCGCCACATCTCCAGCGGTTTCTCCGGCCGCGCCGGAATGCCGCCTCAGCCGGCGGCGCTGGTCGCGGCGACGGCGCTTCCTACCGTGATCGCCACCACCGTGCGCGTCACGGCGGCGTTGACCGCGTCCGCTCCCCAGGCTCCCTTCTCGTATTCCTTCGCGCGCTCGTAGACCTTCCCCGACCACGGAATGGCGGGGTGGAGGCTGGGCAGACCGCCACTGGCGGAGATGAGCCCGATCAGCACCGCGGTACGGTCGCTGGGCGTCCTCCCGTCCACCAGCGCGGCGCGTACCTCCCGCAGGAGTTCGGCCTTGTGCCGGGTATCCGCCACGGACAGGGACGTCGTGTGGAATAGGCCCAGCCTCCGCTTGCGCTCCCGGCTCACCATGCCCCGGTCGACGAGTCGGTCCAGGACCGTGCCGCGCAGTTCCCCGCCGATCTCGACAAGGAGCGTCTGGACGCCTCGTGTGCGTTCGGCGGTCTTCTCGTACGCGTCCCGGAGCAGCGGGTCCTCGATCGAACGGCCCGAAACGGCGTGCACCTTGAGGCCGGTCAGCCCCGTGTCGCCGTCAGCGGCCGTCACATGGCCGCGAAGGGCGAGCTCGGCCAGTACGGCCCCTCCGAGCGTGTAATACAACGTACCTTCGCCGCCGATCGCCCCGGATGTGTCGTCCATCAGCGTGAGCAGCAGATCCTCGACGATCAACATCTCTTCCCGCATGGCTTCTCCTTGAGCGGTGCCGTTCACCCTTGCCCGGTCCTTGGCCGATGTTGCCCTGGGGGATGAGTTTCGCCATCCCCGTGACCGAGAAGGCGGTCGATATGAACTGTCCTCTCCGCATCCACTTTATGGTGGATGCATCAACTATATTGACGATGTCGATCGTTGTGTGCGACAGGTGTACAGCCCGAGGGGAGAGGTCCGACGATGCGGAATCCGACGGTGGCCCAGCAGATGGTGGACGTTCTGCGCCAGGCGGGCGTGGAGCGGATCTACGGCGTGGTGGGGGACAGTCTGAACTCGGTGGTCGACGCCGTGCGTCGCACCGATGGCATCGAGTGGGTGCATGTACGCAACGAGGAGGCCGCCGCCTTCGCCGCGGCGGCGGAGGCACAGTTGACCGGCAGGCTCGCGGTGTGTGCCGGAAGCTGCGGCCCCGGGAACACGCATCTGATCCAGGGACTGTACGACGCGCACCGCTCCGGTGCGCCCGTGCTGGCACTCGCCTCGCACATCCCGTCCCACCAGATCGGGACCGGCTTCTTCCAGGAGACCCACCCGGAACGGCTGTTCACCGACTGCAGCGACTACTGCGAGATGATCAGTACGCCCGAGCAGATGCCCCGGGTTCTGCGGATCGCCATGCAGCGGGCCCTGGGCCGCAGCGGGGTGTCGGTCCTGGTGATACCGGGAGATGTCACGCATGAGAAGGCGGCCCATCCCACGGGGAACAGCGATCTGGTCACGGAGCACGGCCGGGTCCTCGCGCCGGACACCCAGGTTCGGGCGCTGGCCGAGAAGCTGAACGCGGCGCGCAAGGTGATGCTGTTCTGCGGTGCGGGAGTGCGGGACGCGCATGCCGAGGTCATGGCGCTCGCCGAGAGGACCGCCGCTCCCGTCGGTCACTCCCTGCGGGGCAAGGAGTGGATCCAGTTCGACAATCCGTATGACGTGGGCATGAGCGGTCTGCTCGGCTACGGCGCCTGCTTCGACGCGATGCACGAGGCCGATCTGGTCGTCCTGCTCGGCACCGACTTCCCGTACAACGACTTCCTGCCGCAGGCGCGGACCGTGCAGATCGACCACGACGCCGGCCGCCTCGGCCGTCGCACCGTGCTGGAACTCGGGGTGCACGGCGACGTCCGGGAGACGCTGCGGGCTGTGCTGCCGCAGGTCACGGCGGAGCGGGACCGTACCTATCTGGACCGGATGCTGCGCAAGCATGCCAAGTCGCTGGAGACCGTGGTCTCCGCCTACACCCGCGACGTCGGGCGGCACACCCCGATCCACCCTGAGTACGCGGCCTCGGTCCTGGACGAACTCGCCGCCGAGGACGCGGTGTTCACCGTGGACACCGGTATGTGCAACGTGTGGGCGGCGCGCTATCTGACCCCCAACGGGCGGCGCCGGGTGATCGGTTCGTTCCTGCACGGCACGATGGCCAACGCACTGCCGCACGCCATCGGCGCGCAGTTCGCCCATCCCGGCCGCCAGGTGATCTCGATGTCGGGTGACGGCGGACTGGGCATGCTCATGGGCGAGTTGCTCACGGCGAAGCTGCACGATCTGCCGGTGAAGACGATCGTCTTCAACAACTCTTCTCTGGGGATGGTGAAGCTGGAGATGCTGGTCGAAGGGCTGCCCGAGCACGAGACCGACCACGGGCCGGTGGACTACGCGGCGATCGCCCGCGGCGCAGGCATCGAGGCCGTCCGGATCGAGCGCCCCGAGGATGTCGTCGAAGGGATCAAGAGTGCGCTTGCCCATGACGGACCGTTCCTGCTGGACCTGGTGACCGACCCCAACGCGCTGTCGATCCCGCCGCACATCTCGGCTGCCCAGGTCAAGGGATTCACCTTCGCCGCGGGCCGGACGGTGCTCGACGGGGGTGTCGGCAGGATGCTGGACCTGGCCCGCTCCAACCTGCGTAACATTCCCCGCCCTTGAACGGGTCACCGCCCTCCGGGGTCCGGCCTCACGATCCCGGCGCCGCCGGTACCGCGGTGGAGTGCGCCGACTGCCGTATCCGGTTCCGGAACTGGGCGGGTGACGAGCCGACCACGCGGCGGAACGCGGTACTGAACGCGCTCTCGGAGAGGTAGCCGGTGGCCCGCGCCAGCTCGGAGATCGACAGGGAGTCACGGGCCAGGGCGTCGCGCGCGAGGCTCATGCGCCATTGGATCAGGTACTCCAACGGCGGGATTCCGACATGGCTCTTGAAGGCCTGGGCGAACGCGGAACGCGACATGTGGCTGATCTCGGCGAGTTCCCTCAGGCTCCAGGAGTGGGCCAGATCCGCGTGCAGCGCCCGCAGGGCGGCACCGATGCCGTCCTCGTTCAGGGCACCCAGCCAGCCGGTGGGCCGGTCCGTCCGACCGGCGTGAGCCCGCAGCATGTGCACGAGAAGGATCTGTGCGAGGTGGTTCTGCACCAGCGGGCCGCCGGCGGCGCAGACCCCGACCTCGGTGGCCAGGAGATCGATCAGCTGCGCGAGCCGCCCGCCATGGGGATCGCCCACGCGGACGATCACCAGCGGCGGCAGAAGATCGGTCAGGAGGGCCGCGTTCTGGTCGTCGAACGCGATGTGACCGACGCACAGGTAGAGGTCCTCCTCGGGCTCGGGGCCGATCCGCACGAAACCGTCCTCGGCACCCGCCCACACCCGCTCCGCCGGGCGCGGGCTCGCGTCGGGTGTGCTGGCCAGCACGTAGGGCGGCGGGTTGCCCAGCATGAAGGTGTCGCCCTCGCGCACGGGCACCGGTTCGTGCCCATCGAGGATCAACCAGCATGTGCCGCGCACGAGGCCACCGATCCGCACGTGCGGGAACGTGTCGAAGCTCAGTGCCCACTCGCCCGCGGCCCGCAGACTCGGCCCGATCACCGTGCGGGGCCGGAGCAGGCCGATCGCGTCGGCCACCGGATCCCGGAATCCGAGCATCCACGCCACCTCCTGGACGATACGTAAAGAAACTCGGACTGTGCATCATGGATCGTACTCCCGAACTTCCGCAGTATCGATGTCGAACGGATCGGCACCGAGAGAGCGATGGAGACATCACCATGGGACAGCTGGAAGGCAAGACGGCGGTGGTCACCGGGGGCAGCAGTGGTATCGGTCTGGCCACCGCCGTACGGCTGGCGGACGAGGGTGCGTACGTGTTCGTCACCGGGCGACGCGAGGCCGAACTGGAGGCCGCCGTCAAGACCGTCGGAGCGGACCGGGCCACCGCGGTCGCCGGCGACATCGCGAACCTGGAGGACCTGGACCGACTCTACGAGGCGGTACGGGCGCGAGGCCAGGGCCTGGACGTCCTGGTGGCGAACGCGGCGATCGGTTCGTTCATGACGCTGGAGCAGACCACCGAGGAGCACTTCGACCAGACCTTCGCGGTCAACGCCCGAGGCACGCTGTTCACGGTGCAGAAGGCGCTGCCGGTGCTCAACGACGGAGCCTCGATCGTCATGGTCGGTTCGACGGCCGCCGACCGCGGTATGGAGGCGTTCGGCGCGTACGCGGCGTCGAAGGCGGCCGTCCGGTCCTTCGCGCGGACCTGGTCAACCGAGCTCAGGGGCCGCGGGATCCGGGTCAACGTGGTATCGCCGGCGTGGATCGAGACCCCCGGGGGCACCGCAGCCTTCGGCGACGAGGAGACCGCCCGGGCCATCAAGGAGAAGGTCGCCGCGACCGTGCCCAAGGGCCGCATGGGCAGGCCCCAGGAGGCCGCCGCGGTCGTGGCCTTCCTGGCCTCGGAACAGAGCGGCTATGTCGTCGGCTCGAACGTCTACGTCGACGGCGGCGAGAACCAGACCTGAGGCACCACACGGCGGGTGGCGTCCGGAACGGCCCGGCCGCCACGCCGCTTCCGGCGCCCGCGCCTCGCGGCGTTCGGACGTACCGCCGCACCGCGGACGGCCCGCGGCAGCACGACGCATGCTCATGAGCCTTCCGTCCGCGTCAGTTGACGACGCCGTGCTCCCATGCCCACGCGGCGATCTCCACGCGGTTGCGGGCCCGCAGTTTGTCCTGGATCCGGCTCAGGTGGCTCTTCACCGTGCTCAGGGAGAGGGTCAGCTCCTGCGCGATCTCGTTGTTCGTACGCCCCCGCGCCACGAAGCGGACGATCTTGTGCTCCTGCGGGCTCAGCCGCTGTGCGGCGGCCGGGTTCTCGGCGTGCCGCGGTGGGCTCAGGTGCTCCAGCAGCCGCACGGTGACGGACGGGGAGATGAGGGAGTCCCCCCGGGCCGCGGCGTGCACGGCCTCGATCAGCAGCCGGGGCCCGGAGTTCTTGACCACGAAGCCGTTCGCGCCGGCGCGCAGCGCACGGTACACGTACTCATCGAGGTCGAAAGTGGTCACGATGACGATCCTCGTGTCGTCCGTCGCGTTCCCCGGCGTCCGCCGGAGCAGCCGGGTGGCCTCGATCCCGTCCAGCTTCGGCATCCGGATGTCCATGAGACACACGTCGGGGCGCAGCCGGCGCACCACCTCGACAGCCTCCACACCGTCGGACGCCTCACCGATCACGGATATCTCGTCCTGCGCCTCCAGGATCAGGCGGAAACCCGTCCTCACCATCTCCTGGTCGTCGGCGATCACTACGGAGATGCTCACCGCGGTTTCCTGTCTTCCCAGTTCAGGGGTATCGACGCGGACAGCTCCCAGCCGCCCTCCGGCAGCGGGCCGCTGCTGAGTTCACCGCCGAGTTCGCCGACCCGCTCCCGCAGACCGATCATGCCGAACCCACTGGTTGGGAACCGAGACCGTCCGTGGTGTCGGCCGGTCCCGTTGTCCCGGACGTGGATGACCAGCCGGCCCGCCGCGGCCCGCATCCTTACCTGTACGGCGGAAGCGGTACGAGCGTGCTTGCGCACGTTGGTCAGACCCTCTTGAACCAGGCGCTTCGCGGTCTTGGCGAGCTGCGGCGGCCAGTCGTCGGCCTTCACCCCCTCATCGACCTCCAGCGAGACATGCTGCCCCGCTGAGCCGGCACGCCTGACGAGCTCCTTGATGCCCGTCATCGCGGGTGTCACCGGGGCCTCCACCGTCGCGGTTTCAGCGGTGCGCAGGAGTCTGACCATGCGTTGCATCGCGACCAAACCGTCTTGGCCGGTCTGCTCGATGGTGCCGAACAGCCGCCGTGCCGTCGCGGGGTCCTTCTCCATGATGTGCTCGCCGGCCTGGGCCTGAACAACGATGGCGGTGACGTAATGCGCCACGTGATCGTGCAGATCGCGGGCGAGGTCCAGCCGCTCGGCCCGCCGGATGTCGCGGGCGGCAGCCCGGCGCCTGCCGTCCTCGCCGCGCTGGTAGCCGCCCAGCAGCACGAAGGCCATGGGGAGGAGAACGAACAGGCCGTCGATGGTCCTCAGCACCGGCAGATCCGATACCACCGGAGCACGCTCCTGTGTCCGCGTCACCGCGACGAACAGGGGAACCGAGCACACCATCACCAGTGAAGGCCGTGCATGGCGACAGGTCAGAGACAGCAGGGCCAGCAGGCCGCACAGCTCGGTCCAGCCGGGGGTGCGCTGCAACACCTCACCCTGCACCCATGACGTGGTGATCAACGAGCAGGCCGCCACGCCGAGGCTGAGCCCGCACGCGACGGCCTGCCGGCCCGTGCGGTACATCCATGGCTGCGCCGCCGCGGCACCCAGGGCCAGGATTCCGCTCGCCAGGACCGCCAGTCCTACCTGAGTCCTGCTCACGACAGACGCGTCGAGCAGGAAGGACAGTACGCACAGGCCAGTCAGGACGCTGGGCACGACGGCGGGACGGTGGGGTACACGGAGCATGGGCAGAACCTCGGGCAGCCCTTCAGCGGCGAGGAAAGTATCGTACGTGCGGGCGCTCCCGAGGCGGCGGGTGCCGCCGGACGGCGTTGGCGACACGTGGGTTACCTGACGGTCGAAGGTCAGGCGTCCGTCGCGCCGATGGGCCCTGAGGGGCGGATGCGGCGCCTCGGCATCGGTTCGGCGTCGCATACGCCCCTCTTCGACGGCGATGACGCGGTCCCGCGTCAGGAGAAGCCGTCAGGGCGACCGCGCGTCATCCACCGTCACTTCGCGAGGAAGACGCGAAGGGCGGTATTGACCTCGTCGGCGTGGGTCCAGAGCAGGCCGTGCGGCGCGCCGTCGACCTCGACGTAGTCGGCCTCGGGGAACGCCTTGTGGAAACGGCGCCCGGTGGCGTCGATCGGGAGGATGTTGTCCTTCGTACCGTGCAGGATCAGTGCGGGCTTCCCGCTCGCGCGGACCGCCTCGACGTCGGTGCGGAAGTCCTCGATCCAGGCCGGCACCACGGCGTACGCGGCCACGGGAGCGCTGCCGATCGCGACGTTCCAGCTTCCGGCCACGACCTCCTCGCTGATGCGCGTACCGAGGTTCTCGTCGAGGTTGTAGAAGTCCGAGTAGAACTGCTTGAACCAGGCGTACCGATCCGCCTTCGCGGTCGCGGCGATGGTGTCGAAGACCTCCTGCGGCACTCCGTCGGGATTGTCGTCGCGGGCGACCAGGAACGGTTCGAGCGAGGCGAGGAAGGCGAGCTTCGCGACCCGCTCATGACCGTGGCGGCTCACGTAGCGGGCGAGTTCGCCGGTGCCCATGGAGAAACCGACGAGGACGACGTCGCGCAGGTCCAGGGTCTCAAGGACCGTGTTCAGGTCAGCGGCGAAGGTGTCGTAGTCGTAGCCGGAGTTCACCTTCGACGACTGGCCGAAGCCCCGGCGGTCATAGGTGATGACCCGGTAGCCCTGGGCCAGCAGCTCGCGCGTCTGGCGTTCCCAGCTGTGCCCGTTCAGGGGGTAGCCGTGGATCAGGAGCACCGGCTGCCCGGAACCCTGATCCTCGTAGTAGAGCTCGACCGGCGTGCTGTTCTCCGTGCCGACGGTGATGTAGCCCATGATTTCTTCCCCTTCCGGCCGGCGAATCGTAGGCCGGCCGACATCATGCGTGTGATGACGGTGTGGTGACGGAGGGTGGAGCGGGGATGTCGCGGCTCCGTACGCGCCCGCGGTGGGGCGCGGATCTCACTGTGTGCGTTCAACCGCTGTGACCTCCTCCCGCGGTCGCCGTGGTCAGGTCAGCGCGTTCCACGTGTCGACGACCGTGACGCGGCCACCATCGCCGGGATCGGGATCGGGAATGACCGATTCTGGGTCAACTAGGTAGACTTCGTGACCATCCAGCGTCAGTCGGCGTGCGACCTCCAGCACCATGCGCCGTGCCACGTCGTCGATCGAATGGACCCGTGTCAGGTCCAGAGCCACCCTGACGTCCGAAGACGGAATTCCCTCGGCCTCCCGCACAATTCTCTCGGCCCCGGCAAAGCCGATACCGCCTTGCAGCCGCAGGACCCGGAGCGCGCCCGGTCCGCTGCCGACGACGTGGTTGGAGCGCACCACGGCACGCGCGGCGGCGGGGACCTCCATCACATGCAGACCCATGTCCGAGGAGAATCGCTCGAACAGTGACACCCCGCGAACGCTGTTCCCGTGCCTGTCCAGTCGTGGTGAGAAGGTGGCGATGCCGATCTGCCCGGGGAGCGCGCCGATCAGGCCCCCGGCCACCCCGCTCTTCGCCGGAATACCGACCTGCGTCGCCCAGTCGCCGGCGGCGTCGTACATTCCACAGCTGAACATGACGCTCAGCACCTGACGCACCACCGTTTCCGGAACCACCTGAGCGCCCGAGAGAGGGTTCCTGCCGCGGTTGGCCAACGTCGCGGCCATCACGGCCAGATCCCTCGTGGTGACGAGCACGGAACACTGGCGGACATAGCCCTCCACGATGGGCCGGGGATCCCCGGTGAGAATGCCGTGACCGCGCAGCATGTGCGCGATGGCGAGATTGCGGTGCGCGGTCTCCATCTCCGACGCACTGACCGCCTCATCCATCCGCAGCCGGCGCCCGGCGAAGGCCGAGAGGCCGTGGAGTACGCGGTCCACACGCTCCGCCGGATTCAGGTCCTCCGCTCCGGTCAGTGAGTGCACGGTGATCGCGCCGGCGTTGATCATGGGATTGAGCGGGCGCCCGGTGTCGCTTTCGAGGGAGATCTCGTTGAACGCCTCTCCGGACGGCTCGACACCGACCTTGGCGAGTACGGAGTCGAATCCGCGATCGGACAGGGCCAGCGCATAGGCGAACGGTTTGGAGATCGATTGGATGGTGAACTCGGTGTCGGAGTCGCCGACACCGTAGATTTCTCCGCCGATCGTGGCGAAGGCCGCTCCGAGGCGGTCGGGATCCGCTGCCGCCAGCTCAGGAATATATCCCGCCGGCTCTCCGGACGCGTCCGGCTCCACGTCTCCCAGCACCTCGGCCAGATAGTCGGGAATGATGGGCCGCATTCGTCCTCCATGCACAATTCACATTGTCACGCTGTGGGAACCGGATCGTGTGCGCCCTGGTACCGGGCTCCATCTGACAGCGCCGCACGGCGCCAAATTATCGACGCGGCCGAGGAGATGACCTCGCGGCTCGCCGAGCGTGGCGCGCGTGACCGCTCCTGGAAGCCGACGAGATCGAGCTGGAGCGTCACGGACGCACCGGTGTCGCTGTTACGAGGGTTCCATGAGTTTCTCCGGAGCGGCGGTGTCGGTGAGCACGCGAAGCCGGCCGGCGTCGACATTGGCTCCGAAGGCGGGGTTTCCCGGTTCGAGCCGGATGCCCGCCGCGAGGTCGCCGATGGGGACGGGGTCGAATCCGAGCGTGTCGATCAGCATGGACACCACGGTGAGATCCTCGGGCGAGTCCCCGGCGAGCGCGATGGCCTTGCGTCCGGGGGCGCCGGCGGGACGAGCCTCGTCCTCGAGGTCGTGGTAGCCCATGTGGTTGAACGCCTTCACGACATGGGCCCCCGTCAGGAACCGCCGGACGACCTCGCTGGAAGAGGTGCCGGGCGGGAGGATCGCGTCACGGGGACCATCGACCTCCCACCAGTGGTTCATCGCGTCGATGACCAGCTTGCCCTCCAACTCCGCGCGCGGGAGGTCGCGGTGTTTGCCGAGGGGGAGAGCCAGGATCACCGCGTCCGCCGCCTCCGCGGCCCGGGCCGGCCACACGGCGGTCGCCCCGGGGGTGAGGACCTTGACGGTGAGCGCGATCCTGGAGGGGTCGCCGGACCCCGAGATCAGGACGCGACAGCCGGCGGCGACGGCCAGGCGCGCCAGGACGGTGCCGACTTTCCCGGCTCCCAGGATCCCGACCGTGGTGACGGGGTTGGTCATCGTGTCGCTCCCGTCGCGGCCGCAGGCCGCTCGGCCAGCAGTTCGCGGACCCGTGGGATGACCTGGGTGCCGTACAGCTCGACCGAGCGCAGACGCGCGGAGGCGGAAACGGTGCCGGCGGAGGAGTAGATCAAGTCGAACCGGCCCGCGTTCAGGACCCGCACGGCACGGGCGATCTTGGTGGCGACCGTCTCCACCGAGCCGACGTACAGGGATCCGCGTTCCACCTCGGCGTTGAACTCCTCCCGGCGGAGCGGCGGCCAGCCGCGCTCCCGCCCGATCCGGTCGCGGATCTCCTTGTACCCGGGGTAGAAGAGCTCCTTGGCCTCCTGGTCGGTGGAGGCGACGAAGCCGGGCGAATGCATCCCGACCGGCTGTGCGGTCGTGCCGAACTCCTCGCTGGCACGCTGGTACAGATCCACGTAGGGAGCGAACCGGTCCGGGGCGCCGCCGATGATGGCCAGCATGAGCCGGAAGCCGTACTGAGCGGTGCGGAGCACGGACTGCGGTGTCCCGCCGACCCCGACCCAGGTGGGCAGACGCCCCGTATCGGTCTTCGGGAACACGTCCGCGTGGTGCAGAGCGGCGCGCGTGGTGCCTTCCCAGGTGACCGGCTTCTCGTCGAGGAGCCGGTGGAAAAGGTCGATCTTCTCCTCGAACAGCACGTCGTAGTCCTTGAGGTCGTACCCGAACAGGGGGAACGACTCGGTGAAGGAACCGCGTCCGAGGATCACCTCGGCGCGACCTTCGGAGAGCGCGTCGACCGTGGCGAACCGCTGGAAGACCCGCACCGGATCGTCCGAGGACAGCACGGTCACGCCCGAGGCGAGCCGGATGCGTCGCGTGCTCGTCGCGATGCCGGCCAGCACCGTCTCGGGGCTGGAGATCGCGTACTCGGGCCGGTGGTGCTCGCCCAGCGCGACCACGTCGATACCGACCTGGTCGGCGAGGACCGCTTCGGCCACCGCCGCGCGGATCGCTTGCGCATGCGAGAGGATCGCGCCCCGGTCGTCACGGGGCCGGTCTCCGAAGCTGTCGATACCGAACTCGATGTGCGGAGCATCCGTCGTGTTCACTGTTCAACGCTTTCGTTGTGTCGGGGTGTGGTGTGCGGCGTCCGTGACGACCCACACCACCTCCACCGATCTAGTTGACACATAAACCATGGCACCCCTTTGGTTTATGTGTCAACTACGTCGGGGTGCGGTAAGTACGCCCGTACGGCGGTGAACCGGTGTCCGGGGCCTGACCGCGGCCCGGGCCCGCGATGTCATCCGGACCTGCCACGGGCGGCGGATTCCCGTACCCGGGACGTTCTCGCCCGGACGGCGCGGGACGGACGCCCGGTGATGGGGGAGGCCGTATCCCCTCGCCGGGTCAGTCCGGCTGCTTCTCCATGTGGTCCAGGACGCGCCGGGAGATCCGGGTGAGTGCGTTGACCTCGCTGGGTGTCAGGGCGTCCATGAGCAGGCGGCGGACGTGTTCGACGTGCTGAGGTGCGGCCGCTTCGATCGCCTCGTGGCCGGCCGGGGTGACGGTGACGAAGGCTCCGCGACCGTCGTCGGGGCATTCCTCCTTGGCCACGAGCCCGCGTTTCACCATCCGCGTGACCTGGTGGGACGCCCGGCTCTTCTCCCACTCCACGCGTTTGACCAACTCCGAGAAGCGCATCCGTCCGTCGCCTCTTTCGGTGAGGCTGACGAGCACGATGTAGTCGGAGCCCGACATGCCGGAGTCGGCCTGGATGTGCCGGGACAGCCGTCCGATGAGCTTCTCCTGCATGCGGATGAAGCTGTCCCAGGCGGCCTGCTGCTCCGGGTCGAGCCAGCGTGGCGGTGCATCCATGGGGGCAGTCTAGCGAAGTCGTTGACAGCTCATCTAACAGCGAGGGCGGCGGCTCGGGTCCTGGGCGCCTCCCTCCTGTGAGCCGAACCGGGCGTCCTGTCCGTCGCGTTGCGCCCCTCGGGTGACCCTGCGCGGCGCGCGCCATGAATCCTGTGCCACAAGTTGATTAATCAACCAGAATGCGGTTCAGTTGATCCGTCAACGAAATCTCCTCGGGTAGGGGTAAGAGCATGAGTGCGAAGAAGGTTGTTGCCGTCGCCGGAGCCACGGGTGCCCAGGGTGGCGGTGCCGCGCGGGCGATCCTCGCCGATCCGGACTCGGGGTTCACCGTGCGTGCGTTGACCCGGAACCCCGACTCACCGGCGGCCAAGGAGCTCGCGCAACTCGGTGCCGAGGTCGTGCGGGCGGACTTCTCCGACGAGCCGACCGTGCGCGCGGCGCTCGAGGGTGCCTACGGCGCCTTCCTCGTCACCAACTTCTGGGCGCACGGTTCGGCGGCCAAGGAGAGGGGGGAGATCGAGGTTCTGGTGCGGGCCGCGAAGGGCGCCGGGCTGCGGCACGTGGTGTGGTCGACGCTGGAGGACACCCGTGAACTGCTGCCGCTGCGCGACGAGCGGATGCCCGTCCTGCAGGAGCACTACAACGTCCCGCACTTCGACGTCAAGGGCGAGGGGAACGAGCTGTTCCGGCAGGCCGGGGTGCCGACCACCTTCCTGAACACCACCTTCTACTTCCAGGGCTTCCTGTCGTCGATGGGACCCAAGCGTGCCGAGGACGGCGTACTGACGCTGACCCTCCCGTTCGAGGACGGCAAGCTGCTGGCCGGCGTGGACGTGAACGACATCGGCCGCACGGCGCTGGCCCTCCTCAAGGGCGGCGAGCGGTTCATCGGCCGGACCGTCGGTCTCGCAGGCGACCACCTCACCGGCGCCCAGTACGCGGAGAAGCTGGGCGCCGCGATCGGTGAGCCGGTGCGCTTCCAGTCGGTGCCCTACGACGTCTTCCGCACCCTCGACATCCCGGCGGGCGAGGAGATCGCCAACATGTTCCAGTACTACGGCGACTTCGACCAGGAGTTCACCGGCGCCCGCGACCTGAACCTGCTGCGGGGGATCAACCCGGCGCTCAAGAGCTTCGACGACTGGCTGGCCGAGAACGCCGCGAACATCCAGGTGGACTGACCCGCCGCTGCCGCTGCCGTCGGCAGGCCCGCTACGCGCCGGGGCGCGGTGACACCGGGTGCTTGCTCATGATCGACACGCGATTGAAGGCGTTGATGGTGATCGCCACCCAGATCGCGGCCGAGATCTGGTCTTCGGAGAGGACCTGCCGGGCGGCCTCGTAGGCGGAAGCCTGGGCCGTGGCGTCGGCCGGCTCGGTCGTACTCTCGGCCAGCGCCAGGGCGGCGCGCTCCACAGGGGTGAACAGGGCGGTGTCCCGCCATGCGCTCAGGGTTCCGAGTCTCTGCGGTGACTCACCGGCGCGCAGCGCCGCTCTGGTGTGGATGTCCAGGCAGTAGGCGCAGCCGTTGAGTTGCGACACGCGGATGTTGATCAGTTCGGCGGTGGTGCGGTCGAGTCCTGCCTCTGCGGCGGTGGTGCGGACCGCCTCGGCGGTCTGCACCAGGGCCTGGAAGGCCTTGGGGCTCTGTTTGTCGATGAAGACCCTGCGGGGTGGGGAGCTGTGGGTGTGGTCGCTCACGTCGGGGGCTCCTTCGGGTCGCGCCGGGAGTGGCCTGTGTCCGGGCGGGTGCTGTGGCCAGTGGCCTGCCTCCATGGCACTATAGTTGATATAGCAACCAGATTGGGCAGGGGGTGCTCTCGGTGAGCAACACGGAAGCCGATGCCGCGGCGCTGCTGGGCGGTGCGCCCGTCGAAGATGACCGGTCGGCCGGAGCTTCCCGGGTCGATGTCCTGTCGGCGCGCGAGGTGCCCCTCGGCGGTCCGCGTGCGATGCGCGTGCGGCGGACACTGCCGCAGCGAAAGCGCACACTCATCGGTGCCTGGTGCTTCGCCGATCACTTCGGCCCTCAGGGGGTCGCCGCATCGGGTGGAATGAACATGCCCCAGCATCCGCACACCGGACTGCAGACGGTGAGCTGGCTGTTCAGCGGCGAGATCGAACATCGCGACACCCTCGGCACCCATGCCCTGATCCGGCCCGGCCAGATGAACCTCATGACCGGCGGTCACGGCATCGCCCACTCGGAGGTCTCCACCCCGAACGCCACCGTTGTCCACGGCGTCCAGTTGTGGGTCGCGCTGCCGGGGGAACACCGCGACGCCGACCGGGACTTCCAGCACTACGTGCCCGAACTCGCGCGGGTCGACGGGGCCGGGATCAGGGTGTTCCTGGGCTCGCTCGCCAAAAGCACCTCCCCGGTCCGGACCTTCACACCGCTGCTCGGCGCCGAGATCGTCATCGCACCGCACGCGACGCTCACGCTGGCCGTTGACGCGGCTTTCGAGCACGGCCTGCTCGTGGACAGCGGGGACATCCGCCTGCTCGACACGGTGCTGCGGCCCGCCGAACTCGGATACGTCGCTCGCGGCGCGGACACCCTGACGCTGGTGAACGAGACCGACGCACCGGCACGGACGATCCTCCTCGGAGGACCTCCCTTCGGGGAGGAGATCGTCATGTGGTGGAACTTCATCGGCCGCAGCCACCAGGACATCGTGAAAGCCCGCGAGGACTGGGAGGCATCCTCCGACCGCTTCGGCGAGGAGCTTCCCGGCGGCCGCCTCCCCGCACCGGCCCTGCCGAACGCCGTCATCACACCGCGCCGGAACCCGCCGACCCGCTGACCTCCCCGACGAAAGGCACACCATGAGCGAGTCCTCCACCGCCAAGGTCGTCGAGCGTGTGGACGCCGACAGCCGGTACGAGATCCTGGTCGATGGCCGGCGCGCCGGTCTGACCGCCTACTGTGACCAGGGCACGCGGCGTGTCTTCTTCCACACGGAGATCGACGAGGCATTCGCCGGCCAAGGGCTGGGTCTGCAACTGGTGCGGCAGGCACTCACCGACGTGCGCGCATCCGGGATGCGGATCGTCCCGGTCTGCCCCTACGTCGCCAAGTTCCTCAAGCGGCACGACGAGTTCGCGGACATCACCGACCCGGTCACACCTGAGGTTCTGCGATGGCTGAAGGCGCAGCTCGGCTGAACCGGTCAGCCCGCGAGCTGCTTCTTCAGGGCCTCGACGTCGTGGACGTTGGACATCTGCACGAACTTCCCGTCGCGGATCCGGTACAGAGCGAACTCGTCGATCTCGATCGGCGCGCCCGTGGGAGCCACCCCGAGCCATTCCTTGGTGGGGGTGCCGTGGTTGACGGAGTGGCAGCCCAGGGTTTCACCGTGGATCGCCACCTCCTTGATCTCCCAGCGCATGTCGGGAACCGCGTCCGTGATGCTCTTGAGCGCCGCGACGACATCCGCGCGCGTGGCCGGCTCGCCGTGCGAGAGGATCGACTCGTTGACGAACTCGTCGATGCGGTCGAACTCATGTGCGTTGAGCGCCTCGCAGTAGCGATCGTAGAACTCGCGCAGGTCGACGTCGGACATGACTGCCTTTCTCGCCCGGGGTCCGGACTGTGCTCGTGTGCTCACGGTTCACCCGCGACATCGATACTGCGGGGGATCGGCGACACTCTCCATGACGCACAGTCCGACTTTCCTTACGCATCGTCCAGGAGGTGTCGTCGGCGCTCGGATTCCGGGATCACGCGTGCCCTTGGCGGCAGTCTCACCGGTCTCCGTCACGATCCGTACGGCCGCGCCGAGGCCGTCGCGGCCAACCGGGCCGACGGCCACCATCAGCCCACTACGGCCGGGGGGCGATGCCCGTGTCCGAGGCGCGAAGCGCCTGAGCGAGGAGGCCGGCACCGGGGCCCGCCAGCCAGCGGTCGAAGCGCAACAGGAAGGGAAACTCCGTGCGCAACGCGTCGAGGTTCGCGTTTCCCGCCAGCCGGCCGTCGTCCACCAGGGCTTTCAACGCGCGCAGGACGTCGTCCTGTGCCGACAGCGTCGTCGGCAGGCGGCTGTAGTGGATCGTCCGACCAGCGGCCCGGGCGAGATGCCCGGCCAGGGCATGGCCGGTGAGAGCGTCACCGGCGATTTCCATGGTGCGGCCGGCGTAGCGATCGGGTGAGCCGAAGACCGCGGCGACGATGCGGCCGATGTCGCGTACCGCGATGAACTGCATGGCCTGGTCCGGGCGCATGAGGAAGGACAGCTGTCCCCGGTCAAGGCCCATGCCGGGGGTCACGAGGAGCTCCATGAACGTGGCCGGCCGAATGATGGTGGCGGCGATGTCCAGGTTCCGGACGTGGCCCTCGACGCGGCTCTTGGTGTCGAGATGGGCGACGCCTGTTGTCGAACCAGCGGTGACCGCCGAACTGTAGACGAGGTGGGTGATGCCGCGGTGCTCGGCGATCCCGGCCACGGCCGCGCCGAAACGCACCTCGTCCTCGTTGGTCACGTTGGCGCCCGCCTGGCCGGAGTTCGGCTGGACACTGAACACGCCATGGGCGCCGGAGAAGGCCGCGTGGAGCGACTCCGCGTCACCGAGGTCACCGCGTACGGTCTCCACGCCGGTGGCGGACAGCGACCGGGCCCGGTCGCTGAACGTGTCCCGCACGACCGCGCGCACCCGCCAGCCGTCGGCCCGCAGTGCCGCGGCGACCGATCCACCCTGCTGCCCCGTGGCGCCCAGGACGACCACGGTCTTGTCGATGCCGGTCATACCGACCACGCCGCGCTTTCGGCGTTCACGACGGTGTTCCTGATGGACATGGCTGATCCTTCCTGAGGCTTGCGAAGCCGGTTCGGAGACGTGCTGGTCACAGGCGTGCTGCGGAACGCGGACGGGATGGTTCGTACCGGTGTCGGCTACGCTAAAACCTGACGCTGACGTCAGGTGCAAGCGGGACGTGAAGTCGACTCAAGAGGTCAGGAAATGCGGATCGGCGAGGTCGCTGAGAAAGCGGGTGTCAGCGTCCGGGCGCTGCGCTACTACGAGCAGCAGGACTTGCTCCGGTCCACCCGGAATCCGGGGGGCCACAGGCGGTATCCGGGCGATGCCGTCGAACGGGTCAGGCTGATCCGACGGCTCTACTCCATGGGCTTGCCCAGCAGAACCATCCGCGAGGTGCTGCCGTTCGCCGACTCCGGGGTGGTGTCAGCGGAACTGCTGGAACTGCTCGCGGCGGAACGTGACCGTCTCGACCGACAGCTGACGGATCTGCGGGACATGCGCGGGCGGCTGCACGCCTGCATCGTCGAGGCGCGCCGTCACGACGGATAGGGGAAGGTCATCCTGAGGCCGTGGGCGCCGTTCCGCGGTGCTGTGCGGGCAGGTGGGCGAGGATCGCCTCCAGCCCGAAGGTGAAGCGGTCCTCGAAGGAACCCTGTCGCATGTGCGCCACGACCCGGTGCAGTGCTGGGTGCGTGCCGGCGTCCACGGCCCCGGCCAGCCGGTCGTCGAACCGGTCGGGCGCGGCCTGTTCCTCCTGGACCAGTCCCAGGAGGAAGTAGATGACCGTCCACGCCGTCCAGGCCGCCTGCTCCTCGTTCGCTCCCGCTTCCAGCAGGGCGCCGATCAGGCGGTCCGCGAAGCGCAGCGTGTGCGGCTCGGCCGGGTAGGTCCCCGTCGCCAGGGCGGCGCCGTCGCGGTGTGCGAGCAGCGCTCGCCGGTACCGGCGAGCCAGTTCCCGCGCCCGCGCCCGTGGCTCGGGGGGCAGATCCGCGTAGCCGATCTCGCCCACGACCGCGTCGGCCATGAGCTCCAGCATGCGCGCCTTGGTCTTCACATGCCACAAGACGGTGTTCATGCGCACGCCCAGGCGGTCGGCCACCGCCCGGGTCGACAAACCATCCAGTCCCCGGCTTTCCAGCACGTGCAGCGCGGCGTCGATCACGGCCGTACGCGTGAGGTGGCCCGAGGTGTCTTGTCCGCCTTGCTTATTGGTCACTGACCTAGTTTACTTCGGAATCAGCATTGGTCACTGACCAAGACAATGAGTGGAGGAGAAGCACCATGAACCATCAGGTCGCTGTCGCCGGAGGCGGCCCCGTGGGCCTGTGGCTGGCCGCCGAACTGCGCCGCTGCGGAATCTCCGTCGTGGTCATCGAGGCGCGCACCGAGCGCGACACCCGCTCCCGCGCCCTGACCGTGCACCCCCGCACCATCGAGACGTTCGCCTCCCGCGGCGTGCACCACCCCTTCGTCAGCGAGGGAATACCGCTGCCCGGCGGCCACTTCGGCGTACTGGATTCCCGGCTGGACTTCCGCCGCCTGTCCAGCCCCTTCCCCTGCACGCTCGCCCTGCCGCAGGAGCGCACCGAGGCCCTGCTGGAGCGGCAGGCTCTCGAACTGGGGGCGACCGTCCTGCGCGGTCACGAGGTCACCGGCCTGAGCGAGGGGCCCGACCGGGTCCGCGTGGAGGTGCGAACCCCCGACGGCCCATCCCCTATCGAGGCCGCCTACCTGGTGGGCTGCGACGGCTCGCGCAGCACGGTGCGCGAGGCGGCCGGCATCGACTTCCCCGGCACTCCGTCCACCGTGCTCGGCTGGCTCGGCGATGTCGTTCTCGATGAGCCCCCGGCCCCGGGCCACAGCTACTTCGGCCCGAACGGCGCCCTGATGGCCGCCCCGATGCCCGGCGGACTCCACCGCCTCGTCGGCATCGCCCCCCGCGACATCACCACCATCTGGCCCGGCGACCTCACCCTGGAGGAACTGCGCGAGAACGTGATCACCATGGCCGGGACCGACTTCGGCATGCGCGATCCCGTCTGGCTCTCCCGCTTCGGCAACGCCACCCGGCTGGCCGCCCAGTACCGGCACGGGCGCGTCTTCCTCGCCGGGGACGCCGCACACCAGCACTTCCCCGCCGGCGGGGTCGGCATGAACGTCGGCATCCAGGACGCCGCCAACCTGGCCTGGAAGCTCGCCGCCACCCTCAACGGCTGGGCCCCCGACACCCTCCTGAACACCTACCACGCCGAACGCCACCCGGTGGGTGCCGACCTCACCGACACCAGCCGCGCCCAGGTCGCCCTCATGACCGCCTTCACCCCGGAAGGACTCGCCCTGCGCGGCCTGCTCAGCCAACTGATCACCGCCCTGCCCGAGCTCAACGACCGACTCGCCGCACAGGTCAGCTCTCTCGCCGTCACCTACCCGCCGACCGGGACGAACGCCCACCCGCTGACCGGTACCCGGGCCGGTGACCTCGCCCTCGGCGACAACGGCCTGTTCTCCTCGCTGCGCGCCGACAGCTACCTGCTGCTCGATTTCACCGGCGGCCCGGACCGACCCCTGCACCGCCTCGCCCGGCCCGGCCTGCGCGTGCACACCGGCACCCCCCACCTGCTCCCGGCCGAGTGGTCCGGCGTACGCGCCGCCCTTATCCGCCCCGACGGCCACGTCGCCTGGGCAAGCGGCGACAGCCGCGACACCGCGCTCGTCGACGACCTCACCTCGGTCCTCGCCGCCACCCACCGGGAGTGACCCGGCCCACGGGCTGAAGCCCGGGCGGCCCTTCGGGACGGGAGGGCTTCGTACTTTCGGCCGACCTCCGGGCCTCACATTCCACCTTTTGACCGAACCGGCCGGCCCGTCGCGCGTGAACGATGGGTCAGGCAGGACAAGCCGACCACCTACCCGCAGGAATTCCGTGATGCCTTCCCTGACCCGTCCCGTCGCCACGTTGCTGCTGACCGTCTCAGCCTCGGCCCTGTCGTTGACCGCCGTCACTGGCTGCGGTGTGTTCACCGGCAGTTGGGATGTCACGCTCGAAGTGACGGGTGAGGGAAGCGGTGACGTCAGCTATGCCTTCTCCGGCGACAGCGACGGCACGTCGGAGAGCGGTGTCATGCTGCCCTGGAGCAGGAGCCAGAACGTCGGGTACGGCTTCAACGACGTCGCCGTCACCGACGCGGCACCGGGCACCGTCTGCCGTATCTACGTCGACGGGAAGCTGAAGGACGAGCAGCGGGAGCCGGATGCCGAGGGCACGGTGGGCTGCTTCGTGAATCTGCAGTGAGCGTGTCCCTCCGGGGGCGGCGCAGGCGGCACGGCACGCTCCCCGAGCCCCTGGGTGCCCGCGGCTGCGGCTTCGCCTCGGGGTGGATGGGGAGAACGCGCCCGTCTCGTTCGCGGAGTGGTACCGAGCGCCGCGTTGCCGCGAACCGCCGGCGGCGGGCGGCTCCGGCCCGGAGCGCCTGACGCGGGAGCGCCCGACGCGGGAACGCCGGCGCCGCACTCGCCCGGTCCGTCGTTCCTCCTCCCCGGCCGGCGCTGTTCCGGGCGGCTCCTCCCCGCCCCTTCCGCGGTTTCGTCGCGGCGTCAACGCTTTGTCGACAGGCGGGCTTTACACATGCTCCATCCCGAGGAACGGAGCGGCCGTTCCGGTGGGGTCCGGGTGGCTACGGGGAGACATCCGGGCCCCACCGGGCGGAGTCGTCCGTGGCCGCGTGCGGTTGTCGGGGTGTCCTTCGCCAGTGAATCCCCCGACAAGGATGTTCATGCCCCTGACCGGCACCGCACCAGAACTCTCGCCAGCGGAAGTGGAGGCGGCACAGCACGCCCAGGCCCTGTACCAGATGACGACGGCGCACTGGATCACCCAGGTGGTCCGGGCCGCCGCCGTCCTGCGGGTGGCCGACCACATCGCGGACGGGGCCCGTACGGCCGAGGAGATCGCCGAGCGCGAGTCGAGCCATCCCGGCGCCACCCACCGGCTGTTGCGCGCCTGTGCCTCGATCGGGCTGCTCGCGCACGAGGGCGGCGGCCGGTTCGACCTCACGCCCGTCGGGGCGCTGCTGCGCGACGGGGTGCCCGGGTCGCTGCGGGACGCGGCGCTGCTGTCGGGGGCGCCGGCGCACTGGCAGGTGTGGCAGCCGTTCCCCGAGGCGGTGCGCGAAGGGCGTCCGCAGTGGGAACGGGCTCTGGGTTCCGACCTGTTCACGTATCTGGCGCAGCACCCCGAGGACGCCGAGCTGTTCTCGCGGGCCATGAACAACGCCACCGAGCAGGTCGTGCAGGACACGGTCGCGCTGCTCGATCTGGACGGGGCGGCGCGGATCGCGGACATCGGCGGTGCGGACGGGGCGCTGGTCCTGGGGCTGATGGCGGAGCACGCGCACCTGGAGGGCGTGGTGTTCGATCTGCCGCACGCGCTGCCGGCCGCCGAGGCGGCGGCCAAGGCGGCCGGGGTGGCGGAGCGTTTCGAGGCAGTCGCGGGGGACTTCTTCGAGAGCGTGCCGCAGGCCGACTACTACCTGCTCAAGTGGGTGCTGCACGACTGGTCGGACGAGCAGTGCGTGCGGATTCTGCGCAACTGCCGCGAGGCGGCCCGGCCGGGCGGCCGGATCCTGGTGATCGAGGCGCTGCTGGGGGAGACGGGTTCGCCCGATCCGGTCGCGCTGCTGGACATGAACATGCTGTCGGTGTCGGCGGGTCAGGAGCGTTCGCTGGAGGCGTACGACGCGCTGTTCGCCGAGGCGGGGTGGAAGCGGACGGGGCTGCGTCCCACCCGTTCGATGTTCGCGCTCATCGAGCTGGAGCGTCTGGACTGACCTTCCGGTGCTCCGGGGCCGGGCCGCACCACGGGGGCGGCCCGGCCCGTACCACCGGCCACCGTTCATACAGTTGCACGGTAAACCGTCGCCTCGATCTTCATCACGTCATACATTCGTCCAATCGGCTGGAACCTGCGCCAAGGACGAGATCTATGACAACGGGGCTCCGCTTCTCCCTCCTCGGACCGGTACGCGCCTGGCACGACGGCGCCGAAATCCCGCTCGGATCGCCACAACAGCGCTCCACCCTGAGCGTGTTGCTGCTGCACGCCGGCGGCACCGTACCGGCCGGACAGTTCGCCAGCGCGCTGTGGGACGGCGCCCCGCCCAGGGGAGCACGCGGCACGGTGCGCACGTACATCCACCGGCTGCGCCGCGCCCTGGAACCACAAGGCGCGCACATCGAGTCCGGCACCCACGGGTACGCGCTCATGGTCGAGCCGACCGCCATCGACGCGCACCGCTTCCGGCACCTGGTCGGCTCCGCGCGCTCGGCGCACGGCGCCGGCGACCACCGCGGCACCGCGCGCCTCAGCCGCCAGGCGCTGGACCTGTGGCGCGGCGAACCCCTGGTCGAGATCCACGGCGAGGCTGCCGAGCGCGAACGCGTCGGGCTGCGGCAGACCCGCACCAGCGCGCTCGATCTGTACGGTTCCGCCGCGCTCACGCTGGGGCGGGACGACGAGGTCATCCAGCTGATGTCCGTGGCCGTCGTCGAGGACCCGCTGCACGAGCGGTTCCACGAACTGCTGATGCTGGCCCTGTACCGGGCGGGCCGGCAGGCCGAGGCGATCTCGGCGTACGGACGGGTACGCACCGTCGTCCGCCACGAGTTGGGCGTCGACCCCGCCGCCTCGCTCACCACCCTGTACGAGCGCATCCTGCGCGGCGACCCGGCGCTGGACCCGCCGCACGGGGGCGGGGACCACGCGCTCGCGGGTGTCCGGCCGGGCGCGGACAGCGGCACGGGTGGGGCGGCGGGCGGCGAGCCCGTGCCGCCGCAGCCCTGCGGACCGGCACAACTGCCCCTCCCCGCACCGTTATTCATCGGGCGCGGCCCGGATCTGGCGGCAGCGCTGCGGGACATCGGACGCGGCACCCGGGTGATCGTGGTGAGCGGCATGGCGGGCGTCGGCAAGACCGAGTTCGCCACCCTCCTCGCGCACCGGCTGCGCCGCGAACACCACGACGGGCAGCTCTACCTGAACCTGCACGGCTTC
This sequence comes from Streptomyces sp. JH002, assembly GCF_050916115.1. NCBI lineage: Bacteria > Bacillati > Actinomycetota > Actinomycetes > Kitasatosporales > Streptomycetaceae > Streptomyces > Streptomyces sp. JH002. The sequence goes on from NZ_CP087989.1 coordinate 4,900,256, forward strand.
GACGCGGACCGGCCGATGATGCCCACCGCGCACGCCGTGGACCGGCTGATCGAGGCCCTGGACGTACCCCGGCAGCGGATACCGCGCGACGCGGAGGCCCGTACCGCCTTCCTGCGCCGCCAGTTGGCGGGCCGCCGCCTGCTGCTGTTCCTGGACAACGCGCGCGACGCCGCCCATGTGCTGCCGCTGATCCCCGAGTCGGCGCCGGGCCCGCTGGTGCTGGTGACCAGCCGCTCCCCGCTGGCCGGACTGATCACGGCCCGCGGCGCCCGGGTGAGCGAACTGCGGCCCTTCGCACGGCAGGAGGCACTGGAGCTGATGCGCGGCAAGCTCGGGCCCGAGCGGATGCGCGGACAGGAACGGGCGGCCCAGGACATCGTGGACTGCTGCGGCGGGCTGCCGCTGGCCCTCGCCGTGGTGTGCGCCAAGGCGATCGCCAATCCCTCGTTCTCGCTCGCCGCCATCGCCGGGGAACTGCGCGACGCGCGCGCCCGCATCTCCTTCCTCACCGGCCAGGACAGTTCGCCCGGGGTCCGCTCGGTGCTGTCCTCCTCCTACCGGGCGCTGAGCCCGGCGGCGGCCGGCCTGTTCCGGCTGCTGCCGCTGCACCCGGGCCGCTCCGCCGCGGCCCCGTTCATCGCCGACCTGCTGGCCCAGCCGCTGGGCCGCGTCCAGGAGTTGCTGGACGAACTCACCGCCATGCGGCTGCTGGAGGAGCGCAGTCCCGGCCGGTACGGCTGGCACGACCTGGTGCGCGCGTACGCGGTGGAGGTGCTCGCGGACACCACCACGCCCGAGGAGCGCGACGCCGGGCTGCGGCGCGTGCTGAGCCACTATCTGCACACCGCCCACGAAGCGGCCCGGATCCTGTCCCGGCACCACGACATGCCGCCGATCCGCCCGCTGGGGCGCTGCTCGCTGAGCACGTACGCCGAGGCGCGGTCCTGGTTCGAGACCGAGCACGGCGCGATCCTGCATCTGATCGACACCGCGTACCGCGCCGGCCACGACCGTACGGTGTGGCAACTGGCGTGGATGGTGCGGCACTACCTCGACGTCAACGGGCACTGGGACGAACTGCGCACCACCAGCACCCTGGCGCTGCGTGCTGCGGGCCGGGAGGGCAGCCGGCTCGGCATGGCCATGGGGCACCGCGGGCTGAGCCGCGCCGAGTACAACGCGGGCCAGTGGGGCGAGGCGGAGCGGCATCTGCACCGGGCGCTGGAGCTGATCGAGGGGGAGGGCGACCGACTGGTAGCCGCGTACACCCACCGGCAGCTGGCCGGGGTGCACGCCTCGGCGGGGGCGTTCGAGAAGATGCTGGCCGAGGCGCGCACCTCACTGAAGATCTTCGGCGAGCTGGGGTGGACGGTCGGGGAGGGCGCGGCGCTGAGCGTGATCGCCAAGGCGCAGGGCCGGATGCGGCGTTACGGGGAGGCGCTGGTCTCGGCGGAGCGGGCGCTGAGCATGCTGGAGGAGGCCGGCGAGCTGAGCGACATGGCGCGCACGATGGACCTGATCGGGTACGCGCACCACCATCTGGGCCGGCACCGGGAGGCGATCGGATACTGGCGGCGGGCCGCCGAACTGCACGCGTCGCTGGGCGCGGTGGACAAGCGGAACTCGCACGCCATGACCGCCCTGATCCACTCGCTGCTGTATCTGGCGGCGGACGAGCAGCGGGCGGGGGAGACGGGGACGGCGCGGGTCACGGCGGTGCGGGCCGGGCAGCGGCTGGCGGACTATCTGGAGCTGCACCGGGCGGGCTGCCCCGCGGCGGACGTGCCGGCCGGTCTGGGGGCGCTGATCGACGAGCTGCGGGGGTTTGTCGGTGAGTTGTCCGAGGTGCCGGAGCTGACGGAGGCGCTGCTGCGGCGGCTGTTCGCGCTCGCGGCGCGGGCGCAGGGTCTGGGCGGGGTGATCGAGCGGCTCGTGGACCGGGAGACGAGCGCGCCGCACGGCCTGCGGGCTCACCCGCGGGTGGGTGACTGACCTGGAGGTACGTTCTTACGGTTGCCGGGGCGGTTGCGTACGGTGGGGTACCGCACCAGAAGTAACCATGGCGGTCCCGCCCGGTCCCGCCCCGACGCCCCCGGAGTGACCATGTCTCCCCTACCGCCCGCCTCCCCGGCCGCGGAGCCGCCGGCCCCGTCGCGGACCGGCACCGACGACGGGCCCCGGCCGCCCGCGCTGATCGTCATCGGCCAGGAGGACGGCCCGGACGCCGGCCAGGCCCCCGGCGAAGGCTCCGGCCCGCTGTGCGTGGACGGGGTGTGCGCGCTGTGAGGATCGATGTCTGGTCGGACGTCGTGTGCCCCTGGTGCTACATCGGCAAGCGGCGGCTGGAGAGCGCGCTGGCGCGGTTCGAGCACGCGGACGAGGTGGAGCTGCGCTGGCACAGCTTCCAGCTCGACCCCTCGCACCCGGCGGGGCTGCGCGAGCCCACGACCGCGATGCTGGAGCGGAAGATGGGCGCCGGCCCCGAGCAGATCCGCGAGATGCAGCAGCGGGTGACGGACCTCGCCGCAGCCGAGGGCCTCACGTACGACCTGGAGCGCGCGATCTCCGTCAACACCCTGGACGCGCACCGGCTGCTGCACCTCGCCGACCGGCAGGGCCTGGGCGACGCGGCGCACGAGCGGCTGCTCGCCGCCCACCTGTGCGAGGGCGCGACGGTGGACGACCTGGACACGCTGGTACGGCTCGGGGTCGAGCTGGGCCTGGACGAGGCGGAGACCCGGGCGGCGCTGGCCGGCGACGCGTACGCGGACGAGGTCGCGGCCGACATCGCCGAGGCGCGGCGGATCGGGGTGAGCGGGGTGCCGTTCTTCGTCCTGGAGGGGAAGTACGGCGTTTCGGGCGCCCAGCCCGTCGACACTTTCCTGCACGCGCTGCGTACCGCCTCTTCGAACCCCGCCTGAGCTGCGGAAACGTCCCCGGTTTTCTCGGGCTGCGAGGTTGGGCCATCGGAGGGAGCATGGGGGGAGAAGGAGTGGAGTGGTGCTCCCGACTCCTGTCCCAGTGTTCCCTTGGAGGTGCAGTCATGTCGTCGTCGCACCAGACATGGAAGACCAAGATCGACATCGAGGATGAGGGCCGGTCCTGCCGGGCCGAGGCCCGCTTGCAGGGCAAGACCTCGCGTGGCCTGGTGGGGGAGGGATCGGCGCAGGCCAAGCCGGGGGACGAGTACGACGCGGCGATCGGTCACGAGCTGGCGGCGGCGCGGGCACTGTCCGACCTGTCGTACCAGCTGCTGTACCAGGGCGCCCGGGACATCGAGGCGCACACCCACCAGGAAGTGACGGAGCTGCGCGAGCGCTGACGGTGCGCCGGGCGCGGTGGCGCGCGGGGCATACCGCGCGCGCCGCGCCGCCGCACGCATGATGTGCGGCATGAGCGACCTGTGTGACTCGGTGTGTCCGATCGCGGCCGAAGCGTCATCGGAACGCCATGTCGTTGACGCATACCTGCCAGCCGCAGGATGAGTGCTCCCGGTGCACTCATTCCCATGACGCAGATCTCCGAAGAATTCTCCGCACACCTGCGTGCCGCCGTCCGGTCCCTGGGACGGCGGAGATTCGTCACCGTGACCGGCGCCGCCGCCGCGCTCGCGTTCTCCGTGGGCCTGCCGGGGGCCGGCACCGCGCACGCCGCCGCCCCCGCCGACCCGGCGGGCCTGGACGGCGACCCCTTCACCCTCGGCGTCGCCTCCGGCGATCCACAGCCCGACTCCGTCGTGCTGTGGACCCGGCTGGCCACCGACCCGCACGCCCCCGACTCCGGCCTGCCGGCCGAACCCCTGGCCGTCCGCTGGGAGATCGCCCGCGACCGCGCGTTCGAGCGTCCGGTGGGCGGCGGCACGGTCCTGGCGCACCCCGAGTTCCACCACTCCGTCCACGTGGAGCCCGGCCGGCTGGCCCCCGGCACCGACTACTACTACCGCTTCCGGGCCGGGCCGTGGACCTCCACCACCGGGCGCACACGCACCGCCCCCGCCCGCCACGCGCGGGTCGGCGCCGGGCTGCGGTTCGCGCTCGTCTCCTGCCAGCGGTACGACCAGGGGTACTACACCGCGTACCGGCACCTGGCGGCCGAGGAGAACATCGACGCCGTCATCCACCTCGGCGACTACCTGTACGAGTACGCGATCAACGCCGCCGCCGGCGCCCGCGCGTACACCGGGGAGCAGCGGCTGCCCGCGCACTACAACCGCGAGACCGTCACCCTGGACGACTACCGGCTGCGCTACTCGCTCTACCACGCCGACCCCGACCTCCAGGCCGCGCACGCCGCGCACCCGTGGATCGTGACGTGGGACGACCACGAGGTGGACAACAACTACGCCTCCGCCGTCTCCCAGGACGACGACGCCGAGGCGGAGTTCCTGGTGCGCCGGGCGGCGGCGTACCGCGCGTACTACGAGAACATGCCGCTGCGCCGACCTCAGCTCCCCGACGGCCCCGACCTGCGGCTCTACCGCCGGCTGCACTACGGCCGGCTGGCCCAGCTCGATGTGCTGGACACCCGGCAGTACCGGGCGGACCAGGCGAACGGCGACGGCTGGAAGCTGCCCACGGACGCCTCGCGGGCGCCGGACCGGCAGCTGCTGGGGGCGGCGCAGGAGCGCTGGCTCGCGGACGGCTGGCGCACCTCGCGCGCGGTGTGGAACCTCGTCCCGCAGCAGATCGTCGTCTCGCGACGCCGCAACCAGCTGGCCGAGCCGTGGCCGCTGGCGATGGACGCCTGGGACGGCTATCCGTGGGCGCGGGAGCGGCTGTTGCGCACGGTCCGCGAGAGCGGGGTGCGCAACCTGGTGGTGTTCACCGGGGACGTGCACGTCCATCACGGATTCGACATCAAGGAGGACTTCGACGATCCGGCGTCCCGGACGCTCGGTGTGGAACTGGTCACCACCTCGATCTCCAGCGGCGGGAACGGGAACCGGCGGCCGGCCAACTGGGAGGCGATGATGACGGTCAATCCGCATCTGCGCTTCTACGACGGCCGGCGCGGTTATGTGCTGGTCAGCCTGGACGAGCGGCAGGTGCGGGCCGATTACCGGGTGGTCTCGGGGGTCACGGTTCCGGGCGGCGAGGTGAGCACGGCGGGCTCGTTCGTGTCCCGTGCGGGGGACCCCGGGCTCTTCCCAGCGTGATCTTACGAACGAAAACCATATAGACCGGTGGCCGGATCATGGGACGATTGTGCGGTCTCAGCGAGTACCGGAGAGGTGCATGAATCAGCCCGGCAGCCAGCCGAACACGGCCGCCCCCGCTTCCGTCCCCGTCCCCACCGCCACCCCCCTTCAGACCCAGAGCCCCGACGTCCGGCCCGCTCCCTCCGCTGCACCAGAACTCAGCAAGCGGCAGCGGGCCGGACTGCTGATCACGCTCATCCTCGGCAGCCTCTCCGCGCTGCCCGCGCTCTCCATCGACATGTACCTCCCGGCGCTCCCCGACGTCACCGAGGACCTGAACACCGGCGCCGCCACCGTCCAGCTCACCCTCACCGCCTGCCTCCTGGGCCTCGGCCTGGGCCAGCTGATCGTCGGCCCCATGAGCGACCAGCTGGGCCGCCGCCGCCCGCTGCTCGTCGGCATGGTCTGCTACGTCGCCGCCTCGCTGGCCTGCGCGGTCGCCCCCACGGTGGAGATCCTCACCGCCTGCCGGGCGGTCCAGGGCGTGGCCGGCGCGGCCGGCATCGTCATCGCCCGCGCCGTCGTCCGCGACATGTTCGACGGCCTCGCCATGGCCCGGTTCTTCTCCACCCTCATGCTCATCTCCGGCGCCGCCCCCATCCTGGCCCCCGTCTTCGGCGGCCAGCTGCTGCGGCTGACCGACTGGCGCGGCGTCTTCCTCACCCTGGCCGCCTCCGGCCTCGTCCTCACCCTGATCGTCGCCCGCTGGCTGCCCGAGACGCTGCCACCCGGCAAGCGCGACGGCGGCGGCGTGGGCGCCGCGCTGCGGGCCATGGGCGGACTGTTCAAGGACCGGGTCTTCACCGGCTATCTGCTGGTCGGCTCCCTCACCTTCGCGGCCCTGTTCGCGTACGTGGCGGCCTCGCCGTTCGTCGTCCAGGAGATCTACGGCGCCTCGCCGCAGACCTTCAGCCTGCTGTTCATGGTCAACTCCATCGCGCTGGTGGCGGTCAGCCAGATCAACGGCAAGATCCTGGTGGGCCGGGTGTCCTTCAACCGCATCATCGGCATCGGCCTCACCCTGCTGATCCTGGTCTCCGTCGCGCTGCTGGCGCTGACCGGCGGCGTCTTCGGGGAAGCCGGCCTGGTCGCGGTCTCCATCGGCCTGTTCTGCCTGATGGGCCTGATGGCCCTGGTCCTGCCGAACGCCAACTCCGAGGGCCTGATGCGCGCTCCGCACGCCGCCGGCTCCGCCTCGGCCCTGCTCGGCGCCTCGCAGTTCTTCATCGGCGCCATCGCCTCCCCGCTGGTGGGCGTCGCCGGTGAGGACACGGCCGTCCCCATGGCGGTCGTCCAGCTCACCTCGGTGGTGCTGGCCGCGCTGTGCTTCGTCTTCCTGTGCCTGCCCAAGCGCAGGACTGCCGTTCCCCGGTGAGAAACCCGGGCGGTGGCCGTCGTCGACCACCGCCCGCGCTGGGCCGCCGGGTACGCGGTGCTCGCGGCCCGGCGACACACCCGCCCTGCCCCGGGCGGCGGAGGCGGGCGAGCGGCGCGGAGAAATCGGTAGAGGCGCCGGCCCGGAAGGTCTACCGTGGCCGGGTCCAGGATCCACGCGTTCGCGATGAGGTGTATTTCGATGACGGTCCGAGCAGTGGCGGCCGACTGTGGCCGGCCGTCCTTCCCCGGGACCATGACCTCATCGAACCCAAGGGACACCTCTCGTGGATCTTCCCCGCATCTTCACCCTTCGCGAAAGTAGCCACCGGCTCCACAACCCGTTCACCCCCGGCAAGCTCGCCGTCCTCGGCGAGGCACTGCGCCTGGCCCCCGGCACCCGCGTGCTCGACCTCGCCAGCGGATCGGGCGAAATGCTGTGCACCTGGGCCCGGGACCACGGCGTGACCGGCACCGGCGTGGACATCAGCACGGTGTTCACCGGCCAGGCCCGCGCCCGCGCCGCCGAGCTCGGGGTGGCCGACCGGGTCACCTTCGTCCACGGCGACGCCGCCGGCCATGTCTCGGACGAGCCGGTCGATCTCGCCGCGTGCGTCGGGGCCACCTGGATCGGGAACGGCGTGGCCGGCACCGTCGAACTGCTGGCCCGCAGCCTGCGGCCCGGCGGACTGATGCTCATCGGCGAGCCGTACTGGCGCCGGGACGTGCCGGACCGGGAGACGGCCGAAGCCTGCCTCGCGGGCGGCCCGGACGACTTCCTGGCCCTGCCGGACCTGATCGGGCACTTCGGCACGCTCGGCTACGACGTCGTCGAGATGGTGCTGGCCGACCAGGACAGCTGGGACCGCTACCAGGCGGCGCAGTGGCTCAACCTCCGCCGCTGGCTCGACGCGCACCCCGACGACGAGCTGGCCGCCGAAGTACGGGCCGAGCTCACCACCGAACCCGTCCGCTACACGCGGTACCAGCGGGAGTACCTCGGCTGGGGAGTCTTCGCCCTGATGGCCCGTTGAGGGCCTGCTGATGGTGTGGTCCGCGCGGGCCGGGGCGGTTGCCGCCCCCGGCCCGCGCGGGCGTCCCTCCGGGCGTCGCGGCGCCCCGGTCCCACCGGGCACCCGCTCCGTCCGTGCGGCCGTAACCCGGTCGCCCGGACGGACGGATGGAGCAGCCCCGGCTCAGCCTTCCGCGTCACCGGCGCCGCCCGCCTCACCCCGGTCCCGCTCCCGGGGCCCGTCCAGCTGGATCAGATCCCAGCGGTTCCCGTACAGGTCACGGAAGACGGCGACCGTGCCGTACGGCTCGTGGCGCGGCGGCTCCTCGAAGACCACCCCGGCCGCCCGCATCCGCGCGTGGTCGCGGGCGAAGTCGTCGGTGTTGAGGAACCAGCCGACCCGCCCGCCCGTCTGGTCCCCCACCCGGGCCTGCTGCCCGGCGCCCACGGCCCGGGCCAGCAGGAGCCCCGACTCCCGCGCCCCCGGCGGGGCCACCACCACCCACCGCTTGCCGCCGCCCAGGGCGGTGTCCTCCACCAGCGCGAAGCCGAGCGCGTCCCGGTAGAACGCGATGGCCTCGTCGTAGTCGTGCACCAGCAGCGCCGTAAGTCCCAGATGTGCCATCCGGTGATGATGCCCGCCGCCGGGACGCCCCGGCCATCCACCCCGGCGGACGCCTACGATGGGCCGGTGAACAGCAGCACGCCCCCCGTCGCCGGCCCCGCCGCGTCCCCCCGCGCCTCTCGCCGCCCCCGCGCCCGCCGCGGCCGATGAGCTGCGCGGCGCGCTGGACCGGCTGCTCGACGGGCTGCCGCCCAAGCGGACGGCCGCCGCCGTGGAGCGGCTGATCACCAGTTACCGGGGCCGTACCCAGACCCACGCGCCGGTACTGCGCGACCGGGCCGACGCCATCGCCTACGCCGCCTACCGGATGCCCGCCACCTTCGAGGCGGTCACCGCGGCGCTGGAGGCGTGCGCGGCGCGGATGCCCGCCGGCTGGGCGCCCGGCAGCCATGTGGACGTGGGTGGCGGGACGGGCGCCGCGCTGTGGGCCGCCGCCGAAGTGTGGCCCGGGTCGCGCTGTGCCGAGGTCATCGACTGGGCAGGACCCGCCCTGGACCTGGGCCGTGAACTGGCCGCCGATGCCACCCAGCCCGCCGTCCGCTCCGCGCGGTGGCGGCAGCAGCGGATCGGTGCCGAGCCCGAGCTGCCCGCGGCCGACCTGATCACCGTCTCGTACGTGCTCGGCGAGCTGACCGGGGCCGACCGCGACAGCCTGACCGACGCGGCGGCCCGGGCCGGTTCCACGGTGGTGCTGATCGAGCCGGGCACCCCGGAGGGCTATCTGCGGATCAGGAGCGCCCGCGACCGGCTGGTCGCCGCCGGGCTGCGCGTCCTGGCTCCCTGCCCGCACAGCGACCGCTGCCCGATCGAACCCGGCGCCGACTGGTGCCACTTCGCCGCCCGGGTCGCGCGCTCGGCCCTGCACCGCCAGGTGAAGGGCGGCGTACTGCCGTACGAGGACGAGAAGTTCGCCTACGTCGCGGCCACCGCCGCCCCCGCCCCCGCGCGGGACAACGCGCCGCGCCCCGTCGCCCGGGTCGTGCGCAAGCCGCAACTGCGCAAGGGCCAGGTGCTCCTGGACCTGTGCACCCCGGACGGCGCCCTCACCCGCACCACCGTCACCAAGCGGCACGGCGACACCTACCGCACCGCCCGCGACACCCCCTGGGGCGCGGCGTGGCCGCCGCCGGAGGGCACGGACGTCACACCGCGTTGACCAGCACCACGAAGACGGCGGTGCCTATGCCCACGCTCAGGATCGTGCGGCGCCCGAACGCCAGATGGACGGCGGCCGTGACCGCGACGGCGAGCAGCGCGTAAGGCAGGGTGCCGGGGGCGGCGGTCAGGGTGGAGCGCAGCGAGGTGACGGCGAGGATCCCCAGGATCCCGACCGGCATCCACAGCGCGAGCCGCTGGACGACGGCCGAGCCGCGCAGGGTGCGCAGCACGGCGAACGGCACGGCGCGCAGCGCCAGCGTGATGCCGAAGACGATCGCGAGCACGGCGAGCAGGTAAGGCGTACTAGGCATCGGCGCGCCTCCCGGCCAGGGCGTGGCGGGCGAGCAGCAGCCCGACGAACAGCAGCAGCGCGGTGAACAGGGCGACCTCCGGGGTCAGCAGCAGCGCCGCCGTCACCCCGGCCGCGGCGAGCAGCACCGAGGGGATCTCCCGGCGGGAACGGAAGGCGTCGAGGGTGAGCACGGTGAACAGCGCGCACAGCGCGAACTCCAGGCCCTCGACGGGGGCGGGCAGTGCCGCGCCGAGCGCGACGCCGAGCAGGCCGCCGCCGACCCAGTAGAGCTGGCAGGCGAGTTGCATCGCCAGCAGCCGGGGCGCCGAACGTTCGGCCGCGGACTGGGTGGCGGTGACGGCGTACGCCTCGTCGATCATCGCGTAGACGGCGTAGGCCCTGGCGTACCGGTTCCGCACGAGGTGCAGGGGGAACGAGAAGGCGTAGAAGACGTGCCGGAAGTTGACCACCAGCGTGGTCAGCGCCACGGCGGCCAGCGGGGTGACGGCCGCGACCATGCCGACCAGCAGCAGTTCCAGGGAGCCCGCGAAGGCGGCCACGGACAGGGCGGGCGTCAGCCACCAGGGCAGGCCGGCCTGGACGACGAGCAGGCCGAGCGCGATGCCCAGTGGGAAGATCCCGAGCCCGGCGGAGAAGGAGTCGCGTACGCCGGCGGCGATCCGTTCCCGGCGGAGGCCGGGCGGGGGAGCGCAGGGGGCCGGGGGAGGGGGAGCGGTGGGGGCGGTGGGGCCGGGCGCCGTGGCCGGGCCCGGGGTGTTCTCTCGCACGTCTCCATGGTCGCGCAGAATGCGCGCCATATGGTGGCGAACATTGCCCAAAGGAAGCTACATCGTGCAATGTATGGGCCATGGATGCCACGGATCGCGCAATCATTGCCGAGCTGGAACGGGACGGGCGGCTGACCAACGTCCAGCTGGCCCAGCGGATCGGCCTGACCACCGGCCCGTGCCTGCGGCGGGTGCAGCGTCTGGAGGCGGACGGAGTGATCCGGGGTTACCGGGCCGTGGTCGACCCGGGGGCGCTGGGCCGGTCCTTCGAGGTGCTGCTCGACCTCACCCTGGACAGTCAGGCGTCCGGGACCGTGGAGCACTTCGAGCGCACCCTCACCGAGGCCGAGGAGGTCATCGAGCTGCGCCGGCTCTTCGGCAGCCCCGACTACTTCGCGCGGGTGGCGGTGGCCGATCTCGTCGCCTACGAGGCGTTCCTGAGCGGGCGGGTCATGACGATCCCCGGGGTCAGGAACGTCACCTCGCACTTCACGATGAAGAACCTCAAGCCCGCCCCGTAGACCCGGGTACGGGCGGCGGCGCCCCGGCACCGCCGCCCGTTTCGCCGGGGGCTACGCATCGCGCTGCTCGCGCAGTCTCCTCAGCAGCTCCCGCTTCCGCGCCGCCGCGTCCTGGCCGGCGCCGCCCGCTCCGGCGGCGCCCCTGCCGCCGCGCAGCTGCTTGCGTGACAGGTGGGTGCGTGGCCCGCCGACGCCCATCATGGCGCCACTGCGTCCCTTGCTCATGGCCGGTCCTCCTTCCTTCCGTCGCTCCGCCGCTCCGTCGTTGCGGAGTGGATCCGTCACCACCAAGGCTGAACGAGACGTATCGTCTTGTCAAACGTCCTTTCTCATTACACTGCCCTCATGGGAACGACCTCTCCGCACGACACGCCCCGCGCCACCCGGGGCCCCTCCGCCCCCGACCCCGCGCGCCGCAACCCCCGCTCCCGGCAGGCGATCTTCGACGCCAGCCTGGACCTCGTCGGCAAGGTCGGCTACGAGAAACTCACCATCGAGGCCATCGCCGCCCAGGCCGGGGTCGGCAAGCAGACCATCTACCGCTGGTGGCCCTCCAAGGCCGCCGTCCTCCTCGACGCCTTCACCGCCACCGTCGAACACCCGGACTACGACGCCGAGTTCCCCGACTCCGGCGACCTCGTCGCCGACCTCAAGGGCGTGCTGCGCGCCACCGTCGACGAGTTCAATGACCCCGCCTTCGAAGCCCCCTACCGCGCCCTGGCCATCGCCTCCGCCGGCGACCCCGAGCTGGCCCACTCCTTCGTCACCCGGCTCTCCGAACGCGGCGTCCAGGTCTACATGGACCGCCTCCGCACCGCCCAGCAGGCCGGCGAGATCGACCCCCGCACGGACCTGCGGATCGCCACCGAGCTGATCCTGTCCCCGTTCTCCCAGCGCTGGCTCACCCGCAGCGCCCCGCTCACGTACGAGTTCACCGACGCCCTCGTCGATCACGCGCTGCGCGGACTGCTCACCCGCGCCCCCCGGGAGTGACCCTCGCCGCACCCCGCCCCCATCCGCCCCCGTGGTGATGTCCGATCCGGTAATGTCACGGAGCACGCAGGACGAGCGGGACGGAAGTGAGGCGACCTCAGCCCATGGAAAAAGAGCGCAAACTTCCCCGCTGGATGCGCAGGGGCGCCCGCGCCGCCGCCGATTCGGCCGCCGCCGCCCAGGCCCGTGAGGAACTGCTGCTCGCCGCCGCCGGAGCCGGCTTCCCGCTTGCTCCCGCCGCCCACCCCCAGGGCTATGGCTGCTCCTGCGAGCGGATCGGGTGCCCCACCCCCGGGCGCCACCCGGTATCCCTCGCCTGGCAGACCCAGGCGACCACCGACCCCGAACGCCTCCTGGCCTGGCTCCGCGCCGACCAGGAGGCGAATTTCATTACGGCCACCGGCGTCACCCACGACGTCCTGGACGTTCCGGCCGAGGCCGGTCACGCCGCGCTGAAACGTCTCGCCTCCGAGGGCACCGACACCGGCCCGGTCGCCATCGCCGACCCCGACCGGATGCTCTTCTTCACCGCCACCCGCGGCACCCCGGACGACGAGGACGAGTGGTGGCCCTGCGCGCTGGACTGCCTCCCCGACACCATGGACGAGCACCCCGGCCTGCGCTGGCACTGCCGCGGCAGCTACGTGCTGGTGCCCCCGTCCCAGGTGGCGGGCGGCGGCGTCCGCTGGCTGCGCGAACCGGGCCTGCCGCTGCCCGAACCGCTCACCCTGCTCGAAGCACTGACGGACGCCTGCGCCGCCGAACTGGCCAGGGAGGCCGAGAAGGAGATCCCGGCCGACTGGCTCACCGGCTGACCGGGTGACCGGCGACGCGCACCGCGCCGCGGCCGGCCACCGATGGCCGACGCCACCGGGGTGAACCGGCCCGGCGGCGCACCGTCGTCATTCGCCGATGGCCGACGTCACCCCGGTGATCCGGCTCGGCACCGCCACATCGCCCGCACCGGAAGCCGGGACGAGAGCGGCGTGCATGGCCATCCGTACCAGCGTCACCGAGGTCTCGGCACTGCCCTCCATGAGCGCCTCCACCAGCGGATCGACCACCGGGGTCTCGCCCTCCGCCATGGTCTGCTTCTCGTGGTGCCGGGTCGCGAAGAACACCAGCGCGCCGCCGTCCGTGTCGCGCAGCGCCACCGGGGCGTAGCCCGGCTCGGTGGGCACCGAGTCCTGGTACTGCATGGCATAGGCCGGGTTGCTGTTGGACTCCTCGCGCCGCTCGACGGCCTCGGTGGTGTACGGACCGTCCGCGAACGGCCCGGCCTTCGACCCGAGGAAGTCGTTGTACGCCAAGCCCAGCAGCGCCGGCGGCAGGACGAGCCCCGCGTCGTCCCCGACCGCCTCCTCGGCGTCCGCCGGGATCGGGATGTCCTCGGCGTAGCCGTCGTCGTCGACCGCGAACTCGGGCACCGCGGACGGCTCCAGCACGCTCAGATAGGACGCGAGCCACTCCTCGTCCATCCCGTTGCGGGTGAACACCAGCAGCCAGCGGTTGTCCCCGCTGCGGTTGGTGGCGGTGTCGGCCACGAAGAACTTCGGCCAGCCCGCCTGCTGCGGTATGTGGAACGTCGCGTCCGTCAGCTCCAGCGGCTCGAAGTCCGCGTTGCCGCCCGGGGTCACCTCGCCGCGCGCCACCAGGCCCGCGTGATCGATCTCGCCCAGCGGGCCGTTCTCGATCGTCTCGTTCAACTCGGCGTCGTACGCGGCATTGGACTCGTTGCTCACCTCGACGAAGCGGTCGAGCGCCGCCTCCGCCTCCTCCTCGGAGGCCGCCGGCACGATGGCGGTCTCCCCGTGCACCGTGACGCACCCCGACACGGACGCCGCCGTGGCCACAGCCATGACCACGCCCACGGCGGTCCTGGCCACCCGCGCTCGCACCCGCATCGTGAAGCCCTCCCCATACCCTCTTGCTCAGCCCCGGCCCTGTGGCCCCGGGCCCAGGCATCGTAACCGTGCCCGCCGACGGCCCTCGCATGGGAGGATGCGAACCATGGTGGGGACCATGACTTTCACGGCGGCGTTACGGGAACTGCGCACCGCACAGAAGACCTCCAAGGGCGTCTCGCTCTACTCCCGCCACATCAACCGCCCGCTGGGCCGCGTCCTGGCGGCGGCGGCCTTCCGCGCGGGCCTCACCCCCAACCAGGTCACGCTGCTGTCGGCGCTGGTGAGCTACGCCGCCCTGGCGGCGGTCGCCCTGTTCCCGCCGTCATGGGCCCTTGCGGCAGGGGTGTACGCCGGGCTGGTCCTCGGTTTCGCCCTGGACTCGGCGGACGGCCAACTGGCGCGGCTGCGCCGCGAGTCCAGCGCGGTGGGGGAGTGGCTGGACCATGTGGTCGACGCGGCGAAGATCACCGCTTTGCACGCCGTCGTCCTGATCACCTTCTACCGCCACTTCGACCTGCCGCACGACGGCTGGCTCCTCCTGCCACTGCTGTTCCAACTGGCAGCCGTGGTCATCTTCTTCGGCGGCCTCCTGCGGGAGAAGCTCAAGCCGGCCCCGAAGCCCGCGCCCGGGGCCCCGGCGCCCCCACCCCCTTCCCGCGTCAGGGCGGTGGCGCTCCTCCCGGTGGACTACGGCGTCCTGTGCGCCCTGTTCCTGCTCCTGGGCAGCCAAACCGCCTTCCGGCTGGGCTACCTGGCGCTGTGCGCCGCCTACGTCCTGTTCTGCGCCGCGTTCCTGACGAAGTGGTTCCGCGAGCTGTCCTGATCCCCACCCGGCGCGTCCCCGTCCGGCCATACGAGGAAGACGGACTGCCGCCGCACGAACGCCAGATGGTCGGCGGCCGATTCGGGCGACGCGCAGTACACGCGCATCGGCTCTCCCTCCCGCACCACCTCCGTGGGCCCGGTGGGAAACGCGAGCCCCCACCCCACCACGCTGACCCGGGCGGTGCCGTCCTGGCCGAAGGTCTCCTCGACCAGTGCGTATGTCCTAGGGGTGTGGCTGCGGACGTAGGCATGCAACTTCTCGTCGTAGGGGTCGGAGCCCAGTTCAATGCCATCCTGTGCGGCTGTGGTGTCCATGCGAAGTCTCCTGTCGTTAGGAGGGATTGAACGACCGGACACAGACGACGGTAGCCTCAATGATGGGTAGCAGTCCATCATTTGGTTAGGTATGAAGCCCATCAATACCCGTGTGGGTGACAGAAGGGACCACGATGGTCAGGGTCAAACTCCCGCCCACCATCCGCCAGCGCCGCCTCGGCGGCGAACTGCGCCGGCTGCGCGAACGCGCCGACCTTTCCGCGACCAACGCGGGCAAGCTGTTCGGCACCACCCAGTCCCGCATCAGCAACATCGAGGCCGGCGGCTACGCGGTGAGCGCGGACCGAGTACGGGCGCTGGCGCGCCTCTACGACTGCACCGACGAGCCCCTGATCGATGCGCTGGCCGCCATGACGGGTGGCCGCACCCGGGGCTGGTGGGAGGAGTATCGCGAGATTCTCTCCTCCGGCGCACTTGACCTCGCGGAAGTGGAGCACCACGCTCGGGCCGTCCGCGTCGCCTCCGTGATCCATATCCCCGGACTGCTGCAGACCACGGATCACGCGAGGGCGGTCGTCGGTGATGTTGTGCCGCCGCTCGCTCCTTATCAGGTGGAGCATCGCGTGTCACACCGGATCAAGCGTCAGGCGATTCTGTACGGGGACCATCCGACGCCGTTCGTTGCCATCATCCATGAGGCCGCTCTCCGCATGGGGTTCGGCGGCCCGAAGGTGGCCCGCGCCCAGCTCAAGAACCTGATCGAGAGAAGCGAGGAGCCGCACATCCAGGTGCGGATCATCCCGTTCGGGGCCGGAACCTTTCCCAGTGCGGGCCACGGCATCGATCAGTTCAGCGGGCCCCTGGCTCAGCTGGATACGATCCAACTCGACAGCGACCACGGATCGGTCTTCCTGGACGCGCAATCCCAGCTCGACAAGTACCGCACCGTTCTGGACCGCATGGAGTCGTGTGCCCTGCCTCCGGGAGAGTCACGCGATCTGATCCATCGCGTCGAGAAGAGCCTCTGAAAGGATCGGTATGTCTCATCTCCACTGGCAGAAGTCGTCGTTCAGCGGCGAGGCCTCCAACTGTGTCAACATCGCCATGGCTCCCGATGGCACGCTGCGGCTCCGCGAGAGCGATGAGCCCGAGGTAGTGCTGAGCGCGGGTGCGTCCAGGGCTCACGGCCTTCTGATAGCGGTCAAAGCCGGGCGGCTGCCCGGCTGATCGGATGGCCCGAGGTGGCGGCGATGTCGTCGAAGGCCAGAGCCTGCGGGCCGGTCAGGATCAGGTTCCGTGTTCGACGCCTCGGCGGCCGTTCAGGACATGGGTGAAGACGGACGCGATCTCGTCCGCGTCGATGAAGGCGGTACGACCGGTTCCGGCGGACAAGTACCGGACTGTGCTCGATCGCATGGAAACGTGTGCTCTGTCACCGGATGAGTCACGCGACTTCATCCATCGCGTCGAGAAGACTCTGTGAAAGGAACCCGATGCCCGACCTGATGTGGCAGAAGTCGTCCTTCAGCGCGGAAGCCTCCAACTGCGTCAACATCGCCATGGACCCCGATGGCACGCTGCGGCTCCGCGAGAGCGACGAACCGGAGGGGGTCCTGAAGGCGCGGGCATCCAGGACCCATGGCCTGCTGATAGCGATCAAGTCCGGCCGCCTGCCCGGTTGATCACCTGGCTCCACGGCGGGCGCGCACCTGCGACAAGCTGATCGTCGCCGTACAGCGGGCCCGCCGGACCCGGCCGGTACTCCCTCACCCGTCCCTGAGGGCCAGTTCCCGCACGGCCACCGTGCGGAAGTCCGTCGGGGGGCGGCCGGTCAGGTGGTGGACCGTGGGGGTGGTGCGGTCCTCCGCGCCGTCCGCGATGGCGAGGTCCAGGGACGCCAGCAGCGCCGCGAACTCCGCCGGCAGCCCGGCCGCCAGCCGTTCGCGCAACTGGTCGTAGGTCAGGTGCTGGTGGGTGACCGGGCGGCCGGTGACCTCGGTGAGGGTGGCGGCGATGTCGTCGAAGGCCAGCGCCTGCGGTCCGGTCAGGATCAGGTCCGTGTTGGGCGCCTCGGCGGCGGTCAGGGCGTGGGCGGCGACGGCCGCGATGTCGTCCGCGTCGATGAAGGCGACCCGGCCGGTGCCGGTCGCGGACGCCACGGTCCCGGTGGCCCGGATGCTCCGCGCGTGGGCGTGGTCGCGGAGGAAGTTCTGCATGAACCAGGAGGGGCGCAGTACCGCCCATTCCGCGAACAGGCCGGGCAGCGCCGCGTGCACCTCTCCCACCGCCGGGCCGCCCGGCGGGATGGCCGATGAGCTGAGCAGCACCGCCCGCCGGACGCCGGCGGCGCGCGCCCGGTCCAGGAACGGCAGCATGATCCGGGCGGGGTCGGTCTCGCCCGGGGGCGGGACGAGGTAGACACGGTCCACCCCGGCGAGGGCGGCGTCATGGGTGGTGGGGTCGTACCAGTCGAAGCGCGGGTCGCCGTTGCGGGTGGCGGCCCGCACCGGGTGGCCGGCGGCCCGCAGCCGGGCGGTGGTGCGGCTGCCGGTGGTGCCGGTCGCGCCGGTCACGAGGATGGAGGTCATCGGGTGCCTCCGGCTTCGGTGGTCGTGCGGTTCGGCGGCAGGTGTGTCCTCGCGCGGTCGGGGTTCCTCGCTGCGGCGGCTATGGGCATGCTGTGTCCTCCAGCGCGTACGATGCGGACCCGGGGTCCGTTACGTTGGACGATACGGACCGGCGGTCCGGATTGCAACAGGAGGAACGGCCACCATGACCGAACGCAAGCCGCGCAAGGACGCCGTCCGCAACCGGGCGGCCGTACTGGAGGCCGCCGACACGCTGTTCGCCGACTGCGACAGCCCGGCCGACCTCACCATGGCCGACATCGCCGCGGCGGCGGGCGTCGGCAAGGGCACCCTCTTCCGGGCCTTCGGCGACCGCACCGGACTCATCCGCGCGCTGTACGAGATCCGGTTCACGCCGCTCCGCGAGGCCGTCGAGACCGGACCGCCCCCGGTCGGACCCGGCGCGCCCCCGCTCGAACGGGTGCCCGCCGTGCTCGACGCCGTCCTGTGCTTCAAGATCGACAACCGCCATCTCGCCCTGGCCCTGGAGGAGTCCGGCAGCGGCAGCCCGTACGAGATGGCCCACTACGACCGCTGGCACGCCCTGCTGCGCACCGAACTGGAACGGATCCCGGAGCGGGGCGACGGCGGCTTCGCCGCGCACGCCCTCCTCGCCGCCGTCCGGGCCGACCTCGTGGAGTACCTCGTCGGGCGACAGGGCGTCTCGCGCGCCGACCTGCGGGCACAGCTGGCGGAGTTCACCGCCGGGGTCCTGCGCGGACACCGGGGCTGATCAGCGGTCCGCGCCCGCCGTCACCGTGTTGGCCGCGGCGATCACCGTGATGGCCGCCCACGACCACAGGTCGAGGTGCTGGTCCAGGACCAGCAGCCCGATCAGCGCGGCGAACACCGGGTTCACGCTCATGAAGACGCTGAAGAAGTGGGCGGGGAGGCGGCCAACTGCGTCAATGTCGCTGTGGCCGCTGACCGAACCGTCCGCCTGCGCGAGAGCGACGACCCGGACGTAATCCTGGCGGCTCAGCCCACGGCGCTCCGTGGCCTCCTTCTGGCGATCAGAGCCGGCCGCCTGCCCGCCTGATCGGGCGGGCGAGCAACCTCGGCTACGGCTGCTCGGTCAGCGAGCCCAGCAGCCGGGCCGCGTGGTGGTGCAGGGGAGCGACCAACTGCGGATGGTCGCCGAGTTCGGCCCGGCGGAGGAGGCGGGCGGCGGCGTAGAGCTGAGCTCGGTGACCGTCCGGGGTGTCGAGAACGGGGAAGTAACCGCGGATCTTTCGTGCCAGGCCCGGAACGGCCAGGCTGTAGCAGTACAGCGTGGCGGAGTCGGTGCCGACCGGGCCTCGTCCCCACGTCTCCCAGTCAACGATTCCGAGCGGTCCTTGGAGGAGATTGGCCCAGTGCAGGTCGGTGTGGACGGTCTCCCAGCGCTCGACGCGGACAGGGACGGCGTCACCGTAGGTGTCGCGGAGGCGCCGGGCGAACTTTTCCTCGCTGATGCTCACGCGCTCGGTCGGGGTATCCGCGAGGCGGACGAGCGCGCTTTGGAGGGCGGTCCACCATGCCGTAGGTGGTGAGACGCCGGGGTGCGCCTCAGGGGTGGCGGAGCAGGGGGCGCCGGGAAGAAGGGTAAGGACTTCGGCCCGCTGGTTCCGCCAGTCGCCTTCCGTCCACTCGTAGCGATCCAGCAGTTCGGGCTTGGGCAGGCCGTGCACGGCGTTGGCGTCGGCGTTGCCCGTCCACGCCTCCCCGTGAGCCCATTCAGGCTGCTCGGAGGCCACCCGCAGCCACACCCGGCCGTCCGCCCCGTCAGCCGGTGCGCCGATCGAGCGGAGCAGCCAGCCGAAGGTGGGCTCCCCCGCGATGGTGAGGCCGAAGTGCCGGGCTGCCCGTACCAGGTTCTGCCGCATCCATACGCGGAAGCGGCGGTCGGCTTCCGCCACCTCGGGGATCGTGTCGTCGGCGTTCATGGGGTGATGATGTGACGCAGGTAGGCATGAGGGTCGGCCAGGTAGCGGCGCCAATGGTCCACCAGTTCGAGGTCTTCCCATCTCGTCCGCCGATATCCGTGGTCGCCGACCTCGATGATGTCGGCTCCGGGGGTGGAGGCCAGGATGGGGGAGTGGGTGGCGCAGACGACCTGTGCCCCGGACTGGCCGAGCTGATGCATGAGGCCGACCAGTCGCAGGCAAGCGGTGAAGGACAGAGCGGCTTCGGGTTCATCCATGACATAGAAGCCAGGGGCATCGAACATCGCTTGGAACATGGTCAGGAACCCCTCCCCGTGGCTCATGGCACTGGTGTCCTCTTCCCAGTAGCCCTGGACACCACCGAGGTTTTCCGTCATGTCGAACGCGGTCTCGGCGCGCAGGAAGAACCCCTTTTTGCGTTTCCGGGGGCCCGCCAGCATTCTGGCGCCGGCCGAAGTGGTTTCGGCCCGCAGGACTTCACCCAAGGGTGTCTTCGTCGGGTCGGGGCGCCCGTGAACCCTGGCCAGTCGCCCGCCGTACGCATCGAGGTTGAAGCTCTCCGCGATCGCCTCCACCATCGTGGATTTCCCCGAGCCGTTGTCGCCGACCAGAAAGGTGACGGGGCGGTTGAAGCTCAGGCCTTCTTCGATCAACTGTGCGACGCAGGGGATGGTGAATGGCCACTGGTCGTGATGGGCACGGTCGGGGGCCAGCCCTTCAGGTACCCGGACCCGGTCGACGAACACGGCACTCCTAGTCGTAGTTGGGCTGGCAACCTCCCTTGGGGGAGCAGGGGCCAGTTCCGTGGGGCCAGCATGACGGGCTGCAAGCCGGGCCACAGGCGGGTCCGCACTGAGGATCACACAGGTTCTTCGGCCCGCACGGATCGTCCTTCTTCCCAGCCTCGGGGATCGCCAGCCGTCTCTTGGCGAACTCTATTCGCAGATTGCCGCGAACCTCTCCGGCCGCAGGGCTGTCGAGAATATCGGTGAGAGTCGCTTCCAGAACGTTGCCGACCGGGAGCCAGCGAGAGAACACACACGGCCATACGGCACCATCCGGCGATATGGCGATGACACCGGACGCACAGCGTCCGCAGAGTT
Source organism: Streptomyces sp. JH002 (assembly GCF_050916115.1). Classification (NCBI taxonomy): domain Bacteria; kingdom Bacillati; phylum Actinomycetota; class Actinomycetes; order Kitasatosporales; family Streptomycetaceae; genus Streptomyces; species Streptomyces sp. JH002. The sequence goes on from NZ_CP087989.1 coordinate 4,920,879, forward strand.
GTGAGACACCGGGTTCCTGATGTCGGACGCCGCGCCCCACCTGGCGGAGCCGGTCGCTGCCTATGTCGTCGACGCCAAGGCTGATGAGCTGCCGCCGGGCCGCGTCCGTGCGCTGTCCGTCACGTACATCGACCACGCCTGCGCGGATCGGAATGCCACGCCGTGCCGCCTCGGCGATGTTGGCCTTGGTTCGCGTGTGTGTGGGACGTCGGGTGACGGCAGCGTGCTCGTCAGGGTCGTCGGAGTAGTAGCTAGTGGCCAGAGATACCCCGGGCCGCTCCAGCACCTCCCAGACGCTGTCGGCGATGTGGACGAGGTTGGAGAAGACTTCCACCCGCAGGCCCTGATTCAGCGCGTGCCTGACCAGATCGGGGAGCTTGGGATGGAGCGTTGGCTCGCCCCCGATGAATTGGACCATGGTCGCACCTTGGCCGCTGAGCTGAGCGATCACATCCCGCCAGTCCCGCGAACGCATGACGCCATGGGTTCCTTGCGGGCCGGAATCCGCATAGCAGTGCTCGCAGGCGAGCTGACATTTTCCGGTGATCTCCAACCAGGCGAAGTTGATCTGCGATACCACGGCCTCCCACCCCTCGGCTTCAGAAGGAGATTGCTACCCGTTTGGTGCATTGGGGACGCCTGTTGGTCGGCGGTCAGCGGGCCTCGCCGCCACCCGCCGTCACCGTGTTGGCCGCGGCGATCACCGTGATGGCCGCCCACGACCACAGGTCGAGGTGCTGGTCCAGGACCAGCAGCCCGATCAGCGCGGCGAACACCGGGTTCACGCTCATGAAGACGCTGAAGAGGTGGGCGGGGACCCGGCGCAGCGCCAGCAGGTCGGCCAGGAGCGGGACGACCGAGGACAGGACGCCCGCCGCCAGCGCGCACAGCAGAGCGAGCGGGGTGGGGCCGCAGAGCCACAGGACGACCACGCCGACCGGCAGATACAGCAGCCCGGAGACGCCCGCCGCCGCTGCCGAGCCCTCCAGGCCCGGCAGCCGCCGGCCGATGGCGCGGTTCAGCAGGATGTAGCAGGCCCAGCACGCGGCGGCCGTCAGCCCCAGAGCGATGCCCGCGTAGTCGGTGCTCGGCTGCGGCCGGACCAGGACCACCACGGCCGCCGTGGCGGCCAGCGCCGACAGGACGCCGGTGCGCCGCCCGGCGGTGGCCAGCGCCACGGCCAGCGGCCCGAGGAACTCCAGGGTGACCGCGAGGCCGAGCCCGATCCGGTCGATCGCCGCGTACAGGGTCAGGTTCATGGCCCCGTAGACCAGCGCGAGCGCCAGCACCAGGCGCCACTGCCCGGCGCTGAAGGCCCGCAGCCGGGGGCGCCCCACGCCCAGCAGGACGGCGGCGGCCACCCACTGCCGTACGGCCACCACGCCCACCGGGCCCAGGACGGGGAAGGCGAGCGCGCCGATAGACGCCCCGGCCTGGTTGGCCAGGCCACTGCCCACCATCAGCGATATCCCCGACGCGCGTTCTCCGGCTCTCATGCCCCGACCCTCCGCCGGAGCGGGGCGGGGACAAAATGCACCGTGCGGCGTATCTATACGCTGGACGCATGGAGGGAAAGGACCTGGAGCTGCGGCACCTGCGCTGTCTCGTCGCGATCGCCGACGCCGGCACCTTCACCGACGCCGCCATCGCACTGGGCGTCTCCCAGGCCGCCGTCTCCCGCAACCTGCTCGCCCTGGAGCGGATCCTCGGCGTGCGGCTGCTGCACCGCACCAGCCGCGCCGTCACCCCCACCGCCGCCGGGGTGCACGTCCTGGCCCGCGCCCGGCACCTGCTCGGCGAGGCCGACGCGCTCGTCGCCCGGGTCACCACCGGACACACCCGGCTCCACCTCGGGCACGCCTGGTCCGCGATGGGCGGGCACACCACCGAGTTCCAGCGGCGCTGGCACAGCCAGCATCCGGACGTCGAACTGCACCTCGTGCGCCACAACACCCCCACCAGCGGCCTGGCCGAGGGCCGCTGCGACCTGGCGCTGGTCCGGCTGCCTTTCGACACCCGCCGCTGGGCCCACGCCCTCGTCGGCCAGGAGTCGCGGGTCATCGCGCTCGCCTCCGACGATCCGTGGGCGCGGCGCCGGGGCATCCGGCTGGCCGAGATCCGTGAGCGCACCCTCGTCCTGGACCGGCGCACCGGCACCACCACCCTGGATCTGTGGCCCGAGGGCGAACGGCCCACCGTCGAGTACACGCACGACATCGACGACTGGCTCGCCGCCATCGCCACCGGGCGCTGTGTGGGGGTGACACCCCGCTCCACCGCCACGCAGTACCGCCGCGACGGCATCGTCTACCGGCCGCTGCGCGACGCCCCGCCCGTCCCGGTCCATCTCCTGTGGCGGCACCCCGACCCGCACCCGGCGACGCAGGCCGTCGTCGACCTGCTCAGGGGCCTGTACCGAGAGGACGGCTGAGGGACTGCCGGGGGGCGCAGGGGTGCGGAACGCCCGCGCGTCGCCGTGCTGTTGACCGGGGTGGTCCGGGGCGTCCGGGGTCAGTCCGAGCGGCCCGTCACCGCCACCGTGACGCCCAGGCCGATCATCGCCAGGCCGCCGGCGCCGCCGACCTTGGACAGCCGCTCCGGTGAGCGTGCGAACCAGTCGCGGGCGGTGGCCGCTGTCAGGCCCCAGACGCTGTCCGAGGCCAGCGCTATCACGTTGAACACCACGCCCAGCAGCAGCATCTGGAGCGCCGGGTGCTGCTGCCCACGGTCCACGAACTGCGGCAGGACGGCCGCGAAGAACACGATCGTCTTGGGGTTGGTCACCCCGACGACGAACCCCTCCCAGAACGTACGCCTGCCGCCGCCCGTCCCCGCCCGGGCGGCGGGAAGCGCGGACGACAGGGCGTGGCGGGAGCGCCAGGCGGCCACGCCCAGGTAGACCAGGTACGCCCCGCCCGCGAACTTCAGCGCGGTGAAGACCAGCGCCGAACGCTCCACCAGCTCCCCGATCCCGGCCGCCACCGCCACGATCAGCACGTACGCGCCGACGGCGTTGCCCGCGACCGTCATCAGCGCGGCGCGGCGGCCCTGGGACAGGGCCCGGCCGACCACGAACAGCACGCTCGGCCCCGGGATGATGATCAGCAGGAAGGACATGACGGCGAAGGCCAGCAGGCGGTCGGCGGAAATCATGGGGCCATCAAAGCAGCGTGCGCCGCGCCGCGTCAGCCCTGTTCCGCCCGGGTCGCCAGGGCGTCCAGCGCGCCGCGCAGCTGGGTGCTGGAGGTGTGCACGGTGTAGGGGAAGTACACGACCTCCACGCCCACCTGCCGGAAGTCGCGCTCCAGCTTCTCGCCCTTCGGCGTGCCCCGCCAGTCGTCGCCCTTGAACAGGATGTCGAAGCGCACCTGTTGCCAGGTCGTCACCTTGTCCGGCACGGTCTCCACGAACGCCGCGTCCACGTACCGGATCGATCGCACGATCTCCAGCCGCTCCACCAGCGGTATCACCGGCGGTCTGCCCTTCGCCAGCTCCGCCATCTCGTCCGAGACCACCCCGGCCACCAGGTAGTCGCAGCGACTGCGCGCGTGCCGCAGGATGTTGAGGTGGCCGATGTGGAAGAGGTCGTAGACGCCGGGTGCGTAACCCACCAGGTGCGGTACCCGCTGCTGCCCGTGTCCCTGCGGCATGACTCGTGCCCCCCACGCGGTCGCTGGGACCGCCCGGCCGGGGCGGCACGGGCGGCGGATCCACCCGACCTTAATCCCAAACCCTCACTCCCCGGGCCCGATTGATGACATGCGGTGCAGGTTCTGCGGATAGGGTGGACACTGAGCGCTGTCGGGATTCCCGTTCAGGGGGGAGAAGTTCGACTGTGGGCGAACGACACGAACGGCTGCTGCTGGTCTCCACGAACTACGCGCCCGAACAGGCCGGCATCGGCCCGTACGCCACCCAGCTCGCCGAGCACTGGGCGCACGCGCGCGGCGCGGAAGTACACGTCCTGGCCGGGTTACCGCACTACCCCGCCTGGCGTCTGGACCCCGCCTACCGCCATGTGTGGCGCACCGTCGACGAACGCGCCGGGGTCCTCGTCCACCGGCGCCGGCACACCGTCCCCCCCGCGCCAGTCCGCGCTGCGCCGCGCCCTGTACGAGGCGACGATCCTCGGGCACGGACTGCTGGCCCCGCCCCGCATGGGCCGCCCGGACGCCGTGGTCGCCCAGGTGCCCAGCCTCGCCGGCGGGGTGCTCGCCGCGCGGATCGCGCGCCGCCACCGCGCCCCGTACATCCCCGTCATCCAGGACCTGATGGGCGCCGCCGCCGCACAGAGCGGCATCCGGGGCGGGGGCCGCGCCGCGTCCGCCGCCGCCGCCGTGGAGCGGCGCATGCTGCGCGGCGCCACGCTGGTCGGCATCATCCACGAGACGTTCCGGGAGCGGGTCCGGGCGCTGGGCGTCCCCGACGAGCGGATCCGGCTCGTCCCCAACTGGTCGCACGTGTCAGGACCGGCCACCCCGCGCGCCGCCGTCCGCGCCCGCCTGGGCTGGCCGCCGGAGCAGACCGTGCTGCTGCACTCCGGCAACATGGGCCTCAAGCAGGGGCTTGAGGTGCTGATCGGCGCGGCCCGCGAGGCGCCCGAGATCCGGGTGGTGCTCATGGGCGACGGCAGCCAGCGCGAACGCCTGCGGGAGCTGGCGGCGGGAACGCCCAACGTGGAGTTCCTGCCGCCCGCCGCCGACGAGGACTTCCCCGACGTCCTCGCCGCCGCCGACGCCCTCGTGGTCACCCAGCGGGCCGCCGTCCTGGACATGAGCGTTCCCTCCAAGCTCACCTCCTACTTCACCGCGGGACGTCCCGTCATCGCCTCGGTCGCGGCGGAGGGCGGAACGGCCCAGGAGATCCGCGACTCCGCCGCCGGCTGGCTGGTGGCGCCCGAGCAGCCCGCCGCGCTCGCCGCCGCCGCCCGCGAACTGGCCGCCGACCCGGCCGCCGCCGACGCCATCGGCGTGCGCGGCGCCGACTACGCCCGCACCCGGCTCGGCCGCGCCGCCGGTCTCGCCCGGGTCGACGCCCTGCTGGACGAGGCCCTGGGGCGCGCGTACCCCTCCCGTTCCGCACCCCGCCCGGAGCCCACGGACCCGGCCCTCGCGTTCAAGGAGTCCCGTTGAAGGAGGCCCCCGCGGGCAGCCAGGCCGCCACCGCCCCGTACGACGAACCCGACCTGCTGCGCGACCAGTTCCGGCAACTGCTGCGCTACCGCCTGCTCATCGTCTGCGGCATCGTGCTGGGCCTGGCGGGCGGCGGCTGGCTGGGGCTCACGGCCAACGAGACGTACGTGGCCACCGCCGAGGTCACCGTACGCACCCCCACCGCCGACCCGTTCGCCGGCGGCACCGTCGACCGCGTCGCGATGGGCTCCGAACGCCGCACCGCCGTCAGCGACATCGTCGCCCAGCGCGCCGCCGAGGCACTCGGCGACCCCGACCGCGCCCAGCAGCTCAAGCGCGGACTCCAGGTCACCAACCCGCCCAACACCGAGGTCCTGCGCTTCGCCTACTCGGCCGACGACCCGCATCTGGCCGCCGAGCGCGCCAACGCCTTCGTCCAGGCCTACCTCGGCAACCGGCAGGCCGACGCCGACGCCACCATCGCCGCCGGCGTCGCCTCCCTGGAGAGCCAGCGCGCCCCCCAACTGGAGCGCCGCGACGCGCTGGAGGACGAACTCGGCACCCTCTTCGAGGGCAGCGCCGCCTACGACAACGCCCTCGCCGACCTGTCCGGCGTCACCAGCGCCATCTCCGACCTCAACGCCGCCATCGCCCGCCTCACCTCCCTGGACACCACCGGCGGCCGGGTCATCACCGAAGCCACCCCGCCCGGCAGCCCCTCGGGGCCCGGCCTGCCGCTGCTGCTCGCGCTCGGCTACGTCGTCGGCATCGGCATCGGACTGCTCGCCGCCTGGGTCCGGCTGGTGTTCGACCCGACCGTGCGCTCGCCCGGCGATGTCACCCGGGCGCTGCACGCACCCGTACTCGGCGTGCTGCCCCGGCCCGCGCGCGGCGAGGGCCCGGAGGAACTGCTCGCCCAGGGCCGGCTGGCCGAGGAGTACCGCTCGGTGGCGTTCCGGCTCGCCTACGACGAGGCGTTCGCGCAGCGCCGCCGGCTGCTGGTGGTCGCACCGCGCGGCAGCATAGAGACCCCGCTGGCCGCCGCCGTCAACCTCACCGCCGCCTTCGCCGAGATGGGCATGGACGCCCTGCTGGTGGAGGCCGACCTGCGCACCCCCACCCTGACCGAACAGCTGCGGCACGCGGACGGCGTACGGCCCGGCTGGGCCAGCTCGCCCGGCGGGCGCGGCGAGAGCACCGACTGGCCCAGCGGGCTGCGGGTACCGATCGACGCCGAGGAGTCCGGCATCTTCGACCTGGTGCCCGGCCGCCGCGTGCGCAACGTGCCGCGCGCCCTGACCTCACCGGCCGCCAGCCAGCTGATCAACCACGCCGACGCCAAGGGCGCCGTGGTGGTGGTGCTGGCCCCCGCCGTGCTGCTGTACGCGGACGCCATCGCCCTCACGGACCGGGTGGACGGAGTGCTGGTGGTGTGCGACCCCAGCGAGGTGCACCGCGACGACCTGACCCGGGTACGGGAGTTGGTGGTCGGCGCCGGCGGCCTGCTGCTGGGGGCGGTCCTGCACTCGTGGGGCAGCGGCACCGACCCGCGCGAGGGCGAGGGCGAGGGGGACGGCGCACGTCCGGGGGAACGGACCGGCGAGGCCGAGGGCCGCGAGCGCGAGGGCCGGGCCCTGGCGGTCCGCCCCGTGCCGGGGCAGCCGCACGGGGCACGGCACCGGCAGCCGCCCGGTGGCGTCAACCGGGAGCCCCAGGGGAGCAATTCGGAAACCATGGGACTGCGGATCCTCGATCCCGGCGCGCTGGGTGATCATGAAGGGCACCACTGAGCGACACCAGGGATTCGAGAGAAAGCCGTGAGCAGACCGCAGTGATACGACCCGGGCGCGCCGTCGCCTTCTCCATCGCAGATCAGGGGGTGGCGGCCCTCACCAACATCGCGGTGGTGGTGTTCGCCGCCCGCCAGTCCTCCGCCGGGGCCTTCGCCGATTTCGCCCTCGTCTACGCCGTGTTCGCCGTGCTGCTCGGCGCCTGCACCGCGTACGTCGGCCAATCGCTCGTGCTGCGCGGCGGCGCCGGCCGCGACCCCGCCGAACTGGCCAGGGACTGCCGCTCGGCCGCCCTGTTCGCGCTCGCCGCAGCCACCGCCGTGGGGCTGGTGCTGGCGCTGCCCGCGTACGCGCTGTCGGCCGGGGCGCTGGCGGCGCTGGGCGCGGTGCTGCCGATCGTGCTCACCCAGGACACCCTGCGCTACGCCTTCTCGGTGCTGCGGCGGCCCCAACTCGCGCTGGCGGCCGACGTTCTGCGGCTGGCGGTGGCCGTACCCGCGCTGGCGCTGCTGCCGGCCGGTCCCGGCGCCGCGACGCTCGTGCTGGCCTGGGGTCTTTCGGCACTGCCCGCGCTCGGGCTCGCGAGCTGGCTGCTGTACCGGGCCACCGCGGACGCGGCCGGCCGGCCGCGCCCGGCGGCGCTGCTGGCGCGCGGGCATCTGGGGCAGCGGTTCGTGGTGGAGTTCGGCGTCGGCAACGCCTCCTCGCAGCTGGCGATCATCGGGCTCGGCGCGCTGGCCAACCCGCTGGCCGTCGGCGCGCTGCGCGGCGCCGGTACCGTCTTCGGCCCGCTGAACGTGCTGTTCAACACCGCCACCGGCTTCGGCCCGCCGCTGCTCGGCGAGCAGCGCTCGGGGGCCGGCAAGGCCCGTACGGCGGCGCTCGCGGGCGGTGCGCTCGCGGCGGTGGCGGCGCTGTGGGCGCTGCTGCTGTCCGTGCTGCCGGACAGCTGGGGCCGTCAACTGCTGGGCGATACGTGGCAGTCGGCGTCCGCCCTCATCCCGGCCACCGGCAGCCAGTACGCGGCGATGGCCATGGGTACCTGTGGCCTGCTGGCGCTGCGCGTGCTGAGCCCGCGCGCCACCTTGCCGATCCAGCTGGTGTTCTCGCTGGTCTCGGTGGTGGCTCTGCTGACCGGCTACGCGCTGGGCGGCATCCTGGGCGCCGCCTGGGGCCTGTGCGCGGGCTCGGCGGCGAAGGCGGTGGCGGCCTGGACCCGGGTGGCCTTCGAGGTGCGGGTCGCCGCCGAGCGGGAACCGGAGGCGGAACCGCCGGACGAGGAGCCGGCCCCGGAGCGGGACGGGCGGGTGGCCGGGTAGCCGGCCACCCCCTTGCCGGTCCCGTCGGCTGTCGCTGTCAGCCGAGGATCGGGATCAGGCCGAGCGCGAAGACGACGTAGAAGCCCGCCGTCACCGCCAGCCGCGCCGGGGTCAGCCGGTGCGTCCGCATCGTCAGCAGCAGATAGCCGATCGCGGCCATGGTGATCAGCCCGGACCACAGCAGCGCGCCGTCGAAGTGCCAGCGGGTGAAGATCAGTCCGATCCCGCTGGGCACGGTGGCCTGGATCATCATCGAACCCGAGATGTTGGCGAGCGCCAGCTTGATCTTGCCCTGCCTGACCCAGATCACCGCGTTCATGATCTCCGGCAGTTCGGTGGCGATCGGCGACAGCAGCAGCGCGGTGACCGTCGCGGACAGCCCCAGCATGGGGCCGATGCTGTCGAGCTGACCCACGAACGCGTGGGCGGCGACGAAGATCACCGCGAGGCTTGCCAGGGTCTGGAGCACCACGGCCCAGGTCGCCGGGGAGGCGGCGTGGGGCTGGAGCTTCAGCGGCTCCAGCTCGTCCTCCTCCTCGCCGTCCAGCGAGCCCTCGGCGGCGCGGCTGTTGCGGATCTCGCGCCAGAAGTAGGCGGCGTACGCGGCGAAGAACAGCACGCCCAGCGCGGGCTTGAACGCGAACGCCACCAGGCCGAGTGCCACCTTCACGATGAAGATCGGCAGGAACCACTTCTGGTCCTTGGCCAGCCGCCGCATGTCGCGCTCGTCACCCAGCGCCTCGGACGCGGCGCCCACGCCGCCGGAGCCGGAGCCGCCGGTTGCCACCAGGGCGCGGTCCCGGCGCCGCTTGAGCAGCAGCATCGTGCCGGTCACGCCGTACGCGACGGTCGCCAGCGCGAGCGGGCCGCCCATGGCCGCTCCCACGCCGATGTCCTTGGCCTCGTCGGTGGCGCCGGTCGTCACCGCGACCAGCGTGACCACGGACTCGGGCAGCGCCGTACCGAAGGCGGCGAGGATGGTCCCGACGGCCATCTTCCCCACGTTGAGGCGCTCGCCCAGCCACTCCACGGCATTGACGAACCACTCGCACGAGAGATAGATCGCCACCGCACACAAGATGAGCAGTACGAAATGGATCACGGTTATCGTCCGGCCTTCCCGCGCGACGGCGGGGCATCGAGGACGTCCGGCGCGGGGGAGCGGCGGCAGCTTCGACCCCGCCGACGCCCGCATGACATACGTCGTCGACAAATGGGCCGAAGGTCTCGCCCGCCCGTGCACCGGCCTGGACCGGATGGCGGGCCCGGCCACCGGGAACCCGGGGGTTCCAGTGTGTCGACGACCGGTATCGCGGGGCTACTCCCCTTCGCAGCCGCCCACTGTACCTGACCTGGGCATCCGCTATCCGTGCAGCCAGATCCGCAGCGGGCCCACCGTCTCGAAGCCGTGTGCCAGGGCGGCCGTGAGGTCCTCGCCGTGCTCGTAGCCCACCACCGGCAGGCCGGGGAAGAGGTGGTGCACCGCCTCCAGCACGAACGGCCAGGCGGTATCGGGGGTGGCGTCGTCCAGCCGGAAGACGTTGGAGACGCCGATCACACCGGCGGCGCGGCCGGCCACCGCCCCGGCGACCACCCGGCGGTCACCGGGATGCCGCCCGGCCAGCACGAAGGTGTCCGGGTCGGCGAGCAGCGCGGGCGGGAAGAGTCCGGCGTCCCCGGCGCCGTCGTCCCAGGCCAGTGCCCAGGTACGCAGCGCGTCCGGGTCGCGGACCACCTCCCACCCCAGGCCGGAGGCGGTCTCCGGTGCGCCGGCCGGCCGGTGGATCCACGTCGCCTCGAACAGCACCCGGAAACCCGCCCCGGTCAGGTCCAGGTCCGCGAAGCTGTCCTTGACCGAGGCACCCGGGGTGGCCGTGTCGATCCGGGCCACCACCGCGGCCGGGTCGGCGCCCGGCGTCAGCGTGACCGCGTCCGGGTAGTACGGCGGGGTACGGGTGGGGGCGGTCCAGGAGCGCGGGCCGAAGCCGCCGCCGGTCACGCCGTGGGCGGCGCTCATCACGGCACACCACTCGGCGTTGTTGCGGGCGGCGGCCAGGACCAGGGACGCGGGGATTTCGATCGGTGTCACATCCGCTGATCCTGCTCCGCCCGCCCCCCTTGGTCGAACGGATTTCCGCTCCGGGGAGTCAGGGATACCGGGTCAGGGGTGCCACACTCCCGTGCCCGCCGTCTCGTGGACGTAGTCGGTGATGTCGCGCGGCGCGCGCCCCAGCGCCCGCTGGACGCCGTCCGCCAGGGTGCCGAACCGGCTCTCCGCGATCCAGCCGAACAACTCGTTCAGCAGGTCCGCGTACTCGCCGTCCAGGCCACGGCCGGTGGCGTGGCGCCGGAACTCCTCGGGCGTCAGCGGGCGGTAGCGGAGGTCCCGGCCCGTGGCCCGCGCGATCAGGGCCACCACCTCGCCGGTGCCCAGCGTGCGCGGCCCGGTCAGTTCGTACGCCTGCCCGGCATGGCCGTCCTCGGTCAGCGCGGCGATCGCCACCTCGGCGATGTCCCGGGCGTCGACGTACGGTTCGACGCCCTGCCCGGTGGCCCAGGCGAGCTCGCCGTCCAGGACCTGACTCAGGAAGAACGGATCCTCGCTGAAGTTCTGCGCGAACCAGGCCGGCTTCAGGATGGTCCACTCCGCCCCCGACTCGCGCACCGCGCGCTCGCCCGGCAGCTTCTCCTCGCCCGCCGGCACCACCCAGTCCCGGGCGGACAGGAACACCAGCCGCCGCACGCCGCGTTCGACCGCCAGCTTGCCGAAGGCACGCAGCGGTGTGGCCGCGTCCGCGCGCTGCGAGTCGACCAGATAGGCCGCGCGGACCCCTTCGAGGGCCGGCTCCCAGGTGTTCTCGTCGTACCAGTCGAAGCGGGTCCGCCCGCGGCGCGTCGCCTCCCGGACGGTGTGGCCGCGTTCCCGCAGCCCGGCGGCCACCCGGCGACCGGTCTTGCCGGTGGCGCCCAGGACCAGGACGGGCTGTGCTGTCGTTGTCGCTGTGCTTGTCATGAGGAGAGTCAAACCCGGCAGCGGTGAGCGCGGGAATGGTTCATCGGCTCACTCGGATGTCCGATCGTCCAAACTGGGGAGCATGGACGCACTCGCCCAACTGCTGTACGAGGTACGGTCCGACGGCGCCCTCTTCAGCCGGAACCTGATGACCCCGCCCTGGTCGGTGGGGTTCGCAGCCCGGACCCCGCTGACCCTGGTCACCATGGTTCGCGGCACCGGCCACATCCACCCGGGCGGCGGGGCCGCGCCCGTCGCGGCCGGGCCGGGCGATGTGGCCATCGTGGTGGGGGCCCAGCCGTTCACCGTCGCCGATTCCCCGGATCCCGGCACCGCCCCGCTGTACGTCGTGCACGGCCCCGACCTCTGCACGACGGCGGACGGCGAGGCGATCAGTGACGATCTGCTGCTCTCCCTGCGCACCTGCGGCAACTGCCTGGAGTGCCCGGAGGCGATCCTGCTCACCGGCACCTACCAGGTCGGGGGCCGCGTCTCCGAGCGGCTGCTGCGCGCGCTGCCCCGGGTGCTGGTCGTCCCGCACGGCGACGGACCCCGGCCGATCCTGGACCTCGCCGCGCTGGAGATCAGCCGGGACGACCCCGGCCAGCAGGCCGTTCTTGACCGGCTGCTCGACCTGCTGCTGCTCGCCACCCTGCGCGAGTGGTTCGCCCGTCCCGAGGCCGATCCGCCGGGCTGGTACCGCGCGTTGGGCGATCCGGTGGTGGGCCCGGCGCTGCGGCTCATCCACGACCGGCCCGCCAGGAGCTGGACGGTGGAGGGGCTGGCCGCCGAAGCCGGTGTCTCCCGGGCGACGTTCGCGCGCCGCTTCACCGAACTCGTCGGCGAGCCGCCGATGGCGTACCTGACGGGCTGGCGGCTGGCCCAGGCCGCCGACCTGCTGGCCCGCACCGACGCCACGGTGGAGTCGATCGCCCGGCAGGTCGGCTACGGCAGCGCGTTCGGGCTGAGCGTGGCGTTCCAGCGGGTGTACGGGGTCCGGCCCAGCCACCACCGGCAGGCGGTCAGGGCGTGAGCGGGGCGGCGCTCAGGAACCCAGCTCCCACAGGACGTGCGCCAGCGCATCCGTGTTGAGGTCGAGCGCCGTCTGATCGATGTTGTCGAGGGTGTCGCACGCCCGGTGGTAGCAGGGGTCGAACGCGACGCCCGCCGTACCGTTCCACTGCGCCGCCTGGGCCGCCGTCATCGTGTTGCCCGCCCCGGTGAACAGGCCGCCCACCGGGATGCCGGCGCTGCGGAACGGGACGTGGTCGGAGCTGTTGCGGGCGGCGGTGGCCGGCTCGGTGGGGATGCCGCGCGCCGCGAACCAGTCGTTGAACAGCGCCTCGATCGCCGCGTCGTCGTCGTAGACGAAGTAACCGGCGTTCGGGGAGCCGATCATGTCGAAGTTCAGGTATTCCCCGAAGCGGGCGCGTTCCGTGGCGCTGAGCGAGGCGACGTAGGCGCGCGAGCCGACCATGCCCAGCTCCTCCGCGCCCCACCAGCCGAACCGCAGCTCCTTCTGCGGGCGCAGGTCGGCCCCGGCGACCGCCAGCGCCACCTCCAGGACCGCCGCGGACCCAGAACCGTTGTCGTTGACGCCCGCCCCGGACCGTACCGAGTCCAGGTGGGCCCCGGCCATCAGCACCTCGTCGGTGGCGGCGTGCGGCCAGGTGGCGATGAGGTTCCAGCTGGTGATGCCGGCGTTGGTGAAGGCGTGGCGGCTGGTCTCGTACCCCGCCTCCTCCAGCAGACCCTCGATGTAGTCGAGGGAGGCGGCGTAACCGGGCTGGCCGTGCGCGCGGTTGCCGCCGTGCGCGGCGGCGATGGACTCCAGCTCGGTGAGGTGGCCCAGGACCCGGTCCACCTCGATGTCGGGCGCGGCGGCCGTCGTGGGGGGCGTGGCTCCCGTGGGCGCGGGTGCGGCGGTGGCACCGCCGGCGAGTCCGGCGGCGAGAGCGAGGGAGAGGGCGATGACGGGCACGGCCGGACGGCGGTAGGTCATGGACGCTCCAGAAGCGTGGGGGACTTTTGACGCGTGCACGCTCATCAGACAGATGTGCGGACCGCGCCGTCAAGAGCCCGTCAGCGCAACTGCGTCCGCGGATCCCCCCGCCAACTCGTCACCAGCGCCAGACACAGCAGCGCGATCCCGATCCGCCCCGACGCCTGGAGCAGCGAACCGCGCAGCAGGATGAAGCTGTACCCGGCCAGCACGGGCGCCACCACCGCCAGCACATTGCCCGGCGAGGGATCGTCCAGCGTCCGTGCCACATAGCGGCGGTCCGTGCGCGCCGCCAGGTAGCCCACCGCGACGAAACCCGCCGCCATGCCCAGCGGGCCGAAGTCCAGCCACAGTTCCGCCCACAGCGGCGAGGACAGATTGGCGCTGGAGGTGCCCATCCAGCCGCCCACCAGGAACCCGGTGTCCTCCGGCTTGGACTCCCACACCGTGCGCGGCACGAAGAACAGCGCCGCGCCCACCACCTGGCGGCCCAGCGTGTGCCCGTTGCCGTCCCCCGCGTACGTCACCGTGTTCGCGAACATCCCCACCTGGTCGTAGTCCTTGATGACCAGCGGCTCCATCAGCGACCCGGTCTCCACCGGCTGCCGCCCCTCCTCGTCGTACCGGAACCGGTCGGTGAACGGGAAGACCAGCAGCGCCACCACCAGGCCCAGCGCCAGCGCCGCCCGGTACATCACACTGCTGCGCGGAAAGAGCGTGAACAGCAGCGCGAACAGCACCGTCAGGAACCAGTAACGGGGATTGGAGATCGGGTTGTTGACGATGACGTTGAGGACGAGCAAACCGGCCCAGCACAGCACCAGCCACAGCCGCCGCCGCGCCCGCCGCGAGGTGACCAGCCAGCGGGTGAGGAACAGCAGCGCCAGCAGCGCCGGTACGGTGCCGAAGCCGCGCAGCAGCGCGTTGCCCGCCTCGCCCCCGGCCCCGTCCACGCCGGAGGCCGTCGCCTCGTTCAGCGCGGCGCCCACCTCCTGCCGGCTGCTGAAGAAGACCGCCGGGCCGCCCAGCCGCACGATCAGCAGCCCGCTCGCCACGTACGCCACCGCGACCAGCACGAACAGCCGGCGCCGGTGCACGGTGGCGGCCGGCGCGCGCATGCTGCGCAGCGAGGGCCGGTGCCGGGCCAGCAGCGCCCCGACATCGAAGGCGACCATCCCGGTCAGCACCAGCACGGTCGCCAGCAGCGTGTCCGAGCGCGGGCCCAGCACCGGGGTGGGATCACGGCCGAGCACCGACTGGGCGAGCGGGGCGATGCCCATCGCCAGATAGCAGAACAGCCAGAAAACGCCCTGGACCAGCCGCCGCCGCCCCGACAGCACCATGGTGCACAGCCGTACCCCGGCGTACCCGGCGACCACCAACTGAAGCCAGAACGCGGTGTCCCGCACCCCCTCACCCGGCTGCGCGGCCACCGCGAACGGCAGCAGCCCCACCACCCCGGCCACCAGCGGCACCGACAACGGCCGTGACAGAACGGCCCGTTGTCCGGGCCCGGCCGTCAGGGGAGCCACGCGGCCGTGCCCCCCGGGATCGCCCGGCTCAACGCCCGGCCCCTGCCGGGGTGTTGGTGTGCGATCGTCGGCTCATGGTCCTTGTCGCGGCGCGGCATGGCCTCAGGCTAGCCGCAACTCACCCGCCGTACTCCGAGAAGATCCCGGCCAGTACCCGCCGGGACTCCGCCGCGGACGCCTCGTCGCCCTCCCGGCTCGCGGCCAGCACGATCAGCGCCTTCCACAGCGCCCAGCCGCGCGCCCGGGCCCAGGTCGCGTCGTCCACCCCGAGGACCTCCCGGAAGGCCCGGCGGCTCTCGCCCGTGAACAGCGTCCAGGCGATCACCGCCTCGCACGCCGGGTCCCCGACACCCATGCAGCCGAAGTCGATCACCGCCGACAGCCGGCCGTCCCCGTCGACCAGCAGATTGCCCCACGCGATGTCGCCGTGGAACCACACCGGCGGGCCTGGCCACCCCGCCCCCAGCGCCTTCTCCCAGATCTCGGTGGCGAGCGCGCCGGGCACCTCGCCGTCGCGCAGCGCGTCGATGGCCGTACGGGTGTCCGCGTCGTAGGTCCTCAACGGCCCGCCGCGGAACCCGGTGTGCAGTGCCGGGGCCGGTCCGCCGGTGGGGTCGATCCGCTGGAGCGCGGTGAGGAAGCCCGCCAGATCGACGGCGAAGGCGCGCATGTCGGCGATCCGGTGCTCCCGCGCCGGACGGCCCTCCAGCCAGCGGTTGACCGACCAGGGGAAGGGAAACCCCTCACCGGGCGCGCCCGCGGCCAGCGGCGCCGGGATCGGCAGCGGCAACAGCGGCGCCAGCTCCGGCAGCCAGCGCTGCTCCTTGCGGACCTGCCCCGCGTAGCCGGTGGCGCTCGGCAGCCGTACGGTCATGGTGTCCCCGAGCCGGAACGTGCGGTTGTCGTTGCCTCCGGGCAGCACCTGCTCGACGGGCAGGTGGGCCCATCGCGGGAATTGCGCGGCGATCAGCCGGCGGACCAGTGCCGCGTCGATGTGGGGGCGTACCTCCGGTGCGTTCACCGGGCCCACCGTGCCCGCGCCGCCCCGGGCGGGCAACCGGTTTTCCCGGTCGGCCACGGATGCTGCCCGATCTCTTGCCACCGGGCGGTCGCACTTCTATTCTCCGATGCCAGAAAGCGCTTGCAACAGGCGTCCGGTGAGCCGTAACTGCCGGACACCCGCTGTGTTCTGCGCATCAGCCGCTACTGATCCCGTGTGACTCCGCCCGCCACGGCGCCAACCCGCCGCGGAGGGAAAGGGCGTACTGCGCCATGCCGGGATGTGGCCCCAGCGAGCGGTCGCACCACGTGTCATCCAGTAATGCCCAGCAACGCCCAGCAACCCCCCACGATGTGGAAATGAGAGGCGAGCGGAGCAATGAGAGGATCAGTCGCGCTTGTGCGACTCTGCGTGACCATGGCCCTGACGGCCCTGGTGGTCGCGACCGGCGCGTTCCTGTCGGTGCCGCAGGCATCGGCCGCGGTCGGCACCGCCACCGGTTACGCGTCCCAGAACGGCGGCACCACCGGCGGAGCCGGCGGCCAGACCGTCCGGGCCACCACGGGAACCCAGATCCACGCGGCCCTGTGCGGCCGGGCCAGCAGCAGCACCCCGATCATCATCGAGGTGCAGGGCACCATCAACCACGGCAACACCAGCAAGGTGTCGGGCGGCAGCTGCAACACCGCCGACGGGGTCATCGAACTCAAGCAGATCAGCAACGTCACGCTGATCGGCGTCGGGACCGGTGCCCTGTTCGACCAGGTGGGCATCCACGTCCGCGAGTCGAGCAACATCATCATCCAGAACGTGACCGTGCGGAACGTCAAGAAGTCGGGTTCGCCGACCTCCAACGGCGGTGACGCCATCGGCATGGAGAACAACGTCCGCAACGTGTGGGTGGACCACGTCACTCTGGAGGCGTCGGGCGGCGAATCGGAGGGCTACGACGGGCTGTTCGACCTGAAGAACAACACCCAGTACGTGACCCTGTCCTACAGCATCCTGCGCAACTCGGGCCGTGGCGGCCTGGTCGGGTCCAGCGAGAGCGACCTCTCCAACGGCTATGTCACCTACCACCACAACCTGTACCAGAACATCGACTCCCGCGCCCCGCTGATGCGCGGCGGGATCGCCCACACGTACAACAACCACTTCCTGAACATCAACGACTCGGGGATCAACTCCCGGGCCGGGGCCCGCGTCCGGGTGGACAACAACTACTTCGAGGACTCCAAGGACGTCCTGGGCACCTTCTACACCTCCGAGGCCGGCTACTGGCACGTCAACGGCAACACGTTCGACAACGTGACCTGGTCCAGCCGCGGCGGCACCACCAACCCGGCCGGCCCCAACCCGACCTCCACCACCTCGGTGAGCATCCCCTACTCCCACAGCCTGGACCCGGCCAACTGCGTGCCGGGCGTGGTCGCCCAGACGGCGGGCGCCAACAAGGGCAACCGCGTCTCGGACGGCAGCTGCACCCCGCAGAACCCGGACCCGGGCAACCCCGGCAACCCCGACCCCGGCAACCCCGACCCGGGCAACCCGGACCCCGGCACCCCCGGCGGCACCAACCTGAGCCTTGCCGGTGACTCCGACGGCAGCAGCAAGGCCAGCGGCACCAGCTACGGGAACGTGCGGGACGCCAACATGAACACCTACTGGTCGCCGAACGGCACCACGGGCTCCATCTCGATCAAGTGGAGCTCCGCCACCACCGTCTCCAAGATCAACATCAGGGAGGCGTCGGGCGCCACCGGCCGCATCGGCTCCTACCGGGTGCTGAACGCCGACACCGGCGCCGTCCTGGCCACCGGCAGCGGAGCGGGCGTCATCTCGTTCCCGGCCACCTCGGTACGGAAGATCACCTTCGAGATCACCAGCGCGAGCAGCACCCCCAGGGTCGCGGAGTACGAGACCTACGCCCCCTGACCCGCACAGCACCTGGGCCGGGCCGCTCCCCTGGGGGCGGCCCGGCCCTTCGGCCCACCGGCTCCGCTCAGCGCGGCGACAGGCGCAGGACGGTGCCCTCCCCGTTCGCCGACAGCAACAGCGAGCCGTCCGGCGCCAGGGCCAGCCCCGCGAAGCGCCGTGGCCGGCCCGCCACACCCGGTACCGGATCCGGCTCCTCCCGCTCGATGCCCGGGGGCAGCCCCACCGGCAGCCGCTCCGCCTCCACCCGCCGCCGCCCCGTCTCCAGACAGAACGACACCAGCCGCCGGTGCTCCGTCTCCACCGTGAACAGCTCCGGGCCGCGCACCACCAGACCCTGCGGCCCGCCGAGCCCGCTCGCGAACGTGGTCGGCGCGCCGTTCGACTCGACGCGCAGCACCGTACCCAGCCGCTCCTCACTCACATAGCAGCGGCCCTCCTCGTCGAACGCCACATCCACCGGATGGTCAAGTCCCGCCGCCAGCACCCTGATCGCGCCCGCCGCGGGCACGGCCACCACCCGCCCCGCGCCGGTCTCCGCGACCACCGGCACGCCGCCCGCACCCACCGCGATGCCCATCGGCAGGCGCAGGCCGGCCGCCCGCACCCGCGGGACGCGCTCCCCGAGGTGGTACGTCAGCACCTCGCCCGTCTCGGACGTGAGATGCAGTTCCCGGCCCAGCGCCACCACTCCGTGCGCGCCGTTGAAGATCTCCAGGGTCTCCACGCCGCCGTCCGCCCGGCCCTCCACCCTGCCCAGGCGGTAGTGGTCCGCCGCGTACACGGTGCCCCGCGCGTCCGCCGTCACCCCGAACGGGCCGTTGAGGCTCGGCGGCACCAGTTCCCGGGACCGGCCGTCGCTGCGCAGCACCGTGACGCCGCCGCCCGCGTAGCTGGTCAGGAACATCCGGTGGGCGGCGTCGATGGCCAGGTTGTCGATGCCCCGCACCCCCGTGGCCAGCACCGAACGGCGGCCGTCGCCGAACACGTCGATCCTGGTGAGCTGCCCGGACATCCCGCTGGAGACCCCCACCAGCGTCCCGTCCCGGTCGAACCGCGCCCCGACCGGCCCCGGTACGTCCGAGGCGACCAGTTCCGGGACGCCGCCGTCCGGCGGGACCCGCCACAACTCGCCCACCATGATCTGCGGGTAGTACAGCAGCCCGTCCGGGCCCTGCTGCATCGCGTTGCCCATGGCCAGCCCCTCGGCCACCACCTTCGGCCCGCGCGAACCGTCCGGGAACAGCTCCAGCAGCCGGCCGTCCACCCGCATCTCGTTGACGAACAGCCGGTCGCCGATACAGGTGATGCCGTTCGGCACCACCACCTCGTCCGACACCAGGTGGTACGCGCCGGCCGGGGTACGCCGCCACACCCGCCCCGCCGGCAGGTCGGCGATGTACATCGAGCCGTCCGCGCCGAACGCCAGATCGTCCGGCGCCTGTACGGGGCCGTCCAGCGGGACCACCGTCTCGATCTCGCCGGAGACCGGATCCACCGCGCTGATCTGCCCGGCCAGGAACTGCGCCACGTACAGCCGTCCGTCGGGCCCGAACGCGACCCCGTTCGAACCCCACAGCGGGTTCGGCCGGTTGAGCCGCTCGATCCGCCAGCGGCGGCTGTGCGGCCGGGCCCGCCCCGTCGGATCGAACCGGGTGGGCGCCGCCAGCCCCGCCGGGGCGAGGACGGCCGTCACTTGACGATCACCTCACCGATGCCGCTGTCGGTGCGCCACTGCCGCAGCATCTCGTAGAAGGCGACGGGGCCCGCGGCGTAGGACTCGATGCGCTCGGGCACCTTGCCCTCGTTGTTGTAGTACCCGGGGGTGCACTCGGCGAGGAACTTCAGCCGGGCCGGGACGGGTTGGCGCACCGTGGCCACCCAGGCCGCCTCGGCCCGCGCCGACGGCTCGATCCGCCGGGCGCCGCGCGAGCGCGCCTCGGCGACCACCTCCGCCACGTGCACGGCCTGATCGTCCAGCGCGTGCGTGAAGTTGACGGACACCGCGTTCTGGAGCGTGCCGAGATGGAAGAGGTTGGGGAAGCCGTGGCTGTAGAAACCGTGCAGCGTACGCGGCCCCTCCCGCCAGTGCTCGGCGAGCGTGACCCCGCCCCGGCCCCGTACCGCCAGACCCGCCCGGTCGGCCGGGCGCACCGCCGTCTCGAAGCCGGTGGCGAAGATCAGGCAGTCCAGCTCGTACGCCGTGCCGTTCACCACGACCGCGCGCTCGGTGATCCGCTCCACCCCGTGCCCGCCGGTGTCCACCAGCGTCACGTTGGGCCGGTTGAAGGTGGGCAGATAGGTGTCGCTGAAGGTGGGCCGCTTGCACATGTAGCGGTACCAGGGCTTGAGTGTCTCCGCCGTGCCCGGCTCGGTGACGACGCTCTCCACCCTGGCCCTGATCTCGTTCATCTTGCGGAAGTCGGCCAGCTCGGCGAGGACTTCGGGGCTTTCGCGGCCCGCCACCGGCAGCATGGCGCGCTGGAGTTCGGCGCCCGAGGTCCAGCCGTCCGCCACCAGGTCCTCCGCGGCCTCACCACCGGTGACCACGGTGAGGAAGTTGTCCCGGCGGTGCGCCTGCCAGCCGGGGGACAGCGAGGCCGCCCACCGCGGATCGGTGGGCCGGTTGCCGCGCACGTCGACCGAGGACGGGGTGCGCTGGAAGACGAACAACTCCTGTGCGTCCGCGCCCAGATGCGGCACGCACTGGATGGCTGTGGCGCCGGTGCCGATCACCCCGACGCGCTTGTCCGCCAGCTTGTGCAGATTGCCGTTCGCGTCGCCGCCGGTGTAGCCGTAGTCCCAGCGGCTGGTGTGGAAGGTGTGCCCGGTGAACGTCTCGATCCCCGGAATGCCCGGCAGCTTGGGCCGGTTGAAGGGGCCGCTGGAGACCACCACGTAGCGGGCCTCGACGCGGTCCCCGCGATCGGTGCGCACCGTCCAGCCCTGCGCGTCCTCGTCCCAGTCCAGGGCGGTCACCTCGGTCCGGAAGCAGGCGCCCTCGTACAGGCCGAAGTGCCGCCCGATCGCCCGCGCGTGCTGCCGGATCTCCTCACCCGGCGCGTACTTCCAGCGCGGGACGTAGCCGATCTCCTCCAGCAGCGGCAGATAGACGTACGACTCGATGTCGCAGTGGATGCCGGGGTAGCGGTTCCAGTACCAGGTGCCGCCGAAGTCGCCGGCCTTCTCGATGATCCGGATGTCCCGCAGCCCGGCCTGGCGCAGCCGCGCCCCGGCCAGCAGACCGCCGAACCCGCCGCCGATGATGACCGCGTCCGCACGGCCGGTGACCGGCTCGCGGGTGGCACTCTCCGCGTCGGGGCCGGCGTACGGGTCCTCCTCGTAATATCCGAACTCGCCGGTGGTGCGCAGATACTGCCGGCTGCCGTCCGGGCGGACCCGGCGGTCGCGCTCGGCCCGGTACTTGGCACGCAGGGCGTCCGGATCGAACCCCAGATCGTCTGTCGCTGACACGCGTAACCCTTCTGCTTGCTTCACGGAACGGGGGAGATGGTGCCGGCGGTCGTGCCGGGTGCGGCGTCGCGCAGCGCCTTGTGCCAGGGGGTGCGGGCGGCGACGGCCGCCCGCCACGGGCGGATCGCCCGGGGCGGCATGCCGACGGCGAGCGCGCCGGTGAGGTGGTCACCGGTGCGGTAGACGGCCAGGAACCGGCGTTCGGCGAGATCGCCCGCCACGACCGCGAGTTCGTCGTGCCCGCGCAGGTGCCCGTACGCCTGGACCTTCAGGTCGTACTGGTCGGACCAGAAGTACGGCACCGGCGCGAAGGGGCGGCGCCCTTCGGGGCGCAGCAGATTCCGGGCGGCGGCCATGCCCTGCTCGGCGGCGTGCGTACGGTGCTCGACGCGCAGCGCCGTGCCGAACAGCGGATGGTGCCAGCGCGCGACATCGCCCGCGCCGTAGACGCCGGGGGCGGCGGCGCAGTACGCGTCGCACACCAGGCCGTCGTCCACCGGCAGTCCGCTGCCGGCCAGCCACTCGGTGTTCGGCCGGGATCCGATCGCCACCAGCACGTCGTCGGCCGGGATCTCCTCGCCGTCCGCCAGCCGTACGCCGCGCCCGCCGTCCAGCACCTCGCGGACGGTGACGCCGGTGCGCAGCGTGACGCCGTGCGCCCGGTGCACCGCGGCGAGCAGGTCACCGATCCGCTCGCCGACGGCGTGCGCCAGCGGGACCGGGGCCGGTTCGAGGAGGGTGACCTCCGCGCCCAGGTTCCGGGCCACCGCGGCGGCCTCCGCGCCGAGGAACCCGGCGCCGACGACCACCAGATGGCGGCCGGGGCGCAGCCGGTCCCGCAGTGCCAGGGCGTCCTCCACGGTGCGCAGCACATGGGCGGCGTCCCCGCCGGAGCCGGGAAGCAGGCGCGGCCGTACGCCGGTGGCGATGATGAGTCCGTCGTAGGGCAGGTCGCGTTCGCGCGTGCCTCCGCCGTCCGCGAGCAGGACGGTGCGGGCGGCCGGGTCCACCCCGGTGGCGGCGGTGCCCAGCCGCAGGTCCAGGCCGAGCGCGACGAGATCGGCCGGGGCGCGCAGCGCCAGGCGCTGGGGGGCCCACTGCCCGGCGAGCACCTGCTTGGACAACGGCGGCCGGTCGTACGGCGGGTGCGGCTCGTCGCCGATGAGGGTGAGCGTGCCGTCGTACCCCTCGCGGCGCAGCGTCTCGGCCGCCGCGAGCCCGGCGGCGGAGGCGCCGACGATGACGATCCGGGTCACCGGATCACCCCTGCACCAGCCGGATCGCCGCCGCCGGGCACACGGCGGCGGCCTCCCGTACCGCGTCGTGGAGGGCGGCCGGCGGCGTCTGTTCCAGCAGGATCACGACGCCGTCCTCGTCCCGCTGGTCGAAGACGCCGGGCGAGGCCACGACGCACTGACCGGACGCCACACACTTGGGTTCGTCGACTTCTACGCGCATGATGCGACTCCTCGGAAAGTGAAGGGGGGTCACCAGGTGACGGGCACGGCACGCACGTCGTACGTGGTCCCGTCGGGCACGAACGCGATCTCCTCGAACGGCACGGCCGGCCGCAGCCCCGGTATCCGGCGGTGGAGCGCGCCGTACACGATCTGCGGCTCCGGGCGGTCGAGCGACGGGCCCGGGCACGGGTGCGGGCGGTAGCCGAATGCTGGGGTGTCGGCCATGTCTCTCCTCGGTTGTGGGGTGCACCGGGGCAGGATGGGTTCAGGCAACCCGATGGAGCTGACACCTTGCGGTCAGTTACCTGACGGCAGCCTGACGTGACACAGGTCACAGAGGACGACGGTCTCCGAGGCGCGGCGGCCCAGCCAGTAGCCGAAGCCGCGCCGGGTGTGGATCAGCGGGGGCCCCTCCCGGTCGACCTTGCGCCGCAGTCGGGAGACGAGCTTCTCGATGGCGTTGCCGGCCCGGAACTCCCCCCAGACGTGGCGGCAGATCTGTTCCTTGGAGAGCACCTGCTCGGCGTTGACGAGCAGTTGGCGCAGCAGCCGGTACTCGGCAGGGGTGAGATCGAGCGGGCGTGCCCCGCGCCGGGCCTGACAGGTGGCGTCGTCCAGGACGAGATCGCCGTAGTGCGGGGCGAGTTGATCGGACCGCCCGGCGCCCCGGCCGCGCAGCAGCAGCTGCGTTCTGGCCAGCACCTCGGGGATCCGGACCGGCTTGGTGACATAGTCCTCGGGCGCGGGGCGGGTGCCCAGTCCGGGGAGCAGGCTGAACAGGGAGTCGCAGTCGGTGAGGAAGAGGACGGGCGGCCGTACGGGCAGGGGCCGGCGGTGCTCGGCCAGCCGGTCGAGCCGGGGGAGCGCGACATCGAGGATCAGCAGGTCGTACCGGCGCCGGGTGAGGTACGCGACCGCCTCACGGCCGCAGCCGCCCGTGTCGACCCGGTAGCCCGCCAGTTCGAGGGTGGTGGTGAGGAGTTCGGCGCTCGGCGGATCGCCGGCGAGGACAAGGAGCTGCTCCCCGTCCCCCCTGGCCGGCGGCGCCTTGTCGTGAGTGCTTGCCTGGGGTGCCTGCGATACCAGCATGAAAGACCATTCGGAAGGAGCACTTGGACTTCACGGCGAGTGGGGCGGCGGGGAGGGGGCGGGGTTTCAGTGCCCGTGGGGTCAGGCCCCGTCCGTACTCTCCTCTTCGGTGAGGTTGTCCGCGTGGGCGAGGAAGTCGTCCACCATCTTGTTGAACAGGACGGCGAGCTGGGTGAGTTCCTCCGGTGACCAGCCGGCGAGCGCCACCTCCATGCTCCGGCCGCTGGCGTCCCGGATCTTGCGCACCGCTTCCCGGCCGGCCTCGGTGATCCGGATGCGCTGGGCCCGCCGGTCCTCCGGATCGGCGACCCGGGTCAGATAGCCGGCCCGCTGGAGTTGCTGCGCCTGCCGGGTGACGTGGGACGCCTCCACGGACATCCGCTGGGCCAGCTCGCTGGGCCGCAGCGGCTCGGCCTCCGCCACCTGCCTCAGCAGGGCGGCGCCGGCCCGGTCCAGGGGGACCCCGGCCTGGGACATCAGCCGGGTGTGCTGGCGGGCGCGGGCGGTGAGGTAGGTGATGCGGTTGAGGGCGCTCTCGATGGCCAGCACCTCGGGGGAAGGTGCGCCGTCGGCGGGAGAGTCGCCGGAGGAGGGGGTGGGGACTGGCATGGATCCACTCTAGTTCAGCGTTGCCTGAGTCAAGCAATGTCTTCGCCCATGATTGTTTGACTTAGGCAAGCTCATCATGTTTGCCTGAGTCAAGTAAGCCACTTCCCGGCGAAACGGCGGTTCAGACCCCCGTGCCACCTGGCACACACGTTCCCGGGAGGCCCCGGGGCCGATCCGCTCGGGCCCGGGAACCCGCACCCGCCACCAGAAGGACAGACGATGACCACCACCACAGGACTGCGCGACAAGAGCGTGATCGTCACCGGGGCGGGCTCGGGCATCGGCCGCGCCGCCGCCCTGCGCTTCGCCGGGGAGGGCGCGCGGGTACTCGTCGCCGACCTCGACGGCGAGGCGGCGGAACGGGTCGTCGCCGCCATCGGGGGCGACGGCGGCACCGCCCGCGCCGTCGTCGGCGACCTGAGCGAACAGCGCGTGGTGGACGAGGTCGTCGCCACCGCCGTGGAGGCGCACGGCGGCCTCGACATCCTGGTCAACAACGCCGGGATCATGGACCGGATGTCCGCGCTCGGCGAGACCGGCGACGCCGAATGGGACCGGGTCATCCGCGTCAACCTCACCGCCCCGTTCCTCCTCACCCGCGCCGCCCTCCCGCACCTGCTGGAACGGGAGAGCGCCGCCATCGTCTTCACCGCCTCCGAGGCGAGCCTGCGCGGCAGCGCGGCGGGCGCCGCGTACACGGCTGCCAAGCACGGCATCGCCGGACTGACGAAGTCGCTGGCCGTCATGTACCGCGAGCAGGGCATCCGCACCAACGCCATCGCCCCCGGCGGCACGGCCACCGGCATGCGCCCCCAGGCCGACCCCGAGGCCCACGGCCCCCGCGCCATCGGCCCCTACCTGCGCCTGGTGGGCAAGGTCTCCGAGCCGTCCGAACAGGCCGCCGCGATCGTCTTCCTCGCCTCCGACGCCGCGAGCAACATCAACGGCGCGATCCTCCCGGTGGACAACGGCTGGGCGGCCATCTGAGCACGGCGCCGCCGGGTCGGTGGGTCACCGGGCCCGCCGGCAGTGCAGCGGCCGCCCGGAACCCCGAGCACGCTGAGCGCGCCCGGCCGGCCCCCCGGCCGGCCGGGCGTGATCGGGCGTGGTCAGAAGCGTCCGGCGTGGGCCGTCGCCCACTCCGTGAAGGTACGCGCCGGGCGGCCCGTCACCCGCTCGACCGTGTCCGCGACGGTCGAGGCCTCGGGCGGCGGAGCGGCGTGCCAGTTGATGACGTAGTCGGCGTCCTCCCGGGACACCCCCTCGGCCAGCAGCCTGTCCACCGCCTGTTCGTGCGTGATCGGGACGAACTCCACGGGGCGCCCGATGACTCCGGACAGCACGGCGATCCGCTCCCGCGTGGTCAGCGCCCGGGGCCCGGTCAGGTTGTACGCCCGTCCGGAGTGCCCGTCCTCCAGCAGGGCGGTCGCCGCTACCGCGCCGATGTCGGCCTCGTGGATGACGGCACTGGGCGCGTCGTACGGCTCGCGCACCACGCTCTCGGCGCGGATCGACTCCGTCCAGGTCAGCGCGTTCGACATGAACTCCTGCGGCTCCAGCCGTGTCCACTCCACCCCCGAGTCCGCGACCGCCTGTTCGACCGGTCCCACCCAGCCGCCCCACACCACCGTGATGCGCCGCACGCCCGCGTCGACCGCCCGCCGCACCAGCGCGGGCCCGGCCTCGGCGAGCCCCGCCGTCACCGTGATGTGCAGCCGGTCGGCACCGGCGAGGGCACCGTCCAAAGTCTCGGGCGCGGTGTGCGTTCCGGTCACCACCTCCACCCCGTCCGCCGGAAGCCTTCCCGCCGCCACGGCGGCGGCGGGATCGCGGGTGAGCGCCCGTACCGGTTCGCCCCGGCGGAGCAGTTCCGCCACCACATGCCGTCCGGTGTTCCCCGTCGCGCCTGTTACCAAAGTCGTCACGTGCGGACTCCCTTCATCGCTCACGACCGTAGAAGTTCAAGCCTGGTTGAGGTCAAGTGGCGTGTCCGGAGGGGCCGTTGTGGCCGGTCGCACATGCCGGTTCGCGCGCCGTGTTGACGACTGCGGCACGCGGACGTCCCGGGTGGAGGCGGGCGGCGGGGCAGCGGGGGCCCCGCTCGCCACGGACCGGGGCGTGCACCGTACGGCAGCGCTGTGACCAGCCGGTTCGCCGGGGCGGCCGGCCGAGGTGCAGGACCGGGACGGTGCCGGTCGACCCTGGCCGACCGCGACCGGATGGTGCAATTCCCGGCGGCACGAGGGAATTTCCCCGCACGGCAATGACTCGTGTGAGGGAATTCCCCAGCGGAATCCGTGAGCCGGAAGGGGCCGCCTCTAGCCTGACACGAGGTCAGGCGGACGACTGTGAGGTGGTCGCACCATGAGTGCCGATGGGCATGATGTTCCCGAATTCGAGGGTGGGGAACAGGGAAGCCGCGAGGGCCGGGAGGTTGTCGATCCGTTGTTGCGGGTCGTGGGAAAACAGATCAAGCGGCTGCGCGAGGCGGCGGGATTGACACAGCAGGAGTTCGGTGACCGGATCGGATACGGGGTCGATCAGGTGTCGGCCGTCGAACGCGGACGTCGCGCCCCGAAGGCTCCCTTCATCGACGGCGTGGAATCGGTACTCAACGCCGGCGGGGTACTGAAGGCCATTCAGGAGGACATCGACCGCGCGCGTTTCCCGGCCCGATTCCGTGACTTCGCCAAGTGGGAGCAAGAGGCTTTCAGCCTTTACTCGTACGAGCCCCTGGTCGTCCCCGGGCTGTTGCAGACGGAGCGCTACGCGCGGGCACTGATCAGCGGCCAGTGCCCGCCCGCCGACGAGGAAGTGGTGGAGGAACTGGTCGCCGCGCGTAAGGAGCGCCGGGGGATCTTCGAATGCCACAAGGCGGTCGTCACCGCCTTCGTGATCGAGGAGGCCGTGCTGCGCCGCCCGGTGGGGGGCAGGGAGACGATGGCGGAGCAGTGCGACTGGCTGCTCCGGATGGGCGCACTGCGCAATGTGTCCATTCAGATTATGCCGACGGCCCAGTGGCGACACCACGGCATCTACGGCTCCATCACGCTGCTGGATACCAAGGACGGGCGCAGTGTGGCGTATACCGAGTCACAGGAGATCAGTGCGGTGATCACCGACCGCTTGAGAGTCGGTGTCCAGGCTCAGCGCCATGGCATTATCCGTATGCAGGCGCTGGACGCGGAGCGGTCCGCGCGCCTCATCGAACGATTGGCGGGAGAGCTATGAACGGTGAGCGGCCGGCGTGGCGCAAGAGCAGTTACAGCGATGGCTCCGGTGCCAACTGTATTGAAGTGGCCGCGAGTTGCGATGGTGTGCAGGTGCGTGACACCAAGGCCGCGCAAAGAGCGCGGTTGTCCTTCACCCGTGAGCAGTGGACGGCCTTCATATCGGGGGCCGTGCGTTCGTGATCCGGCGCCGGAGTGGTGCACGGCGACCGTGAGGGTGCCCACCGCGCCGAAGATGTCCGCCCGCCCGCCACGGCCCGCCTCAGCGACACCCGGAACACCTGCGGCACCCGCGACATCGGCCTCCTCGCCGGCCGCTCCCCGACGCCGTGGGCGCCGCCCGTGCGGTTCGCCGCCCGGCGACAGCTGTCCGATTTGTTAGGTTCGGCCCATGCCTCTCCACCACTCGCATCACCAGCAGCACCTTCAGTCGCGGTGGACCGCCGTGGACGACTACTTCTCCGCCCTGCTCGCGCCCGAGGACGAGGTTCTGCGGGCCGCGCTGCTCAACAGTGAAGCGGCAGGGCTGCCCCCCATCCATGTGGCCCCGAACCAGGGGAAGATGCTGCAACTGCTCGCCCAGCTCCAGGGGGCCCGGCGGATCCTGGAGATCGGGACACTCGGCGGCTACAGCACCATCTGGCTCGGCCGGGCGCTGCCCACCGACGGCAGCGGCCGGCTCATCACGCTGGAGTACGACGCGGTCTACGCGGATGTCGCCCGCCGGAATCTGCGCCGGGCCGGCCTGGCCGAGACCGTGGAGGTACGGGTGGGGGCCGCACTCGATACGCTGGCCGCGCTGGTCGAGGAGGGCGCCGAGCCGTTCGACGTCGTCTTCATCGACGCCGACAAGCCCAACAACCCGCACTATCTGGACTGGTCGCTCAAGCTCACCCGCCCCGGCAGTCTGATCATCGGGGACAACGTGGTCCGGGACGGCGCCGTCATCGATTCCGACAGCACCGACGCACGGGTCACGGGCGTACGGCGGTACCTGGAACGCATCGCGCGGGACGAGCGGTTGTCCGCCACCGCCGTCCAGACCGTCGGAAGCAAGGGGTACGACGGCTTCTCCCTCGCACGTGTGATCGGTTAAACGCGCAAAGGGCCTATGTACAGGGGCGGTTCTCCTGATTGGGTGTCCTCCGGCACACACCCGTCACCTCGCGTCACCTCGCGCCACCCCACCCCGGAGCGGTCATGTTCATCGCCTATGGCGTCGTCAGCGCCCTGCTTTCCGCCATACTCATCGGCACGGCCGCCGTATCCCTGTCCGGCAACGCCCAATACCGCGCCAACCTCCGAGCCCTGCGGGTACCGGACGCCTGGCAGCCCCGGCTGGCCCTCACCAAGCTGGCCGGCGGGACCGGGCTGCTCGCCGGCCTGGTGATCGTGCCGCTCGGCGCCGCCGCCGCATCCGGCGTGATCTGCTACTTCATCGGGGCGGTCCTCATCCACCTGCGCGCCGGTGACCGCGGCCTGGTCCCGCCCATCGTCTCCGGCCTGCTCGCCGTCGCCGCCCTGATCCTGCGACTCGCCTCCGCCTGAACCGCCGGTCTGCTTGACTGATGCCCGTGCGGGTTCTTCATGTGGTCACATTGCACACCCCGACGCACGCGTTCGGCGGCCCGACCCGGGTGGCGCTCAACCTCTGCCGGGGTCTGCGCGAACGCGGGCACGAGGCCGTCACGCTCGCGCTCGGCGACGGGTTCCCGCCCGGGGAGCCCTTGCCACGCCGCGTGGACGGGGTGCCGGTGCGGTTGTTCCCGGCCCGGCACGTGCTGCCCCGCTTCGAGGTCAGCGGCATCACCTCGCCCGCCCTGCTGGCCCGCGCCCGGTCCTACATCCGCTCGGCCGACGTGGTCCATGTCCACCTGATGCGGGACCTGATCACCCTGCCCTTCGCACTGATCGCCCTGCGGGCCGAACGGCCCCTCGTCGTCCAGACGCACGGCATGGTCGACCCGACCGACAAGCGCGTCGCCCAACTGGTGGATCTGCTGGGCATGCGCCGCGTGCTCAAACGCGCCGACGCCGTCCTGCATCTCACCGAGCGCGAGCGGCGCGAGACCGCCGCCGTCGTGGCCCCCGACCCGATCGCCCCCGCCCACCGGCTCGTCAACGGGGTGCCGGGGCGCGAGCGGCGGACGCGCCTCCCGGAGCCGGGGCGCCCCCCGACGGTGCTCTACCTCGCCCGCGTGCAGGAGGGGAAGCGGCCACAGGACTTCGTACGGGCCATGCCGGCCGTGCTCGACCGGTACCCGGACGCGCGGTTCGTGCTCGCCGGGCCCGACACCGGGGCGCTCGCCGCGACGCTCGAACTCGCCCGCGAACTGGGGGTGCGCGACGCGCTCGACGTGCCCGGCGGACTCGACGGGCCCGATGTGCTGCGGCAGTTGCGGGCGGCGGACGTGTTCGTGCTGCCGTCCGTCCAGGACGCCTTCTCCGTCTCCGTCCTGGAGGCGATGTCGGTCGGCACCCCCGTCGTCATCACCGCCACCACCGGGCTCGCCCCGGACGTCGCCGAAGCGGGCGCCGGACGGGTGGTGGAAGGGCCCGGGGACGTCGCGGGCGCCGTCCTGGAACTGCTGGACCCGGCGGCCAACGAGAGAGCCTCGCTGGCCGCCTGGGACCTGGTGCGGCGGCGGTTCACCCTCGACGCCGTCGTCGGCGAGCTCCTCGGCATCTACGAGCGCCTCGAACGCCGCCGCTAGAAACGGGACTCGGCCAGCTCCCGGGCCTTCACCCCGATCTGCCAGCGGTAGAAACTCATCGCCAGCGCGTAGTCGAGCCCGGCTCGCCCGTCCAGGAAGCCGCGCTTGCCGACATACGCGTAGACGAAGGAGACCAGCGGCTTGAACGGGGCCCGGTGGAACAGCTGCCCCTGCCGGGTCTTCGCCACCCGGATCTGCTCCCGCACCTCGGGGTTCAGCTCCAGCCACGCCTCCCAGTCCGAATAGCGGTTGTGCCGATCGAACCACGTCCCCACCGGGTCCAGGTCCCGGTGCTCGATCGGCGCCCGCAGCCGGAACGCCGGATGCGCCAACGGCTGGTAGTGCCCCTCCTGTTCACCCATCCCCGGCGCGTCCAGATCGTCCGGCTCGGGGAACCTGGCCCGGGTCCTGTCCAGCAGCGCCCGCTTCACGATGGTGTATCCGTGCCGCAGCCGCCGCCCGCCGAACCAGTACCCCAGCGGTATGTCGAACGCCGCCGGTTTCACCCCGCGACCGTCGAAGAAGATCCGCCGCAGCTCGGCGAGCAGCTCGGGGCTCGGCGTCTCGTCGCCGTCCAGGAACAGCACCCAGTCCCTCTCGCGGTGCACATGGTCCAGGCACCACTGCTTCTTCTTCGGGTACTTCCCGTCCCAGGTGTACGGGACGATCTCGGCGCCCGCCGCCTTCGCCAGCTTGCGGGTGCCGTCCGTGCTGTCGGAGTCCACCACCACGACGGTCTCGAAGTGGTGGATGACGGAACGCACCGTGGAGGTGATGTTCTCCGCCTCGTTCTTCGTCGGGATCACCACGACGATGGGTAGTTTCCGCACCGGTGCGCTCACTCTCCTCGGGCCTGGTCCAGCAGGTCCCCGTACTCGGGGCACAGGTTCTCGATCGCCGCCTCCGCCTGCGGGATCTCGCCGTCGCGCAGCGCGCCGCTGATCTCCTCCCCGGTGGCGTGCCGGTCGAGGTAGCCGAGGCGCTCGCACGCCTCCGTGCCGATCTCCAGCACCGCCGCCGGGTCGGTGCCGGCCGGTACCTCGGGGGTGTCGGACAGCTCGGTCACGAACGCCCGCTGCTCCGCCGTCAGTCCGCCGCCGGACGGTGCCTCCCCGGCGGGCGGGCCCTGCGGCTGCCCCGGTGCGTCCGGCTCCCCTTCCGCCCCGGCCTCCGAGTCCGCTCCGGAATCCGCGTCCCCCGCCGTGTCCCGTTCCCCGGCGGCGTCCGGCTCCACCGTCCCGTCCGCCCCCTCCGTTCCCTCCGCCCGCTCCGTCGCCCCGGGCTGCCCGGCGCCGACCGTCACCTGTCCGCCGCCGCTGCGCGCCGAGCACTGGTTCAGCACCAGCAGCCCCGCCATCGTCGCCAGCAGCCCCAGCGTGAACAGCAGCTTGTACCTCCGCAGCCACGCCATCAGGGCGCCCCGAACGTCAGCAGCAGCTGCGGACGGTTGGCCTCGGCGCCCGACTCGCGCGCGTACAGCCACAGACTGTCGTCCCCGTCCCCGACCAGCGCCACGTTCAACTGCCCGCCCAGCGAGCCGCGCACCGTCGCCGTTGTCAGCGGCACCGTGTACGTGCCGCCCACCGACTCCGGCGCGCTCAGCGTGCCCAGCGCGCCCGTCCCCAGCGCGGGTCTGCCGGTGTACGTGGTGCCCGTCTCCGTCCAGCTCCCCGTGACCGGCAGCACCGTGAAGTCGTCCACCGACCCCGCCACCGCGTCCGTCGTCACCCGTACCCGCAGCGCGGCGCTCTTGAGCACGGTCCCGGAGGGGGCGGCCGGCAGATGGAAGCGCAGATACGCCTCGTACCCGGGGGTGCCGCGCACCGCCAGATTCTGGTGCGTGCCGTAATTGGCGCCGGCCGCCGCCGCGTTGACGTAGGTGTCGGCCACCGGCGTCAGCTGGGTGACGGTGTCCACCGGCTGCGACGCGGCCTGGTAGTGCGCGGTGACCCGGGCCGCCGACAACTGCGCCCCGTACACGGCCGTCTCGTCCAGCTGGCCGTTGAAGAAGTCGCTGGCGGGGCGGGAGGCCAGGCTCGCCGTGCTGTCGCCGCCGACGCGCCACCAGCCGGTGCGGTTCCGTACCTGGGTGATGGACGTGTTGCTCGCGACCTGTGTGCCGTCCACGTACAGCCGCATCCCGTTCGCGCCCACCGAGGCGACGACATGGTGCCACCGGCCGTCGTTGTACCGCGCCGTGCCGCCGCTGGTGATCGTGCGCAGCGCCGTGTCGTACACCCCGAACGACAGCCGGCCGTCGTTGAGCATGTACAGGTTGTTGTCGCGCACCGAGCTCGGCTCCAGGGTCCGGTTGCCCAGCCCGATGATCTTGCCGCCCTGCGTGGTGGTGGTCTTGAACCAGGTCTCGACCGTGAACCGGGTCAGCCCCGAGTAGCTGCGGTCGCTGTAGGTGTACGTGGCGGACCCGTCGTGGCCCACGCCCGCCGCGCCGGGCCCGGGTACGGCGCCGGGGGTGACGCCGCGCTGCGGGCCGTTGCGGTGCACGCCGTTGGCCCGGTTGTTCGCCGAGGCGTCGGTGACCAGGTTTCCCCAGGTCTCGTCGAACCGCCAGTACAGCAGCGGGTTGTCGGCCCGCACCGCCTGCACGTACGGCTGGGTGCCGGAGGCGACCGTCGCCGACACCGGGGTGGACAGCGCCGTGGTGTTGCCTGCCCCGTCGGTCGCGGTGACCCGGTAGCTGTGGGTCTCGCCCGCCGTCACCGCCGTGTCGGTGAAGGTCTGCTGCGGGCGGCGCCAGGGCACCGACTCCACCTCACTGGTGTGGATCGGGGTGGCGGCGCCGTCGCGGTAGACGCGGTACGTCAGCAGGTGGTCGTCCAGGTCGATGCTGGGCCGCCAGTGCACCTCGATCTGGCCCGGTGTGTGCGAGGAGGCGTACACCTCGGGCACGGACGGATTCCCGGTGTCCGGGCGGTCGGCGAACCGGGTCAGGCCCCACTGCGGCTGCCCGTTGACGGTGGTGAATCCGCCGCCCACCCACAGGAAGTCGCGGTCGTCGGTGGGGTGGTCCGGGACGGCCTGGAGCACGCGAGGCCCCAGCGCCTCGCCGAGGCCGTCGTTGGTGTTGGGGAACCAGCCCAGCAGCTTGGGGTGGTTCACCGACTGCGCGAACAGGTGGTAGCGCGGCTGGTCGGGGAACTCGCCCATGCTGGAGCAGTCATGGGCGTGGTGCCCGCTGTAGAGCACGTCCTGGTACACCTCGACCGCCTGGGTGGCGCCCAGGCAGGTGTCGCGCCAGCGTTCGTTGAGGTCGCTGTGGTTGAGGGCGATCCGCCCGTCGAACACTCCCGACCCGGTGCCCTCGTTGCCGGTGTAGAAGCCGGTGGCGTCCACCGCGATGTCCTGCACGGTGGAGGTGCGCTCGATGAACCCCAGCGGGTACGTGCGGACGTTGGCGCCGGTGTCGGCCCGTACCACCGCCAGCGCGTGCGAGTCGGCGCCGTTGACGGTGAAGAAGTCGCCGCCCAGGATCACCCGGCTGCCGTCCGGGGTCAGTTCCACGGCCTTGGCCGGCTCATCGGCGTTGGCGACCCAGTCCGTCAGTGTGCCGTCCGGGGTCACGGCGGCGAACCGGGACCTGGCGGTGCTGTTGATCTGGGTGAAGTTGCCGCCCAGATAGACCCGGTCGTCGCTGACCGCGAAGGAGCGCACCATGCTGTTGGCGGCGACCGGGAAGTTCTTGCGGGTGCAGCTGGGCAGGTCGAAGGCCGCCACCGAGGAGGCTCCGACGCCGTTCACCGAACCGAAGGTGCCGCCCACGTACAGGGTCTGGCCGTCGGGGGAGACCTCCAGGGCGCGGACCGTCGCCGTCCCCGACCCGACGGTGAACCGCAGATCGCACGCCACCGGCTCGCCGGTGGCTGCGTCCAGGGCGACGAAGTTGTCCACGGCCTGCTCCTGGGTGCCGGACGCGGCGCCCGGGGGACGGATCGTGGAGAAGGTCCCGCCCACGAACACCGTGCCCCCCGCCTCCGCCAGGGCGTGCACGATGCCGTTCGTCTGCCAGGTCGGGAGCTCGTCCGCGGTGAACCCCACGGGAGCGGTCAGCGCGTGCGCGCCGCCGCTCTCGCCGCCGACCCCGCCGCCGGCTCCCACCAGGGCCCCGGCGGCCAGCGCCAGGGCCGTTCCGTACACGGTGGCCCGCCGCCACCCACTCCGGTTCTGCCGTGCTGTCATCGCGCCCACTCCGCCTCGCCGTCCTTCACCGGTCGCTCCCCTTCACCGATCCATCCGTGGCCAGCCGTCCGGCGGTGGTCACGGTCCCCGCCTGTTCACGCCGCCGTCGCGGTCACCGGTCCACCCGTACCCGGGCCCCGCTCAACTCCTCCTCCAGTGCGGCGATATCGGCCTTCACCATCAGCCGGGCCAGCTCGCGCCAGCGCACCGTCGGCTCCCAGCCCAGCAGCTCCCGCGCCTTGCCCGCGTCCCCGATCAGCGCGTCCACCTCGCTGGGGCGTTCGTACTTGGGGTCGAACCGCACGTGGTCCGCCCACTCCATGTCCGCCGCCGCGAACGCCTCGGCCAGGAAGTCCCGCACGGTCGCCGCGTCACCGGTGGCCACCACGTAGTCGTCGGGCACCTCGCGCTGGAGCATCCGCCACATCGCCTCGACGTACTCCGGCGCGTAGCCCCAGTCCCGTACCGCGTCCAGATTGCCCAGATACAGCTTGTCCTGGAGCCCGGCCCCGATCCGGGCGACGGCCCGGGTGATCTTGCGGGTCACGAAGGTCTCACCACGGCGCGGCGACTCATGGTTGAACAGGATGCCGTTCACCGCGAACATGCCGTATGCCTCGCGGTAGTTGACGGTCGACCAGTAACTGAACACCTTGGCGCAGCCGTACGGGCTGCGCGGGTGGAACGGAGTCCCCTCGTGCTGCGGCGGCGGGGCCGCGCCGAACATCTCCGAGGACGACGCCTGGTACACCCGGGCCGGTACGCCGCTGGCCCGCAGTGCCTCCAGCAGCCGCAGCGAACCGAGCCCGGTGACGTCCCCGGTGTACAGCGGCGCGTCGAACGACACCCGCACGTGCGACTGGGCGCCGAGGTTGTACACCTCGTCCGGGCTGACCTCCCGCAGCAGATTGACCAGCGCCACCCCGTCCGACAGATCGGCGTGGTGCAGGATCAGCCGCCGCTCGAAGTCCTGCGGGCCCTGGTAGATGTGGTCGATCCGCTCGGTGTTGAAGGAGGAGGAGCGGCGCACCAGCCCGTGCACCGTGTACCCCTTCCCCAGCAGCAGTTCGGCCAGGTACGAGCCGTCCTGTCCGGTCACCCCGGTGATCAGCGCGGTCCTCGGCATCAGCGGTTCCCCCAGTGGGATGTGAAGTCGGCTTGTGTGAAACGGCGTTGCCGTGTGCGGGCGGGCTGGCAGAATCCGGGAGCGTGACGTCGCCCGCGCCTTCGCCCGCGCCCCCGCTGCTGCTGCCGCCCGCCGCCCGGATCTTCGTCGCCGGCCACCGCGGTCTGGTCGGCTCCGCCCTCACCCGCCTGCTGACGGCCGAGGGGTACGAGGTCCTCACCCGTACCCGTGACGAGCTGGATCTGCGCGACGCCGGGCGCACCGGCGTCTTCCTGCGCGAGGCCCGACCCGACGCCGTGGTGCTCGCGGCGGCCCGGGTCGGCGGGATCATGGCGAACTCGCGCCATCCGGTGCCCTTTCTGGAGGACAACCTGCGCATCCAGCTGTCCGTGATCGCCGGAGCGCACGCGGCGGACATCGACCGGCTGCTGTTCCTGGGCTCCTCGTGCATCTACCCCAAGCACGCCGCCCAGCCGATCACCGAGGACGCGCTCCTCACCGGCGCGCTGGAGCCGACGAACGAGCCGTACGCCCTTGCCAAGATCGCCGGGATCACCCAGGTACGCGGCTACCGGCGGCAGTTCGGGCGCGCGTACATCTCGGCGATGCCCACCAACCTCTACGGGCCCGGCGACAACTTCGACCCCGAGACCTCGCACGTCCTGCCCGCCCTGATCCGCCGCTTCCACGAGGCGCGCACGGCCGGCCGCCGGGAGGTGGTGCTGTGGGGGAGCGGCACCCCGCGCCGGGAGTTCCTGCACAGCGACGACCTGGCGCGCGCCTGTCTGCTGCTGCTGCGCCGGTACGACGGGGACAGCCCGGTCAACGTCGGCTGCGGCGAGGACCTTTCCATCGCGGAGCTGGCCGGACTGGTGGCGGATGCCACCGGGTTCACCGGGGGCATCGGCTGGGACACCGGCAAGCCGGACGGCACCCCGCGCAAGCTGCTGGAGGTCTCCCGGCTGCGCGCGCTGGGATTCGCCCCGGCCGTGCCGCTGGCGGAGGGCATCCGGGACACCTACCGCTGGTGGCGTGCGCAGGGCGGGCGGGACCAGCGGGCCCGGGGCGGTGAGCGGGCGGCGCGGATCGCGTAGAGGTGTCATCA
This sequence comes from Streptomyces sp. JH002, assembly GCF_050916115.1. Classification (NCBI taxonomy): domain Bacteria; kingdom Bacillati; phylum Actinomycetota; class Actinomycetes; order Kitasatosporales; family Streptomycetaceae; genus Streptomyces; species Streptomyces sp. JH002. The sequence goes on from NZ_CP087989.1 coordinate 4,957,606, forward strand.
CCCGTGCCGCCCCTCAGTACGCGCCCCGGCCGTCGACGACGGCGCGGAACGTCCTGGCCAGCACGTCCAGATCGCCGGTCAGCGACCAGTTGTCGGCGTAGGACAGATCCAGCGCCAGGCTCTCGTCCCACGACAGTTCCGAGCGCCCGCCGACCTGCCAGGGGCCGGTGAGACCCGGTTTCACCGACAGCCGCCGCAGCGCCGCCGATCCGTAGCGCTCCACCTCGTCGGGCAGCGGCGGGCGCGGGCCGACCAGGGACATCCGGCCGGACAGCACGTTGAGCAACTGCGGGAGTTCGTCCAGCGAGCTGCGCCGCAGCCAGCGCCCGACCCGGGTGACGCGCGGATCGCGGCGCATCTTGAACAGCGGGCCGCCGCAGTGGTCGTTGGCGGTCTCCAGCGCCGGGCGCAGCCGTTCCGCGTCGGTGACCATGGTGCGGAACTTCCACATGGTGAACGGTTCGCCGCGCAGCCCGACCCGGGTCTGCCGGTAGAGGGCGGGGCCGCTGGAGTCGAGCCGTACGGCCAGCGCCACCGCCGCCAGCAGCGGGGCGAGCAGCAGCAGGCCGAGGGCCGCCCCGGTACGGTCCAGGGCCGCCTTGAGGAACGGCTGCGGGCCGCGCCGCAGGGGCGGGACGACATGCAGCAGGCTCAGTCCCGCGGTGGCCTGGACGCGTACCCGGCCCGGCGCCACCTCGCTCAGCCCGGAGGCGATGACGAAGCCGAGCCCGGCGTCGTGCACCGCCCAGGACAGCCGGCGCAGCCGGTCGCCGGTGAGCAGCGAGCCGGGGGCGACCAGGATGAGGTCGGCCTCCAGCCGGCGGGCGGCGTCGAGCACGGTGGAGCCGTCCGGGCCCTCGGGAAGCACCTCGGACAGGGCGAGGGTGAGGGTGGGTTCGTCGGCGGTGAGCCGGCCGGTCTCCGGGGCGCCGCAGGTGAGGTGGCCGCCGCCGACGGGGACGGTGCCGATGACGACGTAGGCGTGGTCGGTGCGGGCGGCGAGCTGTGCGGTGACCGCGTCCACCGGGCCCGGTTCGCCGACGACCAGGACCCGGCACAGGGCTTGGGCGCGGCGGCGGCTGCGGGTGAGATGGCGGTGGGTGAGGGCGGCGGCGAGCGCGGTGAGGAACGGGGCCGGGGCGAGGGAGCCGACGGCGGTGAGGAGGCTGGAGGACTCGCCGGTGAGGACGCGGAGCGCGGCGAGCAGGCCGAGCAGGATGAGCCAGTCGTGCAGGGAGCTGAGCAGGCCCCGGGTCTCCCCGAGGGTGCGTAACGCGTAGCGGTGGTGGGCCGCGCGGACGCCGGCCCAGGCGGTGGCGGCGGTCGCGGCGGCGGCCAGCGGGCGGGGTTCCCCCGTGGCGGTGTAGGCGGCGAGGACGGGGACGAAGACGCCGAGGGCGTCGGTCGCCAGGGCGGTGGGGGCGTACCAGGCGGGTTTGTCGCGGCGCCGGGTGGGGGGCGGCGCGCTCGCGGCGGACGGTCTTCGGACGGCTCCGGAGCGTGAGGTACCCAGTGGACGCATGGACCCCCCAGGTGATGCGCGATGGTGGACGCGGTGCGACGTACGGCGGTGCTGAGTTGCGGAAGTGCGGCGGTGCGGCGGTGCGGCGGTACGGAGGCGGTGCGCGGGAGTGGTGGCGCCCGGCCGGCCGGGCGGACGGTTGTGCGGGTGTGGTGAATCAGCCGTGAACAGGGCGCGTCCTCACCTCCCCGTGAGTCGCGCCCGTGCAGCAGCAGAGAGCTTAGGGGAAAGGACCACCGTTTGGCGGTTGTTGGTCGAATCTTTCCCGATGTGCCGGTGTCAGCGCCTGGATTCAGTCGCTCTGCGGGGAATCACCAACCGCACACCCGTACGGGGGTGCGGCAGCACGTCGACGGGGTACTGATAGACGGATGACAGCAGTCCGCTTGTGAAGATCTCCTCGGGTGGGCCCTCGGCGGCGATCCGCCCGCCGTGCAGCACGGCGGCCCGGTCGGCGTACGCGGCGGCGAGCCCGAGGTCGTGCAGCACGACCACCACGCCCTGCCCGGCCGCGGCCCGTTCGCGGCAGATGCGCAGGACCAGTTCCTGGTGGCGCAGATCCAGTGCGGCCGTCGGCTCGTCGAGCAGCAGCAGCGGGGCGCGCTGGGCCAGGACACGGGCGAGCGCCACCCGGGCCCGCTCACCCCCTGACAGCGCGGAGAACGGCCGGGCCGCGAACGCGGTCACCTCCGTCGCCGCCATCGCCTCCGCGACCACCCGCTCGTCGTCGTCCGCCTGCGGTGTCCCCACCCACGGCGCGCGACCCATCGCCACCACCTCGGCCACCGCGAACGGGAACGACAACTCGGCCGACTGCGGCAGCACCGCGCGGCGCAGCGCCAGATCGCGGGCGTCCCAGTCACCGGCCGGCCGGTCCGCGATGAACAACTCGCCCGCGTCCGGGCGCAGATCCGCGGCGAGCGCCGCCAGCAGCGTGGACTTGCCCGCCCCGTTCGGCCCGACCAGCGCCACCACCTCACCGGCGGCGACCGACAGATCCACGCCCTCCAGCACGGCACGCCCGCCCAGCCGTACGGTCAGCCCGGCGGCGTGCGCCAGCGGCCGGCCCGGCGCGGGCGGCGCCGGGGGCCGCGGGGCGCGGGCGGTCAGTCCGGTGAGCAACTGGCGGATCACGCCCAGCCTCCTTGCCTGCGACGAGTCCTGCGCAGCAGCCAGAAGAAGAACGGGCTGCCGATGAGGGCGGTGAGCACCCCGAGCGGCAGCTCGGCGGGTGCCACGAGGGTGCGGGCGCCGAGATCGGCGGCCAGCAGGACGAGCGCGCCGCCCAGCGCGCTGCCCGGGATGAGGAAGCGGTGACCCGGCCCGACCGCCATCCGCAGCAGGTGCGGCACCAGCAGCCCGACGAAGGTGATCACCCCGGCCACGGCCACGGCGGCGGCGGTCAGCAGCGCCACCACCAGGATGAGGGTGACGCGCAGCCGTTCGACGTCCACCCCCAGGTGGCGCGCCGGGCGTTCGCCCAGGGCCAGCAGATCCAGGCGGCGCGCGTACAGCGGGGCGACGAGCAGCCCGGCGAGCGCGCAGGGCAGGACGGCCAGCACCTTGGGCCAGGTTGCCTGGGCGAGCGAACCGAGCTGCCAGAACGTGATCTGGCTGACCTGGGCGTTGTCGGCGAAGAAGGTGAACAGGCCGACGAGCGCGCCCGCGAAGGCGTTGACGGCGATACCGGTGAGGATGAGGGTGACGACCTCGGTGCGCCCGGCGGAGCGCGAGAGCGCGTACACCAGCAGGACGGTGAACAGACCGGAGACGAACGCGGCGGCCGTCACCGTCCAGTTGCCGAGGAACGTCCAGCCGAACGCGATGGTGGCGACCGCGCCCACGGCGGCGCCGAGCGAGATGCCGATCACGCCGGGTTCGGCGAGCGGATTGCCGAACACCCCCTGCATCAGGGCTCCCGCGCAGCCGAGCGAGGCGCCGACCAGCAGCGCGAGGACGACGCGCGGCAGCCGGACGTTCCACAGCACGCTCTCGGCGGTGCGGTCCATGGCCTGGCCGCCGAGCCCGGTGCGGTGGGCGACGGAAGAGAGGATGTCGGGCAGCGCGATCCGGTAGGCACCGGTGCCGGTGGCGATGAGCGCGAGCAGCACGAGGGCGGCGAGCAGACCCGCGGTGAGCAGGGCGGCGCGCCGGCGCCTGACCGGCGACACGGGCGCGGCGCCCGGTGCCACCCGCGCCGCGGCCTCGTCCACCGGCCGTCCGGCAGTGGACCCGGCGGCTTGTCCGCGTCCGTCCCCCTGTCCGTGGCCGCGATCGCGGTGGAGGTCGTGAGCGGTCATGCGGCGTCGGCCCCGGCGTGAATCTGGGCGGCGAGGTCGGCCAGCACCTCGTCCGTGCGGGGGCCGTAGTTCAGCAGGACGCCGTCCGGGATGTCGGCGATCCGCCGGTCCGCGCCGGCCGGGGTCTCGGCGATGCCGGGGATCTCCAGCAGCCCGTCGATGCCACCGACGGAGTCCAGTCCCTTGGTCATCACCAGGATCACCTCGGGCGCCGCCGCCACCAGCGCCTCGCTGGTGATCGGGGTGAAGTCCTTCGTCAGCCCCGATTCCTTGCCCGCGTCGATGCCGCCGGCCGCCTCGATCAGTGAGGAGGCCCCCGACTCGGCACCGCCGATCAGATAGACGGAGGCCGTGCCGCGCAGGTAGAGGAACGCCACCCGGGGCCGGTCGCCGCCGGAGGGAAGGTCCGCCCGCACGGCGGCGATCCGCTGCCCCGTACGGTCGTTCAGGACGTCCCCGGCCTCCGGCACGCCCAGCGCGCCGGCCACCGCGGTGATCCGGGCCGCCACGTCGTCCAGTTCCCCGGCGGCCTCGAAGACGACCACGGGGACGCCCGCGCCGCGGATCTGGCCGATGGCCTCGGCCGGCCCCGTGGTGGACTCGATCAGCACCACGTCCGGATGGAGCGACAGCACACTCTCCGCCGAGACCTCATGGCCCCGGGTGACGACCGGGAGATCCGCCGCTTCTTCGAAGGTGGCGGTCACGTCCCGGCCCACGACGCGCTCGCCGAGGCCCAGGGTGAAGACGATCTCGGCGATGGAACCCGACAGCGGGATGATCCGCTCGGCGCTCTCCACCGTGATCTCCACGCCGTCCGCCGAGTCCACCGTGACCGGCAGGGCGGGCGCGGGGGCGGGCCCTTCCAGGGGTTCGAGGCGGTCGGCGGGGTCGCCGGCCGAGCCCGCCGGCCCCGTGCCGGCCTGCTCCCCGGTGCCGCTGCCGCCTCCGGTGCTCGTCGCGCATCCGCCGAGGGCGAGTGTGGCGAGCAGCAGCAGTGCGGCAACCGGGCCGCGCAATAGATGCCGTTGTGTCACGGGGAGTCCGCCTTTCGGGCCCGGGGTTTCCGATCCGGCCACTCGTAGCTTAGGTTAGCCTAACCTCAGTTCATGGCCCCGGGTCTGCTGGAAGGAACCCGTCGATGCTGCCCAGATCCCAGCGTGCCCGCGCCCTCGTCCTCGCGCTGCTCGCCCTCCTGCCGTCGCTGGTGGCGGTGCTGCTGCTGCCCGGCACGGCCCAGGCCGCCGAACGCTCCGTCTCCGGCGGCCGGCTGGACTGGGGCATCAGGTCCTCCTTCCTCACCTATGTCACCGGGCCCATCGCCCAGGGCAGTTGGTCGCTCAGCGGCGGGGCCTCCACGGTCGGCACCAGCCAGTTCCGCTTCCACTCCGCCACCGGCTCCTACGACCCGGACAGCGGCGCGGCCACCGCCGGTTACTCCGGGGGCGTGCGCTTCCTGGGGCACCAGCAGCCGGACGGCTCCTACGAACTGGACCTGACCATCTCCAACCCCACGCTCTCCCTCTCCGGCGGCACCGGCACCCTCTACGCCGACGTGCGCGGCAAGGCGCGCGGCAGCGGCGAGATCACCGACCGCGCCCAGGTGCCACTCGCCTCCCTCGACCTCTCCGGCGTCGACCTGCGCGGCGGCACCCGGTTGGCGGTCTCCGGCATCCCCGCCACCCTCACGCGTGACGGCGCGACCGCCTTCGCCGGTTACTACGAGGCGGGCGACGCGCTGGACCCGGTGACCTTCACCGCCGACACCCCGGACCCCGCCGCCCCGCCCGCCGAGGACCCCGAACCCGGCCCCGAGCCGGATCAGGAGCCCGGGGACGGGCAGGAAGAGGACCCCGCCGCCCGGGAGATCACCGACGCGGCCGTCGACTGGGGGGTACGGCGCACCTACCGCGAGTACGTCACCGGTGACATCGCGGCCGGACGGTGGGAGCTGAGCGACGGGGCCCAGGACGGCGGCGCGCTGTTCCGCTTCCCGGCGGGCGAGGGCACCGTGGACCCCGAACAGGGCACCGCCGAGGTGCGTTTCAGCGGAACGCTGCGCTTCACCGGCAACGACCTCGAACTCGAACTGAGCGCTGTACGCGTCGACATCGCGGACGGCACCGGAACCCTGTCGGCCGATGTCACCACGGACGAGGGCGCCCGCGAGCGGCAGCCGCTGGTCACCTTCACCGCCGGCCCGGAACACCTGGCCCCGGCCGAGGGCCTGATCCTCATCGAGGAGACCCCCGCCCAACTGACCGACGAGGGCGCCGACATCTTCGGCCTGTACCAGCCGGGCACACAGATGGACCCGGTCACGGTGGCCTTCGCCCTCACCGAGGACGCCGAACTCCCCGCCCTGCCCGACATCGGCAGCGACCCGGTGGAGACGGAGACGGCCGCCCCCGCACCGGAGAGCGACGCGGAAACCGAGCCCGAACCGGCCGCCGCCTCCTCTTCCTTCCCGGCCTTCCTCATCGCGGCGGGCGCCTGCGCGGTCCTCGTGCCGGCCGCCCTCACCGCCTACCTCATGTCGAGGCGCCGCAGCGCGCGGCACACAGAAGATCCTTCCGGAACACCCGAGGAGTCAACGCGATCATGACGACCGCAACCCGAGCCCGTACCCGTACCGTGCGGCGGGGCGGCATGCTGCTGGCGGCGGCGACCGCCACCGTGCTGTACACCACCAGCTTCGCGGCCCCGGCCTTCGCCGACGAGCGGCCCGGCGCGAGCTCCTTCGAGCTGATCGACGGCACCCTGGACTGGGGCGTCAAAGCCTCCTTCAACCGCTACATCTCCGGTCCGATAGCCGGCGGTTCGATCACCACCGCCGACGGCGCCGAGACGAACGCCGACTCCACCTTCCGCTTCACCAACGGCACCGGCAGCTACGACCTTTCCACCCACGGCGTGGACACCGCCTTCGACGGCAGCGTCCACTACGAGGGGCACCACGGCGCGCTCGACGTGAAACTCTCCGATCTGCGGGTCGTCACCGAAGGCACCGCGGGGGCCATCGTCGCGGACCTCACCGTCGCCGGTGAGGTCACCGAGGATGTGGAGGTGGCCGGCCTCGACCTGTCGGGCGTCCGGCCCGGCTCGGGCGACGGCGGCGCGATGGTCTTCGCCGACATCCCGGCCACGCTGACCAAGGCGGGCGAGCAGGCGTTCTCGTACAACGGCAGCCCGATGTACCCGGAGGGCACCGAGCTGGACCCGGCCACCCTGACCGTCACCCCGAAGACGGCCGAGCCGGAGCCGGAGCCCGAGCCCGAACCGGAGCCGGAGAACCCGGAAAAGCCGGCGAACCCGGAGAAGCCGGAGAAGCCCGAGAAGCCGGACGGTGAGAACCCCGTCGACGACGAGCCGGACGCCGAGGACCCGATCCCCGCCGGTGTCATCCACGACGGCACCCTGGACTGGGGCGTCAAGGAGTCCTTCCGCACCTACATCAACGGACCCATCGCGCACGGCGATGTGGAGCCGGCCGACGGCGCCGTCCACAGCGGTGACGGCTACCGCTTCACCGACGCCGAGGGCGAGTTCGACACCAACGAGGCGACCCTCGGCGCCGCCTTCGACGGCAGCGTCCGCTTCTTCGGCCACGCCGAGGCCGGCGGCGGGTACGCCCTCGACCTCACCTTCTCCGACCTCGCGGTGGAGATCGACGGTACCCAGGGCGAGTTGATCGCCGACGTCGTCACCAAGGACGGCACGTACGACGCCGTCACGGTCGCCGACCTCGACATCCCGGCCGGCGCCCTCACCTCCGAGGACGACGTCATCGTTCTCACGGACATCCCGGCGACGCTGACCGCCGAGGGCTCCGAGGCCTTCGCGTACAACGGCACCCCGATGTACCCGGCCGGCACCGCGCTCGACACGCTCACCGTCACGGTGGCCCTGAGCGAGGACGCCGAACTGCCCCAGGGCGAGAACCCCGGTGGCACCGACCCCATCACCACCCCGGCCGGCACCACCCCCCAGGGCGGCGCCTCCGGCGGTGCCCTCGGTGGCGCACTGGCCAGCACCGGCAGCGGCATCCCGCTCGCCGAACTGGCCGGTGGCGCCGCCGCCCTGAGCGCGGCAGGCGTCGCGGCGTTCTACGCCGCCCGCCGCCGCAGGCTGTCGCTGGGCTGACGGTCCAGCCCGCGACAGACAGCGTGCCCGCCGGTCAACGCCCGGCCGGCGGGCACGCACCTCCCCACCGGCCGTCATGGCCCCGGCCGGTCAGCGACGGCCGAGCAGCCTCTCGATGTCCATCAGCTGCTCGGCCGTCAACGGACCGAACTCCATCGCCGCCGCGTTCTGTTCGGCCTGCGCCACGGTGCGGATGCCCGGGATCGGCACCGCGGCCGGGCTGCGCGCCCACAGCCAGGCCAGCGCGCCCTGCGCCGGGGTACGGCCTCCGCCGGTGAGCACGTCACGCACCGCCTCGAACTTCGCCCGCCATACGGGCTCCAGCCGGCCGTCCTTGAAGTACCGCAGCCAGGCCGGCGGTTCGGCCCGGATGTCCCCAGGGCTCAGGCTCGCGCCGCCGCCCGGGACACTGTCGTACTTCCCCGTCAGCACCCCCATCGCCAGCGGCCCGCGGTTGATCGCCGCCAGCCCCTCCGCCTCGCACAGCGCCAGCAGTTCGGGCGCGTCCTCCAGCACATTGCAGTTCAGCTGCACGCTCGCGCAGTGCTCGCCGGCCGCGAACACCTTCGCCCGGTCGGGGAGATCGGTGGACCAGCCGTACGCCCGGATCAGCCCCTCGGCCACCAGCTCCTCGCACACCTCGCGCAGTTCCTCGCCCACCTCGGGCGGCGCGTGGCCGATGTGGAACTGGTAGAGGTCCAGATGGTCCGTGCCCAGACGGCGCAGGCTCGCGGTCAGCGCCCGCCGCACGTAGCCGGGGCTGACATCCGGATCCCGCGCCATGGTGCCGGTGGCCGGATCGAAGACGTTGCCCCACTTGGAGGCGAGCACCACCTCCTCGCGACGCCCCTTCAGCGCCCGGCCCAGCACCTCCTCACTGTGCCCGGTGCCGTAGCAGTCGGCGGTGTCGAAGAAGGTGACACCCAGCTCCAGCGCCCGCCGTACCGCCCGCACCGACTCCTCGTCGTCCACCGCGCCCCAGCCCAGCGGCAGGCCATCGGTGTCCTGCCACGGGCCGCCGATCGCCCAGCAGCCGAAGCCGAGCGGGCTGACAGCGATCCCGGAGCGTCCCAGTACCCGTTGTGTTGTCGTCATGCGGGGAGTCTGCACGCTGGAGTGGGCTCCAGCGGAAGGGCCGTTGCCCGGGAGTCCTACAGCGCGAAGATCCCGAACCCGAAACCGTCCGCGCTGATCGCACCGTCCCTGATCCGCACCCCGCTCACTTCCAGCGGCCGCGGTGTGCCCCCGTCCGTCCGGTACGGGAAGGTGACCGGCGCGAGCCCCGGGTTGACCGCCACCAGGTAGCGCCCGCCGCGCACGTACACCAGCGGATAGCCGGTGGAGAGCACCTCCACCGAGCCCCGGCCGCCCAGTTCGGGCGTGCCGGCGCGCAGCGCGATCAGTCGCCGCACCAGGTGCAGCAGCGAGTTCTCGTCCGCGCGCTGCGTGGCGACGTCGGGGCGGTCCGGGTCCGGGTCGAGCGGCAGATAGAACCGGTCGGCGGGAGCGGTGGAGAACCCGGCGCCCGGCGTCGCGTCCCACTGCATGGGGGTACGGGAGCCGGCCCGGTTGTACGTGGCCTCCAGCACGCTTCCCTCGTGGTCGGGCAGCCCGGGGAGGTAGCGCATGCCGATCTCGTCGCCGTAGTAGATGGCGGGCAGCGTCGGCCAGGTCAGCTGGAAGGCGAAGGCGGGCGGCAGTTGCTCGGCGGTGCGCGGGCCGCAGCACAGCCGGGAGAAGTCGTGGTTGGCGGTGGGCAGCGAGATGAAGCCCTTGTCCCCGATGAGCGCGGTGGCCGAGCGCCACGCCGATACGAACGTCTCGGCGCTGCCGCGCGCCCCGGCGTCGAAGTAGCAACTGTCGCGCTGCTCCCAGTGCTGGTGGACGGTGCCGGTGCCGTTGTTCCACAGCGAACGCATCGGCAGCCCGTCGGAGGGACCGCCGAACTGGAGCAGGAAGTCGGCGTGGAACCCGGCGGGCACCGACATCTGCGGGTCGCCCCACTCGGCGAGCAGCGCGGCCTGCCGGTGGGTGGCGTCCAGCCAGGTGCGCAGTTCGCCCCACAACCGGCAGGTCTCCACCAGGCCCGGGTCGTCCTTGACGAGGGAGTGCGCCATGTCCACCCGGAACCCGGCCAGGCCGAGCCGCAGCCAGTGGTCCATCACCTCGCGCAGCGCGGCCCGGTTGGCGCGCGGCCCCTCGGCGTCGACCGGCTGTCGCCAGGGCTCGGCCGCGTCCTGGCGGGCGTAACCGAAGTTGAGGGCGGGCTGGCTCTCGAAGAAGTTCGGCAGATAGCCGCCGGGGCGCGAGCCGGGGGAGCGGACGAAGCGGGGCGGCAGGGTGCCGTCCGCGCCGGGCTCCGCCCAGATGTACCGGTGGTCGCCGGGGTCCCGTGCCGAGGCCGTGAACCACGGGTGCTCGTCGGAGGTGTGTCCGGCGACCAGGTCCAGCATCACGCGGATGCCCAGCCGGCCCGCCTCGTCCACCAGGCGCGCCAGGTCCTCTTCGGTGCCGTAGCGCGGGGCGGGGGAGAGGTAGTCGCTGACGTCGTAGCCGGCGTCCCGGAAGGGGGAGGCGAAGCACGGGTTGAGCCAGACGGTGTTGACGCCCAGCCAGGACAGGTGCTCCAGATGGGCGGTGACGCCGGCGAAGTCGCCGATGCCGTCCCCGTTGGAGTCGGCGTAGCTCTGCGGATAGATCTGGTAGAGAACGGCGTCGGCCAGCCAGGACGGTGGGGGGCTGAAGGGCGGCATGCCCCTCACGTTAACGGCAGGCGGTGGCCAGATCCTGGAAGACGGCGGAGTTGAGCGCGAAGGCCCGCTTGCACTCCTCCACGATGCGCAGCCGCTCCTGGCCGTCGGCGGCGATGTCGTCCAGGGACTGGCGGTACTCGCGCTTGAAGGCGGCGGGGTTGCCGATGGCGTCGAAGACGTAGAAGTGGACGCCGGGGCCCTTGCGGGTGAAGCCCCAGGTCTTCTCGGCGGTGCCGCGGATGATCTGGCCGCCGGAGAGGTCGCCCAGGTAGCGGGTGTAGTGGTGGGCGACGTAGCCGGCCGGCCAGGTGGCGGCGACCTCGGTGACGCGGGCGGCGTAGGTCTCGGTGGCGGGCAGCGGGGTGATGACGGTGCGCCAGCCGGGGCCCTCGTGCAGGTGGTCGAGGTCGGCTTCGAGGGCGGCGGTGCGGGACAGCTCGGGCCGGATGAACGGGCCGGCCACCGGGTCGGCGGCGAGGTCGGCGCTCCTGGCTTCCAGGGAGCGGTACACGAACCACAGCTGCTCGGTGTAGCGGCGGTAGGCGGCGACGCCGAGCTTCCCGCCGAGCATGTCGCTCATGAAGGAGGAGTTCTCCGCCTCGGTGTGCGCTTCGTGGGAGGCCTCGCGGATCTGGGCGGAGAACGGGGTGACGGCGAGCGGCGTGGTCAAGAGGGCCTCCGGGGACGCTGGCGCGGGGCACGGCATGCTGCCGTGCCCCGCCATACTCCCTACTTAGGCTTACCTAAGTCAAGCTCTTGCCGACATGTTGTCGGTAAATGTGCGGGCTCAGGGAAGCGTCAGCACCTCCGCGCCGGCCTCGGTGACGACCAGCGTGTGCTCGAACTGGGCGGAGCGCTTGCGGTCCTTGGTGACCACGGTCCACTGGTCGTCCCACATCTCCCACTCGTGGGTGCCCAGGTTGAGCATCGGCTCGATGGTGAACGTCATCCCGGTGCGCATCACCGTCGTGGCGTTCGGGTCGTCGTAGTGCGGGACGATCAGGCCGGAGTGGAAGGAACGGTTGATGCCGTGCCCGGTGAAGTCCCGCACCACGCCGTAACCGAACCGCTTGGCGTACGACTCGATCACCCGTCCGATGACGTTGATCTGCCGGCCGGGGCGCACCGCCTTGATGGCCCGGTTGAGGGCCTCCCGGGTGCGCTCCACCAGCAGCCGCGACTCCTCGTCCGCGGCCGCCTCGCCGCCCACGAAGAAAGTGGCGTTGGTGTCACCGTGCACGCCGCCCACATAGGCGGTGATGTCGAGGTTCACGAGATCGCCGTCGCGCAGCACGGTGCTGTCCGGGATGCCGTGGCAGATGACCTCGTTGACCGAGGTGCACAGCGACTTGGGGAAGCCCCGGTAGCCCAGGGTCGAGGGGTAGGCGCCGTGGTCGCACAGGAAGGTGTGCGCGATCTCGTCCAGCTTGTCGGTGGTGACCCCGTCCGCGATGTGTGCCGCGGTCTCGGCCATGGCCCGCGCGGCGAGCCGCCCGGCCAGCCGCATCCGCTCGATCGTGGCATCGTCCTGCGCCTCGGGACCCGTGTACGGGGTGGGCCCCTTCTTGCCCACGTACTCGGGGCGGGGGATGACGGAGGGGACGGACCGCTGCGGCGAGACCGTACCGGGAACAAGAAGAGACTGGCCAGACATGCCAGCGAGTCTACGGGCGGGCAGGATGGGGGTATGGCTGCGCTCTTCCGACGACAGACCCCGACCGGCAAAGCCGGCGAGTGGTACTACTGCCTCAAGCACCAGAAGGTGGAAGAAGGCCCCGAATGCCCGGCCAAGGACCGGCTCGGCCCCTACGGCACACCGGGCGAGGCCGCCCGGGCGATCGAGACGGCCCGCACCCGGGACGAGGAATGGCGCAAGGACCCCCGCTGGCGCGATCGCGAGCCCGAGCCGCTCAAGGACGAGGAAGACCCGCCGGCCTGACCCGGCGCCACCGGGCAGGCGGGGACGGGCAGGCGGGGGCGGGCGGCGCCATCGGGCGCCGCACGCCCGGCCCCGGGATCGGGGACCTGCCGACCGGCACCCCGCTCGTTCGCCGGGACGGGGTGGCAGGATCGGGCCCATGACTTCTCACGATGCCGCCGCCACCCCCAAGCCCGCCCCCAAGGACCCCTGGGAACTGCCCGATGTCTCCGGTCTGGTCGTCGGAGTGCTCGGCGGAACCGGCGACCAGGGGAGGGGACTCGCCTACCGGCTGGCCCGCGCCGGACAGCAGGTGATCATCGGCTCGCGCGCCGCCGAACGGGCCGAGACGGCCGCCGGTGAACTGGGGCTCGGGATCCGCGGCCTCGACAACGCCGGCTGCTCCCGCGAGAGCGACATCGTCATCGTCGCCGTCCCCTGGGAGGGCCACGCCAAGACCCTCACCGCCCTGCGCACCGAACTCGCCGGCAAGCTCGTCGTCGACTGCGTCAACCCGCTGGGCTTCGACAAGCGGGGCGCCTTCGCCCTCGTCCCGGAGGAGGGCAGCGCCGCCGAGCAGGCCGCCGCCCTGCTGCCTGAGTCCCGGGTCACCGCCGCCTTCCACCACCTGTCCGCCGTCCTGCTTCAGGACCCCGCGATCACCGAGATCGAGACGGACGTCATGGTGCTGGGCGAGGACCGCGCCGACTGCGAGATCGTCCAGGCGCTGGCCGGCCGCATCCCCGGCATGCGCGGCGTCTTCGCCGGGCGGCTGCGCAACGCCCACCAGGTGGAGTCGCTCGTCGCCAACCTGATCTCCGTCAACCGCCGCTACAAGGCACACGCCGGGGTCCGGCTCACCGACATCTGACCCGCTCGGGGACAATGGGGAGCATGTCTTCCAGCACCCCCGCGCCCGACACCACCACACCCGGCCCCGACCCCGCGGCCGCCCGCTCCTCACGGCGGCTCGCCCTGTACGCCCTGGCCGTCTGCGTCCTCGCGGTGGCCGCCGCGGTGGTCTCCTTCGCCCAGGCCAATTTCCTGGGCATCGTCTGGGTGCTGATCGCCGGGCTGTCCTCGAACATCGCCTGGTTCGCGTACAAGAGGGCCGCCACCGTCCGCTGACCGCGGCCGGCGGCGGCCCTCCCCGGGCCGTGCCCGGCGCCTACACCTTCTTGCGGAACTTCGAGATCGCCAGCGGCGCCGTCACCAGCGTGATCGCCACCGACCACAGCACCACCGACGCCGCCGGGCCGGCCACGTCACCGGCACCGTTGATCAGGTTCCGGGACGCCTCCGCCAGCTGCGAGAGCGGATTGACGTTCGCGAACGCCTGCAGCCAGCCCGGCATCGTCTCCGTGGGCACGAAGATCGACGAACCGAACTGCAGCGGCATCATCACCATGAACGCCATCCCCTGAATCGCCTGGGCGCTGCGCATCGTCAGCCCCAGCAGAATGAAGATCCAGGTCAGCGAGGCCCCGAACAGCGCCGCGAGACCGACCGCGGCCAGCAGCTCCACCCACCGGCCGTTCAGCTCCAGACCCACCGCGAGGCCCACCACCAGCAGCACCGCCATGGTGACCAGCAGCCGGCCGAGCTCCACGATCACCTTGGCGATCAGTACCGAGGAACGGGCTATCGGCATCGACCGGAACCGGTCCATCACGCCCTTGCTGAAGTCCTCGTGCACCCCGGTGCCCACGGACATCGCCAGGCTCAGGCCCATCATGGCCATCAGCCCGGGCACGATCCAGTTGGGGTAGCCGCCCGCCTCTCCGGCGATCGCCCCGCCGAAGACGTACACGAACAGCAGGGTCATCACGATCGGCATCAGTAGCGCGTCGGCCATCGATTCCGGGTTCTGCTTGATCTGGAGCGCGTTGCGCCGGATCAGCGCCGAGATGTGCCGCAGATTCGCCCGCGCCCCGATCCGGCCGTCGTCCGACTGCCGCTCCCCGGCGGGCACCGGCTCCGGGCGCGGCTCCGGCCGTGCCTGTGTCGTCGTCGCACTCATGCCGTGGCCGCCTCTTCTTCCTTCTCGTCCGCCTCGTCCGCCGTCACGGCCGGCTTGCCCGTGATGGACAGGAACACTTCGTCCAGGCTGGGCAGATGGGTGCTGATGTCCGCTATCCCGAAGCCCCGTGCCCCCAGCAGCCCGACCACGGCCGTGAGCTGCTCGTCGCTGATGATCGGCACGCTCAGCGCCTCGCCCGCCGCGTCGGTCCCCGCCCCGGCGATGCCGTCCAGGCCCGCCTCGGTCACCGCCGCCGCCATCAGCGGCAGCTGCGCCCGGTCCACCGGGCGCACCAGCAGCGTCCGCCCGCCGACCTTCGCCTTCAGCTCGCGCACCGTGCCCTCGGCGATGACCTTCCCGTGGTCCACCACCGTCAGCTCGCTCGCCAGCTGCTCGGCCTCCTCCATGTACTGCGTGGTGAGCAGCACCGTGTTGCCGTCGGCGACGATCCGCTTCACCTCGTCCCACACCTCGTTGCGGGTCCGGGGATCCAGGCCGGTCGTCGGCTCGTCCAGGTACAGCACACGGGGGCGGCCGATCATCGACGCCGCCAGGTCCAGCCGGCGCCGCATTCCGCCGGAGTACTTGCCGACCGGCCGCCGGGCCGCCTCGGTCAGGGAGAACCGCTCCAGCAGCTCGTCCGCCCGCTTGCGGGAATCGGCGCGGGAGAAATCGAGCAGCCGCCCGATCATGTACAGGTTCTCCCAGCCGGAGAGCTTCTCGTCCACCGAGGCGTACTGGCCGGTCAGCCCGATGGTGCGGCGCAGCTGGCGCGCCTGGCGCACCACGTCGTAGCCCGCCACGACCGCCGTGCCGGCGTCCGGTATCAGCAGGGTGGACAGGCAGCGCACCAGCGTGGTCTTGCCCGCGCCGTTGGGGCCGAGCACGCCCATCACGGTGCCCTCGCGGACGTCGAGATCGATGCCGTCGACGGCCCTGGTCTCCCCGAAATGCTTGACCAGGCCGCGGACCTCGACGGCGTTCCGCCCGCGGCCGGGGGTGTTTTCTCGCGTCATGCGCCCCAGCCTGCCAGGGACCACCGACAAACCACCGACAGAGTGACGACACCCCCGGCCGCGGGCGATCGGCCGGTCAGGGAACGCTCAGGAACGGAAGCTGTGCTCAGGCGCCGGGTACGTGCCCGCCACCACATCCTCCGCGAACGCCTTGGCGGCGTCCCCGAGCGCCCCGCGCAGCTGCGCGTACTGCTTGACGAAGCGCGGCATCCGGCCGCCGGGCCAGTCCGTCATCCCGGCCATGTCGGTCCACACCAGCACCTGCGCGTCGCACTCGGCGCCCGCCCCGATGCCGACCGTCGGAATGTGCAGCGACCGCGTGACCTCCGCCGACAGCTCGGCCGTCACCAGCTCCAGCACCACCGCGAACGCCCCGGCGTCCTGGACCGCCTTCGCGTCGCGCAGCAGCTGCTGGGCCGCCTCCTCGCCGCGGCCCTGCACCGGGTGGCCGCCGAAGGCCAGCACCGACTGCGGGGTGAGGCCCACGTGCGCCATCACCGGGATGCCGGCCTCCACCAGCAGCCGGATCTGATCGGCCGAGCGCTCACCGCCCTCCAGCTTCACCGCCCCGACACCGGCCTCCTTCAGCAGCCGGGTGGCGCTGCGCAGTGCCTGCGCCGGGCTCTCCTGATACGAGCCGAACGGCAGGTCGCCCACGATCAGCGCGCGCTTGGTGCCGCGCACCACGGCCGCCGACAGCATGGTCATCTCGTCGAGGGTGACGGGCACCGTGGAGTCGTACCCGAGGTGGGTGTTGCCCATGGAGTCGCCGACCAGCATCACCGGGATGCCGGCCTCGTCGAACACGGAGGCCGTCAGCGCGTCGTACGCGGTGAGCATCGGCCACTTCTCGCCGCGTCGCTTCGCGGCCGCTATGTCACGTACGGTGATACGGCGGCGGCTCTTGCCCCCGTACAGTCCCGGTTCGCGCGGCTCGCGCGGAGCCTGGGCAGCGTGCTGCTGCGTCATCGTTGTGCTCCATTCATCGTCTCGAAGCGCCGTACGGCGTCCCCGGATCGCTTCCCATGGTCGCACCGATCCCCGGGCACGGGAAGCAGACGGGGCGGAACCCGGCACGGTCGTGTGAACGTCCTTGCTGTGAGCCGGATGTACACCCCGGCGGCCTGCACGGATGCGCTTCGGGAGTCCCGGTTCGCGTAAGGTTCCGAGGGCACAGAGCGACGGTTGGCGAGGGCGGCGCATGGCAGTGGTGGACACCCCGGGTGACGACGACGAGAAATCGCCGGAGCCGCCCAAGGCGCCCCGGGAGCCCGCGCGCTGGAGCGATCGGGTGGGCCGCTGGCGACGTGGTGTGATCATCGCCGTGGCGGCGGTGGTGCTGGCGCTGGTGATGCTGCTGCACTCCCGGGTCCCCAACCGGATCGGAAACCTCGGCAGCCTGCTGGAAACGTTCCTGCCGTGGGCCGGCCTGGCCATCCCGGTGCTGGCGGCCTGCGCCGCGCTGCGCCGCTCGGCCACCGCGCTGGTGGCTCTCCTGGTGCCCCTGCTGGTGTGGCTGAACCTCTTCGGCGGACTGCTGCTGGACAAGACCGGCAGCGGCGGCGACCTGATGGTGGTCAGCCACAACGTGGACGCCGACAACCAGGACCCGGCCGGCACCGCCGCGGCGCTGGCGGCGAGCGACGCCGACCTGATCGCCCTCCAGGAGCTGCCCCAGCGGCACGTGGCCACCTATGAGGAAGCCCTGGCCGCGGAGTACCCGTACCACACGGTGGCGGGCACGGTCGGGCTGTGGAGCCGGCTGCCGCTGAGCGAGACCACCGAGCTGGACACCGGCATGGGCTGGACCCGGGCGCTGCGTACCTCCGTGCACACGGACAGTGGCGAGGTGGCCGTCCTGGTGGCGCACCTGCCCTCGGTACGGGTGCAGTTCCGGGCCGGGTTCACCGCCGAGCAGCGCGACGACGCCGCCGAGATGCTGGGCCGTGCCATAGCGGACGAGCCGCTGAGCCGGCTGCTGGTGCTGGGCGACCTGAACGGCACGGTGAACGACCGCGCGCTGGCCCCGCTCACCTCCCAGCTGCGCTCGACCCAGGGCGCGGCGGGCGCGGGCTTCGGCTTCAGCTGGCCGGCGAACTTCCCGGTGACCCGCATCGACCAGATCCTGGTGCGTGAGCTGGAGCCGGTCTCCTCCTGGACCCTGCCCGCCACCGGCAGTGACCACCTCCCGGTGGCGGCCCGGCTGGACTTCTGACCCCGGCGGCGGCCGGCCGCCGGGCGGGACACGGGCGCCGTCCGGGCGGGGGAGCGGGCGGCTTGCCGGTGCTCCCGGTGGCCCCGGTCCGCTCCGGTTCGCCGCCCGGCGGTCTATGTTTGATGGCGGGGACCGCCCCCGTCAGGAGGACACGACAGACATGGCCCGTACCCGTTTCGCCCCGGACCGTGGGCTCACCAACCGCATGGTGACCACCATGTTCCTGCTCGGGCTGCTGTATGTGGTCTTCGTCGGGGTCATGATCGTCCTGCTGGGCAAGGCCTGGCCGCTCATCGTGATCATCGTGGGCGCCGTTTTCGTCGCCCAGTTCTGGTTCAGCGACCGGATCGCCGCCTACAGCATGGGCGCCCGCGAGGTCACCCCCGAGCAGGCCCCCGAGCTGCACGGCGCCGTGGACCGGCTGTGCGCCCTGGCGGACATGCCCAAGCCCAAGGTCGCGATCGCCGACACCGATGTCCCCAACGCCTTCGCCACCGGGCGCAGCCAGCACAAGTCGATGGTGTGCGTCACCACGGGGCTCCTGCGCCGCCTGGAGCCCGACGAGCTGGAGGGCGTGCTGGCCCACGAGATGTCCCACGTGGCACACCGCGACGTCGCGGTGATGACCATCGCCGGGTTCCTCGGGGTACTGGCGGGGCTGATCACCCGGATGGCCCTGTGGGGCGGCCTCGGCCGCTCGCGCAACAACCAGAACATCGCGCTGCTGCTCATCCCGCTGATCAGCGCCGTCGTGTACGTCCTGAGCTATCTGCTGACCCGGCTGCTGTCCCGCTACCGGGAGCTGGCCGCCGACCGGGCCGGCGCGCTGCTGACCGGCCGTCCCTCGGCGCTGGCCTCCGCGCTGACCAAGATCTCCGGCCAGATGGCGCGGGTGCCCACCCGTGATCTGCGGCAGGCCGAGCCGTTCAACGCCTTCTACTTCGCCCCCGCGGTCTCCGGCCAGAGCCTGAGCAATCTGCTCTCCTCGCACCCCAGCCTGGAGAAGCGCCTGGACCAGCTGGGCCGCATCTCGGCGGAGCTGGGGCGCCCGTAGGATCGGCAGCGCCGTCGCCAGCCGTCAACCGTGAAGGTGCTGATCCTCCCGTGGGCTTCCTCGACATCATCCTGGGCCGCAGCAAGCCGGTGAAACCCGATCTCGATCAGCTGTTCGCGGTGCCGTCCGCGGCGCTGACCCTCGAAGCGGGCGCCGGGTTCACCCCCACCGGGCTCGGTTCGGTGTGCTTCGCCAGCGTGGAGGGCGGGGCGTTCGCCCGCATCCAGGACGACGTACGCGGGCTGCTGGACGCCGACACCCCCACCGGCGGGGTGCCGGTGAAGTTCAGCCAGGACGGCTACGGCTACACCTGGCTGCTCGCCGAGCACGACCCCTCCGACGCGGCGGGTCTGGTCAACGATCTGCACGCGGTGAACACCCTGCTCCAGGACGGCGGCTTCGGCCCGCAACTGCTGTGCTCGCTGATCGGCTTCAAGGACGACCGGGGCCGCCCGCTCGCCCTCGTCTACCTGTACAAGCGGGGCACCTTCTACCCCTTCGCGCCGGTGCCGGGCGGCGGCGAGCGGCGGGACACCCCGCTGGAGCTCCAGATGCGCGGACTGCTGGAGAACGATCTGCGGCTGGAGAAGGACCTCAGCCGCTGGTTCCCGGTCTGGGGAGCCCCCGGCCTGTAACCGGGCCCCGGCCTTACCTCCTCCACCTCCACCTCCACCTGCGCCCCTGACCCGGCCGATACCGCCAACCGAGGTCACATAAGCGGAATGATCCGTTCCAAACGCAAACATTCGGTCAGGATCATGCGGGCATAGATTGCCGGAAAAGGGAGCAGGGCAAGGAACTTCACGCCCCAGGAATGAACACCTGTTCATGGGAGGGGCTGAAGAGAGGAGGTCTCATGCCACAGAACGTCACCTTCCACCTGCCGTTCCAGGCCGGATCGAATCCAGAGTCAGCCCGTGCCGGGGAGCACCACCTCGCCTGGATCCGCGCCCATGGACTGGTACGCGGCGAGCGGGCCCTGAGCCGCTACCGGGAGTGGCTGCTCACCGATCTCGCCGGATACGCCTACCCGGAAGCCCGCGGCGCCGACCTCGACCTGGTCACCGACGCGGTCTGCATCGGGTTCCCGCTGGACGACCAGTTCGAGGGACCACGCGGCAACGATCCCGAGCACGTCGCCCGGCTCAGCGCCGAACTGGCCGCCATCCCCTACCGCGTCCCCGGCACCCCGCCCGCCCTGGACACCGCGCTCACCCGCGCCTACACCGACGTGTGGGAGCGCAGCGCCCAGGGCATGTCGGCCGCCTGGCGCACCAGGGCCGCCGCCACCTACACCCGCTTCTTCCGCGCCTACGTGGAGGAGGCCCACAACCGCCGCTCGGGCGCCGTCCTGGACGAGAAGACCTACATCACCCTGCGCCGCGAAGCCGTGGGCACCGGACCCTGCTTCGACCTCATCGAACGCGCCGGGCACTTCGAGCTCTCCGAGGAGCTCTACTGGAGCACGGGCGTGCAGACGCTGCTGCGCTGCGCCACCGATGTGATCTTCCTGTGCAACGACGTGCACTCCCTGGAACGCGAGGAGGCCCAGGGCGACCCGCACAATCTGGTGCTCATCACCCAGCGCAGCCGCGGATGCTCCCGCGCCGAGGCCCTGGAGCGGGTCGGCACCCTGGTGGGGGACGCCGTGCACCGCTTCCAGGACACCGCGCGCACCCTCACCGAGCGGCATGCCGCCGGGCCCGAGGGCCGGCGGCTCGCCCGCCACATCGCGGGACTGCGGCACTGGATGACGGGCAATCAGCGCTGGGGCACCGCCTCGGCCCGCTACGCCACCGAGAACATCGGCATCGAGGTGATCCCGGGCGACATCGGCTCCACCCGGCGCGAGGACGCGCTCAGCGGCCCCACAGCCGGTTCCACCAGCCGCGCCGCTCGTCCCTGAGCGCGGCGGAGCGGGACCCGGCGCCGGCTTCGGCCGGGTCCCGCACCGCCGTCAGCACCCCCGACTCCGTACGCGCCCCGCGGGCCAGCCGGTCCTGCACCGCCGCGTGGGCCACCGCCCGGTGCCCCAGCTCCTCCGGCGTGAACCGGATGGGCGCGATCGGGTTCGGCGCGTCGCGCGGGGTGAACCGCACCGGCAGCCGCTCCAGATGCCGCGACCAGGTCGACGCCGACCAGCTCAGCTCGTCCGCCTCGATGGTCAGATGGATGTCCGGCAGCCGGTACAGCAGCGCCTCGATCGCCGAACCGGTGATCGCCCGCCCGATGTCCGCGCCGGGGCACTCGTGCGCCCCACTGGTGAAGGACAGATGCGAGCGGTTGCCGTACATCATCGCCCCGGGCGAGGGCCGGACCACCGGGTCCACATTGCCGGCCGCCAGGCCCAGCAGCATCGCGTCGCCCTTCTTGATGTGCTGTCCGCCCAGCTCCATGTCGAACATCGCGAAGCCGCCGGGGCACACCGCGATCGGCGGCTCGTCCCACAGCACCTGCTCCACCGCCGCAGGCAGCGTCATCCGGCCACCGTGCAGCGAGCCGCGGAAGCGGGGATGGGTGAAGACCACCCGCAGCGTGTTGACGATCAGGTTGGTGGTCGTCTCGTTGGCGGACACCAGCACCAGCCGCAGATGGTGCAGCACCTCCTCGTCCGACAGACCGGCCGGGTGCTCGATCAGCCAGCTCGCCAGGTCGGACCCGGGGGCGTCGTGCTTGGCCGCCACCAACTCCCGCAGCCGCCGCTGGATGAACTGATCCGCCGTCACCGCCTTCTCGGTGCCGATCAGCAGCTGCCGCGCCGCCTCCGTCATCGGCGGCCCGTCCTCCTCCTCCAGACCGGCCAGCCGCCCCATCACCCGCATCGGCACCTGCTGCGCGTACTGGGCGAGCAGTTCCGCCTCGCCCGCGTCCACGAACTCATTGATCAGATGATTGGAGTACCGGGCCACCAGACGGCGGATCGCCCGCCGGTCGAACCGTTCGAGGGACTCGTTGACGGCGCCGCGCAGCCGGTGGTGGACCGAGCCGTCCTGGTGCGTGGCGTCCGGCCCCCAGGCCAGCACGGGCGCGATCGCGTCGTGCGCCCCCACCACCCCGTTCTGCCAGTCCCGCCAGTTGCGGCCGTCCCGGCTGTAACGGCGCGGATTGCGGCACACCTCCAGGATCTCGTGGTAGCCCAGCACCAGCCAGGCCGGCACATCGCCCTCCAGCAGCACCGGGGCCACCGGCCCGTGGTCCGTCCGCAGCCGCTCGTAGAGGCCGACCGGATCGGCCGACGCCTCGGGGCCGTACAACCGGACCACCCCGCCGGGCCCGTACGGCCCGACCGGGTACCCGCGCCCCACCGGGGCGCCCCCCGCGTGCGCCGGACAGCCGGGTGGCGGCTGCGCGCCCGTCGGCCCGAAACCGGACGGATCGGCGGCTGGCGCGCTCATCGTGTGACCTCCGACGGTGCTTGGGTGCCTCGGGTGGCATTGGTGTACAGATGACGCATCAGGGTCAGCAGCACGTCGCGGCTGGACTCCAGCATGCGCGCGTCGCAGTTGACCAGGGGGACGTCCTCGCCCAGGTCGAGCGCGGAGCGCAGCGCCGCCACCGAGTGCAGCGGCGCGTCGGGGAAGTTGTTGACCGCCACGACAAAGGGCACGTTGCCCGCCTCCAGCCGGTCCATCGCCTGGAAGCTGTCCTCGAGACGGCGAGTGTCCACCAGCACCACGGCTCCCAGCGCCCCCTCGATCACGCCGTTCCACAGGAACCAGAACCGCTGCTGACCCGGGGTGCCGAACAGGTAGAGCACCAGCTGCTGGTTGAGGGTGATGCGGCCGAAGTCCATGGCGACGGTCGTCTCCGTCTTGCGCTCCACCCCGTGCAGCGAGTCGACGCCGACACTGTCGCGGGTCATGGTCTCCTCGGTCGTCAGCGGGCGGATCTCGCTGACCGAGCCGACCATCGTGGTCTTGCCGACGCCGAAGCCACCCACGATCACCACCTTGACGGACTTCTCCGTCGAGGCGGGCAGCAGATCCTCCGGCCGTGGGCCCAGGGAAAGGTCAGAGCCGTTGTAGTCCATCGATCAATGCCTTCAGGGTGTCGATATCGGGATCCGTCGCGGTGCGCTGGGGCGCCGCACTTCTCGCTTCCCTGACCTCCACATGGGAGTTGGCCAGCAGATCCGCCAGCAGCACATTGACCGCGCTGAACGGCAGATCGATGTACGCGGAGATCTCGGCCACGGACAGGGGGTTGCCGCACATCCGCAGAATGGCCGCCTGCTCGGGGTGCATACCGGAAGTGGGAGCGGATCGGGACACGACCAGCGTGACCAGATCCAGGACTAAATGGTCCTCCTTGCCCTCGCTGCGCCCGCCGGTGATGACATACAGCGGTACGGGTGCCTCTTCCTCCTGGCCGCCCGCCCCACCGCTGTCCTCCCGCCGTTTCCGGCTCATGGCGCCGCCTGTTCGGGGGCTCGCACCGCGCTGGACAGGTGCTCGCCCAGCCGCAGCACCAGGTCCCGCATCCGCTGGCTGACCATGGCGGCACTCACCTCGGCGCTGGCGGTGACCGCCAGGTACGAGCGGGAGCCGGCCGACATCAGATAGAAGAAGCCGCCGGTCAGCTCCAGCACCACCATCCGTACGTCGTTCTCCTCGTCGGGGAACTCCATCGCCACGGACTGCGCCAGGGACTTGATGCCGGATCCGGCGGCGGCCAGCCGTTCACCGGCGTCCCGGTCGTCTCCGTGCTGGGCCATGCACAGGCCGTCCGCGGACAGCAGGACGATGTGCCGGATGCCGGGGACGGTGGCCGCCAGGTCCTTCAGCATCCAGTCCATGTTCATCAGCCGCTGTGTCACGTGCTCTACCACCTGTTACACCCTTTACTTCCGGAGGTCTTTGCCGGTCGGCTGATCGGCGGAGGAATGGTCGGTGCCGCTGGGGTGCCCGCCGTCGGCGGCGGCCAGACCGGCGAAGAAGTCGGAGACCCACAGCCCCGACTCGACCTGCCGGGCCGGTTTGCCCGCGGCCCGGTCCCGGGCGTCCACCGGATCGGGCGCGGGCGCCGGGGCGGGCTGCTGGCGGGCGGCCTGCGTGGCGGCGGCGCGCCGTGGGTTGTCGAAGGCACGGTTGCGGTGCCGTTGCGGCAGCCCGTTCTCGTTGCGCTCGTACTCGATCTCTTCGTCCTCGTCGACCGGCCGGGCCAGGCCCGGTGCCATCACCGGGTGCGGCTTGGGGCGCATGCCGGGGATCGGGTACTTGGGCTCGGGCAGCTGGGTGAGCAGCTCCTGCGGTACGAAGACCACCGCCCGTACGCCGTTGCCGGTGGAGGGGCGCAGGGTCAGCCGCAGTCCGAACCGGTTGGACAGGATGGAGGCGACCCGCAGCCCGACCCGGGCGGTCTCGCCGAGGTCGGAGAGGTCCAGGCCGTCGGCGGCCTGCTTCATCAGGAACTCGGCGTGCTTGCGGGACTCCTCGGTGAGCCCCATCCCCTTGTCCTCGATGGAGATCTCCACGCCGGCGGCGACCTCCTCGGTGTTCATCACGACCGAGGTGCTGGGCGGGGAGTAGCGGCAGGCGTTGTCCAGCAGTTCACTGAGCACCAGGATGACCGATTCGGCGGCCGGGCCGATGACCGCGACCTCGGCGACGTGGTGCTGTTCGACGCGCAGGTACTCCTGGATGGGGGCGCTGCCGGCCCGCATCACGTCGTACAGCGAGATGGGCCGCTGCCAGCGCCGCATCGGGGCGCCGCCGCCGAGCACCGCCAGCGAGACGGCGAAGCGGCCGGTGACGTTGATGCCGTGCTCCAGGTGCATCAGGTCGCCGAGGATCTCCGGGCCGCCGTGCCGGTACTGCATCTTGTTGATGTCGTCCTGCAGGCGGTGGATCTCGGACTGGATGCGGCAGGAGATGTTGACGATGGCGCGGTTGGCGGAGTCCTTGGCGTGCTCGCGCTCCTGGACCGCGATCCCCGACTTGAACAGCGCCGTGTAGTAGGAGGCGCCGATCTCCGGGTCGCTGGAGAGCTCGCTGTGGTCGCGGGGCGCCACCTCGGAGGGCGAGGCGCCGTCCTGCACCTTGTCGAGCACCACCGGGAAGATCTTCCAGGCGAGGTGGTGGGCCTCCTTGCGGCGTGCCGCGCGCTCGGTGGCCAGCTGCTCCTTCAGCGCGGCCAGGGCCATGCCCCGGCGTGCGGCCTCCGCGGAGAGAGCGGCGACCAGGGCCGTGGTCACCACCGCGCACCAGGCGACCGCCACCCGCTGCTCGCTGCTCACCAGCAGCAGCGCGACGACGGCGCCGATGACGGTCACGGCGGGCGGAACGATCCACGCTCCGGGGCGCGGGGGGCGCTCACTCCGCTGTAATGAACCGGCTCGCACCATGGGCTTCCTCACTAGCGTTGCGATCGACAGTGGACAGAGGGCGGGGGCTGGGGACGGCAGTTGCGGATGAGGAGGGGGTATGCCTCTGACATACATGCGTCCGCTCACGGGCAGCGGCCACCCAGCCGCGACTAGCTGTAGTGGCCACAACTCGCTATGTGACAGGGAGAGTACGGGGCCGCAAGCCCCCGGCGCAGCGAGTTCGTCAAACGTCCCCCGAACGAGTCCGTGAGCGGGGGCGCGGGGGGTACTGACAAGCCGATGAGCTGCGCGGATGCGCCGGTGCGCGCCCTGAAACACTCCCCGCGTAACCATGGCCAAAGCTTGTCGGGCGGGTGGCCGGTTCGGCTCAGCCCCGCCGGACCCGCCCCCGCGCGGCACCCGCCCGTACGCATATGACCAGCGGCGCGACGCCCCCGCGCCCGGCCCGCCGTACCCCGCCGGTCACCCCCGCCGCGACCGCGCCGCACCCCCCGCACGGCCCCCGTACCCCACGCCGTGCCGCACCGGCAATGCCCCGGAAACCGGATGCCCTGATACTGGGGGGCGACGGATGAGCTTCCGTGCGCCAGAATGAGCGTTGTGACCTGCGAGGATGGTGGCCATGGATAAGCAGCAGGAGTTCGTGCTCCGGACACTGGAGGAGCGGGACATCCGGTTCGTCCGGCTGTGGTTCACCGATGTGCTGGGCTTCCTCAAGTCCGTCGCCGTCGCCCCCGCCGAGCTCGAACAGGCATTTGACGAAGGCATTGGCTTCGACGGCTCCGCGATCGAGGGCTTCGCCCGCGTCCACGAGTCCGACATGATCGCCAAACCCGCGCCCTCCACCTTCCAGATCCTGCCCTGGCGCGCCGAATCCCCCGGCACCGCCCGGATGTACTGCGACATCCTCATGCCGGACGGGTCCCCC
This sequence comes from Streptomyces sp. JH002, assembly GCF_050916115.1. Lineage (NCBI taxonomy): Bacteria > Bacillati > Actinomycetota > Actinomycetes > Kitasatosporales > Streptomycetaceae > Streptomyces > Streptomyces sp. JH002. The sequence goes on from NZ_CP087989.1 coordinate 4,983,800, forward strand.
TCCTACGCGGACCCCCGCTACGTCCTCAAACGCGCCCTCGCCAAGAGCTCCGACCTCGGCTTCACCTTCTACACCCACCCCGAGATCGAGTTCTTCCTGCTCAAGGACAAGCCGGTGGACGGCTCCCGCCCCACCCCCGCCGACTCCTCCGGCTACTTCGACCACACCCCGCAGAACATCGGCATGGACTTCCGCCGCCAGGCCATCTCCATGCTCGAATCCATGGGCATCTCGGTGGAGTTCTCCCACCACGAGGGCGCGCCCGGCCAGCAGGAGATCGACCTGCGCTACGCCGACGCCCTGTCCACCGCCGACAACATCATGACCTTTCGCCTCGTCATGAAGCAGGTCGCCCTCGAACAGGGCGTCCAGGCCACCTTCATGCCCAAGCCGTTCTCCGAATACCCCGGCTCCGGCATGCACACCCACCTCTCCCTCTTCGAGGGCGACCGCAACGCCTTCCACGAGACCGGCGCCGAGTACCAGCTCTCCAAGATCGGCCGCTCCTTCATCGCCGGACTCCTGCGGCACGCCGGCGAGATCTCCGCCGTCACCAACCAGTGGGTCAACTCCTACAAGCGGATCTGGGGCGGCACCCAGCGCACCGCAGGCGCCGGCGGCGAGGCCCCCTCCTACATCTGCTGGGGCCACAACAACCGCTCCGCGCTCATCCGGGTGCCCATGTACAAGCCCGGCAAGACCGGCTCCACCCGCGTCGAGGTGCGCTCCCTGGACTCCGGCGTCAACCCCTACCTCGCCTACGCCCTGCTGCTGGCCGCCGGCCTCAAGGGCGTCGAGGAGGGGTACGAGCTGCCGCCCGGCGCCGAGGACGACGTGTGGGCGCTCACCGACCGCGAACGCAGCGCCCTGGGCATCGAACCGCTGCCGCAGAACCTCGGCGAGGCCATCAACCTCATGCAGCACAGCGAACTCGTCGCCGAAACCCTCGGCGAGCACGTCTTCGACTTCTTCCTGCGCAACAAACGCCAGGAATGGGAGGAGTACCGCTCCGAGGTCACCGCCTTCGAGCTGCGCAAAAACCTCCCCGCGCTGTGAGCGGACCCGGAACCCCCTTCGGCGGCCGGCGGCAGGGGCGCTTCAGCCAGCTCGCGCGCCGCGGGTTCACCGACCCGCGCGCCGCCTCCCTGCTGCTGGACCACGAGGCGCTGCACCCGGTGGGTGACGACGGCGTACTGCTCGACGCGCTCGCCGCCACCGCCGACCCCGACCTCGCGCTGGCCGCCCTCACCCGGCTCGCCGAGGCCCAGCCCGAAGGGGACCGGGCCGTCCTGCTCGACACCCTGCTGGCCGCCAAACCCCTGCGCGACCGGCTGCTGGCCGTGCTCGGCGCCTCCGAGGCGCTGGGCGACCACCTCGCCCGGCACCCCGTCGAATGGCGCACCCTCACCGCCTTCGACACCGCCGACCTGCACCCCGGCATCGAGGAGTTCACCGCCGCCCTCGCCGAGGCCACCGACCCCGACTCGCTGCGCGTGGGCTACCGCCGGGCCCTGCTGACCATCGCCGCCCGCGACATGACCGGCACCACCGGCTTCACCGAGACCGCCGCCGAACTCGCCGACCTCGCCACCGCCACGCTGCGCGCCGCCCTGCGCATCGCCGCCGCCGAGGCCCCCGAGGACGCCGCCGGCTGCCGGCTCGCCGTCATCGGCATGGGCAAGTGCGGCGGCCGGGAGCTCAACTACGTCTCCGACGTCGACGTCATCTTCGTCGCCGAGCCGCCCGAGGGTGCCGCCGATGACACCGAACCCGCCGCGCTGCGCGCCGCCACCCGGCTCGCCGCCCGCATGATGCGGATCTGCTCCGACACCACCGCAGAGGGCACCATCTGGCCCGTCGACGCCAATCTGCGGCCCGAGGGCCGCAACGGCCCCCTGGTGCGCACCCTCTCCAGCCACCTCGCCTACTACCACCGCTGGGCCAAGACCTGGGAGTTCCAGGCCCTCCTCAAGGCCCGCCCGATGGCCGGCGACGAGGAGCTGGGGGCCCGGTACGCCGAGGCCGTCGCCCCCCTGGTGTGGGGCGCCGCCGAACGCGACAACTTCGTCCCCGACGTGCAGCGCATGCGCCGCCGCGTCGAGGAGTCCATCCCCGCCGACCGCGTCGAACGCGAACTCAAACTCGGCCCCGGCGGGCTGCGTGACGTCGAGTTCGCCGTCCAGCTGCTCCAGCTGGTGCACGGCCGCACCGACCCCGCGCTGCGCCACGCCAGCACCCTGGACGCGCTGCACGCGCTGGCCGAGGGCGGCTACATCGGCCGCAAGGACGCCGCCAGCCTCCACGACTCGTACGAGTTCCTGCGCACCGTCGAGCACCGCATCCAGCTGTTCCGGCTGCGCCGCACCCACCTCATGCCCGAGGACGAGGCCGACCTGCGCCGCCTGGGCCGCTCGCTGGGCCTGACCCCCGACCCGGTCGCCGAGGTCACCGCCGCCTGGCGCCGTCACACCACCGCCGTGCGCCGGCTGCACGAGAAGCTGTTCTACCGCCCGCTGCTGGACGCCGTCGCAGGGCTGGAGGGCGGCGGGGTACGGCTGGCACCCGAGGCCGCCAGGGTCCGGCTGGTCGCCCTCGGCTACGCCGACCCGGCCGCCGCGCTGCGCCATCTGACGGCCCTCGCCTCCGGCGTCACCCGCAAGGCCGCCATCCAGCGCACCCTGCTGCCCGTCCTGCTGGACCGCTTCGCCGACTCCGCCGACCCGGACGCCGGACTGCTCGGCTTCCGCAAGGTCTCCGACGCGCTGGGCACCAGCCCCTGGTACCTGCGGCTGCTGCGCGACGAGGGCGCCGCCGCCGAGAACCTCGCCCGGGTCCTGTCGGCCGGCCGGCTCGCCCCCGACCTGCTGCTGCGCGCCCCCGAGGCCGTCGCCCTGCTCGGCGACCCCGGCGGGCTCGCCCCGCGCGGCGCCACCGCCCTGCGCCAGGAGGTGCTGGCCGCCGTCGGCCGCGCGGACTCGGCCGAGGCCGCCACCGTCGCCGCCCGCGGCGTACGCCGCCGCGAACTGTTCCGCACCGCCGCCGCCGACATCGTCGGCGCCTACCGCCCCACCGAGGCACCCCCGGGCGAGGGCCAGGGCCCCGCCCTGGACCAGGTCGGCGACGCCCTCACCGACATCAACGCGGCCACCCTCGCCGGCGCCCTGCGCGCAGCCGTCCAGACCCGCTGGGGCGCCGAGCTGCCCACTCGGTTCGCCATCATCGCCATGGGCCGCTTCGGCGGCCACGAACTGGGCTACGGCTCCGACGCGGACGTCCTGTTCGTCCACGAGCCGCGTGAGGGCGCCGACCGGGCCGAGGCCGACAGCGCCGCCCTCGCCGTCGCCGGCGAGCTCACCCGGCTGCTCCAGCTGCCCTCCGGCGACCCGCCGCTGCTCATCGACACCGCGCTGCGCCCCGAGGGCCGCGGTGGCCCGCTGGTGCGCACCCTCGACAACTACGCGGCCTACTACCGCCGCTGGTCACTGGTGTGGGAGAGCCAGGCGCTGCTGCGCGCCCAGCCGGTGGCCGGAGACCCGGAACTGGGGGAGCGGTTCACCGCCCTCATCGACCCGCTGCGCTACCCCGAGGCCGGGCTGAGCGAGAGCGACGTCCGCGAGATCCGCCGGCTCAAGGCCCGGATGGAGGCCGAACGGCTGCCGCGCGGCGCCGACCCCACCACCCACACCAAGCTCGGCCGCGGCGGACTGTCCGACATCGAGTGGACCGTGCAGCTGCTCCAGCTGCGGCACGCCGCCGAACTCCCCGAGCTGCGCACCACCCGCACCCGCCGCGCCCTGGCCGCCGCCGAGGCGGCCGGGCTGCTGGACGCCGAGGACGCCGCCGTGCTGGACGCCGCCTGGATCCTGGCCTCACGGGTGCGCAACGCGGTGATGCTGGTACGCGGCAGGCCGCAGGACACCTTCCCCACCGACCCCCGCGAGCTGGCGGCCGTCGCCCGCTACCTGGGGTACGAGCCGGGCGCCGCCCGCCAGCAGGACACCGGCAGCGGCGGCCAGATGATCGACGACTACCGCCGTACGACGCGCCGCGCCCGTACCGTGGTGGAGCGGCTGTTCTACGACGGTGACTGAGCGCGTTTCGCGCGCGGCACGGCGTCCGGCACCAGCTGGGGAAGCCGGTACGGGGACTCCGCGAACCAGGTCCGGGCCACCGCGAAGCCGAACGCCAGGCAGACCAGCCCGCCCACCGCGTCCAGCCAGAAGTGGTTGGCGGTGGCCACGATCACCAGCAGCGTGAGGGTCGGGTACAGCACACCCAGGACCTTCACCCACAGCGGCTTGGACAGCAGCACGATGGTGACGCCGCACCACACCGACCAGCCGATGTGCATCGACGGCATCGCCGCGTACTGGTTGGAGACCGATTGCATGCTCTCCGACTGGAACGAGCCCCAGGTCTGGTGCACCCGCCCGGTGTCGATGAAGTCCATGCCGGCCATCAGCCGCGGCGGGGCCAGCGGGTAGAAGTAGTAGCCGATCAGCGCGATCCCGGTGGTGGCGAACAGCACCAGCCGGATCGCCCCGTACCGGCCGGGGTGCCGGCGGAAGACCCACACCAGCACGCCGATGGTCACGATGAAGTGCAGCGTGGCGTAGTAGTAGTTCATCGGCACGATCAGCCAGGTCACGGACTCGATGCCGTGATTGACCGCGCGCTCGAAACCCAGCCCGATGCTGTTCTGGAAGTCCCAGATCTGGCGCGCGTGCTCCTGCGCCCGCTCCTCGTGGGTCGGCGCCGCGTTGCGGATCATGGAGTACACGCCGTAGCTGACGGCGATGAGCAGCAGCTCGAACCAGAGGCGGGGGCGGCGCGGCACGCGCAGCGAACCCAGCCATCTCGTCCGGGACGGGGACTCGGATTGCTTGTCGGTCACGCTCCCCGCATCCACTCGCTGTTCACTGTCCGGCTCGACGCTTGTTGCCCCCATGGTCGAACAGTCTGCCAGAGACCGGAGGCCCGCCCGATCACCCTCCGGTCGGGTTCTGACCCCAGGGGGTCCCCCGTACGACAGAGGCAGCGGTGGCCGTGCTGCCGCGGACGACGAGTTCGGGCAGGAAGACGAACTCACTGTGCGGGGTGGGAGTGCCCCCGATCTCCTCCAGCAGTGCCCTGACGGCCGCCTGGCCCATGGCCGGGACGGGCTGGCGGATGGTGGTGAGCGGCGGGTCGGTGAAGGCGATCAGGGGGGAGTCGTCGTAGCCGATCACCGACACCTCGCCCGGGACGGCGAGACCGCGCTGCCGCGCCGCCCGGATCGCGCCGAGCGCCATCATGTCGGAGGCGCAGATCACCGCCGTGCAGCCGCGTTCCAGCAGGGCGGTGGCCGCGGCCTGACCGCCCTCCAGGGTGAACAGCGAGTGCTCGATCAGCCCGCGCGCCTCGTCCTCCGGGGTTCCCAGGTCCTCGACGGCGCCGCGCAGGAAGCCCTCGATCTTGCGCTGGACGGGGACGAAGCGGGCCGGCCCCAGCGCGAGGCCGATCCTGCGGTGGCCGAGCGAGATGAGGTGGCTCATCGCCAGCCGCATGGCCGCCCGGTCGTCGGGGGAGACGAAGGGGGCCCGCACCCGTGGCGCGAACCCGTTGACCAGGACGAAGGGCACCCCGTTGCCGCGCAGCCGCTCGTAGCGTTCCACGTCGGCGGAGGTGTCGGCGTGCAGGCCGGAGATGAAGATGATCCCGGCCACCCCGCGTTCGACCAGCATCCCGGTCAGCTCGTCCTCGGTGGAGCCGCCCGGGGTCTGGGTGGCGAGCACCGGGGTGTAGCCCTGCCGGGTGAGCGCCTGCCCGATGACCTGCGCGAACGCCGGGAAGATCGGGTTCTCCAGCTCCGGGGTGATCAGCCCCACCAGGCCCGCGCTGCGCTTGGCCAGCCGCGCGGGACGCTCGTAGCCGAGCAGATCGAGGGCGGCGAGTACGGATTCGCGGGTGGCCGCGGCGACGCCCGGCCGGCCGTTGAGCACCCGGCTGACGGTCGCCTCGCTGACCCCCGCCTGGGCTGCGATGTCAGCTAGCCGTGCGGTCACCCAGTGGACCTTACCGGCCGCCTCGGTGCGTGCCCACCGGGCCGGGGGAACTGTACCGGGATGTGTGTATTCCGGCCGGGACCGGGGCGGGCGTGTTCACCCGGACGGCCGCTGCGGCGCGCCCCGGCGCGCGGGGCGCGCACGGGGGCCGGCGACCGGGACCGGAGCCGCCGGATCGGTTGTGGCGACAGGCTTGCAGAAATTTGCCGCAAGGTCTTTCCAAAGGATGACGTCGCTGTTACGTTCCTGATCGGCCCGGCGTGGCGAAGGAGCCGCGCCTAGGGTGGGACGCAGCCCCCTAAAACGGGCGAAACGCTTGAAGGAGTTCACATGCGGCGCAGCATAGGGACGACGACGGCCGCGGTCGCGGCGTTGGCGCTTGCGGTAACGGCTTGCGGCGGTGGTGACGGAGGGGACGGTGGCGGCGGAGCCGCCGCCGACGGTGAGCTGAGCGGCACCATCACCTACTGGGACACCTCCAACGAGACCGAGGCGGCCGTCTTCAAGGCCATCGCCGAGGAGTTCGCGACTCAGCACCCCGGCGTCACCGTCGACTATGTGAACATCGGCTTCGACGACGCGCAGAACCGTTTCAAGAACGCCGCCGCCGCCAACGAGGCCCCCGATGTGATGCGCACCGAGGTCGCCTGGGTCGCCGACTTCGCCAGCCTCGGCTACCTGTGGCCGCTGGATGACACCACCGCCCTGGAGAACCAGGAGGACTTCGTCCCGCAGGCCTGGGCCAGCACCCAGTACGAGGGCACCACCTACGCCGTCCCGCAGGTCATCGACACCCTGGCGCTGTTCTACAACGAGCGGCTGCTGGCGGACGCCGGCGTCGAGGTGCCCACCACGCTGGAGGAGGTCAAGGCCTCCACCGGCGCCTTCGAGGGCGCCGGCGCCGTCCCCATGTACATGCGCGGCGACGACCCGTACTGGTTCCTGCCCTTCCTGTACGGCGAGGGCGGCGACATGGTCGACGCCGAGGGCAAGAAGGTCACCATCGACAACGAGGCCGGCATCGCCGCCTTCACGCAGATGAAGGACATGGTCGACTCGGGCGCCGCCATCACCGACACCAGCGACGGCTGGGAGAACATGATGGGCTCCTTCACCCGTGGCGAGGTCGCCATGATGATCAACGGCCCGTGGGCCATCAATGACGCCGTCGCCGGCCTGGGCGACGACCTGGGCGTGGCCCCGGTCCCCGGCGGCTCCGCGGGCCAGGCCGCACCGCAGGGCGGCTGGAACTACGCGATCTACGCCGGCACCCCGGAGGAGGAGTCCCCGGCCGCCTTCGAGTTCGTCAAGTACATGTCCTCCGCCGCCACCCAGCAGCGGATCACCGAAGAACTGAGCCTGCTCCCCACCCGCACCTCCGTCTACGACGTCGAGTCGGTGCAGAACAACGAGATGGTGCAGTTCTTCAAGCCCGCCGTCGACGTGGCCCACGAGCGCCCCTGGATCCCGCAGGCGCAGTCCCTCTTCGACCCCATCAAGGAGAACGTGCAGGGCCTGCTGATCGGCTCCGCGTCCCCCGAGGAGGCCGCCAAGAGCACGGGTGACGCCTACCGCGACATCCTCGACGACTGGCTCGACTGAGCGGCCCGGTGCGAAACCTGTGGAAGCGTGTGACATGAAGGGCGGCCGACACCATGGCTGAAGCGGCGATCTCCCGGCTCAAAAGAGGCACCAGGCTGCGCCGATCCCTGTCCAATTACTGGTACGCGTGGGCGATGATCGCCCCGGTGGTCGTCGTCATCACCGGCATCATCGGCTGGCCCCTGGTGCGGGGCGTCTTCCTCTCCCTCACCAACGCCAACGAGGCGAACGTCGAGCGGCAGATCGGCGTCAACAAGATCGAGGCCACCTACGAGTTCGTCGGCCTGGAGAACTACCTCGACATCCTCGGCGGCAGCGAGTTCTGGGACCGCCTGGGCTGGACCCTGGTGTGGACGGTGTCCTGCGTCAGCATCACCTTCCTCATCGGTCTCGGCCTCGCCAACATGCTCAACCGCAGCTTCCGCGGCCGCACTCTGTACCGGATGGCGCTGATCCTGCCCTGGGCGATCCCCGCCTTCGTATCCGTCTTCGCCTGGCGGATGATCTTCAACGAGCGCAACGGCATCCTCAACAACCTCCTGGAGGGCCAGGGGATCGCCGGGGTGCACTGGCTGAGCGACCCGACCTGGGCCAAGCTCGCCGTCATCGGCGTCAACGTCTGGCTGGGCGTGCCCTTCATGCTGATCGCCATGCTGGGCGCCCTCCAGTCCATCCCGCCCGAGCACTACGAGGCGGCCGAGATGGACGGCGCCGGACCCTGGCAGCGCTTCTGGAACATCACGCTGCCCGGAGTGCGTTCGGTGTCGATGACCGTGGTGCTGCTCAGCACCATCTGGACCTTCAACATGTTCCCGGTGATCTTCCTGCTCACCCGGGGCGGCCCGGCCGGCTCCACCGACATCCTGGTGACCGAGGCGTTCCGGCTGGCGTTCATCAGAAGCCCCCGCGACTTCGCCAACTCCGCGGCCTGGGGCGTGCTGATCCTGCTGCTCCTGGTCCTGTTCGCGATCTCCTACCGGCGAGCGCTGCGCAAGCAGGGAGAGGTGTGGTAGCGATGGCCACCGAGACAACCCGTTTCACCACCGGCACCACCACGGCCGCCCCGGGCACGGGCACCGGCACCGGCGACACCCCCCAGTGGGGCGGCGCCGGCGGCGGACGCGGCAAGCGCCCGCGACGGCGCGGCGAACGCGGCCCGCTCGCCTCCTTCGGGCTGCACGCCACCTTGCTGCTCGCCGCGTTGGTGGCGGTCTTCCCGCCGGCCTGGCTGCTGGTGACGTCCTTCAAGCCCAAGGCCGACACGTTCACCATCTCGCTGCTGTCCAACTTCACGCTGGACAACTACGACCACGTGCTGAACAACACCAAGTTCCTCACCTGGTTCGGCAACTCCCTGCTGATCGTGGTCACCACCACCATCATCGGGGTGTTCATCTCCGCCACCACCGGCTACGCGCTCAGCCGCTTCCGCTTCCCCGGCATGCGCCCGCTGATGTGGACCCTGCTCATCACGCAGATGTTCCCGATGGCCGTGCTCATCGTGCCGCTGTACAACCTGATGGCCCAGTACGGGCTGCTGAACCGGCCCATCGCGCTGATCGTCACCTACCTCACCATCGCGGTGCCGTTCTGCGCCTGGATGATGAAGGGCTTCTTCGACACCATCCCCGTCTCCATCGACGAATCGGGACGGGTGGACGGTCTGTCGCCCTTCGGCACCTTCTGGCGGCTCATCATGCCGCTGGCCCGGCCGGGCCTGGCCGTCACCGGCTTCTACACCTTCGTCACCGCGTGGGCCGAAGTCGCCTACGCCACCGCGTTCATGACCGGTGAACGGCACCTGACCCTGGCGGGCGGTCTGCAGACCTTCGTCAACCAGCACACCCAGGACTGGCATCTGATGACCGCCGCCGCCGTGCTCATCGCCGTACCCGCGACCCTGGTCTTCGGCTACGCGCAGCGGCACCTGCAGTCCGGGCTCACGGCGGGCGCCACCAAGTCCTGACCCGGCCCGCACCGAGCACCACCACCGCACCGGCCCGCGCCGGCACCCCCATCACGTACACGACGAGCCACAGGGAAGACATGACCCAGCACCTCGCCGCCCCCACCACCCCTGCCGCCGAGACGCCCGGGTGGTGGCGGGACGCCGTCATCTACCAGGTCTACCCGCGCTCCTTCGCCGACGGCGACGGCGACGGCATGGGCGACCTCCCCGGCATCCGGGCCCGCCTGCCCTACCTCGCGGACCTCGGCGTGGACGCCGTGTGGCTGAGCCCCTTCTACGCCTCCCCGCAGGCCGACGCCGGCTACGACGTCGCCGACTACCGGGCCATCGACCCCATGTTCGGCACCCTCCAGGACGCCGACGACCTCATCCGCGAAGCCCACGACCTGGGCCTGCGCATCATCGTCGACATCGTCCCCAACCACTCCTCGGACCGCCACGAGTGGTTCCGCCGCGCCCTGCGCGAGGGCCCCGGCTCCCCGATGCGCGAGCGCTACCACTTCCGCCCCGGCAAGGGCGAGAAGGGCGAAGAGCCCCCCAACGACTGGGAGTCCATCTTCGGCGGCCCCGCCTGGACCCGCACCACCAACCCCGACGGCTCGCCCGGCGAGTGGTACCTGCACCTCTTCGCCCCCGAACAGCCCGACTTCAACTGGGAGAACGACACCGTCCGGAACGAATTCCGCTCGGTGCTGCGCTTCTGGCTCGACAAGGGCGTCGACGGCTTCCGCATCGACGTGGCGCACGGCATGGTCAAGGCCGAAGGGCTCCCCGACATGGGCCACAGCGGACAGCTGAAGCTCCTGGGCACCCAGACACTGCCGTTCTTCGACCAGGACGGCGTCCACGAGATCTACCGCGACTGGCGCACCATCCTGGACGCCTACCCGGGGCAGCGCATCGGTGTCGCCGAGGCGTGGACCCCCAGCGCCGAGCGCACCGCCCGCTACCTGCGCCCCGGCGAACTCCACCAGGCGTTCAACTTCCACTACCTGAGCACCCCGTGGGAGGCCGGCGCGCTGCGCGAGGTCATCGACTCCTCGCTGGACTCCATGCGCCCGGTCGGCGCCCCCACCACCTGGGTCCTGTCCAACCACGACGTGGTGCGCCACCTCACCCGGCTCGGCGGCGACGTGGGCCGGGCCCGTGCCGCCACCCTGCTGATGCTGGCGCTGCCCGGCTCCGCCTACCTCTACCAGGGGGAGGAGCTCGGCCTGCCCGAGGTCACCGACCTGCCCGACGAGGTACGGCAGGACCCGGCGTTCTACCGCCGCTCGCCGGACGAGGACGGCACCGAGGGCGATGGCCAGGACGGGCTGCGTGACGGCTGCCGGGTGCCCATCCCGTGGAGCAGCGAGGGGCCCTCGTACGGGTTCGGCACGGGGGGCAGCTGGCTGCCGCAGCCCGGTGGCTGGGCCAAGCTCGCCGTCTCGGCGCAGACGGACGACCCGGACTCCACCCTGGTGCTGTACCGCTCGGCGCTGGCCATCCGCCGCCGCCGGCCCGAACTCGGCGCGGGGGACGGGGTGGAGTGGCTGGACGCCCCCGAGGGGGTGCTGGCGTTCCGCCGCCGCGCCGCGCAGGGCGCGGACGGCGCCGATGGGGGAGCGGTGCTGGTCCTGGCCAACACCACCGGGGCCGACATCACGCTGCCCGCCGGGCTCGTACCCGCCGGCACCCTGCTGCTCGCCAGCGGCCCGGTCCCCGCCGGGGGCGACATCCTGCCCGCCGACACCACGGTGTGGTGGGCCACGCATGGCTGACGCCGCGCCCGCCCGACTCGCCGATATCGCCGGGCAGGCCGGGGTCAGTGAGGCCACGGTCAGCCGGGTGCTCAACGGAAAGTCGGGGGTCGCGGCCACGACCCGGCAGCGGGTGCTCGCCGCCCTGGACGTCCTGGGGTACGAGCGCCCGCTGCGGCTGCGGCAGCGCAGCGCGGGCCTGATCGGACTGGTGATACCCGAGTTGACCAACCCGATCTTCCCCGCCTTCGCCCAGGTCATCGAGCAGGCGCTCGCCTCGCACGGCTACACCCCGGTGCTGTGCACCCAGAGTCCGGGCGGGGCCACCGAGGACGAACTGGTGGATCAGCTCGTGGAACGGGGTGTCACCGGCATCGTCTTCCTGTCGGGGCTGCACGCGGACACCACCACCGACCCCGACCGGTACACCAGGCTGGCGGGGCGCGGGGTGCCGTTCGTGCTGATCAACGGCTACAACGACCGGGTGGAGGCGCCGTTCGTCTCCCCCGACGACGCGGCGGCGACCCGGACGGCCGTGCGGCATCTGCGGGATCTGGGGCATGAGCGGATCGGCCTGGCGGTGGGGCCGGCCCGTTTCGTCCCGGTGCTGCGGAAGGTGGCGGGCTTCACCGCGGAACTGGGGGAGGGTGCGCCGGTGCGGCACTCGCTGTTCAGCGTGGAGGGCGGCCAGGCCGCGGCCACCGCCCTGCTGGACGAGGGCTGCACGGGCATCGTGTGCGGCAGCGACATGATGGCGCTGGGCGCGATACGGGCCGCGCGGCAGCGAGGGCTCACCGTGCCGGGGGACGTGTCGGTGACCGGTTACGACGACTCCGACCTGATCGCGTTCACCGACCCGCCGCTGACGACCCTGCGCCAACCGGTCCGCGCGATGGCGGGCGCGGCGGTCACCACCTTGCTGGAAGAGATCAACGGAACCCAGGTCCAGCACACGGAGTTCGTCTTCCAGCCGGAACTGGTCGTCAGGGGGAGTACGGCGATCGCGCCGCAGCGCGCCAGCGGGTGACGGGGCGACGGGGTGGCGCGGCCGGGGGTACGGGGGTTGCCCCCGGGGAGATGGGGTCAGCCGGAACTGGTCGTCAGGGGGAGCACGGCGATCGCGCCGCAGCGCGGCAACGGGTGACGGGGTGACGGGGTGGCGCGGCCGGGGGTACGGGGGTTGCCCCCGGGGAGATGGGGTCAGCCGGAACTCGTGGTCAGGGGGAGTACGGCGATCGCGCCGCAGCGCGGCAACGGGTGACGGGGTAACAGCCGTTCGACGCTAGCAGTCCGCAACTTCTTGCGTAAGAGGTTGCGGACATTCGACGTCAACATTTCCGGGGCGTGTCACGCCCCTTGACCGCCCCTGCGGGCCGCTCTACGGTCAGCCCTGCAACCTTCTTGCTGAAACTTCCATGAACCTTTCGGCAAGAAGAGTGCTCTTCCGGCACCCCCACCCGTGAGGAGATGTCATGCCCCTGATCCGTACGGCACTCGCCGGTCTGACGGCAGCAGCCGCCGGGCTCGCGGTCTCACTCGGCGCCCCCGCCGCCAGCGCCGCACCGCCCGGTGACAAGGACGTCACCGCCGTGCTGTTCTCCTGGAACTTCGACTCCATCGCCCGCGAGTGCACCCAGCGTCTGGGCCCGGCCGGATACGGCTACGTCCAGGTCTCCCCGCCCCAGGAGCACATCCAGGGCAGCCAGTGGTGGACCGCCTACCAGCCCGTCAGTTACACGATCGGCAGCCGGCTCGGCAACCGCGCCCAGTTCCAGAACATGGTCAACACCTGCAGGAGTGCCGGCGTCGGCGTGGTCGTGGACACCGTCATCAATCACATGACGGCCGGCTCCGGCTCCGGCACCGCCGGCAGCACCTACACCAAGTACGACTACCCGAACGCCCCGTACAGCGACTGGGACTTCAATGACTGCCGCCGCGAGATCGGCGACAACTACGGGGACCGTCACAACGTCCAGAACTGCGAACTGGTGGGCCTGTCCGACCTGAACACCGGCAAGGACTACGTCCGCCAGCGCATCGCCGACTACCTGAACGATCTGCTCTCCCTCGGCGTCGCCGGCTTCCGCATCGACGCGGCCAAGCACATGCCCGCCGCCGACCTCGCCAACATCAAGTCCCGCCTCAGCAACCCCAACGCCTACTGGAAGCAGGAGGCCATCTACGGCGCCGGCGAGGCCGTCTCACCCACCGAGTACCGGGGCACCGGCGATGTCCAGGAGTTCCGCTACGGCACCGACCTCAAGCGGGTCTTCCAGAACGAGCGGCTGGCCTACCTGAACAACTTCGGCGAGGGCTGGGGCCACATGCCCAGCGGCGGTTCCGCCGTCTTCGTCGACAATCACGACACCGAGCGCAACGGCTCCACCCTGTCCTACAAGAACGGCGCCGACTACACGCTCGCCAACGTCTTCATGCTGGCCTGGCCGTACGGCTCACCCGATGTGCACTCCGGCTACGAGTTCACCGATCACGACGCCGGTCCGCCCGGCAACGGCCAGGTGAGCGCCTGCTACGCGAACGGCTGGAAGTGCCAGCACGCCTGGCCGGAGATCTCCTCCATGGTCGGCTTCCGCAACGCCACCCGTGGCCAGGCCGTCACCAACTGGTGGGACAACGGCAACAACGCCATCGCCTTCGGCCGCGGCACTCGGGGCTTCGTCGCCATCAACCACGAGGGCGGCTCGCTCACCCAGACCTACCAGACCTCGCTCCCGGCCGGGAACTACTGCGACGTGCAGAGCAACCGCACCGTGACGGTGGACGGTTCGGGACGGTTCACCGCCACCCTCGGCAGCAACACCGCGCTCGCCCTGCACAGCGGCGCCCGCTCCTGCTGACCGTCCGGGCCACCGGCCCCGGATGACCGCGTGACGCGCGACCGCGTGACCGCTGCCCGTACGGCCCTTCGCCGTACGGGCAGCGCCGTCCCGTCTCAGCCCAGCGAACTCAGCGTCTCGCCGTGCTCCAGCGTCGCCGTCAGCTCCGCGTCCGCCTCCTGCCCGGGCGCCGGCAGCGCCATCACCCGGCCGGTGACCTGCCCCTCGACCTCACCCTCCGCCGCGATCGAGTGGACCTCGGGACTGCCCGCGGCCAGCAGGTACCAGGAGTCGGCCGGCGACTTCCACAGCACTCCGGCCAGCACCCGCGGCTCGAACTCCCCGCAGGCCGTGCCCTCCTCCTGCCGCGCGACGACGGCACCGGGCTCACCGTCGTTCGCGGACGGGATCTGGAACTGCGCCATGGTGCGGCTGCCCGAACCCCGCCAGGTCTCGGCCCGGGTGCACACCCACTGGGCCGTACCCGCCCCGTCCGGCAGCTCCTGCTCGGCGAAGTTCCACGTGTTCACCGAGCGCACCCCGGTCGCCGTGGCCCCGGACAGATGACAGGCGGTACGCGCCCACCTGGCGGCCGCCGTGCCGTCCGACAGCGCCCCGGCCCGCTCACCCGGCGCACCGTACGTCAGCAGCGCCGGGGTCAGCTCCCCGAGGTCCGCCATCGCGTACGGCGCCGCCGCGCCCGCCGCCGTGAACTCCAGCACCGCGTACTCGGCGCACTGCTCCTGCGTGCCGCTCCCGGCCGGGGTGCGCACCGGGGCGCTCACCCCGTGCTCGTCAACCTCCGCGGGGGCCCCGCTGCGGCCCGGGGTCAGCAGATCCGTCATCTCCAGCGACTCCACCCAGGGCGCCAGCAGATAGCGGGTGTTGCCGTCCGCCCGGTCCAGAACCACGGCGGAGGAGGCGAGGGCGTCGGCCCCGTCCACCCGGGCGAAGTCCATCACCGCGCCGCCCTCGGTGGCACCGGCCGCCTCCGCGTACCGCACCAGCCGCATCCCGTCGTACAGCAGCACCACCGTGGCCTGGCCGACCTCCCCGGCGAACAGCAACTGCGGCGGGCCCGGGGGCGGTCCGGTCTGGGTGCCGGGCGTCGCGGAGACGCCCACCGACTCGCCGGGGCGCGCCCACACGGCCAGCGCGCGGCGCAGCAGTTCCTGGTCGTTGACGGCTTCGCCACGGGCGGGCCACACGGCGAAGTCCACCCGGGAGGAGCCCTCCCACACGTCGGCGGGCATCCGGCGCAGCGTCTTGGGGTCCAGGGCGGCCTGGGCCTGCGCGTTCTCCGCGTAGGGCGGGGCGGCCGCGCCGTCCGGGCCCCAGCCGCCGGGGACCAGTGCCACGGTGCCGGCGGCCAGCGCGAGGGCGGCGGCACCGGCGAGGAAGGTGCGCTGCCGGCGGCGGCGCCTGGCCAGATCGGTGGGACGGGCGGTCAGCGCGCACGGATCGACGAGTTCACCGCCCTCGGGCAGGGTGTCGGCGCCGCGCAGTGCCGCGCGGATGCCGTCCTCGTCCACCCCTGAGGCGGCCAGCAGGGTACGGATGGCGGGCGCGTTGAGCCCGTCGAGCCGGCGCAGCGCGTACGCCGCGCGGCCGGCTCCCGTCAGCCGCTTGAGGGCCTGTTCGAGGGCGAGTTCGGGGGTGTCGCCGGTGGCGAGCGGGAACAGCCGCAGCCCGGCCACCCGGGGCAGCCCGTAGGGGCCCGTGCGCAGCCGGGGCAGGTCGCGCCCGGCCAGCCGCACCGGGCGGGCGGCGGTCAGCGCCGCGCGCAGGACCCGCTGGCGCAGATGGAGATAGCCGGGGTCGGCGGTCGGCCCGGCTCCGGTGCGCGGTACGGGGACGGCGCCGGGGTCACCGCCCGCCGTGGGCAGCACCGCCGGCGCGGCCGTCCTGCCGCGCGGCACGGCGCGCTGGACCAGGGCGTGTGCGGTGAGCACCCGGCGGTGCCGGCTGAGGTCGTCGGGCAGGGCGAGGTAGGCCAGCCTGACCGGGGGTAGTGCTCCACCAGCGCGGCGGCGGCCTGCTCGGGGCCGACGCCGGGCGCGGTCTCCTGGCGCCGGTGGCTGGTGGTCTTGACATCGGGGGAAGACAGATCGCTGGAGGACACATCCCGCTGAACGAGCGGAAGGGGCCGAGGACACGCGAGTGTTCCCGGGCGTCCGGACCGCGTCCGGTTTCTCTCCGGAGCGGTCCGTTTTTCTCCTGAAAGCCGCGCTTTGTGTCCGCGGGCTGTCCACCGGCTGTCTGCCGGCCGTGCGTTCCGGACCGGGTCAGCGCCGTTCGAGATAGGCGAGCACGGCCAGCACCCGCCGGTTGTCGTCGTCGGAGACCGGGAGGCCGAGCTTGGCGAAGATGTTGGAGGTGTGCTTGGCGATGGCGCGCTCGGTCACCACCATCCGCTCGGCGATGGCGGCGTTGGAACGGCCCTGCGCCATCAGCTCGATGACCTCCAGCTCGCGCGGGGTGAGCCGCTCCAGCGGGGAGTCCTGGGTGCGCTGCGCGAGCAACTGCTGGATGACCTGCGGATCCATGGCCGTACCGCCCTCGGCGACCCGGCGCACCGCGTCGATGAACTGGTCGGCGTCGAAGACCCGGTCCTTGAGCAGGTAGCCGACCCCGCCGTGGCCGTCCGCCAGCAGTTCGCGGGCGTACAGCTGCTCCACGTGCTGGGAGAGCACCAGCACCGGCATGCCCGGGCGGTCGCGGCGCGCCTGGAGCGCGCACTGCAACCCTTCGTCGGTGAAGGACGGGGGCAGCCGGACGTCCACGACCGCGACGTCCGGCCGCAGTTCGGCGAGCGCCCGGGTGAGGGCGGGGCCGTTGTCGACGGCCGCCGCGATCTCGAAGCCGTGTGCCTGCAGGAGCCGGGTGAGGCCGTCCCTGAGAAGGAACAGATCTTCGGCGAGAACGACGCGCACCCGGTACCTACCTGCTTCCGTTCGTGTCCGTCGGTTCCGTCCGCCCGCCCGGAGTGGATCAGCCTACCGCCGGTTCCGGTGGCTCAGCCGCGCGGCAGCACGGTCCCCAGGACGGTGGGCAGGGTGTGCCAGTCGGAGCTGACGACGCTGGCGTGCGTGCCGGCCAGCTGCCGTACCCGCTCCAGCGCCTCGCTCTCCGCCGGCTCGGTGGGGCTGATGGCGGGCGGTACGGCGTGCGCGTCCGTCATCACCAGCAGGTAGTTGTTGCGGGCGTACCAGCCGGTGTCGATGGTGCCGCCCGCGTACGTGGGGGCGTTGCCGTCGAAGACGACGAACCACGGGCGCAGCGTGGCGTCCGCGTACCGTGCGGTGCGCGGGTCGCCGGCCTCGGCGTGGTGCACGGCGGGGAAGGCGACGGCGCGGTCCAGCTGTCCGGCGGCGGCCAGGTCGCGCAGGTGGCGGCTGTACTCGACATCGGTCCACAGGGTGTCGAAGGGGTTTCCCTCCTCGACGGTGCCGGGGATGAGGTGGAAGAGGAACTTGCCGGCCAGCTCGTCGCGGGTGGGCCAGCCGTCGGCGCGGACCGCGTCGTCCAGGGTGGCGTGTCCGGCGGCCAGTTCGCCCGGCCGGTAGACGGCGTCGCCGAGGATGCCGTTCACCAGCGCGTCGAACTGGGCGGGGCCGCGCCCGAGGTTGGCGGCGAAGCCGTCCTTCATCTCTATCTTGATGAGGATGGGCCGGTGCCCGGGGTTGCCGTCGTGCCAGGCCCGCAGATCGGCGAGGCAGCCGGCCAGGCCCTGGTTGCGGGCCTTGGTGCGCAGCTCGGCGGGGGAGGAGGCGTTCTCGCAGTTGTTGTCGTTGCCCAGCGGGTTGCTGTGCGAGACCCGCCAGCCGCCGCCGAAGAAGTTGGTCCAGACGTCGAGTTCCAGCATGCCGGCGCCGGAGTCCAGGCCGTCGGCGAGGTAGGGGAAGGTGCTCTTCTCGTAGGCGTTGTGGACGCCGACCATGGTGCCCGCGTCGAAGGCCAGGGCGCCGTCGGCCGAGGTGCCGGCGTCCGTCGCGCCGGCCGCCCCGGCGGCGCCGTGGGGGAGGGTGAGGGCCAGTGCCGTCGCGCTGATGAGCAGGAGGTTACGGAGGTTCCTGATGCGTCGCATACGTCGCCGCGCTCTCTTGTGGGGGGAGCAAGTCCACGCCAGCGTAAGCGAGTTGGTCTACACCTGGATGAGGTGGGGGTGAACGCGGGACCTCGCCGGGCGCCCCGGGGACGGTTGCCCCGCGCGGACTCCCGGGGTGGGACGGACGGGCACCGGGCGGACGGTCACGGGACGTACGGGCACGGATCAGCGCGCCACCGGCGGCTCGCAGGGCACCTCGATCGTCACCAGCGTCGGCCCGCCGGCCGGACTGGACAGCGCGAGCACCCCGTCGAACGGACCCAGCCGCCGCTCGATGCCGCGCAGCCCGGTCCCCCCGTCCAGGGAGGCACCGCCGCGTCCGTTGTCCGTCACCGCGATCTTGAGGGTCGACTCGCTCTCCCCGTAGTAGATGTCCAGCCAGATGCGGTCGGCGCCCGAATGCTTGGCGGCGTTGGTGAGTACCTCGCTGACCGCGAAGTACGCGGCGGTCTCCACCGGTTCCGGCAGCCGCCCGGACAGCTCGACATCGACCTCCACCGGAATCCGCATCCGCAGTGCCAGCGCCTTGACGGCGTCCCCCAGGCCGCGTTCGGCGAGCACCGGCGGATGGATGCCGCGCACCAGGTCGCGCAGCTCGGTCAGCGCCTCGGCGGAGGAGGCGCGGGCCTGCGCCAGCAACTCCTTGGCCTGGGCCGGGTCCTTCTCCATCAGCGCCTCGGCCGCGCCCAGGCTCATGCCCATCGCGACCAGCCGGGCCTGCGCGCCGTCGTGCAGATCGCGCTCGATGCGGCGCAGTTCGGCGGCGGAGCTGTCCACCGCGTCGTGCCGGGTCTCGGTGAGCCGCGCCACCCGCTGGGCGAGCTGCTGCTTGTGGCTGGCACCGATGAAGACGCGGCACAGCAGGAAGTGGGTGCGCAGCAGCAGCGGGTTGCAGCGCAGCCCCAGCAGGAAGAAGCCGACGCCGGCGAGGGCGCCGAGGACGGCCGTGAACCAGGAGCTGATGGGCACGAACGCCAGCCAGATGGTGCCGGACGCCGCGTGAATGGGCTGCCAGACGCCGGCCAGCAGCACCAGCCCGTACACCCCGTACAGCAGCAGGGAGGGCGCGAGCACCAGGACGGCGAAGCCGAGGGTGGCGTCCACCAGCAGCCACAGCAGGTCGCGCCAGGTGGCCGGGTCGCGCAGCAGCCGTGTGGTCTCCTCCACCCGTGCGGCGAGCCCGTCACGCCGGGCGTCCGGCAGCGGGCGGTAGGCGGCGTGGATGGTGACCCCGGACCAGTCGTGGGCGAGCTGCCGGCGCTGGTTGGCGTGCGCGCGGGTGAGACGGACGACCAGGGGAGTGGTGAGGAAGCCGAGACCGAGCCCGAGGAAGGCCAGGGACAGCACGGAGAGGATGAACAGCAGCAGCGAGCCGATGATCGAGGCAAGCGACAGCAGCAGTGCCCTGGCCGATGCCAGCAGGGCGTCGCGCGCCCGTTCGGTGCTCATGGTGTCCGTGTCCTCCGCCGCGTGCTGCTGTGGGTGCGTGTGTACGGAGGACAGTCTTCCGGAGAGTGCGGGTCCTGATCACGGGGGCCGCGACCCGAAGCCGTGGTGTACCCAGGTACACCACGGCTTCGGGTCATCGGATCCGCGGCGGGTCACCCGGTCCGTGTCCGAGCTGCCAGCCACGGACCGGGGACGTTTCCGGGGGCGGGATCAGACCTGGCCGGCCTCGGCGAGCGCCGCGCCGCAGGTGTCGGTGATCAGCCGGGTGACGACGTACGGGTCGACGTTGGCGTTGGGGCGCCGGTCCTCGATGTAGCCCTTCTTGTCCCGCTCGACCTGCCACGGGATGCGGACCGAGGCACCGCGGTCGGACACGCCGTAGCTGTACTGGTCCCACGGGGCGGTCTCGTGCGCGCCGGTGAGCCGGTCCTCGACGCCCACGCCGTAGTTCTTGACGTGCTCCAGCGGCTTGCCGTCCTTGCCCAGGGACTCGCACGCGGTGATGATCGCGTCGTAGCCCTCGCGCATGGCCTTGGTGGAGAAGTTGGTGTGCGCGCCGGCGCCGTTCCAGTCGCCCTTGACGGGCTTGGGGTCCAGGGTGGCGGCCACGCCGTAGTCCTCGGCGGTGCGGTAGAGCAGCCAGCGGGCCACCCACAGCTGGTCGGCGACCTCCAGCGGGGAGAGCGGGCCGACCTGGAACTCCCACTGGCCCGGCATGACCTCGGCGTTGATGCCGGAGATGCCCAGACCCGCCTTGAGGCAGTGCTCCAGGTGCGCCTCGACGATGTCACGGCCGTGGATCTCGTCCACGCCGACGCCGCAGTAGTAGCCGCCCTGCGGGGCCGGGAAGCCGTTCTCGGGGAAGCCGAGCGGGCGGGAGCCCTCGAAGAACGTGTACTCCTGCTCGATGCCGAAGATCGGCTCCTGCGCGGCGTACTGCTCGGCCACCGGGCGCAGCAGGGCACGGGTGTTGGACTCGTGCGGGGTGTCGTCGGTGTTGAAGACCTCGCACAGCACCAGGATGTCGTCCCCGCCGCGGATCGGGTCCGGGTAGGAGGCGACCGGCTTCAGGACGCGGTCCGAGGCGTGGCCCTCGGCCTGGTTGGTGCTGGAGCCGTCGAAGCCCCAGACCGGGGGCTCGGCGCCGTCGGCGAGGATCTTCGTCTTCGAACGCAGCTTCGCCGTCGGCGAGGTGCCGTCGATCCAGATGTACTCGGCCTTGTAGCTCACGGTCGTGCTCCTTGAGGAGTTCATCGCAGATGTCGCAATGGCGTGTGGGGGTGTGCGGGGTGGTCCATACGCTGTCGCCACCCTCGCTACCTGCGGTTTCTGACCAGTTGCCCGGTTGTTAACGAGCTGTGAACGGGGTTTGGGCCGGCGGACGGCGTGCCGGTGAGGCGGAACGGCCCTTACCCTGTGTGTCATGTCACTTCCTCTGCGCATGCGCTTCGGACTGTTCGGCACCGGCCCCTGGGCCCGGTTGACCCAGGGTCCCGCCCTGGCCGGGCACCCCGGCGTGGACTTGGTGGGTGTGTGGGGCCGCCGCCCCGAGGCGGCGCGGGAGTTGGCCGGGCGGCTGGACACCCGGGCCTACGAGGACGCCGACGCGCTGATCGCCGACTGCGACGCGGTGGCGATCGCGCTGCCGCCGGATGTCCAGGCCCCGCTGGCGGTACGGGCCGCGGCGGCCGGCCGTCATCTGCTGCTGGACAAGCCGCTGGCCACGACCGTGCCGGCGGCCCGGGAGGTGGCCGAGGCGGCCGAGGCCGCCGGGGTGGCGTCGGTGGTCTTCTTCACCCTGCACTTCGCCCCCGAGTCGGCGGCCTGGCTGGTGGAGCAGCAGGAGACGGACGGCTGGGTGAACGGCCGCGCCGAGTGGTTCTCCGGCATCTTCGACGAGGGCGGCAGCGACAGCCCGTACGCCGCCTCCCCGTGGCGGCGGGAGAAGGGCGGACTGTGGGACATCGGCCCGCACGCGCTGTCGGTGCTGCTGCCGCCGCTGGGCGATGTCACCGGGCTGGACGCGATCACCGCCGCCCGGGGTCCCGGCGACATGGTGCACATGTCGCTGCGCCATGTGAGCGGTGCCTCCAGCACCCTCACGGTGAGCCTGTCGGTGCCTCCGCAGGCGTCGTCGATGTCGGCGGTGCTGCGCGGCAAGCCGGGCATCGTGACGCTCCCGGACCGGGGCGAGGCCCGGCACGTGGAGGCGTTCGGCGCGGCGATCGACGCGCTGGAGCGGGCGGCGCGGACGGGTGAGGCGCACCCGTGCGACGTACGGTTCGCGCTGCGGGTGACGGAGATCCTGGCGACGGCCGAGGGGCAACTGGGCGCCGCCGGCTGATCCCTGACCGATCCCCGGCCCGCTCCGCACCGCCGTGCCCCGGTGGGTGCCGGGCGGGCCCGGGGGCCGGTGCTCCGAACGGACGCGGGCGGTGGTGAGCCCTCCCAAGGCATGAGATCCGTTAATCATGTCATCGGAAGTCTCAGAGAAGTCCGCCGTGCCCCGCCGCGTCCTGCTCGGCGCCACCGCCTGCCTCAGCATCCTCGGCCTCGAACGCCTGCTGACCGCGTGCTCCTCCTCCGGCGCCGGCACGGGCACGGCCGGCGCGGCCCCGGGCCCCGCCGCCCCGGCCGCACCGGCGGCCCCCGCCGCGGACTCCTACCGCCTGCGCCCCTTCACCCCCGGCGGCGCCACCCACGCCACGCCACCCCGGCAGCCCCTGCCGGTGCGCGCCGAGGCCGCCCTGACCCTCGCCACCCCCGGCAAGAAGATCGCCATCACCCTGGACGACGGCCCGCACCCCACGTACACGCCCCAGGTGCTCAAGCTGCTGCGCACGTACAAGGTCCCCGGCACCTTCTTCGTCATCGGCGAGAACGCCCACTCCCACCCCGACCTGGTGCGCGCCATCGCCGACGAGGGCCATGTGGTGGCCAACCACTCCTGGAGCCATCCGCAGCTGGACACCCTCTCGCAGAAGCGGGTGCGCCGCGAGCTGGGCGACACCTGCGACATCATCCAGGACATCCTCGGCGCCCCGCCCGACCTCGCCCGCGCCCCGTACGGCGCCTGGGACAAGGCGTCCCTCACCGTCTGCGCCGAACTCGGCATGGAACCCCTGGGCTGGTCCGTCGACACCAACGACTGGGCCAGACCCGGCACCTCCAGCATCGCCGGCTCGGTCCTGGAGGGCGCCCACTCCGGGGCGATCGTCCTCACCCACGACGGAGGCGGCGACCGTTCCCAGACGGTCACCGCCCTCAGCCAGGTCCTTCCCAAGCTCCTGGACCGCGGCTACGAACTGGTCCTGCCCACCGCGCCCCCCGTCTAGGAGCGCGGAGCCCGTCCCAGCGCCGCCACCAGCTCCTGCACATTCGCGTAACTGCTGCGCCGCGGCAGCGACCGCACCTGATCGATCAGCTCGTCCGGCGCCCGCTCCTCCAGCAGGGTGCGCAGGACCTCCGACCGCTTCGCCGGGAACCCGGCCCGCCGCAGATGCCGCGCCAGCTCGAAACGGAACGCCTCGTCGCGCACCTCCCGGTCGTCCCCCGCGCCGGGCGGCGGCGACGCGCCGTCCGCGCCCTCCACCGTCTCCGGATCCCGCCAGGCGTCGGCCCGGGTGGGCCGGTCCGCCCGCAGCACCCCTTCCACCTCGTGCTTCAGCTGATCGTCCTGATGCGCGCTCAGCCGACTGCTGCCCCGTTCCTGCATGTCTGGTCCCTCCTTCGGTGCCGGGCCCGGCGGGTACCCGGGGTTTGAGAGCGAAACCAGCGGTAACGCGGTGCGGAGCCGCGATCCCAGACCCGTACTCCGGGACAGAAGAAAATATCTGGCCCGAAATGCGCCAAATGGGGTAATGGGTACACAATGGGAGCAAGGTCTGTAAATGAGACTGAGACAGCGCGGTCGCACGAATCCCACAGAAGGAGGCGAGTCGCATGGCCGACGTCTCACACCACAGGGGTACGGACGTCTCCCATCGCAGGGACAGCAGCATGGCGGACCACCCCGACGCACGTGAGATGCGGGAGCGCTACTCCCGTGTGACAGGTGGCGCGACAGTGCCGCTGGTGGACGCACCGGTCTTCCTGGCCGGCCTGTATCTGGCGGTCTCCGCCTGGCTGGTGCCGACGTTCATCGCCGCCCAGCCGCGTCTGGGCATACACAACCTGATCCTCGGAATCGCGGTGGCGGTGCTGGCTCTGGGCTTCGCCCTGGTGCCGGAGCGGATGCACGGCATGGGCCTGGCTCTGTGCGTCATCGGAGCGTGGTCGATCGTTGCGATCTGGACGGTGGGCAGTGGCGCCAGCGGCGGCATCATCCTCAGCCAGATCATCGTCGGCGGTGTCATCTTCCTTCTGGGACTGGCAGCCACCGGCGCGGCACTGGCGATGCGCCGCAAGCGCCACACCCACAGCGAGAGGATGACGACCTGACAAGGAGTCGCACATAGACACAAGAGAACAACGCCGAAAAGCCCGGCGGGCAGCCCCATCAGGGACTGCCCGCCGGTGCGTTCCGCGCCTGCGTGCGGTACGGCTCACACGTCGAAGTTGAGTTGCTAAACGACTGTGACCAGCACGGATGCCACGCAGTTGCGGTGGGCCGGTGCACAACGGGTGTAGATGAATTCGTGGTCGTTTGTGTCGCGTCTATGCACGACCTTCCGCACCTCTGCGCCTGCAGCCCGGTGTATGCCCTCTCCCAGCCGGTGTCCATCGCACACCTTCCTGGACGGACGTACCAGGCACGATGTCGCCGATGGACTCGACTCACCTCTGCTGTTGATGGTCCGGAACTGGGACGCCCAAGCGGTGTGAGGCTGGCCAGTTTCAGTCGTGGGCGCTCCTGAAAGCAGGCGGGCTGTCAGAGGACGCGCCTAGCCTGATGCTGCGAGTCGATTTCAACTCAGGGACGTGATATGCCGTTCGACGGTGGCCGGGTTGCTGCTCGGGGCTTTCAGTATCAGTACCTCCGCACGGTCGAAGCGCTGCTGGCCAGCGTCGCTGACGGAGAGGTCGCTGCTTGCCGGATTGAAGGTCCTGCTGACGCGGTGTCGTTGCAGCATGCGGATTCGGTCGACTTCGACCTCGTGGACACTGGTGGCCATTCACTGATGGCCGTACAGGTCAAGAGCGCTAGCACGACACGAGTGATGCCAGCGCGAGAGGCCGTGTCGGTGCTGGTACACCTGGTGACCGGGTTCGAAGCTCGAGAGTACCGATTGATCACATCGGCCACTCCGGACGAGAGCTGTCAGCGGCTGGCTGAGATCCTTCGACGTCACGGCGATAACGTGGCGACGCTGCAAGCGGAATTCAAGAAGCTGCTGGCACGAGCGCCGAAGGTGTGGGGTCTCTGCGAGGCACTGTCACCTCAGCAGTGGCAACGTGTCGGGCGGGCTGCGATCGAGTTTGACGCGCGGTCTGACGTGCAACTGCGTGAGGACCTCAACAGAGCTTTGCGTCGCCAGCGGGGGCAGACGAGGCGTGGGCTGTCTCACCGGTCCGGCGGGCTGGTGCTGGGATACCTGGTCGCCGAGGTCATGCGCCGGGCAGCTGACCCTGGTCTGGCACGCTGGGAGGTAGCCGACTTCCGACAGCGTGCGCTCGTGAGCGATGCGGAGTTGCTCGCAGCTGTGGGGCGACAAGATTTCGGTCTCATCTACGGTCAGATGCCGGTCGTTCCTGAGGTGGAGCGATCGGAGCTAGTGGATCGTGTCACTGAGGTCCTCAGCGGGCCCGATGTCGGCAGCGAAGGAATCGTGGTCTGCGTCATCACCGGCTTGTCAGGGTTGGGCAAGTCAAGTTTGGCAGCGGCGCATATCGCTGATCAGGCGTTCCGTTACGACGCGATCTTCTGGGTGGATTCAGAAACCGAAGAGTCTTTGATCGCTTCATTCGCCCGCGTCCTGGCGCACCTGACTGGCTCAAGTAAGCCAACAGAGGTCGCAGATCCGCGGCTGCTGCGGGAGACCGTGCATGCGGAGCTGCAGGCTCTACCGGGTCCGTGGCTGATGGTGTTCGACGACGCCGGTCTGCGGACTGCTGGCGCATGGCTGCCGAGGCATGGCCGAGGCCATGTCATCGTGACCACCCTGGGCGGGAACTGGCGCAATGCGCAGGGGCATATTGAATTGGGCCCGATGAGCGGTGATGAAGCCATGCAACTGCTGAGGCTCCGTTTGGCCTTAAGTGAGCAGGAGGCCGCAGATCACCAAGCATCATTGTCGCAGTTGGCACACACTCTGGAGTACTGGCCTCTGGCGATCGAGGTGGCTTGTGGCTACCTGGTCAGCTGCGAAATCCATGTAAGTCGGCTCACCGCCTACTCGGATACGCTTCTCAGTCGCGCTGCGGACGACGAGGATTCGGTACCGACCGGTTATCCCCGAACTCTGGCAGCGGCCGTCGCATTGAGCGTTGATCGATTGATCCACGGAGCACGGGCCAAAAACCTCTTGCATGAGACGTTGACTACCTTGGCGACCTTGTGTTGGCTCGGACCCCGCCGGGCACCAGTGCATCTCGCCTTGGCGGGCGCCTTCGCCACATCGGAAGATGTGCCGGCGGCACCGGGGTGGGTAATTTTCGACGAGGCGTACGTTCCTGTCCGGGAAGTTATTCGCGAGCTGCTCAATGTCTCCCTCGTTCGGTACGATGAGCCACTGCCGGCACGCGCCGAATTCTTTCCCGGTAGCGAGGACACCGTTTCGATGAATGCGGTCTTGCAGCTGATATTGGCGCAGCATTTGCAGCTGTCGGAAACTGCCGATGTCGGGTTGCCGATCGTGGCATTCCATACTGACCGCTGGCTCCGTGGGGCCATTCACACTGGACAGGCAGAAAGGGCCTGGGAACTCGCCCAGCATGCAACAGCACTTGTCGGACACATAAAGGCAGTCCCGGTGGCAGATTTGCATACATCGCTGCTAATGGGTAATCTCGCTGGTTTCCATCATGCTCACGGCCAGTACGATGCGGCGCAGAACCTGCTAGAGCTGGAGCTGGAATGGCTTCGCCGGGCTGGCGACCCCGATAGAAGCTTGACAGCCCAAGCCCACGCCCTTCTAGCACACATCGCTCAGCTACGTCAGCGTCCGGATACCCCCGACCAGATCACCGCCCATCTGCGCCCATTGCTCAATTATCTCCAACAGTTCAACGGCCCGTCCTCCCCAAAAGTTTCCGAGCTCGCCATCGAGGCATCGCTGATCCTGCAGACTCAGATGCGTATCGAACGGAACAGTGCTCTCGCGGAGCTGTTGCAAGCCTTCCAGGCAGTAGCCGATTCACTGCCGCCTACAGGTATTTCGCACGCCGTCAAGGATCTCAGGGACATCCAGGAGCTGTTGAGCAGCGGCGCTGCCGACCGTGCGGAGCAGGCCGTTTCTGCCGCACTGGCTCAAAGCCCGCACCCTTGGTCCCCCACCACTGCCGATTTGAAACGTCTTCTCATTGAGGCTTTCGTCATGCAGGAAAGGTGGGAAGAGGCTGATGTTGCTCTCACTGATTTCCTCCCCTACGCCGGAGCTCGGACCTTGCACGGATTCGCTGTCCACCACCTCGTGCATAATGTCGGCTGCCAGAGTGCGTGGAAATGGGTGTTGACGGGTGAGCAGCGGGCCATTGATCTGTTGGGACGCTTGCTGGAAGAAACCAGCATCCTACAGAACCCAGCCTTGCAGACATCGACCGATCACGCGAGGTTTCTGCTGCTCCAGGTGGTGCACGGTAGCTGGCGGGCCGTGAGCGGGAACTCGTTTGACGGAGGCGTTGTGGAGCTGATGAGCCAGCTCAACGACAAGGTCTTTACCGATCCCCACGATCCTGCCAGCGTGTGGGAGCGTATCTACTTCGGTCTGCCATCGCGAATGTCGGCCGTGGCCGGAGAAGTGGTGCACCGCAGTTACCAGGAGGAAGGCGATGCCATCGCTGCTGACACCCGCGCTCTCATCCGAGATAGCCCCGAGCTAGCTGCCGCCTACGAGGCTGCTGATTGCCATGCAATCTTGACTGTCTCCTCTGATCCTGTGTACGGCTTTCTTGACGGCCGGTCGAACATTGATGTGTTGTTGCCAGAGGCATTGGAGTTCCTGCCGTCCGTAAGTCCAGTGGTGCTCTTGCAGCCCAGCAAGATGCTGGGCGCAACCTCGCTCGAATCCGGAAGAACCGTGGAGATGCAGGTCCAACGTGCTTGCGCCAAGGGGTTCCGGCGCCTTATCGGACCAGCCCCCATAATGCCGTCGCCCAAGGATCTATCCCTCACTCTGATTGGCACGGAGCTGGTGCTTGAACACGAGGACGGTACGATTTTGGCACGAGCCTCCACGAGGGCATCTGTACAGTGGCGCGCTGCAGCAGGCGCTGGCCGTGCTGCAAGGGTATATTTCGGCTACGGATTCGAGCTCCACGACCGCGCCGAGCACCGGCGGATCATGAATTCACCTGCTGCGGTCGCTCAAAAGGTTCGGGATTTTGGCGATAAAGGACTGCTCGCTGTGGCACTGGTTACCGTGCGCGTGAAGGCATCGCCTCGGTCACCAGGAAAAAATGACCGGACTGCAGCCGCTTTGCGCAACCAGCCTCGAAAAACGAGTCGCAGTCGACGAAGGAAGCCTCGCCGATGATGCGATCCCCCGAGCGCGCGTTGGCACCCGTCTGTTCGGCGGCTGTATGGAGTGAGGCAGACGAGTGGGTGAGACTTCTGAGTAAGAGACGTGGCCGCATCGAGGGGAGTCGAGGACAGCCGCCTGGGAAACAGAGCGGCCGTCCTCAACAGCGAAGCTGGCGCAGCGTCAGGGCTTGGGGTTCCCGGGTGTACACACGATGTACCTGAGGGTGGAAACCAGCCGCGAACAACGGAAGTAATGAACACTGTTTCCGCAGTTCACAGCAGGTTTCCAGTTCCCTCGGAGGTCGCCCGACCTCCTGATTTACACGTCGAAGTACAGCTCGAACTCGTGCGGGTGCGGGCGCTGGGCCATCGGCGCGATTTCCTTCTCGCGCTTGAAGTCCACCCAGGTCTCGATCAGGTCGGTGGTGAAGACGCCACCCGCCAGCAGGTAGTCGTTGTCCTCCTCCAGGGCCTCCAGCACGGCCGGCAGGGAGGTCGGGACCTGGGCCAGCTCCGCGTGCTCCTCGGGGGCCAGCTCGTACAGGTCCTTGTCGACCGGCTCCGGCGGCTCGATCTTGTTCTTGACGCCGTCCAGGCCCGCCAGCAGCAGGGCGGAGAAGGCCAGGTACGGGTTGGAGGACGGGTCCGGGGCGCGGAACTCCACGCGCTTGGCCTTCGGGTTGGAGCCCGTGATCGGGATGCGCATCGCGGCCGAGCGGTTGCGCTGCGAGTACACCATGTTGACGGGGGCCTCGAAGCCCGGCACCAGACGGTGGTACGAGTTCAGCGTCGGGTTGGTGAACGCCAGCAGCGACGGGGCGTGCTTGAGGATGCCGCCGATGTAGTAGCGGGCCATGTCGGACAGGCCCGCGTACCCCTGCTCGTCGTAGAAGAGCGGGGAGCCGCCCGTCCACAGCGACTGGTGGACGTGCATGCCGGAGCCGTTGTCACCGAAGATCGGCTTGGGCATGAAGGTGGCGGTCTTGCCGTTGCGCCAGGCGACGTTCTTGACGATGTACTTGAACAGCATCAGATCGTCGGCGGCGGCCAGCAGGGTGTTGTACTTGTAGTTGATCTCCGCCTGGCCCGCGGTGCCCACCTCGTGGTGCTGGCGCTCGACCTCGAGACCGGCGTTGATCAGCTCCAGGGTGATCTCCGCGCGCAGGTCGGCGAAGTGGTCGACCGGCGGGGCGGGGAAGTAGCCGCCCTTGTAGCGGACCTTGTAGCCGCGGTTGCCGCCCTCCTCGATGGCGCCGGTGTTCCAGGCGCCCGCCTCGGAGTCGATGTAGTAGTAGCCGGCGTTCGACTTGGTCTCGAAGCGCACGTCGTCGAAGACGTAGAACTCCGCCTCGGGCCCGAAGTACGCGGTGTCGGCGATGCCGGAGGAGGCCAGGTAGGCCTCGGCCTTCTTCGCCACGTTGCGCGGGTCGCGGCTGTACGCCTCGCCCGTGATCGGGTCCTGGATGAAGAAGTTGATGTTGACCGTCTTGTCCTTGCGGAACGGGTCGAGACGCGCGGTGGAGAGGTCAGGGACGAGCGCCATGTCGGACTCGTGGATGGCCTGGAAGCCGCGGATCGACGAGCCGTCGAACATCAGCTGCTCATCCGGGTCGAAAGCCTGGACCGGGAGCGTGACGTGCTGCATGATGCCCGGCAGATCGCAGAAGCGGACGTCGATGAATTTGACGTCGTTATCCGCAATGTACTTCTTGATCTCGTCGGCGTTCTGGAACATCCGATCGTCCTCCTTGCCCACCCATCGGGCGGGGAATGCGCAGCTCGGGTGCGGGCCCGGGGCACGGACCTGCCGGGGCCGACCCTAAGAACCGGCCATTTCTCGGGCATGACCCTCGTGTTTCGCCGATGTTAACCAGCCAACCGGAGCAGCCTCCGGCGACTGGCCGGTGTGGCGCCCGCGGCGGGAGCCGCCCGGCGACCGCCGGGCGGGCCGCGCTACCGTGGACGGGTGGACAAAGAGGCGGACAAAGAGCTCGACAATCGACAGGTCATCGGATCCTGGCTCTCCGGCCCCCGGGCCACCGCCGAGAGCATGGGGGTCGACTTCGGCTACCGGGGCGAGCGCTTCGGCCTCCCCGAGCACGGGCCGGGCTCCATCGCCTCGCTCGGCCGGCGGGTGGCGGCCATCTGTGTCGACTGGGCGCTGTGCGCCCTGATCGCATACGGTCTGCTCGCCGACGGCCCCAGCTCGCTGGGCAACTGGACCCTGCTGGTCTTCACCGTCACCGGCATCCTCACCGTCGGCACCCTGGGCTCCACCCCGGGCAAGCGGCTGCTGGGCCTGCGCGTCCTCCACCTCAGCGGGGAACGGCTGAGCTTCCCGCGCGCCGCCGCCCGTACGGTCCTGCTCGCGCTCGCCGTCCCGGCCCTGATCTGGGACCGCGACAGCCGCGGGCTGCACGACCGGCTCACCGAGGCCGTACAGCTCCGCGTCTGAGCCCACCGGGCCCCGACGCCGGCGGGCGCCCGGGACGACCGGGACGGCACCGCGGCACCGGAGGACGGACACAGCGGAAGGGCCCGGCGGTCGATCCCGCCGGGCCCTTCCGTGTGACGTCCACCCGTCATCCGTGACGGGTTCGCTCAGCGCCCCCTGCGCTGCTGCGGGCCGCCCTTCGGCAGCTTCATCCCCTTGGGCATCGGGCCCTTCGGCAGCGGCATGTTGCTCATCAGGTCGCCCATCGCGCGCAGCCGGTCGTTCACCTCGGTGACCCGGTGGCCCGGCAGCACCCGCGGGAACTTCATGACCTTGCTCCGCAGCTTCTTCAGCGGCACCTGGTCCTCGCCGGTGCCGACGAGCACGTCGTGCACCGGCACCTCCGAGACCACCCGGTTCATCCGGCGCTTCTCGGCGGCCATGAGCGTCTTCACCCGGTTCGGGTTGCCCTCGCCGACCAGCACCACGCCGCACTTGCCGACCGCCCGGTGCACCACGTCCTGATTGCGGTTGATCGCCACCGCCGGGGTGAAGACGAAGCCGCGCCGCAGGTTCTCCAGCACGGCGGCCGCCGCTCCCGGCTGCCCCTCCATCTGGCTGAAAGCCGCCCGCTCGGCCCGCCGCCCGAAGACGATGGCCGTGGTCAGCAAAGCGACCAGGAAGCCCAGGATGCCCAGATAGATCGGGTGACCGATCAGAAAGCCGATGCCAAGGATCACACCGAAGGTGCCCAGGCCGACTGCAGAGATGACCAGGCCGATCCACCGATCGACCCGCTTGGTCATCTTGTACGTCAGAGCGATCTGCTTGAGCCGCCCTGGGTTCTCGGAATCTTGTTCCTTGTCCTTCCGCGCCATGCCGGCAAGTTTACGGCCGTCCCGCCGACACCGGCGCCCAGGGCGGCTCAGACCGCCGGGGACGCCGCCTCGCGGTGCTCCAGCGCCTGCCGGTACAGCCGCCCCGCCCGGTACGACGAGCGCACCAGCGGGCCGGACATGACCCCCGCGTAGCCGATCTCCTCGGCCTCCTGCTGGAGCTCCACGAACTCCGCCGGCTTCACCCAGCGCTCCACGGGGTGGTGCCGCGGCGTGGGCCGCAGGTACTGGGTGATCGTGACCAGCTCGGTACCCGCGTCGTGCATCTGGCGCAGCGCGTCGCTGATCTCCTCGCGGGTCTCGCCCAGGCCCAGGATCAGGTTGGACTTGGTGACCAGACCCGCCTCGCGCGCCCGCCTGATCACTTCCAGTGACCGCTCGTAACGGAAGCCGGGCCGGATCCGCTTGAAGATCCTCGGCACCGTCTCCACGTTGTGCGCCAGCACCTCGGGCCGCGAGGAGAACACCTCGGCCAGCTGCTCGGGCACCGCGTTGAAGTCCGGGATCAGCAGCTCCACCCCGGTACCGGGGAGCAGCGTGTGGATCTGCCGGACCGTCTCCGCGTACAGCCAGGCCCCGCCGTCCTCCAGGTCGTCACGGGCGACCCCGGTGATGGTGGCGTACTTCAGCTCCATCTGCCGGACGGACTCGGCCACCCGGCGCGGCTCGTCCCGGTCGAGCTCGGCCGGCTTGCCGGTGTCGATCTGGCAGAAGTCGCAGCGCCGGGTGCACTGCTCCCCGCCGATCAGGAAGGTCGCCTCACGGTCCTCCCAGCATTCGAAGATGTTGGGACAGCCCGCCTCCTGGCAGACCGTGTGCAGCCCCTCCCGCTTCACCAGACCCAGCAGGTCCTTGTACTCAGGACCCATCGTGGCCTTGGTCTTGATCCACTCGGGCTTGCGTTCGATCGGGGTCTGGCTGTTCCGGACCTCAAGGCGCAGCATCTTACGACCGTCGGGCGCGACAGCGGACACGTCCGCCTCCCTACCACTTTTGATTCATCGGCGTATCTCAGCGTACGCCTGTGCTTATGAGGTCAGACCGCGCGGGGGAGGGGGACCGTGTCCTCCAGAACCGCCCGCAGATGCTTCTCCACCACGGGCAGCACCTCCGCCACCGGCACCCGCCGCCCCAGCTCCTGGGAGAGCGATGTCACACCCGCGTCCCGGATGCCGCACGGCACGATCCGGTCGTACGAGGTGTTGTCCGGGTCGCAGTTCAGCGAGAAGCCGTGCATCGTGACGCCCTTGGCCACCCGGATGCCGATCGCGCACAGCTTGCGGTCCTCGCCGCGCTGCCCCGCGTTCGACGGTGCGTACTGGGGGCCGGCCAGCCGGGGGTCGAACTCCTCGTCGTTCAGCCGCGGATCGAAGTCGAGCCGGAGCCCTCCGGTCACGGACGCCGGCGCGGGCACCGAGTCCCCCAGGACCCACACCCCGCTGCGGCCCTCCACCCGCGTGGTCTCCAGGCCGAACTCCGCACAGGTGCGGATCACCGCCTCCTCCAGCCGCCGCACGTGCGCGATCACGTCCACCGGGCGCGGCAGCTTCAGGATCGGATACCCCACCAGCTGCCCGGGGCCGTGCCAGGTGATCTTCCCGCCCCGGTCGATGTCGATGACCGGCGTGCCGTCCAGGGGCCGTTCACTGTCCTCGGTACGCCGCCCCGCCGTGTACACCGACTGGTGCTCCAGCAGCAGACAGGTGTCGGGAACCTCGTCGGCGAAGCGCGCGGTGTGCACCCGCCGCTGCTCCTGCCAGGCCGCGTGATACTCGACGGCTTCGTCCCCGAAGCCCAGATGGACAAAGCGCAGCTCACTCACTGCCGCTCACTCTCCCGGTGCAGAACCACGACGCGCGAAGCGTCCCGAACCACTGTACGGCCGTGCTCCGACAGGTAAGCGTGTGCCCCGGTCCTCACACATATGGATGAATCCTCCGCAGACGGGCCGATCAGGTGGGGAGAGACCGTTACATTCACGCCGTTCCAGCCGCACAGCCGTAAGGCAGGAGACCGCATCGCCGATGTCCACGGAACGACCCGGAGGGACCCCCTCCGTACCCCCACCCGCGCACGCCCCACGGGCCGTCGCGCCCGGCAGCACGCCGCCGCCGGCCCCGCCTCCCTCCGGGCAGCGCACCCCCAACCGGCAACTGGCCGCCCTGATCGCCGAAGCCGGCTTCTCGCACGCCGGTCTCGCCCGCCGGGTCGACCAGCTCGGCCTCGAACACGGGCTTGATCTGCGGTACGACAAGACCTCCGTCACCCGCTGGCTGCGCGGCCAGCGACCGCGCGGCACCACACCCGCGCTGATCGCCGAGGTCTTCACCCGCCGCCTCGGCCGCCGGCTCTCCGCCCAGGACCTCGGTCTGGAGGCCTGCGCGCCCGTGTACGCGGGGCTCGAGTTCGCCGCGACCCCGGCCGAGGCCGTCGACATCGTCGCCGGCCTGTGGCGCAAGGACTCCGGCAGCTACGCCGAGCTGCGCAAGATCGCCTTCACCCCGGCCGGGCTCGTGGTGCCCAGCCGCGACTGGCTCATCGGGCGCCCGGACGACCGGGTGGCGCGCGGCGACCCGCCGGACCCGGTGGGCGGCATCGCCGGACTGCCCAGCCTGGCCGGGCTCACCGCGCACCCCCGGGTGCCCGAACAGACCCGGCACCGCGCCGCCAGCGCCGTCGCCGCGAACCGCGCCGGGGCGGGAGGCGGCGCCGACCGCGTCGAACGCGGCCCCGGGCAGCGCGTCACCGGCGGCGACATCGCAGCTCTGCGGTCGGTCGCCGAACTGTTCCGCGCGCTCGACAACGCCTACGGCGGCGGCCACGCCCGGCAGGCGCTGGTGCGGTACCTGGAACACGAGCTGGAGCCGATGCTGCGCGGCACCTACGGGGAGCAGACCGGCCGCCGGCTGTTCTCCGCCGCCGCCGACCTGACCCGGCTGGCCGGCTGGACGGCGTACGACATCGCCGCCCACGGCCTCGCCCAGCGGTACTTCGTCCAGGCGCTGCGGCTGGCCCAGGCCGCCGGGGACCGCTCGTACGGCAGCTATGTCCTGGTGTCGATGAGCCGGCAGGCCGTCTACCTGGGGCACGGTCGGGAAGCGGTGCAGCTGGCGCGGGTCGCCCAGCAGGGCATGGCCAGCTCCGTACCGCCGGCCGTCCAGGCGCTGCTGCACGCGGTCGAGGCGCGCGGGCACGGACTGCTGGGGGAGGTGCGGGCCTGCTCGGCGGCGCTCGCCAGGGCGGAGCGCGCCCTGGAGGCGGCCAGGCCGGGGGAGGAGGTGCCCACCTGGGCGCGGTTCTTCGACGAGGCGCAGCTGGCGGACGAGTTCGCGCACTGTCACCGCGACCTCCAGCAGTACCGGACCTCGGCGCGCTACGCGGAACGCTCCCTGCAACTGCGGGCCAACGGCTACGCGCGCAGCCGGCTGTTCTGCCGGGTGGTGCTGGCCACGGCGAAACTGGGCCTGGGCGACGTGGACCACGCGTGCGCCCTGGCGGTCGAGTCCGCCCAGCAGGCGACCGACATGCGCTCGGCGCGGGCGCACGAGTACCTCCAGGACTTCGAACGGCGCCTGGACCCCTACCGCGACTCGCTCGCGGTGCGGGGCTACCGGGAGAAGGTGGCCGCCCTGACCTGACACGGACGGTGCGGGCGACCCGGTCCCGGGGCGCGCGGCACAACGGGCGCGCGCCGGGTGGTTCCGGCCCCGTGCAGGGGTCGGAACCACCCGGCGCGACCCGCACCACCGGCGTGCGGGCGGGGCCGTGCCCCTGCCCGCGTCCCCGGCGTCAGGCCGCGGCGCTGGTGTTCGGCTCGCTCAGCACCGGCCGTCCGAAGTCCTCCAGCAGGGCGGCGACCGCCGTCCGCGCCGTGTCCGGATCGTCCGCCCCGCGGTGGTCGCCGCAGATGTACAGGCCATCCAGCAGCCGGGTGCGGCGCGGTCCCGCGTACGGGGGCGGGTTCAGCGGTACGGCCTGCGGATCGTGGTGCGCGGCCAGCAGCCGCCACTCATGGGCCGGGGTCCCGTACAGCGCCGTCAGCTGGCGGCGGGCCGCCTTGTCCAGGATCTCGGCCGGTTCGCCCGCCGCGTGCCCCAGCACCACCGAGGTGACCAGCGCCGCGCCCTCCGGCGCCCGGGAGGGGTCGGCGGCCGAGGCGACCAGCGAGTAGCTGAGAGGCCCGCGCTCGGGCACCGCGTCGACGAGCAGCGCCGGACCGGTCTGCGGCCCCGGTCCCGGGACGGCGTGGTGCAGCACCGTCACCGGCCGGAACCGCGGCACCCGCAGCCCCGGCAGCAGCCGCGCGGCCTCCCGCGCCCCGGTGGCCACCACGACGGCCCGGCAGCGTACGGTCCCGTGCCGTTCCGTCTCCACCCGGGAGGTGGACACGGC
Organism: Streptomyces sp. JH002; assembly: GCF_050916115.1. Taxonomy (NCBI): domain Bacteria; kingdom Bacillati; phylum Actinomycetota; class Actinomycetes; order Kitasatosporales; family Streptomycetaceae; genus Streptomyces; species Streptomyces sp. JH002. Next base: position 5,019,896 of record NZ_CP087989.1, read on the forward strand.
GGTGACGCGTACCCCGGTGCGGACGGCGTCCTCCGGCAGTCCGTCCGCCAGGCCGCGCGCGAGCGCGCCGGAGCCGCCCGCCGCCAGTGCCAGGCCCTCACGGGCGAAGGACCGCAGCGTCAGATCGCTCAGCCGGCTGGAGGTGGAGAGCTGCGGGTCATGGAGCAGCGCCGAGAGCAGCGGACGCAGAAAGCCTTCCGCGATCCGCGCCGGTATGCCCCGCGCGGCCAGCGCGTCCGCCGCCGGCAGCTCCGGCCGGGCCGCCAGCCGCTCGTCGGGAAGCTGCCCGAGCCGGGCGAGGTTGGCCCGCAGCCACGAGTGGTCGAACGCGGTGATGAACGAACGGCTCTGCCGCGCCCGGCCGTCGTCCGCGGCCACGTCCGCCGCCGTGGTGGTGCCGCCGCCCTGCACCTCGCCCACCCGGTGCACCTCACCCCCCGCCCCGTGCAGCAGCGCGCCCCCCGTCAGCCGGCACACCGCCTCCTCCGGCAGGCCCGGGGCCGTCAGCCGGCTGCTCCGGTCGAGGAGGAAGCCGTCCCGGGAGGCGGTGGCCATCCGGCCCCCGATCCGGTCGGCCGCCTCCAGGACCGTCACCGTCAGCCCGGCGTCCCGCACTCTGCGGGCGGCGGCGAGACCCGCCGTACCTGCCCCGATGACGACGACGTCGGAATCCACTGCTTGCGTTCGGCTGCTCAGCACGGGCCCTCCCATGAGGCGGTCGGCGCTTGCCGGACGGGCCATGGGTGGGCCCGCCCGCAGGGGCTGCTGCCCATTCGCGGCACGGGCAACGCCGCCCGGACCGACGCTGACCCTCTCACGACGGCCGGAATGCGGCAGAGCGCACGCACCGGGCACAGGCGCACGCAGGTCGCACTATGTGCCTCGGTACACCGCCGAACGCCGGTACATCAGCTTTCGGTGGCGAGCGCGGCCCGTACCGCGTCCTCCACGGTGGGGTGCGTGAAGGTGAAGCCGGCCTCCAGCAGCCGGCGCGGCAACACCCGCTGGCTGCCCAGCACATCCTCCGAGAACTGGCCGAGCGCCACCCGCAGCAGCGGCGCCGGAGCCGTGAACACGGTGGGCCGGTGCAGCACTTCGCCCATGACCCGGGTCGCCTCGCGGTTGGTGACCGGGTGCGGCCCGGTCAGGTTCACCGGCCCGGACAGGCCCGGCTCCTCGGCCAGCAGGAAGCGCAGCGCCGCGATGTGGTCGGCCAGCGAGATCGCGCTCCAGAACTGGTTGCCGTCCCCGAGACGTCCGCCCAGACCCGCCCGGAACAGCGGGAAGAGCCTGCCCCACGCCCCGCCCGAGCGTGCCACCACCAGGCCGGTGCGCGCGTACACCGTACGGACCCCGGCCTCGGCCGCCGGCACGGCCGCCGCCTCCCACTCGCGGCAGACGTCCGCCAGGAAGCCGGTGCCGGCCGGGGCGTCCTCGTCCACCGGATCGGTGCCGGTGTCCCCGTACCAGCCGATCGCGCTGCCGCACACCAGCGTCCGGGGCCGGTCCGCCTCGGGCAGCGAGGCGATGGCGGCGGCGATCGCGGCGGTGCCCAGGACACGGCTGTCCCGGATCTCCTGCTTGTAGCGGGCGGTCCAGCGGTGGTCGCCGACCCCGGCCCCGGCCAGGTGCACCACGGCCTCGCAGCCGGCGATGGAGGCGGCGGTGCTCTCCTGCTGCCGGCCGCTGGGGTCCCACCACCGCTCGTCCGCCGCGCCGGGCGGGCGGCGCACCAGCCGTACGACGTCGGTGCCGTCCGCGCGCAGGGCGGAGGTGAGGGCGGTGCCGATCAGACCGGAGGAGCCGGTGACGGCGATACGGGGGCGGGGGGTGGCGGCGGGTCGCTGTGATCGCTTGGGCATGGCGGCCATGCTAAGCGCGGAAGCGGGCCCACAATCGGGGGTAGGCCGTGGCCAGCACGCCGGAGTCCTCGAAATCCACCGGTGAGCCCTCGGGTTCCTCCGGTGGTTCCTCGAAGCCGAGTTCGGGCAGTTCGACGCCGGTCAGCCGCTCGTAGGCGTCGTACGCCGCGTAGCCGACCTCCTCCGCCTCGCCGTCCTGTTCGGGGTCGAAGTCCTGGGGGAGCAGTTCGGCGAGCGCGTCGGGATCGTGCAGCGCGCCCTCGAAGGCGTGCCGGCCCTGGGCGATCAGCCAGCAGCGGAAGTTCTCGAAGCAGTCGTCGCTGGCGCCGTCCAGGATCACCCAGGCGGCACCCCACAGGTCCGAGCGGTAGGCGCGGTTGAAGCGGGCCTCGAAGTGGCGGGCGAAGTCGGTGACGGATTCCGGATCGAGATCGCTCAGGCGTTCGACGATGAGGTCGGCGGTCACCACCGGGTCGCCCTCCGCCCCTTCCCGGGCGGCGTCGACGATCTCCCAGAAATCCGTTTCGTCCATCACGGGACAAGGATCCGCCGCCCGGTCGCGACACGCATCCCGAGACCACCGGAAAGTACGACAGAGGATGTCGGGTTTCGCTGTCAGGGTGACTCCGTACGCACGCGAGGCGGCGTACGCGGCACGACACACGCAGCACGGAACACGACACACGCAGCACGACGCACGACGCACGACGCACGACGCACGGAACGGAAGGACACACGTGTCAGACCTGGAAACACGGACCGCACCCCTCGCCGGGAAGATCGCCCTGGTCGCCGGAGCCACCCGGGGCGCCGGCCGGGCGATGGCCGTCGAACTCGGCCGGGCGGGCGCCACCGTCTACGCCACCGGCCGCACCACCCGGGTCGCGGTCAGTGAGGTCGGCCGGGCCACCGAGACCATCGAGGAGACCGCGGAACTCATCACGGCGGCCGGCGCGGACAGCGGCAGCGGCGGTACGGGCATCGCCGTACCCACCGACCACCTGGAACCCGAGCGGGTGGCCGCCCTCACCGGGCGCATCGACCGCGAGCAGGGCCGGCTGGACATCCTGGTGAACGACGTCTGGGGCGGCGACCACCTCCTGGACGTCCACGCCACCCCCCCGATGTGGGAGATCGGCCTGGAGCAGGGCCTGCGGATGCTCCGGCTGGGCGTGGAGAGCCACATCATCACCAGTCACTACGCGCTCCCGCTGCTGTCCCGCAACCGGGGCGGCCTGGTGATCGAGGTGACGGACGGCACGGCGGAGTCCAACCGCGACTACCGGCTGAACTTCTTCTACGACCTCGCCAAGAACGCCCCCATCCGGATGGCGCACAACCTCGGCGAGGACCTGAAGAAGTACGGCTGCACCGCCGTCTGTGTCACCCCCGGCTTCCTGCGCTCCGAGACGATGCTCGACACCCACCTCAAGGTCACCGAGGAGAACTGGCGCGAGGGCATCGAGCGGGAACCGGCCTTCGCCATCGCCGAATCGCCCACCTACATCGGCCGCGGCATCGCCGCGCTGGCCGCCGACCCCGAGCGGGCGCGCTGGAACGGCGCCTCGCTGAGCAGCGGAGATCTGGCCAAGGAGTACGGGGTCACCGACATTGACGGCTCCCAGCCGGACGCCTGGCCGTTCATCAAGGCCCTGGCGGAAGGGAAGCAGCCGGACGCGGCCGACTACCGCTGACCCTCATCGGGCCAGGGCCGAGGCCAGGGGCAGCAGGGAGCCGGTGAGCGGGCTCCCCGGCCGGTACGCCACGCACATGACGTCCCGGTCACCGATGTCCCAGGTGGCGGCGGTCGGCAGGACGGGATAGAAGTCCAGGCCGGCCGCCGCCTCGCCGGGCCAGTACGTACGGAACCCACGGCCGCAGCTCTCCCGGGCGAACGCCGCCACCCGTTCCCGGTCGAAGGCGCCGTCCGGGGCGGCCACGAAGCCGTACACCTGGTTGGCGGCGCCCTCCTCGTCGCACGGCACGTAGCGCACCATGACCTCGCCCGCCACCGGGGAGCGGGCGGGGTCGGTGAAGCACTCGCCGCCCTCGATGGCGAGGACGCCGCCGCTCTCGGCGGTCAGGAACGTATCGCCCTTGCGGTCCGGCGCGGCGGGCCCCGGGGCGGGGGCGGCGTCGGCGGCGGGCAGCAGTGCCACGGCCGCCAGCGCCAGCGCGCCGCAGAACACCGGGGCCGCCCCGCGTCCGGGTCTGGCTGCCATCCACCCGCTCCTCGTACCTCGTCCGTGTCCGACCGGCCGGAAACTATCGCGTTCCGGGGACACTTCGGCGAACGGACGGCAAACGGTCAAAGGCCGCACGGCGCCCGGAACCCCACCACCCATGAGATGGCGCAGAGTTCACTCCGTGGCAAGACGGCAACAGGGGATTGTTCGGCTGATCCTGGCTGAATCCACACGCCTTGGGCACCAGGCCCGAGGAGGACACACCGAACTCGCCCGTGAAGGGTTCCTCATTCCGTGACTGCCAACACCGCACGCTGGACCATGGCGTCCACGCGTACCAAGGTCGCCGTGCTCGGCGGCGCCACGCTGCTCGCCAGCGGCGTGCTCGCCGGCCCGCTGGCCTTCGGTGACTCTCCGACCGACCCCACGCCCCACCCGGCGGCGGAGATCCACAAGCCCTCCCCGATGCCCGACCGCGTCATGCTGACGCCCACCACCACCCCGGCGACCAGCCAGAACGTCACCTGGCGGGCGGAGGCTCCGACCGGTTCTTCCCAGGCCCAGATCCTCAAGGCCCCGCGCGGCCTGGGCGATGTGAAGCCCGCCGCCGGTGAGGTCACCACGGTGCAGGCCGGCCCCGCCACCCCGGTCAACACCAACCTGGGCTACGCCTCCACGTACCACACCGTCTCCTTCTCCGGCCTGGAGCCGGACACCCGCTACACCTACCGCGTCGGGGACGGCGTCAACTGGAGCGAGTGGACCGACTTCACCACCGCGGCCGAGGGCCTGGAGCCGTTCTCCTTCATCTACTACGGCGACGCCCAGAACTACATCGATTCGGCCGTTCCCCGGGTCTTCCGCCAGGCGTTCGCCGACCGGCCCGAGGCGAAGATGATCGTCAACGCCGGTGACCTCATCAACTCCCCCAACTCGGAGGAGGAGTGGGGGCAGTGGTACCAGGCCGGCGGCTTCATCGACGGCCAGGTCAACAACTTCTCCGTCACCGGCAACCACGAGTACAGCAGCGGCCAGCTGTCCGCCTTCTGGCGCCCGCAGTTCCCCTACCCCGACAACGGCCCGGGCAACGAGGAACTCAAGCAGACCGTCTACACGGTGGACTACCAGGGCGTGCGCTTCATCGGCCTGGACTCCAACTTCCAGGGCAGCGCCGAGCTGATGGCCGCGCAGACCGCGTGGCTGGAAGGGCTGCTCAGCGACAACCCCAACAAGTGGACGGTGGTCACCTTCCACCACCCCGTCTACGCCATGACCGGCACCCGCAACAACGTCAACGTGCGCAACCAGTGGGGCCCGCTCTTCGAGGAGTACGGCGTGGACCTGGTGCTCCAGGGCCACGACCACGCCTACGGGCGCGGCAACCAGGTCGCCAACCGCGACTCGGTCACCGTCCACAACGGCGTCACGTACGCGGTCTCCGTCTCCGGGGGCAAGATGTACGACCTCAACAACGGTGCCAACTGGACCGACAACGGCGCCGAACTCATACGCCAGGGCGAGAACGCGCAGCTCTACCAGATGATCGACGTCACCGGGGACACCATCCGGTACGAGTCGCGGTTCGCCAACGGCGAGCACAACGACGGCTTCCTCATCCGCAAGAACGCGGACGGCGAGCGCACCGTCAACGAGATCCGCACCGAGGAGAACACCACCGGCGAGCAGGTCACCGTCGACCGGACCACCGCCCGCAAGGGCGACAAGGTCCAGGTGTCGGCGTTCGGCTACGACCCGCGGGAGCGCGTCGAGATCCGGCTGCGGACGGTGGACGGCAAGGACAAGGAGCGGGTCATCGCCACGGTCGAGGCCGATGAGATCGGCCGCCTGTCGTACTCCCTGAAGCTGCCGAGCTGGGTGAAGAAGGACACCTCCTACGAGGTCTACCTCACCAGCGAGAACCAGCGGATCGACAGCCCGTCGATCGCCATCACCAAGTAGCGCCGCCGGTACGGGCCGTGGGGGCACGACAGCCCCCGCGACCCGTACCGCGTCCACCCCGGGAGACCGACGAACACCGTGACCGTGACCCACCGCACCCGGCTGCCCGCGCTGGCCGCCACCGCGGCGGCGGCCATTCTCTGGGCCACCGCCGGCCCGGCGGCCCCGCCCGCCGCCGCCCACCCCTTCGGCCCGCCGTCCACCGCCACCATCAGCGCGGACGGCGCGACGGTCTCCATCGCCTGGCGCGCCGCCGAGGACGACTGGGTCGCGCTCGGCCAGGCCCTGGGAGCCCTGGAGGACCCCGCCACCGGGACCGTCTCCACCACCCTCACCGGCGAGCAGAAACTGCGAGGCTCGCAGGACGTGAGGGCGTACCTGCTCGACCAGATCTACATCACCCAGGACGGCAGCCGCTGCGAGGGCGAACTGACCTCGATGGACGACCTGCTGGCCGAGGGCGCCCGGCTGACCTACCGCTGCCCGCGGGACGTGGGGGAGGTGGAGGTGACCATCGGCGCGCTCTCCGACCTCAACGAGGCGTACCGCACCATGCTCACCGCCGAGACCCCCGCCGACCCGAGGAGCACCCTGCTCACGGCCACGGACACCACCCGGCGGATGAACTTCTCCTGGTCCGCAGGTGTGTTGGCCACCCCCGGTCTCGCCGTGGCCGCCGGAACGGCCGCCGCCATCATGGCGGGCGCCGTGGCCTGGGTCGTGATCGGCCGGCGGCGGGCCGGGAGGGCACGCTCATGACCGACCTCAACAGCCTGGACGGCAAACTGATCGCCCTCTTCGACGGCCGGGCGGCCTTCTGGGTCGCGCTGCTGGTGGCCCTGGGCGTCGGCGCCGCGCACGCGGTGGCCCCGGGGCACGGGAAGAGCATCACCGCCGCCTATCTGGTGGGGGTGCGCGGGCGTTACCGGGACGCGCTGCGGCTGGGGGTGATCGTCGCGCTCATGCACACCCTGTCCGTGCTGCTGCTGGCCGGAGCCTGGGTCGGGATGACCGGGGCGGCCGGGTTCGCGACCGAGACCGTCACGGCCTGCCTCCAGGCCGCCGCCGGCCTGGTGGTGATCGGCGTCGGCGCCCACCTGCTCCACCGCCACCTGCGCGCCCGACGCCGACAGCACGTGCAAGCGCACGCCCATGCCCACGCGCATGACCACGCGCACGGGGATGACCACGCGCACGCGCACGCCCACGGCTATGACCACAGCCACGACATCCCGGAGACCTCCCCGTGGTCCCGCCGGGGCCTGACGGCCATCGCCATCTCCGGCGGCCTGCTGCCGTCCCCCTCGGCCTTCCTGGTCCTGGTCAGCGGCATGCTCACCGGCCGCTCCCTCAACGCCGTCATCCTGGTCCTGGCCTTCGGCGTGGGCATGGCCGTCACCCTCACGGGCGTCGGCGTGCTGACGGTGCGCGGCCGTACGCTGCTGGCCGGCCGCGCGGGCGGCTCCCGGCTGGCCGCCACCGTCTCCGCCTGGACCCCGGCCATCGCCGGCGGAGCGGTCACCGCCGGCGGCTGCCTCTACCTCTTCGCCGCCGTCTCCGTCCTGACCGGCTGACCCTCCCGGCCGCTGACGACCCGCCCCCACAACCGTCCGAGGGCGGTCCGTGGCCGCCGGTGCCGCCCCCGCCGATACGTGATCGGCGGGGGCCGCACCGGATCGGAGGCCCCGACGTACAACGGAACCCGTATCCCCTCCCCATCAACCGGAGCGTCGACCATGGCGTCGGCGTAGTCGATGATCGTGTGATGCAGCCGGTCGACGCACGGCTCACAGGCATAGAACGACGCGTGGTAGCCGGTCGTACGGGCCGGCCCGAGCCACACCACCCAGGTGTGCCGGTTCCCGCACCACAACCAGCACCGCCCGAGCACCCACTCCGAACTTCCCCCAGCCTCCGGCCGGGAGGTGCCCCCACCTCGCCGGGGCGGCATCGGCCGGGCGTGAACGCTCACCGCTTCGTCCGCCGGTACGGACCCGACCGCGTCGCCGTCAACCGCGAGTGCTGATGCAACACCAGCACCTCCCCACTGGCGAAGTGCAGCCGCCGCCCACCCGGCACGGACACCAGGTCGGCCACCATCAACTGCCGCCCGCCCACGGTGACGACATCCCCGACCATGACCGTGTCCGCCCCGATCTCCACCGCCCGCACCCACACCCCGTTCACCGGGGAACCCTCCGGATCCCCGGCCGCCCACCCACCGGATGCAGCGCCGCCGGCAGCAACCCGAACCGCTCCACACACGGCGAGCACGCGTACACCAGCCGGTTCCCCCCTATGTCCGCGACCACCACCAGCCGTCCGCCCACGGGCTCACACCGCTGCGCCCCGAGCCCGCACGAGGGCTCCCCGGTCGCCACCAGCGCCTCGTACAGCGCCTGCCCGTCCGTGAGCCCGGCCCCCCCCGTACCGGCACCACCCACCGCACCCCGTGCCCGGACCCCGCCACCCACGCGGCGGGCGGCACCTCCACCACTTGGCCACTTCCCAGCACCACCACACCGGCGAGCCGCCAACCGTCCGCCGCCCCCGGGAAGACCAACCAGGTCACCACCCCCCCGGGCGAAGTCCCCGACCACCCCCCCGCGACTGCCCACCGAACGCGGCAACAGCCCGTTCCCCCAGCGCCCCGTCCACCCGCACGGCGTCGAACCACCTCCCGCAGGGAAGGGACCGGATCCCCTCTCGATCGGGAGGCATCCACGACGGAGACATCACGTTCGGCACGGTCATTCCTCTCGCTGGAGACGGGAGCCCATGACGAGGGGTATCCGTCTCTTGACGGCGGGTAGTGAAATGACCAAACCGCCCCGGGGAAGTGGTGGACCAGCCACCACCCGGGATCCGCATATGGGTATGCGTCATGTGCATAAACCGTCATGAGGAACCGCAGCCGGGCTATAAAACTCCTGTGAGGGCACATCGAATGGACTGGTCGACTCAGGCGATTCAAGGAGCGGCACGTTCGCGCAACTTCGGCCGCGTTGTGCGCCTGGCCAGGACCAAGGCCGGAATGTCACAGCGCCAACTGGGAGAGGCGTGCGGGATCAGCCAGTCAGCCGTTTCACGCTGGGAGAGCCACGGAAATGGATCGTACGATATGACGGTTCTGGCCAGGGTTGCTGCGCACCTTGGCATTCCCCCACGGTTCGTGGGCCTCGCGGACCGGGCTGTGGTTCCTCCCCTTCCCGGGGCCGGAACCGGGGTGGACCGCCGCAACCTCCTGGCCGCAGGCGCGGTGGTAGCAGCCGCACCGGCCCTCACCGCTCTCGGCGCCGGCCGAGCGATGTCCGACGACGGACAGGCAACAGTGCTTCGGCTCGCGACCAACGCATTCAGACGCATGGACGGTACGACATCCTCGCGGCATCTGATCGAACCGACTCTGGCTCATCTCCGTTTGACGCAGACCATCGCCGCAGAGGCTGAAGCAGATGCGGACCGTTCACCTCTCGCGGCTGCCGGGAGTGAGGTAGCCGGCCTGGCAGGCTGGCTCTCCTGGGATATGGGCGATTTGGGATCCGCGCGCAGGTGGTACGGAGCAGGAATCTCCGGCGCCCGCAGATCGGGAAACCGCATGCTGACCGCCTACCAGCTGGGCAGCCTCGCCCAACTGGAGGCGAGCGTCGGAAATTCCGCTCAGGGTATGAAGCACCTCAGCACAGCGCGCCGCCTGCTCGGTCGTGAACGCCCCGCGATCGTCGATGCCTGGCTGCCCACTGTCGAAGCGCTGACCCATGCCGAGGCGGGATCGCCTTCGTCTGCGGACAAGGCTCTGCGTGCCGCATCGGAGGCGGTCGGACACATCCCGATGGAGGAACCACCACCGTGGCCCTGGGTTTTCACCTTTGACCGCAGCAAAGTGGCCGCTTGCCGCCTGTCCTGTGGGGCACGACTGGGGCTTGCGGAGTGGGTGGAAGAGGCTCAGTGCGCCGCCACTGCCGCCCTTGCCTCGGGGCACGACAAGCAGCGGGCACTCCTGGTTCTGGACCTGGCCCGGGGACATCTGGCCTCAGGGAGGATCGATACGGCATTCGCCCTGGGGGTCAAAGCACTGGAGACTGGGCTTCGTTACCGATCAGGTCGCGTTGTCGAGCAAGCCCGGAGCCTGCGTCGGGCTTACACCTCGCGCACACCGGCAAAGATCGTGCGGGATTTCGACGAGCGATTGCATGATGTTTACCTATGAAGGACGGCCAGGCGAAAGGACATGGAAATGCGCGTCGGAATCACGGGTCACCGTGGACTTCCCGAGGAGGTCGGACAGCGCATTCGGGCGGCCCTCCGGGAGGAGATCGAGAAATACGCGCCCGGTGAGCTCGTCGGCCTTTCTTGTATCGCGGACGGCCCGGACAGCTGGTTCGCTCAGCTGGTGCTGGAACATGGCGGGCGACTCGAAGTGGTGGTGCCGGCGGCTCAGTACCGCGTCGGTCTGCCTCCGTGGCATCACCCTGTCTATGACGAACTCCTGGACAGGGCGACCACAGCCCATCACACCGGCAGGGAAACCTCCGATTCTCAGGCTCACATGGCAGGAAGTGAAGTTCTCGTCGGGCTGGCCGACCGGCTGATCGCCGTCTGGGATGGCCAACCGGCTCGCGGATATGGCGGGACCGCCGACGTCGTTGCCTACGCGGAACGGATGGGCGTCCCCTTTGACATCATCTGGCCGCAGGGCGCCACCCGTGGCTGAGTGCGGTGGCGGTGACCAGGAGAGATCGCGTGACGGACGACAAGCAGGACATCATCGGCGAGGACGAAAGGCGGCGGGCCGGACTGATCTGGGACTACCACCAGCTGCGTCACGAAGTGCGGCCTTGCGATGCCGCCATCGGGCTGGGCAGTCATGACCTCGGGGTCGCCGGGTTCGCGGCCGAGTTGTATCGCGCCGGGCTCTTCCCGGCGCTGGTGTTCAGTGGGGGCAACAGTCCTACGACCCGCGCCCGCTTTCCGCGTGGGGAGGCCGTACATTTCCGGGAGCACGCGCTCAGCCTGGGTGTACCGCCCGAAGCGATTCTGCTGGAGCCCAGGGCAGGAAACACCGGACAGAACATCGCGTTCTCCCGCGACCTGCTGGGCGCGGCAGGGATCAAGCCGGAGAGACTGCTGCTGATCTCCAAGCCCTATATGGAACGGCGTTCCTATGCCACGGCGCGTAAGGTCTGGCCCGAGGTCGAGGTGATCTGCTCCTCGGAGCCCATGGAATTCGACGCCTATCTGGCGAGCATCGGCGACGAAAAGCTGGTCATCGACATGCTCGTGGGGGATCTCCAGCGGGTGATGGAGTATCCGGCGCTCGGGTTCGCCATCGACCAGGAAGTACCTCAAGATGTGCACGAAGCCTATCTGTCCCTCATCGCGGATGGCTTCACCAGCCGGCTCCTGACCCGTTGAGCCGGGAAGATTGGAGCTGACCATGATAGTGATCGCGGTAACCGGGCACATGGATCTGGCCGATGACACCCTTCCGTTGGTGCGGACGGCGCTTCGCGAGGCGATCGCTCCGCATGCGGGGAGTGGGCTGGTGGGCATCTCCTGCATTGCGAGGGGTGCGGACTCGCTCTTCGCGGACGTGGTGCTCGAACTCGGCGGAAAGCTGGTCGTCGTCGTTCCCTCGCGGGACTACCGGCAGGCGAAGGTGAAGCCCGGCCATGCGGCGGACTTCGATCGCTTGAGTGCGGCGGCCGGCGAGATTCTGGTCATGCCCTACGACAGTGCGGGTCGGGACGCTTACGTGGCGGCCAACGCCGTTCTGCTGGAGCGAGCCGACCGGCTGATCGCCGTCTGGGACGGGGCACCTCCCACCGGCAAGGGCGGCACGGCTGATGTCGTGGAGCAGGCCCGGGAAGCGGGGCTGACAGTGGAGGTGATCTGGCCCGGGGGAGCCCGTCGCGCCGGCTGACCTGATCCGTTCCAGGGTGCATCGAATCGCCGGGGGAAGCAGGCGCCGGACGGTGTCGGCAGTGAGGGGGCTTGCACGCGATGGCGCAACGCGGTGGACTGCGTGCATGACACGGGTGCTGTATCTGATCGGGTGCGCCGCCGGGCCCACTCGGGACATCGATGACGGGGTCCGTGCGGCGCAGACGGCCGGGTGGGATGTGTGCCTGGTGCTGACACCTTCCGCCGCCCGATGGTGGGAGGCGCGGATGCCGGAGCTGGTGGAGCTGACCGGGCATCCCGTACGGTCGCAGTACAAGCTGCCCTGGGAGGCCGATGCGCTTCCGCCCGCCGACGCCATGCTGGTGGCGCCGCTGAGTTGCACCAGTCTCAACAAGTGGGGCCACGGCATCGCGGACACCCTGGCCATCGGGCTGGTTTCGGAGGGCGTGCATCTGGGGGTGCCGGTGGTCGCCGTGCCGTACTTCAACCAGGCGCAGGCCGCACAGCCGGCCGTGCCGCGCAGCATTGAGACACTGCGGCAGCAGGGTGTCCGAGTGCTCACCGGTCCGGACCTCGACCACTACACCCCGCACCTGCCCAAGCGGGGCAGGCCGGCGGCCTTCCCCTGGCGCAAAGCCCTGGCCGCCCTGTGATCCACCTTGCCCGCCGGGACCGCTCCGGGTACGGGGTTCTCGCGCCCGGAGCCGTCCCGGGCCCGGCGGCACCGGGTCAGCAGCCGCAGGCTTCCGTGACGGGGGCGGTCAGCGGGTCGGCATCGCGGCGCGCGGTGCCCTGCTCCGTCTCGTAGGCGAAGCCCTCGCGCACCCAGTACTCGAAACCGCCGATCATCTCCTTCACGCAGTGGCCGAGTTCGGCCAGCGCCAGGGCGGCACGGGTGGCGCCGTTGCAGCCGGGGCCCCAGCAGTAGGTGACGACGGGCACCGAGGGGTCGAGGAGTTCCGTCGCGCGCTCGGATATCAGCGCGGTCGGCAGGTGGAGCGCGCCGGGGATGTGGCCCTGGTTCCAGGACGCCGTGGAGCGGCAGTCGAGGACCACGCACCCCGGGTCGCCGCTGCCCAGCGCGGCGGCGACGTCGGACACATCCGTCTGGAAACGGAGCGCGGCGCGGAAGTGGGCCGCCGCCTCGGCGGGGGCGGCGGCGGGCACGCGCAGGACGGGGTTGGCGGCGATGCCGGTGGTGGTGACGGGCATGGGCATGGGCATGGGCATGGGCATGGGCCTTTCCTGATGCCGGGCGGGTGGGCGGCCGGTTCGTTCACGACAACCGTGAATCTACGGCGCTCCTCCCGCCTGTTGAAGGAGGAATCCACGGCACTCGGTTGTTGTGGCCGGAGAATCCGTGGTACTTCTCCCTGATGACCGTGCTTTCCCTCGATGACACCGACCGGCGCATCCTCGACGCCCTCCAGCACGACGGCCGCGCCAGCTTCGCCGACCTCGCACGCGCGGTCTCCATGTCCGCCAGCGCCGTCACCGAACGCGTGCGCAGGCTGGAGGAGGCCGGCGTCATCAGCGGCTACGCGGCGGTCGTGGATCCGGAGAAGGTCGGCCTCACGATCCTGGCGTTCGTGCGGCTGCGCTATCCGCACAGCAACTACAAGCCCTTCCACGACCTCGTCGCGGCGATGCCGGAGATCCTGGAGGCGCACCACGTGACGGGGGACGACTGTTTCGTCATCAAGGTCGCGGCGCGTTCGATGCGCCACCTGGAGGAGATCTCCGGACGCATCAGTGGCCTGGGCCCGGTGACGACCAGCGTCGTGTACTCCTCCCCGCTGCCCCGGCGCCCCGTCCGCCCCTGAGACCGTCCGCCCCTGACACGGCCCGCCGCCCCGCCGCGCCTCAACCCCGCAGGTACGCCAGCACCGCCAGCACCCGGCGGTGGCTCTCGCCGTCCACCGGCAGGTCCAGCTTCTGCAGGATCGCGCCGACGTGCTTGAGCACCGCCGCCTCGCTGACGAACAGTTCGCGGGCGATCGAGCCGTTCGAACGGCCCTCAGCCATCAGCCCCAGCACCTCGCGTTCGCGCGCCGTCAGCCGCTCCAGCGGATCCCGTTGTCTGCGCATCAGCCCGCGCACCACCTCCGGGTCCAGCACCGTGGCCCCGCCCGCCACCCGCTCGACCGCGTCCGCGAACTCGGCCACCGCGCTCACCCGGTCCTTCAGCAGATAGCCGATGCCGCCGGGGCCGCCGCCCAGGTCCAGGAGGTGGGCGGCGTAGGACTGTTCCATGTACTGGCTGAGGACCAGGACCGGCAGCCCGGCCCGTTCCCCGCGCAGTGCCACCGCCGCCCGCAGCCCGTCGTCCCCGTTCCCCGGCGGCATCCGTACGTCCGTCACCACGATGTCGGGACCGTGCGCGCGCGCCGCCGCCACCAGGGCCTCCGCGTCCCCGACGGCCGCCACCACCCGGTGCCCGAACCGGGAGAGCACGCCCACCAGGCCGTCCCGCAGCAGTGGCGAGTCCTCGGCCAGCACCACAGTCAACGACACGGGATCTCCACCTGCACCAGGGTAGGACCACCGGCCGGGCTGGACAGCCGCAGCCGCCCGTCAGCTGCGGCCACCCGGTCCGCCAGCCCCACCAGGCCGCCGCCGCGCGCCGGGTCCGCCCCGCCCACCCCGTCGTCGCGGACCGAGAGCACCAGCAGGTCGGCGTGCAGCCGCCCCCGCACGCCGACCGTGGTGGCCCCGCTGTGCTTGGCGGCGTTGGCCAACGCCTCGGCGACGACGAAGTACGCGGCGCTCTCCACCCCGGCCGACGGCCGGTGCGGCAGCCGTATGTCCACCGCCACGGGTAGCACCGAACGCGCCGTGAGGTTCTCCACCGCCGCCGCCAGGCCGTGATCGGTGAGCGCGGCCGGGTGCACACCCCTGCTCAGCTCCCGCAGTTCCCCGACCGCCACCCCGACCTCCTCGCGGGCCGCCGCCAGCCGTCGCGCGACCGGGGACCCCGGCTCGGCGTCCAGCTGCGCCATCCCCAGCATCACCCCGACGGAGACCAGCCGCTGCTGCGCGCCGTCGTGCAGGTCCCGCTCGATGCGCCGCCGTTCCGCGTCGAAGGCGTCCACGATCCGGGCCCGGGACGCCCGCACCTCCGTCAGTTCCCTGCCCAGCTCCCCGTCGCGCGGCATCAGCATCAGCCGGGCCAGCGTCGCCCGCGCGCCCGCCCAGGCGGCGATGGTGTACGGGGCGGCAGGCAGCAGACACACCCCGATCACCAGCCAGGGCCAGGCCCCCGGGTCGTCCACCGGCGACAGCATCAGCAGCACCGGCAGCACCAGTGCGAACGCCAGCACCAGCACATCCATCCACCACAACGCCGTCAGGGACACCGCCGTGAAACCCAGCTCCCGCCAGGTCGCCGGTTCCCGCAGCCGGGTGGCCAGCCAGGCCCGTGCGCCGGGCGCGTGCGGTGCACGGTGCGGGTCGGGTACGGGCTCGGGGTCCACCAGCCGCAGCCGCTGCCGTTCCACGCGGGCGACGAGAATCCCGGACAGGGCCACGGCCAGCAGTGGCACCAGCGTCACCAGGCCGAGCGCGGTGAGAGCGAGCAGCACGCCGCCCGCCACCGCGCCGAAGACCACCCCGGACAGCAGATAGGCGGCCGTCCGCCACGGCCAGCCGGTGAGCGGGAACGACAGCGGCGCGTGGGAGAGGGCCTGCCAGGCGGTACGGGGACGCATGGGCAAGACGCTAACGCCGCCGCCGCCCCCGGTCGGTAGTGCGGGCACTACCTTTTTCCTCCCCCGTACGCCCATGCGCCCGCCCCCGCCGTGCCGCTGCAATGAGGGACATGACCTCGCGTTCTCTCCTCGCCGTCCTGGCAGTGGCCTGCGCCGCCCTGGCAGTCGGCCCGGCGGCGGTGGCAGCCGACAGCGGCCCCCGCCCCGCCGCCCTCACCCCCACCGCCATCGACTCCTACCTCCACGGCTATCTGGACCGCACCGGGCTGCCCGGCGCCACCGTGGCCGTCACCCGGGAAGGGGAGGTGGTGCACACCGCCGGATACGGTCGCTCCGCCGCCGGTGAGGATCTCACCGCGCACACACCGATGCCCATCGCGTCGCTGTCGAAGTCCATGACGGCGATGGCGGTGCTGCGCCTGGTGGAGGAGGGCGAGGTAGCACTGGACGAGCCGGTACGGCAGTACGTTCCGGAGTTCACCATGGCCGACGAGCGGGCCGGGCGGATCACTGTCCGGCAACTCCTCAACCAGACCTCCGGCATGGCCGACTCCGCCCACCCCGATCTGCGCCGCCCCCAGCCGCACACCCTCCGGGAGGCCGTGGCGGCACTCGGCTCCGCCCGGCTGGCCACCGAGCCCGGCACCACCTGGAACTACCACAACCCCAACTACGCCGTGGCCGCCCGCCTGGTGGAGTCGGTCAGCGGCCGGCCGTACGCCGACTACCTCAGCGATGAGGTGTTCACCCCGCTGGGCATGGCCGATGCGCGCAGCGTCGACACCACCGACGACATGCCCGACCACGCCCGCGGTCACGTCCGCGCCTACGGTCAGGTGTTCGCCGCCGATCACCCCCGCTGGTTCGTCGCCGGCGCCTTCGGCGTCCTCGCCTCGGCCGACGACCTCGCCCAGTGGCTCATCGCGCAGCGTGACGGGGGCGGCGTGCTCTCCCCGGCCGGACTCGACACCCTGCACACCCCGCCGGACGGCGAGCGGTACGCCATGGGCTGGTCGGACGCGCGGGAGGGCGACGGTCCGCCGGTCCTCCAGCACAGTGGCCAACTCCTCACCCACAACGCGCTCCAGACCCTGCTGCCGGAACAGGGCATTAGCCTCGCCGTGGTCACGAACACCGGCATGGTCTCCGGCGACGATGCGGCGGTGATCACCGACGGCCTCATCGGCCTCGCCCACGGCCGGGATCCCGGCACCGGCGAACCGTTCAGCATGACCGCCGATTACCTCCTGGCCGCCCTGACCCTGCTCGCCCTCGGCCTGGCCGTGCGCGGCGCCCTCCGCGCCCGCCGCTGGGCCGCCCGCGCCGCGGCCCGCCCCCGGTGGCGCACCGCGCTGCGGCTGCTGCCCTACACGCTCGGGCCCGCGCTGCTCTACGGGCTCACCGACCTCGCCGGCCTGCTGATGAACCGGGCCGGAACCCTCGGTCAACTGCTGTACGTCTGGCCGGCCCTGGTCATCTGGGCCGCCGCCACCGCCCTGGCCTGCACGGTGCTCCTGCTCGCCCGTGCCCTCGCATGGCTCACGGCCCGGGAACCGGCGTCCGCTCCCCGCGCGTTCCTGCCGGTTACCTGATCCGTGTTCCGTCCGGGGAAGACCGCACCCGCTCCGCCGGGCCCTCACCCTGAGCGGAACACCGGCGATCCGGGCCCTCACCGGAGCCCGCGAGGAGGCGCTCGCCGCGCCCTGGCACTACGTCGTCACCCAGCCGTAACCGAGCCGTCCAACGCCCGGCTCGTGCCCATGCCAGGAGGAGGCGGTGACTGCCATGACGCGAGTGCCTCGATCCGGCCGCCATGCGCCGGGACTTCACCGGCCTGCTGCGCCGCACCATCGCGGTGACGGCCTCCTCGCCCGGCGCCCGGAGCCCGGAGCCCGGAGCCCGAGCAGGGAACCGCGTCCTCTGAACGCCGGCCGCAGGCCCACGGGATATACCGGTTGGCGCGGTGGTCTTCGGCGAGCATGCTGTGACGGTGAGCGTGACGAGGTGCGCGGCATGCGGAGCGGAGACGTCCGGGGCGAGCTGTGAGGAACGGTTCGAGCGGCTGCTGGAGCTCGATCATTCCCAACGGGAGCCGTGGGGGCCGCTGCACGGCGTCGCCGTCGCCTGTTTCCTGCTCCAGCATCCCGGGCATCCCCTCGCCGGACCCGGCAGGCCGGGTCCGCGCCTGGTGGTGCTCCGGGCCTTCCTCGACGGGGGACGGGAAGGGCTCCGCGCACTGACCGCCGCGCTGCGCCGGGGCAACTCCCACCGGCGGCGCGGTACGCCGTCGTGGCCGGCGGAGCCGGAACTGCCGGAGCGTCCCGCGCCCACCACGTTCGGGGTCACCATCGCCGACGTGTCCGCGGACGGCGGCTTTCCGGCCGCCGGCCACGAGGAGCGAGTTAGTGCCTGGGCCGCCGCCACCCTCGCCGCCCTGGCCGGCGAGGACGCGCGCCGGCCCCCGGGTCAGGCGTAGAGCGCCGCCGAACGGCGCGTCGCCTCCGCGAAGCGGTGGCGCAGATCCGCCGGGGCCAGGACCTCCGCCTCGGGACCCAGCGCCAGGAGTTGCTCGAAGGCGACATCCTGGGACTCCACCGGCAGTACCACCGTGACCCGGCCCGTCCCGTCCGGGGCGCCGGCCGCCGCCAGGGATTCCTCCGCCGCCGTACGGTCGGTCACCCGGCGCAGGGCCAGGGCACCCGCCTCCGTGAGGCGCACCGTCACCGTCTCGCGCAGGATCGAGCGTGCGAACTCCCTGGCCCGTTCCTCCCAGAACACGGGCAGGTCGAAGGAGTCCTCCCGCTCGAAGCGCTCACCCGTCGCCGTGGCCGAGGTGAAGCGGTCCACCCGGTAGACCCGCACCGAGGACCCCACCCGCGCGGCCAGGTACCACACACCGGCCTTGAGGATCAGGCCGTACGGGGCCAGCGTCCGCTCCTTCTCCCGGTAGACCACGCGCAGCACCGCGTCGTCCCACACCGCCTCCGCCACCACCGGCAGCAGCGGCGGCGGATCGGCCTGCTGCCACCAGCCCGGGGCGTCCAGGTGGAAGCGCTGCGCCGCCGAGTCCGAGGCGTCCGCCAGGTCCGGCACCAGCGCCGCCGAGACCTTCAGCCGGGCCGCCGACGCCGCGTCCGCCAGGCCCAGGGCGTGCAGGGCCATGGGGACGCCCGACAGGAACAGCGCCTCCGCCTCGTCCCGCCCCAGACCCGTCAGCCGTGTGCGGTACCCCCCGACCAGCCGGTAGCCGCCGGAGCGGCCCCGGTCCGCGTACACCGGGACGCCCGCCTCCGACAGGGAGGCGATGTCGCGCTGGACGGTGCGTTCGGAGACCTCCAGTTCTGCCGCCAGCTCCGCCGCCGTCATGGTCCGGCGGGACTGGAGCAGCAGGACCACTCTCATCAGGCGGGCGGCTCGCATGCCGCCATCATCACAAACGGCGAAGGGCCCGCCCACCCCCGATCCGGGGGCGGGCGGGCCCGCTGGCCGCACGCGGTTACAGGCCGTAGGCCTCGCGCGCCGCCAGCACCGTCTCGCGCTTGACCTCACCGGACCGGGCCAGCCGGTCCAGCGCCGCCACCACGATCGACTGCGGGTCCACGCCGAAGTGCCGGCGGGCCGCCTCACGGGTGTCGGAGAGGCCGAAGCCGTCCGTGCCGAGCGAGGAGTAGTCCTGCTCGACCCACTGACCGATCTGGTCGGGCACCGCCCGCATCCAGTCGCTCACGGCGAGGACCGGGCCCCGCGCGCCCCGCAGCGCACGCGTCACGTACGGGACCCGGTCTTCCCCTCGAAGCTGCGCCGCGTCACAGGACAGGGCGTCACGGCGCAGCTCGCTCCAGGAGGTGGCGGACCACACGTCGGCGGCCACACCCCACTGCTCGGACAGAAGTCGCTGGGCCTCGAGCACCCAGTGGATGGCCGTACCCGACGCCATCAGCTGAACCCGCGGCGCCTCCGCCGAGGGGGCCTGCCCCTCGTTGAAGCGGTACAGGCCGCGCAGAATGCCTTCCTCCACGCCCTCGGGCATGGCGGGCTGCGGCTTCGGCTCGTTGTAGACCGTCAGGTAGTAGAAGACGTCCTCGGCGTCCGGGCCGTACATCCGGCGCAGACCGTCCTTGACGATGACGCCCACCTCGTACGCGAACGCCGGGTCGTACGTCAGCGCCGCCGGGTTGGTGGAGGCGATCAGCGGCGAGTGACCGTCCGCGTGCTGCAGGCCCTCACCGGTCAGCGTGGTGCGGCCGGCCGTGGCGCCCACGATGAAGCCGCGGCCCAGCTGGTCGCCCAGCGCCCACATCTGGTCGCCGGTGCGCTGCCAGCCGAACATCGAGTAGAAGATGTAGAACGGGATCATCGGCTCGCCGTGCGTGGCGTACGCCGTGGCCGCCGCCGTGAAGTCGGCCATCGAACCGGCCTCGGTGATCCCCTCGTTCAGGATCTGGCCGTTGACGGCTTCCTTGTAGTGCAGCAGCTGGTCGCGGTCGACCGACTCGTAGGTCTGGCCCAGCGGCGAGTAGATCCCGGCGGACGGGAACATCGACTCCATGCCGAAGGTACGGGCCTCGTCGGGGACGATCGGCACCCAGCGCCGCCCCGACTCCTTCTCCCGCATCAGGTCCTTGACCAGCCGGACGATCACCATGGTGGTGGCGACCTCCTGCGAGCCCGAGCCCTTCTCCAGCGCCTTGAACGCCTTCTCGGACGGCTCCGGCAGCACCACCTGGTGCACCCGGCGGGCCGGCGCCGGACCGCCCAGGGCCGCGCGCCGCTCCTGGAGGTAGCGCACCTCGGGGGAGTCGGGGCCGGGGTGGGCGTAGGGCACCAGGTCGCCGGACAGCTCGCTGTCCGGGATGGGAAGCTCCAGCAGGTCCCGCATGGTGCGGAACTGCTCCATCGTGAGCTTCTTCATCTGGTGGTTGGCGTTGCGCGACTGGAAGCCGTCGCCCAGGGTGTGGCCCTTGACGGTCTGGGCCAGCACCACGGTCGGGGCGCCCTTGAACTCCACGGCCGCCCGGTACGCGGCGTACACCTTGCGGGGCTCGTGGCCACCGCGCGAGGTGTGGAAGCACTCGGCGATCTTCGCGTCCGGCAGCGAGGCGCCCAGCTGGGCCAGCGCCGGGTCGGTGCCGAAGAAGTGGTCGCGGATGTAGGCGACGTCGCGGGTGGCGTACGTCTGGAACTGCGCGTCCGGGACCTCCCGCAGCCGCCGTACCAGCGCGCCGGTGGTGTCGGCCCGCAGCAGGTCGTCCCAGGCGGAGCCCCACAGGGTCTTGATGACGTTCCAGCCGGCCGCCCGGAACTGGGCCTCCAGTTCCTGCACGATCTTGAAGTTCGCGCGCACCGGGCCGTCGAGCCGCTGGAGGTTGCAGTTGATGACGAAGGTGAGGTTGTCCAGACCCTCACGCCCGGCCAGCGCCAGCGCGGCGGTCGACTCGGGCTCGTCCATCTCGCCGTCGCCCAGGAACGCCCACACGTGCGAGGCGGAGGTGTCCTTGATGCCGCGGTTCTCCAGGTAGCGGTTGAACCGCGCCTGGTAGATCGCCGACAGCGGGCCTATGCCCATGGAGACGGTGGGGAACTCCCACAGCCACGGCAGCCGCCGCGGGTGCGGGTACGAGGGCAGGCCGGCGCCGCCCGACTCCTGGCGGAAGTTGTCCAGGTGCGCCTCGGTGAGGCGGCCGTCGAGGAAGGCGCGGGCGTAGATGCCGGGGGAGGCGTGGCCCTGGATGAACAGCTGGTCGCCGGAGCCGGGCGCGTCCGCCGCGTCCTTGCCGCGGAAGAAGTGCTGGAACCCGGTCTCGTACAACCAGGCGGCGGAGGCGAAGGTGGCGATGTGGCCGCCCACGCCGTACCGGGCACCCCGGGTGACCATCGCGGCGGCGTTCCACCGGTTCCAGGCGGTGACGCGGGCCTCCAGGGCCTCGTCACCGGGGAAGTCGGGCTCGGCGCCGGTGGGGATGGAGTTGATGTAATCCGTCTCCAGCAGCGAGGGCACATCGATCCCGCTGGCCTGGGCGTGCTCCACCGTACGGCGCACCAGTTGGCCGGCCCGGTGCGGGCCGGCGGCGGCGGCCACGGCGTCGAGGCTCGCGCCCCACTCGGCGGTCTCCTCGGGATCACGATCCGGCAGCTGATCGAGCGCGGAGAGCCGAAGGCGTACGGGATCGGGCATGGGTGGCCCCCTTCCGGACAGGACAATGTCATGCGGGTGTAACAACGGTTCGCTGATGACTGTAAGCCCGTGATCGATGATCGATCAAAGGTGGGTCGTAAAAAAACGCTCAGAACGGGGAAATTGGCATCCTGTGCCAGGACAATTGCGCATCTTCAGGCCCCTCGTGCACCCTGTGCCACCCCCGCCGGGTCCCCGTCCGGCACCTCCCGGCTCTCCGGAACGTGCGGCGCGCAGTTCAGCACATGCGCCTTCACCAGCTCACCGATCCGCGGATCACCCCGCGTGAACGCGTCCAGCAGCGCCTGGTGCTCCTCCGCGTACGACTGCTGCCGCGTCCCCAGCCAGCGGATCGACAGCGCCGTCCACACCTCGATCCCCAGCGACTCCCAGGTGTGCAGCAGCACCCCGTTCCCCGCCGCGCGCACCAGCTCCCGGTGGAAGGCCACCGTGTGCCCCACCTGGGCCTCCCCGTCCCCCGCCCGGTCCGCCGCGTACAGGGCCGCCACATGCGGCTCCAGCGCCGACACGTCGCGCGCCAGCCGCCCCGCGGCCAGCTCCGCCGCGATCTGCTCCAGACCGGCGCGCACCGGATACGTCTCCTCCAGCACGGACACGGTCAGCGCCCGCACCCGCACCCCCTTGTTCGGGACGGACTCGATCAGCCGCAGCGCCTCCAGCTCGCGCAGCGCCTCGCGTACCGGCGTCTGGCTGACCTCCAGCTCCACCGCGATCCGCCGCTCCACGATCCGCTCGCCCGGCTGCCAGCGCCCGCTGACGATCCCCTCCACGATGTGCTGACGGATCTGCTCGCGCAGGGAATGCACGACCGGCTGACTCATGACTGACATCACGCTCCCTGGTACAGGCTGCCCTGGGGGTGTCGTCACAGTCCCGCCTGCCCCGCGGTGTCTGGCACCGGCACCTCGCTGCGTTGTCGCATCGCCCGCATAACCCGCTGTGAGGGCGACCCTCCGCCTTGCGATGCACCGCACCAGAATCCGCGGGGCCCGCCCTTCGGGCGGACGGCGCCACTGTGAAGACACCCCCCAGAACAATAAGGCCGCGCCCCGCCCGGAATGCTCCGGACGGGGCGCGGCCCGCGGTGTCGCCGTGGCCTTACAGACCCAGCTCACCCTCGAACTCGCCGGCCTCCAGGCGGGCCTTCACGTCCGCCAGGTAGCGGGCGGCGTCCGCGCCGTCCACCAGCTGGTGGTCGTAGGACAGCGTCAGGTACACCATGTCGCGGATCGCGATCGTCTCACCCAGCTCGGGGTGGTTGATCACGACCGGACGGCGCACCGTGGCACCGATGCCCAGCTCGGCGACCTGCGGGTAGTTCACGATGATCGTGTCGAACAGCGCACCGCGCGAACCGGTGTTGCTGATCGTGAACGTGCCGCCGCCCATGTCGTCCGGGCTCAGCTTGCCGGAGCGGACCTTGCCGGCCAGCTCGGCGGTCTTCTTGGCGATGCCCGCCAGGGACAGGTCGCCCGCGCCCTTGATGACCGGGACCATCAGGCCCTTCTCGGAGTCCACCGCGATCCCGATGTTCTCCACATCGTGGTACGTGACGGTGTCGTCGTCGTTGAGCTTGGCGTTGACGGCCGGGTGGACCTTCAGCGCCTCGGCCGCGGCCTTCACGAAGAACGGCATCGGGGACAGCTTGGTGCCCTCGCGCGCCAGGAAGGACTCCTTGGCCCGCGCCCGCAGCTTCATGATCCGGGTGACGTCCACCTCGACCACGGTGGACAGCTGCGCCTGGTTGTGCAGCGCCTTCATCATGTTCTGCGCGATGACCTTGCGGATCCGGGTCAGCTTCACCGTCTGGCCGCGCAGCGGGGACGGGGTCTGCGGAGCCGGGGCGGCCTTCGCGGCGGCCGGGGCGGCGGCGGGCGCCGCGGCGGCCTTGGCGGCCTCGGCCGCGGCGAGCACATCCTGCTTGCGGATGCGGCCGCCGACACCGGAGCCGGTGACGGTGTTCAGGTCCACGCCGTTCTCGCCGGCGAGCTTGCGCACCAGCGGGGTGACGTACGCGCCCTCCGCGGCCGGCGCGGGGGCCGGTGCCGCGGCGGCCGGAGCCGGAGCGGGTGCGGGGGCAGGCGCGGGCGCCGGTGCCGGAGCGGCCGGAGCCGGGGCGGGTGCGGCGGCCTGGGGGGCCGGCGCGGGAGCCGGGGCGGGAGCCGGGGCGGCCGGAGCCGGAGCGGCGGCCGGGGCGGGCTCGGCAGCGGCCGCCGCACCGATCACGCCCAGCTTGCCGCCGACCTCGGCGACCTCGTCCTCGCCCACCGTGATCTCCAGCAGGGTGCCGGAGACCGGCGCCGGGATCTCGGTGTCGACCTTGTCGGTGGAGACCTCGAGCAGCGGCTCGTCGGCCTCGACCGACTCGCCGACGGCCTTCAGCCAGCGGGTGACGGTGCCCTCGGTGACGGACTCACCGAGCGCGGGCAGCACCACGTCGGTGCCGGAGGCGGCACCGCCGGACGGCGCCGCCGCAGCGGCGGGGGCGGCCGGAGCCGGGGCCTCGGCCTGCGCCGGGGCGGGCGCGGGCTCGGCCGCGGCGGGCTCCGCGGCCGGGGCGGCGGGAGCGGCGGCCGCCCCCGTACCGTCGTCGATGATCGCCAGCTCGGCGCCCACCTCGACGGTCTCGTCCTCGGCGACCTTGATGTTGGTGAGAACACCGGCGGCGGGCGCCGGGATCTCGGTGTCGACCTTGTCGGTGGAGACCTCGAGCAACGGCTCGTCGGCCTCGACACGCTCACCCTCGGCCTTCAGCCAGCGGGTGACGGTGCCCTCGGTCACGCTCTCGCCGAGCGCCGGAAGGGTTACGGAAACCGGCATGGTTTCTGTTGCTCCTTACGAGATGTGCGGTACGGATGGTGGCGCGCTCTGGTGGGCAACGCGGCCTGGGTCAGTCGTGGGAGTGCAGCGGCTTGCCGGCCAGGGCCAGGTGGGCCTCGCCGAGCGCCTCGTTCTGCGTCGGGTGCGCGTGGATGAGCTGCGCGACCTCGGCGGGCAGCGCCTCCCAGTTGTAGATGAGCTGAGCCTCGCCGACCTGCTCGCCGAGCCGGTCGCCGACCATGTGGACGCCGACGACGGCACCGTCACGGACCTGCACAAGCTTGATCTCGCCCGAGGTCTTCAGGATCTTGCTCTTGCCGTTGCCGGCCAGGCTGTACTTCAGGGTGACGACCTGGTCGGCCCCGTACCGCTCCTTGGCCTTCGCCTCGCTGATGCCCACGGAGGCGACCTCGGGGTGGCAGTACGTCACCCGCGGCACACCGTCGTAGTCGATCGGCACCGGCGACAGACCCGCCAGCCGCTCGGCGACCAGGATGCCCTCGGCGAAGCCGACGTGCGCCAGCTGCAGGGTCGGGATGAGGTCACCGACCGCCGAGATGGTGGGCACGTTGGTGCGGCAGTACTCGTCCACCAGCACGTGGCCGCGCTCCATGGCGACCCCGGCCTCCTCGTAGCCCAGGCCCTGGGAGACCGGACCGCGGCCGATGGCCACCAGCAGCAGCTCGGCCTCGTGGACCTTGCCGTTGTCCAGGGTGACCCGGACGCCGTCGGCGGTGTACTCCACGCCCTTGAAGAAGGAACCGAGGGAGAACTTTATGCCGCGCTTGCGGAAGGCACGCTCCAGCAGCTTCGAGCTGTTCTCGTCCTCCGCCGGAACCAGGTGCGGCAGGCCCTCGATGATCGTGACCTCGGTGCCGAACGACTTCCACGCCGAGGCGAACTCGACGCCGATGACGCCACCGCCCAGCACGATCGCCGACTTCGGGACCCGGTCCAGGACCAGCGCGTGGTCCGAGGAGATCACCCGGTCGCCGTCAATGGTCAGACCCGGCAGCGACTTCGGGGTGGAGCCGGTCGCCAGGAGGATGTGCCGGCCCACGTAGCGCTTGCCGTTCACATCCACGGAGGTGGCCGACGACAGCCGGCCCTCACCCTCCACGTAGGTGATCTTGCGCGAGGCGACCAGACCCTGGAGCCCCTTGTAGAGCCCCGCGATCACCCCGTCCTTGTACTTGTGCACCCCGGCGATGTCGATACCGTCGAAGCTGGCCTTCACGCCGAACTCCGACGCGTCGCGGGCGGCATCGGCTACCTCACCGGCGTGCAGCAGGGCCTTGGTGGGGATGCAGCCGTTGTGCAGACAGGTGCCGCCCAGCTTGTTCTTCTCGATCAGGGCGACGTCCAGGCCCAACTGCGAAGCGCGCAGGGCCGCGGCGTAACCGCCGCTGCCGCCACCGAGAATCACCAGGTCGAAAACGGTGCTGGCGTCGTTCGCCACGTCACGTTCCTCCAAGCATGGGGTTCACCGGAACCCGGTCCGCATCGACCGGCCGGCGGTGTATGTACGCCGCGTGGTGTGATGCGCGGCTCGATGTGGCTCGCCCCGGTTGGTTGAGCCCGGCCCTGTCCTGCCGGAACAACATCTTCGCACTTGTCGGCGACAAGTGAGACGCCGGGCCGGGCAGGGCCGGGGCCACCGTGACGGGCATCACGTGACGGGGCGGGTCAGCCCTGTCCCTCCAGCTCTCCGGCGGCCGCCCGCTCGGCGAGCAACAGCAGGGTGCGCACGGCCGAACCCGTACCACCCTTCGGGGTGTAACCGAAGGCGCCGCCCTCGTTGAAGGCCGGGCCCGCGATGTCCAGGTGCGCCCACGGGGTGCCCGCCGGGACGAACTCCTTCAGGAACAGGCCGGCCACCAGGCCGCCGCCCATCCGCTCACCCATGTTCTTCAGGTCGGCGATGGTGGAGGTGCTGATGCCCTCGGCCAGATCGGCGAGCAGTGGCATCTCCCAGGACTGCTCGCCCGCGCGGCGCGCGCTGTCGTGCAGCAGACCCCGGAAGGTGTCGTCGTTGCCCATCACGGCGAAGGTGCGCTTGCCCAGCGCCAGCATCATCGCGCCGGTCAGGGTCGCCACGTCGACGATCGCGTCCGGGGACTCCTCGCCGGCCCGCACGAGCGCGTCGGCCATCACCAGCCGGCCCTCGGCGTCGGTGTTCAGCACCTCGACGGTCTTGCCGCCGTACATGCGCAGCACGTCACCGGGGCGGGTCGCCGAACCCGAGGGCATGTTCTCGGCCAGCGCCAGCCAGCCGGTGATGTTGACCTTCAGGCCCAGCCGGGCGGCGGCCACGACCGTGGACAGGACGGCGGCGGCGCCGGCCATGTCGCACTTCATCGTCTCGTTGTGACCCGCGGGCTTGAGGGAGATGCCGCCCGAGTCGTAGGTGATGCCCTTGCCGACCAGCGCGATCGTCCGGTCCGCCTCGGGGTGGGTGTGCGCCACCCGCACCAGGCGCGGCGGGGACTGCGAACCGATGCCGACACCGAGGATGCCGCCGAAGCCGCCCTCGCGCAGCGCCGCCTCGTCCAGCACCTCGACGGACAGGCCGTGTTCGGCGGCGGCCTCGGTGGCGTGCGCGGCGAAGTCGGCGGGGGTGAGGGCGTTCGGCGGGGTGTTCACCAGGTCGCGGGTGCGCGCCACCTCGGTGGCCAGCACCTCGGCCCGCGCGATCGCGTCCTGCCGGGCGGCGTCGTCCGCACCCTCGGCGTCGGCGGTCAGCACCGTGACGCGCGCCAGCGGACCGCGGTCGTCCTCGCCGGTCTCGCGGAAGGCGGTGAACGCGTAGGCGCCCAGCAGCGCACCCTCGGCGACCGCCGCGACCCGCGCCGCGTCGGAGACCGGCAGCGCGAACGCGGCGTGCTCCGTGCCGGACAGCGCGCGGGCGGCGGTGCCCGCCGCGCGGCGCAGCGTCTCCGGGTCGAAGTCCTCGCCGTCCTGCGGCGCGGAGCCGAGCCCCACCGCGATCACCAGCGGCGCGGTGGTGCCGGCCGGAGCGGGCAGCCGGGTGATCTCGTCCTTGCCGCCCTTGGCACCGAGGGTGGCCAGCACGCCGGCCGCCTCGGTCAGCAGCCCGGCCGGAGCCGGGACGCCGGCGGCCGGCGCGGGGCCGCCCTCGCCCTTGACGATGCCGATGACCAGGGCATCCGCGCTCACCGCTGTCGCGGAGGTCTTGCTGAGGGTCAGTGCTGTCACGGTGCAGTTATTCCGTTTCGTCGTAGGTCGGGGCCGACGGCCCACAGGGTACGCCGGGCCGCCGTCAGCCTGCTCCCAGGGTCGCCACGAGCAGGGCGGCCGTACCGGCGGTCTCGGACAGCGCGCCCAGCACATCACCGGTCACGCCGCCCAGCCGCCGGCGGCAGCGGGCGAGCAACCCCTCGGCTGCGCACAGCCCGAGAAGGGCGGCGCAGCCGCCGAGGGGCCAGACGACGAGCGTACTGAGCGCCACGACGGAGCCGGCGAGGGCGTACGCGCCGCCGCGCGGCACCACGCCGGCGACGACCGCGCCCAGGCCGTCCGCCCGGGCGGCGGGCACCCCCGCCCGGCAGCCGAGCGTGAGGGCGGTGCGCGAGACCAGGCCGCACAGCACGGCGGCGGCGAGCCCGTACCGTTCCCCCGCCCCGTACAGCTGGGCGAACGCGGCGACTTGCGCGAGCAGCACGAACAGCAGCGTGACCACGCCGAACGGGCCGATGTCGGAGCGCTTCATGACGGCCAGCGCCCCCTCGGCGGGCCGCCCGCTGCCCAGCCCGTCGGCGACATCGGCGAGCCCGTCCAGATGCAGCCCGCGGCTGAGCACGGCCGGCACCGCGACGGTGCCGACGGCCACCAGCCACACCCCGAACCCGAGCCGCGACAGCCCCCAGCCGGCGCCGGCGGCACACAGCCCGATGACAAAACCCGCCACCGGGGCACACAGCATCCCCACCCGTGCGGTGGCCCGGTCCCAGCGGGGCGGCGTGCGGCCCAGCGGCAGCACGGTGAGCGTGCCGAAGGCGAACCGCAGACCGTGCCGCACTGCGTCCAAAGGGGGTGCGGGCGGCGTGGCATCCATGAGGCGGCAGCGTAGCCCCGGACGCTCAGGAACCATGGGGCACTGGCTGTACCGCAACATCGTCGAACCGGGGAAGCTGCCGCTGCTGCTGGCGCTGGCCGCGTTCATCCTCACCTTCGTGATCACCCGCACCATCACCCGGCTGATCCGGGCCGGCCGCGGCCCCTTCCACGATGTGACGGGCGCGGGCGGCACCCACGTCCACCACGTGGTGCCGGGCGTGATCCTCATGCTCATCGGCGGCTTCGGCGGCATCGCGGCCGGTGCGGTGGGCATCACGGCGTACGTGGTGGCGGTGCTGTTCGGGATCGGCGCGGGCCTGGTGCTCGACGAGTTCGCGCTCATCCTGCATCTGCACGACGTGTACTGGAGCGAGCAGGGCCGGCAGAGCGTGGAACTCGTGGTGGTCACGGCGGCCCTGGTGGCGATGCTGCTGGCGGGGTTCGTCCCGCTGGACGTCAAGAACGTCTCGGCGGAGGAGGAGGTCACGCGCGGCAACGCCATCGCGACGGTGCTGGTCAACTTCGGGTTGGTGCTGATCACCCTGCTCAAGGGCAAACGCTGGCTGGCGCTGTGGGGGGTGCTGGTCCCGCCGGTCGCCCTGTTCGGGGCGGTCCGTCTGGCCCGCCCCGACTCGCCCTGGGCCCACCGCCTGTACCGGCGCCGCCCGAAGACGGCGGCCCGCGCCGCCCGCCGGGCCGAACGTCACGACGCCCGCTGGTCGGGCCCCAGCAAGAAGGTGGAGGACTGGCTGGGCGGCACCCCGACCGACGAACAGCGCCAGAAGCGGGACGGCGGTGGCGGTGGCGGGGACGCGGGCGGGGCGTAGCACCGGCGGCCCGGGACGCGGGCCCGGCGCCGCCCGGCACGGGTGGGCGGGCACGGCGCACCACCATCCACCGCACCGTCAGGGACCGCCCGCCCGGGGCGACTTACGTCGCCTCGGTGATCGCGGTCTCCGCCGCGTCGTCCCGCGCGGGCCCGGACTCCGGGGCCGGCTCCGGCAGGACCGGGAGCTCGGCCGCCAGGTCGGCCGCCGCACGGACCAGGGGGAGGGCCAGGAGCGCCCCGGTGCCCTCGCCCACGGTCACGCCGTGATCCAGCAGCGGGTCCATCGCCATCCGATCCAGGGCCTTGGCCTGCCCGGGCTCCCCGCTCGCCTGGCCCGCCAGCCACCAGTCGGGGGAGCGGAACGCGATCCGCTGCGCCACCAGCGCGCACGCCGTGGAGACGACGCCGTCCAGGATCACCGGGGTACGCCGTACCGCGCACTGGAGCAGGAAGCCCGTCATCGCCGTCAGGTCGGCCCCGGCCACCGCCGCGAGCAGCGCCAGCTGGTCGCCCAGGATCGGCCGGCCCCGGCGCAGCCCGTCCCGGATGGCCGCGCACTTGCGCATCCACGCCAGGTCATCGATGCGGATCCCGCCGCGCCCGGTGACCACCGAGGCGTCGGTGCCGCACATGGCGGCGATCAGCACCCCGGCGGGGGTGGTGCCGCCCACCGAGATGTCCCCCAGGAGCAGCAGGTCGGTGCCGGAGTCGGCTTCCTCGTCGGCGACCGCCATCCCGGCGCGGAAGGCCGCTTCGGCCTCCTCGGGGGTCAGCGAGTTCTCGATGTCGAGCCGGCCCGAGCCGCGCCGTACCCGGTGCCGGGTGACCTCCTCGGGGAGTTCCTCCACCGGGCAGTCCAGCGAGGTGTCCACGATCCGCAGCGGCACCCCGGCCCGCCGGGCGAGGATCGCCGCCGGGCTCGTACCGTCCAGGGCGGCCCGCACGAGAGTTGAGGCGCTGCCGGCCGGGCGCGCCGAGACCCCGAGTTCGGCGATGCCGTGGTCGCCGGCGAACAGCACCGCCTTGGGCGATTCGATCGCCCGCACCGGCACCTGTCCCTGGGCGGCGGCCAGCCAGCCGCCCAGGTCGTCCAGCCGGCCGAGTGCCCGGGCCGGCAGCCCGATCCGGGTGCGCCGGTCCTCGGCCTCCCGCCGCAGCTTGGCACTTGGCCGCTCGATGAGGTCGCCGAAGGCATCAAGGGTCAGACCACCGTCGCTCATGGGGTAGAGGCTACCTGTCCGTCACCGCAGCGCAGCGGCCCGTGGTGCGGCCCCGGCCACCCGGTCCCGGCCGGCCCGCGCGGCGCCCGGGCGGTCAGGGCCGGAGCGTGGTCACGGTGCCCGCCACCGCCAGCAGGACCTGCTCGCACTCGGCGGCGATCGCCGCGTTGAGGCGGCCCAGTTCGTCGCGGAAGCGGCGGCCGGCCGGGGTCGCCGGGACTATGCCGGCGCCCACCTCGTTGCTCACCAGCACCACGGTGCGCCCCGTGCTCCGCAGCGCCTCGGCCAGCTCCGCCGTGCGCCCGGCGACCTCGGGCAACTCCCCGGCGTCCGCCGCCTCCCAGGCGCGGGCCCGGTCCATGACGTCGGTGAGCCACAGCGCCAGACAGTCGATCAGCAGCGGTGGCCCGTCAGCCTCCTGAAGCAGCGGAACCAGGTCGCAGGTCTCCCTCGTGCTCCAGCCGCCGGGGCGCCGCTCGCGGTGGGCGGCGATGCGGTGCTGCCACTCGGGGTCGGCGGGCCGCTGTCCGCCGGTGGCCACGTAGACGACGTCGGGGTACGCGGCCAGCCGCCGTTCCGCCTCGGCGGACTTGCCCGACCGCGCGCCGCCCAGGACCAGGGTCCGCCGCGGTGGCTCGGGCACGTCGCGGAAGTCCCCGACGGCCAGGGTCGTGCCGTCCGGTTCCAGCCGGGCGCCGGCCGCGGCCAGCCGGCGGCGCAGTTCGGCGCCGGGCGGTACGTCGTGGTCCAGGTGCACGGCCAGGACATCGGTGGTCCAGGTCACCGCGCCCGCCGCCCGCAGCCGGGCCAGCGCCCCGGGGCGGCCGATGACGTCCAGCAGGCACATGTCGTAGGCGGGTCCGTCGGCCGGCAGCCCGGCGGGGGCGGCGCCGGGCGGCAGGTACAGCAGCCGGCTGCCGTCGGGGCCGGTCACCGCGTAGCCGGTACCGGGAACGTCGAGCGCCAGCGCGCGGACCCGGTGCCCGGTGATCAGGGCCAGTTCCTTGCCGTCCGGGACGCGCACCGGGGCGGGCAGGTCGGCCGGCACCTCCACGCCGGGGGAGGTGTGCGGGTGGGTGAGCAGCACCTGCCGTACGCCGTGCAGCGTCCGCCCGGCGCGGGCGGCGGCCAGGGCCGGTCCCGGGGTGAGGTCGAGCAGCAGGACCCCGTCGATCAGCAGCGCGGTCGCGTTGCGCGCGTCGGGGCCCAGCGCCCGGGCGCAGGAGGCGCACGGGCAGCCGGGGCGGGGGAGACCGGCGGGCGCGCCGGTGCCGAGCAGAGTGACGTCCACGTGCTGATCCTCTCGCCATCCGATCGCGTCCGCTGTCGCAGCCGCGCGTGGGTGGGGGGTGATCTAGTCTGCGATCAGCGGTAGCCGGAGCGGCGTGCGGGCAGTACATACCGAGATCGCACTTGTAGCAGCAGTAGCGGAAGCGGCAGAAGCGGAGGCGTCCATGGCGTGGGTGTGGCGGTTCGAGAAGGCGGACGGTTCGGTGGCCCCGGTCGGCTCCGACCCGGGTGACTTCGGTACGCAGGGGGATGCGGAGAGCTGGATCGGCGAGATCTGGAAGGACCTGCTGGCGGAGGGCGTGGACCAGGTGACGCTGCTGGAGGACGGAAGCAAGGTGTACGGGCCGATGAGCCTGCACGAGGCGGCGGACGACAGCTGACCCCGGGGCCGGCCGGCCCCGTCAGTCGGAGCCGGATCATCGGGTGTTCGGCTTGTCGTACCCCAGTTTCCCCGCCTCGTACGCCACGATGGCCCCACGCGCCACGGAGGGACGGGCGATCCGCCGGTCTCCCGCCCCTCCGCACGGGGCGCGGGTGAGCGACGAGAGTGGGCGAATACCTCGATGACGCACCCACCGGAGACCGCCGGCCGAGGCCGGATCCGCAGCGGGAGAGCGGTGGCGGTGACCGTCGCCGCGGTCGTCCTGGCCGTTCTCCCGGCGGCGGCCCGGGCCATCGTCGGAGGCGAGAGGGCGACCGGGGAATACCCCTTCGTCACCGCCGTCTCCGGCCAGCGCGACGACGGCGTACCCGCCTTCCGCTGCGGCGGATCCCTGATCCACGAGCGGTGGGTCCTGACGGCCGCGCACTGCGTGACCGGCGGCGACGCCACCGTGGACCCCGCCCGGCTGTCGGTGCGGGTGGGCTCCCGGGACCGCACCGCCGGGGGCGCCGTGGCCGGGGTCTCCGAGGTCCTCGTCCACCCCGGCCACGCGCCGCGGGAGTCCTGGCACGCGGACCTCGCCCTGCTCCGGCTGGACCGGGCGGTGGACCTGGAGCCCGTCGAGCTCGCCGGCCCGCCCGCCCGGCCGGGCGACCGCGTCCGCGTCCTCGGCTGGGGCCTCCTCGGCGCCACCCACCCCGCCCCGCCGGCCGAACTGCACCAGCTGGACACCGAGGTGATCCCGGACGCCGCATGCCGCACCGGTGGGCCCCACGACCTCACCGAGGGGGACCTCTGCGTCAGCCCCGACCCGGCCGACGGCACCTGCTACGGCGATTCCGGCGCCCCCGTCCTGCGGTACGCCGACGGCCGTCGGCAGCTGACCGCCGTCGTCTCCCGCGACCTCGCCCCCGGCGGCGCCTCCGAGGAGTGCGGCCTCCACCACGGCGTGCACGTCAGCGTCCCGCACCACGCGCGGTGGATCGAGAGTGTCCTGAACGCCGGCTGACCCCCACCGGCGTACGGGGCCCCGGCCCCGTACGCCGCCCGTCCCTCACACCTCGCCCAGCGTCACCTTCGTGTCGTGCCGGTCGCCGTTGCGCAGATACCCCACCGCCACCTCGTCGCCCGGCTGGTACGCCGCCAGCGCCTCCGACAGCGTCACCACATCGCTCACCACCTCGTCGCCGAGCCGCACCAGGACATCCCCGGCCCGCAGCCCCGCGTCCGCCGCCGGGCCGTTCTCCGTCAGGTCCACGATCGCCGCCCCGATCGGCTGGAACCCGTCGCCCAGGATGGTCCGCACCGTCACCCCCAGCGCCGCCCGCCCCGACCGGGTCACCTTCCCGTCCTCGATCATCTGGTCGGCCAGATCGGTGACCGTGCGTGAGGGGATCGCGAACCCGATCCCCGGCGCCTGGCCCCCGCCCAGCTGCGGATCGCGGGCCGCCAGCGTGGGGATGCCGACCACCTCACCCTTGAGATTGACCAGCGCGCCCCCGCTGTTGCCCGGGTTGATGGCCGCCGAGGTCTGCACCAGGTCGCCCAGCGTCGCCTGGCCCTCGCCCTCGCTCACCGAGCGCCCCACCGCCGAGACGATGCCCTGGGTGACGCTGGAGGACAGCCCCAGCGGGTTGCCCATCGCCAGCACGATCTGCCCCACCTCCACCCGCCCGCTGTCCCCGAACGTCGCGGGCCGCAGCCGGTCCGGCCGGTCGTCCAGCACGATCACGGCCAGGTCCTGCGGGGCGTAGGTGGCCACCAGGGTGGCCGGCAACGGCTGCTGCTGATCCGCCAGCAGCACCTCGAACTCCTTCTCCTCACCCACCACATGGGCGTTGGTGACGATGTGCCCGTCGCCGTCGTAGATGATCCCCGAGCCCAGCCCGTCCCGCGTGGTGATCTGCACGACCGAGGGCAGCACATCCGACACCACCTGCTGGTACGCGTCCTCCAGCGCCCCCGCGTCGGCCCGCGGCGCGGTGTCGGCGGCCGGCGCCGCACCGTCCGACCGGGTGCAGCCGGCCAGCAGCGCGCACAGGGCGCCGAGCGCGGCCAGCGCGCGGAGGGGACGGCGGAGGGGGAGCGCTGAGGGACCGGGGATCGGCGTCATACAGCGGATTGTGACGGCGCACGCCCCCGGGGCGGCGCATATGCGCTACGCCATTCCGGGGGCGTGTGGGAGAAGCGGACGGCTCAGCGGCCGGTACGGGGCGCCTCGCCCCGCTTGATCTGCGGCTTCGGCAGCCGCATCCGGCGCAGCTGGAGGGTACGCATCAGCGCGTACGCACGCGCGCCGCGGTGGCTCTCGTTCGGGTAGTGCTCCACGAGCGCCTTCTTCAGCTGGCGCGAGGAGACCACCGAGTCCATCACGATCATGAGGATGACACCGAGCCACAGCAGCATCGCGATCGGCGCCGCCGACGGGATCATGCTGAGGACCAGGATCAGCACGGCGATGGGCAGGAAGTACTCCGCCACATGCCACTTGCTGTCGGTGAAGTCCCGCGCGAAGCGGCGCACCGGGCCGCGGTCACGCAGCGGCAGATGCCGCTCGTCACCGCTCAGCAGCGCCTCGCGCTGCTTGGCCAGCGCCACCTTGCGGGCGTCGCGCTGCCGCTTGGCGGCCTCCTTGCGGGAAGCCGGCGGCTTCACGACGGCACGCCGCAGGGCCTCCGCCTCGCTGCGCTTGGGGGTGGGCCGCCCCTTGGGCGCCTGGGCGTCATGGATCTGCGGCTCGGCCACCGTCGCGGGGGCCTGCTCTTCTTTCGCACGGCTTCGGAACACATCTCCAGGGTACGGGGTGAGCCGCGGGAACCGTGAGCCCCCTGCGGCAACCCCGGTCCCACCCAGGGTCGCCCCTCCACCTTGCGCCGGACTCGGTCCGGTATCGATCCTCCTGCGGGATGACCCGATTCCGGGCCGGACAGTGCGCTAATGGGAGAGCGCCCCGTAGGCTAGGGGATCAAGCAGGAGAATGGTCTTTAGGTCCGAGTCCGTCACGAAGGGGGCGCCCAGGCCGATGAGTGGTTTGATGAAGCGGATGGGGATGATCTTCCGCGCGAAAGCCAACAAGGCCCTGGACCGGGCCGAGGACCCGCGCGAGACGCTCGATTACTCGTACCAGAAGCAGCTGGAGCTGCTCCAGAAGGTACGCCGCGGGGTCGCCGACGTGGCGACCTCCCGCAAACGTCTTGAGCTCCAGCTGAACCAGCTGAACGGCCAGTCCTCCAAGCTGGAGGAGCAGGGCAAGAAGGCCCTGGCCCTGGGCCGTGAGGACCTCGCCCGCGAGGCCCTGACCCGGCGCTCCGCGCTCCAGCAGCAGGTCTCCGACCTGCAGACGCAGCACGAGACGCTCCAGGCCGAGGAGAACAAGCTGACCCTGGCCGCCCAGCGGCTGCAGGCCAAGGTGGACGCCTTCCGCACCAAGAAGGAGACCATCAAGGCCACCTACACCGCGGCCCAGGCGCAGACCCAGATCGGCGAGGCGTTCTCCGGCATCTCCGAGGAGATGGGCGACGTCGGCCTCGCGATCCAGCGCGCCGAGGACAAGACCGCGCAGCTCCAGGCCCGCTCCGGCGCCATCGACGAGCTGCTGGCCTCCGGTGCCCTGGACGACCCGACCGGGACCTCCAAGGACGACCTGACCGCCGAGCTGGACCGCATCTCCTCCAACTCCGACGTGGAGCTGGAGCTGGAGCGGATGAAGGCCGAGCTGTCCGGCGGCAGCAGCGGCGGCCGGACCGCGATCGAGGGCGGCAACGGCTCCGCCACGCGGGGCGACCAGCAGGAGTCCCCCCGGTTCGACAAGCAGTGACAGCCTGTCCGCGCTGAAGAACACCCACAGGGGCAAGGAGAGCGGTGTGATCGTACGGATCATGGGTGAGGGGCAGGTGAAGCTGGATGACAGCCACTTCCCCAAGCTCAATGAACTCGACGACGAGCTGACGGCCGAGGTCGAGGCCCATGACGAGGAGGGATTCCGGCGGACGCTGACCGCGCTGCTGGACGCCGTCCGGGGCATGGGCACACCGCTGGACGCCGACGCGCTCGAACCGTCCGATCTGCTGCTTCCCCCGCCGGACGCGAGCATCGACGAGGTCCGCGCGATGCTCACCGACGACGGCCTCATCCCGGACTGACCCGGCCCGCCCGCGGGCCGGTCCGACCCCGGACCGGCCCCCGACGTGCCGTCCCACCGGCCGTGTCACGCCGCTGCGTACGCGGCCGGTGCCGCACAACGGCCGCTGCTCGTACCCTGGCACAGTGACTGCGCACCCCGGCACTCCCGCCCGCCCACGGCCCTGGCTGCTGCACCCGCTGGTCGTGGACGCGCTGGTGGCCTCGGTGACGCTGCTGATCGTGCTCGTCCTGTCGGTCACGATCAACAAACACCCCGGTGGCGGCGACGGCTTCGGCGAGCGCCCGCTGCCCCTGCACACCGTCGTCACCGCGCTGCTGGGCGCGGGGGCGCTGGTGCTGCGCCGCCGCCATCCGGGCCCGGTGCTGTGCGCCACCATCCTGCTGACGCTCGTCGAGCTGATCATGGGCACGTTCTCGCACTCGCCCGGCGAGCGCCACACCTCGATGATGGGCATGGTGGCGGTGGCCCTGTTCACCCTGGCCGCCTCCACCGACCGCCCCACCACAGTGCGGGCGGGCACCTGCACGCTGGCCCTGATCACGGTGGCCGGCATGCTGCTGGGCGCCCAGCCCTGGTACACCTCGGAGAACTTCGGCATCATCGCCTGGACCGCGCTGGCCGGTCTGGCGGGCGACGCCGTGCGCCACCGGCGGGCCGCCGTCAACGCGATACGCGAGCGGGCCGAGCGCGCCGAGGCCACCCGCGAGGAGGAGGCACGCCGCCGGGTCGCCGAGGAGCGGCTGCGGATCGCCCGCGAACTCCACGACGTCGTCGCCCACCACATCGCCCTGGTCAATGTGCAGGCCGGGGTCGCCTCCCATGTCATGGACAGCCGCCCCGACCAGGCCAAGGAGGCGCTCGCCCAGGTACGGCTGGCCAGCCGGCAGGCGCTGAGCGAGCTCCAGACCACGGTCGGGCTGCTGCGGCACCGCGACGACCCGGTCGCCCCCACCGAGCCCACCAAGGGCCTGGCGGTGCTCGGTGACCTCGTCGACGGCTTCAGCCGCGCCGGGATGGGGGTGGCCGTCGAGCGCGGGGACGGCGAGGAGGAACGCGCGCTGCCCGCCGCCGTGGACCTGGCCGCCTACCGGGTGGTCCAGGAGGCGCTCACCAATGTCCACAAGCACGCCGGGCCCGACGCCAAGGCACGGGTGCGGATCTCCCGCTCGGGGCGGGGGGACTCCGCGCGGCTCGAGGTGATGGTGCTGGATGATGGGCACGGCGGCGCCCCCGCGCCGCCGCGCGCCCCGGCCGCCGGTGGCGGCCACGGACTGACGGGCATGCGCGAGCGGGCCGCCGCGCTCGGTGGCAGCTGCGAGACCGGGCCGGTGCCCGGCGGCGGGTTCCGGGTACGGGTGGTGCTGCCGCTGCGTTCGCCGGGCGGCCCCGCCGTGGAGCGGTCGGAGGCCGCCGACCGTGGCTGGGTGCGTCCGTGTGGCTGAGAGGGTGTGGGCATGATCCGGGTGATCCTGGCCGATGACCAGGCGCTGCTGCGCAGCGCGTTCCGGGTGCTGGTGGAGTCGGAGCCCGACATGACGGTCACCGGTGAGGCGTCGGACGGCGCCGCGGCGCTGGCGCTGGTGCGTGAGCGGGGCGCCGACGTGGTGCTGATGGACATCCGGATGCCCGGTCTCGACGGGCTCGCCGCGACCCGGGAGATCAGCGCCGACCCGGCGCTGAGCGCGGTGCGGGTGGTCATTCTGACCACCTTTGAGTCGGACGACTACGTGGTGGAGTCGCTGCGGGCCGGCGCCTCCGGGTTCCTGGGCAAGGGTGCCGAGCCGGGCGAGCTGCTGTCGGCGATCCGGCTGGTGGCGGCCGGGGAGGCGCTGCTGTCACCGGCGGCGACGCGCTCGCTGATCACCCGCTTCCTGGCCACCGGGGACCACGGCGCGGCGGGTGGTGGCGCGGCGGCCGACCTCCAGGTGCTGACGGCCCGCGAGCGCGAGGTGCTGGTGGAGGTGGCGGGCGGGCTGTCCAACGACGAGATCGCGGCCCGCTTCGAGGTGAGCCCGCTGACGGTGAAGACCCACATCAACCGGCTGCTGACCAAGCTGGCGGCCCGGGACCGGGCCCAGCTGGTGATGACCGCGTACGAGACGGGTCTGGTGCGGCCCCGCTTCCCCGGCTGAGGGCCGGGCACCGGGGGCCCCGTGCGGGGCCCCCGTGGTGTCGTGCGGGTCAGGGCAGGGCGAGCATCTGCTCCAGGGCCAGCTTGGCGTACTTCTCGGTCTGCGGGTCGACCGTGATGCGGTTGACGGTGCGTCCCTCGGCCAGCGCCTCCAGCGTCCACACCAGGTGGGGCAGGTCGATGCGGTTCATGGTGGAGCAGAAGCAGACGGTCCGGTCGAGGAAGACGATCTCCTTGCCCTCGGCGGCGTAACGATTCGCCAGCCGGCGGACCAGGTTCAGCTCGGTGCCGATCGCCCACTTGGAGCCGGCCGGGGCCGCGTCCAGCGTGTTGATGATGTACTCGGTCGATCCGACGTAGTCGGCGGCGGCCACCACCTCGTGCCGGCACTCGGGGTGCACCAGGACGTTGACACCGGGGACCCGGGCCCGGACGTCCTCCACCGACTCCAGCGAGAACCGGCCGTGCACCGAGCAGTGGCCGCGCCACAGGATCATCTTCGCGTCGCGCAGTTGCTGGGCGGTGAGCCCGCCGTTCGGCTTGTGCGGGTTGTAGAGGACGCAGTCCTCCAGGGACAGGCCCAGGTCGCGCACGGCGGTGTTGCGGCCCAGGTGCTGGTCGGGGAGGAAGAGCACCTTCTCGCCCTGCCCGAAGGCCCAGCGCAGGGCGCGCTCGGCGTTGGAGGAGGTGCAGATGGTGCCGCCGTGCCGGCCGGTGAAGGCCTTGATGTCGGCGGAGGAGTTCATGTACGAGACGGGCACGGTCCGCTCGGCGACCCCGGCCTCGGTGAGGACGTCCCAGGCCTCGGCCACCTGCTCGGCGGTGGCCATGTCGGCCATGGAGCAGCCGGCGGCCAGGTCGGGCAGGATGACCCGCTGGTCGTCGGTGGTGAGGATGTCGGCGGACTCGGCCATGAAGTGCACGCCGCAGAAGACGATGTACTCGGCGTCGGGGCGGGCCGCGGCGTCACGGGCGAGCTTGAAGGAGTCGCCGGTGACGTCGGCGAACTGGATGACCTCGTCCCGCTGGTAGTGGTGGCCCAGGACGAAGACGCGCTCGCCCAGCCGCTCCTTGGCGGCGCGGGCCCGGGCGACCAGGTCGGGGTCCGAGGGGGAGGGGAGGTCCCCGGGGCAGTCCACGCCGCGCTCGCTGGCGGCGTCGGCCTCGCGGCCCAGCAGCAGGAGGGCCAGGGGAGAGGGCTGGACATCCAGGGGATCGGCGGTGCTCGGGGCGGTGTTCACGGCCACCCAACCCTTTCCGGCGCGTCCACGCCTTTTCGTCTATCTGACGTTATGGATGATAGCCGCTTCGCGTCAGTTTGACGACGCTGAAAGCGTCAATGTGACGCATCCCCGGTTTCGGGTCCCCGGGGGTGTGCGAGCATGGGAAGAAGGGAAAAACACCCGCCCAGAACCGGAATGATTCCGTAGGGCTTTCTGTTGGAGCAGCCGGCAGAGGATTCCGTACTACCCGGGAGAGAAGCAGATGTCCGTATCGGACCAGACCGTTGTGAGCGACGGCATCATCCTTTCCGACGCGGCCGCGGCCAAGGTCAAGAGCCTGCTGGAGCAGGAAGGCCGGGAAGACCTCGCACTGCGCGTTGCGGTCCAGCCGGGCGGCTGCTCCGGGCTGCGCTACCAGCTCTTCTTCGACGAGCGCTCGCTCGACGGCGATGTCGTCAAGGACTTCGACGGCGTCAAGGTCGTCACCGACCGGATGAGCGCCCCGTACCTGGGCGGCGCCTCCATCGACTTCGTCGACACCATCGAGAAGCAGGGCTTCACCATCGACAACCCCAACGCCACCGGCTCCTGCGCCTGCGGCGACTCCTTCAACTGAGTCGCACACACCAGCACGCGCGCGAAGGGCGGCGGCCCCCCTGGTGGGGCCGCCGCCCTTCGCCGTGCCACGGGCCTGTGGTGCGCCGCCGCTCAGCTCACCGGGATCTCCTGACCCCACTCGTCGACCAGCGTCCGGTCGCCGATGGGGGACTCCAGCGTCAGCTCACCGGTCTGCTCCTCGGCCACCAGGATGCACGCGTCGTACGGATCACCCGGCACCTCCTCGACCAGCACCCGCACCTCGTCCGCCGACTCCTCGGCGACCAGGCGGTACTCGGCGCACACCCCGGTCCAGTAGGTCAGCTCGAGCGCGGTGTCCTGCGGGTCGTAGGACTCGACGGAGGTCCCGGTGTACCCGGGCTCCTCCCCGCCGTCCGAGCCACCGGTCGTGCCGCCGTCCCCGGGGTACGCCGGCTCGGCCGACCCGGCGGAGGAGCCGGAGTCGGGGTACGAGCCGTCCGGGATCCCGTCGAACTCCACCGCCGGGTACTGGAGGGTGCTGTCGAGGCCGTCGCCGCCGCTCAGGGTGTAGGACCAGCCCGGCACCAGCGTGGTCGGGGTGAAGTCGTTCTCCTGCCACAGCATCAGGACCTGCTCCGCGCCGGTCACCTCACGCTGTTCGACGATCGGCTCGGGCAGCTCGATCGGCTCCGGCAGCGGCACCGGCGCGCACTCCGCGACCGTCGCCCCGGCGGACTCGCCCTCCGGGTCACCGTCGATGTGCGGCATCTCCTCGGGCAGCAGCGTCGGACAGTCGGCGAAGCCGGGCTCCACCCGGGCCACCGGGCCCGCCTCGGCCGCGTTGCGCGCGTCCAGCGTCTCCTGGGCGCTCAGCATCTCCCGCTCCCGCTCCACCACCGGCTCACCGACCGATCCGGAGGCGGAGACGATCACGCCCTGCGACGACACCGTGATCTCGGTCTCCAGACCGTGGGCCCGCAGCCCGTCCACCATGCGGGTGAACAGCAGCGTGCGGTTCCCGTCGTGTCGCTCCAGCTCCTCCACCGGCGCGTCCGTCAGCCCCAGCAGGTCGAGCAGCGGTGCGGCGGCCGTCAGCGCCTCCTCCCTGGACGGCGCGGGCCCCACGGGCTCCGCCGGCGCTCCCTCGCTGCTCACGATGGTGTGCGGGTCATCCGGATCGCTGGGCTCCACCGTCGTGTACGCGTCGACCCCGGATTCGGCCGAGTAGAACCACTGACCCGTCTCCCTGGTCGCCGAGAGATAGGAGCCGTTCGCGTCCGGCCCGGCGGCGTGCCACCAGTGGCCGTCGCTGAGCCTGGGCTCCCCCTCCACCCCGAGCGCCGCGGCCAGTTCGGCCACCCGCTCCTCGTCGATCCCCTGCGCGAATCCGTACACCGGGGCACTTCCCGGGCCCTCCGGCAGCGGCCCGGTGGCGACCAGCTCCGTGCCCCAGTACCCGCCCGGCCAGTCGGCGACCCCTTCTCCCGCGGTGCGCGACCCGGGATCGCTCCACTCCGGTTCCAGGGCTCCCTCCCACTCCCCGCCCCCGTCCCCGCCGCCGAGCACCGCCTGCGCGCCGAAGAGGCCGCCCGCCAGCAGGGCGACGCCCAGGGCTCCCGCGGTGACGGTCAGCCAGCGCGGGCGTTCCCTGCGGGGTGGCTCCTGCGCCGGGGTGAGCACTTCTGTCTCGTCCGACTCTTCCGTCACGGCCAAGCTCCTTCCATGGGCTCTTACCA
Organism: Streptomyces sp. JH002; assembly: GCF_050916115.1. Taxonomy (NCBI): domain Bacteria; kingdom Bacillati; phylum Actinomycetota; class Actinomycetes; order Kitasatosporales; family Streptomycetaceae; genus Streptomyces; species Streptomyces sp. JH002. The sequence continues at coordinate 5,062,141 of NZ_CP087989.1, forward strand.
CTGGGACGGAACGACCCCACGCCGGGTTCCTGGGGCCACCGGTAGCCTGGTCGGGCCGATATCCGTGCCTCCCCGGGAGCAGTCCACCGTGCGCATCGCCGTCTCCGGCTCCATCGCCCATGACCATCTGATGACCTTCCCCGGCCGGTTCGCCGACCAGTTGGTGGGGGATCAGCTGCACACCGTCTCGCTCTCCTTCCTCGTCGACGCCCTCGAGGTGCGCCGCGGCGGGGTCGGCGCCAACATCTGCTTCGGGATGGGGCAGCTCGGCGCCCGCCCGATCCTGGTGGGCGCGGCCGGCGAGGACTTCGAGGAGTACCGGGCCTGGCTGGACCGGCACGGCGTGGACACCTCCGCCGTACGGATCTCCGAGGTGCTGCACACCGCCCGTTTCGTGTGCACGACGGACGCCGACCACAACCAGATCGGCTCCTTCTACACCGGCGCCATGAGCGAGGCCCGGCTGATCGAGCTGGCGGCGGTCGCCGCCCGCGTCGGTGACCTGGACCTGGTGCACATCGGGGCCGATGACCCCGAGGCGATGATGCGCCACACCGAGGAGTGCCGCACCCGGGGCATCCCCTTCGCCGCCGACTACTCGCAGCAGCTGGCGCGGATGGACGGCGAGGACATCAAGAACCTCACCGAGGGCGCCGCCTACCTCTTCAACAACGAGTACGAGAAGGCCCTCATCGAGACCAAGACCGGCTGGTCGGCCGAGGAGGTGCTGAGCAAGGTCGGCACCCAGGTCACCACGCTGGGCGCGCGCGGGGTGCGGATCGACCGGGCGGGCCAGGAGACGATCTTCGTCGGCTGCGCCGAGGAGGAGTCGAAGACCGACCCGACCGGCGTCGGCGACGCCTTCCGCGCCGGGTTCCTGGCCGGGCTGGCCTGGGGCGCCTCGCTGGAGCGTTCCGCCCAGGTGGGCTGCATGCTGGCCACGCTGGTGATCGAGACGGTCGGCACCCAGGAGTACACGCTGCGCCGGGGCGCCTTCATGGAGCGCTTCACCAAGGCGTACGGCGCGGACGCGGCGGCCGAGGTCCGCGAGCACCTGCGCTAGGTCCTGTCCGACACATGGCGCCGGTCAGGCCCGCGTTGTCCGGTGCTGGGGGCAGCTCCCGGCCGAGGGCCGGGGGAGCGACGCGGGCCGGGCGGGATGTGTCGGACAGGCCCCAGGGAGCCTCCGGGCCCCGGGGGCGCCTGCTCCGTTCCCGCACCTCACCCGAGGTGGCGGGAGGGGAGCCCCCGGAGCGGGCCGTCCGGGTGATTCCCCGGCGCCCCCGGTTCACTCCGCCCGGCGGACCCGGTACGCGGTGGCGCCCGCGTCCGCTTCGCTCTCGCCCAGATAGTCGTGGTGGTGGGTGTGGCACCAGGCGGGGATGTCCAGACGGGCGGCCTCGTCGTCGGACAGGACGGTGACCACCGCGCCCACCGGCACGGTGCCGATCACCGCCGCCAGCTCGATCACCGGGACCGGGCAGCGCTTGCCGAGCGCGTCCACCGTCACCCCGTCCGGGCCGCTCGCCACCACCACCGGGTCGGCGTCCGGCACCAGTTGGGCACGGACGGAGCCGACCGCCTCGGGGAGGGTGGCCAGGAAACGGTTCACCTCCCCGCGGGTGGTCCCCGGTGGCAGCGAGACCCGTACGTTGCCCTCCGAGAGCACGCCCATCGCCCGCAGGACATGGCTGGGCGTGAGCGTCGAGGAGGTGCACGAGGAGCCGGAGGAGACCGCGAAGCCGGCCCGGTCCAGGGCGTGCAGCAGCGCCTCGCCGTCCGCGTAGAGGCAGGAGAAGGTGACCAGGTGCGGCAGCCGCCGTACCGGGTCGCCCACCACCTCGGTGTCGGGGACGAGTTCCGGCACCCGGTCCCTGATCCGGTCCACCAGGGCGGCCAGCCGCTCCGCCTCGGCCGCGGCCTCCTGGCGGACCGCGCGCAGCGAGGCCGCCGCCGCCACGATCGCCGGGATGTTCTCGAAGCCGGCCGCCCGGCCGCGTTCGCGCTCGTCGGCGGGCGGCGGGGGAGCGAACCGTACGCCCTTGCGCACCACGAGCAGCCCCACCCCGGCCGGGCCGCCCCACTTGTGCGCGCTGGCCGCCAGCAGCGACCAGTCGCCGGGCACCGGACCCCAGGGCAGCGACTGGGCCGCGTCCACCAGCAGCGGGACCCCGGCCGCCCAGCACAGCTCGGCCGCCTCCGCGACCGGCTGGGCGGTGCCCACCTCGTGGTTGGCGGACTGGAGGCAGACCAGCGCGGCGGGGTCGCCGTCGCCCAGCGCCTGCCGCAGGGCGTCGGTGCGCAGCCGTCCGGTGCGCTCGACCGGCAGTTCGGTGACGGTGCCGCCCGCCGCCTCGTGCGTCCCGGCGGCGTGCAGTACGGCCGAGTGCTCGACCGCCGACACCAGCAGCCGCCGGCTCACCCGGCGGCGGGCGGCCAGCGCGCCCGCGATGCCGGTGTGCAGCGCACGGGTACCCGAAGGGGTGAACGTCAGTTCGTCGGGGCGGCAGCCGACCGCCTCCGCCGCCGACTCGCGCGCCGCGTCCAGCAGCATCCTGGCCCGGCGGCCCTCACGGTGCGGGCGGCCGGGATCGGCCCACCCGTCGTCGAGCGCGGCCAGCAGGGCCTGCCGGGCGACCGGGTGCAGGGGGAGGGAGGAGGCGGCATCGAAGTAGGACACCCCCTGAACGTAGCGCCCCCGCGTCAACCCGGTGCCCGCGGCCACCCGGTATCGAACCCCTGTGCCCGACGCGCTCGCACGGCGTCAGAAGGGGGCGCTGAGCGGGGACTCGGCGGGTGGCGGAACCGGCGCGCCGGGTTGGGCACCCTCCCCGCACGACCTCAAATAGCGTCCAGTAGGGTTTGCACCGCATAAACATCCAAACCCCTGCCCGTGTCAGGGCCGGTGCCCCCGCCCCGGGCGAAGGCAGTGGCCGTATACCGCGGGCGAGACTCTCGGGAAGGCGCTACGTGAGTCCCAACGGCTCCGACCGCTCGTCGCGGCGCCCGGTGCGGCGGATCCTGCCGCAGGCGTTGCTCGCGGGCTTGGTCCTGGCGACCGCGACAGGTTGCACATCCGAGGACTTCCCCCGTCTCGGTATGCCCACTCCGGTGACGGAGGAGGCGCCGCGCATTCTGTCCCTGTGGCAGGGCTCGTGGGCCGCCGCTCTGGTGACGGGCGTACTGGTGTGGGGGCTGATCCTGTGGAGTGTCTTCTTCCACCGCCGGTCCAGGACCAAGGTGGAAGTGCCGCCGCAGAACCGGTACAACCTGCCCATCGAGGCGCTGTACACCCTGGTTCCGCTGGTGATCGTCTCGGTCCTCTTCTACTTCACCGCACGTGACCAGACCAAGCTCCTGGAGACCTCGGACCAGCCGGACCACGTGATCAACGTGGTCGGTTTCCAGTGGAGCTGGGCCTTCAACTACCTGGAGCCGGTCGGACACCTGTCCGAGGAAACCCCGACCCAGAAGTTCGCCCAGAACGCTCCCGAGCTGGCGTCCATCCCCGACCGCTTCATGGAGGCCGTCCCGGAGAACGCGGACGGGGTCTACACCGTGGGCGCGCTGGACGACCGCGACCCGGACACCGGCAACCCCGGGCCCACCCTGTGGCTGCCCGAGGGCGAGACGGTTCAGTTCATCATCACGTCGCGGGACGTCAACCACTCCTTCTGGGTGGTTCCGTTCCTCATGAAGCAGGACGCGATCCCCGGGCACACCAACCGCTTCGAGGTGACCCCGAACAAGCAGGGCACCTTCATGGGCAAGTGCGCCGAGCTGTGCGGCGAGGCCCATGCCCGGATGCTCTTCAACGTGAAGGTCGTCTCCCCCGAGGAGTACCAGCAGCACCTCCAGGATCTGGCTGCCCAGGGTCAGACGGGCTTCATCCCGGCGGGCATCGAGCAGACGGAAGCCGCCACTAACGCGGAGACGAACCAGCCGTGACAATCCTTGACACCCCACAGGAGGCCGGCGCCGCGAAGGCAGTGCCGCCGGTGCGCCGGAAAGAGCCCGGCAATATTGTGATCAAGTGGCTCACCACCACGGATCACAAGACGATCGGCAATATGTATCTGCTGACGTCGTTCATCTTCTTCATCATCGGCGGCGTCATGGCGCTCATCATGCGCGCCGAGCTGGCCAGGCCGGGTCTGCAGCTGGTCTCCAAGGAGCAGTTCAACCAGCTGTTCACCATGCACGGCACGGTGATGCTGCTGCTCTTCGCGACCCCGCTGTTCGCCGGGTTCGCGAACTGGATCATGCCGCTGCAGATCGGCGCGCCCGATGTGGCGTTCCCGCGGCTGAACATGCTGGCGTACTGGCTGTACCTCTTCGGCGGTCTGCTGGTGATCGCGGGCTTCTTCACCCCGCAGGGCGCCGCGAGCTTCGGCTGGTTCGCCTACTCACCACTGTCCGACGCGGTCCGCTCGCCGGGCGTGGGCGCCGACATGTGGGTGATGGGTCTGGCCTTCTCCGGCTTCGGCACCATCCTGGGCGCGGTCAACTTCATCACCACCATCATCTGCATGCGCGCCCCCGGCATGACGATGTTCCGGATGCCGATCTTCACCTGGAACGTCCTGCTCACCGGTGTGCTCGTGCTGCTGGCCTTCCCCGTGCTGGCCGCCGCGCTGTTCGCGCTGGCCGCCGACCGGGTGTTCGGGGCACAAATCTTCAATCCGGCCAACGGCGGCTCGATTCTGTGGCAACACCTCTTCTGGTTCTTCGGCCATCCAGAGGTGTACATCATCGCGCTGCCGTTCTTCGGCATCATCTCGGAGATCATCCCGGTCTTCAGCCGCAAGCCGATCTTCGGTTACATCGGTCTGGTCATCGCGACCATTTCCATCGCCGGTCTGTCGGTGACGGTGTGGGCGCACCACATGTACGTGACGGGAGCGGTACTCCTACCGTTCTTCTCGTTCATGACCTTCCTGATCGCGGTACCGACCGGTGTGAAGTTCTTCAACTGGATCGGCACCATGTGGAAGGGGTCGCTGAGTTTCGAGACCCCGATGCTGTGGTCGATCGGCTTCCTGGTCACGTTCCTCTTCGGTGGTCTGACCGGCGTCATCCTGGCCTCGCCGCCGCTGGACTTCCATGTCTCGGACACCTACTTCGTGGTGGCGCACTTCCACTACGTGGTGTTCGGCACCGTGGTCTTCGCGATGTTCGCCGGCTTCCATTTCTGGTGGCCGAAGTGGACCGGCAAGATGCTGGACGAGCGTCTTGGCAAGATCACCTTCTGGACGCTGTTCATCGGCTTCCACGGCACCTTCCTGGTCCAGCACTGGCTGGGCACCGAGGGCATGGTGCGGCGGTACGCGGACTATCTGGCCGCGGACGGCTTCACCGCGCTGAACACCATCTCCACCATCAGCTCGTTCCTGCTGGGCATGTCGATGCTGCCGTTCTTCTACAACGTCTGGAAGACGTGGAAGTACGGGAAGCCGGTCAACGCCGACGACCCGTGGGGCTACGGCCGCTCGCTGGAGTGGGCGACCTCCTCCCCGCCGCCGCGGCACAACTTCGTCACCCTGCCGAAGATCCGCTCCGAATCGCCGGCGTTCGACCTGCACCACCCGGAGCTGGCCGTGCTGGACGCGCTGGAGAACACCGATCCCCGCACCGCGGTGACCGGTGGGACCGAGAGCAAGCCGACCGAGGGCCGCACCGAGTCCGAGGGAGACGCCAAGTGAAGATCCAGGGTTACCTCTTCAGCGGCATCGCCCTGTTCATGCTGGGCGCGGCCATCGTCTACGGACTGTGGTCCAAGGAGCCGGTGGGCACGACCGCCCTGTTCCTGTCCTTCTCGCTGGCCGCGATGATCGGGTTCTACCTGGTCTTCACGGCCCGCCGGGTGGACACCGGGGCGCAGGACCGCAAGGACGCCGACATCGCGGACGACGCGGGGGAGCTCGGCTTCTTCGCGCCGCACAGCTGGGCGCCGCTGGTGCTGGCGCTCGGTGGTCTGACCGCGTTCATGGGGCCGGTGTTCGGCTGGTGGCTGGCGTTCTTCACCGCGCCGCTGCTGCTCATCGGTCTGTGGCTGTGGGTCTTCGAGTTCTACCGGGGCGAGAACCAGAACCAGTAGCCGCGACGTCCCGCGCACGTACCGCCGCCGGCCCCCGGGGAAGCCTCCCCGGGGGCCGGCGGCGTGCCGGGGAAAGGCGACGCGACCGGTGGGTCCCCCGAATGCGGGAACCCCGCGCGCCCTGTCGGAGTATTATTCGTATTTTGTGACCATGGGTCACGAAAGAGGCATCTCGGACAGCGCGCCCATCAGGGCGGTCGCATCCCGCCGGACGGCGCTCAGCTGCGCCCTGATACTCGCCCCGCTGATGGTCTGGGTCACCGCGTGCAGCGATGCCTCCAGATCCCTCACGGGCAAGCCCTACGACGCCACGGAACAGCTCTCCTTCGGCCCCGCCGGGGACAGCGACGCCGCCGTCAACCCCGACGAGCCACTGAAGATCACCAGCAAGGAAACCGACGGCCGGATCACGGACGTGGTGGCCACCGACGCGATCGGCCGCACCGTCACCGGACAGCTGTCCGAGGACGGCAGCAGCTGGCACAGCACGAGCCCGCTGGCGGCCGGGGCCAGCTACACCATTCAGGTGAGCACCGAGAACGACGGCCGCCCGGGCCGCGGCACCCACACCTTCAGCACCGGCGACTCGGACGCCGCCCCCCTCGACATCGAACTGGGCCCCACCGCGGGCACCTACGGGGTCGGTCAGCCGCTCACCGCGGAACTCAGCGAGGAGGTCGCCGACCCGGCCGAACGGCTCCTGGTGGAGAGCGCCCTCACGGTCGCCTCCGAGCCCCAGGTGGAGGGCTCGTGGCACTGGGTGGACGACACCCTGCTGCACTACCGGCCCAAGGAGTACTGGCCGGCCGGGGCGAGCGTCACGGTCAGCTCCCAGCTCGCCGGACTGCACATCAGGGAAGGGCTGCGCGGCGGTGCCGGGCAGGAACTCCAGCTCACCATCGGCGACCGCGTGGAGGCATTGGCCGACATCAGCGGCCACCACATGACCGTCTCCCGCAACGGCGAGGTCCTGCGCACCCTGCCCATCACCACCGGAAAAGTGGGATTCGCCACCCGCGACGGCAAGAAGGTCGTCCTCGGCCAGGAGCAGAACGTCCGGATGACCGGCACCAGCATCGGCATCCCGGCCGGCAGCTCCGAGTCGTACGACCTCGACGTCTCCTGGGCCACCCGGCTCACCTGGAGCGGCGAGTACGTGCACGCCGCGCCCTGGTCGGTGGGCTCCCAGGGCAACTCCAACGTCAGCCACGGGTGTACCGGAATGAGTGACGCCGACGCCCGCTGGTTCTTCGAAACCGTGCGCCAGGGCGACATCGTCGAACACATCAACGGCTACGGCGAGGACATGGCGCCCTTCGGCAACGGCTTCGGCGACTGGAACCTGTCCTGGGACGAGTGGCTGGCGGGCAGCGCGCTCCACCAGGCGCCCGACCCGGCCGGCGCGTCCGGCAGCCCCAGCCGGCTCGCCCCGGCGCTCTGAGAGCCCGCCAGAGCTCCTGGGAGCCCCCCTGTGGCCCCGGCCCCGTCCAGCGACCGGCCGGGGCCTCAGCCGGGGCTCTCCCGGCTCAGGCGACGGCGGGCAGCCGCGAGCGCAGCAGTTCCGCCAGGGCGGCCGCCAGCTGGACCGGGTCCACCGGGTGCGGTACGGCCGACTCCGCCCGGCTCCAGGTCGCCAGCCAGGCGTCCTGGGGCCGTCCGATCAGCAGCAGCACGGGCGGGCAGTCGAAGATCTCGTCCTTGATCTGCCGGCACACTCCCATGCCGCCCGCCGGGACGGCCTCGCCGTCCAGCACGCACACGTCGATGCCGCCGCGCTCCAGTTCGGACAGCACTGCGGGCAGGGTGGCGCACTCCACATACTCCACCGCCGGGGCGTCGGCGGCGGGGCGGCGGCCGGCCGCCAGACGTACCTGTTCGCGGGTGTTCGCGTCGTCGCTGTAGACCAGCACCGTTGCGGTCCGCTGCATCGTTCCTCCGCGTGAATGGACGGGTAGCGTGGCCCGGATGCTACTCCGTCGGCACCGCCCGGCGGCAGGGGTCGTCAACCTCGGAGTGGCCCCGCGTCGTCCCAGGACATACCGCTTGGACACACCGAATGGCACCCCCCGGCTAAGCGCCGGATAAGCGACCGACATAATGTCCGGCGTGGCGACAGCAACAGCAGTAGAAACCGGGCGCGCACACCCCTCGGTCAACAGGCCGAATGTCACCAGCGTCGGAACCGTCATCTGGCTGAGTTCCGAGCTGATGTTCTTCGCGGCGCTCTTCGCGATGTACTTCACCCTGCGATCGGTGATGGGAGCGGACTTCTGGACGGATAAGGCGGATACCCTCAACGTCCCCTTCGCCCTGGGCAACACCTCGATCCTGGTGCTCTCTTCCCTGTTCTGCCAGCTCGGCGTCTTCGCCGCCGAGCGCGGCGACGTGAAGAAGCTGCGCCTGTGGTTCGTGGTCACCTTCGTCATGGGCGCGGTCTTCATCGGCGGCCAGGTGACGGAGTATGTGGAACTGGTGCACGAGGGCGTCACGCTGTCCTCCGACCCGTACGGGTCCGCCTTCTACCTCACCACCGGCTTCCACGGCCTCCACGTGGTGGGCGGACTGATCGCCTTCCTGCTGGTCCTGGGACGGACCTACGCGGCGCGGCGGTTCACCCACGAGCAGGCCACGTCGGCCATCGTCGTGTCCTACTACTGGCACTTCGTGGATGTCGTCTGGATCGGCCTCTTCGCCACGATCTACCTGATCAAGTAGCCGGTCGCCGCACCGGACGCGCTCCGACGCACACCTCAAGCACCGACGCAGCAGATCCTGACACCGGGGTAATCCGTGAAAAAGCTCTCCGCACGACGGCGCCATCCGCTGGCTGCGCTCGTCGTCCTTATCTTCGCGCTGGCGGTCACCGGGGGGCTGTACGCCGTACTGGCGCCCTCGGGTGAGGCCCAGGCCGAGGAAACGGCCCAGACCCTCGCCATCGAGGAAGGCAAGGCGCTCTACTCCGTGGGCTGCTCCAGCTGCCACGGCAACGAGGGCCAGGGCGGCACCGGTGGACCCTCTCTGGTGGGTGTCGGTGCCGCTTCCGTCGACTTCCAGGTGGGCACCGGCCGGATGCCCATGGCGCAGCCGGGCCCGCAGGCCGAACGCAAGCCCACCGTCTACAACCAGGCCGAGATCGACCAGCTCGCCGCGTACATCGCCTCCCTGGGCCCCGGCCCGGCCGTGCCGGAGTCCGACGCGTACGACCCCGCCCAGGGTGACCCGGCGCGCGGTGGCGAACTGTTCCGCACCAACTGCTCGCAGTGCCACAACTACACCGGTCAGGGTGGTGCGCTGACGCACGGCAAGTTCGCCCCCAACCTGGCGGACGTGAACCCGCGTCACCTGTACGAAGCCATGCTGACCGGCCCGCAGAACATGCCCTCCTTCCCCGACGGGGTGCTCCCCGAGGACGCCAAGCGCGACATCATCGCCTGGCTGGACGCGACGAACACCTCCGAGTCGCCCAACCCCGGCGGTCTGAGCCTGGGCGGATACGGCCCGGTGGGTGAGGGCTTCTTCGCCTGGACCATCGGCATCGGCATGCTGATCGCCGTGGCCGTGTGGATCGCCGCCCGCAGCGCGAAGGCGAAGAAGTCATGAGCAATCCCGACGACAACGACTCCCGGAACTCCCACAACAACGTGTCTGACGAACACCTGCCGAGTGAGCAGGAGCGTGGCGCGGTGGCCCCGGCGGACGATCCGTTCGCCGACCCCGGACTGCCGCCGCACGAACACCGCAGGCAGGACATCGACGAGCGGGCCGCCAAACGGTCCGAGCGCACCGTGGCCCTGCTGTTCACGGTGTCCATGCTGGCCACCATCGGCTTCATCGCCTCCTACGTGGCGATCCCGATCGACAAGATCGTCTACATCTGGCCCTTCGGTCACATCAGCGGGCTCAACTTCGCCCTCGGTCTGACCCTGGGTGTCGCCCTCTTCTGCATCGGCGCCGGCGCGGTCCACTGGGCCCGCACGCTGATGTCGGACGAGGAGATGAGCGACGAGCGGCACCCGATCGAGGCCACGCCCGAGGTCAAGGCCCAGGTCCTGGCGGACTTCGCCCAGGGCACCAAGGAGTCGCAGTTCGGCCGGCGCAAGCTGGTGCGGACCACGCTCTTCGGCGCGCTGGCGCTGGTGCCGCTCTCCGGAGTGGTGCTGCTGCGCGACCTCGGCCCGCTGCCCGGCACCAAGCTGCGCCACACCATGTGGAAGCCCGGCTCGCTGATCATCAACGAGAACACGATGCAGCCGCTGCGGCCCGAGGACATCACGCTCGGTTCGCTGACCCAGGCCATGCCGGAGGGTCTCGACCCGCACGACCACAACTTCCAGGTCGAGATCGCCAAGGCCGCGGTCATGCTGGTCCGCCTGGAGCCGGACGACATCAAGGACCCGAAGTCGGCCGAGTGGGGCCACGAGGGCATCCTGTGCTTCTCCAAGATCTGCACGCACATCGGTTGCCCGGCCACCCTGTACGAGCAGCAGACCCATCACGCGCTGTGCCCCTGCCACCAGTCGACGTTCGACCTCGCCGACGGGGCGCGGGTGCTGTTCGGTCCCGCGGGTCACCCGCTGCCGCAGCTGCGTATCAAGGTGAACGACGACGGTTACCTCGAAGCCCTCGGTGACTTCGAGGAGCCGCCCGGCCCGAGCTTCTGGGAGCGCGGATGAGTACGGCAACCAAGAACGCCGAGGCTCCCGAGGCACCGTCCTCGCGGGGCAAGGCGCCCGCCGGCGAGCGCATCGCCGACTGGGCGGACGGCCGGGTGGGGATCTACTCCCTCGCCAAGGCCAACATGCGCAAGATCTTCCCGGACCACTGGTCCTTCCTGCTGGGCGAGATCTGCCTCTACGCCTTCATCATCCTCATCGCGACCGGTGTCTATCTGACGCTGTTCTTCGTGCCGAGCATGGCGGAGGTCGAGTACCACGGCTCGTACGCGCCCATGAACGGGCTGCTGATGTCCGAGGCGTACGCCTCGACGCTCGACATCAGCTTCGAGGTCCGCGGTGGTCTGCTCGTGCGGCAGATCCACCACTGGGCCGCGCTGATCTTCGTGGTCGGCATCTTCATGCACATGATGCGGGTGTTCTTCACCGGTGCCTTCCGCAAGCCGCGTGAGGTCAACTGGGTCTTCGGCTTCCTGCTCTTCGTGCTGGCGATCCTCACCGGTCTGACGGGCTACTCGCTCCCCGACGACCTGCTCTCCGGTGTCGGTATCCGCTTCTCCGAGGGCGCGATGCTCGCCGTCCCGGTGGTCGGCTCCTACCTCCAGATGTTCGTCTTCGGCGGGGAGTTCCCCGGCACGGACATCATCCCGAGGTTCTTCGTCGCGCACGTGCTGCTGCTGCCCGGCATCATGGCCGCGCTGGTGGTGGCGCACCTCATCCTGATCGTGTTCCACAAGCACACCCACTACGCCGGGCCCGGCCGCCGCAACACCAACGTGGTCGGTTTCCCGCTGTTCCCGGTGTACATGGCCAAGGCCGGCGGGTTCTTCTTCCTGGTCTTCGGTGTGATCGCGATCATCGCCGCGACCACGACGATCAACGGGGTGTGGGTGCTCGGCCCGTACCGGCCGGACCAGATCACCTCCAACGCGCAACCGGACTGGTACCTGGGCTTCTCCGAGGGTCTGGTGCGGCTGATGCCGGGCTGGGAGTGGGTGATCCCGGGCGGCTACACGCTGAACTTCGGTCTGCTGGTGCCGCTGGCGGTCTTCCCGCTGATGCTGATCATCATCGCGGTGTACCCGTTCTTCGAGAGCTGGGTCACCAAGGACCGGCGCGAGCACCACATCGCGGAGCGGCCGCGCAACGCGCCGACCCGTACCGCGTTCGGTGTGGCGTGGATCAGCTGGTACCTGGTCGCCCTGGTGGCCGGTGGCAACGACGTGATCGCGCTGAAGTTCGGGCTGTCGATCAACACCATCACCTGGATCTGCCGGATCGCCTTCTTCGTCCTGCCGGTGCTCGTCTTCTGGGCCACCCGCCGGGTGTGCCTGGGCCTGCAGCGCCGGGACAAGGAGAAGGTGCTGCACGGCCGGGAGACCGGTGTGATCAAGCGGCTGCCGCACGGCGAGTTCATCGAGGTGCACGAGCCGCTGGACCGCGAGCAGCTGCACACGCTCACCGCGCACGACCAGTACAAGCCGGCCGAACTGCCGCCGGCGACGGACGAGAACGGGGTCCGGAACAAGGTCGGCGTCATCGAGCGGATGCGGGTCAAGGTCAGCCGCGGCTACTTCGGCGAGAGCGGTCAGGTCGCCAAGCCGACCGCCGAGGAGTACCGCGAGATCACCGAGGGACACGGCCACCACTGAGCCGCGTTCCGCGCTGACAGGTCAGAGCCCCGGTCCGATCTTCGGACCGGGGCTCTTGCCGTGTCACGGGCAGGCTAGGCTGCCCCGCAGAAGATCCCCGGATCCCCCAGAGGTGAGCCATGAGCACTGTGCCCCCCGTCGGCGACGACGCCGCGGCGGCCCGCGCCTGGCCGGACATCCTCACCGCCCTCATCGCCGGAACCGACCTCTCCACCGGGGACACCGCCTGGGCGATGGACCGCATCATGCGCGGCGAGGCCACCGACGCGCAGATCGCCGGATTCGCGGTCGCGCTGCGCGCCAAGGGCGAGACCGTCGGCGAGATCGCCGGGCTCGTCCGGGCCATGTACGCGCACGCCCGGCTGATCGAGGTCCCCGGCCCGGCCGTGGACATCGTGGGCACCGGCGGCGACCGGGCCAAGACCGTCAACATCTCCACCATGTCCGCCATCGTGGTGGCCGGCACCGGCGCCAAGGTCGTCAAGCACGGCAACCGGGCGGCCTCCAGCGCCAGCGGCGCCTCCGACGTCCTGGAGAAGCTGGGCGTCAACCTCACGCTGCCTCCCGAGCGGGTCGCCGAAGTGGCCCAGGAGGCGGGCATCACCTTCTGCTTCGCCGCCAACTTCCACCCCGCGCTGCGCCATGTGGCGGGCGCCCGGCGCGAGCTGGGGGTGGCGACCCCGTTCAACTTCCTGGGGCCGCTGACCAACCCGGCCCGGGTCCGGGCCCAGGCCACCGGCGTGGCCGACGCCCGGATGGCCCCGATCATGGCCGGGGTGCTGGCCGAACGGGGCAGCTCGGCGCTGATCTTCCGCGGCGACGACGGCCTGGACGAGCTGACCACCACGGCCACCTCCACCGTGTGGGTGGTCCGGGACGGGGCGGTGCGCCAGGAGACCTTCGACCCGCGCGAGGTGGGTCTGGAACTGGTGCCGGTGTCCGCGCTGCGCGGCGCCGACGCCTCGTACAACGCGGACGTGGCGCGCCGGCTGCTGGCCGGTGAGCCGGGCCCGGTACGCGACGCGGTCCTGCTGAACTCGGCCGCCGCGCTGGTGGCGCTCGATCCCTCGGACGCCCCGCTGGCCGAGCAGATCGCGGCGGGCATGACCCGGGCGGCGGCCTCCGTCGACACGGGCGCCGCCCGCGAGACCCTGGAGCGCTGGGTGAGCGCGACCCACCGCTGATCGCTCCTGTCCCCGGACTCCGTCCGGCAGGCACCCCCTGGCCCGGGTGGCCGCCAGCCCGTGCGGCGCGGCGGCCCCCGGTGCGGGACGGGGCGGCATGATCCGCCGCCTCGAACTCACCCGGGCGCTGCTCAGCGGGCCACGGCTGCTGGTCATCGACGAGCCCACCATCGGCCTGGACCCGGTCGCCCGCATCAGCGTGTGGCGGCACGTCGACGAGGTCCGCGCCGCCACCGGGATGACCTTCCTGGTCCTGTCGGCGGCTCTGGCCGTCACCGCCGCCTCGCTGCTGCTGCCGCGCCTGGCGCGCTGAACGCCGGGCGGCATCCGTCCGGCGCGGCCTCAGGCGTCGAGGCCGATCGCGAAGGCCGCCTCCAGGTCGTGCTGGGAGTAGGCGCGGAACGCGATGTGGGTTTCGGTCGACTCCACGCCGGGAACCTTGCTGATCCTGCCGGGGATCACGTCCGCCAGGTCGTCGTGGCGGGGGACGCGGACGATGGCGATCAGGTCGTGCGCGCCGGTCACCGAGTACACCTCGCTGACCCCCTCCAGGGCCGCGATCGCCTCCGCGATCTCCGGGATGCGGTCCACGCTGGTCTTGATGAGCACGATGGAGGTGATCACGGCTTGGCCTTCCCTGGACGCCGGTCGCGGTACGCCGCTCACCATAGCCCGCGCGCCCCCGTCATCCGCCGGACGGGCGATCCCCGGCGCTTGAGCACACGGGCCAGTACGCAGGCCGTAGGGTGACCGTGCGGATGATGACAGCCTCCCCCGGACCCCCTTCGGGAGGTACCCCCGGCCGGGCAGTTCAGAAAGTAGGCGAAACCATGGCGCATTCTCGGCCAACGGATGCTGACGGACGGGTGTGACCGGTCATGGATGCCACGGATGGCGATGAGGGAGCGGAGCCCGCAGAGAGCCTGGACCGTCCGCTGCCGGAGAAGGTCCGGCACCGTGTGATCGTGCTGGCCGGAGACGCCTTCGCCGGCCTCACCGTCAACGAGCTGCCGCCGGTCCTGCGGCAGTACGCGCGGTTCACCCCCGCCCGCCGGGTCCGGCACGGCGGCGCCGCCATCGCCACCGCCCTGGAGAACGACACCCTCTTCCGGCACCGCGTCGCGGCCCGGCTGCGGGCCGCCGAACCGGAGTTGTCCGAGGCCGTGGAGGGCGGCACGCCGCCCGCCGCCGCCGATCCGGTCGCGGTCGCCGCCATCGCCTATCTGCTGCGGCCCCCCGGCTGGGCCAAGCTGGTGGCCGCCGCCGGCGAGGAGGCGCAGCGCGCCCAGGACGAGCGCGCCGGTGAGGAGCGCGAGCGCGAACTCGCCCGGCTGCGCACCGAGCTGGCCGACGCCCGCACCACCGCGCGTACCGACAGCGAGCGGCTGCGCGCCGAGCTCGAAGCGGCCCGCAAGGAGACCGACGCGGTGCACCGCAAGCTGCGCAGCGCGCTCAGCGACGTGCGGCGCGGCGAGGCCACGGTGCGCAAGCTGCGCGAGGAACTGGAGACGGTCCGCGGTGAGGCCGGTGCCGCCCGTGCCGCGGCGGACAGCGAGGCGCGGCGGTTGCGCGCCCGGCTGGCCGAGGCCGAGACCACCCTGGAGTCGGGCCGCAGGGCGGCGCGCGAGGGTCGGGGCATCGAGGACATGCGGCTGCGGCTGCTGCTGGACACCGTGCTGGACGCGGCCCAGGGGCTGCGCCGGGAACTGGCCCTGCCACCCTCCCAGTTGCGGCCCGCCCAGACGGTCGACGCGGTGCGCCCCGGGGAGCTGTCCCCGCAGGACGTCGCCCATCGCGCGCTGGCCGAGGACGATCCGGCGCTCCTGGACCAGTTGCTGGCGCTGCCGCAGGCCCATCTGGTGGTCGACGGCTACAACGTCACCAAATCCGGTTATCCCACCCTGCCGTTGGAGAAGCAGCGGGCCCGGCTGCTGCGCGGACTCGCGGTGCTGGCCGCGCAGACCGGCGCCGAGATGACCTGCGTGTTCGACGGCGCGGAGCTGGCCGCGCCGGTGCTGCTGACGCCGCCACGCGGGGTGCGGGTGCTGTTCAGCAACCCGGGACAGACCGCCGACGAGCTGATCCGGCGGCTGGTGCGCGCCGAACCCCCGGGCCGCCCCGTGGTGGTGGTCTCCTCCGACCGGGAGGTCGCCGACGGCATCGCACGCGCCGGAGCCCGTCCCGCCGCCTCCGCCCTGCTGCTCAAACGCCTTGCCCGGACATGATCCGGTTGCGCCGGTCTGGCCCGTCCTGCTGGTATTTCCCCCGGTCGGCCGCGGTGTGCCCGCTTCTGTGCCGCACACTGGGTGACCCGTGGTCGCTCGGCGTGTGAGGTAAGTAAAAAAAGCCCACAGGGATTTGAATGAGGGAACAACGCCTCGCTAGGGTCGGGCCTCGAACCTTCGCGCGGTCGCTCACCCATCCCGGGGGGCCGTGAGGGTACCGCCGATTCCGCGGCCGATGCGCGGAGCCGGGGCCAAGCCCCCACACCCGGCAGGCGGCTGAGGAAGAAGGAGCTCGCCCCAGTGGCGTCCCACCGTCGTCCCAAGCCCCCGAGCCGTACGCGGGTGACCGTCTTCGGCGCCACCGCGGCCGCCACCGTAGCCCTCAGCTCCCAGGCAGCCCACGCCGAGACCAAGGAACAGGTCCAGGAGCGGGTTGACGAGCTCCACCACGAAGCGGCCGTCGCCACCGAGGAGTGGAACGGGGCCAAGGAGCGCGAGGAAGCGCTCCAGGAAGAGGTGGAGACCCTTCAGGACTCCGCCGCCCGCGGCCAGGAGGAGCTCAACGAGCTGCGCTCCGGCCTCGGTTCCATCGCCGCCGCCCAGTACCGCACCGGCGGCCTGGACCCCTCCGTACAGCTCTTCCTGTCCGGTGACCCCGACGCGTACCTCGAACGCGCCTCCACGCTCAGCCAGGTCACCGGCAAGCAGGCCGAGACGCTGCAGATCATCGAGTCCAAGCAGCGCACCCTGTCCCAGCAGCGCGACGAGGCCACCGAGAAGCTCGCCGAGCTCGAGGAGACCCGGGACGAGCTCAAGGACCGCAAGGACACCATCCAGGGCAAGCTGAGCGAGGCGCAGTCCCTGCTCAACCAGCTCACCGAGGAGGAGCGCGCGGCGATCGCCGCCGCCGAGGCCGAGGAGGCGGCCGCCGCCCAGGCGGAGGCCGAGCGCGCCAACCGCAGTGGCAGCGACGGCCGTCCGGTCCTGGACGGCAGCGGCTCAGCCCGTGGCCAGTCCGCGCTCTCCGCCGGCGCCACCAAGGTCGGCTCCCCGTACCAGTGGGGTGCCACCGGGCCCAACTCCTTCGACTGCTCCGGCTTCGTCAGCTGGTCGTACTCGCAGGCCGGCGTCACCCTGCCGCGTACCTCCCAGGCGCAGGCCAACGCGGGGACCCGGGTCAGCGAGAGCCAGCTGGCGCCCGGCGACATCGTGTTGTTCTACGGCGACCTGCACCACGTGGGGATCTACGCCGGCAATGGCCAGGTGCTGCATTCGCCGGGTACCGGCAAGTACGTCGAGTACACCGGGCTGCACACCATGCCGTTCCAGTTCGGTGTCCGGGTCGGCTGACCCGGCGCGTTCCTCCATCCGGGTGAATCGGCGGCCGGACACCGTGGCCGCCGACCCCCGCTGACCTGCGGCGCTTCCCTGGCTCGCCGGACAACATCCGGCCCGGGATGCGCTGTACCCGGCCGCGCCGCAACTAGATTCTGCCCCCTTCAGGTACCCCACCGAAGGGAACACGGCGCGCAGTGGCAACCCACCGGCGACCCCCGCAGCACGGCCCGGCCCGCGCGGCCCGCGCCTCCGTCCTGTCCGCCGCGGCGAGTGCCGCGGTCGCCCTCAGCAGCGCGCCCGCCGTGGCCGAGCCCGTCCCCAGCAGCGTCAGCGCCGCCGAGCGAGTGGACCGGCTCTTCGCCGAGGCCGAGCGCGCCGTGGAGGCGTACAACGGCACCTCGGAACGGGTCGAGGAGCTGACCGCCGAGGCCGAGCTCTACCAGCGGCGGGTGGAGACCGGCAGGCAGGCCGTCAACGAGACACGCCGCTCCCTGGGTTCGGCCGCCGCCGCGCACTACCGGGCCGGCGGCATCGACCCCACCGTCACCCTCATGCTCTCCGACGACCCGGACAGCTATCTCGCCCGCGCCGCCACGCTGAACCGGGTCAGCACCAGACGCTCGGGTGAGCTGCGCGAACTGCAGGCCGCCCAGCGCACCCTGGAACAGCGCCGTGCCGAGGCCGGCGACAAACTCGACGAACTCGCCGCCGAACGCGCGGCGCTCGCCCGCGAGAAGCGCACCGTGCTGCGCAAGCTCGCCACCGCCCAGGCCCAGTACGACCGGCTCACCGCCCGCGAACGGGCCGACCGGGAGGCGCGCGAGCAGGCCGCGGCCACCACCACCGCCGCCACCGGGGCCGCACCCACCCCGGCCGCCGCACCCACCGCGAGCGGCCGCGGCGCCACCGCGCTCGCCGCCGCCCACAGCGCCCTCGGCAGCCCCTACGCCTGGGGCGCGGCCGGCCCGAACTCCTTCGACTGCTCGGGACTGACCCAGTGGGCCTACCGCCAGGCCGGGATCTCCCTGCCCCGCACCTCCCAGGCCCAGGCGGCGGCCGGCACCGCCGTACCGCTGTCCGCCGCCCAGCCGGGCGACCTCGTCGTCTACCGCGGCGACGCCAGCCACATCGCCCTGTACGTGGGCGGCGGCCAGGTCATCCACGCGCCCTACCCCGGCGCCCAGGTACGCATGGAGCCGGTCGGCATGATGCCGCTGCACTCCGTGGTCCGACCCTGAACCGGGGCCCGGGCCCCGCCACCGGATACGCTCGCCCCTGATGCGTAAGACATTGATCGTCACCAATGACTTCCCGCCGCGCCCCGGCGGCATCCAGGCGTTCCTGCACAGCATGGCGCTGCGCCTGGAGCCGGACCGGGTGGTCGTGTACGCCTCCACCTGGAAGCGCGACAAGGAGGGCCGGGCGGCCACCGCGGCCTTCGACGCCGAGCAGCCGTACCCGGTCATCAGGGACCGCAGCACCATGCTGCTGCCCACCCCGCGCGTCACCCGCCGCGCGGTCAACCTGCTGCGCACCCACGGGTGCGAGTCGGTGTGGTTCGGCGCGGCGGCGCCGCTGGGCCTGATGGGGCCGGCCCTGCGCAAGGCGGGCGCCCAGCGGCTGGTGGCCACCAGCCACGGCCACGAGGCCGGCTGGGCCCAGCTGCCCGCCGCCCGGCACCTGCTGCGCCGCATCGGCGAGGGCACCGACACAGTGACGTATCTGGGGGAGTACACCCGCTCACGGATCGCCTCGGCGCTCACCGGGGAAGCCGCCGGGCGCATGGTGCAACTGCCGCCCGGCGTGGACGAGAAGCTGTTCCACCCGGGATCCGGCGGTGACAAGGTCCGCGCCGAACTGGGCCTCACCGACCGTCCCGTGGTGGTGTGTGTCTCCCGCCTGGTGCCGCGCAAGGGCCAGGACACCCTGATCAGGGCCATGCCCCGGATCCTGGCCGCCGAGCCGGACACCGTCCTGCTGATCGTCGGCGACGGCCCCTACCGCAGGGACCTGGAGAAGCTGGCGCAGGAGAGCGGAGTGGCCGGCTCCGTCCGGTTCACCGGGCCCGTCCCCTGGGAGCGGCTGCCCGCCCACTTCGGGGCCGGCGACGTGTTCGCCATGCCCTGCCGCACCCGGCGCCGCGGCCTCGACGTGGAGGGCCTGGGCATCGTGTACCTGGAGGCGTCGGCCACCGGACTGCCGGTGGTCTCCGGCGACTCGGGCGGCGCGCCCGACGCGGTGCTGGACGGCGAGACCGGCTGGATCGTCCGCGGCGGCGCCCCCGGCGCCGCGGCCGAGACCGCCGAGCGCATCGTCACCCTGCTGCGCGACCCGGGGCTGCGGCGCCGGATGGGCGAGCGCGGACGGCAGTGGGTCGAGGAGAAGTGGCGCTGGGACCTGCTGGCGCAGCGGCTGCGTGAACTGCTCTAGCGACGGCCCGCGATAGCCTTCCCGGTGACACTCACCCCCCACGACACGACGACAGCGCGCGCGGAACAAGGAGCCACCGGGATGGCCGAACACACCAGGTCGAGCATCACCATCGACGCCACACCGGCCGAGGTCATGGCGGTGATCGCCGACTTCGGCCGCTACCCCGAGTGGACGGGCGAGGTGCGGGAGGCCGAGGTGCTCGGCACGGACGGGCGCGGGCGCGCCGAGCAGGTGCGGCTGCTGCTGGACGCCGGCGCCATCAAGGACGAGCACACCCTGGCGTACACCTGGTCGGAGTCCGACGAGGTCAGCTGGTCGCTCGTGAAGTCCCAGATGCTGCGCTCGCTCGACGGCTCCTACCGGCTGGTGCCGGTGGACGGCGGCAAGCACACCGAGGTCACCTACCAGCTGACCGTGGACGTGAAGATCCCGATGCTGGGCACCATCAAGCGCAAGGCCGAGAAGGTCATCATCGAACGTGCCCTGGACGGGCTGAAGAAGCGGGTGGAGAGCGGCGAGGCGACCGCCGGATGACGTCGGCACGGGTGCTGCTGGTCACCGGGCCCGGCGGGGCCGGCACGACGACCGTCGCGGCCGGCACCGCGCTGGCGGAGGCACGGGGCGGGCGCACGGTGCTGCTGCTCGGCGAGCGCGTCGGGACACTCTCCGGGGTGGCGGCCGTCCGCCCCGACACCGGGCAGTGGTTCCGGGACGGCGTACTGGGGATCCAGCGGCAGACGGGCACCGACCTGCTGCACGAGGACGAACTGACCGCCCTCCCCGGCAGCGAAGGGCTCGCCCTGCTCACCGCGCTGGCGCAGGCGCACCGCTCCGGGCGGTGGCAGACGCTGGTCGTCGACCTCCCGCCGGTCACCGAGGCGATCCGGCTGCTGGCCCTGCCCGAACTGCTGGCCCGCTACGTCCGCAGGCTGCTCCCCGGCGGCCGCCCGGCCTCGCTCCTCGCCCAGCTGGCCGGCCTGCCGTACGAGGCGGCCGGACGCTGGGCCGGGGAACTCGATCAGCTGCACGCCCTGCTGACCTCACCGGCGACGGCGGTGCGGCTGGTGGTCGAACCCACGGCACAGGCACCCGCCACCGTACGGATGGCCAGGGCCGGACTCGCCCTGCACGGGCTGGCCCTGGAGACGGTGATCGCCAACCGGGTGCTGCCCTCCGGCTCCCCGGACCCCTGGCTGCGCGAGCTGGCGGCGGCACAGCAGTCGGCCCTCGACGCGCTCCCGGCCGAGACCCGCGACCTCCCGCACCTGGGCGGCACCCCCGGCGAGGCGGAGCTGACGGAGCTGGCCGCGAGCGGGGCGCTGGACTGGGCCCCGGCGGGCGAGCCGCGGCGGCTCACCCCGGTCCTCGACGAGGGGCCGGTGTGGCGGCTGCCGCTGCCCGGCGCGAACCGCTCGGAACTGGACCTGGTGCGGCGCGGCGACGAACTCTTCCTCACGGTCGGACCGTTCCGCCGCGCGGTGCCGCTGCCCGCCGAGCTGCGGCACCGCGAGGTGACCGGCGCGGCCCTGGAGGAATCGGGGGCGCTCGCCGTACGGTTCGCCCCCGATCCGGGGTAACGTCGGGGAATCCACGACGCGCAGCTGTGCCAGGAGAACGCCATGAGCGAACCCACCGAGCAGCCATCCGACGCCGACCCGCACGCCTGGGAACAGGCCTGCGCGGAAGATCTCGCCGCCGAGCGGGCCCGGTTCCGCGAACGCACCGGACAGTCCTCGCACGGGGACACCGCCGAGGAACTGCGCAAGCTCATGACGGCGATCACCGAGGAGGCGGGGCGGATCGGGGCCCGGTTCGGGGCGGACGCCACACTGCTGGCCGCCCGCGCCCGGTCGGCGGTCAACCCCGACGTCCTCCAGCACCTGTCCAACGCGGGCGCCGAACTCGTGGCCGCCTACCGGGCCGCGGTGATCGGGTACCAGCGGCAGAGCACCGAGGACGGGCCCGGGGCCGAGGAGCGCGGTGACGCCCGCGACGGTCGTGACGACCGTGACGGAGAGGAACCTTCCGGTCCGGCCCAGCGCATTGATCTGGACTGATCGCGAGGTACGGTGTTCGCCGGCGGGGACCGACTGACCTTATCGAGGATTTCATGGGACTGACCATCGGCGTTGACATCGGCGGCACCAAGATCGCGGCCGGTGTGGTCGACGAAGAGGGCACGATCCTCGACACCAGCACCGTGCCCACGCCGCCCACCCCCGAGGGAGTGGTGGAGGCCATCGCCGAGGCCGTCAAGACCGTGGGACGCGGCAGCAAGTGCGAGGCCGTGGGCATCGGCGCGGCCGGCTACGTCGACGACAAGCGCGCCACGGTCCTGTTCGCCCCGAACATCAAGTGGCGCCACGAGGCACTCAAGGACAAAGTCGAACAGCGCGTCGGGCTCTCGGTCGTCGTCGAGAACGACGCCAACGCCGCAGCCTGGGGCGAATACCGCTTCGGAGCGGGCGCCGGGCACGACGACGTCGTCGTCATCACCCTCGGCACGGGCCTGGGCGGCGGCATCATCATGGGCGGCCGGCTCTACCGCGGACGGTTCGGCGTCGCGGGCGAGTTCGGCCACATCCGGGTGGTGCCGGACGGCCTGCTGTGCGGCTGCGGCAGCCAGGGCTGCTGGGAGCAGTACGCGTCGGGCCGCGCCCTGGTGCGCTACGCCCGGCAGCGGGCCAGCGCCACCCCCGAGGCCGCGAGCATCCTGCTGGCGGAGGGGGACGGCACCCCCGAGGGCATCGAGGGCCGCCATGTCTCCGCCGCCGCGCGGCAGGGCGACCCGGTGGCCATCGACTCCTTCCGCGAGCTGGCCCGTTGGGCCGGTGCCGGGCTCGCCGACCTGGCCTCCCTGTTCGACCCGTCCGCCTTCATCGTGGGAGGCGGCGTCTCGGACGAGGGCGACCTCGTCCTGGAGCCGATCCGCAAGTCCTTCCGGCGCTGGCTGGTCGGCAGCCGCTACCGGCCGCACGCCCAGGTGGTGGCCGCCCAGCTCGGCGGCCGCGCCGGCCTGGTCGGCGCGGCGGACCTGGCCCGCCAGGGCTAGGCCGTCTCCTTCGGATCTTCGCGGGGCCGCGCTGCCGACTGCCGGGGGAGCGGCCTGATCCACGAAGATCCGCAAGAGACGACCTGGGGCTTGTCCGACGGGTTCCGGCTGGCCCGGCGGCCGTCAGCCGCTCACCTCCAGCGCCGTCCCGTACAGGCGGCGCACGTGCAGCCGGATGACCACCCGGCGTTCGGCGACCTGTTGCTCCAGGAACACGCTCTCGTCCGCGGGCCGCATGTCGGCCGGCAGCATGTCGAGCAGTTCGCGGCCGACCGCGTCGCCCGGGCTCGTGGTGATCTCCGAGACCTCGGCCTCGCCCTCGGCGACCGCGAACGACCACACGTCGCCGCCCGGCACATGCAGGGCGGCGTGCGGGTCGCGGCGGATGTGTCCGGGCTTGGCGCGGTCGGCCGTGGTGGAGATCCGCACGACGCGGGCCGCCGGGTCCCAGTGGTACAGCATCGTGGTCAGGTGCGGGTGGCCGCTGCGCCGCACGGTGGCCACGGTGCCGAACCGCTGGGCGGCCAGCAGCGCGGACAGCGCGTCGTCGGTCAGGGGGCGGGGCCCGGGTCGATCCGTCATGACGCGGTCAACCGCGCTGAGGGACCCTGCATTCCACCACCGGGCGTGCACCGGCGCTAGCCTCGGGCGTATGCCCGCCGTCGTGCGCCTGCTCAGCTACAACGTCCGGTCGCTGCGTGATGACACCGCCGCGCTGGCCCGGGTGATCCGGGCCTGCGCACCGGATGTGGTCGCCGTCCAGGAGGCGCCCCGGTTCGCCGGGTGGCGGCGCCGGGCCCTGCGGCTGGGGCGGGCCACCGGGCTGCTGTACGTCAGCGGGGGCGCCCCGACCTGCGGCACCATGATCATGACCACTCTGCGGCCCACCGTGGAGCGGGTGGCGGAGGTGACCCTCCCGTACACCCCCGGGCTGCACCGGCGCGGACTGGCCTGCGCCGTCCTGCGCTTCGGCGCCGGCACCCGGCTCGCCGTGGTCAGCTGCCATCTGGGGCTGCGCGCCGCGGAGCGGCGCCGGCACGCGCCGCTGGTACGGGAGCAGTTGGCGGCGCTGGGCGCGCCCGCCGCCGTGCTGGCGGGCGACCTCAACGAGCCGCCGCGGGGCGCGGCCTTCCGGTATCTCACCCGCGATCTCACCGACGGCTGGGCCGCCGCTCCCCGGGGCGGGGAGCACACGTACCCCGCCACCGGCGCGGTCAGCCGTATCGACGCCGTGCTCAGTACGGAACGGGTCACCGTGGAGGAGTGCGGCGTCCCGCTCGGCCACCCCGGCGTCACGGAGCACGATCTGCGGGCCGCCAGTGACCATCTGCCGGTTCTGGCCACCCTCCGGGTGCCCTGAGGCTGCCCGTCAGACCACGGCGCCGCTGCCCGGGTCCGTCCAGTCGTCGTCGCCGTCCCGCATCCGCGAGATCAGCGCGGCGAAGCCGCCCAGGAAACCGCCGACCCCCAGGGTGACGATCCACCAGGTCATCTCCTGCTGGAAGAGCACCGAGCCGAGCAGCAGCAGCGGCCCGCCCAGCACCGCCACCCAGGCGAGCTTCGTGGTCAGGTCCGTCTCGGGCAGCGGTGGCGGGTCCGGCGGGACGAAGTGGTCGCCGTCGGGGTCCTCGCCGGGGCCCCAGTCGCGCGGGCCGCTGCCGGACCACGCGCCGGTACCCGTGCCGGAGACGGTGCCGCCGCCCTCCTTGCCGCTCTCCGTGCCGGCCGCACCGGCCCCGCCGGTCCCACTGCCTTCGGCGCCGGCCGTACCGGTCCCACCGGGCACACCCGTCCCGCCGGCCGCACCGGCCCCGCCGGCCTCCGCGCCGGACTCCCGGTCCGGCTCGGCGGGCGGCACCCGGTCCACGGTGTCGGTCAGATCCAGCTCGTCGCCCTTGGGCCAGACCCCGGGTGGATCGGCCGGCTCCTCGCCGTATCCGGCGACGATCTGAGCCCAGGCGGCTTCCTCGTCGATCGGGTCGCGGCCGTCGCCGCGCTCCTGGTCACGTTCCGTCACTGGCGGTCTTCCTCGTCGCGGGGCGGATGACGCGGGTGATGAAGGCGTCCGTCTCCTGAAAGATACGCTCCGCGTCATGGTCCAGGGTGGCCACGTGATAGCTGTTCTCCAGCACCAGCTCGGTGACATCCGTGGAGGACACCGAACCCAGCACCACGGCCGAGTCACCCGGTGGCACCACATGGTCGACCGCGCTGTGCATCAGCAGCAGCGGCTGCGTGACCTGCGGCAGTTCGCCGCGTACCAGATGCACCAGTTGCCGCAGCGCGTACGCCGCGGGTAGCGGCACCCGGTCGTAGCCGACCTCGGCCGGGGCGTCCGGCCTGCGGATGTCCCCCACCACCCCGCGCGCACTGGGCAGCACGTGCCGCAGCAGCGGCAGCGCGAACCCCTGGACGCGCGGGAAGGTGATCGCCGGGTTGACGACCGCGACGCCGGCGATCCGGTCGCCGTGCAGGGCGGCCAGCCGCAGCGCCAGCGTGCCGCCCATCGACAGGCCGCACACGAACACCCGCTCGCAGCGGTCCCGCAGCTCCCGCAGTTCACGGTCGACGGCCGCGTACCAGTCCTGCCAGCCGGTCACCCGCAGATCCCGCTGCGCGGTGCCGTGCCCCGGGAGCAGCGGCAGAGCCACGGTGTGACCGCGTTCGGCCAGGTGCCGGGCCCAGGGCCGCAGGGGCTGCGGGGTGCCGGTGAAGCCGTGGCACAGCAGCACACCGGTGGCCGACCCCGCGTGGGAGAAGGGTTCGGCTCCGCTCAGCAGGGGCATGGGGGCCTCCGTTCGGTGCGGGGGTGCGGCCAGCCTACGTGGGCCCGGAGGCGCCAAGAACAGTAAATCCCCAGTAGGGTCGGGCACGAAAGAACACAGGAGGTTGGCGGAGTGCTGTACGGCGCGATGAAGATTTCCGTCGGAGCAGGGCTGAAGCTGGCCTTCCGACCATGGGTGGAGGGGCTGGAGCATGTGCCCTCCGAAGGGCCCGCGATCCTGGCGAGCAATCACCTGTCCTTCTCGGACTCCTTCTTCCTCCCCGTGGTGCTGGACCGCAAGGTCACCTTCATCGCGAAATCCGAGTACTTCACCTCCCCCGGGGTCAAGGGGAAGCTGACGGCGGCGTTCTTCAAGGGCGTCGGGCAGCTTCCGGTGGACCGCTCCGGCACCCGCGGGGCGGGCGAGGCTGCGGTGCGCAGCGGCATAGCGGTCATCGAGCGCGGCGAGCTGTTCGGCATCTACCCGGAGGGCACCCGTTCCCCGGACGGCCGCCTGTACCGGGGCCGGCCCGGCGGTCTGGCCCGGGTCGCGCTAGCGACGGGCGCGCCCGTCCTGCCGGTGGCCATGATCGACACGGAGAAGATCCAGCCGCCCGGGAAGGTGATGCCCAAGCTGATGCGCCCCGGCATCCGGATCGGCGCGCCGCTGGACTTCACCCGCTATCAGGGCATGGAGGGGGATCGCTTCATCCTGCGTTCGGTCACCGACGAGGTGATGTACGCGATCATGAAGCTCTCCGGACAGGAGTACGTGGACACCTACGCCTCGGTGGTCAAGAAGGCCATGGAGGAGGAGGCGAAGCGGAAGAAGGCGGAGGCCAAGGAAGCCTCGCCGGACTGAGGGGGAGGGGCACCGGCGGATGGCTGACAAGGCGCGGACGGGGGAGGACCGGGGCACGGCGGAGCCGTCCTCGGGCATATCGGTGGAGCAGCCGTTGTGGCGGGCGCTCACCGGATACCGGGTGGTCACCCTCGGCTACGCGCTGGCGGTGTTCGCGCTCGGCTACCGGGACTACGGCCGGCCGCTGCTCGGCGTCGGCTACCTCGCGCTGCTGACGGCCTGGACCCTGCTGACCCTGCCGAACGTCTCCTCGGCCGAGCGCTGCACGGGCCGGTTCCTGACGGCGGACCTGACGATGGCGGTGAGCGGCATCCTGCTCAGCTCGCTGGCCGACCCCGCCGGCCGCGTGGGCCCCACCCTGCCCTCGATCTGGGTGGCGGGCCCGGTGATCGCGGTGGCCATCAAGAGCGGCTGGCGCTGGGCCGCGTTCGGCTCCGCGCTGGTGGGCGCCGCCAATCTGCTGGAGGACGGGCACTTCTCGCGCAGCGCGCTGCACAACGCGCTGCTGGTGTGCGTGGCGAGCATCGCGATCGGCTACGTGGTGGAGGTGGCGCGGGCCAGTGAGCGCACCCTGGCCAGGGCGCTGCGGATCGAGGCCGCGAACCGGGAGCGCGAACGGCTGGCCCGGGACATCCACGACAGCGTGCTCCAGGTGCTGGCCATGGTGCAGCGGCGCGGCACGGCCATCGGCGGTGAGGCCGCCGAGCTGGGGCGGCTGGCGGGCGACCAGGAGGTGGCGCTGCGGGCGCTGGTCACCGGGCAGCGGCAGGCGGCCGCCGGCTCCCCCGCCGGGCCGCCACCGGGCGCGGCCTTCGACGGGCTCCTCGCCGGGGAGCGGCCCGCGGCCCCGCACGACCCGGACGCCGAGATCGATCTGCGCACGCTGCTCACCCTCGCGGCGGGCGGCCCCGGCGGGCCCGTCACGTACGCGGGCCCCGGCTGCCCCGTACCGCTGCCGGCGGAGACCGCACGGGCCGTGGCCGCCGCTGTCGGTGCCGCCCTGGACAATGTGCGCAGCCACGCGGGCGGCCCGGCGGGAGAGCCGGCGGCCGCCTGGATTCTGCTGGAGGACGAGCCGGAGGAGATCACCGTGACGGTGCGCGACGACGGCCCCGGCATCCCCGAGGGGCGGCTGGCGGCGGCGGAGGCCGAGGGCAGGATGGGCGCGGCGCTGTCCATCCGGGGACGGATGCGGGAGCTGGGCGGCAGCGCGCGCTGGATCTCGGTGCCCGGGCAGGGCACCGAGGTGGAGCTGCGGCTGCCCCGGCAGCGCGGGCGGAAGGACACCGGCCGGTGAGCGCGGGACAGGCGGTGACGGTGATGGTCGTGGACGACCATCCGATGTGGCGCGACGCGGTCGCCAGGGATCTGGGGGCGGCCGGGTTCGACGTGGTGGCCACCGCGGGGGACGGCCCGCAGGCGGTGCGCCGGGCCCGCGCGGTACGCCCCGACGTGCTGGTGCTCGACCTCAACCTGCCGGGGCTGCCCGGGGCGGAGGTGTGCCGGCGGCTGGCCGGCGCTCCCGGGGCGGGCGCCGAACAGGGGCCCCGGGTGCTGGTGCTGTCGGCCAGCGGTGAGCAGGAGGACGTGCTGGAGGCGGTGAAGGCGGGGGCCACCGGCTACCTGGTGAAATCAGCCAGCGCCGAGGAACTGGCCGAGGCCGTGCGGCGCACCGCCGGGGGCGATCCGGTCTTCACCCCCGGCCTGGCCGGCCTGGTGCTGGGGGAGTACCGGCGGCTGGCCTCGGGGCCGCCCCCGGGGAGCGGGGGCGGCCTTGAGGTGCCGCAGCTGACCGAGCGGGAGACGGAGGTGCTGCGGCTGGTCGCCAAGGGGCTCACCTACCGGCAGATCGCCGACCGGCTGGTGATCTCGCACCGCACCGTGCAGAACCATGTGCAGAACACCCTCGGCAAGCTGCAACTGCACAGCCGGGTGGAGCTGGTGCGCTACGCGATCGAACGCGGGCTCGACACCGAGTGATCCAGCAGCTCGGCGACGATCGCCGGGCCGCCCAGGGTCAGCACCGACTCGGGATGGAACTGCACGGAGGCGAAGCCCTCCCCGCGCAGCGCGTACACGTCCCCGGTGGCCTCGTCGCGGCTGACCTCGATGGCGTGCGCGCGCAGTTCGTGCGCGGTGTCCTGATCGCAGCGGGCGGTGAACGAGTTGTAGCAGCCGACGGTCTCGGGCCGGCCGAAGAAGTCGATGCGTTCCTGCGCCCCCTGGAACGGGTGTTCCTTGCGATGGAGTTCCAGGCCGAGTTCGGCGGCGATCAGCTCGTGGCCCAGGCAGACCCCGAGGATGCCGCCGGGGTGCGGCCCTGCCAGCAGGGTGGCCGTCAGCGTCCGCAGCAGCCGCATCTTGGGGTCGGCGGTGTCGTTGGGGTCGCCGGGTCCGGGGCCCAGCACCACGGGCCCGGGATGGGCGGCGGCGCGGGCGGGCAGCCCCGGAGCGTCGTAGCGTTCCACCGTGACATCGGCGCCGGTGGTGCGCAGCAGGTGGGCGAGCATCGAGGTGAAGGTGTCCTCGCCGTCGACCACCAGCACCCGCCCGCTTCCGGTGGGGCGGCGCGGGGCGAGGTCCTGCATCCGCAGCCAGAACGGCGCGAGGCCGGCGCGGCGGCCGTCCAGGGCGGCCCGCACCCGGGGGTCGGCGGCCAGCGCGCGGACCGCGGGCGCGGCGGCGGCGCTCCGTACCGGCCGCTCGCCGGGGGCCGCGGTCACCGGCTGCCCGAGTGCGGCCAGCACCCCGGCCGCCTTGGCGTGCGTCTCGGCGACCTCGCCGGCCGGGTCGGAACCGCGTACCAGGGTGGCGCCGACCGGCAGCCGCAGCGCCCCGTCGGGCGCGATGTCCACGGTGCGGATGAGGATCGGTGAATCCAGGGTCTGGGTCCCGGTGGCGTCGTGCCCCAGCAGCGCGAGCGCGGCCCCGTAGTAGCCGCGTCCGGTCGGCTCGTGGCGGCGGATGACCCGGCAGGCGTTCTCCACCGGGCTGCCGGTGACGGTGGCGGCGAACATCGTCTCGCGCAGGACCTCGCGCACGTCCAGGGTGCTGCGCCCGCGCAATTCGTACTCGGTGTGCGCCAGATGCGCCATCTCCTTCAGCCGGGGGCCGATCACCACCCCGCCCCGGTCGCCGACCGCGCACATCATCTTCAGCTCCTCGTCGACGACCATCGAGAGTTCCTCGATCTCCTTGGGGTCGTCGAGGAAGTCCAGCAGCCCCTGCGGGTCGGGTCCGGTGGCCGGGTAGCGGTAGGTGCCGCTGATGGGGTTCATGACGACGGTGCCGCCGTGCATCCGGACGTGCACCTCGGGGCTGGCGCCGACCAGGGTGCGCTCGCCGGTGTGCACCACGAACGTCCAGTACGCGCCGCGTTCGCCGGCCAGCAGCCGGCGGAAGAGGGCGAGCGCGTCCCGCCGGGCGAAGCCGTCGATCCGGCCGGTGAACGTCCGCCGGATCACGAAGTTGGCGCCCTGGCCCGCGCCGATCTCCTCGCGCAGCACGGTGCGCACGATCTCCTCGTACGCCGGGTCGTCGATGTCGAAACGGCCCTCGGCCACGGAGACGGCGTGCGCGGGCAGCGCGTCGAGGGCCCGCGCCAGCGGTAGCTCCTCCACCCGGTCCGGGACCAGGACGGACAGCGGGGTGCCGTCGTCGGTGACCTCGAAGCCGCGCTCGGCGATCTGCCGGAACGGGATCAGGGCCAGCGCCCCGATGCCGGGCCGCTCGGGCAGCGGGAGGGCGCCGATCCGGTCGACCTCGTGGACCGGGCCGGTCAGTACCTCGATGGTGCCCTCGCCGGAGCGCACCCGCCCCGGGGTGCGCCGGTGCAGGAGGGCGAACGGCTCGCCGCCGTTCAGCAGCCGCTCGATGACGGCTGCGGGTGATGAGTGGTGCCCCATGGTGACAACCCCTGTCCTGGGTGGGGAAGGGGCGACCCGATGGCCGGCGAACGCCGAAGGCCGCCCCTTCGGGCGGCCTTCGCGTCGTGCTGCGGGATGCGCGCAGTCAGTGGGCCGCCGAGGGAGCGGGCCACCACCAGTTACGGGTCTGCTGCGTGCGCATGCCGTGGACTATAGCGCCCGAGTGGCCCCCGTCTCACTTCGCGGGCGCGGGGAAACGCCACCCGTACGAACCCGTAACCTTGGGCGCGTGACCGTGAACGCTGACAGCAGCTTCTCCATCGCTTCCTCCTGGCGAGACCTGCCCGCGGCGCAGCAGCCCGAATATCCGGACCTCGAGGCTCTGCGCGCTGTGACCGCGGACATCGAGGGCTATCCGCCGCTGGTGTTCGCCGGCGAGGCGGACCAACTGCGGGCCCGGCTGGCGAGCGTGGCACGGGGCGAGGCGTTCCTGCTCCAGGGCGGCGACTGCGCCGAGGCGTTCGACCAGGTCAGCGCCGACCAGATCCGCGCCAAGCTGAAGACCCTGCTCCAGATGAGCGCGGTCCTCACGTACGCGGCCGCGGTCCCGGTGGTCAAGGTCGGGCGCATCGCCGGCCAGTACTCCAAGCCGCGTTCGAAGCCGACCGAGACCCGCGACGGGGTGTCGCTGCCCTCCTACCGGGGCGACTCGGTCAACGGCCCCGAGTTCACCCCCGAGGCCCGGATCCCGGACCCGGAGCGGCTGCGCCGGATGTACCACGCCTCGGCCGCCACGCTGAACCTGGTGCGCGGCTTCACCACCGGCGGGTACGCGGACCTGCGGCAGGTGCACGCCTGGAACCAGGACTTCGTGCGCACCTCCGCCTCCGGCCAGCGCTACGAGGCGCTGGCGCGGGAGATCGACAACGCGCTGAACTTCATGAAGGCGTGCGGCGCCGACCCGGCCGAGTTCCACTCGGTGGAGTTCTACGCCTCGCACGAGGCGCTGCTGCTGGACTACGAGGCGGCGCTGACCCGCGTGGACTCGCGCAGCGGGCGGCTGTACGACGTCTCCGGCCACATGGTGTGGATCGGGGAGCGGACCCGCCAGCTGGACGGGGCGCACATCGCGTTCGCGGCCTCCATCTCCAACCCGATCGGGGTGAAGATCGGCCCGACCACGACTCCGGAGGAGGCGCTGGCGCTGATCGACCGGCTCGACCCGGAGCGGGAGGCGGGGCGGCTGACCTTCATCACGCGGATGGGGGCGGACAAGATCCGCGACCTGCTGCCGCCGCTGGTGGAGCGGGTCACGGCGTCCGGCGCCGAGGTGGCGTGGGTGTGCGACCCGATGCACGGCAACACCTTCGAGGCGGCCTCCGGGCACAAGACGCGGCGCTTCGACGACGTGCTGGACGAGGTGAAGGGCTTCTTCGAGGTCCACAAGGGCCTGGGCACCCACCCCGGCGGCATCCATGTGGAGCTGACCGGCGACGACGTCACCGAGTGCGTCGGCGGCGGCAACGAGATCCTCGTCGATGACCTGCACCAGCGCTACGAGACGGCCTGCGACCCCCGGCTGAACCGCAGCCAGTCGCTGGATCTGGCCTTCCTGGTGGCGGAGATGTACCGGGGCTGAGGCCACCGGAGAACAGGGGCGGGGCCCCGGAGTGCGCCAGCGCACACCGGGGCCCTGTTCTCTGTCCGGCGACGGGAAGGTAAGGTGAGGTTTGCCTTACTAAGATCGGAAGATCACTGCGGGAGGTGGAGCGGGTGTACGTCTGCTCGTGCTTCGGCATCACCGAGGACCAGGTCCGCGCCCACGCGGACGCGGGCGCCTGTACTCCCCGCCAGATCGCGGCCACCAGCGGGGCCGGCACGGACTGCGGCTCGTGCGTCCGCCGCATCCAGGGCCTGCTGGGCCGCCCCTGCCCCCGCCGCGAACCGGCCGCCGCCGCCGCGCCCGAGCGCCGCGCCCCCGAGCCCGCCGCCGTGCCCACGACCGCCCGGCCCCTCCCCGCCGCCCCGGCCCCCGCGCTTTCCCCGCGGCCCGCACGCACCCCGGCCGCCGCCGTCTGAGCCCCGGGGCCGATCCCTCACGCTGAGGGCGCCCTCCTTGGTACCGTGAGCCTCGCTGGATCACAACTCGCCGTGGGGGAAGGCATGTCGGGGCGCGAAGAGGCCTTACGCACCAGTTCGGACTCCGGCGGGGGCGGCGGCTCCACAACCCCCGACCTCTCGCTGGATCCCGCGGCGCTGAACGGGATCGCCGAGGACGCGCGGGCACTCCGCTTCGGCCTGTCCGCCACGGCCGGCCTGGCGACCTCGGCCAGCCTCAGCGCCGCCGCCGACCTGAGGGTCGCCGATCTCGCCTCCGCCGGTTCGCTCACCACCATGGCCAACCGCTTCTTCCGCAAAACCATGGACCTGGTGGCCGACTGCCAGACCATTGAGGACGGACTCGGTCTCTCCTCCACCTCGCACACGGAGCTGGAGGCCGAGGTGGTCGCGCAACTACACCGGACGAACCAGGAGATCACCGAGAGGGATCCCGGCCCCACCGAGATCATCGGGATGTGGGGAACGAGCGGGGGGCCCGATGCCCGGATATGAGCAGTTGTACGGGCTGAAGCTGACGCATCTCGAATCGGCGGCGGGAGACTGGAGCACTCTGGCCGGCCGACTGGGGGAGTTGGCGGAGGAAGCCGAGCGGGATTTCCTCACCAAGGTCGAACCGCTGGACTGGCGCGGGGAAACGGCGGACATGGCGAAGCCGTTCCTGACCCTCACCGGGCAGCGGTTCCGCTACGCCCACGAGACGGCGCTCTCCGTTCACGAGGTGCTGAACGGATTGCTGGACGCCCAGCGGCAGGCTCGCAACGACCTGCTGGCGGTGGAGACGGAGGCCGCCGATCTGTCGCTCGGTATCCACTCGGACGGCACCGTCTACTCGCGGTTGAACGGCGCGTACGCGGACGAGGAACTCGAGCGGATGGAGCGCTGGACCGGCTCGCACCGCTCGAGTCCGGGACAGGCACAGCAGGCCGACGTCGATTACATCGTGCGCCGTATCGAAGAGGTCCTGGCACGGTCCGCCGAGGCGGATGCCACTGCCTCCCGCGCCCTGGGTGATCTGGCCGGCGAGGCCGGGGAGGGATTCGGCGTCCCCCCGCTGACCGGTATGGAGAGCGCCGCACGTATGCAGGGGCTGGAAGACGCCTCCGAACTGGCCGGGCTCTACCGTTCCGGCGAATATCTGACCCAGGAGGGGCTGGAGCGGGCGACCGAGATTCTGACGGCCCAGCGGGACAACGAGTACTTCGCCGTCCACTTCACCACCACGCTGGGCGCCGACGGTGTCCTCGATTTCTGGTCCAACCTGGTGCTGGTGGATCCCTACCGTGAACCGACGCAGGAGTACCTGCGCTCGGTCGAGGAGGCCCGGGAAGCCCTCGGCGCGACCCTTGGCACGGCGACCAGGGCCGGTGGCGCCCGGATGGAGACATGGCAGGCGGATGTCCTCGACCAGCTCGACCGGATACACGGACCGGAGAACGGTGGAGCGCTGCTGGGCGCGCAGATCATGAGCGATCTCATGCGCCACGGCGAGTGGGACACGGACTATCTCACGGCGTACGGGGACCGTCTGATCGCCATCGAGCAGCCCTCGGGAGACGGCGCCCGCTGGGTACCGCCGACCACCTCCACGCTTCCCGGCCTGGAGTTCCGCTACGACCCGGCCACCGGCTTCATGCGGGCCCTGGACAACAACCCGGACGCGTCGTACGCGTTCTTCTCCTCGACGGAACCCACGGACACCACGGCGTATTTCCTGGAGGAGCGCTCCTACGCCCCCAACCTGAGCGAGGAGACGGAAACGGGCCGCAGCGCGGCCCGCGACGCCGTCATGGACGCTCTCCTGGCGGCCACCTCGGGACGCAGCTCCGACGAGCCCTCCCCCTTGTCGCCAGAGCACAGTGCCGAGCAGTTGCGTCTGTTCCGGCATGTCATGGACGTGAGCGCCGGAACGGGCAACGACTTCGACGCAGAATTTCGCGAGGGCATGGCGAGGCTGCTGGGAGAGTACCGGGCGGAGGTCTTCGACACGGCCAGCAATCATTCGGGGAGCCAAATCCCCCTGGACCCCGGCCACCTTGCGGAGATCTCCAACCAGATCTCCCGGAGTCCCGAGGCCTACGACATTCTCCATGTGCTGATGGCGGCGGAGTATGCCGAGCGCATCAGTAGCGACACCACAGGGAGCACAGATTTTGTTCTCGAAGGCATAGGGCAATCCATTGGGTTTCTGGAGAACGGCAGATTTGAGGCTCTGGAAATTGACGACGATGATTCCGTCTGGTCGGACCGGTGGACCTATCGTTCCATTGGAAACATTGCGGAGAAAATTCCTTACGCGGGCGGAATTCTGCGCAGTTCCATCGAACTATTCGGAAGCCAATGGGTGGAGTGGTCCGGCACGGACAGTGCGACCCAGGCCATGGAAAATCGCAGTGAATACTATGCCTATGAGAATGTATTCATGAACGAACTGGCGGCGCAATGGTTGGCGCTGCACCCGGATTCGGCGGGAGGTCTCTCCCCGGAACAAGCGCTCACCGACGCGGAGCGAACCGTGAGGGAAGCCGCTGGACAAGGGCATATGGGCGCTGTCGGGATCAACGGAGGAAACCCTTGGCGAAGCTCCTGAAGTGGCCGCTGCTCTCGATTGCGGCCCTCGCAGTTGTCGTCTCGGGGTGGTTGTACGTTTCCCGTGAGGGAGCCTACGAAACCCCCGAGAGTCTGTGCGGGATAGCGACGGATCCGGAACTTACCGGGGCCGTTCTCCCTGCGGGAGGAGAGATCGAGGTCAGAAATCCTCGGGTGAAATCGAGTGCAGACATGCTGTGCCGGGTCGATATCGATGGCCAATCGGCTCTGGGGATCGATGTTTTCAGTTTCGAATACGTTTCCCAAAGTCTGCGTGAGTGGTACGACGCGGCGCCGACTACGTTCGGATTCCGCGTGGAGGAAGAAGTCTCGGTGGCCGGTGACGAGGCTCTTCTCGGTTCGAACGGGTCACTGATCAGGGCGCACTGTCCCGGCGTGGGGCCGGAGGCCGTGCTGGAGATCAACATATGGAGGCGTGACGCCGTGCAGGTGTCCGAGGAGGGCCGCCGGGCCATGGCGGACTTCACTGCCGCCTTCATGGCCTCCGCGAAGGACACGTACGGCTGCTGAGGGGGCGGACCGCCGCTCGGAGTGAGTGGCCCGCCCCCTGGGGCTCAGGCTTCGTCGGGCTGTTCGATCAGCTGGGCGATGTACAGGGGTTCGCCCAGCTTCTCGATGAGTTCGAGCTGGGTGTCGAGGTAGTCGATGTGGTGTTCCTCGTCCTTCAGGATCGACTCGAAGATCTTCGCCGAGGTGATGTCCGACTTGGCGCGCATGAGTTCGACGCCGCGGCGCAGGCGGTCGATGGCCTCCACCTCGATCTGGCGGTCCGCCTGGAACATCTCGGTGACCGTCTGGCCCACCCGGACATGGAAGAGCCGCTGGTAGTTGGGCAGCCCTTCCAGGAACAGGATCCGGTCGGTGAGGACCTCCGCGTGCCGCATCTCGTCGAAGGACTCGGCGCGGGTGTACTTGGCGAGCTTCACCCAGCCGAAGTTCTCCTGCATCTTCGCGTGCAGGAAGTACTGGTTGATGGCCGTCAGTTCGGCGGTGAGCTGTTCATTCAGGAACTCGATGACCTCGGGATCGCCCTGCATGGCAGCGCGCTCCTTCCGCGAGAAGGGGCAGGTGTTCGAGGCATCGTGGCACCCCCGGGGGATTACGTCCAGTAAGCGAAGGCTTACCGAATTACCCCGTTTCCGGGGAGTTCTCGCCGGGTCAGGGGTGGCGGTGCGGACTGTGCATGTCAGGTCTGTCACCATAGAGGGATGGGTCACCCGGA
Source organism: Streptomyces sp. JH002 (assembly GCF_050916115.1). NCBI lineage: Bacteria > Bacillati > Actinomycetota > Actinomycetes > Kitasatosporales > Streptomycetaceae > Streptomyces > Streptomyces sp. JH002. Next base: position 5,098,237 of record NZ_CP087989.1, read on the forward strand.
AAGCCGTTCGGAGGAGGAAGCGGACACGCGACAGGCGGCCGGAGGGCTGCCACCTGGACAGCGTGAGCAGCGCGGCTGGCCGGTCACCCACTACGGGCCCGTGCCGCGGTTCAGGGCCGAACGCTGGGAGTTCCGGGTCTTCGGCGCGACCGCCACCGGCGACAAACGGTGCTGGAACCACGAGGAGTTCAGCGCTCTGCCGTACGAGACGGTGGTCGCCGATCTGCACTGTGTCACCAAGTTCAGCATGCTGGGCGCCGAATGGGGCGGGGTGCGGGCCAGCACCCTGCTCTCCCTCGTACCCCCCGCCCCGGGCGTCACTCATGTGATGGTGTGGGCGGAGTACGGCTACAGCGCCAATCTGCGGCTGGCCGACTTCGCCGACGGGCACAGCGTGTTCGCCACCCATCGCGACGGTGAGCTGCTGACGGCGGAGCACGGGTTCCCGCTGCGTCTGGTGGTGCCGCGGCTGTACGCCTGGAAGGGTCCCAAGTGGGTGCGCGGCGTGGAGTACATGACCGCCGACCGCCGCGGGTTCTGGGAGGAGCGCGGCTACCACAACCTGGGCGACCCCTGGCGCGAGCAGCGCTACAGCTATCAGGAGGAGCCGGGTGACGGCCCCGAGCTGTGAGCCGGTGTCTTCCTGAGCTCCTTCAGCAGGGCCACGTCCGCCGCGTGACCCTCGGGTCCGCCCGGGGTCTCGATGATCAGCGGGACGCCGGCGGTCGCCGGGTGGCGCAGCAGTTCGGCGAAGGCGGCGCGGCCGATGTGGCCGGCGCCGATGTTCTCGTGGCGGTCGCGCCGCGATCCGGCCGGTGCCTTGGAATCGTTGGCGTGGATCAGCCGCAGCCGGTCCGGGCCGGCCACCCGGACCAGCTCGTCCAGGGTCGCGCGCGCCCCGTCCGGGGCCGCCAGATCGTGGCCGGCGGCGAAGACGTGGGCGGTGTCCAGGCAGATCCCCACCCGGGGGTGGCCGCGCAGCGCGGCCAGGTACGGCTCCAGGTCGGCGATCCGGGAACACAGGGAGGCGCCCTGGCCCGCGGTCGGTTCCAGCAGCAGGTAGGGGTCCTCGTCGTGGGTGAGCTCGTCCAGCAGCGGCAGCAGCAGCTCCCCGGTCTGGGCCAGCGCCGATTCCCGGCCGCGTCCGCCGGTCGCCGAACCGGTGTGCACCACCACGCCCCGGGCGCCGATCGCCCGGCCCCGGCGCAGCGAGTGCCGCAGCGAGCGCACCGAGCGCTCGGCGGTGACCGGATCGGCGGAGCCCGGGTTGATCAGATAGGGCGCGTGGACGTACGCGGGCAGCCGCCGCTCGGCGCACCCGGCGCGGAACTCCTCGTCCTGGCCCGGGTCCCCGGGCGGGGTGGCCCAGCCGCGCGGGTTGGCGACGAACACCTGGAGCGTCTCCGCGCCCAGCGTGGCGGCGTACGCAAGGCCACGGGCGGCCAGGCCCCCGGCTACGGGGACGTGGCCGCCCATGGGATTGCGGTCGCGATCTGAGGTCACCCGGAAAGCTTGCCAGGTGCGGGTGTGAGGTGCCGCCGGGGGCCGCCGGTCAGTAGGGGCCGTTCACATTGTCGATGGAACCGTAGCGGTCCCAGGCGTAGTTGGCGGCGGCCACGATATTGGCGACCGGGTCGTAAAGGCTGTAGGGAGTGCCTTCCACGTGATAGGCGTCGAAGGTCGGCTGAATCACCTGGAGCAGCCCGATGGACGGCGTGCCATTGATCCAGTTGATGTCCCAGTCATTGATCGCGTTGGGATCACCGCTGGATTCCCGCATGATGTTGCGGTAGAGCCCGTCGTAGGAGCCCGGAATTCCGTGCTCGGCCATGATGTCCAGCGCCTCGCGGATCCAGCCGTCCAGGTCGTCGGTGTACGTGGGGGCGGCGGGCGCCACCGGCTCGGCCGCCGGAGCCGGCGCCTCGGGGGCGGCGGTGACCTCGGCGGCGGCCGTCTCGGCCGCGGCCAGCGCCTCGCGCTCGGCGGCGCGGCTGGCGGCCTGCTCCGCGGCGACCCGCTCGGCCTCGGCCTGCTGCGCGGCCAGCTCCTGGGCGGCCTGGACGGCCTGCTCGGCGGCGACGCGCTCGGCCTGCCGGGAGGGGGACTCGGGGGCCAGCGCGCGCAGCGTCTTCTGCAGGGACTGCGCCACGTCCTGGGGGGCGGAGCCGTCGACCTCGGCCGCACCACCGTCGTACCGCTGCTGACCGGGGACGTCGTTGGCCTTCAGTACCCAGGCGACCGACCGGTCCGCGGAGTCCGCCGCGGCGGACTCGTGGGCGCTCGCGGTGGGTACGAGGGTGAAGGCGATGGCCGCCATGCCGCAGCCGGCGACGGCCGTCGTGGCGGACTTCTGGAGCCGGGAGAAGCGACTTCGGCGGGGAGTGGGGAGCTGAGCGGTCATGCGGGGGACCTCACGTTCTCGCGAATGCTGCGACGGCCTTTCGTAGCAGCAGCGGAAAACCCCGCGCAAAGGTCACGAATACTAATGAGGTTAGTGCTGGGGCAAATCATCCCCGGGGGGTTCCCCGAGGGGTCCCCGAGGATTGTTCCCGGAATTTCCCCGGCTTTTTACGGCCTGCGGCGCGCACGTGAAAAACACTAAGCGCGGTCGTATGTGACGCCCGCCCTATGGCGCGCATCACAGCGGCGGGGGCCCTCCGTGGTACGGAATGTGACCCCCGCCTCAGTGCGTACGGTCCTCAGCGGACCCAGATGGTGATGGTCGATCCGCGCGGGGCGGTGTCCCCGCCGTAGATCGACTGGTTGAAGACGGTGCCGGTGAAGAAGAGCCGGTTGACGTTGACCTCGAAGCCCGCGTCCTCCAGGATCCGCCGGGCCTCGCTCTCCGACTCGCCGCGCACGTCGGGCACCTCGATCATCTCCTGGCCCTTGGAGATGGTGAGGGTGATGACATCGCCCTCACCCGCGCTCTCGCCGGGCGTGGGGGACTGTTCGGCGACGGTGCCCGACTCCTCCTCGGAGAACACCCGCTCCGGGGCGACCTCGACCTCGAAGCCGGCCTCCGTCAGCTGCTGCATGGCGGTGCCCTCGGCCGTACCGATGACCTCGGGCACCTCGATCTCGGCGCCGCGGCTGACCACCAGCGCCACCGCCGCGTCCGGGCGCTTCTCGGTGCCGGGCGCCGGGTCGGTGGAGATCACCGAGCCCCGTGGTACCTCGGTGGAGAATTCCCGGGTCTCGGTGCCCGGGGTCAGGCCGGCCCGGGTCAGCTGTTCCTTGGCGTCCGCCAGCGGGATGCCGCGCAGATTGGGCACGACGGCCACGGGCGGGCCCTGGGAGACGGTGAGGGTGACGGTGGCGTTCTTGCGCACCCGGTCGCCGCGCGCCGGGTCGGTGGAGATGACATGGCCGGGCTCCACGGTCTCGTGGTACGCCTCGTCGACCGTCACCTTCAGCCCGGCCTCGCGCAGGGTCTGCTCGGCCTCGGCCTGCGGCACCCCGTACACCCCGGGGGTGTGCAGGAACTGCCCGGAGTTGATGTACCAGATGCCGGCGCCGACGCCCAGGACGGCCAGCACGGCGGCGACCATGGCCAGGACGGCGCGGCGCGGCAGCCTCCGGCGGACCGGCGGTGCTGCCGCGCGGTCGTCCTCGTCCCCGTCGTGCGACAGGGGCGGCAGCAGTTGGATCCGGGCGGTGTGGTCCACCGCGTCGCGGTCGGGGCCGTCCGGGGCGGTGGAGCGTACGCCGGCCGGGCGGGGCACCACGCTCGTCCGCTCGTCGGGGTCGGCGGTGGCCGGGACCGCGGCGGTCTCGTCGGCGTCCGTCGTGCCGGCGGCGCTCTCGCCCGCCGGCACCTGGGTCGCCGCCGGCGGCTGGAGGTGCAGCTCCTCGTCGGTCAGCTCATCCCGTATCGCGCGGACCAGTGCCAGCAGCCCGGCGGCGTCCTCGGGCCGGTCCTGGGGCGTCCTGGCGGCGGCGCGCGCCACCAGGGTGTCCAGGGCCGGCGCCAGCCCGGGCACGGCCTGCGAGGGCGGCGGCACGTCCCGGTGGACGTGCGCGAACAGCACCTGGGCCGGGGAGTCGCCGGTGTGCGGCTTGGCACCGGTCAGCAGCTCGTACAGCAGCACCCCGCAGGCGTAGACGTCGGCGCGCTGGTCGGCGGTGCCGTGCTCGATGCGTTCGGGTGCCAGGTACGAGATGGTGCCCAGCAGGGTGCCGGTGTCGGCGGAGGTCTGGTGGTCGACGCCGCGCGCCAGGCCGAAGTCGGCGACCTTGACCCGGCCGTTCCCGCCGATCAGGACGTTCTCGGGCTTGATGTCGCGGTGCACGAGCCCGGCCCGGTGGGCGGCGGCCAGACCGGCCAGCAGCGGCTCGACGATGTCCAGTACGGCCCGCGGCGACAGGGCGCCGCGCTCGCGCAGCAGGTCGCGCAGGGTGCAGCCGGCCACGTACTCCATGGCCAGATAGACGTAGTCCCCGTCGCGGCCCTGGTCGAGCACGCCGACGATGTTCTGGTGGTCGAGGCGGGCCACCGACTTGGCCTCGCGGATGAAGCGCTCGGTGAAGTCGGCGTCGTCCGCCAGCGAGGGGTGCATGACCTTGACGGCCAGCTCGCGTTCGAGGCGGGTGTCCACCGCCCGGTAGACCGTGGCCATGCCGCCGACGGCGATCCGCTCGTCCACGCGGTAACGGCCGTCGAGTACATGCCCGATGAGCGGGTCCTCAAGGGTGGTGTCCACGGCTGTTGAGTCTACGGTCTGCCGCGGACACCCACCCGGCCGCCGCGGTCCTGTGATCAGGACCGCAGCGAAACAGTGACGGAAGTGTCAGCTCCCCGTTGCCAGTCCGAGCAGGGAGCGGATCTCGATCTCCGTGTCGATGCCCAGGGTGCCGTAACCCTGCTCGTAGTTCTCCCACACCGCAGCCTCGTCACCGGCGTCCGCCAGGTCCTGCCAGTACGGCAGGCTGCTCTCGCGGGCGTCGATCAGCTCGCCGACCAGCGTCTCCAGTTCGGCGTCCGACCAGGTGGCGGCGGAGAGCGCGGCGATCTCGTCCTCGATGACGGACGCCATGGCGTCACCCCAGGACCGGAAGGCGGGGACGCCGGAGTCCTCCGCCGGCTCCATCCACGACTCGGTGTCCAGCGCGCCGGTGATCTCCAGGTAGCCCAGGGCGTCGGCGCTCAGCGCGCTCTCGTCGGGGCGCAGCGACTCGGACATCGACCGGCCGCTGGCGAGCCCGAAGAAGCACAGGATCTCGCGGTCGCCCATGCTCCAGCTGGCTTCCTCGGGGTGGTAGTAGAAGATGCCGGTGTCCTCACCGAGCGTCCAGGTGTCCAGGATGTAGGGCTGGACGAGCCGGTTGCACTCGGCGTTGGCGATCTCCACCATCTCGTCCATGCCGGGGAAGCTGTCGTACCCGGTGACCTCGAAGGAGCCGAATGCCTCGGCCTCGTGCGGCACGTCGCAGGGGTAGAGGGTGACGTCGGTCTCGCTGCCGCCCTCCTCGCCCTGGTAGTCGGAGAGGCCGCTGGTGTCGAAGCAGTCGCCGACGGCGATGTCGAAGACGGTGATCCCCTCGCCGTCCGGCGCGACCTCGCGGCCGGGGTCGCCGTTCTCCTCGTCGGTGGCCGACTCGCTGGGGGAGGGGGTGGGGGTCGCCTCGCTGCCCTTGTCGTCCTTGAGGAACACCGTGGGGACCAGGATCGCCAGCGTGATGATCTGCACGGCGGCCAGGGCGATACCGGCGATGGCCAGCGGCCTGCCGCGTTCCCCGGTCTTCTTCACCTGGTTGAGACCCAGGATGCCCAGGATCAGCGCGATCGGGGCCATGGCGAGCAGGCCGGTCACCAGCGAACCGACGGCCAGGCCGTTGGTCTTGGCCGGCGGCTGCGGCTGCCCGTACGGCGGCGGGACGGGACCACCGGGGTACCCGGGGCCTCCCGGGTAGCCGGGGCCGCCGGGCGGCGGGTAGCCGTAGCCCTGCGGCGGGCCGGGCACCGGCGCCTGGCCCGGGTAACCGTAGCCCGCGCCCTGGGCGGCGGGCCCGGGCGGCGGGGAGGCGGAGGCGTACGGGTTCTGGCCCTGCTCCGGTCCCGGCGGCGGCGGTTGCGGCGGTGTGCTCACGGTCGTTCTCTCCTTCAGCTGCCGCTCGGGAGACAGGGGCCGGCCCGCGGCTCGCGATCCCCCGTAACGGACAGAATGGTCCCCCAGATCCGGCGATCGTATATCAGTGCGATCGGATCAAAATGCCGGTCGTTCGGGGTCCAGCTCCGCCCGCCCCTCCAGCGGCGAGGACGCCAGGGCGAAATGCCGCCGCGGAATCCGCCCCGCGCCGAACGCCAGCCGCCCCGCCTCGACCGCGTGCCGCATCGCCCGCGCCATCGGCACCGGACGCTGCGCCCGGGTCACCGCCGAGGCCAGCATCACCCCGGCGCAGCCCAGCTCCATGGCCAGCGCCGCGTCCGAGGCGGTGCCCGCGCCCGCGTCCAGGATCACCGGCACCCCGGCCCGCTCGGTGATCAGCGAGAAATTGTGCGGATTGCGGATGCCGAGCCCCGAGCCGATCGGCGAGCCCAGCGGCATCACCGCCGCGCACCCCGCCTCCTCCAGATGCCGCGCCAGCACCGGGTCGTCATTGGTGTAGGGGAGCACCGTGAAGCCGTCGTCCACCAGCGTCTCGGCGGCGTCCAGCGTCGCCACCGGATCCGGCAGCAGGGTGCGCTCGTCGGCGATGACCTCCAGCTTGACCAGCGCGGTGCCCAGCGCCTCGCGCGCCAGCCGCGCGGTCAGCACCGCCTCGCCCGCGGTGAAACAGCCCGCGGTGTTCGGCAGCGGCGCGATGCCGAGATTGCGCAGGATGCCGAGCACCGAGCCCCGTGCTCCGGGATCCACCCGCCGCATCGCCACCGTCGTCAGCTGGGTGCCGGAGGCGGCCAGGGCGCGCTCCAGCACCTCGGGGCTGGGGGCGCCGCCGGTACCCATGATCAACCGGGAGGTCAGCCGCAGCGGGCCGAGCACCAGGACATCGTCCCCGTCCCCCGGAGAAGGGCTCGCGGTGGTGGCGGCGTTCGCGGGGCCGCCCGCCGCGCCGGTCGTGAGGTCGGTCATCGGTCGTCAGCCTCCCTGGACGGCGGTCAGGATCTCCACCCGGTCACCCGGCACCAGCGTGGTGGCGTGCCAGCGGGCCCGGGGGACCACGCACTCGTTGACCGCCGCCGCGACCCCCGCCCCCGTGTCGCGCGAGAGCAACTCGGTGACCAGGTCGGCCAGGGTCGTGCCGGGCGCCAGCTCGCGCGGGGCGCCATTGACGGAAACGGTGGGGGACCCGCTCATACCGGCACCACCGAGGGGAAGCGCAGCGGGCTGAAGGGCCGCGCGATCGCCGGGAGTTCGCCGGTGACCAGCGACTCGGCCAGGACCTCCCCGGTCAGCGGGGTGAGCAGCACCCCGTTGCGGTGGTGCCCGGTGGCCAGCTGGAGCCCCGGCAACCCGGTGGGCCCCAGCAGCGGCGCGTTGTCCGGACTGCCGGGCCGCAGCCCCGCGAGGCATTCGCGCAACGGCAGCTCGGTGATGCCCGGCACCAGCTCGTGCGCGTCCCGCAGCAGCTGATAGACGCCGCCCGCGGTCACCGTGGTGTCCCAGCCCTGCTCGCACGAGGTGGCGCCCACCACGAGTTCGCCGTCGGCACGCGGCACCAGGTAGACGGCCGAGCCGCGCACCACCGCCCGCACCGTGCGCGAGAGGAACGCGCCACGGCCCGTGCCCTCCGGCACCGGCGGCATGCGCAGCCGCAGCACCTCGCCCTTGACCGGCCTGACCGGCGGGGCGATCCCGGGCGGCAGCCCCGGCAGTTCACCGCTGTGGCTGCCGGCCGCCAGCACCGTACGGGCGGCCGACAGCGCCGTACCGTCCGCCAGGACCGCGCCGGTGGCCCGGTCCCCGGTGACGGTGAGTTCACGCACCCACTCGCGGTGGAAGATGACACCGGCCCGTTCGCAGGCGGTCAGCAGCGCGGCGGCCAGCCGGCGCGGGTCGACCTGGTGGTCGCCGTCCACCCGCAGCCCGCCGCGCACCCCCGGGGCCAGCATCGGCTCCAGCCGCCGGCACTCGCGGCCGGTGAGCCACTGCGAGCGCAGCCCGCACCGCTGGTGCAGCGCGTGCACCTCACGCAACTGCGCACGGTCGTCCGCGTCCAGCGCGACGGCCAGGGTGCCGCAGGCGCGGAAACCGACACCTGATCCCGCGGCGTCCTCCAGCTCGGCGGCGAAGTCCGGGTAGCGGGCGGCCGAGGCGAGGTTGAGTTCGAGGAGCGGCTCCTCGCCGTGGTGCAGTTCGGTGACGGCGGCGAGCATGCCGGCGGCCACCTGGGCGGCGCCGCCGCCCGGCGCCGGGTCGGCGACGGCGACGCGCAGCCCCCGCCCGGCCGCCCGCCAGGCGGTGACCAGACCGATGACGCCGCCACCGATGATCAGGACATCGGACGTACGGCCTGCGGACGCTGAGGGCACGGACCTCACCACGCGGCTGCTCCCTTCGCCGGCATGACCCGGATCAGGTTCGTACGGTCGGAGGCCGCCCGCCTCCCTCTCAGCCCGGACCGCCGGGCTCCCGTGTGCTCTGTCGCCCGCCACAGTAGTACGGGCGGCGCCGGGGACGAAAAGCCCCCGCAGCCCTGCGGCTTCCCCGCCCCCCCGCTCCGGACGTCCGCGCGGCGGACCGGTGTTCGCGCCGCGCACCGGCCGCGACCGGAAAACCCGTGGCGCGCGGCAGGGCCGGGCCCCGTGCCGCGCGCGTAGGGTGGCCGCGTGGAACAACGGGATCAGCGGGTCGTCATCGCCGGGGCCGGGCTCGCCGGCGCGCAGACCGCGGTGCGGCTGCGCGAAGCGGGCTGGGCCGGAACCGTCACCGTGGTCGGGGCCGAGCGCCACCGGCCCTACGACCGCCCGCCGCTGTCCAAGGACGTGCTGCTCGGCAAGGCCGAAGGCGCGCCCCTCGATGTGGACTTCGACACCCTCGGCATCGAACTCCTGCTGGGCCGCACCGCCACCGGAATCGACGCCGGCGCCCGCGTGCTGCGCACGGACGCCGGACCCGTGCCGTACGACCGGCTGGTCATCGCCACCGGCGCCGAGGCGCTGGCCCTGCCCGGCAGCGAAGGGACCCCCGGCGTCCACGTGCTGCGCACCCTGGACGACGCCGCCCGGCTGCGCCCGCTGCTGACCGCCCGCAGCCCGCTCGTCGCGGTCGGCGCCGGCTGGATCGGCGCCGAGGTCGCCACCGCCGCCCGCGCTGCAGGGGCCCCCGTCACCGTGCTGGAGGCCGCCGGCCACCCGCTGCCCGGCGCGCTGCCGCCGGAACTCACCGAACCGATGCGCCAGTGGTACGCGGACGCCGGCGCCGAACTGCGCACCGGCGCCCGGGTGGCGGCCGTCCGGCCGGGTGAGGTGAAGCTGGACGGCGGCGAGCTGCTGCCCGCCGGCGCCGTGCTGGTCGGCATCGGCTCCCGCCCCGCCACCGGCTGGCTCGCCGGCAGCGGCGTGGAACTGGCCGCCGACGGCTCGGTCCGCGCGGACGACCGGCTGCGCACCTCGCTGCCCGGGGTGTACGCGGTCGGCGACTGCGCGTCCTTCCCCTCGGCCCGGTACGGCCGCCGGCTGCTGGTGCACCACTGGGACAACGCCCTGGCCGGGCCCGCCACCGTCGCCGCCCGTATCACCGGGACGGCCGACACGGCGTACGACCCGGTGCCGTACTTCTGGAGCGAGCAGTTCGGCCGTTTCGTGCAGTACGCCGGGCAGCACGGTCCGCACGACACGCTGCTGTGGCGGGGCGACCCCGCCGCCGCCGGCGCCCCCGGCGCCGCCTGGTCGGTGTGCTGGCTGGACGGCGCCGGGGTGCTGCGGGCGGTGTGCGCCGTGGACCGGCCGCGCGACCTGGCCCAGGGCCGCCGGCTCATCGAACGCGGTGCCCGCCTCGACCCGGAGCGCGCCGCCGACCCGGCTGTGCCCCTGAAGAACGCGACGGTCTGAACGGCGCGGGGCGGCCCCCGCACGGCGGTACCGTCCCTCCGCTGCCACTCCCCGATGACGCCTGTCAGTCGGAGGTGGCAGGCTTGAGGCGTGACCGAGATTGATGCGAAAACCGAAGCTCTCGTCCCCGACTGGCTCACCCTCCCCGACATCGCCGAAGCGCTGGACGTGGAAGTGACCCGGGTTCGTCAGCTGGTCAAGGAGGGGCAGCTGATCGCCGTGCGCCGGGGCGAGAACCGGGTGCTCCAGGTGCCGTCCGCCTTCATCGGCGAGGGCAGGATCGTCAAGGGCCTGGCCGGCACCCTGACGCTGCTGCGCGACGACGGCTTCAGCGACGGGGAAATGCTGGAGTGGCTCTTCACCCCGGACGACAGCCTGCCCGGCACGCCCGCCGATGCCCTGCGGGAGAACCGCGGGACCGAGGTGAAGCGGCGGGCCCAGGCCCTGGCCGTGTGACGGCCGCACGCGCGACCACCCGACCGCTCGACCGTACGACCGCCTGACCGGTGGCGCGGCACCCCTGGTGCCGCGCCACCGCACCGACCTGCCAAGCACCACCGAGGGGGAGAGCCGTGACCGACGGCATCGCCGGCGCCCGGCTGTATCTGTGCACCGATGCCAGGAAGCGCCAGGGCGACCTGCCCGCCTTCCTGGACGCCGTCCTGGCCGGCGGCGTGGACATCGTCCAACTGCGCGACAAGAGTCTGGAGGCCGCTGAGGAACTGGAGCTTCTGGAGGTCTTCGCCGACGCCTGCCGGCGGCACGGCAGGCTTCTCGCGGTCAACGACCGCGCCGATGTCGCGCACGCCGCCCGCGCCGACGTGCTCCACCTGGGGCAGGGCGATCTGCCGGTGCCCGCCGCCCGCGCGCTGCTCGGCACCGGGGTGCGCATCGGGCGCTCCACCCACAGCGAGGCCCAGGTCGACGCCGCGCTCGCACAGCCCGGCGTGGACTACTTCTGCACCGGCCCCGTCTGGCCCACCCCCACCAAACCGGGCCGCTCCGCCCCCGGGCTGCCGCTGGTGCGGTACGCGGCCGCCCGCCGCCCCGAGCGGCCCTGGTTCGCCATCGGCGGCATCGACGCCGGCAATCTGGATCAGGTGCTGGAGGCCGGGGCCCGCCGGATCGTGGTGGTACGGGCGCTGGCCGAGGCCGGGGACCCCGGTGCGGCGGCGAGCGCGCTGGCCGCCCGGCTGCGCGCCGTGTGAGGCCGTACGCCCGTCCGCAACCCGGACACGCATGGGAGATTTCCGTCGCTCTGGGTAGCCTGCGGCCATGGCCCTTGGGATTCCGTCCACGATGAATGACCGGGCGCACACGGTGCGCGACCTCCTCGCCGCCGGCAAGCGTTCGTACTCCTTCGAATTCACCCCGCCCAGAACCGAGCAGGGCGAACGCACCATGTGGAACGCCATCCGCCGGGTCGAGGCCGTGGGCCCGACCTTCGTGTCCGTGACCTACGGCGCCGGCGGCTCCTCGCGCGAGCGCACGGTGCGGGCCACCGAGCGGATCGCCACCGAGACGACACTCACCCCGGTCGCCCACCTCACGGCCGTCAACCACTCGGTGTCCGAGCTGCGGAACATCATCGGGCAGTACGCGGGCGCCGGCATCCGCAACATGCTCGCGCTGCGCGGCGACCCGCCCGGCGACCCGATGGGGGAGTGGAACCGGCACCCCGAGGGTGTGACATACGCCGCGGAACTCGTGAGTCTCATCAAGGAGTCGGGCGATTTCTGTGTCGGGGTCGCGGCATTTCCGGAGATGCATCCGCGTTCCACCGACTGGGAGACGGATATCCGGCATTTCATCAACAAGTGCCGGGCGGGGGCGGACTTCGCGCTCACCCAGATGTTCTTCGACCCCGAGGACTACCTGCGGCTTCGTGACCGGGTGGCCGCCGCGGGATGCGATGTCCCGATCATCCCGGAAATCATGCCCATCGCGAATCTGCGGCAGATCGAACGCTTCAAGGAGCTCAGCAACTCCTCCTTCCCCGAAGAGCTGGAGAATCGGCTCCGCGCGGTCAAGGACGACCCGATGGCTGTACGCTCGGTCGGGATCGAGTTCGCCACCGAGTTGTGTGCACGGTTGATGGATGAGGACATCCCCGGTCTGCACTTCGTCACCCTGAACACGACGCTGCACTCGACGGCGACGCTGGACGTCTACAAGAACCTCGGTCTGCACCGGGCGGGCCTGGAACAGCGCTGAAGCACAGCTGAGAGGGGCGTACATGGGCTGGGCGGTCCTCTACATCGCGTTCGGAATCGTGGCCCTGTGGCTGCTCGGGGAGGTCCTGCTCCAGTACAAGGCGAGACTGCGCTGGCGGCTGCTGGCCTTCTCCGGCTTTCTGGCCGTGGTCCTCGGCGTGGTGCTGCCGAACGTGCCGGTGATCGCGCTGGGCACCCTCGCGTTCGCCACCGGCCAGACCTTCGTGACGCTGTCCTTCCGGCGCGGGTTCTCCACCGGCTGGGCGCTGGGCGGCCAGCCGGGCAACAGCAAGCGCCGGCGGCGCGAAGGCGCCGAGGAGAGCGGCGAGATGCGTCCGCTGGACCCGGTCGAGGAGAGCAGCGAGGCCGGGTACGACGGCCCGCCCTCGCCCCCGCCCGCGCCGCCCGCCGCACCGGGGGAGTCCGGCGCGGACGGCGGCGGCTACGACGCGTGGGACTACGACCCGCAGACCGCCCACCAGGGCGAATCCGCGCCGCAGGAGCAGGACCCGTACGCCGGGCACCAGGCGGGGGCGCAGTCCCCGGAGACGGTGTACGGGGACGGCTACCACGAGCAGCAGCCCTACGACGCGGCGGGCACCGGGTACGACCCGGCCCAGCACCAGCCCTACGGAGACCCGCAGCAGCAGCCGTACGCCGAGCCCTACGCCGGCGCCGGGGCGACCGCGGCGTACGAGACCTACGGCGCCCCGTACGGCGACCCGCAGCAACAGCAGTACGGGCAGCAGGAGTACGCCGACCAGTGGCAGACGGCCGCGGCCGACACCTACTACCAGGAGACCCCGCCCGGCGGGGTCTGGGTCCCCCAGCAGCGCGAGACCGCCGCCCCCGCCCCCGCGCAGGACAGCGGCTACGGCTACCCGCCCCAGCAGGACACCTACCCCCCGCAGCAGCACCCGGGCGGCTACGACCCGGCGGCCGACCAGGGGTACTACTACAACGAGCAGCAGCAGCGCTACTGACTGCCGGGCGGGGCCGCGCACAACGGCCCCGCCCCGCACGTCAGTAGGAGCCGCGCCAGCCGGGACCCTCCACGATCAGACCGGTGGCCAGCGCCCCCGACATGCCGGTGTGCGCCAGCCCGCCGCCCGGGTGCGCCAGGGCGCCGGCCCGCCAGGCGCCCGGCAGGCGGCCCGCGTTGGGGGCGGCGAGCAGTTCGCCGTCCGCCCCGGCCAGGGCGGGCGCCGGGATCACCCCGCCGGGCATGCCGGTCTCCCGCTCGATGTCCAGCGGGGTACGCACCTGGTGCCAGCGCACGTTCTCCAGGCCCGCCGCCGTCAGCAGCCGGTCCGTCCAGCGCTCCACGGTGGCGGCCTCCCGCCAGTCCACGGTCCCCTGCGGCGGCGCCAGCGCCGATACGACCGCCGTGTGCCCCGCCGGGCCGGTGCCGGTGGCGGGCCACAGCGTCGCGTCGTCGGGCCGCAGCACCCGTACGACGGGCCCGCCGTCCGCCGGGTGCACCAGCAGCCGGTGCGCCGTGCCCGGCGGGCGGGCGCCGTCCAGCGCCAGCAGCACCGTGAACCGGCTCTCCCCGCGCGGCGCGGCGCCGAGCCCCGGGGCGCTCCACACCACGTGGTCGGCCGACACCCGCTCACCGTCGGCCAGTTCGACTCCGGCCGCCTTCCCGTCGCGTTCCAGGATCCGCCGCGCCTCGGCCCCGTGCACGAACTCCACCCCGCGCTCCGCGCACCGTTCGCGCACCGCGTCCACCAGCGCGGCGATGCCGCCCACCGGGTACCAGGTGCCGAACGTCTGCTCCACATAGGCCAGTACGGTCGCGGAGGCGGGTGCCCGCTCGAACCGGATGCCGTACTCCTCGACAGTGCCGGCCAGCAGAGCCGTCAGCCGGGCGTCGCCCAGCTCCCGTTCCGCCACCGCGGGCAACCCCGATCCCTGGGCTGGGGCCCGGCGCCGCAGCAGCCCGGTGCGCCGGGGCGGCAGCGCCGGGTACGGGTCGGGCAGCAGGGCCGCCCGTCCGGCCGCCGAGGTCAGCGGCTCCTCCACCAGCGGCCGCCGGGTGGCCTCCCAGGTCTGCCGGGCCCGCCCCAGCAGCGCGTGCCAGCGCTCTCCCGCACCGGCGCCGAGCGCCTCGTCCAGAGCCTGTCCCACCCCGCCCCGGGAGAAGCCGGGCAGCCGCAGCCGGGTGCCGTCCGCGAACCGGTGCTCGGCGGCCGGATCGACCCGCCGCAGTTCGACGCACTCCTCCAGGGGCCGTTTGCCGGTCTTGATGAACAGGTCCCGCCACACCGCCGGCAGCCACAGCAGTCCGGGTCCGGTGTCGAAGGTGAAACCGTCCCGCTCGAACCTGCCCGCCGCTCCGCCCGCCCGGCCGCCGCGTTCCAGCACCGTCACCCGGTGCCCCGCCACGGCCAGCCGGGCCGCCGTCGCCATGCCGCCCATACCGGCACCGACCACCACCACTCGCGCCATGCGCCGCACCCTACCCGGGGCCGCGCGGGCCGGTTCGAACGGTCTCCCCGGGGCCTGGGCGGCCCGCGCCGGGGCGTGCCACGGGTCCGGCGGGCACAAAGGTACCTAGCCGGGGGACGGCCTACTCAGAGACCGGATGAGTACCGGCCTGAGCACGAGAGCGGATGGGCGAAAGCGCTGCCGGACGGCAGGCTTTTGATCAGCGGGAACCGGGGTCCGCACCGCCGGCACGGGGCGGCGGAGCGGCTCCGGGCCCCGGCTCTTCCGCGCGGCCCCTGCACGCCGCTGCCCGTCGCGCCCGCGGCACCGGCGCGCGCCGCGACCAGGGCGCGGGACAGCGGCACAGGACCACGGCGCGGCTCAGGGCGCGTCCGCCCGCACCCGGCCGTTCAGCAGCCGGGCCAGCGCCAGGTGAACATCGCGCAGCGGCCGTTCGGGATGGAACGAGAGCCAGTCCAGGGCCCCCACCAGGATCATCCCCACTAACGCGCCCGCCGTCAGCTCCACATCGAGCGCCGGGTCCAGCTCCCCGCCCTTCACCCCCTCGTGCAGCACGCGCTCCACCACCTCCACCGCCTGCTGCCGGGCGGACAGCAAGGTGGCGTGCCAGGCCCGGTGGGTACGCCACAGCTCGGCGGTGAACAGCCGGGTGAGCGAGGGGTTGCGCTCGATGAACACCAGCCCGGCCAGGGCTATCGCCGACAGCCGCCCGACCGCGTCCGTCCCCCGGTGCAGCGCCGCCTCGTCGGCCCGGTGCAGCTCGCCGGCGAGCCGGCCCACCCCGTCCCGCAGCACTTCCTCGAACAGCTCGCTCTTGCCGGCGAAGTTGTAGTAGACGGTGCCCTTGGCGACGCCCGCGCGCTCGGCGATCTCCTCCACCGTCGTGGCGGAGAAGCCCTGTGCGGCGATGAGCGTCACCGCCGCGTCGTAGAGCCTTTGCCGCGTCGCGTTGCGACGGTTGCTGATCGCGCGTGTCATGCGCCGATTCTCTCCTCACCACAAGGCTGTTGGGGCCCGCGGGGCGTATGTGCAGGTGTTTGCAGTGCTCAGCGCGGATTGTCAGTGGCATGCGTCAGCATGTGCCCAGATGCGAAGAACGGACCGACACACGAAGAGCAGCACCGCCGAATGACGACTGGAGGCTCGTCATGACCGGATTCCCCGCCGACGTGCACCGGGTGCCGCGCCGCGCCCCGGCGCCGCCCGCCGCCCTCGATCTCCTCGCCCAGGCCGCGCGCGGGCTGGACGAGGCCGCCACGCTGCCCGACCCGGGTGAGGCGTACGTGGCCGCCCATCTCGCCGCGCTGCGCACCGCAGCGGCCGTGGTCGCCGCCCGGGGCCGCCCCGAGCCGACCGCGCGGGGCCGCAGCCGGATCCGCAGCGTGTGGGAGGTGCTGCCGGAGATCGCTCCGGAACTGTCCGAGTGGAGCACCCTGTTCGCCGCCAGCGCCGCCCGCCGGGCCCGGATAGACGCCGGGATACGCCGGGCCGCCGATCTGCGGGAGGCCGCCGAGCTGCGGCGGGCGGCCGGGTTCTTCCTGCGGCTGGTGGAGTCCATGCTGATCAGGCAGCCGGTGCTGCGGACCGAGGACCCCGGAGGTCCGGTGCCGAAGTAGGCTGTGGCTGCCCGCGTACGGCGGGCCGCGCACCCGCAGGACCGGCGGTACGCGGCAGCACAGCAGTACACAGCACTTCGAGGAGCCGCCCGTCATGCCGTCCAACCCCCCGGCCCGGGACGCGGGCGGACCGCTGTCCCCGGGGCCGCACACCGTGCTGCGCACCGGCGTGGTGTGGGAGGTGCTGCGTCGTGCCCTCACCGAGCGGGCCGCCGAGACCGGCCGGCCGGTCCTGGACGTGCTGGACACCGGAGGCGGCAGCGGCAGCTTCGCCGTGCCCGTGGCCGGGCTCGGCCACCGGGTGACCGTCGTGGACCCGAGCCCCAACGCGCTCTTCGCCCTCCAGCGGCGGGCCGCCGAGGAAGGCGTGGCGGACCGGGTGCACGGTGTGCAGGGTGACACCCAGGGCCTGCTGGACGTCGCCGAGCCGGGCGGCTACGACATGGTCTTCTGCCACGGGGTGCTGGAGTACGTGGATGATCCGCGCGCCGGTCTGGCCGCCGTGGCCGGGGCGCTGCGTCCCGGTGGCGGCACGCTGAGCCTGCTGGCGGCCGGGGTGGGCGGGGCGGTGCTCTCCCGTGCCCTGGCGGGGCGCTTCACGGAGGCCAGGAGGGCGCTGGGCGACCCGGACGGCCGCTGGGGCGAGGCCGACCCCGTTCCGCGCCGCTACACGCCCCAGGAGCTTGCCGCGCTGGTCACCGAGGCGGGGCTGGAGCCGGGGGCGGTGCACGGGGTGCGGATCTTCGCCGATCTGGTGCCCGGAGTGCTGGTGGACACCGAGCCGGACGCGCTGCGCGCGCTGGCGGCGCTGGAGGCCGAGGCGGCCGAGCTGCCGGCCTTCCAGGCGGTCGCCGGACAGCTGCATCTGCTCGCCCGGCTGCCCCATGAGGCGCCGGGCCGCCAAATGTGATCTCCGCCCCGTATTATCGGCAGTCAGCCCTCCGGCATGACCCGGGTCGGGGACGGGAAAGACTTGTCCGATCCCGTGGATCCGCGTCACCCGGCGGGTGGGTGAAATTGGCGAACTGGGGTGGGTTTCACAGGGAGCCTTCCCTGCCTATCCTGGAAAGAGTCGGAAACGGTCGCCTCCGCGGCCGGCGAGTAGGAGGACTCCGTGCCGCTCTCGGACCACGAGCAGCGCATGCTCGAACAAATGGAGCGAGCGCTGTACGCCGAAGATCCCAAGTTCGCGACAGCGCTTGAGGGCAGTGAGCTGCGGACGTTCACCCGCAAGCGGGTGTACCAGGCGATCGCCGGATTCCTGGTGGGCATCGCGCTCCTGATGGGCGGCATGGTCGCCCAGCTGATCTGGCTCAGCGTCGTCGGTTTTGTGATCATGCTGGGGTGTGCGGTCATCGCCGTCACCGGCTGGCGGAAGGCTCCCGCGCCCGGCGAGGGGGCGGCCCCCGCGGGCGGTGGCAAGGGACAGCGGCCGCACAAGCAGCGGCGTTCGATGATGACCCGTATGGAGGAGCGCTGGCAGCGCCGCCGCGATGATCGCGGCGATTGAGCGAAGATCCCCGGGATTCCGGGGGTGAAGGTGCGGAAGGGCCCGCCGGTCCGGGAACCGGCGGGCCCTTCCGTTGTGCTTCTCGGTGCCCGTTCTTTCCCTTTCCGGGCTTTCAGGCTTTCCGCAATTTCCCGAGGAATGCGGTGCGGCGTTCACGCAGCCGCCGGGCGGCCCGCAGCCGCTGTTCACTCATCCGGTAAGTCACCCGAATGGCGGAGCGCGGCAACAGCAGTGCCCGCCACCGGGTCCCGCGCCCGACCCCGGCCCGCAGCCCGGCCAGGGCCGTCCGTACGTCCCGGGCCGGCCCCTCGTCCGCCGGTTCCGCCCCCGGCGCACCGGCCCCGGGCGGCGCGGGCGCGTACAGCTCCCGCTCCACCCCGGTGGCCAGCCGGTGGACGGCCTCCTGGGCCGCGGCGTCCAGTGTGATCACGGTGGTGATCCTGGTGGCGGTCTGCCGCGGCGTCTCCGCCGCCAGCGGCCCGATGCCCAGGTCCCAGGCGCTGTCGCTCAGCTCCTGCCAGGCGGCCGTCGCCCCCGCGCCGGGCGCCAGCCGCCGGGCCCGCACCCGCTCGCGCCACAGCGGCGGTGCGGCGAGCACGGTGAGCAGCGCCAGCGCGGCGCCCGCCCCCCACAGCCACGGCCCCGGGGAGGGGCCGCCGCCCGAACCGCCGCCGGCCGCGGCGGGGGCCTCGCTCTCGCACGCGGCGGCCTCCCGCACCGGGTCGCAGGTCTCCGGGTCGGTGGGCGTCGGCGAGTTCTCGGGGGCCTCCGGCTCCGCGGTCTCCGTGTCCTCCTCGCCCGGCCGGGCCGGGTCGGGGCGGTCGGCCTCCGGGAGCGTGTAGTCGGGGGTGTTGCCCTGTCCCGGGGTGGGCTCGAAGCGGGTCCAGCCCACACCCTCGAAGTACAGCTCGGGCCAGGCGTGCGCGTTGTGCAGGCCGACACGGTAGGAGCCGTCCACCTGCCGGTCGCCCGGGGTGAAGCCGACCGCCACCTGCGCCGGGATGCCCAGGGTGCGGGCCATGGCCGCCATGCTGAACGCGAAGTGGACGCAGAAGCCCTCGCGGTCCTCCAGGAACGCGGCGATCGCCTCGCTGCCGCTGCCCGAGGAGACGTCGGTGTTGTACCGGAAGCCGCCGTCCTTGGCGAACCAGTCCTGCAGCGCCACCGCCCGCGCGTGGTCGTCGGCGGCGTCGGCCGTGACCTCCCGCGCCAGTTCGGCGACGACCTCCGGAAGGTCGGGGGGCACCTGGGTGTAGTAGGAGGCGAGGTTGGCGGGTGCGGGCGGCGCCCCCGCCAGCTGCTCGGCGGTGGGCTGCACCTGGCGGTGCGTCACCGTCCAGGTCCGGCCCTGGGTGGTCATCCGCCCGTTGTCCGAGACCAGGGTCTGCGAACCGCGGTCGAACCACCACGCCCCGTCCGTCATCACCGACACCGCCGGGTAGGGCACCGGCAGCGAGGTCTGCGCGTACGAGCCGCTGGCCTCTATCACCGTGGTCATCTCCTGGAAGGCCACATCGGGGCCGAGCCCGGGCACCAGCCACGGGGCCCCGGGCACCTCGTTCTCCAGCCAGCGCGAGGACTTCCACTCGCTGCCGGTGAACTCGTCCAGCGCCACCAGCCGCAGATACATGCCGGTGGGGTCGCCGCCCTCGGTGCGGTAGGTGAGCACCTGCTGGTTCTGCGGCTGGTTCAGCTGGTCCTGGAGCGCCACCACCGGGTTGACCGAGCTGATCCGGCCCGGTCCGCCGGTGCCGGTGCCCGAGCCGCCGCCGTCCAGGTCCAGCAGGCCCTCGCCCAGCGTGGGCATCAGGACGGGCGCCAGCACCGCGGCGCCCAGCGTCAGCGCGCCGATCCGCCGGCCGGCCCGCAGCCGGGGCCCCGCCGACTGCGCGGGCGGCGCCGCGGCGGCGGGCTGCCCGTACCCGTATCCGCGGGCCGGCCCCGGGCCGGTGAAGTAGCGGCCCCAGCGGTCCAGCCGCTCCTGGCCCTCGGCCAGCAGAAGCAGCAGATAGCCCGCCGCCGCTGCCAGGAAGTACAGCCAGCCGGCCTGCTCCTGGTTGACCCCGGCCGCTATCGAGTACAGCGCCAGCAGCGGCAGCCCCGCCGCCGCGGCGCTCGCCGAGGTGACCGCCAGGACATCCACCAGCAGCCCGATCAGCAGCACCCCGGCCAGCAGCATCAGCCGGATGCCGTCCGTCATCGGGGCCGGTGCCACGTAGTGGCCGATGTCCTCGGCGCCCGCCGACAGCAGTTCGCCGAACCGGCCGAACGCCTCGGGTCCCGGCAGCAGACCGCCCAGCGCGTACGCGGACACCGTGCTCACCGTCACCAGCAGCAGCGACACCAGGACCTGGGCAGCGACCGCCAGCGCGGCGGGCGCGCCCAGCCGCCGCGCCACCATCCCGGTGGCGGTCTGGGCGGCCAGCAGCAGCCCGGCCTGCACCAGCCAGCCGCTGTCCTTCACCAGCGGCAGCAGCGCCGCCGCCGAGCCCATCGTGGCCAGCCACGCGGCCAGCGCGACCCTCGGCCTCGTCTCCAACACCGCTCACAGCCCCCTGTACGCGCCGGCTCGTTCCCCGTCGGCCTGCTGCCACACCTGCGCCAGCGGCACCCCGGGATGCAGCGGCAGCGCGGCCCAGCCGCTCTCCCGCAACCGCCCCAGCGCCCCGGCCTCCACCGCCGGGTCCAGCTGGCCCGCCGCCACGAAGGCGACCCCCTCGGACGCCCGCTGCCGCAACCGCGCCAGCTGGGCGATCGCCGCCGCGTCCGGCGCGCCGAGAAAGGCGATCAGCAGCCCGGTCTCGGTGCCGGCCAGCGCGGCCAGCGCACCGTCGAGATCCGACCTGGGGGCGGACACGGCCTGGGTGTCGGTCACCAGGTCCAGCGGCCCGGGCAGGGGGGAGTGGTCCAGGACCGCCAGGGCGTCCATCATCAGGCCCATCGTCTCCGCGCTGTCCGCCACGTGCTGGTCGGGCGCCGGGACCAGATGACCCGTGTCGGTCACCAGCCGCACCTGGTAGCCGCGTTCGGCCAGGTGCGAGATCACCGAGGCGGCCCCGGAGACCGCCCGCTCGAAGGGCGCCTGCGGCCCCGAACCCGCGTAACCCGAACGCCGCGTGTCCAGCAGCACGGTGCACTGGGCGCGCGGCGGCTGCTCCTCGCGGCGCACCATGAGCGTGCCCCGGTGCGCGGTGGACCGCCAGTGCACCCGGCGCAGATCGTCCCCGTACCGGTAGTCGCGGGGAATGATGTCTTCCTCGCCGGTCACGGCCATGGACCGCTGCCCGCTCTCGCCCTGCCCGCCCGAGGCGCCGCCCAGCCGTACCGCCGGCAGCCGCTCGATGTGCGGCAGCACCGTCATCACGTCGTACGCGTCGAAGGAGCGGTGCAGTTCGACCATGCCGAACGGGTCGGCCAGCCGCAGCTCCAGCGGCCCCAGCGGATAGCGCCCGCGCTGGTCGGAACGGACCCGGTAGCTGACCTCGCGCTGCCCGCCCGGCTCGATCCGGTCCAGCACGAACCGCGGCCGGGGCCCCAGCACGTACGGCACCCGGTCCTGGAGCATCAGCTGACCACTGGGCAGCCGGAACCAGTTGTCCACCCGCAGATGCACCCGGGACTCGCCGCCGGCCGGCACCCGCGCGGGGGACAACCGGCGCGAGGCCGAGACCCGGTTGCGGGTGAGGTACAGCACCAGGACGCACACCACCGGCAGCGCCGCGAGCAGCGCGCCGACCCGCAGCAGATCCGGCTGGCCCAGCAGATAGGCGCACACCGAGGCGGCGGCGCCGGCGGCCAGGAACGACCGCCCGCGCGTCGTCAGGCCGCCGAAGGCCGCCCGCAGCGGCCCGCGCCGGTCCCCGTCGCCGCCGGGCATCAGTAGCCCCGGTGCTGCGGGGCGCCGTACGGGGAGGAAACCGCCGTACGGTGCACGATCTCGGTGACGATGTGCTCCGAGGTGCGCCGGTTCAGCTGCGCCTGGGCGGTGGGCAGCAGCCGGTGCGCCAGCACCGGAACGGCCAGCGCCTGCACGTCGTCGGGCAGCACGTAGCCGCGCCCGCACAGCGCGGCGGACGCCTTGGCGGCCCGCAGCAGTTGCAGGGTGGCGCGCGGCGAGGCACCCAGACGCAGCTCGGCGTGGGTGCGGGTGGCGATCACCAGGTCCACCGCGTACCGGCGGACCGCGTCCGAGACATGGATCTCGCGCACCGCCTCGATCAGCTTCACCACGTCCTGGGCGCTCGCCACCGGCTGGAGCGCGTCCAGCGGGGAGTAGCCGCCGTGCGACTGCAGCATCCGCAGCTCGGCCTCGGGGTCCGGATAGCCCACCGAGACCCGGGCCATGAAGCGGTCGCGCTGCGCCTCGGGCAGCGGATAGGTGCCCTCCATCTCCACCGGGTTCTGGGTGGCGATCACCATGAACGGGTCGGGCAGCGGATAGGTGCGGCCGTCCGCGGTGACCTGGCGCTCCTCCATCGCCTCCAGCAGCGCCGACTGGGTCTTGGGCGAGGCGCGGTTGATCTCGTCGCCGATCATGATCTGGGCGAACACCGCGCCCGGCTTGAACTCGAATTCCTTGGTCTGCTGGTCGTAGACGCTGATCCCGGTGATGTCCGAGGGCAGCAGGTCCGGGGTGAACTGCACCCGCCGCACCGTGCAGTCGATGGCCCGGGCCAGCGACTTGGCCAGCATGGTCTTGCCCACCCCGGGCACGTCCTCCAGGAGCAGGTGCCCCTCGGCCAGGAGCACGGTCAAGGAGATGCGTACGACCTCCGGCTTGCCCTCGATCACGCTCTCCACGGCGCGGCGCACCTGCTCCGCCGTGGCGCTCAGATCGGTGAGCTTCGTCTGCTCCTCATAGGTCGTCAACCGGCCCTCCTCGGCCCGCACTGCTGTCTCGGTCCCCACCCTGAACGGCGCGGACGCTGCCGGATACGACGACACCGGAAACGTGCCGGGAGGTCGCCCTCCGGCAGCCATTCTTCACGCCCCCGGTCCCGGCCGTCACCGGCCGGCGGTGTCCTGCGGGTCGATCTCGCGGAGCAGACCCGAGGTCACGTCGAACACAAATCCGCGTACGTCATCAGTGTGCAAGAGGAACGGCGAGGTCCGCACGCGTGCCATCGACTGGCGTACGTCCTGGTCCAGATCGGTGAACGACTCGACGGCCCAGCTCGGCTTCTGACCCACTTCCAGCTCCAGCTCGTGCCGGAACTCCTCGGTGAGTTGCAGCAGGCCACAGCCGGTGTGGTGGATGAGGACGACGGAACGGGTGCCGAGACCGCGCTGAGAGATGGTCAGCGAGCGGATGATGTCCTCGGTGACCACGCCGCCCGCGTTGCGGATCGTGTGACAGTCGCCCAGATCCAGGCCGAGCGCGGCGTGCAGATCGAGACGGGCGTCCATGCAGGCGACAATCGCCACTTTCCGCACGGGGCGGGCGTCCATCCCGGGATCGGTGAACGTCGTGGCGTACTGCTGATTGGCTGAGACCAATTCATCTGTGACCGATTTTGCCATGCCCCGACGGTATTACGCGGCGCCCGCTCACGGATACCGGAGCCCGTCCGTGAGACCGGACGTCACAGCGGAAACGTGTCACACCCGTCCCCGGGGGTGACCGGAGTCACCCCGGGAAGCGCACGGCCGAAACACGAACACACACCCCGAACCTCAATGATTGACCCACCAGGCGTGTGGACTAAGGTGACGCGCACCGGGAGGCGGGCCGGGCCGCCAGAGCCACCGTCTTCGTACCGCACCGCTCACCTCGGAAGGCGCATGACCACCAGCAACGACCGGCCCCCGCACACCCGGCACCGCCCGGTCATGCTCCAGCGCTGCCTCGACCTGCTCGCCCCCGCGCTCGACGCGCCCGGCGCCACCGTCGTGGACTGCACCCTGGGCCTGGGCGGCCACAGCGAGGCGCTGCTCGGTGCCTTCCCGCAGGTCAGGCTCATCGGCCTGGACCGCGACACGCGCGCCCTGGAGCTGGCCGGCGCCCGGCTCGCCCCGTACGGCGACCGCGCCACCCTGGTGCACGCGGTGTACGACGAACTCCCCGCCGTCCTCGCCCGGCTCGGCACCCCGCGGGTCGCCGGCGTCCTCTTCGACCTGGGCGTCTCCTCCATGCAGCTGGACGAGGCCGATCGCGGCTTCGCCTACTCCCAGGACGCCCCGCTGGACATGCGGATGGACCAGACCACCGGGCTCAGCGCCGCCGAGGTGCTGAACACCTATCCGCCCGGTGAACTCGTCCGCATCCTGCGCGCCTACGGCGAGGAGAAGTTCGCCCGCAAGATCGTCGAGGCCGTCGTCGCCGAACGGGCGAAGCAGCCGCTGACCTCCAGCGCCCGCCTGGTCACCCTCATCCGCGACGCCCTGCCGCAGGCCGCCAAGCGCACCGGTGGCAACCCGGCCAAGCGCACCTTCCAGGCGCTGCGCATCGAGGTCAACGGCGAGCTGTCCGTCCTGGAGCGCGCCATGCCCGCCGCCGTCGACGCCCTGGCGGTCGGCGGCCGGATCGCGGTGCTCTCCTACCACTCGCTGGAGGACCGCCTGGTCAAGCGGGTGCTGGCGGACGGCGCCCGCAGCACGGCTCCGGCCGGTCTGCCCGTGGTCCCCGAGGAGTACCAGCCACGGCTGAAGCTGCTCACCCGGGGCGCCGAACTGCCCACCGACGAGGAGATCGCCGAGAACAAGCGGGCCGCACCCGCCCGGCTGCGCGGCGCCGAGCGGGTGCGGGAGCGGGTGCGGTGAGCCCGAAACGGCGCGAGCCGGGCCCGCAGACCCGCATCGCCCGGCTGACGGGTCTGGTGCCGGCGGGCCGCGGCTCCGCCGCCCGTACGCCGTTCGTGCTGCTGATCGTCCTGCTGCTGGGCGCCGGGATGCTCGCTCTGCTGCTGCTGAACGCCTCGCTCAACCAGGGCTCCTTCGAACTGAGCGAGCTCCGCCGGCACACCCAGGAACTCACCGACGAACAGCAGGCGCTGCAGGCCGAGGTGGACGCCTTCTCGGCGCCCGGCGCGCTGTCCGAACGCGCCCGTGAACTGGGCCTCGTCCCGGCCGGGCCGCCCGCATTCCTGGACCGCGACGGCACCGTGACCGGCGAGCCCTCGCCGGCCCCGGAACCGCCACCGGACCCCGAGGAGTCCGACACCACGGACGGTACGGACGGCACGGACCCGGCGGACACCCCGGAGACCCCGGAGACCCCGCAGGACCCGGACACCCCGCAGGACCCGGACACCCCGCAGGACCCGGACACCCCGGACGGGACCGACCCGACGGACGAGAGCGGCCCGGCGGACGCCGGACCGGACGGCAGCGAGGACGGCGCCGCGGCCGGGACACCGGACACGGACCCGGTGGACCCCGCCGACCCGGCGGCGCCCGAGGAGGAGACGGACCAGTGAGCGGATCGGCCGGCAACCGCGGCGGGGGAACCCGGCCCCCCGCCCCCCGTCGCCCCCGGAAGCCCGGCGGCTCCCGCGGCGGCCACCCCCGCCCCGCCACCGTGCGCCCCAGGCTGCGGCTCGTCAGCCTCGGCCTCGCCCTCGTCATGGTGGCCTTCACCGTGCGGCTGCTCCAGGTCCAGGCCGTGGACGCCGCCACCTACACCGACAAGGCCGCCGTCAACCGCTACGTCACCGTGCCGCTCGCCGCCCAGCGCGGCGACATCACCGACCGCAACGGCACCGCGCTGGCCACCACCGTCGACGCGTACGACATCACCGCCGACCCCTTCCTGTTCACCGAGGAACAGACCGGCGTCCCCGACGCCCCCGCCCAGGCCGCCGCCCTGCTCGCCCCCATCCTCGACCGCGACGAGGACACCCTGACCGCCCTGCTGTCCGAGCCCGGCTCCCGGTACGCCGTGCTCGCCCGCAAGCAGACCCCGCAGATCTGGCGGCAGATCAAGGACCTGCGCGGCAACCTCAGCGAGGCCGCGGCCAAGGGCACCGGCGACCAGGTCCTCTCCGGCGTCTTCGCCGAGAAGAACGCCAAGCGCGTCTACCCGGGCGGTGACCTGGCCGCGGCCACCCTCGGCTTCGTCAACGCCGAAGGTGTCGGCGGCGGCGGCCTGGAGGCCCAGCTCAACACCGCGCTGGCCGGCGAGGACGGCACCATCACCTACGCCCAGTCGGGTGGCCGCCGGGTGCCCACCGCCGGTTCCCAGGAGCAGCCCGCCGTCCCGGGCACCGACATCGAGCTGACCATCGACCGCGACATCCAGTGGGCCGCGCAGAACGCCATCAGCCGGCAGGTCGAGGAGTCCAAGGCCGACGACGGCTACGTCATCGTCCTGGACACCACCACCGGCGAGATCCTCGCGCTGGCCGGGGCCCCCGGTTACGACCCCAACGACCTCTCCTCGGTCACCAGCAGCGACATCCTGCGCAACGCCGCCCTGCTGGACGCCTACGAGCCGGGCTCCACCCTCAAGGTCGCCACCATGGCCGCCGTCCTCGAGGAGGGCGTCGCCACCCCCGGCACCCACGTCACGGTCCCCAACCGGCTGCCGCGCGCCGACCGCAACTTCGCCGACGACCACGACCACGAGACGTACTACCTCACCCTGGCCGGTGTGCTCGCCCGGTCCAGCAACATCGGCACCATCCTCGCCGCCGAGGAACTGGGCGACACCCAGCCCGAGGCGAACGAGGTCCTGCACTCCTACCTCACCCGCTTCGGCTTCGGCCGGCCCACCGGGCTCGGCTTCCCCGGCGAGACCTCCGGCATCCTCGCCGCCCCCGGGGACTGGAACACCTCGCAGCAGTACACGATCCCCTTCGGCCAGGGCATGTCCGTCAACGCCCTCCAGGCCGCCTCGGTGTACTCCACCGTCGCCAACGGCGGCGAGCGCATCGCCCCCACCCTGATCCGCGGCTACACCGGCCCCGACGGCACCTACGAGCCCTCCCCCGAGCCCGCCCGCGAGCGGGTGATCAGCGAGGAGACGGCGGCCACCCTCGGCGAAATACTGGAGACCGTCGTCACCGCCCCCGAGGGCACCGGCAGCGCCGCCCAGATCCCCGGCTACCGGGTGGCGGGCAAGACCGGTACCTCCAACCGGGTGGATCCGCTCACCGGCCGCTACTCCGGCTACACCGCGTCGTTCGCGGGCTTCGCGCCCGCCGACAACCCCCGCATCACGGTCTACTGCGCCGTGCAGAACCCCACCAAAGGCAGTTACAACGGCAGCAAGGTGTGCGGACCGGTCTTCAACGAGGTCATGGACTTCTCCCTGAAGGCGCTCCAGGTCCCGCCCACCGGCACGGACTTTCCGGGCCTTCCCGTCACGTTCGACCCCAACGACTGACCGAAGCGGAGAGCAAGCACGTGAGAACGATCACCGAGGGCGAAGGAAACGCCCCGCTGGGCGCGGCATCCGGCCGCACCTCACTTCGCGGCACCCCCACCACGCCGGGTACGCTCACCGCCGTGCCCCACGCTGATCTCACCCCGTCGGCGCCGCCCCGCCCGGCACGGGTCTCCCCCGTACCGCTGGCGCAGCTGGCCGGGCTGCTGGGGGTCGCCGAACCCGCCGCCGCGCACGCCGGTGCCGCCGTCACCGGCATCACCCACGACTCGCGCGCCGCCCTCCCGGGTGACATCTACGCCGCGCTGCCCGGCGCCCGCTTCCACGGCGCCGACTTCTGCGCCCAGGCCGCGAGCCGCGGCGCGGTGGCCGTACTCACCGATCCCACCGGCGTCGAACGCGCTGCCGCCGCCGGGCTGCCCGTCCTCACGGTGCCCGACCCCCGCACCCGGATGGGTCAGCTGGCCGCCACCATTTACGGCGAGCCCGGCGCCGGGCTGCTGAAGATCGGCATCACCGGCACCTCCGGCAAGACCACCACCGCCTACCTGGTGGAGGGCGGCCTGCGCGCGGTGGCCAAGGAGGGCGAGCCGACCGGGCTGATCGGCACGGTCGAGACCCGCATCGGGGACCAGCGGGTGAAGTCCGAGCGCACCACCCCGGAGGCCACCGAGCTGCAGGGACTGTTCGCCGTGATGCGCGAACGCGGAGTGACCTCGCTCGCCATGGAGGTCTCCAGCCACGCGCTGGTGATGGGCCGGGTGGACGGCGTCGTCTTCGACGTGGCGGTCTTCAACAACCTCAGCCCCGAGCACCTCGACTTCCACCCCGACATGGCCGACTACTACGCCGCCAAGGCGCAGCTGTTCACCAAGGCCAGGGCCCAGGCCGGGGTCGTCAACATCGACGACGAGTACGGCCGCCGCCTCGCCGGTGAGGCCGAGATCCCGATCACCACCTTCTCCGCCGAGGGCCACCCGGACGCCGACTGGCGCGCCGGGGACGTCACCCTGGGCCCGCTCGGCTCCACCTTCACCGCCATCGGGCCCGGCGGGGTACGGGTGTCCGCCACCGCGCCGCTGCCCGGCCCGTTCAACGTCGCCAACACCCTCGGTGCCATCGCCGCCCTGGCCGTGGCCGGCATCGACCCGGTCACCGCGGCCGGCGGCATCGCCACCGTCCCCGGCGTCCCGGGGCGCCTGGAGCGGGTGGACGCGGGGCAGCCCTACCTCGCCGTCGTGGACTACGCGCACAAGCCGGACGCCGTCGAATCGGTGCTGTACGCCCTGCGCAAGGTCACCGAGGGCAAGGTGCACGCCGTGCTGGGCTGCGGCGGCGACCGCGACCCGCACAAGCGGCCCGCGATGGGCGCCGCGCTCGCCCGGCTCGCCGACACCGCCGTGCTCACCTCCGACAACCCGCGCTCCGAGGACCCGCTGGCCATCCTCGCCGCGATGCTCGCCGGCGCCGCCGAGGTGCCCGTTCACGAGCGCGGCACCGTCCTCCTGGAGGAGGACCGCGCCGCCGCCATCGCCCTGGCCGTCGCCCGCGCCGAGGCGGGCGACACCGTCCTGGTGGCCGGCAAGGGCCACGAGCTGGGCCAGGACATCGCCGGAGTCATCCGGCCCTTCGACGACCGAACCGAACTGCGTGCCGCCATCGAGCGGGCCGCGGTTGCCCATCCGCCCTCACGCCACAACGCCACGCGAGGCCCACTGAAGTGATCCCTCTTCCCGTTGCTGAGCTCGTCACGGTCGTACGGGGCACCCCGCACGACATACCGGAGCCGCCACCTCCCGTCACCGGGCCCGTGGTCATCGACTCCAGGGAGGCCGTCCCCGGCGCCCTGTTCGCCGCCCTGCCGGGCGACCGCGTCGACGGCCACGACTTCGCCGACCGGGCGGTCGCCGCCGGCGCGGCCGTCGTCCTGGCCACCCGCCGCCTCGGCGCCGGGGTCCCCACGATCGTGGTCGACGACGTCACCGAAGCGCTGGGTGCCCTCGCCCAGCACACGGTGCGCCGGCTCGGTACCCCGGTCATCGCCCTCACCGGCTCCTCCGGCAAGACGAGCACCAAGGACCTCACCGCCCAGCTGCTGGAGCGCGTGGGCCCCACGGTCTACACCGCCGAATCGTTCAACAACGAGATCGGCCTGCCGCTGACCGCGCTGCGCCTGACCGGGGAAACCCGTCATCTCCTGCTGGAGATGGGCGCCCGCGGGATCGGCCACATCCGCTATCTCACGACGCTGGCCCCGCCCACCATCGGCATGGTGCTGAACGTGGGCACCGCCCACCTGGGCGAGTTCGGCAGCCGGGAGGCGATCGCGCAGGCCAAGGGCGAGATCGTCGAAGGGCTGCCGCCGGCCGAGGAGGGCGGGGTGGCGATTCTCAACGCCGACGACCCCCTGGTGCGCGCGATGAGCGAGCGCACCCGCGCCCGTACCGTGTTCTTCGGGGAGGCCGAAGAGGCGGACATCCGCGCCGAAGACGTCCATCTGACCCCTCAGGGACGCCCCGCGTTCCGCCTCAAGACCCCCACCGGGTGCGCCGACGTGACCATGCGGTTGTACGGTGAGCACCATGTGTCGAACGCGCTTGCCGCTGCGGCTGTTGCGCATGAGGTAGGCATGTCCGCTGCGGAGATCGCTCAAACGCTTTCCGCCGCGGGCCCGCTCTCGAAGTGGCGGATGGAGGTCACCGAGCGAGCGGACGGCGTGACGATCGTCAACGACGCCTACAACGCCAACCCGGATTCCATGCGGGCCGCCCTGCGCGCACTCGCCGCCATGGGCGGCGCCGCCGGAGCCGGGGGTGGCCGTACGTGGGCGGTGCTCGGCGCCATGGCCGAGCTGGGGGACGACGCGCTCGCCGAGCACGACGCCGTCGGACGGCTCGCCGTCCGGCTCAACGTCAGCAAGCTTGTGTCCGTGGGCGGTCAAGAGGCCGCCTGGCTGGACATGGGCGCCAAGAACGAGGGTTCGTGGGGTGAGGAGTCGGTGCACGTGTCCGACGCTTCGGCAGCGGTGGAGCTGCTGCGCGGTCAGTTGCGGCCGGGAGATGTGGTGTTGGTGAAGGCGTCCAGGTCGGTGGGCCTGGAGCAGGTCGCCATCGCACTGGCCGGCGACGTCGACGGCGTTGGTGAGGTCGCCGCCCGATGAGGCAGATCCTCTTCTCCGGTGCCATCGGGCTGTTCCTCACGCTGATCGGCACCCCGCTCCTGATCAAGCTGCTCGCCCGCAAGGGCTACGGCCAGTTCATCCGGGACGACGGCCCACGCGGCCACGCCGGCAAGCGCGGCACCCCCACCATGGGCGGTATCGCGTTCATCCTGGCCACCCTGATCGCG
Source organism: Streptomyces sp. JH002 (assembly GCF_050916115.1). Lineage (NCBI taxonomy): Bacteria > Bacillati > Actinomycetota > Actinomycetes > Kitasatosporales > Streptomycetaceae > Streptomyces > Streptomyces sp. JH002. Next base: position 5,128,691 of record NZ_CP087989.1, read on the forward strand.
TACGCCGCGACCAAGATCATGACCAGCTCCGCGCCCACCATCACCGGGCTGCTGGTGCTGTTCCTGTTCGCCGGGATGGGCCTGGTCGGCTTCCTCGACGACTACATCAAGATCGTCAAGCAGCGCTCGCTCGGTCTGCGGGCCGGCGCCAAGATGCTCGGCCAGTTCTTCGTCGGTATCGCCTTCGCGATCCTCGCGCTGAACTTCTCCGACTCGCGCGGCCTGACCCCCGGCTCCACGCACCTGTCCTTCACCCAGGACTTCGGCTGGTCCATCGGCCCGGTGCTGTTCGTGCTGTGGGCGCTGTTCATGATCCTTGCGATGTCCAACGGCGTGAACCTGACCGACGGCCTGGACGGCCTGGCCACCGGTGCCTCGGTGATGGTCTTCGGCGCCTATGTCTTCATCGGCGTGTGGCAGTACGGCCAGACCTGCGCCAACGAGCTGACCGCCGGGGCCACCTGTTACGAGGTGCGCGACCCGCTGGACACCGCCGTGGTCGCCGCCGCCATGATGGGCGCCCTGTTCGGCTTCCTGTGGTGGAACACCTCGCCCGCCAAGATCTTCATGGGCGACACCGGCTCGCTGGCCCTGGGCGGCGCCCTGGCCGGTCTGGCCATCGTCTCCCGCACCCAGCTGCTGGTGGCCCTGCTCGGCGGTCTGTTCGTCCTGATCACCATGTCCGTGGTGATCCAGGTCGGCTCCTTCCGGCTCACCGGACGCCGGGTGTTCAAGATGGCACCGCTCCAGCACCACTTCGAACTGAAGGGGTGGAGCGAGGTTCTGGTCGTGGTCCGATTCTGGATCATCCAGGGCATCTGCGTGATCGTCGGTATCGGAGTCTTCTACGGCGGATGGGTGGCGGACTGGTGAGCGAGTTCTCCGGGCAGCGGATCACCGTCGCCGGACTCGGCGTGAGCGGCATCTCCGCCGCCCGCGCCCTGGCCGGCCTCGGCGCCCGCGTCACGGTGGTCGACGGCGGTGACGGCGAGCGGCAGCGCGGCGCCGCCGCCGAGCTGGAACGGGCCCACACCGGCATCACGGTGCGGCTCGGCGACGGCGCCACCCTCCCGGAGGGCACGGACCTGGTGGTCACCTCGCCCGGCTGGCGGCCGGACAGCGCGCTGTTCGCCGCCGCCGGGTCGGCCGGGGTCGAGGTCGTCGGCGACGTCGAGATCGCCTGGCGGCTGCGCGGCCCCGACGCCCCGCCGTGGCTGGCCGTCACCGGCACCAACGGCAAGACCACCACCGTACAAATGCTCGCCGCCATCCTCACGGCGGCGGGCCTGCGCACGGCGGCGGTCGGCAACATCGGCACCCCGATCATCGACGTGGTGCTCTCCGGCGAGCCGTACGACGTGCTCGCCGTCGAACTCTCCAGCTACCAGCTGCACTGGGCGCCCTCGGTGCGCCCGCACTCGGCCGCGGTGCTCAACCTCGCCCCCGACCACCTCGACTGGCACGGCTCGATGGCCGGCTACGCCGCCGACAAGGGCCGGATCTACGAGGGCAACACCGTCGCCTGCGTCTACAACGCGGCCGACCCCGCCACCGAGGACCTGGTCCGCGAGGCGGACGTGGTCGAGGGCTGCCGCGCCATCGGCTTCACCCTGGGAACCCCCGGGCCCTCCCAGCTGGGCGTGGTGGACGGCATCCTGGTCGACCGCGCCTTCATCCCCCAGCGCCACCGGCAGGCCCAGGAGCTGGCCGAGGTCACCGATGTGACCCCGGCCGCCCCGCACAACATCGCCAACGCGCTGGCGGCGGCGGCCCTGGCCCGCGCCTACGGCGTCGAACCCAAGGCGGTACGGGACGGGCTGCGCGCCTTCACCCCCGACGCGCACCGCATCGCGCACGTCGCGGACGTGGCGGGCGTCTCCTACGTGAACGACTCGAAGGCCACCAACACCCACGCCGCCCAGGCCTCGCTGGCCGCCTACGAGTCCATCGTGTGGATCGCCGGCGGCCTGGCCAAGGGCGCCACCTTCGACGACCTGGTCAAGACGGCCGCCGGCCGGCTGCGCGGCGCCGTACTGATCGGCGCCGACCGGCAGCTGATCGCCGACGCCCTGGCGCGACACGCGCCGGATGTCCCGGTCGTCGGCCTCGACCGGACCGACACTGAAGCGATGGCCGCCGCCGTACGGGAGGCGACCGCGCTCGCCCGTCCCGGCGACACCGTCCTGATGGCCCCGGCCTGTGCGTCGATGGACATGTTCACCAACTACAACGAGCGCGGCGAGGCGTTCGCGGCGGCCGTCGCGGACCTGACCGACTGACCCCGCCACCTCCGGCCGCCGGCGGGACACCGAGGAGGGGACGGAGCGATGACGCCCTGCCTGCCGTCGAGGGCGGAGCACAGACCCCCCGGGCACCGGCCGGCCGCCACCCGCCGGGAGACCGCCGCCCACCCGCGCCCCGTTCTCCCGGCACCGGCCGCGCGGACGTTTCCGTACCGCCGTGTCGCGACGGCCGCCGGTGCGGCCATGATGTTCCGTCCAGGTGCCGGAGAGCGGTGGGGGAGAGCATGAGACGTACGGGTGCTGATGGGTCGGGTGGCCGGCGCTGGCTGCCGGCGGCCGTGCTGCCCGCCGTGGCACCGGCCGGAGCCGAAGGGCTCGTGCTGCGCGAGGCGCGCGGCCGGACGCCGTCGGCCCGGGGAAAGGTGGCCCCGGCCCCGCGCCGGTCCCCGGCCGCCGCGTCCCGGACGAAGGCCGCGCCCGCCGCGGCCAGGAAGCGTGCCCCCAGGCCGCCTTCACGGCCCTCCAGAGCGCCGCGCACGCCGCGCTTCGTACGCCGCCTCCGGCGCACCTGGGACCGGCCGCTGACGGCCTATTACGTGCTGCTCGGCACGGGGCTGCTGCTGGCCTTCCTCGGCCTGGTGATGGTCTTCTCGGCCTCCCAGATCCAGGCGTTGCGCTGGGGGCTGCCCGCCACGTACTACTTCCACAAGCAACTGCTGGCCTTCGCCGGCGGCGCGGTGCTGCTGATCCTCGCCATGCGGATGCCGATCCGGCTGCTGCGCGCGCTGACCTATCCGTTCCTCGCCGTCACCGTCGGCCTGCTCGTCCTCGTCCAGGTGCCCGGCATCGGCGTCGAGGTGAACGGCAACACCAACTGGCTTGACCTGGTGGGCGGGTTCCGCCTCCAGCCCAGCGAGTTCGCCAAACTCGCCCTGGTGCTGTGGGGCGCCGATCTGCTCGCGCGCAAGGGGGACAGGGCGCTGCTCGGCCAGATCCGGCACCTGCTCATCCCGCTGATCCCCGGCGCGCTGCTCGTCTACGGCCTGGTGATGCTGGGCGGTGACATGGGCACCGTGGTCATCCTCACGATGATCCTCTTCGCCCTGCTGTGGCTGGCCGGCGCCCCCACCCGGCTGTTCACCGGCGTGCTGGCCACCGCCGCCGGTCTCGCGGCGCTGTTCATGGCCGCCGCCCCGCACCGCATGGACCGGCTCGCCTGCGTCGGCGCCACCGAGCCGGGCGACGGCGACCGCTGCTGGCAGGCCGTGCACGGCATCTACGCCCTCGCCAGCGGCGGCTGGTTCGGCTCGGGGCTGGGCGCCAGTGTGGAGAAATGGGGTGAACTCCCCGAGCCCCACACGGACTTCATCTTCGCCATCACGGGGGAGGAGCTCGGTCTTGCGGGGACGCTGTCGGTGCTCGGTCTGTTCGCGGCTCTAGGCTATGCGGGTATCCGCGTGGCCGGACGCACGGAGGACCCCTTCGTGAGGTATGCCGCGGGCGGGGTGACAGCCTGGATCATGACCCAGGTCGTGGTGAACATCGGCGCGGTGCTGGGACTGCTTCCCATCGCCGGGGTGCCCCTCCCGCTGTTCTCGTACGGGGGGTCCGCCCTGCTGTCCACCATGTTCGCGGTCGGGCTGCTGATCGCCTTCGCGCGCAGCGACCCCGCCGCCGGGGCGGCCCTGGCCATGCGGAAACCTGGGCTCATTGGTAAGTCGATGAGACGGCGCGCGAAGAAGGCGCCGTCCGGAGAGCGGTGAAATTCGGTGCATGTTGTACTCGCCGGCGGGGGGACCGCCGGTCACATCGAGCCCGCGCTCGCCCTCGCGGACGCCCTGCGCAGGCAGGACCCGACCGTGGGGATCACGGCCCTCGGCACGGAGCGCGGCCTGGAGACCAGGCTGGTGCCCGAGCGTGGCTACGAACTCGGCCTGATCCCGGCCGTACCGCTGCCGCGCAAGCCGACCCCCGAGCTGATCACCGTCCCCGGGCGGCTGCGCGGAACGGTCAAGGCCGCCGAGGAGATCCTGGAGCGCACCAAGGCGGACTGCGTGGTGGGCTTCGGCGGCTACGTGGCCCTGCCGGGTTACCTGGCGGCCAAGCGGCAGCGGGTGCCGATCGTGGTCCACGAGGCCAACGCGCGTCCCGGACTCGCCAACAAGATCGGCGCCCGGTACACGAAGTTCGTCGCCGTCTCCACTCCGGACAGCAAGCTGCGGCACGCCCGCTACGTGGGCATCCCGCTGCGCCGTTCGATCGCGACCCTGGACCGGATGGCGGTACGGGCCGAGGCGCGTGCCGCGTTCGGGCTCGACCCCAATCTGCCCACCCTGCTGGTGTCGGGCGGTTCGCAGGGCGCGCGGCGCCTGAACGAGGTCGTCCAGGCCTCGGTGACGGTCCTTCAGCGCTCCGGGGTGCAGATCCTGCACGCGGTCGGTCCGAAGAACGACCTGCCGCAGGTGGAGACGATGCCCGGGATGCCGCCGTACGTCCCGGTACCGTATGTGGACCGCATGGACCTCGCGTACGCGGCGGCCGACATGATGCTGTGCCGCGCGGGCGCGATGACCGTCGCCGAACTGTCGGCCGTCGGGCTGCCGGCCGCCTACGTCCCGCTGCCGATCGGCAACGGCGAACAGCGGCTGAACGCCCAGCCGCTGGTGAAGGCGGGCGGTGGACTGATCGTGGACGACGCGGAGCTGACGCCGGAGTGGGTCAAGGGCAACGTCCTGCCGGTGCTGACCGATCCGGGTCGGCTGCTGGCGATGTCCAGGGCGGCCAGTGAGTTCGGCCGGCCGGACGCCGACGATCTGCTCGTCGGCATGGTGCACGAGGCGATCGCGGCCCGCAAGTCGTAGCGGGCGGCTGAGGAAGGCGAGGGAGCGTGGCCGGAGCCGGCAGCGTCGCCCAGCGGCGACAGGTGAAGGCACCGCCCGGGGCCGGGCAGCGCCCGCCGGGCCGTCGGCTGCTGCCGCGCTCCCGGATCCTGTCGGCGCTGCTGCTGGTGGCGGCCGTCGGGCTGGCCGGCTTCGGCGCCTGGGCGCTGTACGGTTCGCAGTGGCTGCGCATCGAGAAGGTGTCGGTGAGCTGGGAGCCGGAGAGCCGACGGGAACTGACCGGCGATCAGGTGCTGTCGGTGGCCGCGGTTCCGCTGGGCGCGCCGATGGCCTCGCTGGACAAGGACGCCATCGAGGCGCGGCTGCTCGCCGAACTGCCCCGGCTGAAGTCGGTGCGGGTGGTCCGCGCCTGGCCGCACGGGGTGGGTCTGAAACTCACCGAGCGCGAGCCGCAGGCCCAGCTTCCGGCGCCGGGCGGCTATGCCGAGGTGGACGACGAGGGCGTGCGGTTCGCGGAGATCGCCGAGCCGCTGCCCTCCGTACCGCTGCTGGAGCTGGACATGGAGGACAGCCCCAGCGCCCGCCGGTTCGGTGAGGAGCGCACGCTGCGCGACGCGGTGGCGGTGGCGTCGGCGCTGCCCGGGCCGCTGGCCGGGGAGACCTCGGTGATCCGGATCGCGTCCTACGACGCCATCACCCTTGAACTATCAGATGATCGCACCGTGCGCTGGGGGAGTCCGGAGGACTCCCCGGCGAAGGCGGAAGCGCTGACCATACTGATGAAAGCGGCCCCGGACGCCCGGCACTTCGATGTGAGCGTGCCCAGCGCCCCGGCCGCGTCGGGGGGTTGACGATGGATACCTGGTTCGCCGCACCAAGCGTGATCACATAGGGTGAAAAGAAAAACGGGAGGTTCGGCGTGTTCGTTGAACGCGTACCACATGTCGACTTAGTGTCCGTTCCGAGCAATCCAAGGAACGACCAGCACAGCTAACCCTAAACTTGAGCGTTAGGGTCGGGTCGGCTTTCCCAAACCGTCCCATCGGCATCCTTCGGCGCACCGCTGCATCCGCGGAGCGGCGATACGTAATCGAGGCGAGAGGCCTTCGACGTGGCAGCACCGCAGAACTACCTCGCAGTCATCAAGGTCGTCGGTATCGGCGGCGGTGGCGTCAACGCCATCAACCGGATGATCGAGGTCGGTCTCAAAGGCGTCGAGTTCATCGCGATCAACACCGATGCGCAGGCGCTGCTGATGAGCGACGCCGACGTCAAACTCGACGTCGGCCGTGAGCTCACCCGTGGCCTGGGCGCCGGAGCCGACCCGGAGGTGGGCCGCAAGGCCGCCGAGGATCACCGCGAGGAGATCGAGGAGGTCCTCAAGGGGGCCGACATGGTCTTCGTCACCGCGGGCGAGGGCGGCGGCACCGGCACCGGCGGCGCGCCGGTGGTCGCGAACATCGCCCGTACCCTCGGCGCCCTGACCATCGGCGTGGTCACCCGGCCCTTCACCTTCGAGGGCCGCCGCCGCGCCAACCAGGCCGAGGACGGCATCGCCCAGCTGCGCGACGAGGTCGACACCCTCATCGTCATCCCCAACGACCGCCTGCTGTCCATCTCGGACCGCCAGGTCAGCGTCCTGGACGCCTTCAAGTCCGCGGACCAGGTCCTGCTGTCGGGTGTGCAGGGCATCACCGACCTCATCACCACCCCCGGCCTGATCAACCTGGACTTCGCCGACGTCAAGTCCGTGATGTCGGAGGCCGGCTCCGCCCTGATGGGCATCGGCTCGGCGCGCGGCGACGACCGCGCGGTGGCCGCCGCCGAGATGGCGATCTCCTCCCCGCTGCTGGAAGCCTCCATCGACGGGGCGCGCGGGGTGCTGCTGTCCATCTCCGGCGGTTCCGACCTCGGTCTGTTCGAGATCAACGAGGCCGCCCAGCTGGTGAGCGAGGCCGCCCACCCCGAGGCCAACATCATCTTCGGCGCGGTCATCGACGACGCGCTGGGCGACGAGGTCCGGGTCACCGTCATCGCGGCCGGGTTCGACGGCGGCCAGCCGCCGGCCCGCAGCCGGGACCGGGTGCTCGGCTCGTACAGCGCCAAGGAGGAGACGCCGGCGCCGGCGGCCAAGGACCGCGGCACGGACGGCGACGGTGAGCGCCCCTCCTTCGGAGGGCTCGGCACCCTGCCCTCCCGTGAGCCGGCCGAGCGTGAGACGCCCGCGGTCGCCGAGCCGGTCGCCGAACGGCCCGAGACGACGACCCCGCTCAGCCCCCAGGTGCCCTCGGCCCGCCCGTACGACGGCGGTCAGGCCGAGGAGCTCGACGTCCCCGACTTCCTCAAGTGATCATTTCCTGACGTGATAGACCGACAGAGCATGGCGAGCGGCGCGCATTTCGCCTTCACCAACCGGTGGGGCGGGGTGAGCGCCGCTCCGTATGACACGCTCAATCTGGGCGGCGCGGTCGGTGACGACAGCGCCGCTGTCGAGGCCAACCGGGCGCGCGCGGCGGCCGATCTGGGTCTTGATCCGGCCGCGGTGTGCTGGATGACGCAGGTGCACGGCCGGGAGGTCGCGGTCGCCGAGGGCCCGTGGCCCGGTGGACTGGCCCCCCGCGCGGACGGGCTGGTGACCGCCCGGCGCGGTCTGGCCCTCGCGGTGCTCACCGCCGACTGCACCCCCGTTCTGCTGGCCGACGCCACCGCCGGAGTGGTCGGCGCGGCGCACGCCGGGCGGCCGGGGCTCGCTCTGGGGGTGGTGCCGGCCACCATCGAGGCGATGGTGGCGCTGGGCGCCGAGCCGGAGCGGATCACCGCCAGGACCGGACCCGCGGTGTGCGGCCCCTGTTACGAGGTGCCGGCCGCGATGCGTGACGAGGTCGAGGCCGCGGTGCCGGGCAGTGGCTGCTTCACCCGGAGCGGTACTCCCGGGATCGACATCGGTGAGGGCGTGCGCCGGCAGCTGGCGGGTGTTGGGGTCACCGACTTCCTGCTTTCCCCGGTGTGCACGCTGGAGTCCGCCGACCACTACTCCTACCGCCGGGACCGGACCACCGGACGGCAGGCCAGCTATGTATGGGTGTCCCCCCTATGAGTGAGCGCGAGCAGGAACTGAGGTCGGGGCTCGCCCGGGTGGAGGAGCGCATTGTCCGCGCGTGTGGTGCGGCGGGGCGCGCGCGGGAGGACGTCACGCTGGTGGTGGTGACCAAGACCTACCCGGTGGAGGATGTGCGGCTGCTGGCGGGCCTGGGAATCCGGCATTTCGCGGAAAACCGGGACCAAGAGGCGGCGCAGAAGGCGGCGGCCTGCGCGGATCTTTCACTGAACTGGCACTTTGTGGGTCAGTTGCAGACCAATAAGGTCCGTTCGGTGGCCGGATATGCCGATTATGTGCATTCGGTGGATCGGGTGCGGCTGGTCGGCGCGCTCTCCTCGGCGGTGGCCACCGCCGGGCGCCCGCCGTTGCAGGTACTGGTTCAGGTCGCCCTGGAGAAGGAATCCGGACAGGGTGCGGGCCGGGGCGGGGTAGCGCCGGAGGGCGTGGAGGAGTTGGCGCACGCGGTGGCGGACGCCCCCGGCCTGGAGCTCGCCGGACTCATGACGGTCGCCCCGCTGAGTGGGGCGTACGCCGGGCGCCCGGCGTACGCCTTTGAACGGCTGTGGGAAATCTCAAGGGACCTGCGCGCCACCCATCCTGCTGCCACCATGGTTTCGGCGGGTATGAGCGCCGACCTTGAGGAGGCGATCGGGGCGGGGGCGACACACGTACGCGTCGGCAGTGCGGTACTCGGAGTCCGCCCCGCCCTCGGGTAACGTCGCCAAACGAGTCGGAACACTGCCGAAAATATGGTCATTCCCGATACATTCGGGCACAGTGACGTGGATTGACGGCCCATCCGGGGCGGTGCCGATCCACCAGAGAGCGGAGGATCCAGTCGATGGCTGGCGCGATGCGCAAGATGGCGGTCTACCTCGGCCTCGTGGAGGACGACGGCTACGACCGCCCGGGGTACGGCCCCGACGACGATTTCGAACCCGAGCCCGAGCCGGAGCGCGCACGGCGCCAGCAGGCGCACGAACCGCCGCCCCGGGAGCGGGTGGAGGAGCCGGTGCGGGTGGTGCATCCGCCGGCCCAGCGGGAGAGTGAACCGGCCCCGGCGCCCCTCCTGTCGGAAAACAGACGACCTGGGAGGATCGCTCCCGTGTCTTCCATCACATCCGAACGACCCCACGTCGAGAAGAGCGCACCGGTGATCATGCCCAAGGTCGTGTCCGAGCGGGAGCCGTATCGCATCACCACGCTGCACCCGCGCACCTACAACGAAGCCCGTACGATCGGGGAACACTTCCGCGAGGGAACCCCGGTGATCATGAACCTCACGGAGATGGACGACACGGACGCGAAGCGACTTGTCGACTTTGCCGCTGGCTTGGTCTTCGGTCTGCATGGCAGCATCGAGCGCGTGACGCAGAAGGTCTTCCTTCTGTCGCCTGCTAACGTCGATGTAACGGCGGAGGACAAGGCCCGGATCGCTGAGGGCGGGTTCTTCAACCAGAGCTGACACGACAGCAACCGGACGAGAGCGAACCCGGCCAACCGGCCGGGCAGGGCAGGGGAGAGGGACACCCAGGATGGGCATCGTACGAGACGTGATCCTGATCGCCTTGTATTGCGTCCTCGGACTTCTGCTCTTCCGGCTGGTGATGGACTACGTCTTCATGTTCGCGCGCTCATGGCAGCCCGGACGGGCGATGGTCGTCGCCCTGGAGGCCACCTACACTGTCACCGATCCGCCGCTGAAGGCGCTGCGGAAGGTGATTCCTCCGCTGCGCTTCGGGGGTGTGGCGCTTGATCTGTCCTTCTTCGTACTCATGATCATCGTCTACATCCTGATCAACGTCGTGGCCGGGCTGTGAACGAGTACGGTCTTGCCGATATGCTGACGAAATACGTTGAGGTGAAGAGATGCCGTTGACCCCCGAGGACGTGCGGAACAAGCAGTTCACCACTGTCCGTCTCCGCGAAGGCTATGACGAGGACGAGGTCGACGCCTTCCTCGACGAGGTCGAGGCAGAGCTGACCCGGCTGCTGCGGGAGAACGAGGACCTGCGCGCCAAACTCGCGGCCGCCACCCGCGCCGCCGCCCAGAATCAGCAGAACATGCGCAAGCCGGAGCCCCAGGAACGCCCCGGGCCCGGTGGCCCCGGCGGGCCCGGTGGCCCGCCGGCCATATCCGGTCCGCAACCCGGTCCCCAGCAACAGCAGATGGGCGGCCCGCCCCAGCTGCCGGGGCCCGGTGGTCCGATGGGTCCGGGCGGTCCGGGTGGTCCCGGTGGTCCCGGTCAGATGCAGCAGCACCAGCAGATGGGCGGCCCCGGCCCGATGGGTCACGGCCCCGGCCCCGGTGGACCGATGGGTCCCGGTGGCCCCAACCCGCTGGGCGGCCCCGGTGGTCCCGGTGGTCCCGGTCAGATGCAGCAGCACCAGCAGATGGGCGGCCCCGGCCCGATGGGCCACGGCCCCGGCCCCGGCGGCCCCGGCCCGATGCAGCAGCCCGGCGGCAACGAGAGCGCTGCCCGTGTGCTGTCCCTCGCGCAGCAGACCGCCGACCAGGCGATCGCGGAGGCCCGTTCCGAGGCCAACAAGATCGTCGGTGAGGCGCGCAGCCGTGCCGAGGGTCTGGAGCGGGACGCCCGCGCCAAGGCCGACGCGCTGGAGCGGGACGCCCAGGAGAAGCACCGGGTCGCGATGGGCTCCCTGGAGTCCGCCCGCGCCACCCTGGAGCGCAAGGTCGAGGACCTGCGCGGCTTCGAGCGGGAGTACCGCACGCGACTGAAGTCGTACCTGGAGAGCCAGCTGCGTCAGCTGGAGAGCCAGTCCGACGACTCGCTCGCCCCGCCGCGCACCCCGGCGGCCGCTTCGCTGCCGCCGTCCCCGCAGCCCTCGCTGGCCTCGGCCGGCGCGCCGTCCGGTCCGGGCGGTGGCATGGGCGGCGGACACCAGTCCATGGGCGGTCAGCAGCAGATGGGCGGCCCCGGTCACAACGGCACCCACGGCGGCCACCCCGGTGGCGGTCACGCGGGTCCGCCGTCCTACGGCGGCCAGCAGGGGATGTCCCCGGCGATGACCCAGCCGATGGCGCCGGTCCGCCCGGCCGGCCCGCAGCCGGTCCAGCAGCAGGCCCCGTCCCCGATGCGCGGGTTCCTGATCGACGAGGACGACAACTGACGTCGCCCACCACGGCGTAACGCGTCGGCATATCACCAACGAGGCCGGGCCCGGACAAGATGTCCGGGCCCGGCCTCGTTGGTGTGCGCGGGGGAGCGATCAGGTCGGTGTGCCGGGCGGGCCACCCGGCCCGCCCGGCACACCCCCCGTGCCGCTACACCCGGCGCAGGTGGAAGGTGAGGGTCAGATCCTCATCGCTGAAGGCCGGGCCGAAGGCGTCGGTGGGCTCGCCCTCCGCGAAGTCCGCGGCCAGCACCTCCGTGGAGATCAGCGCCTGGTGGTCCGCCAGGGCGCGGCTCACCTCCGGGTCGGTGGCCGCCCAGCGCACCGCGATCCGGTCGGTGACCTCCAGGCCGCTGTTCTTGCGGGCCTCCTGCACCAGCCGGATGATGTCCCGGGCGATGCCCGCCCGGCGCAGCTCCGGAGTGATCTCCAGGTCCAGCGCCACGGTCGCACCGGTGTCCGAGGCCACCGACCAGCCCTCGCGGGGCGTTTCGGTGATGATGACCTCTTCCGGGGTGAGGGCGATCCGCTCGCCCTCCACCTCGACCGCGGCCGTGCCGGCCCGCAGCGCCGCCGACAACTCGGTGGCATCCGCCGCCGCGATGGCCTGCGCGACCGGCTGGGTGCGCTTGCCGAAGCGGCGTCCCAGCGCCCGGAAGTTGGCCTTCGCGGTGGTGTCCACCAGCGAGCCGCCCATCTCGGAGAGCGCGGCCAGCCCGGTGACGTTCAACTCGTCGGCGATCTGCTCCCGCAGGTCCTCGCCGAGCAGTTCGAAGCCCTGCGCCGCGACCAGCGCCCGGGACAGCGGCTGCCGGGTCTTCACCCCGGACTCCGCGCGGGTGGCCCGGCCCAGCTCCACCAGGCGGCGCACCAGCAGCATGTCCTGCGACAGATCCGCGTCCACCCGGGACGGGTCGGAGTCCGGCCAGCCGGCCAGGTGCACCGAATCGGGGGCACCGGGGGTCACCGGCACCACCAGGTCCTGCCAGACCCGTTCGGTGATGAACGGCACCAGCGGGGCCATCAGCCGGGTCACGGTCTCCAGCACCTCGTGCAGGGTGCGCAGCGCGGCCGGCTCGCCCTGCCAGAAACGGCGGCGGGAACGGCGCACGTACCAGTTGGACAGATCGTCGACGAACGTCGAGATCAGCTTGCCGGCCCGCTGGGTGTCATAGGTGTCCATGGCCTTGGTGACCATCTCGACCAGGGCGTTCAGCTCGCTCAGCAGCCAGCGGTCCAGCAGCGGCCGGTCGGCCGGCGCCGGGTCGCCCGCCGCCGGGGCCCAGGACGCGGCGCGCGCGTACAGGGACTGGAAGGCGACGGTGTTCCAGTAGGTGAGCAGCGTCTTGCGCACCACCTCCTGGATGGTGCCGTGGCCCACCCGGCGGGCCGCCCACGGGGAGCCGCCCGCCGCCATGAACCAGCGCACCGCGTCCGCGCCGTGCTGGTCCATGAGCGGGATGGGCTCCAGGGTGTTGCCCAGGTGCTTGGACATCTTGCGGCCGTCCTCGGCCAGGATGTGGCCCAGGCAGACGACGTTCTCGTAGGAGTTCTTGTCGAAGACCAGGGTGCCCACGGCCATCAGGGTGTAGAACCAGCCCCGGGTCTGGTCGATGGCCTCGGCGATGTACTGGGCCGGGTAGTGCTTCTCGAACTCCTCGCGGTTGCGGTGCGGGTAGCCCCACTGCGCGAACGGCATGGCGCCCGAGTCGTACCAGCCGTCGATGACCTCCGGGACCCGGGTGGCGGTGAGCGCGCAGCCCTCGGCCGTGCAGGGGAAGGTGATCTCGTCGATGTACGGGCGGTGCGGGTCCAGCCCCGACTGGTCGGTGCCGGTCAGCTCGCTCAGCTCGGCGAGCGAGCCGACACAGGTGCGGTGGTCCTCGGCGCAGCGCCAGATGGGCAGCGGGGTGCCCCAGTAGCGGTTGCGGGAGAGCGCCCAGTCGATGTTGTTGTTGAGCCAGTCGCCGAAGCGGCCGTGCTTGACGGACTCCGGGTGCCAGGTCGTGTTCTCGTTCTCCCGCAGCAGGGCGTCCTTGACCTGGGTGGTGCGGATGTACCAGGACGGCTGTGCGTAGTAGAGCAGCGGGGTGTGGCAGCGCCAGCAGTGCGGGTAGCTGTGCTCGTAGGCCAGGTGCTTGAAGAGCAGACCGCGCTCGCGCAGGTCGGCGGTGAGCGCCTCGTCGGCCTTCTTGAAGAACTGGCCGCCGACCAGCGGGACGTCCTCGGCGAAGGTGCCGTCCGGGCGGACCGGGTTGACGACCGGCAGGCCGTACGCGCGCCCGACCCGCAGGTCATCCTCGCCGAAGGCGGGCGACTGGTGGACGAGACCGGTGCCGTCCTCGGTGGTGACGTAGGTGTCGTTGACGATGTAGTGGGCGGCCTCGTCGAAGGGGACCAGCTCGAAGGGGCGCTGGTAGGTCCAGCGTTCCATCTCGGCGCCGGTGAAGGTCTCGCCGGTGGCCTGCCAGCCCTCGCCCAGCGCGGTGCTCAGCAGCGCCTCGGCGACGACCAGCCGCTCGGCGCCGTCGGTTGCCACGGCGTAGGTGACCTCGGGGTGGGCGGCGACGGCGGTGTTGGAGACCAGGGTCCAGGGGGTGGTGGTCCACACCAGCAGGGCCGCCTGTCCGGCGAGCGGGCCGGAGGTGAGCGGCATCCGGACGTAGACGGAGGGGTCGACGACCGTCTCGTAGCCCTGGGCCAGCTCGTGGTCGGACAGGCCGGTGCCGCAGCGCGGGCACCAGGGCGCGACCCGGTGGTCCTGGGTGAGCAGGCCCTTGTTGAAGATCTCCTTGAGCGACCACCACACGGACTCGATGTACTGCGGGTCCATGGTGCGGTAGGCGTCGTCGAGATCCACCCAGTAGCCCATGCGCGTGGTCAGCTCGGAGAAGGCGTCCGTGTGCCGGGTGACCGACTCGCGGCACTTGGCGTTGAACGCCGCGATGCCGTACGCCTCGATGTCCTGCTTGCCGGTGAAGCCCAGCTCCTTCTCCACCGCCAGCTCCACGGGCAGGCCGTGGCAGTCCCAGCCGGCCTTGCGGCTGACGTGGTAGCCGCGCATGGTGCGGTAGCGGGGAAAGGCGTCCTTGAAGACCCGCGCCTCGATGTGGTGGGCCCCCGGCATGCCGTTGGCGGTGGGCGGGCCCTCGTAGAACACCCACTCCGGGCGCCCCTGGGACTGCTCCAGGGTGCGGTTGAACGTCTTGTTCTCGCGCCAGAAGTCGAGGACCGCGTGTTCGAGCGCGGGCAGATCGACTTGGGCCGGCACGGGGCGGTACTGCGTCATCGGCATTCCTCCGGCGGACACACTGATCTCCGTCGGAGGGACGAGAGCCCGGCTCGGGCGCCCGCGGTACCACCCTCCTTGGCCGGGGCGCGGTGCTGACCGCCTCCTCGGCCCCCTCATTGGGCCGCGATGCCGGCTCTACTCACCCACCGGGACACAGCTGGTCCCGGTGTGGCTTTCCTCCGGCGGCTCCGGGGTGATCTTCGCGCCGCGCACGCCCCCGGGCTCGCACCGTCCCCGGGTCGCTCCTGGCTGCCGGACGGCGCTACTCGTCCCCATCCATGCCTTTCGCTGCGCCCCAGTGTACGGGGCGTCGCGCAGGGGGAACGACCGGTTATCCGGGGGCCGGGCGGGGCACAACGCAGGAGGATCGGCGCGTCCCCGTTGCCGCTCACCCCGGGTCGATTTATCGTTCCGGTCACAATGCGCGAGCAAGATCACACTATGTGAAGGGGCCGCCGCGATGGTGGCGAGCGATACCGGCGATTCATCGGACGGCACTCCGGCCGAGCCCGGCAAGAAGACCACGGCCAAGACGACGAAGAGCACGCGGAAGCCGGCGAAGAAGACGGCGGGGAAGAGCGTGCGGAAGGCGGCGGCGGAGGAGACGGCCCACAGCGCCGCCCCCGCGAAGCGGACGGCCGCGAGCAGGCCGGCCAAGAAGTCCACGACGGACGAGACGGGAGTCAAGAAGGTGGCTGCGAAGAACACCACGACGGAGACGACGGAGACGACCGAGGACTCGGCCGCCGCGGTGCCCACCGCCCGGGCCGCCGCCCCCGGGGAACTGCCGGTCCGGCCGGGCGAGGACCCCTGGACGCCGGAGGAGGTCGCCGAGGCCCGCAGCGAGCTGACGGGCGAGGCCGACCGGCTGCGGACCGAGATCGCCGCGTCCGAGGACGCGCTGGCCGGGCTGATGCGTGACTCGGGCGACGGTGCCGGGGACGACGAGGCGGACACCGGCTCGAAGAACATCACCCGCGAGCACGAGCTGGCGCTCGCGGCCAACGCGCGCGAGATGCTCTACCAGACGGAGAAGGCGCTGGACCGGCTGGCGGCCGGCACGTACGGAACGTGCGAGGTGTGCGGCAAGCCGATCGGGAAGGCCAGGATGCAGGCGTTCCCCCGCGCGACGCTGTGCGTCGAGGACAAGCAGCGGCAGGAACGGCGGGTCTGACGGCGGGCGTGCCGGTCGTCGGGTGATCGGACCGGCCCGTGTCGTACCCTCAACGTGTGAGCGAGGCGGAGCGCACCATCGAGACACCCGAAGATTCCTCCCGTCGTCCGGAGCCGGACGAGCCCGTGGAGGAAACGGCACCCCAGCCGGAGGCGGCCGCGGACGCGGCGGAAGAGCCCGGGGCCGACCCCGCGGCGCCTCGGCGCCGCCGGGTCGGCGTGCTGGCGGTGGTGGCGGCGTTCGCCTTCGTGCTGGACCTCGTCACCAAGATCGCCGCGGTGGAGTGGCTGGAGCACCAGCGCTCCATCGACATCATCGGCGACTGGCTGCGCTTCTCGGTGATCCGCAACGGCGGGGCCGCCTTCGGCTTCGGCGAGGCGCTGACCGTCTTCCTGACGGCCGTGGCCGCCATCGTGGTGGTGGTGATCATCCGGCTGGCCCGCAAGCTCTACAGCACACCGTGGGCGATCGCGCTGGGACTGCTGCTGGGCGGGGCGTTCGGCAACCTCACCGACCGGCTCTTCCGGGCCCCGGGGGTCTTCGAGGGCCACGTCGTGGACTTCATCTCCGTCCAGCACTTCTCCGTGTTCAACCTGGCCGACTCGGCGATCGTCTGCGGTGGCATTCTCATCGTCATCCTCTCCTTCCGGGGCCTTGACCCGGACGGCACCGTGCACAAGGACTGACCGGCCTCGGGCATACTCGTTCGGGTGAGCGCGCATCCCGAGACCCGGACCCTTCCCGTACCCGACGGCCTGGAAGGGAAGCGGGTCGACGCCGCCCTCGCCCGGATGCTCGGCTTCTCCCGCACCAAGGCGGCAGAACTCGCCAGCGAGGGCAAGGTGCGGCTGGACGGCGCCGAGGTCGGAAAATCCGAGCGGGTGACCGGCGGCTCCTGGATCGAGGTCGAGATTCCCCCGCCGCCGGGCGCGGTGACCGTGGTGGCCGAGCCGGTCGAGGGCATGGAAATCGTGCACGACGACGACGAACTGGTCGTGGTCGACAAGCCGGTGGGGGTCGCCGCCCACCCCAGCCCCGGCTGGACCGGGCCCACCGTGATCGGCGGCCTCGCCGCGGCCGGCTACCGCATCGCCACCTCGGGCGCGGCCGAACGGCAGGGCATCGTCCACCGACTGGACGTGGGCACCTCGGGACTGATGGTCGTCGCCAAGTCCGAGCGCGCCTACTCGGTGCTCAAGCAGCAGTTCCGCGAACGCACGGTCGACAAGCGCTACCAGGCCCTCGTCCAGGGCCACCCCGACCCGCTCAGCGGCACCATCGACGCGCCCATCGGGCGCCACCCGCAGCACGACTACAAGTGGGCGGTCACCGCCGAGGGCAAGCCCTCGGTCACGCACTACGACCTGATCGAGGCGTTCCGGGCGGCGAGCCTGCTCGACATCAAGCTGGAGACGGGCCGCACCCACCAGATCCGGGTGCACATGTCCGCGCACCGGCACCCCTGCGTCGGAGACCTGACCTACGGCGCCGACCCGACACTCGCCAAGCGGCTGGGGCTCACCCGGCAGTGGCTGCACGCCGTGCGGCTCGGGTTCACCCACCCCGGCGACGGACAGTGGGCGGAGTTCGCCAGCTCCTACCCCGAGGACCTCCAGCGGGCCCTGGACCGCGTGCGGTCCGAGAGCGCCTGACCGCCTGACGGCGCCGGGGGTCTTACCCGGACGTTTGCCCCGAATACACAGGGGTCCCTTTAGGATCAACTGAATGGACCAGCTCACGCTGCTGTTCGCCCTGCTGCTCGGTGCCGTGGTCACCGTGCCGCTGGGCGACCGGATCTCCCTGCCCGCGCCCGTGCTGATGACCCTGTTCGGCGGTGCGCTGGCCCTGCTGCCGTTCGTACCGAACGTCGAGATCGCCCCCGAGCTGATCCTGCCCCTGGTACTGCCACCGCTGCTCTACGCGGCCGTCCAGCGCACATCCTGGCGGCAGTTCACCGCCAACCTGCGGCCCATCCTGCTGCTGGCGGTGGCCCTGGTCTTCGTCACCACCGCCGCCGTCGCCGCGGTGGCGCACGCGATCGTCCCGGGCCTGCCGCTGGCCGGCGCCGTGGCGCTGGGCGCCCTCGTCGCGCCCCCCGACCCGATCGCCGCCACCGCCGTGGCCGGACGGATCGGACTACCCCGCCGGATGGTGTCCATCCTGGAGGGCGAGGGCCTGTTCAACGACGTCACCGCCATCACCCTCTACCACGTGGCCATCGCCGCGACCGTCACCGGCACCTTCTCGGTGGGCACGGCGGGCGCCGAACTGCTGCTGTCGGCGGCAGTGGCGATCGTGGTCGGCGTCGTGCTGGGCTGGGCGACCGTCAAGGTACTCGCCCTGCTGGGCGACGCGACCCTGCGCACCGGGATGACACTGCTGGTGCCCTTCGCCGCCTACGTGATCGCCGAGCAGACCCACGGCTCCGGGGTCCTCGCCGTCCTCGTCACCGCCATCTTCCTGAGCGAGGGCTCCGCGGACGCCGACGACGTCGCCGGGCGGATGACCGGACAGGCGTTCTGGTCGATCATCGACACCCTGGTCACCGGCGTCGCCTTCGGACTCATCGGCCTCGAACTGCACACCGTGCTCGGCACCGCCACCGACCGCTGGCGGGAGATGCTGCCGGCCGCCGGACTCGTCCTCGCCGTGGTCATCCTCGTCCGGCTGCTGTGGCTGCTGCCCGCCTCCTGGCTCACCCAGCGGCTGCACCGGCGCACCGACTACGCCGAGGAGATCCCGGTCAGCCCGCGCGAGACCCTGGTGATGTGGTGGTCGGGGATGCGCGGAGTGGCCTCGGTCGCCCTGGCCCTGGCCATCCCGCTGTCAACGGATACCGGCGCCGACTTCCCCGAGCGCGACGCCCTCGTCTTCGTCGCCTTCGTGGTGGTCCTCGGCACACTGCTGCTCCAGGGACTGACGCTGCCCTGGCTCGCCGGGAAACTGGGAGTGCGCGCGGACAGCGGCGTCGAGGAGGAACTGGAGCACCAGCTGGCGATGCGGGCGGCCAAGGCCGCCAAGCGGCGGCTGCGGGAGATCGAGGAGGCGGAGGGGGAGGACCTGCCCGAGGAGGTCTCGGAGATCCTGCTGCGCCGCGCGTACGACATCGGGGTGCGGATCTCGCCGCGGATCGCGGACGACGAGCGGCGCGACGCCTTCCACAAGCGGGCCGGCTACCTCAAGCACATCCACCGGCTCAACGCCGAACTGCTGTCGGCGGCCCGGCACGAGGTGCTCGCCGCACGCAGCGAGCCGGGTTCCGACCCGGAGGTGGTCGACCGGGTGCTGCGTCAGCTGGACCAGCGCAGTCTGTAGACCGGTACGGGCCCGGCCCCGGAGCCCCGGCGCGGGGGGCGGACCTCAGGGGGAGGGGCGGTCCTCGGCCCCGGAGGGGGATATCGCCGCGGGGGAGTGCGCCACCCTGGGCAGGGCGTGCGGGTGGTGGTCCCGCAGCCAGGCGATCAGCTCCTCGCGGACCGCGCAGCGCAGCGTCCAGGCGTCCCCGGAGTCCTTGGCCGACATCGCCGCACGGACCTGGATCGTGGTCGGCGTACTGTCGGTCACCACCAGGCTCCACACCCGGCCGTCCCAGTCCGCGCGGCCCAGCAGGAACTCCTGGAGCCGCTTGCGCAGCGCCGGGATCGGGGTGGCGTGGTCCAGGTGCAGATACACCGTCGCGGTGATCTCGTGGCCGCCGCGCGACCAGTTCTCGTAGGGACGGCTGTTGAAGTACGACACCGGCATCGTCAGCCGGCGGTCGTCCCAGATGCGGATGGTGAGGAAGGCCAGCGACAGTTCCTCGACGGTGCCCCACTCGCCGTCCACCACGACCGTGTCGCCGATCTTCACCGACTCGCCGAAGGCGATCTGCAGGCCGGCGAACAGGTTGCCGAGCATCGACTGGGCCGCCACACCGGCGATCACGCCGATCACACCGGCCGAGGCGAGCATCGAGGTGCCCAGCGCCCGCAGGTCCGGGAAGACCAGCAGTATCGCCACCGCCGACGCCACGATCGCCAGGATGGTGGTGACCACCCGGCGCAGCATCGTCAGCTGGGTGCGGAACTGCCGGACCCGGGCCAGGTCCTCCGTCCTGGCCTCGTACCGGACCAGGGTGTTCTCGGCGACCGCGTCGGCCGCGCGGATCGCCAGCCAGGCGGCGGAGGCGATGGTGAGGGTGGCCAGGATCTTGGGCACCACATCGCCCTTGCCCAGCGACAGCTCCCACACCGCGTAGCTGATCTGCACGGCGCCCGAGGCGAGCAGCACCTGCAGCGGCGGCTGGCAGCTGCGCAGCAGGGACCACAGCCGGGTCTCGGGGTGGCGGGCGTCGGCGGCGCGCAGCGCGCGGTCGATCAGCCAGCCCATGAGCAGGGTGAGGGCGACGGTGCCACCGATCACCAGCAGTGGCCGCAGCACATCATCCATCGGTGGTTCAGTCCTCCGTCGTCGTGGTCCCCTGCGGGCCTGTACGCCGCGCGCTCACCCGGCCAGGCTACTGGCAGGATGAGGGCGCAGAGCAAGAGTGCCCCCTTCGGAAAGCGATCCCACCATGGCCGACGTTGTGCTGTTCCACTCCGCGTACGGGCTGCGGCCCGCCGTGCACACGGCGGCGGAGCGGCTGCGGGCCGCCGGGCACCAGGTGCACGTGCCCGACCTCTACGACGGGCGGACCGCCGGGACCGTGGAGGAGGGGATGGAGATCAAGGACGACATCGGCACGGACGAACTGCTGCGCCGTGCCGTCGTCGCCGCCGCCCCGTACTCGGACAGGGGCCTGGTGTACGCCGGCTTCTCGCTGGGTGCCTCGCTGGCGCAGACGCTGGCGCTGGGGGACGTGAAGGCGCGCGGGCTGCTGCTGCTCCACGGGACGGGGGACATCGCCGATGACGCGTCCTCGCCCGGGCTGCCGGTGCAATTGCACGTGGCCGACCCGGACCCGTTCGAGCCGCACGACTGGCAGACCGCCTGGTACCTGCGGATCGGGCGGGCCGGTGCGGACGCGGAGGTCTTCCCCTACGCGGGTGCGGGGCACCTGTACACCGACCCGGAGCTGCCTGACTACGACGCGGAGGCGGCGGAGGCCACCTGGCGCATCGCGCTGGCGTTCCTCGACGAGGTGGGGTGACACCCGGCCCCCACGGTGGTGGGGGCCGGGGGCCGGCCCGGGTGCCTCAGCCCTGGGAGGCGGCGGCCAGGGCCGCGTCCAGGCTCTCGGGGGTGTACGGCGGGTTCTCGAGCTTCTGGCCGTTGATCGCGACGGACGGGGTGCCGCCGACCCCGGAGGCGTCGAACTTGTCCGACATCTCCAGGGCCCAGGTGGCGTAGGTGCTGTTGGTGATGGCGTCCTGGAACTCCTGGTTGTCCTTGAGCTCCGGGACGGTGTCGCCGATCTCGATCAGGTACTCGTCGGTGAATCCGTCCGTGCGCTCGTTGGGGTGCCAGTCGGCCGAGTAGAGGGCCTCGTGGAAGCCGAGGAAGGCCTCGGGGCTGACGTTGAGGGCCGCGCCGAGGGCGGAGACGGCGTTCTTGGAGCCGTCGCCGGGGAAGTTGTTGTCCAGGAAGGTGCCGAAGACGAACTCGACCTTGTAGCTGCCGTCCTCGATGCCCTGCTTGAACGTGTCGCCCATCGCCTGTTCGAAGGTGGCGCAGATCGGGCAGCGCGGGTCCTCGTACAGGGTGACGGTGTTGGCGGCGTCCGGGTCGCCGACCTGGATGGTGAGGCTGTCGTCACCGGAGGTGTTGGCCGGGGCCTCGGTCGGGTAGTTGACCGCGTTCTCGGCGTCGGCGTCGGTGTCGTCGGTGGCGGGGGCGCCGTTGTCGACGATGTCGCGCGCGGCGCTCCAGTCGGTGCTGTCACCGCCACCGCCGCTGTTGTTGGCGATGGCGAAACCTATGCCGCCGGCTATCGCCAGGATGGCGACGACCGAGCCGCCGACGGTCAGCTGCCGGCGGATCTTGTCGCGCTTCGCCTGCTTGTCGCGTTCCGCCTTCAGGCGCTCGCGGGCCTCGCGCTTGGCTTCCTGGGAGTTGCGCTTGCTCATGATCGGGGTCTCCGTGAGGTGTGGGGTTCCAGTGCTGCGTGGTGCGGTCAGGCCGCGAGGGCCGGGCCGCGCGGCGGACCGCGCAGGGACACGGAGTGGGTGAGCAGCGCGCCGGCGCCCAGCGGGCGAGGCCGCAGCGCGGCGTACCGTACGGGCCCGCGGCCGGCGGTGGCGGCGGCCCGGTGAACCGCGACGGCGATCAGCAGCGGCCGGAAGGTGGCGGCCACGGCGGCGTGCAGCAGCCGGGCCAGCGCGGCCTCGCCGCAGCGCAGCCAGGCCGCGGCGGCGAGCCCCACCGTGAGGTGGGCGCCGAGCAGCAGCCAGGGCAGCGCCGGGTGGACGGGGGTGGCCAGCGGGGTCTGCTCACCGGTGGCGAGCCGGGCCAGTGGCGTACCGACGTCGCCGCCCGCGCAGAACAGGTTCAGGCCCATGAAGTGCAGCGGGCGGACCAGGCCGCCCTGGCCGGTGCCGTAACAGGCGCTCTGGCCGGCGGTGAAGATCGTGTCGGCGGCCAGCTGGAGGGGCAGCAGGAGTCCGGCGATGTGCCAGAAGCGGCGCTCGCCGGTCCCGGCCAGCACGTACGCCACGGCGAAGATCACCACGGTGACGGCGGCCACGGTGAGGAGCGGCAGCGGCGTACCGGACAGCAGGACGTGCGCGGCGGACGCCAGCGCGACGCACAGCGCGCTGAAGACGGCCGCGCGCGCCGTGCGTATGCCGGGTCCGCTGACTATGCCCATCGAGCCGAGTGTGCCACGGGTGGGCCCGTGGCCGGTATGGGGGTGACGGAGGTGACCGTCACAACGCGATACCGGCCCAGGCGGAGGGGCCGAATCCGCCCTTGATGTCCGAGGCGATGTTGTCCGGGTTCACCAGGAAGCCGAGCTCGAAGATCGTCGTCTTCTGCCGGCCCTCGACCTTGAGGCGGACCGGGGAGTCCCCGGGGTGGGCCTTGAGGGTGCGCTTGAGCTCACGGACGGCGCGGCCGTTGATCCGGTGCTCGGGGAGGACGAGCAGCACCGGGGGTTTGCCGCCGTGCTCGGCCGAGGAGATGTCCAGGGCGGTGATCTCCTGGCCGAAGATGCTGATGGTCCCGTCGCGCTCGTTGATGCGGCCGCGGACCGAGAGCACGTTGTCGTCGATCAGCTCGTGCTGGACGAGGGCGTACGACTTGGGGAAGAACAGCACCTCGCAGCTGGCGTCCCGGTCGGCGATGGTGACGATGGCCCACGGGTCGCCCTGCTTGTTGAGGCGGCGGTCGATGCCGGTGATCAGTCCGGCGATCTTGGTCTCGCCCTCGGTGCGGCCGGAGGCGAGCAGCTCGGCGATGGAGGTGTCGCGGCTGCGGGCCAGGATGTGCTCGGCGCCGTCCAGGGGGTGCGAGGAGACGTACAGGCCGAGCATCTCGCGTTCGAGGGAGAGCTTGGCCTTGCGGTTCCACTCCTGGTCGCTGACCTCGAAGTCCAGACCGATGGTCGGGATGTCGTCGCCGGTGTCGATGGAGCCGAAGAGGTCGTCCTGGCCGATGGCCTGCTGCTTCTTGACGGGGATGACGGCGTCCACGGCGGTCTCGTGGATGTCGCACAGGCCCTTGCGGGTGTGGCCCAGGGAGTCGAAGGAGCCGGCCTTGATGAGGGAGTCGATGGTGCGCTTGTTGCACACCACGATCTCGGACTTGTCGAGGAAGTCGGCGAAGGAGGTGTACTTGCCCTTGGACTTGCGGGTGCTGACCAGGGATTCGATGACGTTGGCGCCCACGTTGCGGATGGACTGGAGGCCGAAGCGGACGTCCTCGCCGATGGCGGAGAAGTCGGCGACGGACTCGTTGACGTCGGGGGAGAGGATCTTGATGCCCAGGCGGCGGCACTCCGCCAGGTAGATGGCGGTCTTGTCCTTGTCGTTGTCGACGGAGGTGAGCAGGGCCGCCATGTACTCGGCGGGGAAGTTGGCCTTCAGGTAGGCGGTCCAGTACGCGACCATGCCGTACGCGACGGTGTGCGACTTGTTGAACGCGTACCCGGAGAAGGGGACCAGCACGTCCCACACGGCCTGGATCGCCTCGTCCGAGTAGCCGCGCTCGCGGCAGCCCTGCTGGAAGGGGATGAACTCCTTGGCGAGGACCTCGGGCTTCTTCTTGCCCATGGCGCGGCGCAGCAGGTCGGCCTGGCCCAGGCTGTAGCCGGCCAGGATCTGGGCGGCCTTCTGCACCTGCTCCTGGTAGACGATGAGGCCGTAGGTCGGGTTGAGGATCTCCTCCAGCGGCTTCTCCAGCTCCGGGTGGATCGGGGTGATCTCCTGGCGGCCGATCTTGCGCAGCGCGTAGTTGGTGTGCGAGTCGACGCCCATCGGGCCGGGGCGGTAGAGGGCGAGGACGGCGGAGATGTCGTCGAAGCGGTCGGGCTGCATCAGGCGCAGCAGGGAGCGCATGGCCGTGCCGTCGAGCTGGAAGACGCCGAGGGTGTCGCCGCGGGCGAGGAGTTCGTAGGTGGGTTTGTCGTCCAGTTCGATGGTGCTGGTGTCGACATCGATGCCGCGGTTCTCTTTGATGATCTTGATGGCGTGATCGATGATGCCCAGGTTCCGAAGACCCAGGAAGTCCATCTTGATCAGGCCCATCTCCTCGCAGTCGGGATACGAGAAGCCGGTGATGATGGTGCCGTCGCGGTCCCGCTTGTGCATCGGGATGAGGTCGAGGAGCGGGGTGCGGGAGAGGATGACGGCGGCGGCGTGCACGCCCGTGCCGCGGGTGAGGCCCTCGATGCCGCGCGCGGTGTCGATGACCTTCTTGACGTCGGGCTCGTTCTCGTACATCGAGCGGATCTCGGCGGCCTCGGAGTACCGGGGGTGTTCCGGGTCGAAGATGCCGGACAGCGGGATGCCCTTGCCCATGACATCCGGCGGCATCGCCTTGGTGATGCGGTCGCCCATGGAGAAGGGGAAGCCGAGGATGCGGTTGGCGTCCTTGACGGCCGCCTTCGCCTTGATGGTGCCGAAGGTGTTGACCTGGGCGGTGTAGGCCTCGCCGTACTTGTCGGTGAGGTAGCGCACCATGACATCGCGCTGGCGGTCGTCGAAGTCGAGGTCGACATCCGGGGGGTTGATGCGCTCGGGGTTGAGGAACCGCTCGAAGAGCAGGCCGTGCTTGAGCGGGTCGACGTCGGTGATGCGGGTCAGGTACGCGACGAGGGAGCCGGCCGCCGAGCCTCGTCCCGGGCCGACGGGGACGCCGTTGTCGCGGCCGTACTTGCAGATGTCGGAGACCACGAGGAAGTAGGAGTCGAAGCCCATCGGGGTGATGACCGACAGCTCGGTCTCCAGGCGCTCCAGCACCTCGGGCTCGGGGTTGTCGCCGTAGCGCTCCTTGATGCCGCGCTCGCACTCCTTGCGCAGCCAGCTGGCCTGGGTCTCGCCCGCGGGGACGTCGAACTGCGGCATCTGGTCCTCGTAGGCGAACACCTCCTTGTACGACTCGACGCGCTCGGCGATCAGCAGGGTGTTGTCGCAGGCCTCGGGGAGTTCGGAGAACAGCTGCCGCATCTCGGCGGAGGTCTTGATGTAGTAGCCGGTGCCGTTGAACTTGAAGCGGTTGGTGTCCGCCTTGTTCTTGCCCACGCCCACGCACAGCAGGCTGTCGTGGTCGTCCGCCTGGTCCTCGGTGACGTAGTGCGAGTCGTTGGTGGCCAGCAGCGGGATGTTCAGCTGCTTGGCGATGCGCAGCAGGTCCTCGCGGACGGTGCGTTCGATGTCCAGGCCGTGGTCCATCAGTTCCAGGAAGTAGTTCTCTTTCCCGAAGATGTCCTGGTAGGTGGCGGCGGCCTTGACGGCCTCGTCGTACTGGCCGAGCCGGAGCCGGGTCTGCACCTCGCCGGAGGGGCAGCCGGTGGTGGCGATGATGCCGGTGGCGTGCTGGGAGATCAGCTCGCGGTCCATGCGGGGCTTCATGTAGTAGCCCTCGAAGGAGGCGAGGGAGGAGAGCCGGAAGAGGTTGCGCAGCCCCTGGGCGTTCTGCGCCCACATGGTCATGTGGGTGTAGCGGCCACCGCCGGAGACGTCCTTGCCGCCCTCGCCGCTGGCGTCCTGGCCGCGTCCGCTGCCGCCCCAGAAGACCTGCTTCTTGTGGAAGCGGGACTCGGGCGCGACGTACGCCTCGATGCCGATGATCGGCTTGACGCCGGTCTTGCTCGCGGTGCTGAAGAATTCGTAGGCCCCGAACATGTTGCCGTGGTCGCTCATCGCGACGGCGGGCATCCCCTGGCGTTCGACTTCGGCGAACAGTTTGCCGTTCTTCGCGGCCCCGTCGAGCATCGAGTACTCGGTGTGAACATGCAGGTGAACGAAGTTGTCGGCCACGGTGGTAGGGACTCCTCGCGGGGTGGGGCTCAGGGGGGTGTGGGGGTTCCCCACCCTAACGCGATGAGGCCGGTGGGCCGGTGGGTGACGTGGGTGAAGGTGTGTGGGAAATCCGGTCCCGGTGAGGGGGTGGGGCCGGCGCGCGCGGCGCCCGGCGCCCGCCCTCCCCGCGCCCCGGGCGGGCGGGCCCGGGAGCGGGTCTATTGCGTGGGCTCGTCGTCGACCAGGATGTCGAACTCGGCGTTGTTCCCCTCGGCCGAGGTCGTGGTGATGGTCACGCCGTAGGTCCGGCCGCCCGCCGTCAGCTCGCAGCGGATGCTCGCCCCGACCTTGGCGGGGAGGTCCTCGGCGCAGGTGAGGTCGTCGGGGGCCTGACCGACCCGCTCCTCCAGCGCCGCGGACGCCTGTGCGGCCACCTCGTCCTTGTCCACCACGGGTTCGCCGCCGGAGCAGCCGGTGGCCAGGAGCAGTGACAGGGTCGCCAGGGCCGTGCCCGTGCCCACCCGGGTGCGCCGTGGGATGTGCCGCCTGACGGTCTGCTCGTGTGTGCGTGACATGCGGGGACGGACGCGGGTCGCCGGTGCTCCGGTTCGACGGCGGCCTGAAGCGAGATGATGTCGAGATTTTCGCGCCGGTGTCGCTCCCGGGAGATCGCCTGCGCGCGGCGGCGTTCAGCGGGCGACGGCCGTGGCGTTCGTGGCGTGGTGAGAAGGATGTTCCGGTCTTGATCGGATCATGAGATCGCCTTTACCGGAAAAGGAAACTGCTTTGCCCGAATGAGCAATTGGCGGCGTTACCTTCGATGTGGAGTGAATAGCCCGCTTGAGGGGTGGAATGCCGTGGAAGCCAGAATGATTGAGAAGGCCGTATTTCTTCTGCGTGAGGCACATGTCTCGCGTGGTGCGGTGATACGGGCGCTGGCCGAGTATTTCCCGGGGACCGCGTTCGACGATCGCACGCGGTGTGTGTACGAGGCGTGGGACCAGGTGCATCAGGGTGCACCGGCGCTCCCTTCCGTTCCCTCGGAGCTGTCCCAGGCACGTACGTTCGCGGCGGCGCACGAACGGCACGGATTCTCCGACTGAGCGGCGACGGAATCGCGCACACAGCGAGGGCGCACCCCGGCGGGGGTGCGCCCTCGTGCTGTGGTCAGTTGTGGCCGAAGCGGCGGGGTTTGCCGGAGGGGGCCTCGGACTGCTCGCGTATCTGCTGCTGCTCGCGTTCGTTCATGCGGCGTTCGTCGTCGCCGGAGCGTCCGCTTCTGGGCTGCTGCTGATCGCGGCCGCGTTTCTTCTTGCTCATGATCGCCTCCAGGCTGCGGGAATCAGTGGGCGCGATCAGATTCGCATGATCGTACAGACTTCGCATTTCGGGCAGGTTGCGCGATGTCCCCTGTATGACCGGTTCCTGTCCGACTCGCCACGCCGATGATCGAGTTCAGGCTGATAACGGTGACGCGGTCGGGCAGACTCCAGAAAACGGCTCGGTGAAAGAGGTGCCACGTGGACCGCTGCGTCGTCCTGGTCGATGCCGGGTATCTGCTCGGGGCCGCCGCGAGCCTCCTGGCCGGTGAACCCTCCCGACCTCGCATCAGCGTGGACCACACCGCCCTCATCCAAGGGCTGCGGGAGGGCGCGGAGGCGGACACCGGATGCGATCTGCTGCGCATCTACTGGTTCGACGGTGCCCCGGACCGGGTCCCGCAGCCCGAACACCGGCGACTTCGCGTCATGCCCCGTGTCACCGTACGGCTGGGCGCCCTCACCCGCAGCGACGGACGGTGGGCGCAGAAGGGCGTGGACGCCGCCATGCACGCCGAACTCACCGAACTGGCGCGGAACCGGGCCTGCGCCGACATCGTGCTCATCACGGGCGACGGCGATCTGCTCCCGGGCCTGGTCTCCGCAAAGGAACACGGGGTCGCCGTGCACCTGTGGGCCGTCCAGGCCGCCGACGGCGACTACAACCAGTCCGAGGACCTCGTCGCCGAGGCGGACGAACGACGGGTGCTCGACCGCGCCTGGATCACCAGGGCCATCCGGGTGAAGGAGGCCCAGCCGCAGCCGAGGCCCGAGATCGCCGCGATCCTCTCCGCCCCGCCGGCCCAGGCCAAGAACGGCGAACAGGTGCGGGCCACCACCGCCGCCGTGAGCACCGAGCCGTGCGCCACCGCCACCGAGACCGAGCCGGTGGGAAAAGTGCCCACCCCCAAGGACCTCGCCTCGCTGGGCCGCCCCGCGCAGGCACCCCCGGCCTCCGCCACGCTGCGCTGGTCCTCCGACCGCGGATGGGTGGAGCGCGGCCCCGAGGAGTCGCCGGAGACGGCGGCACTGCCGATGCTGTCGCACCTGACGACCGCCGAGCAGCGCTGGGCCGACCGGGAGGAGGACATCACGGCGGTCAGCGGTGACCCCTTCGAGGTCGGCCAGGTCTTCGCCCGCCGCTGGGCGGAACGGCTCGGCGGCACAAAACCGTTCGCACAGCTGTCGGCCCTGTCCGCCGACTACCCGCGCATCCCGCACCGCATCGACGGCGAGCTGCTGCGCTACGCGGCCCGCTTCGGACTGCTGGCGCACAAGGACGACCAGATCGACGAACGGGACCGGTACGCGATCCGGGCCGGGTTCTGGCGGGAGATCGACGAACGGACGGACACGGTCCGCGCCGCGGGCCCCGAATCCTGAGGCCCGCCCCGAAGAAGGCCCCGGGTCCCGGCCGACGGCGGGCGCCACGTAGGGTCAGGGGCTGTGGGCCCCATTACCGCATGGGTCGGGCGGTCGAAGTCCGGCGTTCAGCAGACAGCGGCGGACAGCGGTGATGCTGTGACCGCGCTGACCGTGCGCGGGCTCGTCAAGACCTACCCGGCGCCGCGCGGCTGGCGGCGCTCCCGGGGCGCCCCGGTGGTGGCCAGCGACGGCGTGGACCTCGACGTCACGGCCGGGGAGATCTTCGGCCTGCTGGGGCCCAACGGGGCCGGCAAGACCACCCTCGTACGACAGCTCACCGGACTCCTGCGACCCGACGCCGGGAGTATCGAACTGCTGGGACACGACCTGGTGCGGCACCCGCGGCGCGCCGCCCGGCTGCTGGCGTACCTGGGGCAGGAATCCAGCGCGCTGGACGAACTGACCGTGGCGCTGGCCGCCGAGACCACCGCACGGCTGCGCGGGCTGGACACCGCGGCGGCGCGGCGGGAACGGGACGCCGTCATCGAGGAGCTGGGCCTGGGGCCCATCGCCGGGCGGCCGCTCAAGAAGCTCTCCGGCGGGCAGCGCCGGCTGGCCTGCGTGGCCACCGCCCTGGTGGCCGGCCGCCCCGTCCTCGTCCTGGACGAGCCCACCACCGGCATGGACCCCGTCGCCCGGCGCGCGGTGTGGGCCGCCATCGACCGGCGGCGCGCGGAGCACGGGACCACCGTGGTCCTGGTGACCCACAACGTGATCGAGGCGGAGACCGTACTCGACCGGGTCGCCGTCCTCGACGCGGGCCGGGTCATCGCCTGCGACACCCCCGGCGGGCTGAAGGCCCTGGTGGGGGACGAGGTGCGGCTGGACCTGGTGTGGCGCGACGAGCCGCCGCTGTGGGTGCCGGCCATCGCCGCGCTGCGCCCCGGGGCCGTGGAGGCCGGGCGGCGCTGGACACTGCGGCTGCCCCCCGAGCGGGCGCGGGCGGCCGTGACCGAGGTGACCACCGGGCCGGCGTTCGCCGCCCTCGACGACTTCACCCTGGCCACCCCCACGCTCGAGGACGTCTACCTCGCGCTGGGCGGCCAGGGGGACGGGCTGGTACGGGCGTGAGCGCTGCCGTTCCCCATCCGCTGGCCCCCGCCGTACGGCTGTGGCCCTCGCTGCGGGCCGTCTACGTCGCGCAGCTGTCGCGGGCGCGGGTGGCCAGGATCCCGCTGCTGTTCGTGGCCACCTTCCAGTCCATCGGGATCATGATCCTGATGCGCGGGGTGGTCGACGGCGGCACCGGGGACGAGGCGCGGGCGGTCGTGGCGGGCTCCTCGGTGCTGGTGGTGGCGTTCGTCGCGCTGAACCTGCTGGCCCAGCACTTCGGGCAGCTGCGCGCGAGCGGCGGCATCGACCACTACGCGACGCTGCCGGTGCCGGCCGCCTCGGTGGCGCTGGGGACGGCGGCGGCGTACGCCTCGTTCACGGTGCCGGGGGTGATCGTCACGGCGGTCTCCGGCAGTGTGCTGTTCCAGTTGCCGCTGGGCGGGCTGTGGGTGCTGCTGGCGGTGATCCCGCTGGCCGGGGCCGCGCTGGCGGGGCTCGGGGCGGCGCTCGGACTGCTGGCGCCCCGGCCCGAGCTGGCCACCCTGTGCGGGCAGCTGGGCATGTCGGCGGCGCTGCTGCTGGGCGTGCTGCCGGCCGGGCGGATGCCGGAGCCGGTGCGGTGGCTGCGCGAGCTGCTGCCGTCCACCTACGGGGTGGAGGCGCTGGCCGAGGTGCTGCGGCCGGGGCCGGACTGGGGGTCGGTGGTCGCGAACCTCGGGGTGTGCGCGGCGGTGGGGGCGCTGGCGCTGACCCTGGCGACCTGGGCCTACCGGCGGGCCGCCATCAGCCGGGCGTTCTGACCCGGTGCCCGCTGTTCAGCCGTTGGACCAGTTCCGGGTGGACAGCACCAGCCGATAGCCGTCGGGGTCCTGGACAGTGACGCCCCACTTGTCCCAGTACGGATTGTGCGCCCGGACGCGTCGGCCGCCGTGATCTTCGAGCCGGTTCACCAGGGAGTCGGGGACGGGCGTGCCCAGGTAGAGAACCAGCAGGCCCTCGGGGGTGGGCCGGGGCTCCACGATGGCCAGCGGGTCCTGCACGAGCTCCAGGTGCCAGGAGGCGTCCGGGCGGCCGAGCATGAGCAGGTGGTGGCGGTGGGCGGGTGTGCCGTCGGCGGCCTGCCGGTACAGCACCTGGAACCCGAGGCCGTCGTGCCAGAAGCGCTCCGCCGCGCCGAGGTCCCGGGAGGGGCGGGCGATGCGCAGGTGGGGGGTGGGGTCGACCGCCTCGGACATGAGGTGCTCCTGTCGGTGTCGGTGTCGGTGTCGGTGTCGTTGCCGTTGCCGCGCCGTGAGCCTAGTGAGCGGTCGGGACGGGCGCCTCGGGCGCCGGCCCTGGGGCGGGAGTCGGACCGGGTCTCGGTCGGGCGACCCTTGCCACGGTGTCGATGATCCGCTCATACATCCGAACGGTCCTACCGATGCCCGAACAGGTGGCCGGTGCTGGCAAGATGTTGGGGTGATCGCGCCCCAGCCTTCCGAGGACCACCGCTCGCCCGCCATGGGCGGCGGCCATGACCCCTGGTCGGTTCCCGCCCAGCCCTCGCCGGAGCGTGCGCGCCCGCAGTGGGGCCGGGAGACAGGGACCGCGCTGCTGGTGGCGCTCCCCGTCGCCGTACTGGCCGGGCTGGCGCTCGGCGCGCTGTGGCCGCTGCTGGCGCCCCGGGTCCCCGTGGTGTCCAACGGCCGTGCGGTGATGCTCCAGAACTCCGAGGGGCAGCAGTCCATCGCGATTGACGGGACGTTTCTGCTGACCGGCCTCGCGGTGGGGGCGGTCGCCGGGGCGCTGGTCTTCTTGCTGCGGCGGCGCAAGGGCGGGATCGCCGAGGTGCTCGGGCTCGCGGCCGGCGCGCTGGCCGGCGCTTTCCTCGCCTGGCGCGTCGGCATGTGGCTGGGGCCCGAGCAGGACCTGGTGGCGCACGCACGCCGGGTGGGGGAGGGCGTGGTCTTCGACGGGCCGCTCAAGCTGGAGGCGAAGGGCGTCCTGGTGGGCCTGCCGTTCGGCGCGGTCGGGGCCCATCTGCTGTGCACCGCGCTGTGGGGTCCGCGCGATCCGCTGCCGGCGCCGGGGCGGACGGTGCCGCAGTGGCCGTCCAAGCCGTCCGGGCCCTCCGCCTGACGGGTGCGGCCCCGCCGGGCGGTCTCAGTCCTTGCCGATCGGGGCCGTCACCGCTGAGGTGAGGGCGATCAGATCGGCCGGGGCCAGCTCGATCTCCAGACCGCGCCGGCCGGCCGAGACGAAGACCGTCCCGTACGCGGTGGCGGAGGCGTCCAGCACGGTGGGCAGCCGCTTGCGCTGGCCCAGCGGCGAGATGCCGCCCCGTACGTAGCCGGTGGTGCGCTCCGCCGCCGCCGGATCGGCCATCGCCGCGCGCTTGCCGCCGACCGCCGCCGCCAGGGCCTTGAGGTCGAGGGAACCGGCGACCGGCACCACCGCCACGGTCAGCGCCCCGTCCACGTCGGCGACCAGCGTCTTGAACACCTGCCGGGGATCGTTGCCCAGCGCCCGGACCGCCTCCTCGCCGTACGAGGAGGAGCCGGGATCGTGGTCGTAGGCGTGCAGGGTGAACCGTACGCCCGCCCCGGTGGCCGCCACCGTGGCCGGAGTGCCGCCCCCGCCCGTCCGCTGCTTCTTCTTCGCCACCGCCGGCCTCTCAGTTCATGCTGGTGGGGCGCAGCGTGTACTCGGCGCCCGGAACCGAGGGCAGCCTACTGATCAGGGTGGTCTCACGGCGCAGGATTTTCAGCTCCTCCGCCAGCCGGGTCGCGGTGTCCTTGGCCTGGAGCAGCCGCTGTTTGTCCGAGGTGTACATGACGGTGGCCGCCGCCACCAGGTACGAGACGACCGAGGGGTCCTCGGGCAGCTCCTGACCGGAGGCCAGGGTGCGTTCGTTGGCGCCCGCCAGCTCCTTCTGGTAGCCGCGGAACGCCCGCAGCACCCCGGAGGCCAGGGCGCCGGCGCCCTCGCCGGGGTCCTCGGGCAGGGTCTCCACCTCGGCCGTGAGATACGGCCCGGTGCTCTCCACGGACAGCAGCCGGAACCGCGTTGTTCCGGTGGCCAGCACCTCGTAGCCGTCGGCGGCCGCCTCCGGCTCGCCCTCCTCGGCGAGCACGGCCGCCGCCGAGGCCGCGCGCGGCCGGATGGTGGAGGCGTCCGCGATGCAGCCGACCCCGTGGAAGGAGTCCATCGGATCGGCGGCGAAGCCCGCTCCGGGCCCGGCCTCCGGCAGCGGCGCGTCGGGCTCGGGCAGTCCGATGGCGCTGGGCGCCACCTCGTGTCCGTCCCTGATCGCGACCACCCCGAACGGCCGTGGACCGTCCTCGGGGAGGTCCAGCAGATCCCGCATCAGGGCCCGGTAGCGCGCCTCGAAGACGTTCAGCGGCAGCACGAGCCCGGGGAAGAGCACGGTGTTGAGCGGAAACAGTGGCAGGCGCGTGGTGGTCACGACCGGCCAGCCTACTGGCTGTGTGGCCCCCCGCAACGGTGGGTCGCCGCTCATCCGGGGACCGCATGGTGAAACGCGCGATCGCCGTGTCACAGGGGTCTGAGAGACTGGAGAAGTGCTGAACCGAATCGATCTGCGCGATTCTCCCTCGTCAGAGGGTGCGATCGACCGCGACCTGCTGCCCCGCGCCGAACTCGACGTCGAGGCCGCCCTGGAGAAGGTGCGGCCCATCTGCGAGGACGTGCGCCATCGTGGCACGGCGGCGCTGGTCGAGTACGCACGGCGGTTCGACCGGGTGGAGATCGAGCGGGTACGGGTCCCGGCCGACCGGATCCAGCGGGCGCTGGCCGAGCTGGATCCCGCCGTGCGGGCGGCGCTGGAGGAGTCGATCCGGCGCGCGCGTCTGGTCCACCGTGACCAGCGGCGTACCGACTCCACCGTGCGCGTGGTGCCGGGCGGCACCGTCAGCGAGCGGTGGGTGCCGGTGGAGCGCGTCGGGCTGTACGTGCCCGGCGGGCAGGCGGTGTACCCGTCGTCCGTGGTGATGAACGTGGTGCCCGCGCAGGAGGCGGGCGTCGCCTCGCTGGCGGTCTCCTCGCCCCCGCAGCGCGAGCACGGCGGGCTGCCGCACCCCACCATCCTGGCGGCGTGCGCGCTGCTGGGCGTCGACGAGGTGTACGCGGCCGGCGGCGCGCAGGCGATCGCCATGTTCGCCTACGGCACCGACGAGTGCGCCCCGGCGCAACTGGTGACCGGCCCCGGCAATGTGTACGTGGCGGCGGCGAAGCGGCTGCTCAAGGGCCGGATCGGGATCGACGCCGAGGCCGGGCCCACGGAGATCGCGGTGCTGGCGGACGACAGCGCCGACCCGCGCCACGTGGCGGCCGACCTGATCAGCCAGGCCGAGCACGACGAGCTGGCGGCGGCGGTGCTGGTGACCGACTCGGCGGCGCTGGCGGAGGCCGTCGAGTCGGAGGTGCGGGCGCAGGTCGCGCTCACCAAGCACCAGGAGCGGGTGACGGCGGCGCTGACCGGCCGGCAGTCCGGGATCGTGCTGGTGGACGGTGTCGAGCAGGGGCTCGCGGTCGTCAACGCGTACGCGGCCGAGCACCTGGAGATCCTCACCCGGGACGCGGCGGCGGTCGCGGCGCGGGTGCGCAACGCCGGCGCGGTGTTCGTCGGCCCCTGGGCACCGGTCTCGCTGGGCGACTACGCGGCCGGCTCCAACCACGTCCTGCCCACCGGTGGCTGTGCCTGCCACTCCTCGGGGCTCTCCGTGCAGTCCTTCCTGCGCGGCATCCATGTCGTGGAGTACGACCGCGCGGCGCTGGCCGAGGTGGCCGGCCATGTGGTCACGCTCGCGGAGGCGGAGGATCTGCCCGCCCACGGTGCCGCGGTGAAGGCACGGTTCGATGGGAAGGTTCCGGACAGCAAGTGACCCGTATCGACGACTTGCCGCTGCGCGACGAACTGCGCGGCAAGACCCCCTATGGCGCGCCGCAGCTCGATGTGCCGGTGCGCCTGAACACGAACGAGAACCCGTACCCGCTCCCCGACGCGCTGGTGCGCCGGATCGCCGAGCGCGTCTCGGACGCGGCGCGCGGGCTGAACCGCTACCCGGACCGGGACGCGGTGGAGCTGCGGACGGCGCTGGCCGGCTATCTGACCCAGACCACCGGGTACGCGGTCGGCCCGCGGCAGGTGTGGGCCGCCAACGGCTCGAACGAGATCCTGCAGCAGCTGCTCCAGGCGTTCGGTGGTCCCGGGCGCACGGCGCTCGGCTTCGACCCCTCGTACTCCATGCACGCGCTCATCGCGCGCGGCACCGGTACGGGGTGGGTCTCCGGGGCGCGGGACGAGGCGGACTTCACCATCGACGAGCCGGCCGCGGTGGAGTTCGTCACCACGCACCGGCCCGACGTGCTGTTCATCTGCTCACCGAACAACCCGACCGGTACGGCGGTCGAGCCCGAAACCGTCCTGGCGCTGTACGACGCGGCCCAGCGGGCGGCGAAGGGCCGGCACGGTGCGCTGGTGGTGGTCGACGAGGCGTACGCCGAGTTCAGCCACCGGCCCTCGCTGCTGCCGCTGATCGAGGGCCGGCCGAACCTGGTCCTCTCGCGGACCATGTCCAAGGCGTTCGGTGCGGCCGGGCTGCGGCTGGGCTATCTGGCCGCGGACCCCGCGCTGGTGGACGCCGTGCAACTGGTCCGGCTGCCGTACCACCTGTCCGCCGTCACCCAGGCCACCGCGCACGCCGCGCTGGAGTTCGCCCCCACGCTGCTGGGCTACGTCCAGGAGCTGAAGTCCGAACGCGACCGGCTGGTGCGCGAACTGCGGGCGATGGGCCTGGAGGTGACGGAGTCGGACGCCAACTTCATCCAGTTCGGGAGCTTCGCCGATCCGCACGCCTTCTGGGAGAAGGTGCTGGAACACGGCGTGCTCATCCGGGACAACGGAGTGCCGGGCCGGCTGCGCGTCAGCGTCGGCACCCCGGCCGAGAACGACACGTTCCTGGAGGCGGCGCGGGCCGCGCTCAAGGAGACGCAAGCAGCAGCACCAGAGAGCGAGGAACGCCCATGAGCCGCGTGGGGCGGGTGGCACGGACCACCAAGGAAACGTCGGTCGTCGTCGAGATCGACCTCGACGGCACCGGGCAGGTCGATGTGTCGACCGGGGTCGGCTTCTACGACCACATGCTCGACCAGCTGGGGCGGCACGGGCTGTTCGACCTGACCGTGAAGACCGAGGGTGATCTGCACATCGACACTCACCACACCATCGAGGACACGGCGCTTGCGCTCGGCGCGGCGTTCAAGCAGGCGCTGGGCGACAAGCGCGGGATCGTCCGGTTCGCCGACGCCTCCGTGCCGCTGGACGAATCGCTGGCGCGGGTGACGGTGGACCTGTCGGGCCGGCCGTACCTCGTGCACAGCGAGCCCGACGGCATGGCGCCGATGATCGGGTCGTACGACACGACGATGACCCGGCACATCCTGGAATCGTTCGTGGCCCAGGCACAGATCGCACTGCACGTCCACGTGCCGTACGGGCGCAACGCGCACCACATCGTGGAGTGCCAGTTCAAGGCGCTGGCGCGGGCGCTGCGCGGCGCCAGCGAGATCGACCCCCGGCAGACCGGGATTCCGTCGACGAAGGGCGCGCTGTGAACTGGGCCTCGATCCTGCTGTTCGCGGGCGGGCTGTTCCTCGGCGGGGGCACGTACTCCTTCATCCAGCAGAAGATGCCGCGCGGCGTCACCGTGCTGCTGGGCATAGGCGCCCTGATGTGTGTCGTGGCCGGTGTCATGGTGCTGGAGGTGTGGGAGTGACGGCCTCGGTGGTCGTGTTCGACTACGGCTTCGGCAACATCCGCTCCGCGGAGCGGGCGCTCGCCCGGGCCGGGGCCCAGGTGGAGATCACCCGGGACTTCGACACCGCGCTGAACGCGGACGGCCTGCTGGTGCCCGGCGTCGGCGCCTTCGCCGCCTGCATGGCGGGCCTGCGCGAGGCGCGCGGCGACTGGGTCATCGGGCGGCGGCTGGCCGGCGGCCGGCCGGTGCTCGGGATCTGCGTGGGGATGCAGATCCTGTTCGCCCGCGGCATCGAGCACGGCGTCGAGAGCGAGGGCCTGGACGAATGGCCCGGCACGGTCGGGCCGCTGACGGCCGACGTGGTGCCGCACATGGGGTGGAACACGGTGACGGCGCCCGCCGGGTCACGGCTGTTCGCGGGCCTGTCGCAAGAGGACCGCTACTACTTCGTGCACTCGTACGCGGTGGCCGAATGGGAGCTGGAGGCGCACAACGAGGCGCTGACCGCCCCGCTGGTCACCTGGGCCACACACGGTGCGCCCTTCGTCGCGGCGGTGGAGAACGGCCCGCTGACCGCGACACAGTTCCACCCGGAGAAGTCCGGCGATGCCGGCGCCCAGCTGCTGAAGAACTGGATTGAGACGCTGTGACGAACACCGCGAACACCGCGAAGTTGGAACTCCTGCCGGCCGTCGACGTACGGGACGGGCAGGCCGTACGGCTGGTGCACGGCGAGTCGGGGTCGGAGACCTCCTACGGCGACCCGCTGGCCGCCGCCCTGGAGTGGCAGCGGGCGGGCGCCGAGTGGCTGCACCTGGTGGACCTGGACGCGGCGTTCGGAACCGGCGACAACCGCGAGCAGATCGCCGAGGTGGTGCGCTCGATGGACATCAAGGTCGAACTGTCCGGCGGCATCCGGGACGACGCCTCGCTGGCGGCGGCCCTGGGCACCGGCTGCACCCGGGTCAACCTGGGCACGGCGGCGCTGGAGTCGCCCGCGTGGGTGGCGCGGATCATCGCCGAGTACGGCGACCGGATCGCGGTGGGCCTGGACGTGCGCGGCACGACGCTGCGCGGGCGCGGCTGGACGCGGGACGGCGGCGACCTGTACGAGACGCTGGCCCGGCTCGACTCCGAGGGCTGCGCGCGGTACGTGGTGACCGACATCGCCAAGGACGGCACCCTTCAGGGCCCCAACCTGGAGTTGCTGACGAACGTCTGCGCGGCGACCGACCGTCCCGTGGTGGCCTCCGGCGGCGTGTCCTCCCTCGATGACCTGCGGGCCCTTGCGACGCTGGTGCCGCAGGGTGTGGAGGGTGCGATCGTCGGCAAGGCGCTGTATGCCAAGGCATTCACGCTGGAGGAGGCGCTGAAGTCCGTATGAGCGGCAGCACGTGGGAAGACACGCTCGGCTCGGCGCGGGCGGTGGCGGCCGGGGACCGGGTGCTGGTCTCCGGGACGGCGCCGCTCGCGGACGGCGGCCGGATGTCGGTGTCGGCCACCGACGACCCGTACGAGCAGACCCGGGCCGCCTTCGGCGACGCGGTGGAGGCGCTGCGGCCGTACGGCCTGGGCCTGGAGGCCGTGGTGCGCACCCGCATGTACCTCAGCCACGTCCGGGACGTGGAGGAGGTGGCCCGGGCGCACCGGGAACTGTTCGAGGCGGTACGGCCGGTGTCGACCGTCCTCGTGACCGCCGGATTCGTGGACCCGAGGGTACTGGTGACGGTGGAGCTGGAAGCGTACCGAGGGGATGAGCGGGGATGAGCCTGGCGATACGGGTCATTCCGTGCCTGGACGTGGACGCCGGCCGGGTGGTCAAGGGCGTCAACTTCCAGAACCTGCGCGATGCCGGGGACCCGGTGGAGATGGCCAAGGTGTACGACGCGGAGGGCGCCGACGAGCTGACCTTCCTCGACATCACCGCCTCCTCGGGCAACCGGGAGACCACCTACGACGTGGTGCGGCGCACGGCGGAGCAGGTGTTCATCCCGCTGACGGTGGGCGGCGGCGTACGCACCACGGACGACGTGGACCGGCTGCTGCGGGCGGGCGCCGACAAGGTGGGCGTGAACACGGCGGCCATCGCGCGGCCCGAGCTGATCCGCGAGATCGCGGAGCGGTTCGGCAGCCAGGTCCTGGTGCTGTCGGTGGACGCGCGGCGGTGCCCCGAGGGCACCGTGACGGCCTCGGGCTTCGAGGTCACCACGCACGGCGGCCGGCGCGGGACGGGCATCGACGCGGTGGAATGGGCGGAGCGGGCCGCGGGCCTGGGCGCCGGTGAGATCCTGCTCAACTCGATGGACGCCGACGGCACGAAGGACGGCTACGACACGGCGATGATCGCGTCGGTGCGCAAGCGGGTGAGCATCCCCGTGATCGCCTCCGGCGGGGCGGGACGGCTCGACCACTTCCCGCCGGCCATCGAGGCCGGCGCGGACGCGGTGCTGGCGGCGTCGGTGTTCCACTTCGGCGATCTGCGGATCGGCGAGGTGAAGGGCGCCCTGCGGGCGGCGGGACATCCGGTGCGCTGAGGCACCGCCCCAGTGGGCCGGGCACGTTGAGCGACTCCGCACGGGTCGCTCAACGTGCCCGGCCCGCGCCACACCGTTCGCACAACGCTGCTAAGGTCAGGCGTTTGTGCTGAACGGGTGAAGAGGGTGGGTCATTGATGAACGCGCCACAGTGCTGGAACTGTTGGCAGCGGCCGGCCGCCTTGCCGGACGGGCTGTGTCAGCCGTGCGCGCAGGCGGTTCCGTATCCGCAGCGGCAGCCGCAGGGCGTACCGCCGTACGCCGGGGCGCCGCAGGGCGGACCGCAGCCGTACCCCGTGCCGCACGGTGGACCGCAGCCGTACTACGGTGCTCCGCCTCAGCCGTACCCGCCGCACGGGCCGGCTCACTTCGCCGACCCGCAAGGGCTGGCGACGGCGGTCACGGTGCTGTTGGGGGTGTGCATAGCCGCCTGGACCGTCGCCGTGCTGGCGGGCGGACGGTTGTACGGGTTGCTGCTCGATGTGGAGCAGGGGCGTTTCGTCAGCAGCAGCACGGCGGACAGCGCCGATTCCTTCTACACGATGTCCGGCGCCCTGCAGGCGTTGGCGATGCTGGCCACCGCCGTGGTGTTCATCATGTGGTTCTACCGGGTCAGGGTGAACGCCGAGGTCTTCGACCCGTACGGGCAGCGGATGAAGCGGGGCTGGGCGGTGGGCGGTTGGCTGGTGCCGATCGTCAACTTCTGGTTCCCGAAGAAGATCGCCAACGACATCTGGCGGGCCAGCGCCCCCGGCGGGGAGCGCCAGGGGACCGGGGTGCTCACCGCCTGGTGGGTGTTGTGGCTGATCACGGTATTCCTGGACAGGGCGTCCTTCCGGACCATGAACCGACAGGAGGAGAGCTTCGCCGAGGAACTGAGCAATATGCAGCAGTCGGTCAGTATGACGCTCCTGAGTGATCTGCTGGGCATCGTCGCCGCGGTGCTGGCCATCGTCGTCGTCCGCCGGCTGACCCAGTGGCAGCTCATGAAGTACGCGCAGGGCCCGATGCCGATGCCGAAGGCCGCGCCGTACCCGCCGGTCACCGCGCCCTGGCCGCCGCAGGCGCCCGGCACTCCGCCGCCCCC
This sequence comes from Streptomyces sp. JH002, assembly GCF_050916115.1. Classification (NCBI taxonomy): domain Bacteria; kingdom Bacillati; phylum Actinomycetota; class Actinomycetes; order Kitasatosporales; family Streptomycetaceae; genus Streptomyces; species Streptomyces sp. JH002. The sequence continues at coordinate 5,169,027 of NZ_CP087989.1, forward strand.
GATGTGACCCCGTGCGGCATGGCGGCCCCCGTCGCCGTGCCGCTTCCGCCGAGCCGCGGCGGCTGCGCCGGAACGCCTTGGTGGGTGCGAACGCACCGGCCCGGCACACCGGGACGATCGGTGTGCCGGGCCGGAGTGTGGGTGCGGCTCAGCGCTTGCGCAGGGCTCGCAGGTATTCGCGGTTCATGCTCGTGATCGAGGTCAGCGGGATGCCCTTGGGGCAGGCCGTCGCGCACTCCCCGGTGTTGGTGCAGCCGCCGAACCCCTCGGCGTCCATCGTGCCGACCATGTCCAGGACCCGGCTCTCCCGCTCCGGGGCGCCCTGCGGCAGCACGTTGAGATGGACCACCTTCGCCGAGGTGAACAGCATCGCCGAACCGTTGGGGCAGGCCGCCACGCAGGCGCCGCAGCCGATGCACTCGGCGTGCTCGAACGCCAGGTCCGCGTCCGGTTTGGGCACGGGCGTGGCGTGGGCCTCGGGGGCGGCGCCGGTCGGCGCCGTGATGTAGCCGCCCGAGCCGATGATCCGGTCGAACGCCGACCGGTCCACCACCAGGTCCTTCACCACCGGGAAGGCCGCCGCCCGCCACGGCTCGATGTCGATCGTGTCGCCGTCCGCGAAGTTCCGCATGTGCAGCTGGCAGGTGGTGGTGCGCTCCGGGCCGTGCGCCGATCCGTTGATGACCATCCCGCAGGCGCCGCAGATACCCTCCCGGCAGTCGTGGTCGAAGGCCACCGGCTCCTCGTCCGCCAGGATCAGCTCCTCGTTGAGGGTGTCCAGCATCTCCAGGAAGGACATGTCCGGGGAGATCCCGGAGACCTGATAGGTCGTCAGTCTTCCCTGGGCGTCCGGGCCCGGCTGGCGCCAGATGCGCAGGGTCAGGTTCATCGTCTTGGTGCTCACGCGTAGCTCCGCTGGGTGGGGTGGACGTACTCGAAGGTCAGCTCCTCGCGATGCAGTACGGGCGGGCTGCCCGTACCCCGGAACTCCCAGGCCGCCGCGTACGTGAACTCCTCGTCCCTGCGCTCCGCCTCCCCGTCCGGGGTGCGGCTCTCCTCACGGAAGTGGCCGCCGCAGGACTCGCCGCGGTGCAGGGCGTCCAGACACATCAGCTCGGCGAGTTCCAGATAGTCGGCGATGCGGTTGGCCTTCTCCAGCGACTGGTTGAGGTCCTGCCCGGAGCCGGTCACCTTGATCCGCTGCCAGAACTCCGCCCGCAGCGACGGGATACGGGCCAGCGCCTCGCGCAGCCCCTCCGCCGACCTGGCCATCCCGCAGTGGTCCCACAGCAGTTCGCCCAGCTCCCGGTGGAAGGAGTCGGGGGTGCGGTCACCGTTGTTGGAGACCAGCCGGTAGAGCCGGTCGCTGACCTCGAAGACCGCGTCGGTGACGGCCGGGTGGTCCTGCGGCACCTGCTCCATACCGGGGTTGCGCCCCAGGTAGTCGGCGAGCGTGGCGGGCAGGATGAAGTAGCCGTCGGCCAGGCCCTGCATCAGCGCGGAGGCGCCCAGCCGGTTGGCGCCGTGGTCGGAGAAGTTGGCCTCACCGATGGCGAACAGGCCCGGGATCGTGGTCTGGAGGTCGTAGTCCACCCACAGCCCGCCCATGGTGTAGTGGATCGCGGGATAGATGCGCATCGGCACCTCGTACGGATTCTCGGCGGTGATCCGCTCGTACATCTCGAAGAGGTTGCCGTAGCGCGCCTCGACCGCTTCCCGGCCCAGCCGGGCGATGGCGTCGGCGAAGTCCAGGTACACGCCCTGTCCGCCGGGGCCCACCCCGCGGCCCTCGTCGCAGACGTTCTTCGCGGCCCGCGAGGCGATGTCGCGCGGCACCAGGTTGCCGAACGAGGGGTACTGGCGCTCCAGGTAGTAGTCCCGCTCCGCCTCCGGGATCTCGGCCGCCGGACGTGTGTCGCCCGCGCGGGCCGGCACCCAGATGCGGCCGTCGTTGCGCAGCGACTCGCTCATCAGGGTCAGCTTCGACTGGTGGTCGCCCGAGCGCGGGATGCAGGTGGGGTGGATCTGGGTGAAGCACGGGTTGGCGAAGTACGCGCCGCGCCGGTGGGCCCGCCAGATCGCCGTGGCGTTGGAGTTCTTGGCGTTGGTGGAGAGGTAGAAGACGTTGCCGTAGCCGCCGGAGGCCAGCACGACGGCATCCGCCACATAGGTGTCGATGCGCCCGGTGAGCAGATCGCGCGCCACGATGCCGCGCGCCCTGCCGTCGACGACGATCAGGTCCAGCATCTCGGTGCGGGCGTGCAGGGTGACGTTCCCCGCGTCGATCTGCCGGGACAGCGCCTGGTAGGCGCCCAGCAGCAGTTGCTGTCCGGTCTGGCCGCGGGCGTAGAACGTACGGGAGACCTGGACCCCGCCGAACGAGCGGGTGTCCAGCAGCCCGCCGTACTCCCGGGCGAACGGCACGCCCTGCGCCACGCACTGGTCGATGATCTCCACCGACAGCTGGGCGAGGCGGTGCACATTGGACTCGCGGGCCCGGAAGTCGCCGCCCTTGACGGTGTCGTAGAAGAGGCGGTGGATGGAGTCGCCGTCGTTGCGGTAGTTCTTGGCGGCGTTGATGCCGCCCTGCGCGGCGATGGAGTGGGCGCGGCGCGGCGAGTCCTGGTAGCAGAACTGCTCGACGTGGTAACCGGCTTCGGCGAGGGTGGCCCCGGCCGCACCGCCCGCCAGACCGGTACCGACCACGATCACCGTGTGTTTGCGGCGGTTGGCGGGGTTGACGAGTTTCGCCTCGAAGCGGCGGCGGTCCCAGCGTTCGGCGATCGGACCGTCGGGCGCGGCGGTGTCGCGCAGCGGGGTCTTCGCCGTGGTGTAGTCGGCGTACGGGGGCAGCTGGTCGGTGATCTCGGTCGTCTCAGTCATGTCTGTCAGCTCACGATTCCGGTCATGACGGCGAGGGGTACGGACACGAAGCCCGCGGTCAGCAGGAGCGCGAGGCCGTTGGAGGCGGCGCGCAGCGCGCGGTCGCGGGTGCGGCTGTTGAGGCCGAGGGTCTGCACGGCGCTCCACAGTCCGTGCCGGATGTGCAGGCCGACGGCGATCAGCGCGGTGATGTAGATGACGTTGCCGTACCAGGTGCTGAAGGTGGCGACGACGTTCTCGTACGCCTCGCCGTGCACGCCGTGCGGGTTCACCGTGCCGGTGGTGAGGTCCAGGATGTGCCAGACGATGAACAGCGCCAGGATGACCCCGCCCCAGCGCATGGTGCGGGTGGCGTAGGTGGTGCGGCGGCGGGTGTGCGCGTACCGGACGGGGCGGGCGGCCCGGTCCAGGCGGCTGAGCTGGTACGCGCTCACGCCGTGGGCGACGACGGCGGCGAGCAGCGCGACGCGGGCGATCCAGATGAACCACTCGTGGCCCAGGAATGGCTCGCCGATGGTGCGCAGCCAGTGCGCGTAGCCGTTCATGTCGTCGGGTCCGAAGAAGACCTTCAGATTGCCGAGCATGTGGGTGATCAGGTAGAGGAGCATGATCAGCCCGGAGACGGCCATCACGATCTTCTTGCCGATGGTGGATCGCCAGATGAGGACAGGGGTGCTGCGGCTGCTCGTCCGCGTCGCCAGAGCCATGACACCCGACGGTAGGGAGTGGTGCCGCGATCCGTCCAAGACATAGAACGGGTCATCTCGATAGCTGATGCCTATCATCGCGGGTAGGGTGCGTGGTCATGCAGTTCCAGCAGCTCCGCTATTTCGCCGCCGTCGCGGACACCCGGCACTTCACCCGCGCCGCCGAGCGCGAGCACGTCGCCCAGCCCTCGCTGTCCCAGCAGATCCGGGCGCTGGAGCGGGAGCTGGGCGCGGAGCTGTTCCACCGGGCGCGCGGGCACATCACGCTCACCGACGCCGGGACGGCGCTGCTGCCGCTGGCCCGGCGGATCCTGGCGGACGCGGAGACCGCGCGCCGCGAGGTGCAGGAGGTGGCACAGCTGCGGCGCGGGCGGGTACGGCTGGGCGCCACCCCGAGCCTGTGCGCCTCGCTGGTGCCGGACGTGCTGCGGACCTTCAAGGACCGCTACCCGGGCGTGGACCTGCTGGTGCACGAGGGCGGCTCGCGGGACCTGGTGCGGCTGCTGGCGTCCGGGGAGCTGGATCTGGCCCTGGTCATCACCCCGCTCCAGGCGGACGCGCCGGCGCTGGTGACCAGCGAGCTGCTGCGGGAGGAACTGGTGCTGATCTCGGCGCCGGACGGGCCGCAGGTACCGGGTGCGGGGCGCGGCCGGGCACCGGGGCGGGGGAGCGGGCGCGGGCGGCGGGCCATCGGGGTGGCGGACCTGCGGGAGGTGCCGCTGGTGATGTTCCGGCGCGGCTACGACCTGCGGGAGCTGACGGTCGCGGCGTGCCAGCAGGCCGGGTTCGAGCCGGTGTTCAGCGTGGAGGGCGGGGAGATGGACGCGGTGCTCGGCTTCGTGCGGGCCGGGCTGGGGGTGGCGGTGGTGCCCAGCATGGTCGCGGCCCGCTCCGGGCTGCCCACGACCCCGTTCATGTCCCCGGGCCTGCACCGTACGGTCTCGGTCGCCCACCGCGGGGACGTCTCGCCACCCCGGGCGGCACGCGAGCTCCAGCGGATCCTGATGACCCACCGGGACGGGCTGTGACGGGCCGGGGCAGCGGCGGGCCGGTGAGTGTTCAGCGGGTGGTGGAAAGGCCCTCGGGGTCCTCGGCGCTCTCCGCGTCGTTCGCCGCCGCCTTCGCCGCGAAGCGGTACTGCACCGCCAGGGCGGCCAGGGCCAGCAGCCCGCCCGCCAGCAGGACCATCGGGAGCAGCATCCACACGAAGACCACGCACATCACGGCGGCCAGGGCCAGCAGCAGCGAGCCGGTGAGATCCTCCCGGGCGGCCACCGCCGCCTCGCGGACGGCGCGGCCCGCGGTGGTGTCCCGGTGCCACGCCGCGGCGGTGCGCAGCAGCAGCACCGCCCACACCGCCAGCGCCGTCATCGACACCAGCCGGACCCCGGCCCCACCGGGCAGCAGCCCCGTCTCCGCCAGCGACAGATTCCACAGCAGCAGCAGAGCGGCGGCCGGGAAGGCCAGCGCCAGTGGCCACAGGGCGCGACAGGCGGCGGTGAAGTCCGCCCAGACGTCCGCCATCCGTACGCTGTCGCCGGTCAGCTGGCGCCGCAGGTGGGCGATGCCGGCCGCCAGCGCGGGCAGCGCGGTGATCAGCGGAGCGGCCAGGACGGCCACCAGCACGCCGGTGATCACCACCTCGCCGAACAGCGTGAGACCCGCCCTGATACCGCCGCCCGCGCCGGCTCCGCTCGCCATGCCCGATCAGCCCTTCAGACCCGAGGTCGCCACACCGTCGACGATATAGCGCTGGAAGAGCATGAAGAAGATGATGACCGGGGCAAGGGCCAGGACCGCCGCCGCCATCTGGGCGCCGTAGTCCGAGACCGAGGTCTGGTCGGAGAACTGGCGCAGCATCAGCGGCAGCGGGTACTTGTCCGGGCTGCGCAGATAGATCAGCGGAGCCAGGAAGTCGTTCCAGCTCCAGATGAAGGCGAAGATCGACGCGGTGGCCAGCACCGGCCGCATCAGCGGCAGCATGATGAACCAGTAGATCCGGCCGTGGCCGGCGCCGTCGATGCGCGCCGACTCGTCCAGCTCGCGCGGCACTCCGCGCATGAACTGCACCATGAGGAAGACGAAGAACGCCTCGGCCGCCAGGAATTTGCCGATCAGCAGCGGGATGTAGGAATCGGTCCAGCCCAGTTCGTTGAACATGATGAACTGCGGGATGATCACCACGTGGAACGGCAGCAGAAGCGTGCCGATCATCAGGCCGAAGTACAGCTTTCGGCCGGGGAATTCGATCCGGGCGAAGGCGTAGGCGGCCACCGAGCAGGACAGGCAGACACCCACCACCGAACCGATGCCGAGAATCATCGAATTGCTGAAGAAGGTCCAGAAGGAAACCCCGCCGATGCCCTCGAAGGCCCGGGTGAAGTTGCCCAGGGTGGTCTCGCGCGGAATCAGCCCGACCTCGCCGATGATCTGATTCGACGGCCGGAACGAGGACAGCAGCATCCATACCCCGGGGTAGAGCATCACGATGCCCAGCGCCCAGGTGACCCCGTGGAACAGTACGGCCTTTCCGCCGCCGCGCAGTTTCGCCTTCCGCCGGGCCGCCTGTGCCTCCACGGAACGGGTTTCGGCGGCGGACGGTGCGGGTGGGGGTGTTTCCCCGGTGAGGGTGGGAGTGGTGTTGCTCATCGTGTCTCCCCGCCGTAGTGCACCCAGTATTTCGAGGTCTTGAAGAAGATCAGCGTGATGATGCCGACGACGATCACCAGCAGCCACGCCATGGCCGCCGCGTAACCGAGTTGCCCCTGGCCGAAGCCGCGCTGGTAGAGATACAGCGTGTAGAACAGCGTCGAGTTCGCGGGACCGCCCTTGCCCCCGGAGATGATGAAGGCGGAGGCGAAGACCTGGAAGGAGTTGATGGTCTCCAGCACCAGGTTGAAGAACAGCACCGGCGAGAGCATTGGCAGCGTGATCCGGAAGAACTTCCGCAGCGGACCGGCGCCGTCCACCTCGGCGGCCTCGTACAGCTCGTTCGGGATCTGCTTCAGACCCGCCAGGAAGATCACCATCGGGGCGCCGAACTGCCACACCGCCAGCAGGATCATCATCGGCAGCGTCATGTCCGGGTTGCCGACCCAGCCGCCGGGCTTCATCCCGAAGAACTGGCCGATCTCGTCCACGATGCCCTGGTCGTTGAACATCGCCTTCCAGATGATGGCGATGGAGACACTGGCGCCGATCAGCGACGGCGCGTAGAAGAGCGAGCGGTAGGTGCCCTGGCCGCGCCGCCGGTTGTTCAGCAGCATCGCCACACCCAGCGCGGCGGCCAGCTTGATCGGGGTGCCGACGACCGCGTACAGGCTGGTGACCTGCACCGAGTCCATGAAGCGCGGGTCATCGAAGAGCCGGGTGAAGTTGTCGAACCCGACCCAGCCCCAGTCCCGGATCGGGTGGAAGTTGGTGAAGGAGAGGTAGAGCGAGGCGATCATCGGGCCGGCTGTCAGGGTGATGAAGCCCAGCAGCCAGGGGGCGAGGAAGGCGTAGCCGGCCCGGGTCTCAGCACCCCGCCGCGGCGGGCGCCCATTGCGCGGTCGCCGGGCGGGGGTGCTGTTCGCCGATTCCCGGGACGCCTCATGCGTGAGTGACACGAGGAATCATCCGTTCGGTGCGTCTGTGAGGGGGCTCCGGGGATACCGGTCAGCGGATGAGGTGGTTGCCCGCCTCGGAGAACCAGCGCTGGACGAAGGCGTCGGTGTCGATCTGGCGGAAGTCGAACTCCTTGGCCAGCACCTCGACGTACTCGGTCTCCACCGCACCGAAGCCCTCGGGCTGGAAGGGCACGGTCGCCGTCATGTAGCCCTCGTCACGGGCCTGCTGCTGGTACTCGATGACCCGCTCGTCCAGGCTGCCGGGCTCGATCTCCAGGGCGTCGAGCCGCTCGGCGGAGGCCGGCACGCCCAGGTCGGTGCCGATGATGGCGCCGGCCTCGGGGGAGTTGATGAGGAAGTCGACCAGCAGGGCGGCCTCTTCGGGGTGCTTGGTGTTGGCGCCCATGCTCAGCTGCATGGTGGGCTTGAAGAACATGTGCTTCTGGCCGTCGGCGCCACTGGGCACCGGCATCAGCTGGACGTTGTCGCTGTCGAGGTCGTGCGAGTAGTTGTGGATGAAGTTGTCCCAGTGGAACTCCATCACGGCCTCGCCGTTGGTGAACCCGCCCAGCGGGTCCAGCTGTTCGACCCGCTCGGCGGGGAAGACCTGGTTGTCGGGAGAGCGCAGGGAGGCCGCGCTGTCGATGAAGTCCCGCATGTCGTCCTCGGTGAAGTTCAGTTCACCGGTCTCGCTGAACGGCTCGATGCCCTGCTGCACCAGGTTCTGCATGAACAGCCACCACACCATGGTGGGGTCGTTGGCACCGTACACGCGCGGGCTGTGGTCCGCGCCGGCCGCGCTCACCTCGGAGAGGAAGGCGAAGTACTCGTCCCAGGTGTAGTCCCAGTCCGGTATCTCCAGGCCGAGTTCCTCGATGAGGTCCGGGTTGTACATCAGGGTGAGGGTATTGGTGCCGGTGGGGATGGCCACCAGCTCGCCATTGGCCTCGCCGGAGCTGAGGAGTTCGGCGTCGATCTGCGAGGTGTCCAGCTGATTGCCGGCGTAGTCGTCGAAACCGAGCAGCAGGCCCGAGCCCGCGTACTCCAGAAGCCGGGAGGCGTCCATCTGGAAGACGTCCGGGAGTTCACCGGAGGTGGCGTCCGTGGAGCGCTGCGTCCAATAGTCGGGGAACGCGGCGAAAGACGTCTGGACCTTGATGCCCGGGTTCTGGTCCTCGAACAGATCGATGGCCTGCTCATAACGGGAGGCCCGCTCGTCGCCGCCCCACCAGGTGAACTTGAGGGTGACATTCCCTCCGTCACCACTGCCGCCATCGGAGCCGCACGCCGTAAGAGCCAGAGATCCGGCTGCGGCGATCGCGAGACCACGCAGCGCGGTCTTCTTGAATGACATGTAGAGCCTCCTTGCTCCGTTATGCACAACGGCACTCCACGGGAGGTGTCAATGGCTTCTGATCGCCTTACCGGCCCCCGGTGACACCCGAAGTGAATCGTTACAATACCGCCGGGGCCTGCTCCGGCAACCGGGCGGCGGATAACTTTTCGGAAACGCCGACGTCACGTCGGCGGGGTACGAACGCGGCCGGGCGGCCCGTTGATCGGGCCGCCCGGCGCCAGTCGGACCATGGTCGAACTATGTTCGGTCCTGGTGATTCATGCGCTGACCTGCGCTGTTATGGGGATAGAGGTTCGCCCGCTCAGCGGGCGTTCGGCGCCGCCACGTACCGGATCTGCGGCTTCGAGGGCCGGCTCATCCCGTCCCCGATGAAGAAGGACGGATGCGGCGGCTGGTTGTACGCGACGTTCTGCCACGCGATCGCCAGCCGGTACTGCGGGTCGTGCATGAGCGTGCGCAGCCGCAGATCCGTCTCCTCCACCGTGGTGAACACCCGCAGCGCGGAGTCGTCCTGGGTCCGGTAGACGACCTCCTCACGCCAGTCGCCGTACAGGTCTGCCTGGATCACCGGCGTGCCCTTGGTCCAGTTGTTGGAGTAGACGCCCTGCGGGTGGAAGATCTCCACCTGCCGCTGGTTCTCCCAGTCCCACTTGGCGATGAACGGCGCGCCGGCCGGGTCGTTCGCCTCGTCGAAGGTGTGGTCCAGGATCTCCCGCAGCGGATCGCCGTCCCACCAGATCATGAAGTTGGCCGACGGGATGTCCGTGCCGATCAGGGTGCCGTCCGCGGCGCGCAACTGTCCCTCGCGCGAGTTCCACGCCCCGGTGGCGGTCACCGCCCAGCCCTCCGCGCCCGGATGGGTCGGGTCGATGTCGCCCACCGCGCCCCGGCCGATGTCCCGGGTGGCCGGCATGTCGTACAGGATCTCGCCGCTCGCCGCGTCCCGGAACGTCGCGCCCCGGTTGCCGGACGCCGACATGCTCTCGTGCGCGGCGAACACCTCCAGGCCCGGCCGGGAGGGGTCGAAGTCGCCCACGTGCAGCGCGTCGCCGTGCCCGAGCGTGGTGTTGTACAGCGGGGTGCCGTCGTCGTCGATCGTCAGCTGGCCGTAGACGATCTCGTCCCGGCCGTCGCCGTCCACGTCCGCCACCGACAGGCTGTGGCTGCCCTGCCCCTCGTACTCGCGGCCCCACTCCTTCGAGTCGAACGTCCAGCGCTCGGTGAGGGCGCCGTTCCGGTAGTCGTAGGCCACCAGCACCGTACGGGTGTAATAGCCGCGCGCGAAGACCACACTGGGGCGCTCGCCGTCCAGGTACGCCACCCCGGCCAGGAAGCGGTCCACGCGGTTGCCGTAGCCATCTCCCCACTCGGCGACATTGCCGCGCCCAGGCGCGTAGTCCACGGTCTCCACGGCCGCGCCGCTCTCGCCGTCGAAGACGGTCAGGAACTCGGGTCCGGACAGGATGTAGCCGCCGGAGTTGCGGTGATCGGCCGCCGGATCGCCCAGCACCGTACCGGTGCCGTCGACGGTGCCGTCCGCCGTCTTGACCACGACCTCCGCCTTCCCGTCACCGTCCAGGTCGTAGACCATCAGCTGGGTGTAGTGCGCCCCGGCCCGGATGTTGCGGCCCAGGTCGATGCGCCACAACTGCTCGCCGTCCAGGGTGTAGGCGTCGATGTAGACATTGCCGGTGTACCCGGAGTGGGAGTTGTCCTTGGCATTGCTCGGCGACCACAGCTGGACGATCTCGTACCGGCCGTCGCCGTCGAGGTCGCCGATGCTCGCGTCGCCCAGGTGGTACGTGTACTCCACACCGTCCGGAGTCGTCCCGCCGGCCGGGCGGCTGACCGGGATGTCGCGGTACTGCTGCGACCAGACGCCGAACTCCTCGGTGCGCTCACCGCGCGGGCCGTTGCCGCCCTGCACGACGGCGACCTGGTAGCGGGAGTCCGCGGTGCCCTGCGGATCGGTGTAGTTGGTGGCGCCGCGCACCGGCTGCCGGGTGATGCGCTCGCCGTCCCGGTAGACGTGGAAGGAGATGTGTTCCGGGTCCAGGCCCAGCATCCGCCAGCCCACGTACACGCCGTCCTCGGTGAGCACGGCGACCGGGGCGCGGTCCAGCTGCTCCATCGCGCGGACCGGCGCGGGGGAGGGGCGGCCGGCGGGCGCCGCGGTGCCCGCCGGGGCGGTCAGCAGCGACGCGGCGGTGGCCAGGGCGGCAAGCCCGGCGACGGCCAGGGTGCGGGTGGATCTTCGGACGGTTGCGGCTCGGAAAGCCATCCTTGCTCCTTGGTGCGATGGGCGCGAGGGTCTCGCGGGGTCGGTGGGGTGGCCCGGCCGGTGCGTGCCCCGGCGGAAAGAGGGCGCAGGGGGCGGGCCGGGCCGGCGAGGGGGTCAGCCGACCTTGGTCAGCTCAAGTCCGTTGAGATGCGCGGTCTGACCGGAGATGGTGACGTTCAGCTGCCCGTCGGTGACGGTGATCCCGTTGAACGTGGCCGTGGTGACGGCGCCGGTGCCGGCCGAGACCTGGCCGTGGTCCACGCCCTCGAAGGCGAGGACGGTACGGGCGGAGCCGAGCAGATCGCCCACGTGGACGGTGGCCGAGTACGTGCCGTTGGGGACATCGGCCCGGAATTCGTAGGTGCCGCCGAAGTACGCGACGAAGTCCCGTTGCACTGCGTCCAGCGCACCGCCCCGGTCGCGGTCGATGACGTTGGCGGTGCTGGTGAAGCCGTAGCCGCGCTGCGCGGTGTACAGCGTCTGGGTGTTGACCTCGGTGTAGCCGGCCGCGACCACCTGGCCCACCGGGCCGAAGTCGTAACGGTGGTCGGCGGAGCGGGTGGTGAGGGTGAGCGGGTCGGAGGGGGCCGACTCGCCCCGGGCGTTGACCGCGATCACCCGCACCTGGTGGGCGCTGCCCTCGGCCAGGCCGCCGATGTCGCCCAGCGGGAGGGTGGAGGTGGTGGCCGGCGTGTACTGGCTGTCGGGCGCGCCCTGCGGCTTGCGCTGGACCCGGTAGATGTCGGCGCCGGCCACCGCGTTCCAGGTGAGCCGGGCACCCTGGTGGGAGATGTTCTGCGCGGCGAGCCCGCCGGGCTTGGCCGGGACGGCGCCCGGGGTGCCGGCGCCGGTGACGCGGCCGGCGAGCGGGGTGTTCAGGGCGGCGACGTCCTGGGCGACCAGGCGGGCCATCTGGATGGCGCCGTACTCCTGGAAGTGGGTGTCGTCCACGGTGCCGGTGGGCCGGTTGGGGTAGACGCCGGCCGGGACGTGCAGGAAGACCGACTTGGCCTCCTCGGGACCGATGCTGTCCAGGTAGGCGCGGGAGGAGGCGGACAGGTCGATCAGCGGCACGTTCTCCTCCTGCGCGACCGCGATGGCGCGGTCCACGTACTGCGGGAAGGAGACGTTGAACCGGCCGGTGTCGGCGTCGAAGGAGCGGCGCGAGACCGGGGTGACGACGACCGGGATGGCGCCGCGTTCCTTGGCGCCCCGGATGTAGTCGTTGCGCAGGAATTCCTTGTAGTCGTCCGGCGGGGTGTAGCGCTCGGGCCGGTCGACCGTGGCGTCGTTGTGGCCGAACTGCACGAAGAGATAGTCGCCCGGCTTGATCTGGCCGAGGATGGCGTCGAGCCGTCCCTCCTCGATGAAGCTGCGGGAACTGCGGCCGCCGATCGCGTGGTTGGCGATGGTGACGTCATCGGTGAAGAACCGGTCGAAGACCTGGCCCCAGCCCGCCTGGGGGACCCAGTACGGGTCGTAGGTCTGCACGGTGGAGTCGCTGGCGAGGTACACGGTGATCGGCTCGGCGGCCTGGGCCTGGCCCGGCAGCGCGAGACCCACCACGGCGGTCGCGGCGGCGGCGACCGAGGTGATCACGGTGCGCAGCAGTCCACGGCCGCGCCTGCGGCGGTGGCCGTGGCCGTGCGGGGGTCTCGGGGTGGGTGTAGCAGCACTTCCGCCCATCATCACTCCTATGTGGTGGGTGGTACGGGGCGCGGCGCATGCGGGCGTGGTGGCACACCCAACAAATCTGAATCGATTCATTAGTCATGCGCACGACACGGTGCAAGCGCTTGCTGATTCGCGGGGAGTGTTGCCAACCGGTCACCGCACTGTCAAGACGTCTGCACGCATTCGCACGTGAGCGAACAGGAACGTGCAGGTGGTGCGGTCAGGACGGGGCGATCCTCAGCGCCCTGGCCGCCACCTCGTACACCAACTGCTCCTCGGGCGACCGGTTTTCCTTCAGCTCCTCCAGCCGGTCCGGGCCGAACCAGCCGTACCGCGGATGCTTGGACCACTCAAGGCGCGGCGCGGACAGATCCCCCTCCACCTCCACCAGGTAATCCACCTCGTGCCGCAGGCCGAGACCGTCGTCGCCCTCCCAGGTCAGCACCCCCAGGGAGCGCCGCACCCGGCGCACCCGCCAGCCGGTCTCCTCCGCCACCTCGCGGACCAGCGCCGCCAGGACGCTCTCGCCCGGCTCGACGTGGCCGCCCACCAGATCCCAGGTGTCGGGGAACAGCCGGCGCTGAGCCGAACGCCGTTGGGCGAAGACCTCGCCGCGCTCATTGACCACCGCGGCCCCCACGGCCCACAGCTCACCCGCCCCCGGCTCCGGGAACTCGACGCCTTCATCGATCAGTACGGAAGCGGTGTCATCGGCCATGCCGCCACCCTATGGCCGCCGAAAGGGGCGGCTACCAGTTTCGGTCGCAGGTGTGGTAGCAGCGGGGCCAAGGTGCGCCCATGCTCGGTATCACGATCGAGTTCACCGAGGAAGAGCTGGCGGAGCTGCGTGCGGAGGCCAAGGAGCGCGGGGTGGCGATCAAGCGGCTGGCGCACGACATACTGGCCGAGGACGTGGTGCGCAGACGCCTCAAGCAGCGCTTCGTCGAGGGCGCGGTGCAGTACGCCCTGGAGTACAAGGCCGAATTCGAGCAGGAGTTCCCGGAGGGTCTTCGGTGACGCCGCTGTACGTGGACACCGGGTGGGTGCTGAACGTTCAACTCGAGGTCGGTCCGCCCAGCACCCCGATCAGGGACTGGGGTGCGCTCCAGTGCATGGCCGAGCGCCATCGCTACGAGCGCTTCGCGGGCGAGGCGTACTACGAGGAAGCGGTGACCCGAGCGGCGACGTTCTTGCACACCGCCCTGCTGCTCGAACCGTTCGCGGACTTCAACGCCGCGATCGGTGCCGCCTGCGCGCGCATGTACCTGGATCTGAGCGAACAGCCCATCAGCCCGCCCCCAGGGGCGATGGCCCAGCTCACCCGCAGCATCAGGGAGCACAAGACCGATCTCCAGGACACGGCCCGACAACTGCGCGACTGGCGGCCCTAGCAGCCGGTCCCGGCCCGCCGACTTCCCGGGCCGGGAACCTCCCCCCCTGTCCGCGACGGCTCAGCCGGTCAGGCCCATCTTCGCCGTACCGGCCGCCCGGACCGCCGCCTCCTCGCCGTCCAGGGAGACCTTCGCCGCCCGCTGCCGGCCCGAGGAGAACAGCAGCAGCTCGCCCGGATCCCCGGTGACCGTGACCACCGGCGTGCCCTTCTGGGCCACCACCGTCTGCCCGTTCGGCCGCCGCAGGACCAGGCCCACCGGGCTCCGGCGGCCCATCAGCCGCGCCGAGGACTCCAGACGCTTCCACAGCGCCTCGGTGAACACCGAATCCAGCTCCCGCGGCTTCCACAGGGACCCCGCCCGCCGCACGTCCTCGGCGTGGATGAAGAACTCCACCGTGTTCGCCGCCTCGTCGATCGGCTTCAGCGAGAACGGCGAGGTACGCCCGGGGCCCGACCGGATCAGCTCCAGCAGCTCCGCGTACGGCTTCGCGGCGAACTCCGTACGGATGTTCTCGCCGCGCGCCGCCAGCGGCTTGATCACCATGCCCGCCGCCGCGTCCGGGCGGCGCTCGCGCACCACCACGTGCGCCGCCAGGTCACGGGTGTTCCAGCCCTCGCACAGCGTCGGGGCATCGGGCCCGGCCTCTTCCAACAGGTCGGCGAGCACCAGTCGTTCACGTTTGGCATGGGTAGACATGTCTCCAGACTAGGACGCCCTCCCGCACACCGGCCATCCACCGCGCCGCGCCCGGCACAATGGGGGTATGTCCCGCACCGCATCCGACCTCGACCCCGCCGTCGCCGCCCGCCTCAAGCGCAACGCCGACGGCCTGGTCCCCGCCATCGCCCAGCAGTACGACACCGGCGAGGTGCTCATGCTCGGCTGGATGGACGACGAGGCACTGCACCGCACGCTCACCACCGGCCGCTGCACGTACTGGTCCCGCAGCCGCGGCGCCTACTGGGTCAAGGGCGACACCTCGGGACACCACCAGCACGTCAAGTCCGTCTCCCTCGACTGCGACGGCGACACCCTGCTGGTCAAGGTCGACCAGGTCGGCGCCGCCTGCCACACCGGGGACCGCACCTGCTTCGACGCGGACCCCCTCCCGGTCAGCGGCGGGCAGTAGGCTCACCAGCCATGACGCACCAGGCAACGCCGGACCTCGACCGCTTCCGGATACTGGCCAAGGACCGCAGAGTCATCCCGGTCACCCGCCGGCTGCTCGCCGACGGCGACACCCCCATCGGCCTCTACCGCAAGCTCGCCGCCGAACGCACCGGCACCTTCCTCCTGGAATCCGCCGAGAACGGGCGCACCTGGTCCCGCTACTCCTTCATCGGGGTCCGCAGCGCCGCCGCCCTCACCGTGCGCGACGGCCAGGCACACTGGCTGGGCACCCCGCCGGTCGGCGTCCCCACCGGCGGCGACCCGCTGCACGCCCTGCGCGCCGCCCTCACCGCGCTGCACACCCCGCGCGATCCGGGCCTGCCGCCGTTCACCGGCGGCATGGTCGGCTACCTCGGCTACGACGTGGTCCGCCGCCTGGAGCGCATCGGCGAGCACACCCGCGACGAGCTGGGCCTGCCCGAACTGACCATGCTCCTCGCCTCCGACCTCGCCGTCCTGGACCACCGCGACGGCACCGTGCTGCTCATCGCCAACGCCATCAACCACAACGACCGCGCCAGCGGCGTCGACGAGGCGTACGCGGACGCCGTCGCCCGCCTCGACACCATGACCGCCGACCTCGCCCGCCCCGTACCGGCCGAGGCCGCCCCCCTGCCGCCCTCCGAACTGCCCCCGTACACCGCGCACTGGGGCGGCGCCGACTTCCGCGCCGCCGTCGAGGACGTCAAGGAGCACATCCGGGCCGGCGACGCCTTCCAGGTGGTGCCCTCGCAGCGCTTCGAGACCCCGTGCGAGGCGAGCGCCCTGGACGTCTACCGGGTGCTGCGCGCCACCAACCCCAGCCCGTACATGTACCTCTTCCGCTTCGACGGCTTCGACATCGTCGGCTCCAGCCCCGAGGCCCTCGTCAAGGTCGAGGACGGGCGCGCGATGCTGCACCCCATCGCCGGCACCCGCCCGCGCGGCGCCACCCCGCAGGAGGACGCCGACCTCGGTACGGAACTGCTGGGCGACCCCAAGGAACGCGCCGAGCACCTGATGCTCGTCGACCTCGGCCGCAACGACCTGGGCCGGGTCTGCGCCCCCGGCAGCGTCGAGGTGGTCGACTTCATGACGGTCGAGCGCTACAGCCACGTCATGCACATCGTCTCCACCGTCACCGGCACCCTGGCCCCCGACCGCACCGCCTTCGACGCGCTCACCGCCTGCTTCCCGGCGGGGACCCTGTCCGGCGCCCCCAAGCCGCGCGCACTGCAGATCATCGAGGAACTGGAGCCGGTACGGCGCGGGCTGTACGGCGGCTGTGTCGGATATCTCGACTTCGCGGGCGACGCGGACACCGCCATCGCCATCCGCACCGCCCTGCTGCGCGACGGCACCGCATACGTCCAGGCCGGCGCGGGGGTGGTCGCCGACTCCGACCCGGTCGCCGAGGACACCGAGTGCCGCAACAAGGCGGCGGCGGTACTCAGGGCGGTAGGAACCGCCGCAAAGCTGCGCGGTAGCGTGGAGAGGTGACTCGTGAGCCGGCCAGCAGCAGCCCCACCCGCGCCCCGCGCCGCGCGCTCGGCGCGGCGCTGCTCAGCGGCGCCGCCGGGGCCGCCATCGTCCTGATCGCCGCCGGCCAGACCTGGGGCGAGGGTGAGGCGAGCCAGTCCGGGTTCGGCGCCGGCGAACTGCCCGTCACGGCGAGCGGCAGCGCCGTCTCGGACCTGCCGAGCGCGCTGGCGCTCGTCGGGCTCGCGTCGCTGGTCGCGGTGTTCGCCGTACGCCGCACCGGGCGGATGATCGTCGCCTCCGTCCTCGCGCTGAGCGGGGCCGGCGCGATCGGCGCCGCGCTGGTCGGCGCCTCCGACACCCGGGCCCTGGAACGGGCCGCGGCCGACGCGCTCGGGCTGACCGAGGCCGCGGTGACGAGCGTCAGCCACACGGGCTGGCCGTGGCTGTCGGCGCTCGGCGGGCTGCTGCTGCTGATCGCCGGGCTGCTGGCGCTCAGCTACGGGCGGCAGTGGCCGGCGATGTCCGGACGCTACGAGCGCGGGGAACGGGGCGAGCGCGGTGAACGGCGGGGCCGCCGCACCGCTGTGGACCCGGACCGGCCCGAGGACATCTGGAAGGCCCTGGACCGGGGCGAGGATCCGACGACCTAGGGCCGTCCGTTCGGGACCAAGGGCCTCATCCGTCCTCCGGGAGGGGCCTGACACAATGGCGGTCGGGCGTACCCCACCACCGAGGAACACAAGGAGCATCAGCATGGCGGGCCACGATGACCACGGCAACACCCCTGCCGCCTGGACCGGCGTCATCATCATGATCGCCGCCTCGATCGTCGGCGGTTACTTCATGGTCGCGGGCCAGCCCTTCGTGGGCCTGGGCGCGTGGGTCGGCCTGTCCGCCGTCGGCGTCGTCGCCGGGCTGGCCATGCGTGCGGCGGGCTACGGCAAGAAGCCCGAGACCCTTCCGGCGCAGCGCACCGCCCCGGCGGCGGAGCGCACCGACGAGCCGGCCCCGGCACCGGCCGCCGCCGGCGGCTGACCGGCACGGCGCGACCTTTTCGCGGCGCGGCACCGATCCCCCGATCGGCGCCGCGCCGTTGCGCGTCCCGGTCCGGGTACGGATGCTGAGCGGGTGCCGGACTCCGCGCAGCCGCCCACCGTCCGTTCCGCAGCCCGCATGACCGTGCGTGTCCGGGCGCGGCGTGCCGCCGCCCCGCTCGCCGCGCTCGGCACCGCGGGCGCCGCCTGGGCGGTGGTCGCCGCGGTGGACCCGGGCGCGCCCTCCAGCCCCTATCCCGCCTGCCCGCTGCCCGCGCTGACCGGCTGGCAGTGCCCCGGATGCGGCGGCCTGCGCGCCGCCCACGCCCTGGCGCACGGCCGGCTGGGGGAGGCGCTCGCGTCCAACGCGCTTGTGGTGCTCGCCGCGCTCGTCCTGGGCGTCGCCCTGCTGTGGTGGCTGGTCCGGGAGGTGCGCGGCAGGACGGGGGCGGTGCCCGTACCGGCCGCCCCGTACCGCTGGGCGCTGCTGGGAGGGGTGGCGGCCTTCACGGTGCTGCGCAATCTGCCCCTCCCCCCGCCGTGGGCGTAACCTCTGCCCCGAGCCGGATACCATCGGTGTGTCCGACCCATCCCGATCCCGCCCTGACGACAGGAGGCCGCCGCGTGAGTGTGCTCGACGAGATCATCGAAGGTGTACGCGCGGACCTCGCCGAACGGCAGGCGCGTGTCAGCCTCGACGAGCTCAAGCAGCGCGCCGCGAAGGCGCCCGCGGCCAGGGACGGCGTCGCCGCCCTGCGCGGCGACGGGGTCCGGGTGATCTGCGAGGTCAAGCGCTCCAGCCCCTCCAAGGGCGCGCTGGCCGCGATCGCCGACCCGGCCGGGCTCGCCGCCGACTACGAGGCGGGCGGCGCCGCGGTGATCTCCGTCCTGACGGAGGAGCGCCGCTTCGGCGGGTCGCTCGCCGACCTGGAGGCAGTCCGCGCCAAGGTCGACATCCCGGTGCTGCGCAAGGACTTCGTCGTCACCTCCTACCAGCTGTGGGAGGCGCGGGCGTACGGCGCCGACCTGGTGCTGCTGATCGTGGCCGCCCTGGAGCAGGACGCGCTGGTGTCGCTGGTGGAGCGGGCCGAGTCGATCGGTCTGACGCCGCTGGTGGAGGCGCACGACGAGGACGAGGCGGAGCGGGCGGTGGCCGCCGGCGCGAAGATCATCGGGGTGAACGCGCGCAACCTGAAGACCCTGGAGGTCGACCGGGGCACCTTCGCCCGGGTCGCCCCCGAGATCCCCGACCACCTGATCAAGGTCGCCGAGTCGGGCGTGCGCGGGCCGCACGACCTGATCGCGTACGCCAACGAGGGCGCCGACGCCGTACTGGTCGGCGAGTCGCTGGTGACCGGGCGCGACCCGCGTACGGCGGTGGCCGACCTGGTGGCGGCCGGCGAGCACCCCGCGCTGCGGCACGGGCGCTGATCACGATGCCCGCCGTCACCCCCACCGACTTCCCCGGGCTGGCCCGGGGCGCCGCGCCGCGCGGCTGCCGCGCGCCCGCCCGGCGGATTCTGGGGCGGCGGGTGCGGTACCACATCGGCAGCGAGCCGGGACAGATCAGCGGGCGGCGATGGCCGGGCCGGCGGGGGCCGGCGGCCGTCGCGTAACCGGCGCTGCGGCGTGTTCACCGCGCCGCCCCGACGCGGCGCGCCCGCGCCGTTCCCGATGACTCACGGCCGGGGGCCGGGGGTCGCTCACCTGTACGCGAACGGCCCGCGGGCCGTGCCGCGGGCCGGGTCCTGATCCGGGTCCACCCCTGATCCCCGGCCGCGCCGTGCCGCCCCTCCCCTCCGCCACCCGTTCCTCCCTCACCCGTTCCGTCGCTGACGCCCGGAGGGCTCACACATGTCCGACGTGTACTTCCATCCCGACCCGCAAGGGACGGTCCCCGACGCCGCGGGGTACTTCGGCGCCTTCGGTGGCACCTTCATCCCCGAGGCGCTGCGCGCCGCCGTCGAGGAAGTGGCCGCCGAGTACGAGAAGGCCAAGGCGGACCCCGCCTTCGCCGCCGAGCTGAACGACCTGCTCGTCGACTACACCGGCCGCCCCTCGCCGCTGACCGAGGTGCCGCGGTTCGCCGAGCACGCCGGCGGGGCCCGGATCTTCCTCAAGCGCGAGGACCTCAACCACACCGGCTCGCACAAGATCAACAACGTCCTGGGGCAGGCCCTGCTCACCCGCCGGATGGGCAAGACCCGGGTCATCGCCGAGACCGGCGCCGGCCAGCACGGCGTGGCCACCGCCACCGCCTGCGCCCTGTTCGGCCTCGACTGCACCATCTACATGGGCGAGATCGACACCGAGCGGCAGGCGCTCAACGTCGCCAGGATGCGCATCCTGGGCGCCGAGGTGATCCCGGTGGGCTCCGGCAGCCGCACCCTCAAGGACGCCATCAACGAGGCGTTCCGCGACTGGGTCGCCAACGTGGACACCACCCACTACCTCTTCGGCACGGTCGCGGGACCGCACCCCTTCCCCGCCCTGGTGCGCGACTTCCACCGCGTCATCGGGGTCGAGGCGCGGCGGCAGATCCTGGAGCGCACCGGCCGGCTCCCCGACGCCGTGGCCGCCTGTGTCGGCGGCGGTTCCAACGCCATCGGCCTCTTCCACGCGTTCATCCCGGACAGCGATGTCCGGCTGGTCGGCCTGGAGGCGGCCGGGCACGGCGTGGAGTCCGGCGAGCACGCCGCGACCCTGACCGCCGGCGAGCCCGGCATCCTGCACGGCTCCCGCTCGTACGTGCTCCAGGACGACGAGGGCCAGATCACCGAGCCGTACTCGATCTCGGCCGGCCTGGACTACCCGGGCATCGGCCCCGAGCACGCCTACCTCAAGGACAGCGGGCGCGGCGAGTACCGCCCCGTCACCGACGACCAGGCGATGCGCGCGCTGCGGCTGCTGTGCCGCACCGAGGGCATCATCCCGGCCATCGAGAGCTCGCACGCCCTCGCCGGCGCCCTCGACCTGGGGCGCGAACTCGGACCCGAGGGGCTGATCCTGGTCAACCTCTCCGGCCGGGGCGACAAGGACATGGACACCGCCGCCCGCTACTTCGGGCTCTACGACGGCGACAACGGCGACAGCGAGGGAGCGGCGTCATGACCGGAAACCTGGAGCTGCTCGGCACCACCCTGGCCGCCGCCCGCACCGAGGACCGCGCCGCGCTCATCGGCTACCTGCCGGCCGGCTTCCCCACCGTCGACGCCGGCATCCGCGCGGCCGTCGCCATGGTGGAGGGCGGCTGCGACGTCATCGAGATCGGGCTGCCACACAGCGACCCGGTCCTGGACGGCCCGGTCATCCAGACCGCCGACGACATCGCGCTGCGCGGAGGGGTGCGGATCGAGGGCGTGCTGCGCACGGTCCGCGAGGTGTACGAGGCCACCGGGGCGCCGGTGCTGTGCATGACCTACTGGAACCCCGTGGACCGGTACGGCGCCGAGCGGTTCGCCGAGGAACTCGCGGCGGCCGGCGGGGCGGGCTGCATCCTGCCCGACCTGCCGGTGGAGGAGTCCGAGGTGTGGCGCAAGGCGGCCCAGCACCACGGCCTGGCCACCGTGTTCGTGGTGGCGCCCAGCAGCAGGGACGCCCGGCTGGCGACCATCACGGCGGCCGGCAGCGGCTTCGTGTACGCGGCCTCGCTGATGGGCGTCACCGGCACCCGCGAGTCGGTGGGCCGGCAGGCGTCCGACCTGGTGCGCCGTACCCGGGCCACCACCGAACTGCCGGTGTGCGTGGGACTGGGGGTCTCCAACGCGGCGCAGGCCGCCGAGGTCGCCGCCTTCGCGGACGGGGTCATCGTGGGCACGGCGTTCGTGAAGGAACTGCTGGCCCACGAGGGCGACGAGCGAGCCGGTCTGGACGCGGTGCGCGCCCTGGCCGGGCAACTGGCCGCCGGGGTGCGCCGGTCCGGCTGACGCGGGACCGCAGGGCCGTCCCCGGGCTGCACGGCACGGGGGCGGCCGGGCCCGATAAGGTCTGGCCCCATGGGGAGTATGGGGGCCACACCACAGGGGCCTTGGCAGCCGCCGACGACCGTGGAAGCGGGACTGTACGCGGCCGGGATGAACGGCGACTGGCCGGCGTTCTTCGACGTGCTGGCGGGCACCGATCTGTTCTTTCCGATGTCGCGGGAAGTGGTGGACGCGGTGCCGGGCGGGTTCCGCTTCGCGCCGTTCCGCGACCCCCAGGTGGAGGGGCTGTGCGTGGCCGTCTTCACCCGTGGGATGCTGCCGCCCCCGGTGGCGGGCCAGGTCTTCGAACGCGGCAATCTGGGCCCGCTGGCCAAGGCCTGGCCCAAGACCGTCAGCTGGCTGGCGGTGAACCCCGGGACGCCGGTGGAGACATTCGTACCGGCCGACCCGCGGCAGTGGAAGCGGCACGCCAAGCGGGCCCGCGAGGAGCCGCGCCTGAAGACGCTGTGGACCGGGCCGCGCACCGACGCCATGGCGCACGGCATGGCCTGCGGCGCGCTGCTGCTGGTCAACAACGGCACCTTGTGGAACCAGCTCGGCTGGCAGAACGGCGGCTACTCCGAGACCCGTGAACTGCTGAGGACCTGGTGGGGGATCACCGGCCGGGAGGGCTGGCTGGAGGCTGAGGAGGGCCTGCTGCGCGGCGAGTTGTCGCCGCCGGCGTGGGAGTTCTGTCTGCGGGTGCGGCACGCGCTGATCCAGGAGTACGGGGTGGTGCCGGGCGCGGTGAAGTGGCGGGAGACCTCCGAGCGGGTGCTGCTGGCGCGTACCGCCGAGGTGGTCGACAAGACCGGCCGTCCCCCGCAGTTCGACCTGGACGCGGACATCACCCTGGCGCAGGACCTGATCGGCCGGATCCTGCGGTACGAGGCGCGGTTCCGCGCGGACGGCATCCTGGCGGCGGACGCGTCGGTGCGCTCCGTCCTGGCCTGGGACTTCGGGCGCGCCTCCTTCATGGCGCGAGACGGCCTGGGCGCGCGGTACTGCGACACCCATGAGGCGGAGACGGCGCTGCTGCGGGCGGGTGCGGCGGCGCGCCGGACGTACGTCTCCTGGCCGGACTTCGCGGCCGGGTACATCCTGGGGCGCTGTCTGCACTTCGACGACGAGACGTTCGGCGACTGGTACCGGGAGATGCTGGAGGTGCACCACCTCCTCAGCACGGAGCCGGAGAGCCCGTGGCTGACGGTGCCCTGGGACATCAAGGAAGTTCAGGCCGACCTGAGTTGAGCCGGGCGGGTGACTGATCTCCTCCCTGCCGTCCTGCCGTCCCGCCGTCCGCCGCCGTCCCGCGCCCTGTCCGGGGCGGCCGCGGTCGCCGTCGAGTGGTGGTGAGCCGTGTCCTGACGGCGGGAGACTCGTTGGCCCAGGCGTGAGCCAGAAGAACCGTGACGGAAAAGGCAGGGCCCGCGACCGGATGCGGGAGGAGCGCGAGCGCGAGAAGGCCGCAGAGCGGCGGATGCGTTCGCTCAAGGTCGGCGGAACGGCGGCCGCGATCCTCGCCGTGGCCGGCGTCATCGGCGTGCTGGCCGCCAACTCGGGCGGCACCAGCAACGAGGGCCCCCCGGCGGAGCCGATCACGGTCGGCGAATCGGCCGCCCCCGCCACGCTGGCCGTGTACGAGGACTTCCGCTGCCCGGCGTGCGGGCAGTTCGAGAACGGCTTCCGGGACGTCATCCACGAGCTGACGGACGCCGGGAAGCTGAAGGTGGACTACCACCTGGTCACCATCATCGACGGCAACCTCCGCGGCCAGGGCTCGACGAACGCGGCGAACGCCGCCCAGTGCGCCAACGACCAGGGCAAGTTCTCCCCGTACCACGACGTGCTGTTCGAGAACCAGCCCGCCGAGGCGGACGACGCGTTCGCGGACAAGGACCTTCTGATCGACCTGGCCGGCCAGGTCGACGGGCTGGACAACGAGACGTTCCGCACCTGCGTGGCGGACGGCACCCACGACGAGTGGGCCCAGCGCAGCAACGCCGACTTCATGAACTCCGGCTTCAACGCCACCCCCACCATTCTGCTCAACGGCGAGAACCTCTACGGCAACACCTCGGAGCCGCTGACCCCGGACACCCTGCGCAACAAGGTCAACCAGCTGGTCAGCAGTTCCTCATGATTGATCACAATCGGATCACAGTGTCCCTGTCAGTGGGCTGATATGAGCTGATTCGCCCTCATTTGGCAGAGGCGGCGCGTTCATGGCCCTCTTGCGAAGGCTGAGTGAAGATCACAGTCTGTCCCCCACGAAAGTATCTTTCCCGTGGGGGGCAGCTGTGCGCCGTGTGCGTTCACTCGCCGTGACCATTTCCTTGGTGATGGCCGCAATGACCGCTCTCGACCCAGCCGCGGCAGCGGTCGCGCGGTGGACCAGTGGTCACCAGGCTCCCGATCCCGGAGAACTGCCGGAACAGGTATGGGGTTCGGCGGAGGGCCTCTCCCACACGGCCCAGACTGTGGACACCACCGCGAATCTTGGTGAAACGGGCTCAGGGCCCGGCGCGTCCCACGGCCAGCTCCCTGTGGAGGAACGGTCCGGAACGGAACAGCTCGGAGACACCTCACAACCGCCGCAGGCCGAGCCGGTTGAGATCCTGGAGATGGAGGAACCCCCGGAACCAGCAGGCTTCGACGAAGAGCGCAGCACGGAAATCGTCGATGAGCGTGAGGCACAAGCGCGGACCTTTTTGAATGAGGACGGTTCCTACACCACCCGCTTCTACGACGAGCAGGTCAACTTCCAGATCGGGGACGGGAGCTGGCAGGCCATCGACCCGACGCTTCGGCGTACCACGATGACCGCGCCCTGGACCACGACATCGACCGAGACCGGCATCAGTTTCGCCCCCCGCGCGGACGCTGATCCGATCCTGCGGATGCGCCTCGATGACCAGCGCTCCATCGGGTACGCGGTTGAGGGGGCTGCGGGGGTGGTGGGTGAGGCCGAGGGGCCGGTGTTGACATACCGAGGAGCCCGGAACCTCACCGATCTGGAGTTCATCGGCGGGAACGACTTCATCAAGGAAACGCTGATTCTGCACGGGCCCGAAGCGCCCCTTGAATGGCGCTTCCCGCTGGAACTGCGGGGCCTGACGGCCGAACTCGACGAGGACGGCGCCGTCGTCTTCCTGGATTCGGAAGGCACCTCGCACGCGGTCATGCCTCCGGGCTGGATGCAGGATTCCGACTTCGACGAGCGTTCCGGAGAGGGCGCGATCTCGGGCGAGGTCCACTACGAGCTGCTGCGGATCGACGGGCGGCAGGTCCTCGCCGTCACTCTCGACGAGGCCTGGCTGACGGACCCTGAGCGTGTCTATCCGGTCAGAGTGGACCCTTCGGTCAGCAGAATCGATTCTTCGTCCTCCACCTACGTACAGAAGCCGTACAACATCAACTTCTCGACGGACACCGTCCTCAAGGCCGGCACCTACGACGGTGGAACCCACGCGGCGGCATCCTTCCTCCGCTTCTCCGGCGTCGAAAGCACACTGAAGAACGCCTGGGTGCTCGACGCCCGGCTGGGGATTTACAACACCTGGTCCTACTCGTGCGACCCGCGGCCCGTCACCGTCCACCCGATCACCCAGAACTGGTCCGCGGCAACCCTCAAGAACTATCCGGGCCCGGCCACCGGCGCCGCACTCGGCTCCAAGCGCTTCGCCCACGGCTGGCGCCCCAACGGCGCCGTACCCTACAACTGCGCCCCGGCCTGGGAGTCCATCCCGCTGGGCGCCCAGGGGCGGGCTCTCGTCGACGACTGGACGCACGGTCGGAAGACCAACTACGGCCTGGCCGTCAAGGCATCGGCGACAGACTCCTACGGATGGAAGCAGTTCGGGTCCAGCAGGTACCCCAACGGCGCCCCGACTTTGGACGTCACCTGGACCAAGTATGGTGCGACGTACCGTCTTGGTCAGCTCACCCAGCCGGTCACCGCCGTCAGTGAGGGTGTCCAGAAGGTCACCGTGACCAACCTCGGACGTGACACCTGGAAGAAGGACGGCCAGTACCAGCTGCGCTACAACCTCTACGACTCCGCAGGCAAGGAACTCACCTCCGCCTCCCTGCGCCGGTACACCTTGATGCCCAGGGACGTGGCACCGGGGCAAAGCGTCACCCTCGACGCCAAGATCGCACCCCTGACCCCGGGCACGTACACCGTTGAGTGGACGATGACCGATCTCGGGGTGTCCCGCTTCACCGCGCAGGGCGTTCCCGGCGGCCGCGTCAGGCTCGCCGCCGTCAACATTCCGCCCCAGCTCACCGCCGCCGCCCCCGGGAGCGGTGCGGTCTTCGATTCACTGACTCCCACCCTGTGGGCCGACGGTCAGGACCAGGACCGTTACCCCAACGCCAAACTGCAGTACACGTTTGAGGTCTGCGAGGTCGATGGCGAGAACGCACGGAAGAACTGCCGAAAGGGGACCCGCGGTACACCACAGCAATGGGCCGTGCCCCAGGGCTGGCTTTCCTGGAACAAGACGTATGCCTGGTACGCGTACGTGTACGACGGCAAGGACACCTCGTTGCGTCCGCACCCCTCGTTCTTCAGCACCCGGGTCCCGCAGCCCCCCGTCACTGGCCATCTCGGGGGCGAGGACGGACACGAGTTCAGCCGCCGCAGTGGCAACTACAGCACGGCGGCGACCGACGCTTCCCTCGCCACGACGGGTCCCGAACTCGCTGTGGTCCGTACGTACAACTCCCTCGACCCGCGTACCGATACCGCTTTCGGCCCCGGATGGTCGACCCGGTGGGATATGCGGGCGACCCCGGAGAACGACGGCAACCTGGTGATCACTCTCACCGAGGGCACCCGGGTGCGCTTCGGCCGCAACGCGGACGGAACATTCACCGGGCCGACCGGAGGCAGCGGTACCCTCACCGCTGTCAGCGGCGGAGGTTGGACGCTGCGTGACCGCTCGGGCAGCATGTACACCTTCGCAGCGGATGGCCGTCTCACCACCGTTGCCGACGGCGCCGGCCGGGAGCAGCGACTGAGCCACACGGACGGCAGGCTTACCCGTGTCACCGATGTCCAGTCCGGCCGTACGCTGTCCTTCACATGGGAGGGCACGCGGGTCGGATCGGTGACCACCAACCCGGTGGGCCCGGAGGAATCCGGGCTCACCTGGACCTACAGCTACACAGGCGGCCAACTGGCCGAAGTGTGCCCGCCCACGGCAGGCGAGGACTGCACCCGGTACGACTACACCGACGGTTCGCTGTACCGCAGCGTCGTCCTCGACCAGAGTCCGCTCTCCTACTGGCGCCTCGGCGAGGCCGAGGGAGAGATCGCCGAGAGTATTGCCCCGAGCCGGGCGGGGTTCACACACGGCGAGTACTACAACGTCGAATACGGTGAGTCCGGCTCCATCGATGGGACCACCGACACCTCGGTATCTTTCAACGGCACCGACTCATACGTGCAACTGCCACACGACACGCTGCGCAGCTCCACCTTCCTCACCGTGGAGATGTGGTTCCGCACCACTGAATCGGGTGTGCTTCTCGGTTTCCAGAACGGCCGCTTGGAAGACGGCGCTCCCGACGAGAAGAACCCCGTCCTGACCGTCGACAGCAACGGACGGCTCAGTGGACTGTTCACCGTGGAAGGCAGCACGAGCATCTCTCCGCTCAAGAGCGGCCAAACCGTCACGGACGGTTCATGGCACCACGCCGTGCTGACCGCCGCCGGAACGACGCAAGCGCTTTACCTCGATGGTGCCCGGGTCGGCAGCCGCAACGGGCCGATCGACCACCGTGATCTCTCGTACACCTACTTGGGAGCGGGCTACTCGGACTCCTCGTGGGACGGTGCGGCGGCCGGAGTGCGGTACTTCACCGGTGAGCTGGACGATGTCGCCGTTTATCAGCGTTCGCTCGACTCGACGACCATCGCCGAGCACTATGCGTTGCGGCGTCCCACCCCACAGCTCTCCACCGTGACCCTTCCCTCCGGCCGTACGCACGCCCAGGTTGATTACGACCCGGCGACAGGACGTATCAACCGGCTCACCGATAAGAACGGCGGAGACTGGGAGATCACTGAGCCCCTCTATTCCAATGGATCGAGCAGCTACGCCGATACCATCCGTTCCGGCAACCCCACCGGCTACTGGCGGCTCTCGGAGCGCACCGGAGCGGTCGCCGCGAGCGCTCTGGGGGAGGAGCTGAACGGTAGCTACTTGGACGGCACACGTCTGGGTGGAGCAGGCCCATTCACCGACGGTGACACGAACTCTCCGTACTTCGCCGGAGGCAGCGCCGTGGAAGTGCCGACGGACGCGTGGGGCGACACCAGCGCACAGACCATCGAGCTGTGGTTCAGAACCAGTGGATCCGGAGTCCTGGTAAGCATGCAGGACAAGCCACTGGGCACCACGCCTGACAACTGGTGGCCGATGCTCCTGGTCGACGAACAGGGGAAGCTCCGCGGCCGGCTGCGTTATCCCGGTGACTCCACCACGCTGCTGTCGAACGTGCGAGTTGACGACGACGTCTGGCATCACGTGATCCTCACCGGAAGCGAAGAAGGTCAGGCCCTCTTCCTGGACGGTGAGTACCAGGCCTCCAACCGGAACGGCACCGATGGGGAGCGACTTCCGTACACCTATATCGGCGGAGGCTACGCCTCCGGAAGCTGGAACGGTGAAAGCGCCGGCGACCACAACTTCCACGGGCAGATCGCTGAAGTCGCCCTGTACGACATTGTCAAGGTGACGTTCACCGGCGGGGGGAACGGGATCGGGTATCGCGGGAACATCGCGGAGGCCTACCGAGCTCGTAACGCGCTCATCTCGGGCAACGGCGGCGCCTACCTCGGGTCCGTTCTGGGCGACGGCCCGGTGGCTTACTGGAGACTCGACCAGGTCAACGGCACCACCCTGTCCGACGAGACCGGTCTGCGGGACGCGACCCTGCACAGCAACTCCCCCACCACCGTCAACGCCCCGGGCATCTTCGGGCCGGGGGACGACAGGGCGCTGCGGCTCACCCAGAACAGCGTGGTGGAGATACCGGGTGACATCCTTGGGGGCACTTCCACAATCAGCGCCGAACTCTGGTTCCGCACCAAGGAACCTGGCGTGCTCCTGTCCTTCCAGGACAAGCCCATCGGTCAGACACCGGACTCCTGGCGGGCCGCCATCAACATCGGCGCCGAAGGCAAGCTGCGTGGCGAATGGTGGGTGCCAGGACTCGGCGGTGCGAAGCCGATCGTCTCCAGTCAGTCGGTTACCGACAACGAATGGCACCACGTCGTGCTTGCCGGGGCCGGGAACACCCAGACGCTGTACCTCGACGGCGTGAAGGTCGGCGTGCTCGAGGGCCCCATCGCCAACCAGGGGATGCCTTACTCCTACGTGGGCGGCGGCTGGGGGAGCAGCGGCTGGATGGGGATGCCGGGCAACACCTACTACTTCGGGGGCGAGATCGACGAAGTCGCCCTCTTCCGCCACGCGCTGACCGAGGAGCAGGTGACAGCCCGCTACGCGGCCAAGACCCGGGCCGCAGGATCGGCCCTCGGCGCCACGGTCACCGTGACGGACCCGGTGGGTCAATCCACCAGCGCCACGTATGACGCACTACGCGGATACCGCACCACTTCGGCTGTCGACGCAGACGGCGAAACAACCTCATACGCGTACGACACGGGCGGTTTCTTGCACACGGTAACCGACCCGAACGGCAACGCCACCATCACCGGCCACGACAGCCGGGGCAACACCCTGTCCACCACGACCTGCCGTGGCCCGAAGAACTGCCAGACCTCTTACGCCGCTTACTACCACAACGACAAGGACCCCCTGGATCCGCGCAACGACCGGCCCGTCGCTACCAGCGATGCCCGTTCGGCCGGCCCCGCGGACACCGGCTACCGGACGACGGTCACCTACACCGCCCAGGGCCTGCCCGCCACGACCACTCTTCCCGACGGCCGTACCACCTCCCATACCTACACAGCGGGAACGGAAACAGCTGTGGATGGGGGTAACGTGCCGAAGGGCTTGGTCGCCGACGAAACAGATCTGGCAGGGGCACGCACGACCTACGCCTACTACTCCAACGGGGACCTGGCACATATCACCGCGCCCAGCGGGCTCCGCACGGAGTTCACCTACGACGGCCTAGGTCGGCGGCTCACGGAAACCTGGCTGCCGGAGGACCGGCCCGAAGGCATCACCACGACTTACACCTATGACGCCCTGTCACGCGTCATGGAGGAGACCGGCCCTCAGACCCGGAACGAGATCACGGAGGAGGTACTCACCGCCCGTACCCGGCGTACCTTCGACGCCGATGGACGGGTGCTCAGTGAAACGGTGTCGGCACTCGAAAAGGCCACCGACGAGCGCAGCACGACCTATCACTACGACGCCCGTGGCCTGAATGACCTGATCACCGATGCGGAGGGGAACAGTACCCGTTTTGGGCACGATGCCCTGGGCCGGGTCATCACGGAGACCGACCCGCTCGGCGACACCCTGCGCCACACCTATACCCCGCGCGGACAACTGGCCACCGTGGTCCTGGAGGACTGGGACGGTCACCCCTCGGGAGAGGTACGGGACCTGACCCTGGAGTCCCACGCCTACGACCCCGCAGGCAGGTTGGCCCGGACCACGGATGCCATGGGCACCACCACCTCTTACACCTACTTGGACGACGGGCTCCTCGCCACCACGACGGCTGAAGATGTTCTCCAATCGGACGGCAGCTCGCACGACATCGTGCTGGAGAGCAATTCCTACGACCGGGCGGGCAGGATCGTGCGCCAGGTGACGGCCGGTGGTTCGGCAGAGATCACGTATGCGTACGACGTCACCGGGCGGGTCACCGGTACGGTGTTCGACCCCGAAGGGCTGAACCGCCGGACGACGTACACCTATGACGCGGCCGACCGGGTGCTGGAGCAGCGGCAGAAGGGTGCAGACGAGGAGGAGCATCAGTTCCAGTCGTTCACCTACGATGTCGCGGGCAATGTGCTGTCCGAGACGATCGGGGACGCTGACAGCAGCTTCACCACACGGCACAGCTACGATCAGCGCGGTTTGCGGATCACCACTGTTAGCCCGCGGGGCGCCGTTGATGGTGCGGATGCCGACGAATTCACCACGGAGTTCGACTACGACGCGCTCGGCAGGGCCGTCGTGGTGACAGCGCCCGGGACCGATGCAGGCCGCGCTCGGATTCGTACGGGCTACAACGTTTTCGGTGAAGCCACCGAGAGCGAGAATCCGCTGAGGAGTGTCACGCGGGTGGAGGTGGACCGGCTGGGCCGCCCGACAGCAGCTATCCTGCCCGACTACACCCCGCCGGGCGGGGGGACCATCACCGCGAAGACCGAGACTGTGTACGACGCGCTGGGCCAAGTGGTGGAGCAGACCGATGCCCTCGGTCGCACCACCCGATACAGCTACGACCAGTTGGGAAATGTGAGCCGCCGCATCGACCCACCGGCGGGGCACGTACATGATGACGGCGTGCCGTGGGCCTGGCAGAACGATCTGTCCCTTGACGCCCTGGAGCGTCTGGACCTGCCTGGCGAGACCACGTTCACCTGGACACCGACCGGATTGCAACTGTCGGCCACAGGACCGACAGGGGCAACGTCCGAAGCTACTTACGACGGTCTTGGCAGGCAGCTCACGCAGACGGTGGTCGAACGCCACCCCGCGCTGCACTACCTCACCGCTGTATACACGTGGGACGACGCAGGCCGTCAGGTCACTTCGCGTTCCGCCGGCGGGAGAACGATCCGGGCCGAGTACAACAGCGCCGGAGAAGTGCTGAGCGTGACGAACCGCGCAGGCGATACCGACACCTTCCGGTATGACGCGTTTGGCCGCTCCACAGAGTCGATCGACGCGACAGGCCGACGCAGCGTGAGCGAGTACAACGCCCTGGGCCTGGTGGTCGGAACCGCAGACTACGGCACAGGTGAAGCGATCCTCCGCAGCACTTCCGCCACCTATGACGCCGAGGGAAACCAGATATCGGTAACGGGGGCGACCGGTACCACGCGTACCTTCCGGTACGACGCTCTCGGGAACATGATCGAACAGTCCGAGCCGGTGGACGACGACACGGTGATCACCACGAGCTTCGGTTATGACCTGCTGGGAAACCGGACTCGTATCACGGATGGCCGCGGAAACTCGACCCACTACACCTACACCTCCTGGGGCCTTCCCGAATCGGTGATCGAACCCGGCACGGAGGCTCACCCGGAAGCGGCCGACCGCACCTGGACCCGCGCCTACGACGCCGCAGGTCAGGAGATTCGTCAACTGCTGCCCGGTGGGGTGGAACGGCGCAGGACGTACGACGGCCTCGGCCGACTTGTGCACGAGTCGGGCAGTGGAGCGGAAGCTACGACGTCCGACCGGTTCCTGGAGTACGACCTGGCCGGGAACATGACGGCGCAATGGACCGACGGCGCGCTCGTGAAGGACACCTATGCCTACAACGACCGAGGCCAGTTGTTGGCGGCGGATGGGCCGGGTGGTGATTCAAGGTTCAGTTATGACGCCGACGGCCAGATGATCGAGCGGATCGACGGGGCGGGGACAACGAGGTTCGGCTACAACCATCGTGGACAGCTGTGGTGGGCCGGGGAACACATCGCCGGTTCCCACATCAACTACGCCTACGACGCGGCAGGCCGGTTGACGAGTGCCCAACACCTGGAACCCAAGGAGGGCACCGGCGATGGCTTCGCCGCGATGTCTGAGGGCGTGTGGAATGAACTGGCCACCCGTGAATACCACTACGACGCGCTGGGGCGGCTGACACTGGACCAGTTGCTTAAGGGTCGGGACGGTGACGAGATCAGCGCCATCGCCTACGCGTACGACCTGGACGGACTCCTGACTGAGAAGGAAACCCGAGGCACTGCCGGGGCCGGTATCAATGCCTACACGTATGACCAGGCCGGACGGCTTATCAGTTGGGAACACGACGGCACTACGGTGGAATACGCGTGGGACGCCTCGGGCAACCGGGTTCGCGCCGGTGAACTGACCGCGGCCTTCGACGAGCGCAACCGATTGCTCAGCGACGGGACGTCTTCGTACACCTACACGGCACGCGGCACCCTGAAGGGTGTCACGACAGATGGCGGATCAGCCCGAACCTTGTCGTTCGATGCCTTCGAGCGCAAGATCACGGATGGGGAGAGCCGCTTCGCCTACGACGCCCTGGACCGGGTGACTCACCACGGGGACACACCGTTCCGCTATGACGGGGGGTCCAACAACTTGGTCTCGGACGGAAAAGCGGCATATCGCCGCACCCCGGCCGGCAATCTCCTGAGCATGGTCGAAGACGAGTCGGAGCAGCAACTGCTCACCGACCGGCACGATGACGTGGTGGCCGTCCTCAGCCCAGAAGGGAACACCCTGACGGGTTCCCGCGCCTACGACCCCTTCGGTGAACCGATCGCGGAGGAGGGCGAACGGACCTCTGTCGGCTACCAGTCCGGCTGGACGGATCCGGAGAGCGGCGAGGTGAACATGGCCGCCCGCTGGTACCAGCCGGGCACCGGAACCTTTACTTCGCGCGACACGTGGACACTCCCACCGACCCCCTCGGGCAACATCAACTCCTATGCGTACATCAGTGGTTCGCCATTGAGTGGTACGGACCCCAGCGGCCATGCGGCCGTATGTGCGACTCCGGTGTCTGCCCCAATATGTGGAACCGGAGCAGTGGCAACCATTCCCATTCGCGCAGCGCTGCCGATTCTCATCCCTGCTTCGCTCCTCGGTGGCGGAATTTACGGCGGTTACCAGGCGTACAACAAGTTCAAGCGATGGCGGTCATCAGACGGCAGTTCTGGAGGCAACCATTCCGGAGGCAGCCTGGATTCGCTGAATTATGCAAATGGCCTCGCGGCATCAATTAATGCCCAGGCTTCGCGTTTCGAACGTCTGGCGTTGTCTCAATACATCCTCGGCTTGGCGCGCCAATTGATGAGCCAATATTTGAATCCCGCCGAGGGCCCCGGCGCAGTCGCTGTCGGTGGTGGTATCAGAGGAGGATCCGGAGGAGCGGGCACGAAATTCGCTGCTGCCGGTGGCCGTAGGGACGGCCCGCCTCCCCCTCCGCAAAATCCGAACCGTGGTGATGATCCCATTCCGGCCCCGGCTCAACCGCCCGCCCGCATCAACTGGGAACCAGCGATGGGTCGTTGGACCTCCGAACAGGGCTGGGACATGATTCTGGATGCCCAGGCATCGCTGAATCTCATTGGGCAAAACTCATTGAAGCCCCACTTGATTTCAGCTCCTCTCAATAATCCAGGTGGTAAAAACAACGGGCGGACGCGGCAGGATGATCGTTGTGATGTGGGGCCCGGTGTCAGTCCGACGGGACACGCTGTCTACCTGCCGAGAGAGCGATATTACGATTCCTTTGAAAAGCGTCAGGAATGTCGAGCGACGGGCGCATACGGGCTCCTTGATAAGAGTGACTACAATAAGAATCGCAAAATAACCTGGACCAATACCAACGCATCGACACAGCCTCCAGGAATGAACGAGATTCGCAGCCAAGGTCACAGGCCTCAAAATGGCCACCTTATTCCTGCTATCATGACGGGTTCGGGGATCGACTTGCGCAACTTGGTGGCGGAATATGAGAAAACGAATAGCCCCTATCTGAGCACTGGCGTTGAGAAAGATATACGTGAATGGGTTCTAGAGGGTCACGTGGTACATGTTTCTGTCGTTCCGCACTATAAAAATGACCATTCCGGAATTCCGGAAAAGATTGAGTACAATTATTCTCAAGTTGGCGGGAGTGAGAGTAGGCATTGCGTCATCTATCAGGATCCAACGGGTGGGAAAACGACGGGTAATTTGGAATGCCCGAAACGGTGAGCAGTGGAGAGAAATGGAATTTCCCTATCTTGCGCGCGTGAGATTTTTGCTCGGAGACCCTTGGCGCCCGGAGGTGGTAACTGAGGCATGGAGTGCAGTTGAGTCCGAACTTGGTTTTGCCTTGCCGGAGGATTACAAAAAAATCCTTGGCCTCTATGGACCTGTTGAACTAAATCATCGGATGGACCTCCTTTCTCCCATTCCGGGGCGGTGGAATGTAGCCGATTGGATCGGGTCGACATCCCGTGCCTGGGCGGAAGAGTCTTGGGAGGGGGAGGTCCTCGAAACCGACCCCAGGGCGTCTTTGGGTATCTCTGAAATGCGCTTCGGTCAGCGTGGGGGCCTCATTCCCTCTGTGCCGACAACCGTGGCTTCTGAAATTGTTTTCATGGCCAATTCGCCAGTAATCGACGGCTGGTGGATATACGTGTATCGGGACTATGAGTTCTATGAATATAGAATGAACTTCTCGGAGTGGCTATATCAATATTTGATATGTGGCGATGTCGTGCTCTATGAACCTCCGTTGAATGCGAGGGCTGTGGAGCTGCGTAGTCTTCCGATGTCGGAAAGTGATTCTGTGCGCACTTGGTACGGCCCAGATCCAGGTCGCGAGTGCGGGAGCATGGGTAAGTGATTTCTGCAGGGGTGTAATGGAAGAGCTAAGCGGCCCGCCAGGTCATATCCCGACTGTGGAGTCGGCTGGCTGGGTCAGCTTTGCCCACTGGTTGATGCGGTGAGAGCCAGGCGTTGATCGCAAGATTCCGGATCTTCTTTCCAGCAGGCGTAGGAGAAGATTCTGCAGTTTGGACAAGTAAATGTCGAGGTCAGAGAAGACCGCCAGCCAGACGGTGGGAACGGGAGCCGATGTAGATCGGCTTCGGGTGCTGCTGAGTGGGACACGAAAGCTACTCGGCGAGTGAGAGGTGCATAGTGGAAGGTGGTGTCGGCGGTTTACGTCAAGAGTGACCTGCACTGGTGATGCAGGCCGCCATTGATCAACTACCGGTTCTCCTGGGTCGGTCTCCTCGTCGGATGCCAGGAGAAGCCGCTGGCGCCCCGAGGCCGAGGCGGTCAGGGGATTCCTGTGGAGGAGGCGGCCGAGTGGCTGGAGACGATGCAGGAGTTTCTGGTCGCCATCAGCGTGGGCCTCGAAATACCGGTCGGTAGGTGCCCACGAAGGCCCTGAGCCTGTTCGATCTGCTGTCCGGCTCCCACGGCGACGTGACGGGCGGTTTGGAGGACCCACCATGGAGAATGACCCTATGGCGGTCTTCAGCCGGTTCAACCCCCAATTGACCTCGACCCTGGGGATGTGGCGAAGCTCCAGGGGCGGATGAAGGCGACGGTCGAGAGCAAGGCGCGGGCATCGAGACCGACTACACCTTGTCTGTCCCGTGTTGTCCCTGATGGGTTTGGAAGAGTGCAGCTGGGTGGTGGCGCGGCGCACATGGCGTGGTCGGTCCTCGCTTCCGTGGCGTACGAGGACACTCCCGGAAGGCTCTGGCCGAGCGATTGGACGGTCAACCCGGGGAAAGATGACTGCACCCGCACCGAGGGCCATCTCAATCCGATGGTTGATGCCCAGCCCTACGCCTCGCGCCAAAGTAGTTCTGAATCGGATCCCGATGACCGCAGCGGTGAGGTGGCGGAGGGGTGCGGCGTGGCGTCCCTCATCCGGCTGGGCACACAGTGTGATCCCGGTCGGGAAAGCGGGCCGTGGATTCCCGGGTGGGCGTCCGGCGCGGTAGCGTCGGGGACACCATGGAGATCCTTGCCTCTATTCCCAGCCCAGGCACCAGCGAGGTCCATCTCGGGCCCCTGCCCCTGCGTGGCTATGCCCTGTGCATCATCATCGGTGTCTTCGTCGCCATCTGGCTCGGCGGGAAGCGCTGGGTCGCCCGGGGCGGCCAGCCCGGGACCGTCGCCGACGTCGCCGTGTGGGCCGTGCCCTTCGGCCTGGTCGGCGCCCGGTTGTACCACGTGATCACCGACTACCAGCTGTACTTCGGTGAGGACCGCGACTGGGTCAACGCGTTCAAGATCTGGGACGGCGGTATCGGCATCTGGGGCGCGATCGCCGGTGGCGCCGTCGGTGCCTGGATCGCGTGCCGGCGGCGCGGGATCCCGCTGCCCGCCTTCGCCGACGCCGTGGCGCCCGGTATCGCGTTCGCACAGGCGATCGGTCGCTGGGGCAACTGGTTCAACCAGGAGCTGTACGGCAAGCCCACCGATCTGCCCTGGGCCCTGGAGATCGACAACGGCATCGATGTCGGTACCTTCCACCCCACCTTCCTGTACGAGTCGCTGTGGTGCGTGGGCGTCGGTGTGCTGGTGATCCTGGCCGACCGGCGGTTCAAGCTGGGGCACGGCCGGGCGTTCGCGCTGTATGTCGCCGCCTACACCGCGGGCCGCTTCTGGACCGAGTACCTGCGCATCGACGAGGCCCACGAGGTGCTGGGCCTGCGCCTGAACAACTGGACCTCCATCGTCGTCTTCCTCGCCGCCGTGGCCTACCTGGTGATCTCCGCCAAGCGCCGGCCGGGCCGGGAGGAGATCGTCGAGCCGGGGGCCGAGGAGGAGCAGACCGGAGCCGACGCCGACGCCGACACCCAGGACGGTGACGCCGACGCCGACGCCGCCGGGAAGGGTGACGGCGAGAAGGAGCCCGCCGCCAAGGGCCGGGTCGGCCTGGCCAAGGGCGACGACGGCGACGGGACCGACAAGGCGGGGGCCACCTCCGCGTCATGACGGGTTCCGCCGAGGCCCACCACCGGCACCGCGACGTGAGCGGAGGCTGGCTGCGTCCCACGGTCTTCGGGGCGATGGACGGGCTGGTCTCCAATCTCGGGCTGATCAGCGGTGTCGTGGGGTCCTCGGCGTCGGCCCACACCATCGCCATCGCGGGAATGGCGGGCCTGGCCGCCGGGGCGTTCTCGATGGCGGCCGGGGAGTACACCTCGGTCGCCTCCCAGCGGGAGCTGGCACTGGCCGAGATCGAGGTGGAGCGGCGCGAGCTCGCCCGCAACCCCGACGACGAGCTGGCCGAGCTGACCGCGGTCTATGTGGGGCGCGGGGTCGAGCCGGAGCTGGCCCGGGAGGTCGCCCGGCAGCTGTCCCGCGATCCGGACCAGGCGCTGGAGATCCACAGCCGGGAGGAGCTGGGGGTCGGCCCTTCCGATCTGGCCTCGCCGATGGTCGCGGCCCTCTCCTCCTTCGGATCCTTCGCGGTCGGGGCCCTGCTGCCGGTGCTGCCCTATCTGCTGGGCGGCACGTCCTTCTGGCCCGGTCTGCTCCTCGCGCTGGCCGGGCTCTTCCTGTGCGGCGCGGTCGTGTCCCGGGTGACGGCCCGCTCCTGGTGGTTCAGCGGGCTGCGGCAGCTGCTGCTGGGGGCCGCGGCGGCCGGGCTCACGTACGGGATCGGCGCGCTGCTCGACAACGCCCTGAGCTGACCCCTTCGCCCGGAGCGTCCGGGAATATACCGGGCGGCCCCGCACGCTATGTACTCATCGGCGTGCCCATGGGTGAGCTTTGTTTCCGGAGGGTTTCAGTTCGTTTCCTGCGGGCATGAGGCTTCCACGTCCGCCAGCGCCGACATATCCGCCATTCTCCGGCCGGAGCCCGGCAGAACGTAGTCCGCATCGTGGACAGAGGTATCCACTTCTCGGGAACCTCGCCATCGTGTAACCTGCACGAAAATTTAAGCCAGCCAGGGCCAGCGTCGTCCCTCGGTACACAACACCTACCAAGAGACGACGGGAGAGCCGATGCGTTCTGCGTCCCACCCGGTGAAGCAGGGTATGTACGACCCGGGCAACGAACACGACGCCTGTGGCGTCGGCTTTGTCGCCACCCTGACGGGCGAGGCCAGCCACGAGCTGGTCGATCAGGCGCTGACCGTGCTGCGGAACCTCGAGCACCGCGGCGCCACCGGCTCCGACCCGGACACCGGGGACGGCGCGGGGATCCTCATCCAGATCCCCGATGCATTTTTGCGGGATAACGTTCCTTTCGGTCTCCCCGAGGCCGGCTCCTACGCCGTCGGCACCGCCTTCCTCCCGGTGGACGCCGACGAGAACGCCACCGCCACTACCGCCATCGAGGCCATCGCCGCCGAAGAGGGCCTGACCGTCCTCGGCTGGCGCGAGGTGCCGGTCGCCCCCCAGCTGCTCGGCGCCGCCGCCCGCGAGGTCATGCCCGCCTTCCGCCAGCTCTTTGTCCACGATGCGGACGGCGGACGGACAGGCATCGAGCTGGAACGGCGCGCCTTCGTCCTGCGCAAGCGTGCCGAACGCGAGACCGGCGTCTACTTCGCCTCGCTGTCGGCACGCACCCTGGTCTACAAGGGAATGCTCACCACCGGACAGCTTGAGCCGTTTTTTCCTGATCTTTCAGACCGTCGCCTGGCTTCGGCCATCGGCCTGGTCCACTCGCGGTTCTCCACGAACACCTTCCCGAGCTGGCCGCTCGCACACCCCTACCGGTTCGTCGCCCACAACGGTGAGATCAACACCGTGCGCGGCAACCGCAACTGGATGCGCGCCCGCGAGTCCCAGCTGGCCTCGCCGCTGTTCGGCGAACGCATCGGCGACCAGGACGCCCTGGACCGGATCTTCCCCGTCTGCACCCCGGACGCCTCCGACTCCGCCTCCTTCGACGAGGTCCTCGAACTGCTCCACCTCGGTGGCCGCTCCCTGCCGCACTCCGTGCTGATGATGGTCCCCGAGGCGTGGGAGAACCACGAGTCGATGGACCCCGCCCGGCGCGCCTTCTACCAGTTCCACTCCACCCTGATGGAGCCCTGGGACGGCCCCGCCTGCGTCGCCTTCACCGACGGCACCCAGGTCGGCGCCGTACTGGACCGCAACGGGCTTCGCCCCGGCCGGTACTGGGTCACCGACGACGGGTTCGTCGTCCTCTCCTCCGAGGTCGGCGTCCTCGACATCGACCCGGCCACCGTCGTGCGCAAGGGCCGGCTCCAGCCCGGCCGGATGTTCCTCGTCGACACCGCCGAGCACCGCATCATCGAGGACGACGAGATCAAGGCGGGCCTCGCCGCCGAGCACCCCTACGCGCAGTGGCTGGACGAGGGCCTCATCGGCCTCGCCGACCTGCCCGAGCGCGAGCACGTCGTCCACACCCACGCCTCCGTCACCCGCCGCCAGCAGACCTTCGGCTACACCGAGGAAGAGCTGCGTATCCTGCTCGCTCCCATGGCGGGCAGCGGCGCCGAGCCCATCGGCTCCATGGGAACGGACACCCCCATCGCCGCGCTCTCCGACCGGCCGCGGCTGATCTTCGACTACTTCACCCAGCTCTTCGCCCAGGTCACCAACCCCCCGCTGGACGCCATCCGCGAGGAACTGGTCACCTCCCTGCACTCCTCCCTGGGCCCCCAGGGCAACCTGCTGGACCCCTCGGCCGCCACCTGTCGCTCCGTGAACCTCCCGTTCCCGGTCATCGACAACGACGAGCTGGCCAAGCTCATCCACATCAACGCCGACGGCGACCTCCCCGGCTTCGGCACCGCCACCCTGTCCGGCCTGTACCGGGTCAGCGGCGGCGGCGCCGCGCTCGCCGACCGCCTCGCCGAGATCCGCGCCGAGACGGACGCCGCCATCGCCGACGGCGCCCGCCTCATCGTCCTCTCGGACCGGCACTCCGACGCCGAGCACGCCCCGATCCCCTCGCTGCTGCTCACCTCGGCCGTCCACCACCACCTCATCCGCACCAAGCAGCGCACCCAGGTCGGGCTGCTCATCGAGGCCGGCGACGTCCGCGAGGTGCACCACGTCGCCCTGCTCATCGGCTACGGCGCCGCCGCCGTCAACCCCTATCTCGCCATGGAATCGGTCGAGGACCTGGTCGCCCGCGGCACCTACCTGCCCGGCATCGAGGCCGAGACCGCCATCAAGAACCTCATCAAGGCGCTCGGCAAGGGCGTCCTGAAGGTCATGTCCAAGATGGGCATCTCCACCGTCGCCTCCTACCGCGGCGCTCAGGTCTTCGAGGCCGTCGGTCTCGACGAGTCCTTCGTCGACACCTACTTCCACGGCACCACCACCAAGATCGGCGGCGCCGGCCTCGACGTCATCGCCCAGGAGGTCGCCGCCCGGCACGCCAAGGCGTACCCCGCCTCCGGCATCGCCCCCGCCCACCGCGACCTGGAGATCGGCGGCGAGTACCAGTGGCGCCGCGAGGGCGAACCGCACCTGTTCGACCCCGACACCGTCTTCCGGCTCCAGCACGCCACCCGGCAGCGCCGCTACGACATCTTCAAGCAGTACACCGAGCGGGTGAACGAGCAGGCCGAACGGCTGATGACGCTGCGCGGACTGTTCCGGCTCAAGGACGGCGAGCGCGCCCCCGTCCCGCTGGAGGAGGTCGAGCCGGTCAGCGAGATCGTCAAGCGCTTCTCCACCGGCGCGATGAGCTACGGCTCCATCTCCCAGGAGGCGCACGAGAACCTCGCCATCGCCATGAACCGGCTGGGCGCCAAGTCCAACACCGGTGAGGGCGGCGAGGACTCCGAGCGGCTCACCGACCCCGAGCGCCGCAGCGCCATCAAGCAGGTCGCCTCCGGACGCTTCGGCGTCACCAGCGAATACCTGGTGCACTCCGACGACATCCAGATCAAGATGGCCCAGGGCGCCAAGCCCGGCGAGGGCGGCCAGCTGCCCGGGCACAAGGTGTACCCGTGGGTCGCCAAGACCCGGCACGCCACCCCCGGCGTCGGCCTCATCTCGCCGCCCCCGCACCACGACATCTACTCCATCGAGGACCTCGCCCAGCTCATCCACGACCTGAAGAACGCCAACCCGGCCGCCCGCATCCACGTGAAGCTGGTCTCCGAGGTCGGCGTCGGCACGGTCGCGGCGGGCGTCTCCAAGGCACACGCCGACGTGGTCCTCATCTCCGGACACGACGGCGGTACGGGCGCCTCCCCGCTCACCTCCCTCAAGCACGCCGGCGGCCCCTGGGAACTCGGCCTCGCCGAGACCCAGCAGACGCTGCTCCTCAACGGACTGCGCGACCGCATCGTCGTGCAGACCGACGGACAGCTCAAGACCGGCCGCGACGTCCTGATCGCCGCGCTCCTGGGCGCCGAGGAGTACGGCTTCGCCACCGCGCCACTGGTGGTCTCCGGCTGCGTCATGATGCGGGTGTGCCACCTGGACACCTGCCCGGTCGGCATCGCCACCCAGAACCCGGTGCTGCGCGAACGCTTCAGTGGCAAGCCCGAGTTCGTCGTCAACTTCTTCGAGTTCATCGCGGAAGAGGTGCGCGAACTCCTCGCCGAGCTGGGCTTCCGCACCCTGGAGGAGGCCGTCGGTCACGCCGAACTGCTGGACGTGACCCGCGCGGTCGACCACTGGAAGGCCGCCGGCCTGGACCTGGCCCCGCTGCTGCACGTGCCCGACCTGCCGGCCGGCGCACCGCTGCACCGCACGATCGCCCAGGACCACGGCCTGGAGAAGGCCCTGGACAACGAGCTGATCCGGCTCTCCGCCGACGCCCTCACGGCCGACACCGCCGAGGACGCCCGGCCGGTGCGCGCCCAGGTCGCCATCCGCAACATCAACCGCACGGTCGGCACCATGCTCGGCCACGAGGTGACCAAGAAGTTCGGCGGCGCCGGACTGCCCCAGGACACCATCGACATCACCTTCACCGGCTCCGCCGGCCAGTCCTTCGGCGCCTTCGTGCCGCGCGGCGTCACCCTGCGCCTGGAGGGCGACGCCAACGACTACGTCGGCAAGGGCCTGTCGGGCGGGCGGCTGATCGTCCGGCCCGACCGCGGCGCCGAGCACCTGCCCGAGTACTCCACCATCGCCGGCAACACCCTCGCCTACGGCGCCACCGGCGGCGAACTGTTCCTGCGCGGCCGGGTCGGCGAACGCTTCTGCGTCCGCAACTCCGGCGCCACCGTGGTGGCCGAGGGCGTCGGCGACCACGGCTGCGAGTACATGACCGGCGGCCACGCCGTCGTC
This sequence comes from Streptomyces sp. JH002, assembly GCF_050916115.1. Taxonomy (NCBI): domain Bacteria; kingdom Bacillati; phylum Actinomycetota; class Actinomycetes; order Kitasatosporales; family Streptomycetaceae; genus Streptomyces; species Streptomyces sp. JH002. Next base: position 5,211,457 of record NZ_CP087989.1, read on the forward strand.
CTGGGCGAGACCGGACGCAACTTCGCGGCCGGCATGTCCGGCGGCGTCGCGTACGTCATCGACCTCGACGAGCACAACGTCAACCCCGGCATGGTCGCCGTCGAGACGCTGGGCGAGACCGACCGGGACTGGCTGCACGAAGTGGTGCGCCGCCACGCCGAGGAGACCGGATCCACGGTCGCCGGCAAGCTGCTGAAGGACTGGGACGCTGCCGTCGCCCGCTTCAGCAAGATCATGCCCACCACGTACAAGGCCGTGCTCGCCGCCAAGGACGCCGCCGAGCGCGCCGGACTCGGCGAGTCCGAGACCCACGAGAAGATGATGGAGGCGGCGACCCATGGCTGACCCGAAGGGCTTTCTCACCACCGGCCGCGAGACCGCCACTTCCCGGCCCGCCGCCGAACGCGTCAAGGACTGGAACGAGGTCTACGTCCCCGGCTCGCTGCTGCCCATCATCAGCAAGCAGGCGTCGCGGTGCATGGACTGCGGCATCCCGTTCTGTCACAACGGCTGTCCGCTGGGGAACCTGATCCCCGAGTGGAACGACTACGCCTACCGCGAGGACTGGGCCGCGGCCAGCGAACGGCTGCACGCGACCAACAACTTCCCGGAGTTCACCGGGCGGCTGTGCCCCGCGCCGTGCGAGTCGGCGTGCGTGCTGGGCATCAACCAGCCCGCCGTCACCATCAAGAACGTCGAGGTCACCATCATCGACAAGGCGTGGGAGGCCGGGAACGTCACCCCGCAGCCGCCGCAGCGCCACTCGGGCAAGACCGTCGCCGTCATCGGCTCGGGCCCCGCGGGCCTGGCCGCCGCCCAGCAGCTCACCCGGGCCGGGCACACGGTCGCGGTGTACGAGCGCGCCGACCGCATCGGCGGCCTGCTGCGCTACGGCATCCCCGAGTTCAAGATGGAGAAGCGGCACATCAACCGGCGCATCGAGCAGATGCGGGCGGAGGGCACCAAGTTCCGCACCGGCGTGGAGATCGGCCGCGACATCGACGCGGCGAAGCTGCGCAAGCGGTACGACGCCGTCGTCATCGCCGCCGGTGCCACCACCGCGCGCGACCTGCCGGTGCCCGGACGCGAACTGAGCGGCGTCCACCAGGCGATGGAGTACCTGCCGCTGTCCAACAAGGTGCAGGAGGGCGACTTCATCACGGCCCCGATCAGCGCCGAGGGCAAGCACGTGGTCGTCATCGGCGGTGGCGACACCGGCGCCGACTGCGTGGGCACCGCCCACCGGCAGGGCGCGGCCTCCGTCACCCAGCTGGAGATCATGCCCCGGCCGAGCGAGGAGCGCCCCGCCCACCAGCCGTGGCCCACGTTCCCCATGACCTACAAGGTCACCTCCGCGCACGAGGAGGGCGGCGAGCGGGTCTACTCCGTCTCCACCACCCACTTCGAGGGCGACGAGGACGGCAACGTGCAGTGGCTGCACCTGATCGAGGTCGAGTTCATCGACGGCAAGCTCACCCAGAAGCCGGGCACCGAGCGGAAGATCCCGGCCCAGCTGGTCACCCTGGCCATGGGCTTCACCGGCACCGACCAGGAGAACGGCCTGGTGCGGCAGTTCGGCGTCGACCTCGACGCGCGCGGCAACATCGCGCGGGACGCGGACTACGCGACCAGCGTCGACGGCGTGTTCGTGGCCGGTGACGCCGGGCGCGGCCAGTCGCTCATCGTGTGGGCGATCGCCGAGGGCCGCGCGGCGGCCCGCGGTGTGGACCGTTTCCTGACCGGCGCGCCCAGCGCCCTGCCCTACCCGATCCGGCCGACCGACCGCTCCCTGACGGTCTGACCGGATCCCCCGAACTTCCGTACAACGTCGTACGGAAAGTGGCCACGGCGCCTGCCTCTCCCCGACCGAGTGAGGGCAGGCGCCGAGGCATGTCCGCTGGAGGGCCGGGCAGGGAGGAGAGGAAGGGCTCGGGGGAGCGGGGGAGCGGTGACGGGGGTACGCAACGGTCTGGCCCGGCTGGCGGGCGCGGTCATCGGTCTCGCGGCGGTGGGCACGGCGTGCGTCGCGGCGGCGCTGTTCCATGTGCTGACGAACTCCCCGAAGGGCGGCGTCGCCGGGCTGATCGGCGTGATCGTGCTGGTGATCGCGGTGGTCCTGCTGGGCCCCGCCATGCTGGCCATCACCTCGTCCCGCGACTGGCAGTGGCGCACCAAGGCCGCCTGCTGGATCGTCACCGCCCTGTGCACCGGGCTGGTCATGACCTTCGAGCAGACGGTGATCTCCTGGCGCGGTGAACGCGTGGTGGCCGAGGTCACCGAGGTCAGACGGTACGCGTTGGGGCCGCCTTCCAATGGCGAGTCGGTGGAGTGCCGGCTGCGGCTCGCGGACGGCCGCGTCCCGCCGAAGCCGCTCCGGCAGGGTTATCTGTGGCGGCAGGGCGACTGCCGGGGTGACGTGGCCGCCGGGGACACGGTCAGCGCCTGGATCGACACCGGGGGAGCCATCCCCCCGCAGCCGGCCGCGCCGTATCTGCCGGCCTGGGTGGTGGCCACGCTGGCCGGTGGCGCGGCGGTGGCGGTGACGACCCTGGCGGCCGGGGCTGCGGTCCGGTTCACCGCGAGGAGGAAAGCGGGGCCCCGGAGACCGCGTCGATCACGGGGCGGTCGCCCAGCGCCGACTCCAGGCCGATCCGGTACGGGTCGGACAGCCACTGTTCCGTACAGGCCACCGTGGAATCGGGTACGTTCCAGCCGCCCACGATCACCAGCTCCTCCGTCTCCCGCAGCCAGGCGCCGAACTCCGTATCGCAGGCGCCATGGCCGACGTGGACAGTGAGCGCGGTGTCCTCGGGGGAGACGGCGTCCATCCCGGGCAGCGGCAGCAGCTCCGCGCCGCCGCCGTCGAAGGGCCCCGGGTCCGGCCACGCGCGGACGATTTCGTCCGCCCGCTCCTCGAAGAGCGCGGGGGAGGGTGCCTGCGGGGCGGGCCCCTGCGGCCATGGACCCTGGGGCAACGGGTGGGCGTACGGCAGCGTCTGGATGTCGTTGTGCCGGCCGAACTGCTGCATCCACAGCACCGCGCCCAGCCCCACGCCCGCGATCGAGAAGCCCAACACCGCCCCGATGACGACCGATCTGATGATCCGCGGCCGCATCCCATCCCCCTCCGTCGGCACCGGTCGTACCACTCCGGTGGGACGGTCCGTACCTTCGGTCGGTTCCTCCGCGACCTCCAGTGGTCCAGGCCACAAACGGTGCCATTCCGTGATGCCAGGACCTGGAACGCGTGAACACACCGCTGTCACAATCGACGCTCCATCCGGCTGGATGATCTCCCTACCTTCAGGAGGGGACTGACCATGTCGCACACCCCCGGCCACTCCGGCACCCCCGCCCGCCGCCTCCTCGCCGGTGCGGCAGTGCTGTCCCTCGGCCTGCTCACGGCCTGCGGTAGCGACTCCAACTCCGGTGACAGCGCGGCGACAACCCTCGACGTCTGGATCATGGAAGGCACCAACCCCGACGCCGGCCCCTACTTCGAGGAACTGGGCGCCGCGTTCAAGGAACAGACCGGCGCCGAACTCAACGTCCAGTTCATCCAGTGGGCCGACGCCCACGACCGGATCACCACCGCCATGGCCGGCCGCGAACTCCCCGACGTCGCCGAGATCGGCACCACCTGGGCCCTGGAATTCGGAGCCGTCGGCGCCCTGCGCGACCTCGCCGGCGACATCGAGGCCGACGGCCTGGGCGGCGACCTCGTGCCCGCCCTCCACGAGGCCGGCACCGTCGACGGCGCCACCTACGGCATGCCCTGGCACGCCGGCACCCGCTCCCTGATGTACCGCGCCGACGTCTTCGCCGAACACGGCCTCCAGCCGCCCACCTCCTGGGACGAACTCCGCGACGTCGCCCTCCAGCTGAAGGAACTGGAGCCCGACATGATCCCGTTCCCGGTGATCGGCGGCACCGAGTACACCGTGGACCCCTTCATCTGGGGCGCGGGCGGCCAGATAGCCCAGGCCGGCGACGACGGCACGTGGACCTCCACCATCAACGCCCCCGAGGCCGTCGCCGGCATCGAGTTCTACACCTCGCTCGCCACCGAACACGGCCTGTCTGTCGCCGCCGCCGAGACCTGGCTGGAAACCGACCAGCTCCAGAGCTTCCAGACCGGCCAGGCCGCCATGGTCATCAACGGCAACTGGACCATCAACACCCTGCTGGAGGACGACCCCACCTGGGCCGACCGGCTCGGCGTCGTCCCCATCCCCGGCCAGCAGCCCGGCACCTACAATCCCTCCTTCGTCGGCGGCTCACTTCTCGGCGACTTCAACAGCGACGAACCCGAACTCGCCTGGGAACTCATCAAGCTCATGTCCACCGGCGAGTACGGCGCCCGGTGGGCCGAGCAGTCCGGCTTCTTCCCCGGCCAGCAGTCCCTCCTCGAAGACGTGGCGGAGCAGGCAGGACCCCTCGTCGCCCCCTTCGCCACCCAGATGCTGGAGGCCGGCGCCAGCGTGCCGGTGACCGAGCTGTACGGCCAGGTCCAGGGCGCACAGGTCATCCCGCGGATGCTCCAGTCCATCCTCTCCGGCTCGGCCACCGTGCAGGAAGCCGCCGACACGGCGGCAGCGGCCATGGACGAGACCTTTGGCAACTAGCCGATGAGCACCGACACCACCGACCCCGCGCGGCACCGGAACGGAAACCGGCGCCGCGACCGGGGCCGGACACCGGACCCCGAACGGGAACGGCACCTCGCCCGCCGCCGCGCACAACGCACCCGCGCCCTGCGCCCCTGGCTGCTGCTCGCCCCCGCCCTCGCCGTCCTGGCCGTCCTGCTGCTGTGGCCCCTGCTGCGCGTGGTGCTCCTGTCCTTCCAGGACTACGGCCTGCGCCAGATCTACACCGGCACATCGAACTACACCGGTCTCGACAACTACCGCACCCTGCTCGGCGACAGCGCCCTGTGGTCCACGGTGCTGCCCAACACCGTCGTCTTCGCCGTCGTCTGCGTCGCCCTCACCGTCATCACCGGCACCCTCGTCGCCCTCCTGCTGCAACGCCTGGGCACCGTATGGCGGGTCATCTGCTCCACCGTGATCATGATGGCCTGGGCCATGCCCGCCGTCACCGGCACCTACGTGTGGATCTGGATCTTCGACCCGCTCAACGGCATCGTCAGCGGCGGCCTGGACTCCCTGGGCCTGATCGAACCCCGCGAGACCAACTGGTTCACCGACCGCTGGTCCTTCTACGCCATCGCCACCCTCAACGTCGTCCACCACGGCTTCCCGTTCGTGGCCATCACCGTCTTCGCCGGGCTGCTCACCATCCCCAGGGAACTCCCCGAGGCCGCCCTGATGGACGGGGCCAACGCCTGGCAGCGGTTCTGGAAGATCACGGTGCCGACCATCAAACCGGTCTTCATGGTCGTCACCATCCTGTCGACCATCTGGGACTTCAAGGTCTTCGCCCAGATCTACCTGATGCCGGGCGGCTCGGGCTCCAACCCCGACATCTTCAACCTCGGGGTCTGGTCCTACCACCAGTCCTTCGTCAAGAACCAGTACGGCATGGGCTCGGCCATCGCCGTCCTGCTCACCCTGCTGCTGCTCGCCATCACCGTGGCGTACATCAGGGCCCTGTTCAAGGAGAGGGACGAACTCTGACGATGGCGACCACCCCGACCCCGGCCCCGAAGACGCCCCCGGCCCCGAAGACGGCAGCCGGGCCGGCCGGCGGCCGCGCACGCCGCGCCGGGCCGGCCCTGGCCGTCGCCGCGCTGCTCGCCTTCTCCCTCTTCCCCGTCTACTGGATGGTGTCCTCCGCCTTCGACCCCGGAGCCGGCACCCGCGGCGCGTCCGTCCTGCCCTCCGGCTTCACCCTCGACCACTTCCGGTACGTCCTGGACACCGGCGACTTCACCACCTTCCTCGCCAACTCCGCCCTCGTCGGCGCCGGTACGGTGCTGCTGTCCGGGCTGCTCTCCCTGTTCGCCGCGGTTGCCGTGGCCCGCTTCCGGTTCCGGATGCGGACCAAGGTGCTGGTGATGATCCTCATCGTGCAGATGGTGCCGCTGGAGGCCCTCGTCATCCCGCTGTTCCTCCAGATGAGCGACCTCGGGATGCTCAACAGCCTGCTCGGGCTGACCGTGGTCTACCTGGCCTTCTCCCTGCCGTTCGGCATCTGGACGCTGCGCGGTTTCGTCGCCGCCGTCCCCCGGGAGATCGAGGAGGCCGCCTATCTGGACGGCTGCGGCTGGTGGCGGATGTTCCGCTCCGTCCTGCTGCCGCTGGTGGCCCCCGGGCTCGTCGCCACCAGCATCTTCGCCTTCATCGTGGCCTGGAACGAGTTCATCTTCGCCTTCACCTTCATGCAGGACGACAGCAAGTACACGGCCGCCGTCGGACTGCACCGGTTCTTCGGCCAGTACAGCACCGACTGGGGCGCCGTCATGGCCGGCTCCACCCTCATCACCGTGCCGGTACTCATCTTCTTCGTCGTGGTGCAGCGCCGGCTCGCCGGCGGACTGGCGGCCGGAGCCATCAAGTAGCGGCCCCGGACCCCGCCGTCCGTCAGGTGTCGCAGTCCAGGACCGTGCGGCACAACCCGCAGCGGGCCCGGCGCCGCCCCGCCACCGGCAGCCGCAACCGCTGCCCGCACACCGGGCAGCCGAAGACCACCTTCAGCGGATCCCCCTGCTCGAAGGCATACCCCGCGCCGCCCTCACCCGGCACCGAGCGCCCCCGTACCGCCAGCGCCCGCTCCGCCGCGTACCGCTGCCGCACCGCCCACGGGCCGCCCGCCAACGGCGGCCGCACCGCGTCCCGTTCCGCCAGCCGGCGGCCCGCCTCGTACGCCTCGTACGCCTGCGGGCTGGTGAACCAGATCCGCGGGTCCTCCCCGAACACCGCCGCCCGCCGCGCCAGGACGTACCCGTACTCCTGCGGCGTCAGATAGCCCAGCCGCTGCGAACCGAGCGCGTCCTCGCGGAACGCGTCCAACAGCAGCCAGCCCGTGCCCAGATACGCGGCTGCCGTGTCCGTGAGAATCTCGTCCTCGGCCGTCACCGGCAGCGACAGACCGGCCCGGTGCAGGTACACGTGCATCACCTCGTGCGCCAGCACCCCGCCGATGTCACGCCGCTGACCGTCGAACCGGCGGTGCAGATCAACGGTGTACACGCCACCCGGCGCCGCCTCGACCTCCACCCACGCGGCCTCCGGCATGTCGTCGCGGAACCGCACCCGCACCGGCCCCGGCGGCAGCCCCAGATGACGCACCATCACCAGCGCCACCCGCTCCACCCCGGCGGCCAGCTCCTCGGCGTCGTCGAACGCCACATCCACCGGGAGCACACTCGTCGCGAAGCCCCGCACCGTCTCCGGTGACAGCCCGCGGTACAGCGCCGTGACCGCCGAACGCACCGACGCCAGATGCGGAAACGCCCCGCGGGCGGCGGCGGAGCTCAGGGCAACTGCCCGTAGCAGAGGCAGAACGGATGACCGGCGGGATCCTCGTACACCCGGAACCCCCGGGTCTGACCGCCGCTGTCGTGCAGGAACCGCGCCCCCAACGCCAGCACCTCCTCCTCCGCGCGCAGCACATCCTCGCGGGTGGGCACGTCGAAATCGAGATGCATCTGCTGGGGGTGCGAGGGATCCGGCCAGCGGGGCGGCTGGTGGTCGGGCGCGTACTGGAAGGCGATCTTCCGGCGGGTCGCCGCGTCGGTGAGCGTCACCCACGGCGGCGAGGAGTCATCCAGCTCCCAGCCGAGGATCGAGCCGTAGAAGCGGGCCAGGGCCATCGGGTCCGGACAGTCGATCACTGTGCACTGCAACGTCGCGATCATGCAGGCAGCATAAGCCGCATAGGGTATACGGCATGAACGACATCGACGACGACGTGCGCGCGGAGCTGACACGGCTGCGGGAGAGCATCGACAATATCGACGCCGCCGTCGTCCACATGCTGGCCGAACGCTTCAAATGCACCCAGCAGGTCGGCCGCCTCAAGGCGGGCCACCAGCTGCCGGCCGCCGATCCGGCGCGCGAGGCACGCCAGATCACCCGGCTGCGGCAGTTGGCGGAGAACGCCCACCTGGACCCGGCGTTCGCCGAGAAGCTGCTGAACTTCATCATCGCGGAGGTCATCCGGCACCACGAGACCATCGCGAACGAGTCCGTGAGCAAGGAAGACACCGCGGGCCGATAACCGCCCCATGTCCGGAGGCCATTGGGACGGCGCGGTGACACCCGCCCCGGCCTCGCCCTCGGCGGTCCACTCGACCCGCCGAGGATCACAGTCCCGTCACGCGGCACACACACCCCACGAGCGCGGGGAAGGGTGACGGGATGACACGGAACCGCGTGATTGCCGCTGTTGCTGTCCTCTCGCTCCTGTCGCTCGCCGGGTGCGGCTCGGGCGGCGAGGACGACACGGCCACCCCTACCCCCACCCCCATCCCGGAGCTGCCGGAGGTCACCGGCACGCCCGATCCGCAGCAGCTCGGCTGGGTCCTCTCCGACCTCGGCGGGGAAGTGGAGCTCGACGACGGGCTCCGCCTGTCCGCGGAGGTCGGCGAGGTGTTCGTCCCCGATGATTTCGGCAGCTACGGCGACAGCGGCAGGTACGCGCTGGTCGTGGTCTCCGCCACGAACGGCACCGGAGCCCCGCTGACGCTGGACGGGGTGGTGGTCGAGTGCGTGGTGGACGGCATACCCGCCGAGCGGGCGACCTTCGACGGCATCACCGTCGCACCGCCGTCCGTTGTCGAGGAGGGAGCGGACGCCGCGTGGTCGGAGGCGTGCTCCCTCGGCGAGGGCCAGGGGCTGGAGTTCGGTCTCGGGATCGGCGATCGCGACGCGGTGTGGTTCATGGGAGCCGTCGAGGGGTGAGCTTCCCCCGGCCCGGGAGGCCACCGCCCGCCTCTGACCGCCCCCTGAGTACACGTCACGATCACAGAATCATCACATCGGGCCCGAACGTCTGCGCGTTCGGGTCTCCTTCGCGCAGGATCGGTCTTCCCCCACACCGCCACGACCGTGCTCGCCGATGACCCATGGGGTGGACCATGACCCAACCGCCGCAGCAGCCCGCCTACCCGCCGCACCCCCAGCAGGGACCCCCGCCCACCGTCCCGGGGCCGTACACGGTCCCGGGACCGAAGAATAAGGGCCAGGGCAAGACCATCCTCACGCACGCCGCCGTCGGGATCGTCTGCCTGCTGATCGGTGTGGGCCTGGGGGCCGGGGGCACGGAGCAGGACGAGGCATCCGCCTCCCCCAGGGCCAGTGATCCGCCCGCGACATCCCCCGAGGCGGAGCCGGCCGAAGAGGAATCCCCGGAGCCCGAGCCCGAGCCCGAGCCGGAGCCGGAACCCGAACCCGAGCCCGAGCCCGAACCGGAGCCCGAACCCGAACCCGAGCCGGAGAACACCAGCTTCGGTCCGGGCACCTACCTGGTCGGCGAGGACATCGACCCCGGCGAATACCGCACCGACGGCGGGGGAGACAGCCTCATGGGCGCCTGCTACTGGTCCCGCAACAGTGACGCCTCCGGAGAGTTCGACTCCATCATCGCCAACGACTTCTTCGAAGGGCCCGGCCGCGTCACCGTCAACACCGGCGAATACTTCGAAACCAGCGGCTGCACCTGGAAACAGGCCTGACACCTCGCGCCCACACCCACGACGAGCAGCCCGGCACGGCCCACCCTTTGGCAGCATGACCCCCATGGCCACACTGACGCGCGACGAAGCCCGGACCCGGGCCGGACTGCTCGAAGTCCACACCTACGCCATCGACCTCGACCTGACCCGCGGCGAGGACACCTTCGCCTCCACCACCACCGTCCGCTTCAGCACCCGCGAGGCCGCCGACACCTTCATCGAGTTCCGCCCCCACACCCTGCACCGCGCCACCCTCGACGGCCACGACCTCGACCCCGGCACCCTCGTCGACGGCCGGCTGCCCCTGACCGGACTCGCCGCGGGCCCCCACGAACTCACCGTCACCGCCGACATGCCCTACTCCCACACCGGAGAGGGCATGCACCGCTTCACCGACCCGGCGGACGGGCTCACCTACCTCTACAGCATGTGCTGCATGACCGACGGCCCGCTGGTCTACGCCGCCTTCGACCAGCCCGACCTCAAGGCCACCTTCGATGTCACCGTCACCGCCCCCGAGGAGTGGACCGTCCTCGGTAACGGCATCGCCACCCCCGTCGCCGGCGCCCCCGGCCGCTGGCGCTGCGCCACCACCCCGCCCATCAGCACCTACCTGATGGCGGTCGCCGCCGGCCCGTTCCACTCGGTGCGCACCGAGCACGCCGGACTGCCCTTCGGCATCCACGTACGGCAATCCCTCGCCCCCTACCTCGACCAGGACGCCGACGAGATCCTCGGCATCACCCGGGCCGTCTTCGACCGCTACCACGAGATCCTCGACGAGCCCTACCCCTTCGACTCCTACGACCAGGCCTTCGTGCCCGAGTTCAACGCCGGGGCGATGGAGAACCCGGGCCTGGTGACGCTGCGGGACGAGTACATCTACCGCTCGGCGGTGACCGACACCCAGCGGCAGCTGCGCGGCGTCGTCATCGCGCACGAGATGGCCCACATGTGGTTCGGCGACCTCGTCACCCTGCGCTGGTGGGACGACATCTGGCTCAACGAGTCCTTCGCCGAGTTCATGGGCTACCAGGTACTCGCCGACGCCGTACCCCACTTCACCCCGTGGACCGAGTTCGCCGTGGACCGCAAGTCCTGGGGCTACGACGCCGACCAGCGGCCCACCACCCACCCCGTCGCGCCCGAACCGGACGGCGTCCCCGACACCGCCTCCGCCTGGCTCAACTTCGACGGCATCTCCTACGCCAAGGGCGCCTCCGCGCTGCGGCAACTCGTCACCTGGCTCGGCGAGGACACCTTCCTGGCCGGCGTCAACGACCACTTCGCCCGGCACCGCTTCGGGAACGCCACCCTCGCCGACTTCATCGACGCCATGGCCCGCGCCTCCGGGCGCGACGTCCACGGCTGGGCGGACGCGTGGCTGCGCACCAGCGGACCCGACCTTCTGGCCCCCCGCGTGCGGGAGACCGAAGAGGGATGGGCCGTGACGCTGACCCACGAGGGAAGCCGCCCGCACCGGCTGCGGCTGGGCGTGTACGACGGCGCGCGGCACCGGGAGACACTGGACGTCGAACTGGGCGCCGACGAGCCCGCCCAGGAGGTGACCGCCGGCGGCCACCGCCCCGACCTGCTCATCGTGAACGACGGCGACCTGACCTACGCGAAGGTACGGCTGGACACGCCGTCCTGGGACACGGCCCAGCGCGTGCTGTCCGACCTGCCCGACCCCCTCACCCGCACCGTGGTGTGGAACGCGGCACGGGACATGGTGCGCGACGCCGAACTCGCCCCGCGGGCCTACCTGGAGGCGGCCCGCAGACACCTGCCCGCCGAACCGGAGACCGCCATCGTCGAAGGAGTCCTCTCCTTCGCCACCGGCCAGATCGCCAACCGCTACCTGCCGACGGCGGCCGGCCGCACCGAAGCCCTCGGTCTGCTCTCCGACCTGGCCGCCGACCTGCTGAACCGGGCACGCGAGACGAAGGACGAGGCGAAACAGCTCATCGCCGTACGGACCTCCATCCGCTGCGCGACCACCGAACGCCCGCTGCGGGAGTGGCTGGCGGACGACGCCATCGGAGGCGACCCGGAACTGCGCTGGCAGATCCTCTACCGGCTCGCGGCCCTGGGCGCAACGCAGGAAGCCGAGATCCGGGCGGAGGCCGAACGGGACCCGGGAGCGAAGGGCGAGGAGGGCGCCGCCCGCTGCCTCGCCGCCCTGCCGCAGGAGGCGGCGAAGGCCGCCGCCTGGGACGCGCTCTTCGACCCGGCGGACGTGCTGTCCAACTACCTCTTCACGGCCACGGCCCAGGGCTTCTGGCAGGCGGAGGAGGCACAGCTGGAGCTGCTGCGCCCGTACGTGGCACGCTACTTCCCGGCCGCGGCGGGCGTGGCCACCCGTCGGGGGCACGCCCTGGCGGTGGCCGCGGCGAAGGCGGCCTTCCCGCATCCGTTCACCGAGCGGGCCACGCTGACCCTCGCGGAGGCGGCACTGCGCGAGGACCTCCCCGCCGCCCTCCACCGCAAACTGACCGACGAGACGGATGACCTGCGCCGCGCCCTGCGGGTGCGGTCCAGGAGCTGACGGCCGCCCGGCCCCCGGCCGGCCCGGGAGGGGCCGGCCGGGGGCCGGGTCGTGGCGTGTCTCGGAACTCCTCCACGGCGTGACGGGTGCGGGTCTCCACCATCTCTGAGCACTTGTGATTTTCCGTGATCGCTTTATGCCGAGATACGGAATTCTTTCTCCGTTCGTTTCTTCTGTTGGTGATCGCGCCGTCCCCGGTGGCGGCAGCGCATTCACCGCAATCCCTTCGCCCCCCACCGCCCCGCGAAGTTGGCGGGAAGGGGCGCCCCCCGGGTCACCCGAACGGGGGAAGAATGGCATTCCGTGGGATCGACGGTCCGCGTGGCGCGTAGCTTGTGGCCACTCATCCGCCCTCGTCGAAAGGGCTCTCCCATGCCTGCCTCACCTCCCCACGACCCCACCCTGCTCGCCGGCGGCGCCGGCGGTCCGCGCGCCCTGCGGCCCCTGGTCGACACCGTGTTCACCGCCCTCGCCGACGGTGCCGCCGCCCGGTGCGGGCCCTTGCCCGATGGGGGACCGGACGGCGTGGCAAGACGGGTCGCCGACCGCGGCACCCCCGTCCTGCCCGAGCAGGGGCACGGCGCCCACGACGCCCTGCGCGAACTGGTGTACGTCCTGGCCGAGGGCGCCGCCGATCCGGCGGACCCGCACTGCGCCGCCCATCTGCACTGCCCGCCGCTGGCCGTGGCCACCGCCGCCGACCTGGCCGCTTCCGCGCTGAACCCGTCGATGGACTCCTGGGACCAGGCCCCGGCCGCCTCCGCCCTCGAAGAACGGGTCGCCGCCGGGATCGGCGCCCTCGTGCACCCCTCGGGCCGGGACCCCGACGCGCTCGTCACCACCGGGGGCACCGAGTCCAACCTGGTCGGCGTTCTCCTCGCCCGCGAGGTCCACGGCCGGCACCTGCGGCTGATCTGCGGCGCCGACGCGCACCACAGCGCACACCGCGCCGCCTGGCTGCTCGGCCTCGACACCCCCCTGGTGCTCCCCACCCCGCGCGGCGTGCTCGACCCCACGACGGTCGACGAGGCACTCGCCGGACTCGACGCACTGGAGTGCCCGTCCCCGCGACCGCCCACCCCCGCCGTCGTCTTCGCCACCGCCGGCACCACCGACACCGGCGCCATCGACCCGCTCGGCGCGCTCGCCGACGTGGTCGCCGCCCACCGCCCGCACCGCGCCGTCACTCTGCACGTCGACGCCGCCTACGGCGGCCCGCTGCTGTTCAGCGACCGGCACCGCACCCACCTCGCCGGGGTGGAACGGGCCGACACCGTCACCCTCGACCTGCACAAGCTCGGCTGGCAGCCGGTCGCCGCCGGGCTGCTCACGGTCCCCGACCGCACGGCCCTCGCCCCGCTCGCCCACCGCGCCGACTACCTCAACGCGGACGACGACACCGAGGCGGGCCTGCCCGATCTGCTGGGCCGTTCCCTGCGGACCACCCGCCGCCCGGACATCCTCAAGATCGCCGTCACCCTGCGCGCCCTGGGCCGGCGCGGCCTCGGTGAACTGGTCGACGCCGTCTGCGCCGCCGCCCACCAGTTCGCCGATCTGATCGAGGCAGAGCCCCTGCTGCGGCTCCGCGCCCGCCCCGGCATCAGCACCGTGCTCTTCCGCCCGCACGACGCCACCGACGCCCAGGTCGCCGCCGTCCGCCGCGGCCTGCTCCACGAAGGGCACGCGGTCCTCGGCCGGGCCCGGGCGCTGGACCCGGCCACCGGCCGTCCCGCCCTGTGGCTCAAGGTCACCCTCCTCAACCCCCACACGCAGGAGAGCGACCTGCACGGCCTGCTCAAACTCGTCCTCGATCAGCACCAGCACCAGCACCAGCACCGTCACCAGCGCCAGGAGCGGGACCCGCGACGATGACCCACCCACAGCCCCACGACCTCGTCGGCATCGGCATCGGCCCCGCCAACCTCTCGCTCGCCGCCCTCGCCCACACCCAGCCCGGACTGAAGGCCGCCTGGTACGAGCAGCGCCCCGCCTTCCACTGGCACCCCGGACTGCTGATCGAGGGCGCCACCCTGCAAGTGCCCTTCCTCGCCGACCTGGTGACCCTGGCCGACCCCACCAACCCGTGGAGCTTCCTCAACTACCTGCGGCACCACCAGCGGCTGTACCCCTTCTACTTCTCCGAACGCTTCCACAGCCCGCGCGCCGAGTACGACCACTACTGCCGCTGGGTCAGCCGCCAACTGCCCTCCCTGCACTTCCGGCACCACATCGACGCCGTGCGCTGGAACCCCGAACAGGCCCTGTTCGACATCGACTACACCCGCCTGGGCCCCAACGGCGAGGCCGAGGCGGTCGGACGCTCCCACGCCCGCCACCTGGCCATCGGCATCGGCACCACCCCGCACGTCCCCGAGGCCCTGCGCCCGCTCGCCGAGCGGCCCGTCGTCCCCGTCGTGCACTCCGCCGACTACCTCGACCACCGCGAACAACTCCTGGAAGCCGGGCACATCACCGTCGTCGGCTCGGGCCAGTCCGGCGCCGAGGTCTTCCTCGACCTGCTGCGCCGCCGCCCGCCCGGGCGCGAACGGCTGCACTGGATCACCCGCACCCCGGCCTTCGCACCGATGGAGTACAGCAAGCTCGGGCTCGAACACTTCACACCCGACTACACCCGGTACTTCCACGCCCTGCCGGAGCAGCGCCGCGACGAACTGGTGGCGCGTCAGTGGCAGCTGCACAAGGCGATCGACCACGAGACGCTGGCGGCCATCCACGACGAGCTGTACCAGCACAGCATCGGAGGCGGCTGGCCGGACGTGGTCCTGACCCCCGGGGTGAGCGTCCGTACCGCCGGGCGACTGGGCACGACGCAGGTCGAACTCCACCTCGACCACGCCGAACAGGGAGAGCGCTCCCGGCTGGTGACCGAGGCCGTGGTGATGGCCACCGGCTACCGCGAGCGCCCGCTGGACCCGCTGCTGGCCGCGCTCGATCCGGTGCTGCGCCGGGACGCGGCGGGGCGTGTCGTGGTGGACGAGCAGTACCGGCTGGTGCTGGACCGGGAGGTGACCGGCTCGGTGTACGTACAGAACGCGGAGCGGCACACGCACGGGGTCGGGGCGCCGGATCTGGGCCTGGTCGCGCATCGCAGCGCCACCATCCTCAACGCGCTGACCGGGCAGGAGCGCTATCCGCTGCCGGAGCGGAGCGCGTTCACCACCTTCGGGCTGCGGCGGCCGGGTGCGGGCGGCGCGGGACCGGGGGCGGCCGGACCGTCGCAGGGGGTGCGGAGGGTGGGCGTGTAGCTCCCGGGGCCGGCTTGCGGCCCGAAAGGGACGGCGAGGATCGAAACCGTCTGAATATTCCGAACATATGCCGCCCGGAAATGCCGGACGGCTCAAAGGAGCGGTCTTCTGCTCATGGGCGAGTTGTCAATGCCTCTTTAATTTCAGGTCGTTGCCTGGTCACTTTCCGATAGCTCTCTACCCGCTGGTACGGCCTACTGTTGAGGTATGCGCCGAGCAAAAATTGTCTGCACACTTGGGCCCGCCACTGACTCATATGAGCGCATCGCCGCGCTTGTCGAAGCAGGAATGGACGTAGCCCGGCTCAACCTCAGCCACGGCGGCCACCGCGATCACGAACAGCGCTACCAGCGCGTCCGCCGCGCCGCCGCCGAATCGGGGCGCAGCATCGGAATTCTGGCCGATCTCCAGGGCCCGAAAATCCGGCTCGGCAGCTTCCGCGAAGGCCCCGTACTCCTTGAACCCGGCGACGCGTTCACCATCACCACCGAGGACATCGAGGGCGACCAGTACCGCTGCGGCACCACGTACACCGGACTCGCCACCGACGTGCGCCCCGGTGAACGCATCCTCATCGACGACGGGCGCGTCGCCCTCGACGTCACCGCCGTCGAAGGACCGGAAATCCGTACCACCGTCGCCGAAGGCGGCATGATCTCCGACCACAAGGGCATCAACCTCCCCGGCGTCGCCGTCTCCGTACCCGCCCTGTCGACCAAGGACATCGACGATCTGCGCTGGGCCCTGCGCACCGGCGTCGACATCATCGCCCTCTCCTTCGTGCGCACCGGCGACGACATCAAGGACGTGCACCGGGTGATGGCCGAGGAGGGCCGCTTCCTCCCCGTCATCGCGAAGATCGAGAAGCCGCAGGCCGAGGAGAACCTCCAGGACATCGTCGACGCCTTCGACGGCATCATGGTCGCCCGCGGCGACCTCGGCGTCGAAGTGCCCCTCGAAGTCGTCCCGATGCTCCAGAAGCGCGCCATCAAGCTCGCCAAGCGCAACGCCAAGCCGGTCATCGTCGCCACCCAGATGCTCGACTCCATGATCGACGCCTCCCGCCCCACCCGCGCCGAGGCATCCGACGTCGCCAACGCCGTCATGGACGGCACCGACGCCGTCATGCTCTCCGGCGAGACCAGCGTCGGCCGCTACCCCATCGAGACGGTGCGCACCATGAGCCGCATCGTCACCGCCGCCGAGGAAGAGGTCCTCGCGCGCGGCCTCGTACCGCTCGAAGAGGCCACCAAGCCCCGCACCCAGGGCGGCGCCGTGGCCCGCGCCGCCGCCGAGATCGGCGACTTCCTGGGCGCCACGCTCCTGGTCGCCTTCACCCAGAGCGGCGACACCGCGCGCCGGCTCTCCCGGTACCGCTCGCCCATCCCCGTCATCGCCTTCACCCCCGACCCCGCCACCCACGCCCAGCTCACCCTCACCTGGGGCGTGGAGACCTACCTGGTGCCCACCGTCCGCTCCACCGACGAGATGGTGAGCCAGATGGACGAGCAGCTGCTGCGCATCGGCCGGTGCGCCAAGGGCGAGATCGTGGTGGTGACCGCCGGGTCGCCGCCCGCCATGGCCGGGACCACCAACCTGGTGCGCGTCCACCACGTCGGCGAGGACGACGCCCCGCACTGATCTCCCGCACCACCTCCCCGCTCCGGCCTCCCGCGCCGGCGTCCCACCGACGTCCGCGGGGCGCGGTGCGCGTGTGCGGGTACGCCTCGCACACGCGCGCACGCGCACCGGGAAGGAGCGCTTCCGGGCGCCGCGCAGATTGGGCGGCGCCCCTTGTCATGCCGGGCGACGGCATGGTTGGCTTTTGGCGATTTCCGATTGAAAGCGCTTACTATCGCCCAGCCAGGAGTCGCACCGCATGGCTGACCAGCCCGCCCGCACCCGCATCCGCACCGCCGTCGTCGGCACCGGAGGCATCGTCACCGGCGCCCACCTCCCCGCGATCGCCGCGCACCTCGACGAACTCGAACTCGTCGCCGCCGTCGACATCGACCAGAGCCGCCTCGACGCCTTCCACGCCACGGCCACCGCCATCGACGGCATCGGCCCCGTCACCGGCCACACCGACCTGGCCACCATGCTCGCCACCGAGCGCCCCGAGCTCGTCCTCCTGGGCACCCCGCCCTCCCTCCACCACCAGCAGGCCCTCGCCGCGCTGGCCGCCGGCGCCTGGGTCTGGGCCGAGAAGCCGCTGTGCCTCACCCTCGCCGAATTCGACGACATCGCCGCCGCCGAAGGCGACGACACCGGCCACGGCCCCTACGCCGCCGTCGTCGCCCAGCACCGCTACGGCTCCGGCACCACCCACGCCCGCCGCCTGCTGACCACCGGCGAACTCGGCGCACCACGCGTCGCCCACTGCCAGACCACCTGGTACCGCGACACCGACTACTACGCCGTCGACTGGCGCGGCCGCTGGGCCACCGAGGGCGGCGGCCCCACCATGGGCCACGGCATCCACCAGACCGACCTGCTGCTCCACCTCCTCGGCGACTGGACCGAGATCCGCGCCCTCGCCGGCCGCCTCGTCCACGACATCGAGAGCGAGGACGTCTCCACCGCCCTCGTCCGCTTCGCCGACGGAACCATCGCCACCGTCGTCAACAGCGTGCTCTCCCCCGACCAGGTCAGCCGCATCCGCATCGACTGCGACGACGCCACCGTCGAACTCACCCACCTCTACGGGCACAGCAACGACGACTGGCGCTACACCCCCCGGCCCGGCATCGACGAGGACCGCGTCACCCAGTGGCGCACCAACCCCGACAACACCCCCAGCTCCCACGCCGCCCAGCTCGCCGGCATCATCGACGCCTTCCGCGCCGGCACCCGCCCACCCGGCAGCGGCGACGACGCCCGCCGCACCATCGAACTCAACGCCGCCCTGTACAAAGCCGCCTTCACCGGCCGCCCCGTGCACGCCGGCGAGATCACCGCGGACGACCCCTACTACACCGCCATGCACGGCAACCACCCCGACTGGGCCCCGGCCCCCGCCACCGAGGAGCAGCAGTGACCGTCGCCCCCCTCACCGTCACCCACGCCCACGGCGACCGCATCACCGTCACCGCCGCCGGCACCGACATCCTCGCCTACGTCTACCGGCCCGACCCGGACGCCTACGAATCCCCCAAGCCGTACGCCCACCCCCTGCGCACCCTCGCCGGCAACCTCGTCACCGGCTACCGGCCCAACGACCACCGCTGGCACAAGGGCGTCCAGATGACCGCCAGCCACCTGTCGGAACAGAACTTCTGGGGCGGCAACTCCTACATCCACGGCCAGGGATACCAGCGCATCCCCGAACGGGTCGGCTCCATGCGCCACGACGGCTTCGACACCGTCACCGCCACCCGCGACCGCGCCGACATCACCGAGAACCTCACCTGGGTCAACCACGCCGGCCAGGACTGGGCCCGCGAGACCCGCACCCTCGCCGTGCACTCCGCCGACACCGGCGAAGGCGCCTGGACCCTGGAATGGTCCATCGACCTCACCAACGTCCGCGGCGAACCCCTGCGCTTCGGCAGCCCCACCACCGCCGGCCGCACCATGGCCGGCTACACCGGACTCCAGTGGCGCGGCCCCCGCGACTTCACCGGCGGACAGGTCATCACCCCCACCGGCCCCAGCACCGACGCCGACACCATGGGCACACCGGCCGCCGACGTGCCGTGGATCGGCTTCACCGCCCAGCACGACGACCACGACGGCCACTCCACCCTCATCTTCGACCACGCCCCGGAGAACAGCGGCGAGGCGGCCATCCACCCCTCGCACTGGTTCGTCCGCTCCACCCCCATCCCCACGGTCGCCTTCTCCTGGGCCTTCTTCGACGAGTTCGAACTCGCCGACGGGGAATCCTTCCGCTACCGCTACCGCGTCGTGGTGGCGGACGGCGCATGGGACACCGACCGCATCGCCGGCTACCTCAAGAACCACCCCTGGTAAGGACGGGACGGCACACATGACCACCCTGCACAACCCCCTCCCCGGCGCCGTCGGCGTCTCCCACATCTCCGCCTACGACTGGCTCGCGGCGGACGGAGCCTGCGGCGGCAGCCCCCACATGCACCTCGCCTGCATCGAGGCCTACGTGGTGACCGCGGGGGAGGGGGCGGTGCAGACCCTCACACCGGACGGCTACACGGAAACCCCGCTGCACCCCGGCGTCATCGCCTGGTTCACCCCCGGCACCGTCCACCGGATGATCAACGGCGACGGCGCCCTGCGGGTCACCGTCCTCATGCAGAACAGCGGCCTCCCCGAGGCGGGCGACGCCGTCTTCACCTTCCCGCCGGAGATCCTCGCCGACCCCGAACGGTACGCGGCGGCCGCCGCGCTGCCCGGCAAGGAGGGCGAGGCCGTGGCAACGGCGGCCCGGGCGCGCCGGGACCTGGCCATCGCGGGGTACGAGGTGCTGCGCACGGCCCTGCGGGACGGGGACACCGCCCCGCTGGAAGCCTTCCACCGCGCGGCGGCGCGACTGGTGGCGCCGAAGGTCGCCGAATGGCACACCCGCTGGCAGGACGGGGCGCTGGCCGCCGCGCGCAGGACGGAGGAACACCTCAAGGCACTGGCCGAGGCGGACCCCACCCACCTCGCGGAGGCGCGGATCACCACGAGCACCCCCACCAGGGCCGCCGGCTACGGCATGTGCGGCCGGCGCCAGGAGTACGAGATCCCGGGCACGACGCTGCCGTACTACGGGGAGTAGCGGCACCGGTCAGTATTTCGCCCCCACATGGGCGTCCATGAGGGCCACGGACCCCCTGCGGGCCACCGACACGGTCTGCGCCGCGCGCCGCTGGTTGAGGTGCTTCCACTCGACACCCAGTGCGTCGAGGGTGCCGGTGAACAGGCCGATGATGTCGTCCGAAGTGTTGGTGAAGAAGTACCGGGGGTACTCGTAGCGCTTGGGTTCGCCGGCGATGGTCTTCGTCGTCCGGTTGACCACGCGGCAGCCGTCGGAATGGATGAGCCCTCGGACGAACTCCCACCGGTGCGCGGAGACAACGGACCGTTGCCACGGTTCGAGGACGATGGCCCGCTCGTGCTTCCTGCCCGGTCCGTGTTGGGGGAACAGGCAGGGCCAGTGGTTGCTGTAGGCGGTGACCAGCACACATCCCTGTTTCCGCGCCCGGCAGACGCGGTTGGCGGGACGGATGGCCGTGATGGCTCTTTCGCACGCCCTGATGAGACCGGGCCAGGCGGTGCCGCAGGCTATGCGCAGGACGTACGTCCGTCCGGACCGGGTGATGTGGCCGTCGCCGAGATAGAGGCCCAGGAGGTAGGCGTATGCGGCGTGGTCCAGGTCGCTGTCGTCGCACCGGGGACAGGGCCGGTGAGCGGGCCGCGCGGGTGCGGCGGAGGGGAGGCCATCGAGGCGGACCCAGTAACCGATGGTCCCGGAAGGAATGTCGAGGAGTCGGCCGATTTCGGCATGGCTGGCACCTGAACGTGCCAGAGCGACAGCTCTGCTGCGGATGAGCGGATCGTGCATGGCCCGATCATCGGGAGAAACGGCGGAGCGACACGCCTGTACGAGGAATTGTCCCCTCGAAGGGGGGAACGATCATGAATCGCTGGCAACCTTCGAAGCAAAGGCAAAGTGCCCCGAGTGGGATTCGAACCCACACTGTCGGTGGTTTGAGCACCGTCTCTCTAACCGTTGGAGTACCGGGGCCTTGGAAAGCAAGGTCGTGGTTGCCTGCTGTGCCCTTAGCCTACCGCAGGTAGGTACCCTCAGTGGTGCCCCCATCCTGCAGGAAACGAGGAGCATCGTGAGCACCCCCGAGGTCCCCGACGAGCCCACTGGCACCGACACCGGCACCGGCGCGGGAAGCGCGCATGTGCCGCCGCTGACCACCCGTGTCGTCATCGCCGAGGACGAGGCCCTGATCCGGCTGGATCTCAAAGAGATGCTGGAGGAGGAGGGGTACTCCGTCGTCGGTGAGGCCGGTGACGGTGAGCGGGCCGTGGAGCTGGCGCGGGAGCTGGCGCCGGATCTGGTCATCCTCGATGTGAAGATGCCGGTCATGGACGGCATCTCCGCCGCCGAGAAGATCGCCGGGGAGGGCATCGCCCCGGTGCTGATGCTGACCGCCTTCTCGCAGCGCGACCTGGTGGAGCGGGCGCGGGACGCCGGTGCCATGGCGTACCTGGTGAAGCCGTTCAGCAAGAGCGATGTGATCCCGGCCATCGAGATCGCGGTGTCCCGTTTCACCGAGCTGAAGACGCTGACCCAGGAGGTCGCAGACCTGGCGCAGCGGCTGGAGACACGGAAGCTGGTGGACCGGGCGAAGAGTGTGCTGCAGACGCAGTACGGGCTGTCCGAGCCGGCGGCGTTCCGGTGGATTCAGAAGACGTCGATGGACCGGCGGCTGTCGATGCATCAGGTGGCGGAGGCCGTGATTCAGGACGCCGAGGAGAAGAAGCAGCGCAAGTAGGTTTGAGTTGAGGGTGGATGGGGAAGCCGGGCAAAATTTGCCCGGCTTCCCCATGTTGTTGCTCCTTCGGGGGCGGCGTCATGGGTTGGCTGGAATGTTCGCTGAGCGGTAAGCAGTGTTCTGTTTCCGACGCGTGACGCACATCACGAGGCGGTCACATCTGTGTCGGCTGTCTATCTGCGCCGCATACCTGGGCAATAGATTCCGCACACGCCATGCGGATGTCGTAGGGCGTTCATATAGATCTTGTGGCTGCCTCCAGGGGGTTTCCTCGTGCTCAACAGATCCATCGTGAAGCTGGCGATACCTGTCGCCATCGGCGCGCTCGCGCTCACCGCGTGCGGCAGCGACGATGGCGGCAGTGACGGCGGCGGTGGCGGAGGCGGCGGCGGTACGACGTACAAGATCGCCTTTCAGGGTCCGCTCTCCGGCAAGAACGTCGCCCTGGGCGAGAACATGCAGAACGGTATCCAGCTGGCCATCGAGGAGGCGAACGCCTCGGGCGATTACGACTTCACCCTGGAGTACGTGGCCACGGACGACCGCGGTGAGCCGGGTCAGTCCTCGGCCGCGGCGCAGCTGGTCATCGACGATTCCGATGTGATCGCCGCGATCGGCCCCGCGTTCTCGGGCCCGGCCGAGGTGGCGGCGCCGCTGTACGGCGAGGCCGGCCTGCTGGCCGCCTCCTCGTCGGCGACGAACCCGACGCTGACCGAGCAGGGTTTCCCGACGTTCCTGCGGGCCGTTCCCAATGACAACGCGCAGGGCGCGGGCATGGCGGAGTTCCTGGCGGCGCAGGACGGCGTGGAGAAGGTCATCGTCGTCGACGACGTGTCGCCGTACGGTGAGGGTCTTTCCGATGTCGCGGTGGAGTCGCTGACGGAGCTGGGTCTTGAGGTGGAGCGCGCGAGTGTTCCGGCCGACACCCCGGACTACAGCGGTGCCGCGCGCAACGTGGTGCAGTCCGGTGCGGACGCCATGATCTACGCGGGTTACTACGAGGCGCTCGGCCCGTTCGCGGTCAGCCTGGAGTCGGCCGGATTCGACGGCATCGGTGTCTCGGGTGACGGCAGCAATGACGTGCAGTTCATCTCGCTGGCGGGTTCGGCCTCGGACCAGTGGTACCTGACGTGCCCGTGCACGGACGCCACGGCCGAGGCGGCGACGGTCGACTTCGCCGAGCGGTACCAGACGGCCTTCAACCAGCCGCCGGGTACGTACTCGGCCGAGTCGTACGACGTGGCGCAGATGATCATCGGCGCGATCGCGGAGCTGGGTGCGGACGCGAGCCGTGAGTCGGTGTACCAGGCGGTCGCGACCGGTTCGTACGAGGGGTTGACGAAGACCTTCGAGTTCGACGAGACGGGTGAGTTCACGAACGATGCCATCTTCATCTACCAGGTGGAGGGTGACGGCATCGAGTACCTGGGGCCGATCGAGGAGTTGACCGGCGGCTGATTCGGCGGGATTCCGTCGCTTTCCCAGTGTCTTGGCGGGGCGCGGTGTTCTCATCGCGCCCCGCTCGCTTTGTCTCCGTTCCCACAAGGAAGTCAGCTCCATGTCCCTCCAGGATTTCTGGGACGTTCTCGTCCTCGGGGTGGTGCTCGGCTCGCTCTATGCCGTCATCGCCATTGGTTACACCCTTGTTTACGGTGTTCTTCAGCTTCTGAACTTCGCGCACAGCGAAGTGTTCATGTCCGGCGGTTTCGGCGGACTCATCATTTTGACGATCGTGGTTCCGGCCGCCGATCCCAGTGGGATCCAGTCGGTGGGATATGTGCTGCTCGGCATCGCGGCGGGGGCGTTGATCGGTGGCGGTGTGGCGTTCGGTCTGGAACGGGTGGCGTATCGCCCGTTGCGCAGACGGGGCGCGCCGCGGCTGGTGTTCCTGATCACCGCGATCGGTGCGTCGTTCTTCATCTACAACCTGGCGGGGAAGGTGTTCGGCCGCAACGCGGCGCGGATGCCGACGATGTACGAGAACAAGACGCTGTTCACGCTGTTCGGCACGCCGATCAATGTGACGCAGGCGCTGGTGGTCGCGTCGGCGGTGCTGATGCTGATCCTGGTGGACTTCGTGGTGAATCGCACCAAGCTGGGGTCGGGTATCCGGGCGGTGGCGCAGGACCCGGAGGTCGCGTCGCTGATGGGGGTGAACATCGACCGGGTGGTGTCGCGGACCTTCGTGCTGGGCGGCCTGATGGGTGGTGTGGCCGGCTTCCTGTACGGGACGACGACGCAGGTCTGGTACACGATGGGCTTCCTGCCGGGCATCACGGCGTTCGCCGCGGCGGTGCTGGGGGGTATCGGCAATGTGCGCGGGGCGATGCTCGGTGGTCTGCTGCTGGGTGTGGTTGAGGCCATGACGGTGGAGATCTGGGGCGATTCCTGGCGTTACGTCGGGGCGTTCGCGGTGTTGGTGGCGGTGCTGATGTTCCGTCCGACCGGAATTCTGGGCGAGCGGGTGGCGAGGACGGCATGAGCACGGTGAAGGAAACGAAGGGCAGGGGCTCCGGCGGGGAGCGGATGCCCTCGGCCGCGAAGCTGCGGCAGGTGCGCTGGTATCAGGAGCCGCGCTGGAAGCGGCTGGGTGCGCTGCTGGTGCTGGCGGTGGTCGGCGCGCAGGTGACCGGGGTGCAGGGCACCTCGACGGATCTGTTCTACGCGCTGGGGGAGAATTTCACCGGTTCCGGGATCTGGATCTGGCTGGCGCTGTGTGTGGGTGTGTGGCTGATCCGGGAGTTCCTGAGCGCGCCGGTGAACAGTGCCTGGACGTCGGTGCGGGATCAGGTGTCGCCGCCGGTGGCGCGGGTGCGCGGGGTGTGGCAGGGCGATCCGCGGCTGCGGTACGGCGGCGGGGGTGTGCTGCTGATCGTGCTGATCGCGCTGCCGTTGTGGGTGTCGACGTACTGGCAGCAGGTGATGGTGGACCAGATCGCCATCTTCGTGCTGCTGGCGATCGGTTTGAACGTGGTGATCGGCTGGGCGGGCATGCTGGATCTGGGCTTTGTGGCGTTCTTCGCCATCGGGGCCTATTCCGCCGCGTACTGGACGGGTTCGCTGCCGGTCGAGCCGCCGATGGTGCTGAACACCTTCCTGGTGATCCCGATCGCGATCGTGACGTGTCTGCTGGCGGGGGTGCTCCTGGGGGCGCCGACGCTGCGGCTGCGGGGTGACTATCTGGCGATCGTGACGCTGGGCTTCCACGAGATCGTGTACCTGGCGGCCCGTAACTGGACGGATTTCACCGGTGGTTCGCGCGGTGCGCGGATGTCGGAGCGGTTCGTGATCGATCTGGGGTTCTGGCGTTTCGAGTGGGGTCTGGATCCGAAGCCGTACTACTGGCTGCTGCTCGGTTTCATCGTGGTGATCATCTTCCTGTTCCTGCGGCTGGAGCACTCGCGGGTGGGCCGGGCCTGGACGGCGATCCGGGAGGACGAGGTGGCGGCGGCCGCGACCGGTGTGAACACGGTGCGGATGAAGCTGTTGGCGTTCGGCATCGGGGCGTCGACCTCGGGTGTGGCCGGGGTGGTGTACGCGAGCAAGGTGGCGTACATCTCGCCGGAGAACTTCGTGCTGCTGATGTCGATCCTGGTGCTGGCGTACGTCATCTTCGGTGGCATGGGTTCGGTGCCGGGTGTGCTCGCGGGGGCGGCGCTGCTGGTGTGGCTGCCGGAGTTCCTGCGCGATTCGGTGGATCCGCAGGACCGTTTCATGTATCTGGGCGCGCTGCTGGTGATCATGATGATCTACCGGCCGCAGGGTCTGCTGCCGTCCAAGCGCAGACAGCGTGAGCTCCAGCTGGCGGAGGTGAAGGCGTGATGGCCGCGGCGGAGCGGATCCAGGAGACGCGGCCCGAGGTGGCCGCGGAGAACGTGCTGGAGGTTTCGGGTGTCACCCTGCGGTTCGGGGGCCTGACGAGCCTGAACGATGTGGCGCTGTCGATGGGCCGCGGGGAGATCCTGGCGATCATCGGGCCGAACGGCGCGGGCAAGACGTCGTTCTTCAACTCGCTGACCGGCGCGTACATCCCGCAGGAGGGTTCGATCGGGTTTCTGCCGCGCGGCGGCGGCCGGCACGAGTTGCGGGGCTGCAAGCCGCATCTGGTGTCGCGGCGCGGGGTGTCGCGTACGTTCCAGAACATCCGGCTGTTCGGGGCGCTGACGGCGCTGGAGAACGTGAAGATCGCGGTCGAGACGCGGCAGAAGACGGATGCCCTGTCGATCATGCTGGGGCTGCCGCACGCCCGGCGTGCGGAGCGGGAGAGCGACCGGCGCGCGCACGAGGTGCTGTCGTTCGTGGGCCTGGAGGGCCGGCTGAACGAGCTGGCGTCCTCGTTGAGTTACGGCGAGCAGCGGCGTCTGGAGATCGCGCGGGGGCTGGCGACCGATCCGGAGCTGTTGCTGCTGGATGAGCCCGCGGCGGGTACGAACCCGACCGAGAAGCGGGATCTGGAGGATCTGATCCGCCGGATCAACACCGATCTGGGCGTGAGCGTGCTGCTGATCGAGCACGACATGCGGCTGGTGATGTCGGTGGCGGACCGGGTGGTGGTGCTGAACTTCGGCAAGAAGATCGCCGAGGGCACGCCGGCGCAGGTGCAGCGGGATCCGGCCGTGATCGAGGCGTATCTGGGCGCGTCGGCGGAGGAGGACGCGGCGGCGGTGGCCGATGTGGTGGCCGCGCAGGCGGAGTCCGAGGGCGATGTGGCCGAGGGTGAGAGGTGAAGGGCGCATGAGTACGCAGCTGGAGAAGGACCCCGTGGGGGGTCCCACGACGGACGCACCGGCGCCGGCGCTGCTTGAGCTGCGCGATCTGCATGTGTTCTACGGTGCGATCGAGGCGCTCAAGGGTGTCGAGCTGACGGTGGCCGAGGGTGAGGTCGTCGCCCTGCTGGGCGCGAACGGCGCGGGCAAGTCGACGACGCTGAAGACCGCTTCGGGGATGCTGAAGCCGCGTTCGGGTGAGGTGGTGCTGCGCGGGGAGCGGGTGGACGGCATCCCCTCGCACGAGCTGGTGAAGTTCGGCATCGGCCATGTGCCGGAGGGCCGGCGGGTGTTCGCCCGGATGACGGTGCTGGAGAACCTGCAGATGGGCGCGTACCGGCTGCGCCGCCCCGATCCGGCGGACCTGGACCGGGTGTTCACGCTGTTCCCGCGGCTGGCGGAGCGCCGCAAGCAGGTGGCGGGGACGCTGTCCGGTGGTGAGCAGCAGATGCTGGCGATCGGGCGGGCTCTGATGGGCAAGCCGGAGCTGCTGTTGCTGGACGAGCCGTCGATGGGTCTGGCGCCGCTGATCGTGCAGCAGATCTTCGACATTCTGCGGGAGATCAACGAGCAGGGCACGACGCTGCTGCTGGTGGAGCAGAACGCCTCGCAGGCGCTGCAGTTGGCCGACCGCGGCTATGTGCTGGAGACGGGTGCGGTGGTGATGTCGGACGAGGCGTCCGAGCTGTTGTCGCACCCGCGGGTGCGGGCTGCGTATCTGGGGGAGGCCGCCGAGTAGCGGCCGCCCCCCGATGTGCCGGGCCCCGTCTTCCCGTTCAGTGGGAGGCGGGGCCCGCGGCGTCCGTGTTGCCGTTGGGTGCGGCGGGGCGCAGGGCACAGGTGAGGCGTGCGGTGCACACCCGCTTGCCGCTGTCGTCGGTGATGACGATCTCGTAGGTGGCCGAGGTGCGTCCGGCGTGCACGGGGGCGGCGGTGCCGGTGATGGTGCCCGAGCGTACGGCGCGGTGGTGGGTGCAGTTGAGGTCGACGCCGACGGCGATCTTCTGCGGGCCGCCGTGCAGCATGGCGCCGACCGAGCCGAGGGTTTCGGCGAGTACGGCGGAGGCGCCGCCGTGCAGCAGCCCGTAGGGCTGGGTGTTGCCCTCGACGGGGAGGGTGCCGACGACCTTGGCGGGGGCGGCCTCCAGGACGCGCACGCCCATGCGTTCCCCGAGGGCGCCGGCGGAGAACAGCCGGGGCAGGTCGAAGCCCAGGCCGGCCCACTGTTCGATGGTCTCGTGCGGGAACCGGGTGCTGGTGGTCTGGTCGGTCATGGCGGTACGGCTCCGATCGTGCGTCGCTTGTGGCGCGTGGGTCGTGACATGACGGGACGGTGGTCCGTACAGCGTTGTATCAGGTGGCGTCGGGGCCGGTGGGGGTGAGGCGGACGATGAGGGATTTGCTGGTGGGGGTGTTGGACCTGTCGGCGGTGGAGTCGAGCGGGACGAGCACGTTGGTCTCGGGGTAGTACGCGGCGGCGCAGCCGGGCGCGGTGGGGTAGTGCACGACGCGGAAGCCGGGGGCGGTGCGTTCGCTGCCGTCGGTCCACTCGCTGGTGAGGTCGGCGTAGGAGCCGTCGGGCAGGCCCAGGCGCTGGGCGTCCTCGGGGTGGACGAAGACGACGCGGCGGCCGTTCTTGATGCCGCGGTAGCGGTCGTCGAGGCCGTAGATGGTGGTGTTGTACTGGTCGTGCGAGCGCAGCGTCTGGAGCAGCAGCCGGCCTTCGGGGACGTGGGGCCAGGTGAGCGGTTCGGCGGTGAAGTTGGCCTTGCCGGTGGCGGTGGGGAAGGTGCGGCTGTCGCGGGGCGGGTGCGGGAGGGCGAAGCCGCCGGGCTGGGCGACCTTGGTGTTGAAGTCGGTGAAGCCGGGGATCACGCGGGCGACGGCGTCGCGGATGCGGCCGTAGTCGGCGGCGAACTCCTCCCAGGGGGTGGCGCTTCCGGGGCCCAGGACGCGGCGGGCGAGGTCGCACAGGATGGCGGTCTCGGAGCGCAGCTGGGGTCCCGCGGGGGCGAGCCGGCCGCGGGAGGCGTGCACCATGCCCATGGAGTCCTCGACGGTGACGAATTGTTCGTCGCCCTCGGGGGAGCGGTCGCGTTCGGTGCGGCCCAGGGTGGGGAGGATGAGGGCGCGGCGGCCGGTGACGCAGTGCGAGCGGTTGAGCTTGGTGGAGATCTGCACGGTGAGCCGGGCCCTGGTGAGGGCGGCCTCGGTGAGGTCGGAGTCGGGGGTGGCGGAGACGAAGTTGCCGCCGACGGCGAAGAACACCTTGACGCGGTCGTCGCGCAGCGCGCGGATGGTGTCGACGACGTCGAGGCCGTGCTCGCGCGGCGGTGTGAAGCCGAATTCGCGTTCCAGGGCGTCCAGGAGTTGCGGGGTGGGGCGTTCGACGATGCCCATGGTGCGGTCGCCCTGGACGTTGCTGTGGCCGCGCACGGGGCACACGCCGGCGCCCGGTCGGCCGATGTTGCCGCGCAGCAGGAGGAAGTTGACGATCTCCTGGATGGCGGGCACCGAGTTCTTGTGCTGGGTCAGGCCCATGGCCCAGCACACGATGATGCTGCGTGAGGCGAGGATCATCTCCAGGGCGGACTCGATGGCCTCGCGGGTGAGCCCGGTGGCCTCCAGGGTCTCGTCCCAGGTGGCGGTGCGGGCGGCGGTGGCGAAGTCCTGGAAGCCGTGGGTGTGGTCGCGGATGAACGCGTCGTCGGTGGCGCCGTCGCGTTCCAGCAGCAGTTTGTTCAGCAGCCGGAACAGGGCCTGGTCGCCGCCGATCCGGATCTGCAGGAAGAGGTCGGTGAGGCTGGTGCCGGGGCCGGCCAGGCCGCGCGGGGTCTGCGGGTTGTGGAAGTTCTGCATCCCCGCCTCGGGCAGCGGGTTGATCGTCATGATCTTGGTGCCGGCGCGCTTGGCGCCCTCCAGGGCGGTCAGCATCCGCGGGTGGTTGGTGCCCGGGTTCTGTCCGGCGACGATGATCAGGTCGGCCTTTTCGAGATCCTCCAGCAGCACGCTGCCCTTGCCCACGCCGATGGTGTCGCCCAGGGCGTAGCCGGAGGACTCGTGGCACATGTTGGAGCAGTCCGGCAGATTGTTGGTGCCGAACTCGCGGGCGAACAGCTGGTAGACGAACGCGGCCTCGTTGCTGGTGCGGCCCGAGGTGTAGAAGGCGGCCTCATCGGGCGAGTCCAGCGCCTTCAGCTCGTCGGCGATCAGGTCCAGGGCGGCGTTCCAGCCGATCGGGGTGTAGTGGGTGGCGCCCTCGGCGAGGTACATCGGCTCGGTGAGCCGGCCCTGCTGCCCGAGCCAGTAGCCGGAGCGCTCGCGCAGTTCGGCCACCGGGTGCTCCGCGAAGAAGGCGCGGGTGACCCGCCGCAGGGTGGCTTCCTCGGCCACGGCCTTGGCGCCGTTCTCGCAGAACTCGGCGGTGTGGGTCTTGCCCGGCTCCGGCCAGGCGCAGCCGGGGCAGTCGAAGCCGTTCGGCTGGTTGACGCGCAGCAGGGTGAGCGCGGTGCGCCGTATCCCCATCTGCTGCTGGGCGGCGCGCAGGGCGTGGGTGATCGCCGGCAGGCCGACGGCGGATTCCTTCGGGGCACTGACCTCCGGGGCGTCCTGGACCGGATCGGCGGCGGGCGGCTTGGCGGGCATGGGGCGGCTCCCTTGACCTTGACGGCGGGTGACGGCTCGGTACGGGGTCGGACATGATCGTGCCATGCCGGGTGGCGGCGGGCACCGTGCGGGGCCGCGCGGGGTGCACACGGCGGATGTCGTCGCAGGCGGGGACTGTCAGTGGTCCGTGGGAGGATCGCTGTGTGGCTGAGAACGCATCGCAAACCGAGACGACCCCGGCGCCGCGCCTGCTCCTGCTGGACGGGCACTCGCTGGCGTACCGCGCGTTTTTCGCGCTGCCCGCGGAGAACTTCACGACGGCCGTGGGGCAACCGACGAACGCGATCTACGGCTTTGCCTCCATGCTGGCGAACACCCTGCGTGATGAGCAGCCCACGCATCTGGCGGTGGCGTTCGATGTCTCGCGCAAGACCTGGCGCTCGGACCGTTACGACGGTTACAAGGCGACCCGTTCGGCGTCCCCCGACGAGTTCAAGGGGCAGGTGGAGCTGATCGGGGAACTGCTGGACACGATGCGGGTGCGCCGGTTCGCGGTCGACGGTTTCGAGGCCGACGACGTGATCGCCACCCTCGCGACCAGGGCGGCCGACGAGGGTTTCCACGTGTCGATCGTCACCGGGGACCGGGACTGCTTCCAGCTGGTGAGCGACCGGGTCACGGTGCTGTATCCGACGAAGGGCGTCTCGGAGCTGACCCGGTTCACCCCGGAGAAGGTCGAGGAGCGGTACGGGCTGACCCCGGCCCGCTACCCGGACTTCGCGGCCCTGCGCGGCGACCCGTCCGACAACCTGCCCGGCATCCCGGGGGTGGGGGAGAAGACGGCGGCGAAGTGGATCCACCAGTTCGGTTCGCTGGACGAGCTGCTGGAGCGGGCGGACGAGGTGAAGGGGAAGGCCGGCGCCAATCTGCGCGAGCACCTGGACTCGGTCCGGCTGAACCGGGAGCTGACCGAGCTGGTGCGGGACATGGAGCTGGAGTGCGGCCCGGTGGACCTGGTGCGCTCGCCCTATGACCGCGAGGCCATGACGGTCCTGCTGGACGTCCTGGAGTTCCGCAACCCCAGCCTGCGGGAGCGGCTGTTCGCGGTGGACCCGGGCGCCGAGGGCGAGGAGACGGTGCTCGCCGAGGGCGTCACCGTGGAGGGCACGCTGCCGGCGGCCGGCGAGCTGGGGGCGTGGCTGGCCGGGCACGGCGGGCAGCGGCTGGGTGTGGCCACCCTGGACGACTGGAAGCTGGGCGCGGGCGCGGTGCGCGCCGTGGCGCTGGCGACCGGTGAGGGGCCCGCGCTCTGGTTCGACCCGGCCGCCATCGACGCCGACGACGAGCGGGCGTTCGCCGCCTGGCTGGCCGACGCCGACCGCCCGAAGGTGGTGCACGGCGCCAAGGGCCTGCTGCGGGTGTTCGCCGAGCACGGCTGGGGCCTGGCCGGGGTCGGTATGGACACCGCGCTCGCCGCCTACCTGGTGCAGCCGGGGCGCCGCTCCTTCGCGCTGGACGCGCTGAGCGTGGAGTTCCTGGGCCGGGAGCTGGACAAGCCGGAGGACGACGGCGGCCAGCTGGCGTTCGGCGCCGACGACGAGGCCGAGGCGTACAACCTGATGCGCCAGGCGCGCACCGTGCTGGACCTGGGCGCGGCCTTCGAGGGCCGGCTCACCGAGGTCGGCGCCACCGGGCTGCTGCACGATCTGGAGCTGCCGGTCTCCGCGCTGCTCGCCCGCATGGAACGGTCCGGCATCGCCGCCGACCGGGCCCATCTGGAGCGCATGGAGCAGCGGTTCGCCGCCGCCGTGCAGCAGGCGGTGACCGAGGCGCACGCCTCGGTGGGCCACGAGTTCAACCTCGGGTCGCCCAAGCAGCTCCAGGAGGTGCTCTTCGGCGAGCTGGGCCTGCCGAAGACGAAGAAGACCAAGACCGGCCTCACCACGGACGCCGACGCCCTCGCGTGGCTGGCGGGGCAGACCGAGCACGACCTGCCGGTGATCATGCTGCGCCACCGGGAGCAGGCGAAGCTGCGCACCACGGTGGAGGGGCTGATCAAGACGATCGCCTCGGACGGCCGGATCCACACCACTTTCCAGCAGACGGTGGCGGCCACCGGCCGGCTGTCCTCCACCGACCCCAACCTGCAGAACATCCCGGTCCGTACGGACGAGGGGCGCGCCATCCGCGGCGGCTTCGTGGTCGGCGAGGGCTTCGAGACGCTGCTGACCGCCGACTACAGCCAGATCGAACTGCGGGTGATGGCCCATCTGTCGGAGGACGCCGGGCTGATCGAGGCCTTCACCTCCGGGGAGGACCTGCACACCACGGTGGCCTCGCAGGTCTTCGGCGTCGGCAAGGACGCGGTGGACGCGGAGATGCGCCGCAAGATCAAGGCGATGAGCTACGGCCTGGCGTACGGGCTCTCGGCCTTCGGGCTCTCCCAGCAGCTGTCGATCAGCCCCGACGAGGCACGGAAGCTGATGGACACCTACTTCGAACGCTTCGGCGGGGTACGGGACTACCTCCAGCGCGTGGTGGACGAGGCGCGGGCCACCGGGTACACCGAGACGGTGCTGGGCCGCCGCCGCTATCTGCCGGACCTCACCAGCTCCAACCGGCAGCGCCGCGAGATGGCCGAGCGGATGGCGCTGAACGCCCCGATCCAGGGCACCGCGGCGGACATCGTGAAGATCGCGATGCTGCGGGTGGACGAGGCCCTCACCGAGCGGCGGCTGACCTCGCGGATGCTGCTCCAGGTCCACGACGAAATCGTGCTGGAGGTCGCGCCGGGCGAACACGAGGCGGTGGAGGCACTGGTGCGTGAACAGATGCCGAACGCGGTCAGCCTGCGGGCGCCGCTGGATGTCTCGGTCGGCTGGGGCCCGACGTGGGAGGCGGCCGCGCACTGAGCGGGGCGGGGGAGAGACCACAGGGCGGGGCCGTGCCGGCGGGGTGCCGGTGCGGCCCCGCCGGTGCGTCGGCGGGCTCCCGTGGTCCGCGGCGGCCTTCGGTGGGGCGGTGGCCCGGCCGTACCCGGGCGGGAAACCCCAAGTTCCTCAAAGTGTCACGGGGTTGGGACAGATGCGCAGGGTCGGACGCCTGCGGGCAGGGGTGTTCGCACGTATCGTAATGTCGAATTCGTCGATGGGGACTTGGCGTGATCGGGAGGGGACGCGTGTGACGTTGCGCATCGGGAAGATCCGCAGGGGGATATCCGGCTCGGCCGTGGCGGCGGTCGCCATGGCCGCGCTGACCGCCTCCCAGGCGTCCGAGGTGCTGGGCGCCGAGCCCGCGGCCGAGCAGGACCCGAGGGAGAACACCGCACAGGGGGAGCCGGAGTACGCGCAGGAACATCTCGGCCTGCCCTATCACACCGATCTTCCGCCACTGCTCCCGATCGGCCCGGCGGAGCCGCCCCTGGACCTCGGGTACGACCCGGAGGGTGAGGGCGAGGCGGGCGGCGGTGGCGGCCTCGTCGGAGCCGCGGAGGCCGGGATCCCGGCGACCGTCCTGGACGCGTACCGGCAGGCCGAGGCCGCGGTGGCACGCTCCACCCCCGGTTGCGGACTGGACTGGCAGGTCCTGGCGGCGATCGGCAAGGTCGAGTCCGGCCATGCGAGCGGCGGCCGGGTGGACGCCGACGGCAATACCCTCAACCGGATCACCGGACCACAGCTCAACGGCAACGGCTTCGCCCGGATCCTGGACACCGACGGCGGGCGCTGGGACGGCGACCCGGTCTTCGACCGGGCGGTGGGGCCGATGCAGTTCATCCCCTCCACCTGGGCGATGTGGGGCGCGGACGGCAACGGGGACGGCGTCAAGGACCCCAACAACGTCTACGACGCGGCTCTGGCGGCCGGGAACTATCTGTGCGCCGGCGGTCGCGACCTGACCACCGAGGACGGCCTCAACCGCGCGCTGCTCAGCTACAACCACTCGTGGGACTACGTCCGCACGGTGCGCTCCTGGCTCGACTTCTACTACGAGGGCACCCACGAGGTTCCGGACGGCACGGGCCGGCTGCCCACCAGTCCCGGCCCCGGCAGGCCCTCGGACGGCGGAGGGGACGCCGGGCGGGAGCAGAACGCGGAGCGCGAGCCGCAGGCCCCCGGCGCGGAGGAGGGGAAGCGGCCGTCCGGCCAGAAGCCCGCCGCGCCGAAGCCCGCGGACCCCATCGAGGGCGGCATCAAGCCCATCGGCCCGCCTCCGGCCCCGGACCCGGGCCCGAGCGAACCGCCCGGGGAGGACCCGGACACCGAGGACCCGGACACCGAGGACCCGGACACCGAGGAGCCCGGCACCGAGGACCCGGATCCGGAGAACCCCGAGGAGCCGGGCGAGCAGCCCGAGTGCCCCGTGGACCCGGACGAGGAGGAGCCCGGCGAGGACGCCGGCACCGAGGACGGCGCGCAGGAGAGCGAGGACGCCTCTCCCGGCACGGACGGAACCGGTGACGCGGACGACGAAGGCACCGAGGACGACGGGGAGGAGTCCGAGGAGTCCGAGGACCCCGAGGGGATCGAGGGCTGTGACGACGCCGAGGACACCGACGAGGACGGGGACGAGGACGCCGGCGACGAGGAGGGGGACGCCTCGCAGGGCGAGGACCCCGTGACACAGAGCGCCGCGCCGCTCACCCGCCGCGTCTGATCCACCCCCACCGCGCACGGCGCGTCCGGGCCACCGCGGCACCGGGCGCGCCGTTTGCGTACGGTCCGCGGCGCGCCACGCCCGGTGAGAGGGTGATGTACGTCCCGCCCGACCCGTGAACTGCCGGTTTTGGCTGGATATCGCATGGCGTGGGGCGAACCACGCATTGACCCCGCCCCGATGCGCCCGTATGCTATAAGACGCGCTGCGGGCCTGTGCGCCTCGGACGGAGCAGGCCGCGCTCGCATCTGTTGTATGTCCCCTCGGTTTACGGGGCGCTTCCGGAAAGCAACTTCTGGAGAGCGCTTCTCAGGCTGTCCGGCTTCGGCAGTGCGATACGGGCCCCATGCGTAGCAGTGCCTACGACACCCTGTCCGTACCGGAGCCCTTTACCAC
Source organism: Streptomyces sp. JH002 (assembly GCF_050916115.1). Taxonomy (NCBI): domain Bacteria; kingdom Bacillati; phylum Actinomycetota; class Actinomycetes; order Kitasatosporales; family Streptomycetaceae; genus Streptomyces; species Streptomyces sp. JH002. The sequence continues at coordinate 5,246,802 of NZ_CP087989.1, forward strand.
ATGACGAGCAGCACCGAGACCACCGTGACCACCCCGCAGGTTGCGGTCAACGACATCGGTTCCGAGGAAGACTTCCTCGCCGCGATCGACGAGACGATCAAGTATTTCAACGACGGCGACATCGTCGACGGCGTCATCGTGAAGGTCGACCGGGACGAGGTCCTGCTCGACATCGGCTACAAGACGGAAGGGGTCATCCCCTCCCGCGAGCTGTCGATCAAGCACGACGTGGACCCCAACGAGGTCGTGGCCGTCGGTGACGAGATCGAGGCCCTTGTTCTCCAGAAGGAGGACAAGGAAGGCCGTCTGATCCTGTCCAAGAAGCGCGCGCAGTACGAGCGTGCCTGGGGCACCATCGAGAAGATCAAGGACGAGGACGGCATCGTCACCGGTACCGTCATCGAGGTCGTCAAGGGTGGTCTCATCCTCGACATCGGCCTCCGTGGCTTCCTGCCGGCGTCCCTGGTCGAGATGCGTCGCGTCCGCGACCTCCAGCCGTACGTCGGCAAGGAGCTCGAGGCCAAGATCATCGAGCTGGACAAGAACCGCAACAACGTGGTCCTGTCCCGCCGCGCCTGGCTGGAGCAGACCCAGAGCGAGGTCCGCCAGACCTTCCTCACCACCCTCCAGAAGGGTCAGGTGCGCTCCGGCGTCGTCTCCTCCATCGTCAACTTCGGTGCCTTCGTGGACCTGGGCGGCGTGGACGGTCTGGTCCACGTCTCCGAGCTGTCCTGGAAGCACATCGACCACCCGTCGGAGGTCGTGGAGGTCGGCCAGGAGGTCACCGTCGAGGTCCTCGACGTCGACATGGACCGCGAGCGCGTCTCCCTGTCGCTGAAGGCGACCCAGGAAGACCCGTGGCAGCAGTTCGCCCGCACCCACCAGATCGGCCAGGTCGTTCCGGGTAAGGTCACCAAGCTGGTGCCCTTCGGTGCGTTCGTCCGCGTCGACGAGGGCATCGAGGGTCTGGTCCACATCTCCGAGCTGGCCGAGCGCCACGTGGAGATCCCGGAGCAGGTCGTCCAGGTCAACGACGAGATCTTCGTCAAGGTCATCGACATCGACCTGGAGCGCCGCCGCATCAGCCTCTCGCTGAAGCAGGCCAACGAGAACTTCGGCCCGGACCCGCTGGCCGTCGAGTTCGACCCGACCCTGTACGGCATGGCCGCGTCCTACGACGACCAGGGCAACTACATCTACCCCGAGGGCTTCGACCCCGAGGCCAACGACTGGCTGGAGGGGTACGACAAGCAGCGCGAGGAGTGGGAGCGCCAGTACGCGGAGGCGCAGACCCGCTTCGAGCAGCACCAGGCGCAGGTCGTCAAGTCCCGCGAGGCGGACGCCCAGGCCGAGGCCGAGGCGGCGGGTGCCGGTGTTCCGGCTCCGCAGTCCGGCAGCGGCGGCGGCGGCGGGGGATCGTACTCCTCCGAGGGCGCTGAGGACACCGGCGCGCTGGCTTCCGACGAGGCGCTGGCGGCGCTCCGCGAGAAGCTGGCCGGCGGCCAGAGCTGAACGCTCACCGCTGATCCCGCCGACTGAGGTGGGCTGACGCCGTCAGGGCCCGCACCCCATCAGGGGTGCGGGCCCTGACGCATGTCCGGAACGGGGCGGGGCCCGGCGGTACAAGCGGGCTCGAACGGGAATGCCTTGCTGTCACGGGGCGTTCTGCACTGTGCACGCAAGACGGCGGAAGGGGTGCGGTGACGGTGCGGGATCCGCAGGAGTTGTACACATGGGACGCTCGTGGTCTCCGGGTGGCCGAGCAGAGCGCGGACGGAGTGGGCGGCGCCGGGCCGGTGCTCATCCACCAGTTCGAGGGCTTCATCGACGCGGGGGAGACCGGAACGCAGCTGATCGAGCAACTGCTGGACGGCCGCCCCTACACCACGGTGGCCCGGTTCGACCACGACCGGCTGATCGACTACCGGGCGCGGCGCCCCGCGATGACGTTCCGGCGCGACCGCTGGACGGCGTACGAGACGCCGGCCCTGGAACTGCGCCTGGTGCACGACGACACGCATCAGCCGTTCCTGGTGCTGTCGGGCCCGGAGCCCGACGTGGAGTGGGAGCTCTTCGCGGCCGCCGTGCGGCAGATCGTGGAGCGGCTGCGGGTACGGCTCGCGGTGACCTTCCACGGCATCCCGATGGGGGTGCCGCACACCCGGCCGGTGGGGCTGACGCCACACGGCAACCGGACGGATCTGCTGCCCGGGCACCGGGGCATGTTCGACGAGGCGCAGGTGCCGGGGAGCGCGGCGGCGCTGGTCGAGCTGCGGCTGGCCGAGGCCGGGCACGATGTGCTGGGGGTCGCGGCCCACGTACCGCACTACATCGCGCGCTCGCGCTACCCGGACGCGGCGCTGGTGGTGCTGGAAGCCGTCACCGGGGCGACGGGCCTGGTGCTGCCGCAGGTGGCGCACGCGCTGCGCAACCGGGCGCTGAAGACCCAGAACGAGATCGAGCGGGAGCTCGCCGAGGGCGACTCCGAGCTGGTGGCGGTGGTACGCGGCCTGGAGCAGCAGTACGACGCGCTGGCGGGGGCGGCGACACGCGGCTCGCTGGTGGCGGAGCCGGCCGAACTGCCGTCCGCCGACGAACTGGGCGAGGTCTTCGAGCGGTTCCTGGCCGAGCGGGAGCAGGGGGACGGCGACCGGTGACGTAGCCTGCGGGCATGCTGAGCGTGGGACTGACCGGCGGGATCGGGGCGGGCAAGAGCGAGGCCGTGCGGCTGCTGGCCGCGCACGGCGCGGTGATCGTGGACTCGGACCGGATCGCGCGGGAGGTGGTGGCGCCCGGCACGCCGGGGCTGGCGGCGGTGGTCGAGGAGTTCGGGCCCGGAGTGCTGGCGGCCGACGGGACGCTGGACCGGCCGGGTCTTGGCCGCGTCGTCTTCGCCGACCGGGAGCGTCTGGCGGCACTCAACGCGATCGTGCATCCGCTGGTCGCGCGGCGCTCGGCGCAGTTGCAGGCGGAGGCCCCGGAGGACGCGGTGGTGGTGCACGACGTGCCGCTGCTGACCGAGAACGGGCTGGCGGACCGGTACGACCTGGTGGTGGTCGTGGATGTGGCGCCCGAGGTGCAGCGGGATCGGCTGGTGCGGCTGCGGGGGATGAGCGAGGAGGACGCCCGGGCCCGGACGGCGGCCCAGGCCGGCCGCGAGGAGCGGCTGGCGATCGCCGATGTGGTGCTGCACAACGACGGCACCCGGGAGGACCTGGCGGAGCAGGTCGACCGGCTGTGGGAGCGGATCGGCGCCGGACGGGGATGAACGGGGACATCCCGGTGGGTTTGGGCGGGGGCCCGTACCCCGGTGAGCGTGCCAGGGCCCGGAGCGTTCCGGGGGCTCACTCGGAACGTTTGATCCGGATTCTGGCCTTGCGGCGCAGCCGCCGCATCCGGTCGCTGCGCTCCCGCGAGTAGCGGTCCAGCTCCTCCATCACCCGCAGGGACCGCTTCTCCACGTCCAGCTCGTCCAGCATCCGGTCCGCCTCGGCCAGCATCGAGCCGTGGAACTGCCACTGCCGGGGATGCTCCTGCACCCCCGCGAGCATCAGCCGTGCCAGCCGCTCCCGGCTGGCACGGCTGGCCTCCAACTGCTTGATGAGGTTGTCCTCCGCCTCCTCCGCGGCGGCGTTCACCTGGCTGGTGATGAGCGTGGCGAAGCTGTCCACGGCGCTCGCCAGGTGCGCGAGCAGATCGCGCAGTGCCGGGCCCACGTCCGGGGGGACCAGGGGCTCGCCTGTGCGCCGGGCGGCGATGTCCGTCTGGGAACGGGACATGGTGCGCAGGATGACGGCGCAGACCTCCAGGGTGTCCAGGCCGGTGCGCAGCACGATCCGGGTCAGCAGGCCCTCCTTCACCCGCGGGTTCAGCCGCAGGCTCTCCTCGGCCTGTTGCAGTGAGGCGTCCACGTAGGTGATGTCCTGGTCGAGCCGCCGGGCCTCGTCCAGCTTCTGCTCCGCGCGGGTGACGGACAGCCGCTGGGTCTCCGACTGTTCGGCCAGCCGCAGCAGCAGATCGCGCATCCGGGCCGCGAGGTCCTCGATGTCCTCGCCCGCGGTCTGCACCCACACCGGTGGCACGAAGATCACGTTGAACAGCAGCCCGACCACCGCGCCGATCAGGGTCTCGGCGACCCGGTCCCAGGCGGTCTCGGCGACCTGCGCGACGCCGAGCACCAGCATGGCGCTGATGGCCACCTCGGGGACGAATTCGCTCACCCGCACCACGTGCCCCACGGACAGCGCGCAGAGGATGAGCAGGCCCAGGCTCCACCAGCTGAGTCCGACGATGGCGCTGAAGCCGGCCGCCACGACGACGCCGGCCACCACGGCGCCGACGCGCCGGACGCCGCTGGTGATCGTCGCGTACAGGGTGACCTGGACGACGAGCAGGGCGGTGAGCGGGGCGAGCAGCGGAGCGCTGACGTTGGTGAGCCACAGCGCGGCGAGGTAGGCGAGGGTGGCGGCGGCGGTGGAGCGCAGCGTCTGGGCGACGACCGGCTCCCGGCTGCCGCGCTTGGCGAGGTCGACGACTTGCTCGGACAGATCGGGCACGCTGCCGCCCTTCTGGTGCTTCTTCCCGCCGTTCACACCCATGTGGCTGGACCAGATACCACACCTTAATATGACAAAAAGGATGGCAGCCATTGGTCGGGGGCCACACAGCAGGGAGGACCCAGTGAAGGCGGTTGTGTATCAGGAGCCTTTCTCCGTCGAGGTCAAGGACGTCGAGGACGCCCGAATACAGGCGCCGAACGATGCCATCGTCCGGGTGACGACGGCGGCGATCTGCGGGTCCGACCTCCATATGTACGAGGGCAGGACAGGCGCCGAGCCGGGCATCGTCTTCGGCCACGAGAACATGGGCATCGTCGAGGAGGTGGGATCCGGCGTCACCACCGTCAAGAAGGGCGACCGGGTCGTGATGCCGTTCAACGTGGCCTGCGGCTTCTGCAAGAACTGCCTGGCCGGCAGGACCGGCTTCTGTCTGACGGTCAACAAGGGGTTCGCGGGCGGCGCGTACGGCTATGTGTCGATGGGGCCCTACATGGGCGGCCAGGCCGAGTACCTGCGGGTGCCGTACGCCGACTTCAACTGTCTGCAGCTGCCGATGGGGGAGGAGCACGAGGACGACTTCGCGCTGCTCGCGGACATCTTCCCCACCGGCTACCACGCCGCCGAGATGGCACAGGTGTCCCCGGGGGAGTCGGTGTGCGTCTTCGGCGCGGGGCCGGTGGGCCTGATGGCGGCCTACTCGTCGATCCTGCGCGGCGCCGCCCAGGTGTTCGTGGTGGACCGCCAGCCCGACCGGCTGCGGCTCGCGGAACGGATCGGTGCCGTCCCCATCGACTTCGCTCAGGGCGATCCGGTCGAGCAGATCAAGGACCGCACCGGGGGCGAGGGCACCGACAAGGGCATCGACGCGGTCGGCTACCAGGCCACGGTGCGCGAGGGCGACGAGCAGCCGGCGGTGGTGCTCAACACGCTGATCGAGTGCGTGCGGCCCACCGGGATGCTCGGCGTCGTCGGCCTGTACGTCCCGGCCGACCCCGGCGGCCCCTCGGAGAGCGCCAAGCACGGAGAGCTGCTCTTCAAGATGGGCCGCTTCTTCGAGAAGGGCCTGCGGATGGGCACCGGCCAGGCCAATGTGAAAGCGTACAACCGGCAGCTGCGGGACATGATCGTCGCCGGCCGGGCCACCCCGAGTTTCCTGGTCTCCCACCGGCTGCCGCTGAGCGAGGCCCCCGACGCGTACCAGCACTTCGACCAGCGGGACGACGGCTGGACCAAGGTCCTTCTCAAGCCGGCCATGGCCTGAGCGGAATCCTGACGTCAACCTGCCCGCCGCACCGTCCACCGTGCGGGTGAATCGGGATGCGGCGGGCACTGGGGCGGGCGGCGTGCGGGCAGGTTCGGGGCGGCGAGCAGAGCTGCCGCCGACCGGAAGGGGGAGCGAGACGATGCCGGAGACCACGGACACCGGGCTGCCGGGGGCGCCGACACCGCAGGCGGTGGGGGAGTTCTACGACGCGAACAACCGGGCGATCACCGAGATCTACGGTGGCAGCATGCACTACGGGTACTGGCTGGGCCCGGACGACACCAGCGACTTCGCCACCGCCGGGCAGCGCCTCACCGACCTCCTGATCGGCCGGCTGGGCGCCGGGCCCGGGGACGAGGTGCTGGACCTGGGCTGCGGCACCGGCGGGCCCGGCGTGCGGCTGGCACAAGCGACCGGCGCGCGGGTCACCGGCGTGTCCATCAGCGCCGGGGACATCGCCCTGGCCGGGGAGAGGGCGGAGGCCGAAGGGGTGGCGGGACAGGTCCGCTTCGAGCTGGCCGACGCCATGGAACTGCCCTACCGGGACGCCTCCTTCGACGCCGTGCTCGCCTTCGAGTCCATCGTCCACCTCCCCGACCGGGGCCGGGCCCTGCGGGAGATCGCCCGGGTGCTGCGCCCCGGCGGCCGGCTGGTCCTCACCGACCTGGTGGAGCGCGGCGCCCGGGAGGAGGACGAGCACAAGCGGCGCGCGGTCGCCGAGATGCTGGCGATCTGGCGGGCCGCCCCGATGACGCGCGCCGAGGACTACCCCGGTTTCGCCCGGGACGCCGGACTGGTGATCGACGAGATCGCCGACATCACCGAACACACCAAGTACACCGCCGCCCACATCTACACCGGCACCCGCGACCATCTGCGGCGGCACGGCGAACTCCCGCCGGACCTGGCCCGCATCCACGCGATGGGCGAGCACGTCGACTGGGCGGAGTTCACCGCGGCCGAGCAGAGCGACGGCATGATCATCGTGGTGGCGCACCGCCCGCACGCCGTCACATGAGCAGGACGGCCGCGCCGTTCACCCGGTCCGCCGCCAGGTCCTCCAGTGCGCGGTCGGCCTCCGCGAAGGGATAGGGGGTGACGGTCGTGCGCACGGAGTGGGCCTGTGCCGAGGCGAGGAAGGTCCGGCCGTCCTCGCGGGTGTTGGAGGTGACGCTGCGCAGCGTGCGTTCGTGGAAGAGGTGGCGCTCGTAGTCCAGGGCGGGGATGGGGGAGAGGTGGATGCCGGCGACGCTCAGGGTGCCGCCCGCGTCCAGCGCCGCCAGGGCGGTGGGGACCAGGTCGCCGGCCGGGGCGAACAGGATCGCCGCGTCCAGGGGTTCGGGCGGGGTGTCGTGGGCGCCGGCGGCCGAGGCGGCACCCAGGTCCAGGGCCAGCCGGCGGGCCTCGGCCGAGCGGGTGAGCACATGCACCGTGGCGCCCTCGGCCATGGCCACCTGCGCGGTCAGATGTGCGGAGCCGCCGAAGCCGTAGATGCCCAGCCGTCCGCCCGGCGGCAGTTCGGCACGGCGCAGCGCGCGGAACCCGATGATGCCCGCGCACAGCAGCGGCGCCAGTTCGGCGTCGGAGTAGCCGCCGGGCAGCGAGTAGGCGTACGGGGCCGGGACGGTGGTGTACTCCGCGTAGCCGCCGTCCGCGTCCCAGCCGGTGTAGCGCGAGTGCGGGCACAGATTCTCCCGTCCGTGCCGGCAGAAGCGGCAGTGCCCGCAGGTGTGGCGCAGCCACGGGACGCCCACCCGGGAGCCGACCGGATGGCCCTGGGCGCGCGGTCCGGCGGCGACGACCTCGCCGACCACCTCGTGCCCGGGAACCACCGGTGACCGGTGCGGCGGCAGGTCTCCGTCCCGTACGTGCAGATCGGTGCGGCACACCCCGCAGGCCCGCACCCGTACCAGCAGTTCGTCCTCGGCCGGGTGCGGCACCGGGAGTTCGGCCGCCTCCAGGCGGCCGGGGGTCCGTACCGTCCAGGCGCGCATCGTCGCGGGCACCGTTCCGGGGTTATCGGCAGTCATGTCCGACAAGGTAGTGGTGGCGGTGGTGGATTGGCCGGGAGGCGACCCGCTCGTTTTGAGATGCACACCTGACGGTCAATAGGATCCGCCAATGATCATAAGAAAGTGGTCGGTTGCCCTGAGCGGGTTGCTGACCGTCCTGATGGCGGGCGCGTTCGCGCCCAGCGCCCTCGCCGATGGTGTGGCGCGCGAGGGCGAGCCACCGCCCCGAGTGGAACTGGTCCTCGATGTCAGCGGTTCCATGAAAGAACGCGACATGGCCGGCGGGCAGTCGCGGATCGCGGCGGCCCAGCAGGCGTTCAACGAGGTGCTCGACGCGATGCCGGAGGAGGTGCACCTCGGCATCCGTACCCTGGGCGCCGGCAACCCCGGCGACGACAAGGTCGCCGGGTGTCTCGACAGCGACCAGCTGTACCCCGTGGGGCCGGTGGACCGTCTCGAGGCCAAGACCGCGGTGGCCACGCTGCGGCCCACCACCGGTTTCACCCCGATCGGCCTCGCGCTGCGCGAGGCCGACAACGACCTCGGCGACGACCCCGGCACCCGCCGGATCGTGCTCATCACCGACGGCGAGGACTCCTGCGGCCAGCCCGACCCCTGCGTGGTCGCCCGTGAACTGGCGGCCAGCGGTACCCACCTGGTCATCGACACCCTCGGCCTGACCCTGGACGACGCCGTGCGCGAGCAGCTCAGCTGCATCGCCGAGGCCACCGGCGGTACGTACACCGCCGTCCAGGACGCCGACCAGCTCGCCGACCGGATCGGGCAACTCGTCCGCCGCGCGGATGTGCCGGTGGAGAACCCGGCCGCCGTCGAGGGCGCCACCGTGTGCGCCGACGCGCCGCTGCTGGGCGCCGGGGTCTACATCGACCGCGCCGAGTTCGGCGAGCCCCGCTGGTACCGGGTGCCGGTGCGCCCCGGCCAGGAACTGCGGGCCTCCGTGAGCGTGGCCGCCGACCGGGCGATGGACCCCGACCACGGGGTGCTGCTGCGCGCGGTGAGCGAGGACGGCCAGGAGCTGACCCGTGGCACCGGCGCCGGCCACGGCCGTACCGATGTGATGTCCACCGGGCTGCGCTACCCGCTGCCCGAACCGGAGGAGGGCGATTCCTCCACCGCCGTCGCCGTGTGCCTGGAGGTCTCCAACTCCTTCTCCGTCCCCGAGGGCCAGCCCCGTACCCCCGGCCTGCCGGTGGAGCTGTCCGTCGACGTGGTGTCGGGACCCGACAACCCCTCGGACGTCGCGGCCTTCGGCCTCGCCCGGGGCTGGGTGCCGCTGTTGCTGCTGACCGTCGTCGGCCTGGTCGCCGGCGTGCTGTGGGGCCTGCTGGTCCGCATGGGGATCGCGCTGGGGAGGGCCCACTGATGCGACAGGGACTGCGACGTACGATCCAGGGCGCGGCGCTGCTGCCGCTCGTGGGGCTGCTGCTCACCGGCGCCGGAACGGGCACGGCCGCCGCCGAGGACCAGGCGGCCCCCGGCGAGGCGGGCACCAACTTCCGTACCGCCACCGTCATCGACCAGGACGAGAGCGCCACCGCCACGGCCTCGACCGGCGACTACCTGTACTGGACCTTCCCGGCCGGTGCCGGACAGACCGCCACCGCCGAGGCCACCGTCACCCTGCCTGACCCGGCGGCGCGCAGCGGCCCGGTCACCTGGCAGCTGGACGTGTACGACGGGCTGCGCCGCCGGCAGGCCTGCACCGAGGGGCAGCAGACGGTGACCGCGGCGGAGAGCGCCGCCTCGCTGACGCTGAGCTGCACCCTGCGCCCGGTGAAGGCGTGGTCGGAGCCGTGGGCGGACGACCCGCTGCCCGGCGCCTACTACCTGCGGCTGACCGTCGTCGAGCTGCCCGAGCGTGACCTGGGCCTCGGCGTCTCCACGCAGGTGCAGGTCACCGCCGTGGAGTCGGGTGGTGCGCGGGCGAGCGGCGGAGAGCTGTCCGAGCCGCTGATCCCGATGGCCAGGGCCGGTTCGATCGTCGACCTGGAGGCCGACCCGGACGCCGAGGACAGCGGTGACGACGACACGGCGGGCGGTGTGCGGCCGGTGGCGGTCAGCGAGCCCGAGTCCGGCTGGATGGGCTCGTGGTGGACCGATCGCTGGTTGTGGACGGCGGCAGGCGGCGTGCTGGGCGCGATCGCCGGCGTGGCCGGCTATGTGCTGATCCGGCCGCGGCACCGGGAGAGCTGACCCGGCACAGCGGGGTGTTCTCCACAGTCGGCCGCCGGGGCACGATAGCCTGGCGGCCGGCTCCGTTCCCGGCTGGTCACATACCGCGACCACCTCTGGTAAGTCCGCCGCGCCGGAGCGCCGTTGACGGCTGAGGGTGAAGCGGGGGACAACAATGCGCACCGCCTTTGTGGACCGGGTCGACTCCATGGGTGTGCTGCTGGAGGTGGTACACGGGCTGACGACCGGCAGGGGCCGGGCGCTGGTCGTGGAAGGCCCTTCCGGGATGGGTAAGTCCGCCCTGCTGAACGCCTTCGCCCACACCATCGAGAACGATCCGGAACAGCGCCGTGCCGTACGCCTGGTAACGGTCCGCTGCGCGCCCGATGTCGGGGACGCCGGCACCAGCCCGTACGCCCCGATGGCCGAGATTCTGCTGAAGCTGAACGGCCAGGCGGGGGCCTGGCGGCGCTGGCAGCGGGCCGCCGGAGCGCTCGGCCGCGGCATTCCGCGCCTGCTCGGCCAGTTCGTTCCCGGTGCGGGAGACCTCCTCGACACCGGCCAGGACATCGTGAAAGCGGCGCTGCGGACCGGCTCGATGCCGGGGGACAGCCTGCTGCCGCAGCAGGAGTCGATGGCCCTGCGCACCGCCGAGGCGCTGCTGGCCGAGGCCGCCGACGGCCGCCCCGCGCTGGTGCTGCTCGACGACATCCAGTATCTCGACCTCAGCAGCCTCCAGGTTCTGGACCGGCTGATGAGCGCGATGCCCGACGCCCCGCTCGGCCTGGTACTCGGGCACCGGATGGACGGGCTGGACAACGAGGGCGTGATCGCCGAACTCCTCCAGCGCTGGGAGTACGCCGGGACGCTGCACCGGGAGCGGCTGGGCGGACTGCCCGATGAAGCGGTGGCCCAGCTGGCCCAGGTACGGCTGACCGGGCGGGCCGTCTCCGCCGGCTTCGCCGCCCAGCTCGCCGAGGCGACCGAGGGCCATCCGATCTTCGTCGAACAGATCCTGCGCCAGCTGCCGCCGGGCGGCCTGGAGCGGGTACGGCTGCCGCACGATCTGCCGCAGGCGGTGCGCAACCGCTTCCGCGAGCTGGACCCGCCCACCCGGGAACTGCTTCGGGTCGGCGCGGTGCAGGGCCGGGCCTTCCTCTCCCGCACGGTCGCCGAGGTGGCCGGCATGTCCCACTCCGAGGCGGTGGAGCGGCTGCACCGGGTGGCGGCCGGCCGTCGGCTGATCCGCGAACGCACCGAGCGGGCGCCTGAGTGGGTACGGCGGGCCGGGTCCGATCTGTACGAGTTCGAACATCTGGCGTTGCGTGAGGGCATCTACCGGCAGGAGCAGTCCACTGCGCAGCGCGAGCAGCGGCACGCTGAACTGGCCGCCGCCCTGGGCAGGCTGACCGAGGAGTTCGGGGCGGACCAGGTGCCGTACGAACTGCGCAGGGACATCGCCGGACAACTGCGGGCCGCAGGGCCGCGCCGGCTGGCCGCCTCCGCCACCGCCCACCACGAACTGGCGCTGAGCGCCGCGCTGTCCGCCCTGTCCTTCGCGGACGCCGAACGCTACTGCGCGATCGCCATCGACGCGGCCCGCCGACTGCCCCCGGACGGCGGCGAACGCGACCGGGCGCTGGTGCGCTCGGTGGAACTGCTGCTCTCCCTCACCGAGGTCCGCTGGCGTGGCCACCGTGCGGCCCAGGGCACGGAGACCGACATCGACGCGCTGGCCGAGGAGGCGGAGGCGGCGGCTCGCCGGCTCGCCGACCGGCAGCTGATCGCCCGCACCGCCCTTCAGCGCGGCAAGACCCTGATGGCCACCCAGGGGCTGCGGCGCTCCCTGGAGAAACTGGCCGAGGCGGTGCGCCGGGCGCGGGAGAGCGGAGACCCGGTTCCGCTGTTCGTCGCCAAGGTCGAGTACGGGCGGCAGGTGTCCAAGCGCGATCTGGCGGCCGGGCTGCGCGAGCTGTCCGAGGCGGAGGAGCTGTACGCCAACGAGCCGCTGCTGGGCGCGTCCGACAACCCGGTGCTGCGGCACGCCCGCAACCTCAACGAGATGCAGCTGGGCGTCAGCCTTTTCGACGCCGGCCGGCTGGGGGAGGCGCTGAAGCGGTTGGAGGACTGCACAGGGCGACTGCGTGCCGAGTCGCTGCGCGCGGAGCTGCCGATCGCGTTCAACTATCTGGCGCAGCTGTACATCGCGCTGGGTGCCGAGCGCGAGGCCGCCGCCGTGCTGCGCGAGGCGCTGGCCTTCGAGGAGGAGCGGGGCGGGGACAGCGGCTGGCACGCGTACAACACGGCACTGCTGGCCCTGTTGCTCTCCCGTGATCCGGCCCGCCGCGTGGAGGCGCTGGAGCTGGCCGAGGCGGGCTGGCTGGAGACCCAGCGCACCTGGCTGGCGAATCTGGTGCCGATCGTGCGCAATCTGTACGCGGAACTGGTCCTGGACACCGCGCGTGGCCCCGCCGACCTGGAGTGGGCGCAGCGGCTTGCGGTGGACACGTGTGTGGAGACCGGCGGTCCGGACGGGAGCGGCATGGTGCGCAGCGAGGTCGCGGCGCTGGTGCTGCGTGCACGGATCAGGCTGCGGCAGGGCGCGGCGACGGAGGCCGCGGAGCTGGGCCGGGCGGCGCTGGCGCTCCTGGAGGAGCATGGGGACCTGCCGGCGCTGCGGACCGAGGAGGTGCTGTACTGGGCCGCCCGCGCCCTGGTGGCCGATGGGGCGGACGGCGCGCGGGAGGAGGCCGGGGCGCTGCTGGCGCGGGCGCGGGCGGTGGTGGCGCGCAAGGCGGAGAGCCTGGCGGAGCACCCGGAGCGGAGGGAGAGCTTTGCACGCGTGCCACTGAACCGGTGGATCACCACGGGCGAGGGATTGGGCTGACGGGTACGGTGCGAGCACAGGAGAACGCGGAAGGGGGTGGTGCCGGATGTTCATGATCAGCAAGGAGTTCCACTTCTCCGCGAGTCATGTCCTGGACCGTCTTCCCTCGTGGCATCAGTGCGCCCGGATGCACGGGCACAACTACGTCGTGGTGCTGGAGCTGTCGGCCCGCGCCGAGGACCTGACGGAGGCAGGCTTCGTCCGGGACTACCGTGATCTCGACCCGTTCAAGAAGTGGCTGGACGAGACGCTCGATCACCGGCATCTGAACGAGGCGATGGGGGCGAGCGTCTCGCCGTCGGCCGAGAACCTGGCGAAGTGGATCTTCGACGCCTGGGTGGAACGGGTGCCCGAGCTGGCGGCGGTGAGGGTATCGGAGACACCCAGGACATGGGCGGTGTACCGGCCGGATTGACCCCCGGGAGGATGATGTGGGGCTGATTCGCCGCCAACTGGCTGACAGCGCCATCACAATGCGTGTATGAGCGATGGCCAAGCGGAACTTCCCGAGCCCCACCGCGTCATCAGCATGACGCGTTTCGATGACCCGGTGTCGGTGATCTCCGATACGGAGGCATGGCGGGCGCGGGACACCTACCCGGACATCATGGGCAGAGGACCGATGTTCGCCCTGGTCGAGCAGGAGGCCGACGGCCGGTGGCGGGTGCTGCTCGCCGATGAGGGCAATCCGCAGGGGTGCCGGGACGAGCTGGCCCGGGAGTGCCGGCTGCGGGCGGCCGACGCGGTGGCGGTGAAGGACCGGGAGGCGCAGCGGCTGTGGCTGACCGGGGCGCGCCGCATGGACTGGGAGAAGCTCAACGAGCTGAAGGTGGGCGAGCACCGCTTCCGGATCGCCCGGGGCGACATGTTCATCCGCATGGGGCCCGACGGGCCCGAGCCGCCCCGGCCCAGTGACCCCGATCCGATGCGGCCGGGCGAGGGGCACCGGGCGAGGCCGCGTACCAGGGGGTTCCTGATCGACCCGGCGGCGGCCACCGGCATGTCCGAGGGCATGCTGCGCATCGATCTGCTGAGCTTCGTGTACCCGCCCTCCCGGGTGCCGCACGATGTACGGGCCGATTCGCTGCGGGCGTTGCAGAGTCACCCGGGCGGGGTGCTGCTGCCTCCGGTGTTCGCCATCACCGAGTTCACGGAGGGACGCTGGACGCCGATGACCGGTGGCGCGGACACCCCGCAGGAGATCCGCGACACGCTGGTGACGTATCTGCGGGACGTGGCGCCTGCGGTGTACGCCGAGGACGCGGTGCCGGCGGCGCACTTCCGCGCGGCGGCCGAGGCGTTGGCGGGCACCCGGCGCGACGAGGTGCGATGCGCCGGCCTGCACTACCGGGTGATGCGTCTGGAGCGGCTGATCCGGGTCGGGCCCGACGGGCCCGAGTCGCCGCGGGCCTCGGACTGGGACCCGGAGCTGCCGGTGGAGGCCCAGGCCGAACGGGACCGGCTGAACGGGGTGCGGTACGGGGCGGACTGACCCGCGCCGACCGCGCCGCGTGGGCCACTGCTCAGAGCAGCCGCTGGATCTCGCCGTGCACCCGGTAGAAACCACCGGGCGAGGTGTGCAGCGAGTCGACGACGTAGCGGGCGCCGGCCTGCCGTATGTGCCGGGGGAACTGCACGTTCCAGGTGGGGTCGTAGCCCGCGCTGGTGACCCGCATCCGCAGCCGGGAGCCCTCCTGGACGCATTCGATGACCACCCCGTTCGCCGGTACCGAGGCCACCGCCCGCACGCTCTCCGCGGACCGGGCGGGGGTGAAGGTGGGCATGCCGGCGGCCGACTTGATGTCCACGGTGGTGGGGACCGTACCGCGTTGGGCGTCCGCGATGGCCGCCTCGCTCGCGTCGACGCAGGCCAGCGAGCCGTCGGTGGTGACGATGTACAGCTTCTGGTCGCGGTACTGCATGGACAGGGCGGAGCCGGCGCCGGTGCCCAGCTTCCACAGCCGGGTCCCGTCCTCGGCGAAGCAGTACACGGAGGAGGACGAGTCGCCGGCGAAGACGTAGCGGCCGCCGGGCGCGGTGGCGCACGAGTAGACGACGGAGTCGCAGGTGTAGGTGGCCTCCACCCGGCCGGTGTCCTTGGCCAGCCGCTGCACCACTCGCCGGTCGGTGCCCGCGTACACCGATCGGTCCTCCTGCCAGCCGAAGAGCACCGAGCCCCGGGTCCGGGTGTGCCACAGCTCCCCCGAGCCGTCCAGGCTGTACGCGGTGACACCGTCCGCGTGGCCGTGGTAGACCGCGTGGTCGTCGCGGCGCACCATCCAGGCGTGGTCTCCGGAGCTCTTGCGGGACCACTGGAACTCGTCCTCGTGGTCGATGACCGTCAGCCCGCCCTGGCGGTCGGCGACGTTGAGCACCCCCTCGTGGATGTCGAGCCAGAAGATGTCGACATCGGTGGCTATCTCGTAGGCGGCGAAGGGCAGCTTGGAGGAGAGGTCGTAGACGGTGCCGTCGTCGCAGCCGGCGTAGATCCAGAAGTCGTCCGCGACCAGGCACTTGACGCCCTCGGGCAGCCGGTAGCGCGCGAGTACCTCGCCGTCGTGGCCCAGGGTGTAGACGTCGCCGTTCTGGTTGCCCACCCAGCAGCGGTCCTCGTCGATGTGGATCCCGAACGCGGCGGCGTCGGTGCGGAACCGCCACAGCACCGGTGCCACCGAGCGGGCGGTGGAGGGCGCCGAGGTCACCTGGCGGCGGGTCACCGGGCGGGCGGCGCGGCCACCGGGGACGGCCGGCGCGTACCCCTTGCGGACCTTCTCGCCGATCTTCCTGGCGGCCGCCGCCTTGGCCTTCTCCACGCTGGGGAAACTCTGCGTCTTCAGCTGCCCGCCGGCGCCGATCCGCCCGTACCGTACGCTCACCGCCGTGCCGTCCACCGTCACCTCGTAGAACTTGTGCGCGCCGCCGCCGTCTTCGGACAGCTCGAGGTACGTGGTGGTGGACATGGCGATCTCCCTGCCGTTGCGTCGGTCGCGTCAGTGGTCACAACGTAGAGGCGCGCACTGACAATTGACCGGGCGGCGATAGCGTGGCGGTATGACTATCGATGCGGATGAGGTGCATGGGCGTGGTGGGCCCACCGGGACCACCGAGGTGCGGGCGGGCTCGCTGGGGGTGGTGCGTGCCGAGTACGCGCCGGAGTTCGACGGCGACCCCGACCCGGGCGAGATCGTGTGGACCTGGGTGCCCTACGAGGAGAACGACGGCCGCGGCAAGGACCGCCCGGTGCTGGTGGTGGCCAGGGAGGACGCCGGCACCGTGCTCGCCGTACAGCTGAGCAGCAAGGACCGGGACGGGGACCCCGAGTGGTTCCCGCTGGGGACCGGTCCCTGGGACCGCACCGGCCGGGAGTCGTGGGTGGACCTGGAGCGGGTGCTGCGGGTGCATCCGGAGGGCATGCGGCGCGAGGCGTGCGCACTGGACCGGGCCCGGTACCAGAGTGTGGTGCACAGCCTCCAGGCGCGGCACGGCTGGCGGTGACGCCACGGCCCGGCCGGGGTGGGCCGGGCCACCGGGGCGGAATATGCCTCAGCACACTTTGATCACGGACGGTACACGCTTGATCGATCCCGCCTTAATATCCTCACAAATGACCAGGTGGGGAGATGCAGGGTGCGTGCAGTCGAGGTAACCGTCGATCACTTCAGCTATGGGTCGATCACCCCGGTACTGGGCTATCTGATGGCGGTACTGGGCGCCGCCCTCGGCCTGCGCTGCGCCGCGCGGGCCCTGCCCGGGGGGTCCGACGGCGGCCGGCGGCCGGGCTGGCTTGCCCTGGGCGCCCTGTCACTGGGGTCCGGCATCTTCACCATGCACTTCATCGCCATGATGGGCTTCACCACCGGCGGGGTGCACATCGCCTACGACCTGGGGCGGGCCTTCGCCAGCCTCGCCATCGCCATCGTGGTGGTGGCCATGGGGCTGCTGCTGGTCGCGGCCGTCCGGCACACGGCCCCCGCCGTACTCGGCGGCGGACTGATCACCGGGCTCGGGGTGGCGGCCATGCACTATGTCGGCATGAGCGGCCTGGTCATGGCGGCCGAGGTGCGCTACGAGCCGCTGTACGTGGCGGCGTCCGTGGTCATCGCGGTGGTCGCGGCCGTCCTGGCCCTTTGGTGCGCCGTCGCGGTGCGCGGCCTCAAGGCGGCGGTCGGGGCCAGCGCACTGCTGGGTATCGCCGTCAGCGGCATGCACTACACGGGCATGGCGGCGATGTCGGTGCACGCGCACACCGTCAGCGCTCTGGAGACCCGGGCGCCCATCGAGACACTCATGCCGATCCTGATCGTCCCGCTGCTGCTGATGCTGCTCACCGGGCTCTTCGTGGGCCTTGATCCGATGGCTTCGCGGACCGGGGAAAGGGCGCCGCAGCGCATTTGACGCTGCTTTCCTGTGGCCCTCGACACAGCGCATCCGGACCTTACGAACGGCCGTAGGAGAGAAATGTGACCAAAGGCCGGGACTTTCGTCCCGGCGCCCCGGGGAATTCGGCAGGGGGAGGCCGGGAATTCCGGCGGGCGGCGGCCGGGCCCTGCCCCGAGCCCCGGGGGCCGGGGCAGCGCCGCAGGCGGGGCGGGAAAGATGGGTGCGCCGGGGTTTTTCCGGCCCTGTTAAGGGACCTTTTTCCCTTCTCCGCGCTACGCCTTCCGATAGTAATAAGGGCGTTTGAATGCCGGGGAATCGGTCGCTAAGAATGGGTGTTGTTCCGGCCGATGGTCGAATATCCCCGAGCACCGCGAGGTAATCCCCGAATGTCGAACCGCATCACGAACCGCATCGCCAAGGTCTCCAATGTCCGCACCCGTGCCGCCGTCCTGGCCGCAGGCCTGGGGGCATCGGCGGTCCTGACGGTCGGCGTGGCGACGGCCGCCGAGGGTTCCCAGCAGACCCCGGACCTGTTCGCCGCCCACACCGCCAGCCAGCTCGCCGACTCCACCGGCGCCCAGGCCGACGCCGTGACCGCCACCCAGCAGTCCTGGGTCAGCCCGATCGGCGGCGACTACAGCCTGAGCGCGAAGTTCGGCAACAGCGGCGACCGCTGGGCCAGCAAGCACAGCGGCCAGGACTTCGCCGTACCGGTGGGCACCGACGTGCGCGCCGTGCACAGCGGCACCGTCGTGAAGGCCGGTGGCAACGGAGCCGGTGACGGCCCCGCGTACGGCAACGCCATCGTGATCAAGCACGACGACGGCAGCTACTCGCAGTACGCCCACCTGAACAAGATCGACGTGAAGGTCGGCCAGAAGCTGAACACCGGCGACAAGATCGCCGAGTCCGGCAACACCGGAAACAGCAGTGGCCCGCACCTGCACTTCGAGATCCGGACCACCCCGGACTACGGCAGCGCCGTGGACCCGGTGGCCTTCATGCAGAGCAAGGGCGCCTCGTTCTGACGCCTGCCCCCCGCTCCACCGACCGCGCCCCGTCCGGCACCGCACAGGTGCCGGGCGGGGCGCCGCCATGCGCGGACCCCGCACCGGAGCCGCCCGGAACAGCGGCTCCGGCCAGGACCCCTCTCCGGCGCCGGCCGTGCCCGTTTCCCCGGCGGCCCGCCCCGAAGCCCTCCGGCGCCGCCGTGCCCCGCCACCAGGCGGTGGCGGGGCACGGACACCGGCTCGGGGGCCACGTCCCGGCCCGCGATCCGTGTTCTCAGCCGCCGATGGCCTCCCGCACCACGTCCGGGAAGTTGGTGATGATCCCGTCCACCCCGAGCCCCGCGATCCGGGCGGCGGTCGGACCGTCGTTGATCGTCCAGGCGTTGACCTCCAGCGGCTCCCCGTGCACGCCGTCCACCGCCTGGATGGCCGCCACGTACTCGGCGGTCAGATCCGTGTACCGGGGGCCGATCTGGTCGGAGAACTCCGCGTAGGCGGGCAGCTCGGCCACCTTCGGGGTGCCGAGGAAGCCGGTCTTCACCTCCGGTGCCTGTTCGTGCACCGTGCGCACCGAGTCGGCGCTGAAGCTCTGCAGCACCACCCGCTCGCCGGGGTACTCCTCCTCCAGCCAGCCCGCGTCGTCCAGCACCCGCAGGATCTGCCGCTCCACGCCCGGGTACAGCTCGGGCGACTTGATCTCCAGCAGCAGCTTCTGCCCGTTCGCCGTCAGCCGGTGCAGGAACTGCCCCAGCGTCGGGACCCGCTCGGCCACGAACTCGTCACCGAACCAGCTGCCGGCGTCCAGCCGGGCGATCTCCCGGGAGGTGAAGTCGGCGACATTCCACGGCGCGCGGTCGGGAAAGACCGCCGCCGCGTTGGTGGTGCGCGCCAGCGTGGTGTCGTGCATCAGGATGAGTTTGTGGTCCTTGGTGCGCTGGACGTCGATCTCCACCCACTCGGTGTTCAGCCGCGCGGCCTCGTCGGCGGCCACCAGGGTGTTCTCGGGCGCATACCCGGAAGCACCGCGATGGGCGACGATCAGCGGAGTGGCGGTGCCGGTGAGGGTCGTCGTGCTCCCCGCCGGAGCGGCAGCGGCGCCGCCGGCGGGAATCACGGTGAGCAGGAGCGTGATGACACCGAGGGCGGCCGCCGCGACCGCCGATCCGGGGCGTTTCGACACAATGACTCCGATGCGTCGGTGATAGGACGTGATGATCTTTTCCCCGCGTATGCCCTCACCAGACAGAAAAACGATGACCTACGGCTGAACAGGTAGCGACAATCTGTCACCAACGGTGGTCCCGAAGCGCTGCGGAGCCGATTGTCAGTGCCGGGTCGTACCGTGGAGGACATGCGGCCCGTTTCCCACATCGAACGTACGGTGGCGCCCTTCGAGGTCGTCAGTCCCTTTCAGCCCAGCGGCGACCAGCCGGCGGCCATCGCCGACCTGGAGCGCCGGATCAAGGGCGGTGAGAAGGACGTCGTCCTGCTCGGTGCCACCGGCACCGGCAAGTCGGCCACCACGGCCTGGATGATCGAACGGGTCCAGCGCCCCACTCTGGTGATGGCGCCCAACAAGACGCTGGCCGCCCAGCTGGCGAACGAGTTCCGCGAGCTGCTGCCGAACAACGCCGTCGAGTACTTCGTCTCGTACTACGACTACTTCCAGCCGGAGGCGTACGTCCCCCAGACGGACACCTACATCGAGAAGGACTCCTCGATCAACGAGGAGGTGGAGCGGCTGCGGCACAGCGCCACCAACTCGCTGCTCACCCGGCGTGACGTGGTCGTGGTGGCCTCCGTCTCCTGCATCTACGGCCTGGGCACCCCGCAGGAGTACGTGGACCGGATGGTGCCGCTCAAGGTGGGCGAGGAGATCGACCGGGACGCGCTGCTGCGGCGTTTCGTCGACATCCAGTACGCCCGCAACGACGTGGCCTTCACCCGGGGCACCTTCCGGGTGCGCGGGGACACCATCGAGATCTTCCCGGTCTACGAGGAGCTGGCCGTCCGGATCGAGATGTTCGGCGACGAGATCGAGGCGCTGTCCACCCTCCACCCGCTCACCGGCGAGGTCATCTCCCACGAGGATCACCTGTACGTGTTCCCGGCCTCGCACTACGTGGCCGGTCCCGAGCGGATGGAACGCGCCATCGCGGGGATCGAGAGCGAGCTGGCCGAGCGGCTGGCCACGCTGGAGCGGCAGGGGAAGCTGCTGGAGGCCCAGCGGCTGCGGATGCGCACCACCTACGACATCGAGATGATGCGCCAGATCGGCACCTGCGCCGGCATCGAGAACTACTCGATGCACATCGACGGCCGTGCCCCCGGCACCGCGCCGCACACCCTGCTGGACTACTTCCCCGACGACTTCATGCTGGTCATCGACGAGTCGCATGTCACCGTCCCGCAGATCGGCGCCATGTACGAGGGGGACGCCTCCCGCAAGCGCACCCTCGTCGACCACGGCTTCCGGCTTCCCTCGGCGGTCGACAACCGGCCGCTGAAGTGGGAGGAGTTCCTGGAGCGGATCGGCCAGACGGTGTACCTGTCGGCGACCCCCGGCTCGTACGAGCTGTCGCGCGGCGACGGCGTCGTGGAGCAGATCATCCGGCCCACGGGTCTGGTGGACCCGGAGGTCGTGGTCAAGCCCACCGAGGGCCAGATCGACGATCTGGTGCACGAGATCCGCACCCGCACCGACAAGGACGAGCGGGTCCTGGTCACCACGCTGACCAAGAAGATGGCCGAGGACCTGACCGACTACTTCCTGGAGCTGGGCATCCGGGTCCGCTATCTGCACAGCGACGTGGACACCCTGCGCCGGGTGGAGCTGCTGCGCGAGCTGCGGGCCGGTGAGTACGACGTGCTGGTCGGCATCAACCTGCTGCGGGAGGGGCTCGACCTGCCCGAGGTCTCCCTGGTGGCGATCCTGGACGCCGACAAGGAGGGCTTCCTGCGCTCCGGTACCTCGCTGATCCAGACCATCGGCCGGGCCGCCCGTAACGTCTCCGGGCAGGTGCACATGTACGCGGACCGGATCACCGCCGCCATGGAGCGGGCCATCGAGGAGACCAACCGGCGCCGCGCCAAGCAGATCGCGTACAACGAGGAGCGGGGCATCGACCCGCAGCCGCTGCGCAAGAAGATCGGCGACATCGTGGCGACCATCGCCCGCGAGGAGGTCGACACCCAGGAGCTGCTGGGCTCCGGGTACCGCAAGGGCGGGGAGCCGGCCAAGGGCAGGGGCAAGGCGCCGGTGCCGGCCAAGGTGGCCCGGGAGAACGCGGGCACCGAGCAGCTGACCGAGCGGCCCGCCGCGGAGCTGGCGGAGACCATCGAGGCGCTCACCGAGCGGATGCGGTCGGCTGCCGCCGAACTTCAGTTCGAGGTTGCGGCCCGGCTGCGGGACCAGGTCTCCGACCTGAAGAAGGAACTGCGTCAGATGCGTGAGGTGGGCCTGCGCTAGCGTCGCCCTTGACTCTTTCTTTACCGGAGTCGCCTGACAAGGAAGGGGAGCTGTTGTGGGCGTCAATCTCTCGAAGGGACAGGCCGTCAGCCTGGTCAAGTCCGGGGGCGGCGGTCTGTCCGCCGTACGGATGGGGCTCGGCTGGCAGGCGGTGCGGCGCGGGTTCTTCAGCAAGATGCTCGGTGGCGGCGGGGAGATCGACCTCGACGCCTCCGCGGTGCTGTACGCCGGGACCGAGTCCAAGGACGTGGTGTTCTTCCAGAAGCTCACCAGTGACGACGGCTCGGTGATCCATACCGGGGACAACGTCGTGGGCGGCGCGGGCCAGGAGGACGACGAGTCGATCATCGTCGACCTCGCCCGGCTGCCCGCCACCGTCGACACCATCGTCTTCACCGTGAACTCGTTCACCGGCCAGACCTTCGCCGAGGTCGAGAACGCGTTCTGCCGGCTGGTGGACGAGACCACCGGCGAGGAACTGGCCCGCTACACGCTGGCCGGCGGCGGCGCGCACACCGCGCAGATCATGGCCAAGGTCAGCCGCGGTGACAGCGGTGAGTGGCAGATGACGGCGATCGGCGAGCCCGCCTCCGGGCGGACCTTCCAGGACCTGCTGCCCGCCATCGCCCCGTACCTGTAGCCGGAAGCGGCCCGGGGGCCGGGGCCGGAGCCGATCGACCCGGCTCCGGCCCCGGCCGTACCTCACGCCGCGCTCAGCGGGTGATCCGTACGGTCACCCGCTCCCGTACCCCGCTCACCTCCACCTCGAGGGTGACCTCGCCGGCCCGCAGCCCCGTCAGCAGGCCGGTCGCCGGGTCGAAGGCCGCCACCTGCCCCCGCTCCGCCCCGCCGGGCGGCCCCACGTACAGACCGCGCGACCCCGACCAGTCGGCGCTCACCGGGAACGCCACCGGCACCTCCCGCGCCCCGGCTCCGGTGCCTTGCGACACCGTCGCCGTCACCCGCTCCGCACCACCGGCCGGCAACACGGCCGGGGCGTCCAGCGTCAGGGCGTCCACATGGGGCCTGGTCTGCACCGAGAGCCACCCGCCACCCCCGCCGTGACCCCGCGCCCCGCCCTCCCGCGGCAGGGAGCCCGCGGCGCCGTCGACGCCCACCAGGGCCCATCCGGTGAATCCGCCCTCCCCCGGGGCGGCGGCCGGCGCCTTCCCCGCGTCCCCACCGATCACATACGGCACCCCGTCCCGCCAGGAGCTGTCGAAGACCCCGACATGCGCCCCGAAGAACGCCACGTCCTTGCCCGAGGAACGGCGGAAGTCCGCCAGCCAGCGCTCCAGCAGCGCCGCCTCCATGCGATCGGTGAGCTGACTGGCCGGCCGGACGGTCGGATCACGCGGCGGCACATGGCTGAGCACCACCACCGAGCGCACCGACCGGTCCTCCGCCGCCGCGTCCAGTTCCGCCCGCAGCCGCTGGAACTGCGCGAACCCCCCGCCCCTGAGCGTCAGCGACGAGGTGTCCAGGGCGATGAAGCGGGTTCCGCGGTGGTCGAAGGTCTGCCGGGCGGGCCCGATGATCTCCTCGAACAGCCCGATGGAGCCACCCATCACCTCATGGTTGCCGGGCAGGTAGTACCAGGGCAGCGCGTCGCCCAGCTCCTCCTCGATCATCTCCCGCGCGAACTCCAGGTCGGCCCGCGAGCCCTCGTCCACCCAGTCCCCGTTGATCACCACGAAGTCGGGCTCGGCCGCCCGCGCCTCGCGCAGGGTGCGCCGGGCCGCCGCCGCGATGGCGCTGTCCGGGTCCCGGGCGACGAACTGGGCGTCCGAGACCACCGCGAAGCGCCACTCCCGCGCCGCCACCTCCCGCCCGGCCATGATCAGCGGCCCGCTCCGGGCGCCGTCCGGCGGCAGCTCCGCCTCGGGGGCGGTGCGCACCGTCAGCCCGTCGATGGCGACCGAGCCCGTGTACGCGGCGTCCGGCCGGGTCTCGGCCACGTAGAAGCGGTGCACCGAGACCGGCAGCGCGATGCCCTCGGGGACCTCGAAGACCACCTGCCGCCAGCCCTGCCAGGTGATGTGCTCGCCGCGCAGCACCTGATCGGTGCCGGCCGCGTCCCGCAAGTGCAGCGAGGGCCAGCCGCCGTGCCCGTCCCCCTCGATCCACAGGGCGAAGCTCTGCGGCCGGCCGGACACCGGCAGATCACCGGGCGGGGTGGCGTACGCGGCGCGGGTGGCGGTGCTGAGGGTGAAGTCGTACTCCAGGCGCAGCGCGCCGCCCCCGTCCTGCCCGGCCGGTTCCGGGGTGATGCCGCCGGCCGCGCGGGCGTGGCTGAACGTCCACTCCGCCGCGTCCTCGAAGTCGGCCACGGTGCTCTCCTCGCCGCCGACGGTGACGGCCAGGACGGTGCTGCGCCCGCCGGCCGCGGCCCGGACCTCCCCGGCGGCGCCGTCCGACCCCTCGGCCGCCGTGACCGTGAACCCGCCGGCCGCCGGGTCCGGGTCGATGGTGAACAGCGCGCGGTCGTACTCCAGCGTTACATCGGCCGGCTCGATGGGGGCGCTGTGCCCCTCGGCGTCCTGGCCGAGCAGCCCGAACCCGGCGCTCTCCCCGGGCCCGGCGAGACCGACGCGGCGCGCGGTGGGCTCCAGCCGCTCCAGTGCGCCGAGCACGGTCAGCTCGACGGTGCCGGTGGCCCGGCCCTGTCCGGCGGTCACCGTGGTGCTGCCCGTGCGCCGCGCGGTGAACACGCCGTCGGCGTCCACCGAGCCGATGGCCGGCCGTGCCGAGGCCCAGGCCGGGCGCGCGGGCGCCGGACCGTACGTCTCGTCGTGGCCGGTCGCCGCCAGCGCCCGGGTCAGCCCGGGGAAGACCCGTCCGGGATGCCCGCCGGGCACCGGGTCCGCGGTGGGGGCACGCTCCGGATCGGCCACCGTCTCCACCCGGAACCCGGTCGCCGCGCCGCTGCCGGTCGGCACGGTGACGGCCAGACCGTTGGGCACCGGCCGCTCGGCGCCGTCCGAGGGGCGGTTGACCAGCCTCGGCTCGTGATCGCCCGGCCGCCGGGCGAGCAGGGTGCTGGAGCCGCCGCCGTCCAGGTTGAGCGCCGTGTACGCGCCGAGGTCGGCGAGCAGCACCGCCAGCTCGGTGAGGGTGGCGCCGCCCGAGTGCTGCTGCCGGCCGTCCACCGAGACCAGGAACATCTCGCCGCCGTCCCGGGAGAAGCCCACCGCCGTACGGGGTGCCGCGGTGTTGTTGGGCCGGCCCTCCCAGTTCTGCGGCTCGCCGTCGATGACCAGCAGGCCCCGGCCGCCCACCGCCTCCGCCGGCAGCGGTCCGCCGTCCCCGGTGCGCGGCCCGTACTCCAGAACCACCCCGTCGCCCGGAGCGAGCGCGGCCAGCGTCCCGGCGCCGGCGTCGCGGCCCAGCAGCACGGTGGCGCCGGGCGGGATCCGCTCGCGGCCCGCGCGCTCCGACACCGACAGCACCACGTCCTCACGCACCAGGACCTCGGTGACCCGGGCCGCCCCGGGAACGGTCAGCGCCCGGTCGGCCCCACCCCAGCCGGCCGTGTACACGCCGATGCCCCCGACGGGCACCCGCGCCGCGTTGTGGGAGGCGAGCGGAGCCACCCCGTCCGGGAGCAGCACGGTGCCTGCGAACCGCAGGTCCAGCAGGCGCCCGGTGTCACCGGGGCCCAGGCCCACCGCCTCGGTGGGAGCCCCGTCCGAGGCGGAATGCCGCAGCTCGCCGCCCCTGATGCCGGGGCCCAGCGGCGCGAGAGAGCCATTGATGTCGAAGAAGTCGGCGTTGACGGCCGCCACTGTGGCGCGCCCCGGCCCGGGGTCGTGGTCGCGGACGAGTTCGCTCAGTGGCGCGGCGTCCGACACGTCGTCGGGTGCCACGGACTCCACCCGGGCCCCGGCGGTCAGATCGATCGTGACGGCGTGCGCACTGCGCCAGCCGGTGGGCTCCAGGCTCTGAAAGCTGGTCAGTTCGGTGCCGGGGCCCAGAGGCTGGACGGCGTGCGACAGTTCGAGGCCGCCGCCCCCGGTACTCGGGGCGGCGACGGCGGGCCCGGACGGCAGCAGGGTCACGGCGAGCGCGGCGATCGCCGTGGCCACGACCGGGGCCCTGGCGCGCAGCACGTCCCCGGCTCGGCTGTGTCGTGGTGTGCTCGGTGCGCGGTGGATCACCAGGACTCCCTCGGACGCGTCGGCATCGGGTGCCTCAGCGTTCCAAGGGAGGCGGCGCCGCACCAGTGCGGCGCCGCCAATTTCCGGCGAACTCCGGTGAACGGAGCCGGACGGCCTACTTCTTGGCGGTGCTCTTCCGCCCGGCCGCGGCCTTCTTGGCCGGCGCCTTCTTCCGGGTGGTGCGCCGCGCCGGGGTGGCGTCGCTGAACCGGTCGCCCAGCACCTCGCGCAGGAACTTCCCCGTGTGGCTGGCCGGGACGGCCGCCACCTCCTCGGGGGTGCCCTCCGCGACGACGGTGCCGCCGCCGTACCCGCCTTCGGGGCCCATGTCCACGACCCAGTCGGCGGTCTTGATGACATCGAGGTTGTGCTCGATGACGATCACCGTGTTGCCCTTGTCCACGAGGCCGGAGAGCACCTCGATGAGCCGCCGGATGTCCTCGAAGTGCAGCCCGGTGGTCGGCTCGTCCAGCACGTAGACGGTG
Source organism: Streptomyces sp. JH002 (assembly GCF_050916115.1). Lineage (NCBI taxonomy): Bacteria > Bacillati > Actinomycetota > Actinomycetes > Kitasatosporales > Streptomycetaceae > Streptomyces > Streptomyces sp. JH002. Next base: position 5,273,218 of record NZ_CP087989.1, read on the forward strand.
CTGCCGGTGGAGCGCCGCTGCAGCTCGGAGGCCAGCTTGACGCGCTGCGCCTCGCCGCCGGAGAGCGTGGTGGCGGGCTGCCCCAGCCGTACGTAGCCCAGGCCCACGTCGTTGAGGGTGCGCAGATGACGGGAGATGGCCGGCACCGCCTCGAAGAAGTCCATGGCCTCCTCGATGGGCATGTCCAGCACCTCGGCGATGGACTTGCCCTTGTAGTGCACCTCCAGCGTCTCCCGGTTGTACCGGGCGCCGTGGCAGACCTCGCACGGGACGTAGACGTCCGGCAGGAAGTTCATCTCGATCTTGATGGTGCCGTCGCCCGAGCAGTTCTCGCAGCGGCCGCCCTTCACGTTGAACGAGAAGCGGCCCGGCAGATAGCCGCGGACCTTGGCCTCCATCGTCTCCGCGAACAGCTTGCGGACGTGGTCGAAGACACCGGTGTACGTCGCCGGGTTGGAACGCGGGGTGCGGCCGATCGGCGACTGGTCGACGTGCACCACCTTGTCGACGAGGTCGTCGCCGGTGACCCGGGTGTGCCGCCCGGGCACCGCCTTGGCGCGGTTCAGCTCGCGCGCCAGGTGGGTGTAGAGGATGTCGTTGACCAGCGTGGACTTGCCGGACCCGGAGACTCCGGTGACCGCGGTGAGCACCCCGACCGGGAAGCTCACGTCGACGTTCTTCAGGTTGTGCTGCCGGGCGCCGTGCACGGTCAGCCGGCGCTTGGGGTCGGCCGGGCGCCGTACCTCGGGCATCGGGATGGAACGGGCACCGGTGAGGTACTGGCCGGTGATCGACTCCTCGTTGGTCAGCAGCTCCGCCAGCGGGCCGCTGTGCACGACCTTGCCGCCGTGCTCGCCGGCCCCGGGACCGATGTCCACCACCCAGTCGGAGGTCTTGATGGTGTCCTCGTCGTGCTCGACGACGATCAGGGTGTTGCCCAGGTCGCGCAGCCGCACCAGGGTCTCGATCAGCCGGTGGTTGTCGCGCTGGTGCAGACCGATGGACGGCTCGTCCAGGACGTAGAGCACCCCGACCAGGCCCGAGCCGATCTGGGTGGCCAGCCGGATGCGCTGCGCCTCGCCGCCGGAGAGCGACCCCGCGGCGCGGTTGAGGGAGAGGTAGTCCAGGCCGACGTCGACCAGGAACCGCAGCCGCTCGTTGACCTCCTTGAGGACCCGCTCGGCGATGGCCTTCTCCCGGGCGTCCAGCTTCATGCCGCGCAGGAAGTCGGAGCACTCGCTGATGGACATCGCCGAGACCTCGGCGATGGACTTGCCCTGCACGGTGACGGCCAGCACCAGGGGCTTGAGCCGGGTGCCGTGGCAGGCGGGGCAGGGCGCCTCGCGCATGTAGCCCTCGAACCGCTCGCGCCCGGCGTCGGTGTCGGCCTCCGCGTAGCGGCGGCGCAGGAAGGGGATGACGCCCTCGAAGGCGGTGGCGTAGGCCCGCTCCTGGCCGTGCCGGTTCTCGTAGCGGACCTCGATCTTGGTGCGGTGGCCGTTGAGCAGGGCCTTCTTGGCGCGCTGCGGCAGCGCTTCCCAGGGCACGTCGGTGCGGAAGCTCAGGGCGTCGCCCAGGGCGGCGATGAGGTGGTGGAAGTAGCCGCGGGTGTGGCCGTGGGACCACGGGTGGATGGCGCCCTCTTCCAGGGACTTCTCCGGGTCCGGGATGATCAGCTCCGGGTCGACCTCCATCCGGGTGCCGATGCCGGTGCACTCGGGGCAGGCGCCGAAGGGGGAGTTGAAGGAGAAGGAGCGCGGCTCCAGCTCCTCGAAGGAGAGATCGTCGTACGGGCAGTACAGATGCTCGGAGAACATCCGTTCGCGCTGGGGGTCGTCCTCCGGGAGGTCGACGAAGTCGAGCACCACCATGCCGCCGGACAGGCCGAGCGCCGTCTCCACGGAGTCGGTCAGCCGCCGCTTGGCGCTGTCCTTGACGGTGAGCCGGTCGACGACCACCTCGATGGTGTGCTTCTCCTGCTTCTTCAGCTTGGGGGGCTCCGCGAGCTGGATGGTGGCGCCGTCCACCCGGGCCCGGCTGTAGCCCTTGGTCTGCAGGTCGGAGAAGAGATCGACGAACTCGCCCTTGCGCTCGCGCACCAGCGGTGAGAGCACCTGGAAGCGGCTGCCCTCCTCCAGCGCCAGCACCTTGTCCACGATGGCCTGCGGGGACTGGCGGGCGATGGGCCGGCCGCACTCGGGGCAGTGCGGCTTGCCGATGCGGGCGAACAGCAGCCGCAGGTAGTCGTAGACCTCGGTGATGGTGCCCACCGTCGAGCGCGGGTTGCGCGAGGTGGACTTCTGGTCGATGGACACCGCCGGGGACAGGCCCTCGATGAAGTCCACGTCGGGCTTGTCCATCTGGCCCAGGAACTGCCGGGCGTACGCGGACAGCGACTCGACGTAGCGGCGCTGGCCCTCGGCGAAGATCGTGTCGAAGGCCAGGGACGACTTGCCCGAGCCCGACAGGCCGGTGAAGACGATCAGGGCATCGCGCGGCAGGTCGAGCGAGACATTCTTGAGGTTGTGTTCGCGAGCTCCGCGAACGGTGAGCCGGTCGGCCACGCGGATGGCACCTTTCGTGTGAAGAACGGGGACCCCATGGCGCACGGAGCACCCCCGTCCAAGAGTAGGGGCGGCGGAATGAAGCAAGGCCGATACGGCCTCCAGCGGCACCGAACCAGCCTATAGCACGTGCGTTCGATTACCGGGCGGATATCGCCATCTTCACTCGAAGGAGTGGACCCGGATAGCGTGTGATCATGACGAAGCCCACCGGTGACCTCATCGGTCTGCGGGACGCCACCCGGCGCCTGCTGACCGCCCTCGACGCCCTGGACGACGCGGACCTCGCCGCACTCTCCCAGCTGCCCGGCTGGACCCGCGGCCACCTCACCACGCACCTGGCCCGCAACGCCGACGCCCTCGGCAACGTGCTCGCCGGCCGTCCCATGTACCCGGACGAGGAGGCCAGGGACGCCGACATCGAGCGCGGCGCGGCACGGCCCGCCGCCGAGCAGCTCGCCGACGTGCGCGACAGCGCCGCCCGGCTCGCCGACGCCTTCGAGGCGCTGCCCGCCGAGCGCTGGCAGGCCACCGCCGAACTGCGCAACGGCGTCCGCGACCGGCTCTCCGCCCTGCCGCTGCGCCGCTGGGTGGAGATCGAGCTGCACCACGTCGACCTCGGCATCGGGCACACCATCGACCGGCTCCCCGGCACCTTCACCGACCGTACCGTGGACTACCTCACCCGCCGGTTCGCCGGACATCAGGACCTGCCGCCCCTCGACCTGCGTGCCGAGGACGGGCGCAGCTGGTACAGCGGAGGACACGACGGCGTCCGCGTCGTGGTGGCCGGCGCCCCCACCGCTCTCGTCGGCTGGCTCTCGGGCCGCACCACCGGCTCCGGCCTCACCACCAGCGGCGGCACGCTCCCCGTCCTGCCCCCGCTCTGACACACTGACCGCCATGTCGTACACCGGAAATGTCACGGTCGGCGGGCCGGCGGACGCCCACGAGCTGGCCCGCCTGATCATCTCCAAGGCGGCGGTCGGCCCCATGAACAACAACGCCTACCTGCTGCGCTGCCGGGCCACCGGCGCCCAGCTGCTCGTCGACGCCGCCGCCGAGCCCGCCACCCTCCTGGAGCTCATCGGTGACGACGGCATCACCGCCGTCGTCACCACCCACCGGCACGGCGACCACTGGGGAGCCCTCGCCGAGGTCGTCGCCGCCACCGGCGCCACCACCTACGCCGGGCGCCCCGACGCCGAGGGCATCCCGGTGCCCACCGACGTCCCGCTGGACGACGGCGACACCCTCACCTTCGGTGACATCGAACTCACCGCACGCCGCCTCGCCGGCCACACCCCCGGCTCCGTGGCGCTGGTCTACGACGACCCCGACGGCCACCCGCACCTGTTCACCGGTGACAGCCTCTTCCCCGGCGGCGTCGGCAACACCCACGGCGACCCGGCCGCGTTCGCCGCCCTCCTGCACGACGTGGAGACCCGGCTGTTCGCCACCCTTCCGGATGAGACCTGGGTCTACCCGGGTCACGGCGCCGACACCACCCTGGGTGCCGAACGCCCCCAGCTGCCCGCCTGGCGCGAGCGCGGCTGGTAGGTACCGGCCACCTCGCACGGCCGCCCGGTGACCATGAAGTGTCGGTGCCCGGCAGTAGGGTTACGCACATGGCCGACCCCTCCAGCTACCGCCCGAAGCCGGGCGAGATCCCCGAAGACCCGGGCGTCTACCGCTTCCGCGACCAGCACGGCCGGGTCATCTACGTCGGCAAGGCCAAAAGCCTGCGGCCGCGGCTGTCCTCCTACTTCCAGGACCTCACGGGACTGCACCCGCGCACCGCCACCATGGTGACCACCGCCGCCTCCGTGGAGTGGACCGTGGTCGCCACCGAGGTGGAGGCGCTCCAGCTGGAGTACACCTGGATCAAGGAGTACGACCCCCGCTTCAACGTCAAGTACCGCGACGACAAGAGCTACCCCTCGCTCGCCGTCACCATGAACGAGGAGTTCCCCCGCGCCCAGGTCATGCGCGGGCCCAAGCGCAAGGGCGTACGGTACTTCGGCCCCTACGGGCACGCCTGGGCCATCCGCGAGACCGTCGATCTGCTGCTGCGGGTCTTCCCCGTACGCACCTGCTCCGCCGGGGTCTTCAAGCGCGCCCACCAGATCGGCCGTCCCTGCCTGCTGGGCTACATCGACAAGTGCTCGGCCCCCTGCGTCGGCCGGGTCAGCCCCGAGGAGCACCGCCAACTCGCCGAGGAATTCTGCGACTTCATGGCCGGCCGCACCGGCACCTACCTGCGCAGGCTGGAAGCCGAGATGCACGAGGCCGCCGAGGACATGGAGTACGAGCGGGCGGGCCGGCTGCGCGACGACATCGAAGCGCTGCGGCGCGCCATGGAGAAGAACGCCGTCGTCCTCGCCGACGCCACCGACGCCGACCTCATCGCCGTCGCCGAGGACGAGCTGGAGGCCGCCGTCCAGATCTTCCACGTCCGTGGCGGCCGGGTGCGCGGCCAGCGCGGCTGGGTCACCGACAAGGTCGAACACGTCGCCACCCCGCAGCTCGTCGAGCACGCGCTCCAGCAGCTGTACGGCGAGGAGTGGGGGGACGAGGCCGGCGCCGGCGGCACCGGTGGCGTCCCCCGCGAGGTTCTGGTCCCCGTCCTGCCCGAGGCTGAGGCGGCGCTCACCGACTGGCTCGGCGAACGGCGCGGCTCCCGGGTCAGCCTGCGCGTTCCGCAGCGCGGCGACAAGAAGGACCTCATGGCCACGGTGCAGCGCAACGCGCAGCAGGCGCTCGCCCTGCACAAGACCAAGCGGGCCTCCGACCTGACCACCCGCTCCCGGGCCCTGGAGGAGATCAGCGAGGCACTCGGCCTGGATTCGGCGCCGCTGCGCATCGAGTGCTTCGACATCTCCCACCTCCAGGGCGAGGACGTGGTCGCCTCCATGGTCGTCTTCGAGGACGGCCTGGCCCGCAAGAGCGAGTACCGCCGCTTCCAGATCAAGAGCTTCGCCGGACAGGACGATGTCCGCGCGATGCACGAGGTGATCTCGCGCCGCTTCCGCCGCTACCTGCGGGAGAAGGAGAAGAGCGGCGGCTGGGTCGAGGAGTCCCCCGAGGGCGAGGCGAACGGGAACGGGAACGGGAACGGCGAGGTCGAGGGTGCCGGCGTGCGGCCGGGAGAGGCCGTCCACGGGGAGCCCCGGAGTGAGGAGACTCCCCACGAGGAGACTCCCCGCGAGGACGCCCACCGTGAGGAGGACGGCCGCCCCAAGCGCTTCGCGTACCCGCCGCAGCTCGTCGTCGTCGACGGCGGCGCCCCCCAGGTGGCCGCCGCCCGGCGCGCCATGGACGAGCTGGGCATCGACGACGTGGCCGTGTGCGGCCTCGCCAAGCGGCTCGAAGAGGTCTGGCTGCCCGGCGACAGCGACCCCGTCATCCTGCCCCGCACCAGCGAGGGGCTCTACCTCCTCCAGCGGGTGCGCGACGAGGCGCACCGTTTCGCCATCCGCTATCAGCGCGGCAAACGGGCACAATCGATGAGGAAGGGGCCACTGGACGCGGTCCCCGGCCTCGGCGAGACCCGCAAGAAGGCGCTGCTGAAGCACTTCGGCTCCGTCAAGCGGCTGCGCACCGCCTCCGTGGAGGAGATCTGCGAGGTTCCCGGCATAGGCCGGAAAACCGCGGAGACGGTGCTCGCCGCGCTCGCCGAGGGCGGCCCGGCCGCCCCGGCCGTCAACACGGCCACCGGCGAGATCATCGAGGACTGAGCGGTCCGCCCCCGGGGTGCGCCGTCCGGCCACAGGCCGGGGGCGTCACGTCCACCCGCCCCACCCCGTACCACCCGCACCACATCACCCACACACCACACAACGGCGGGGGAAGAGAGATCATGAGCGAACACAGCAGAACCGAAGAACAGCCGGAACCCACCGTCAACGGGACCGTCACCGCCAGTGAGGAGAGTGGTCCCACTCCCGAACTGGTGATCATCTCGGGCATGTCGGGGGCCGGCCGCAGCACCGCCGCCAAGTGCCTGGAAGACCTCGGCTGGTTCGTGGTCGACAACCTGCCGCCGTCCCTGATCCCCACCATGGTCGACCTCGGCGCACGCTCCCAGGGCAACGTCGCCCGGATCGCCGTGGTCGTGGACGTCCGCGGCCGCAGCTTCTTCGACAGCCTCCGGGAATCCCTGGCCGACCTCGACGCCAAGTCCGTCACCCGGCGCATCGTCTTCCTGGAGGCGTCCGACAACGCCCTCGTCCAGCGCTTCGAGTCCGTCCGCCGCCCGCACCCCCTCCAGGGCGACGGCCGGATCGTGGACGGCATCGAGGCCGAACGCGACCTGCTGCGCGAACTGCGCGGCGACGCCGACCTGGTGATCGACACCTCCAACCTCAACGTCCACGAACTGCGCGCCAAGATGGACGCCCAGTTCACCAGCGGTGACGAGCCGGAACTGCGCGCCACCGTCATGTCCTTCGGCTACAAGTACGGCCTGCCGGTGGACGCCGACCACGTCGTGGACTGCCGCTTCCTGCCCAACCCGCACTGGGTCCCCGAACTGCGGCCCTTCACCGGCACCAGCGAGCAGGTCGCCGGCTACGTCTTCGACCAGCCCGGCGCCAAGGAGTTCCTGGAGCGCTACGCCGAACTGCTGCACCTGGTGGCCACCGGCTACCGTCGTGAGGGCAAGCGCTATGTGACCATCGCGGTCGGCTGCACCGGCGGAAAGCACCGCTCGGTGGCCGTCTCCGAACGGCTGGCCAAGGTGCTCGCCGCCGAAGGCATCGAAACCGTCGTCGTACACCGGGACATGGGGCGCGAATAACATGCCACGAAAGGCCGCCCGGCAGGGCCGGGACCCCGAGCACCGTCGCACCGTCATGCGGCGGGCCGGCCGCACCGGCCGTGCCCCGCGGCGCGGCGCCCAGCCCAAGGTGGTCGCCCTGGGCGGCGGCATGGGGCTGTCCGCCTCACTCACCGCGCTGCGCCGCATCACCGGTGATCTCACCGCCGTGGTCACCGTCGCCGACGACGGTGGCTCCAGCGGCCGGCTCCGCGACGAGCTGGGCGTCCTGCCCCCGGGCGACCTGCGCAAGGCCCTGGCCGCGCTGTGCGGCGACGACGACTGGGGCCGCACCTGGTCCGAGGTCGTCCAGCACCGGTTCAAGAGCGAGGGCGCCCTGCACGACCACGCGGTCGGCAACCTGCTGATCGTCGCGCTGTGGGAACAGCTGGGCGATCACGTCCAGGCCCTCGACCTGGTCGGCAAACTGCTGGGCGCGCACGGCCGGGTGCTGCCGATGTCGGCCGTGCCGCTGGAACTGGAGGCGCTGGTACGCGGCCACGAGAGCGGCCGGCCGCAGGCGCTCAGCCGGGTACGGGGCCAGGCCACCGTCGCGCTGACCCCGGGCGAGGTGCTCCAGGTGGTCCTGGTGCCGCACGACCCGCCGGCCGTCCCCGAGGCGGTGCAGGCCGTCCTCGACGCGGACTGGGTGATCCTGGGCCCGGGTTCGTGGTTCTCCTCGGTGATCCCCCATCTGCTGGTCCCCGAACTGCTGGACGCCCTCAGCCGTACCAAGGCCCGCCGGGTGCTCTCGCTCAACCTCGCACCGCAGCCCGGGGAAACTGATGGCTTCTCCCCGCAGCGTCATGTGGAGGTTTTGGTACAACACGCCCCTAAACTCGCCTTTGACGTGGTGCTGGCCGACCGGGCAGCGGTGCCCGACCAGGAAAGCCTGAGTCTGGCCGCCGAGCGGCTGGGGGCTTCGGTCCAGCTGGCCCCGGTGGCCGCCGCCGGTGACCCGCTGACCGGCGGCGGTTCCGCACGGCACGACCCGGAGCTGCTGGCCGCCGCGTATGACCGTATTTTTCGTATGCATGGAAGGATCGGCCCATGGCGATGACGGCCGCGGTGAAGGACGAGATCTCACGGCTCCCCGTCACCCGCACCTGCTGCCGCAAGTCGGAGGTGTCGTCGGTCCTGCGGTTCGCCGGCGGCCTGCACCTGGTCAGCGGGCGGATTGTGATCGAGGCGGAGCTGGACACCGGAATCGCCGCCCGCCGGCTGCGCCGGGACATCCTGGAGATCTTCGGACACTCCTCCGATCTGGTGGTGATGGCCCCGGGCGGGCTGCGGCGCGGCAGCCGCTATGTGGTGCGCGTGGTGGCCGGCGGCGATCAGCTGGCCCGGCAGACCGGTCTGGTGGACGGCCGCGGCCGTCCCATCCGCGGGCTGCCGCCGCAGGTGGTCTCCGGGGCGACCTGCGACGCGGAGGCCGCCTGGCGCGGCGCGTTCCTGGCCCACGGTTCGCTCACCGAGCCCGGCCGGTCCTCCTCCCTGGAGGTCACCTGCCCGGGGCCGGAGGCGGCGCTGGCCCTGGTGGGCGCCGCCCGCCGGCTCCAGATCGCCGCCAAGGCGCGCGAGGTGCGCAGTGTGGACCGCGTCGTCGTCCGGGACGGTGACGCGATCGGCGCCCTGTTGACCCGGCTCGGCGCGCACGAGTCGGTGCTGGCCTGGGAGGAGCGCCGGATGCGGCGCGAGGTGCGGGCCACCGCCAACCGGCTGGCCAACTTCGACGACGCCAATCTGCGCCGTTCGGCCCGCGCCGCGGTGGCGGCCGGGGCCCGCGTGCAGCGCGCCCTGGAGATCCTGGGCGAGGAGGTGCCCGAGCACCTGGCGGCGGCCGGCCGGCTGCGCATGGAGCACAAGCAGGCTTCCCTGGAGGAGTTGGGGGCGCTGGCCGACCCGCCGCTGACCAAGGACGCGGTCGCCGGCCGGATCCGCCGGCTGCTGGCGATGGCCGACAAGCGCGCCCAGGACCTGGGCGTGCCGGGCACCGAGTCCAACCTCACCGAGGAGATGGTCGGCTGAGCCGCACCCGTGGTGCCGTCGGGCACCCGATCCCGCCGCCTGTCCCCGGCCGATGTCACCGCTTGGATCCGGGCGCGGTAGGGTCGGAAGAGGTCGGGGACGTCCCATACAGCATCGCCGGAATCCGCATCCGGCGTACCAACGAGGAGATCGGTTCGTGACGATCCGCGTAGGAATCAACGGCTTTGGCCGTATCGGCCGCAACTACTTCCGCGCGCTCCTTGAGCAGGGTGCAGATGTTCAGGTCGTTGGCGTCAACGACCTGACCGACAACGCCACCCTGGTTCATCTGCTGAAGTACGACAGCATCCTCGGCCGCCTCAAGGAAGAGGTGAGCCACACCGAGGACACCATCACGGTGGGCAACCAGACCTTCAAGACCCTGGCGGAGCGCGACCCGGCGAACCTGCCGTGGGCCGAGCTGGGCGCCGACATCGTGATCGAGTCCACCGGCATCTTCACCAAGCGTGAGGACGCCGCCAAGCACCTGGCCGCCGGCGCCAAGAAGGTCCTGATCTCCGCCCCGGCGAAGAACGAGGACGTGACCGTGGTCCTGGGCGTCAACCAGGACGCGTACGACCCGGCGCAGCACGACATCATCTCCAACGCCTCCTGCACCACCAACTGTGTGGCGCCGATGGCGAAGGTCCTGGACGAGAGCTTCGGCATCGTCAAGGGTCTGATGACCACGATCCACGCGTACACCAACGACCAGCGGATCCTGGACTTCCCGCACAGCGACCCCCGCCGGGCCCGGGCCGCCGCGATCAACATCATCCCGACCAGCACGGGTGCAGCCAAGGCCACCGCCCTGGTGCTCCCGCAGCTCAAGGGCAAGCTGGACGGCATCTCGATGCGCGTGCCGGTCCCCACCGGCTCGGTCACCGACCTGGTCGTGGACCTGGACCGTGAGGTCACCGTCGAGGAGGTCAACGCCGCCTTCCAGGCCGCCGCCTCCGGCGAGCTGAAGGGCATCCTCGAGTACACCGAGGACGCCATCGTCTCCTCGGACATCGTGAACTGGCCCGCGTCCTGCACCTTCGACGCGCAGCTCACCATGGTCCAGGGCAACCAGGTCAAGGTTGTCGGCTGGTACGACAACGAGTGGGGCTACTCCAACCGCCTCGTCGACCTGACCGTCTACGTCGGCGACCGCCTGTGACCCGCTGACCGTTCCCACGGTCAGGGCCACAGCGGTCGTACGGGCACCGGCCCTTCCACAGGCACCGGTCCGGCACGCAGCCAGGGCCCGCGAGCCGCGCACCACGCGCGTCGCGGGCCCTGTGCGTGCGGTCCCGGCCGCCCCGGAGCGGCACGGGCCCGCCCTCACGAGGAGCGCATCACACGTATGAAGACGATTGACGATCTTGAGGTCGCCGGGCGGCGGGTCTTCGTCCGCGCCGATCTGAACGTCCCGCTGGAGAGCGGGAAGATCACCGACGACGGCCGCATCAGGGCCGCCGTTCCGACGATCCGGAAGCTGGCCGAGGCCGGCGCCAAGGTGATCGTCGCCTCCCACCTCGGCCGCCCCAAGGGCGCCCCGGACCCGGCCTTCTCGCTGGCTCCGGTCGCCGCCCGGCTCGGTGAACTGCTCGGCGGGCCGGTCGCGTTCGCCTCCGACACGGTCGGCGAGAGCGCGCGTGCCACCGTGGCGGGCCTGGCAGACGGCCAGGTGGCACTGCTGGAGAACCTGCGCTTCAACCCCGGCGAGACCAGCAAGGACGACGCCGAGCGCGGCGCCTTCGCCGAGCAGCTGGCGGGGCTCGCGGACGCGTACGTCGGGGACGGCTTCGGCGCCGTGCACCGCAAGCACGCCTCCGTGTACGACCTCCCGGCCCGGCTGCCGCACGCCGCCGGCGGGCTGATCGCCACCGAGGTGGGTGTGCTGAAGCAGCTCACCGAGGACGTCCGCCGCCCCTACGCGGTGGTACTCGGCGGCGCCAAGGTCTCCGACAAGCTCGGAGTCATCGACCACCTGCTGGAGCGCGCCGACCGGATCCTGATCGGCGGCGGCATGGTGTTCACCTTCCTCAAGGCCCAGGGCCACGAGGTCGGCGCCTCGCTCCTCCAGGAGGACCAGCTCCCCGTGGTGCGCGAGTATCTGCGCCGGGCCGCCGAGCGCGGCGTGGAGTTCGTGCTGCCGGTGGACGTGGTCGTGGCCAAGGAGTTCCCCGACCTGGCCACCAAGGCGCCCGCGCACCCCACCGTGGTGCCGGCCGACGCCATCCCGGCCGGCGGTCTGGGCCTGGACATCGGCCCGCGCACCACCGAGCTGTACGCGGCCAAGCTCGCCGACGCCGCCACCGTCTTCTGGAACGGCCCGATGGGTGTCTTCGAACACCCGGACTTCGCGGCGGGAACCCGCGGGGTCACCCAGGCGCTGCTGGACTCGCCCGCCTTCACCGTGGTCGGTGGCGGTGACTCGGCCGCGGCGGTGCGCATCCTCGGCTTCGACGAGACGGCGTTCGGCCACATCTCGACCGGAGGCGGCGCCAGCCTCGAATACCTGGAGGGCAAGACCCTCCCCGGCCTCGCCGCACTGGAGGACTGAACCATGGCACGTACCCCGTTGATGGCGGGCAACTGGAAGATGAACCTCAATCACCTCGAGGCCATCGCCCAGGTCCAGAAGCTGGCCTTCGGCCTGTCGGACAAGGACTTCGCCGCGGTGGAGGTGGCCGTGCTGCCGCCCTTCACCGATCTGCGCTCGGTACAGACGCTGGTCGACGGCGACAAGCTGAAGATCAAGTACGGCGCCCAGGACGTCTCGGCGCACGACTCCGGCGCGTACACCGGGGAGATCTCCGGCGCGATGCTCGCCAAGCTGAACTGCACGTACGTGGTGATCGGCCACTCCGAGCGCCGGCAGTACCACGGCGAGGACGACGCCACCTGCAACGCCAAGGTCCAGGCCGCCTACCGGCACGGCCTCACCCCGATCCTGTGCGTGGGAGAGGGCCTGGAGGTCCGCAAGGCCGGCGGCCAGGTCGCCCACACGCTGGCCCAGCTGGACGGCGCGCTCAAGGATGTCCCCGCGGAGCAGGCGGCGACCATTGTGGTGGCCTACGAGCCCGTGTGGGCCATCGGCACCGGCGAGGTGGCCACCCCCGACGACGCCCAGGAGGTGTGCGGGGCGATCCGTGCCCGGCTGGCCGAGCTCTACAACGCCGACCTGGCGGACGGGGTCCGCATCCAGTACGGCGGCTCGGTGAAGTCCGGCAACGTGGCCGCGATCATGGCGCAGCCCGATGTGGACGGCGCCCTGGTGGGCGGTGCGGCGCTGGACTCCGACGAGTTCACCAAGATCGTGCGGTTCCGCGATCAGTAACGGTTCGGCCGTGCACTAGCGATACCCTGTCCGGGGGCCGGACCGGTGACGTCCCACGTCTCCACCCGGCCCCCGATGCCCTGTACATTGTGTGTGTCCATCCGTCCGAGAGAGTTGGTCCCAGTCGTGGAATTGGCGCTCCAGATCGCCCTGATCGTCTTCAGCTTCCTCTTGGGGCTGCTTGTGCTCATGCACAAGGGAAAGGGCGGCGGCCTCTCCGACATGTTCGGTGGCGGCATGCAGTCCTCGGTGGGCGGTTCGTCGGTCGCCGAACGCAACCTTGACCGGATCACCGTGATCGTCGGGCTCGCCTGGTTTGTGATCATCGTGCTGCTCGGTCTGCAGATGAAGTCCTGAACCACCGCACGTCCCCGCGCGAGCGGGGACGGTCCGCGATCCCTCGTAACTCGGGCACTGGACGTGCGTTGAGCCTTGCATAGACTGAGGCGACTTCTTAGCACGTGTAGTGAGGCAGGGAGTTACGACAGTGGCAGGTGGCAACGCGATCCGGGGCAGCCGGGTCGGCGCGGGGCCCATGGGCGAGGCAGAGCGGGGCGAATCCGCTCCGCGGCTGCGGGTCTCCTTCTGGTGCGCCAACGGACACGAGACACAGCCGAGCTTCGCCAGCGACGCCCAGATCCCGGACACCTGGGACTGCCAGCGCTGCGGCTTCCCGGCCGGCCCGGAACGCGAGGCCCCGCCGGCCCCGCCGCGTACGGAGCCGTACAAGACCCACCTGGCCTACGTCCGCGAACGCCGCAGCGCGGCGGACGGCGAGGCCATCCTGGCGGAGGCCCTGGCGAAACTGCGCGGCGAGATCTGACACCACCCACCGATTCCGCTGTGAGCGTACGGTGGGTCACCGCAGCCTCACGGCATGGACGCGTGCGGTGATCATCTTTTACGATCTTGAGCCATGTGGTCGCGGCGTGTGACGTATGGGGCGCGTGGGGGCATGATCGCCCGCTCGTTAGGGGTATTTCTGCTGGGCGCGGCGATGTCGCTCGGCCTGCTCGCCGTCCCGGCGAGTGCGGGGGAGCGCCCGCAAGCCCCGGAGGTCCGCGTCTACCACGGGAAGATCACCACCCCGCAGAATCCCGTGGCGGCCCATGAGCCGGCGGAGAACCCCGCGGCGTACGCGGTGACGGCCGGAAACGAGAACGGGCGGATCGTTGTCCGGGGGCGGGTCACCCTCGGCGCTCCGTGTGACCCGCGTGACGGAGCGGCTCATGAGGCCGCCGCCGATGTCACCTTCCCCCGGGAGCACTTCAGCGGCGATCCCGCTGAGGTGCCGCTCTCCGGTATCGCCCCGGCCGCCGATCGGAACGGCCCCCTCCCGGACCTCTCCCGCGCTGTGCCCGGCCTCCCCGTCGAGGGCGGCGGGTTCCCTCTCCACGCGGCGCGCGAGGCCGCCCAGTGGCCGCCTGTGCTACCGGTTCCCGCGAACTCCGGCTTCACATGAAGGGGCGAGCACACGGACGGGTGCCGCCTCGCGTGGTGCGGGGATCGACTAGCTTGTGAGGAGTGACAGAGAACAACAACGCCGGTGAGCATCGTGGCAGGGTGGACCGTACGGGTGAGTGGCGGGCGCTCGGGGAGCATCGGGAGGCGCTGGGAGAGGTCTCGCTCCGGGAGCTGTTCGCCAAGGACCCGGAGCGGGCCGAGCGGCTCGCTCTCCCCGTCGGGGATCTCCATGTGGACTTCTCCAAGCAGCTGGTGACCGATGAGACCCTGCGGCTGCTGCGCGAACTGGCCGCAGCCCGGGGGGTCGCCGAGCTGCGGGACGCCATGTTCCGGGGCGAGCGCATCAACACCACCGAGGACCGGGCCGTGTTGCACACCGCGCTGCGCGCGCCCCGGGACGCGGTGATCGAGGTCGACGGCGAGAACGTGGTCCCGGCCGTGCACGCCGTCCTCGACAAGATGGCCGGCTTCGCGGACCGGGTGCGCTCGGGCGAGTGGAGGGGGCACACCGGGGAGCGGATCACCACTGTCGTCAACATCGGCATCGGCGGCTCCGATCTGGGGCCCGCGATGGCGTACGAGGCGCTGCGGCCGTTCACGGCGCGGGACATCGGCTTCCGGTTCGTCTCCAACGTCGACGGTGCGGATCTGCACGAGGCGGTGCGGGATCTCGATCCGGCGCGGACCCTGTTCATCGTCGCCTCGAAGACCTTCACCACCATCGAGACCATCACCAACGCCACCTCGGCGCGCGGGTGGCTGCTCGACGGGCTGGGCGGGGACGCGGACGCGGTCGCCAAGCACTTCGTCGCCGTGTCGACCAACGCCGGCAAGGTGGCGGAGTTCGGCATCGACACCGACAACATGTTCGAGTTCTGGGACTGGGTCGGCGGCCGGTACTCCTACGACTCGGCGATCGGTCTCTCCCTGATGATCGCGATCGGCCCCGAGCGGTTCCGCGAGATGCTCGGCGGATTCCACCTGGTCGACGAGCACTTCCGCACGGCGCCGGCGGAGGAGAACGTACCGCTGCTGCTGGGTCTGCTGGGGGTCTGGTACGGGGCGTTCCACGACGCGCAGTCCCATGCCGTGCTGCCGTACAGCCACTACCTGTCGAAGTTCACCGCCTACCTCCAGCAGCTGGACATGGAGTCCAACGGCAAGCGGGTGGACCGTCAGGGCGAGCCGGTGAGCTGGCAGACCGGGCCCGTGGTGTGGGGCACGCCGGGCACCAACGGCCAGCACGCCTACTTCCAGCTGCTGCACCAGGGCACGAAGCTGATCCCGGCCGATCTGCTCGGGTTCGCCCGGCCGGTGGCCGAGCTGGCGCCCGATCTCGCCGCCCAGCACGACCTGCTGATGGCCAATCTCTTCGCGCAGGGTCAGGCGCTGGCCTTCGGCAAGACCGCCGAGGAGGTGCGGGAGGAAGGCGTCGCCGAGGAACTGGTGCCGCACCGGACGTTCCCGGGGAACCGGCCCACCACGACGATCCTGGCCACCGAGCTGTCCCCGTCCGTCCTGGGACAGCTGATCGCCCTGTACGAGCACAAGGTGTTCGTCCAGGGCGCCATCTGGGACATCGACTCCTTCGACCAGTGGGGAGTCGAGCTGGGCAAGGTCCTCGCCAAGCGCGTGGAGCCCGCCCTCACCGAGGGGGCCGAGGTGCCGGGACTCGACGCCTCGACCGGGGCCCTCGTCAGCAGGTACCGGGAGCTGCGCGGGCGTTGAGCCCCCGCCCCCGGCGCCCGCCGGCGGCGGCCTGGTCAGGCCATCGCCGGCGGGTACAGCTGGGGCGGCAGCGCCGAGGCCGCCGCGCGGTCCAGGAGCCACAGGGTGCGGCTGTGCCCGTACGCGCCCGCCGCCGGTGCCTGTAGCTCGCCCGGTCCCGACAGCGCGATCCGCGCCGCCTCCGCCTTGTCCTCGCCCGCCGCCAGCAGCCACACCTCACGTGCGGTGCGGATCGCCGGCAGGGTGAGGGAGATCCGGGTGGGCGGCGGCTTGGGAGCACCGTGCACCGCCACCACCGGACGTTCCCTCTCGTGCAGTGCCGGATGCTCGGGGAACAGCGACGCCACATGGGTGTCGGGGCCCACACCCAGCAGCAGCACGTCGAAGCGCGGCACCGTGTCGTGGTTCAGCACGTCGCGCGCCGTGGCCAGCTCCGCCGCGTACCCTTCGGCCGCTGCCTCCGCGTCATTGCCCCACGGGCCGTCGGAGGCCGGCATCGGGTGGACCCGGGCCGGGTCCACCGGCACCTGGTCCAGCAGCGCCGCACGCGCCTGCACCTCGTTGCGGTCCGGATCCCCGGTCGGCAGGAAACGCTCGTCCCCCCACCACAGATCCAGCCGCGCCCAGTCCACCGCGTCCCGCGCGGGGGACGCGGCCAGCGCCGCCAGCAGCCCGTTGCCGTTGCGGCCACCGGTCAGCACCACCGACGCCGAGCCGCGCGCCGCCTGGGCGTCCACGATCTTCGTGATCAGCCGGGCGGCGGCGGCCTGCGCCATCAGTTCCTTGTCGCGGTGGACGACCACCTGCGGGGTGCCCGTCACTGCCGCGCTCCCGCCGTCGCGCCGAACCGCAGCGCGTCCGCGTACGCCTCGTCCGGGTCCAGACGCCGCAGTTCCTCCGCGATCAGCTCCGCCACGGTGCGCCGGTGCAGCGCCACACTGCGGTCGGGTTGCCCCGGCACCGCCAGCTTCGCCAGCGAACCGGTGGGCCGGTCCAGGCAGATCGTGCCGTCCTCGGTGAGCAGCCGCACCGCCGTGATCCCGGGGCCGGGTGTCACCACCCGCTCCACCGGGACGCCGAGCCGCTGCGCCAGCCACAGCGCCAGCAGCTCGGTGGAGGGGCTGTTGCTCTCGCCCTCCACCGCGGCCGAGCTGATCGCGCCGTGCTTCTGGTCGAGCGCCGCCGCCAGCACACTGCGCCAGGGAGTGATCCGGGTCCACGCCAGATCGGTGTCGCCCGGCGAGTAGACCTCAGCCCGTGCCGCGAGCGCCGCCACCGGGTCCTCCGTCGCGGCCGCGTCCATGATGCGGCGCTGCGCCAGCGTCCCCAGCAGATCGCGCTCCGGGTGGGCCGGGGCGTCCTGCGGCCACCACACCACCACCGGGGCGTCCGGCAGCAGCAGCGGCAGCACCACGCTGTAGGCGTGCGCCGACAGTTCGCCGTGCAGCCGCAGCAGTACGGTCTCCCCGCTGCCGGTCTCCCCGCCGACCCGCACCTCAGCGTCCAGATGCGCGCCGGCCCGGTCCCGGGAGGAACGCCCGGGGCGCCGGATGACGACCAGGATGCGCGACGGGTGCTCCGTCGACGCGTCGCTGGCCGCCTTCAGGGCGTCGTAGTGGTTGCCCTCGTCGGTGACGATGACAAGGGTCAGCACTATGCCCACCGCCGGGGTTCCCGTCGCGCGCCGCGCCCGGACCAGGGCGGCGTTGATCTGACTGACTGTGGTGTCCGTGAGGTCGATCTTCATGGGCGCCGCCAGCTCCGTCCGTCGAGCGCGAGCATGTCGTCGGCCGCCTGCGGGCCCCAGGTACCCGCCGGGTACGGCTCGGGGCGGCCGTGCGCGGCCCAGAACTCCTCGACCGGGTCGAGGATCTCCCAGGAGCGTTCCACCTCCTGGTGCCGCGGGAACAGGTTGGCGTCCCCGAGCAGCACGTCCAGGATCAGCCGCTCGTACGCCTCGGGGCTGGACTCCGTGAACGACTCGCCGTAAGCGAAGTCCATCGTCACGTCCCGGATCTCCATCTGGGTGCCGGGCACCTTGGAGCCGAACCTGATGGTGACGCCCTCGTCCGGCTGCACCCGGATCACCAGCGCGTTGTTGCGCAGCTCCTGGGTGTCGGTGGCGTCGAAGGGGGAGTACGGGGCGCGCTGGAAGACCACCGCGATCTCGGTGACCCGGCGGCCCAGACGCTTGCCGGTGCGCAGATAGAACGGCACCCCGGCCCAGCGCCGGTTGTCGATCTCCAGCTTGATCGCCGCGTAGGTGTCGGTCACCGACTTGGGGTCGATGCCGTCCTCCTCCAGATAGCCGGCCACCTTCTGGCCGCCCTGCCAGCCGCCGGTGTACTGGCCGCGCACCGTGTGCCGGCCCAGGTCCTGCGGCAGCCGTACGGCGCTGAGCACCTTCAGCTTCTCGGCGACCAGGGACTCGGCGTCGAAGCCCGAGGGCTCCTCCATCGCGGTGAGCGCCAGCAGCTGGAGCAGGTGGTTCTGGATGACGTCACGGGCCGAGCCGATGCCGTCGTAGTAGCCGGCCCGGCCGCCGATGCCGATGTCCTCGGCCATGGTGATCTGCACGTGATCGACGTACGACCGGTTCCACAGCGGCTCGAACAGGGTGTTGGCGAACCGCAGCGCCATGATGTTCTGGACGGTTTCCTTGCCCAGGTAGTGGTCGATGCGGAAGACCTCGTGCGGTGCGAACACATCGTGCACGACCGCGTTCAGCTCCTGCGCGGAGGCCAGATCGTGCCCGAACGGCTTCTCGATCACCGCCCGCCGCCAGCTGTCGCCCTGCCCCTCGGACAGGCCGTGCTTCTTGAGCTGACGCACCACCGTGGGGAAGAACTTCGGCGGTACGGAGAGGTAGAAGGCGAAGTTGCCGCCGGTGCCGCGCTCCTTGTCCAGCTCCTCGATCGTCGTGCGCAGCGTGTCGAACGCCACGTCGTCGTCGAAGGTGCCGGGCACGAAGCGCATGCCCTCGGCCAGCTGCTCCCACACCTCTTCACGGAAGGGGGTGCGGGCGTGCTCCATCACGGAGTCGTGGACGACCTGGGCGAAGTCCTCGTGCGCCCAGTCCCGGCGGGCGAACCCGACCAGGGAGAAGCCCGGGGGCAGCAGCCCCCGGTTGGCGAGGTCGTACACCGCCGGCATGAGCTTCTTGCGGGAAAGGTCGCCGGTGACCCCGAAGATCACCAGGCCCGACGGCCCCGCGATACGCGGGAGCCGCCGGTCCTGCGGGGTGCGCAGCGGGTTGGCACGGACGCCGGGGGTCTGCCCGGCGCCCGGCGCGTTCGCAGCTGAGCCGCTCACCGTCGCTCAGTCCTCCCCGCCGGCGAGCCGCTCGAGTTCGGCCTGGGTGGAGTCGAGCAGCGCGGTCCACGCCGACTCGAACTTCTCCACGCCCTCCTCCTCCAGCAGCCGTACGACGTCGTCGTACGAGATGCCGGCGGCGGCGAGCGCGTCCAGGTCGGCGCGGGCCTGCTCGTAGGTGCCGGCGATGGTGTTGCCGGTGATCCGCCCGTGGTCCTCGGTGGCCTTGAGGGTGGCCTCCGGCATGGTGTTCACGGTGCCGGGGGCGACCAGCTCGGTCACGTACAGGGTGTCCGGGTAGGACGGGTCCTTCACACCGGTGGAGGCCCACAGCGGACGCTGCTCGTTGGCGCCGGCCTTGGCCAGGGCGGCCCAGCGGTCGGAGGCGGTGACTTCCTCGAACGCCTGGTAGGCGAGGCGCGCGTTGGCCACCGCGGCCTTGCCGCGCAGCTGCTCCGCCTCCCCGCCCAGCTCCGCCAGCCGCTTGTCGATCTCGGTGTCGACACGGGAGACGAAGAAGGACGCCACGGAGTGGATCGTCGACAGGTCCAGGCCCTTGGCCTTCGCCTGCTCCAGACCGGTCAGGTAGGCGTCCATCACCTCGCGGTAGCGCTCCAGGGAGAAGATCAGCGTGACGTTGACGCTGATGCCCAGGGCGATCGTCTCGGTGATGGCGGGCAGCCCGGCCCGGGTGGCCGGGATCTTGATGAGCGTGTTGGGCCGCTCCACCAGCCACGCCAGCTGCTTGGCCTCGGCGACGGTCGCCTCGGTGTGGTGCGCCAGGCGGGGGTCCACCTCGATGGACACCCGGCCGTCGCGCCCGTCAGTCGCGTCGTACACCGGCCGCAGCACGTCGGCGGCGTCGCGCACGTCGGCCGTGGTGATCATGCGGACGGCCTCTTCGACCGTGACCTTGCGGGTGGCGAGGTCGGCGAGCTGGCTCTCGTAGCCGTCGCCCTGGGAGATCGCCTTCTGGAAGATCGCCGGATTGGTGGTCACCCCGACGACGTGCTGCTGGTCGAGCAGTTCGCCGAGGTCGCCGGACGTGATGCGCTTGCGCGACAGGTCGTCCAGCCAGATCGCGACACCCTCCTCGGAGAGTCGCTTGAGTGCGTCGGTCATGAGAATCGCATCCCCTGCTTGCTTGTCTGTCTGTCTCAGCGCTCTGCGGCGGCCAGGGATTCCCGGGCCGCCTGGGCGACGGCCTCGGGGGTGATCCCGAACTCCCGGTAGAGCGTCTGGTAGTCGGCGGACGCACCGAAGTGCTCCAGCGAAACGATCCGCCCGGCGGTGCCCACGTAGCGGTACCAGGTGAGGCCGACCCCGGCCTCCACGGCGACCCGGGCCGCCACGACCGGCAGCAGCACATGGTCGCGGTAGGACTGATCCTGCTCCTCGAACCACTCCACGCACGGCATCGACACCACCCGGGTGGGGATGCCCTCGGCCTGGAGCACCTCGCGGGCGGCGACCGCCAGCTGGAGCTCGGAGCCGGTGCCGATGAGGATGAGGCGCGGGGTGCCGCCCTCGGCCTCGGTGTGGATGTAACCCCCGCGCACGGTGTTCTCGTTCGGCGCGTAGGTGGGCACGTTCTGCCGGGTGAGGGCGAGGCCGTGCGGGGCCGGGTGGGTGGCGTACCGCTCCAGGATCTCGCGCCACACCAGCACGGTCTCGTTCGCGTCGGCCGGGCGCACGATGTTCAGGCCCGGGATGGCGCGCAGCGCGGACAGGTGCTCCACCGGCTGGTGGGTCGGGCCGTCCTCGCCGAGACCGATCGAGTCGTGCGTCCACACGTAGGTGACGGGCGCCTGCATCAGGGCCGCCAGCCGGACGGCGGGACGCATGTAGTCGGAGAACACCAGGAAGGTGCCGCCGTAGACGCGGGTGTTGCCGTGCAGGGCGATGCCGTTCATGGCGGAGCCCATGGCGTGCTCGCGGATGCCGAAGTGCACGGTGCGGCCGTACGGGTCCGCCTCGGGCAGCGGGTTGCCGGCCGGGAGGAAGGACGAGCTCGCGTCGATGGTGGTGTTGTTGGAGCCGGCCAGGTCGGCGGAGCCGCCCCACAGTTCGGGGATGACCGGGCCCAGTTCGGTGAGCACCTTGCCGGAGGCCTTGCGGGTGGCGACGTCCTTGCCGGCCGGGAAGGACGGCAGGGCCTTCTCCCAGCCCTCGGGCAGCCGGGCGGCGCGGATGCGGTCGAACTCGGCGGCGCGCTCCGGGTTGGCCTCGCGCCAGGCGGCGAGCTCCTCGTCCCAGGCGGCGCGGGCCTGCTGCCCCCTTACGGTGGCCGCCCGGGTGTGGGCGATCACCTCGTCGGAGACCTCGAACGTCTTGGTCGGGTCGAAGCCCAGGAGCTCCTTGGTGGCCGCGACCTCGTCGGCGCCGAGCGCCGAGCCGTGCGCGGCCTCGGTGTTCTGGGCGTTCGGGGCGGGCCAGGCGATGATCGAGCGCGCGGCGACGATGGAGGGCCGGTCGGTGACCGCCTGGGCGGCGAGCAGCGCCTCGTGCACGGCCTTGGGGTCCAGGTCGCCGTTCTCCAGCGGGGCGACCCGCTGGATGTGCCAGCCGTACGCCTCGAAGCGGGCCAGGGTGTCCTCGGAGATCGCCGTCTCGGTGTCGCCCTCGATGGAGATGTGATTGTCGTCCCACAGCAGGACGAGGTTGCCGAGCTTCTGGTGGCCGGCCAGCGAGGCGGCCTCGGCCGAGACGCCTTCCTGCAGGCAGCCGTCACCCGCGAACACCCAGATGGTGTGGTCGAAGGGGGAGGTGCCGGGGGCGGCGTCCGGGTCGAACAGGCCGCGCTCGTAGCGGGCGGCCATCGCCATGCCCACGGCGTTCGCCACGCCCTGGCCCAGCGGCCCGGTGGTGGTCTCCACACCCACGGTGTGCCCGTGCTCGGGGTGCCCCGGGGTGCGGCTGTCCCAGGTACGGAAGGACTTCAGGTCCTCCAGCTCCAGGCCGTACCCGGCCAGGTACAGCTGGATGTACAGCGTGAGGCTGGTGTGACCCACGGACAGCACGAAACGGTCCCGGCCGGTCCAGTCCGGCTCGGACGGGTCGTGCCGCAGCAGCTTCTGGAACAGCACATAGGCGGCGGGCGCCAGGGACATCGCCGTGCCGGGGTGGCCGTTCCCGACCTTCTGTACGGCGTCCATGGCCAGAACACGAACGGTGTCGACGGCCCGCTGGTCCAACTCGGTCCAGTCGAGGGCTGAGGTGGTCGGCTTGGTGCTCACCCTGCGTCAGGGCTCCTCTCCGCGGTCGGGTAGGTCCGGTGATGCGTTCTCCCACCGGAAGCGGCGCGAGGCTCACCGGGCGGTGCCGAGCCTACCTCTGGCGGGCGTCGCCCCTGTGGCCGCGTTCATCCAGTGGGCGGGCCGCGCCCGGCGACGGTGCCGGCCGTGACGGCGATGACGCGCACCACCATTCCAGGGCGTACCGTGCCGTCGCGAGCGGCGCGCCCGCGCGGGGGCCACCCCGAAGACAAGGTGGGTATCTCGGGCGTCTAGAGTGACGGTGTTCATGTGAGGGGCGTCCATGAGCGGCCCGTGACGGAGAACCGTCGCGTCGCCGGAGCCCCGACGCTGATCTCGCAGAATCAGGGGTGTCCGTGACGGCCGTCGATTCCCGTCCGGTGGCAGAGCGCGGTACCGGCTCCGGCCAGTGGACGCGTGGAGCCCGGATCAGGGCGTTCATCGCGCTGACCAAGCCCCGCATCATCGAGACTTTGCTCATCACCACCATCCCGGTGATGTTCCTCGCTCAGCAAGGGGTTCCCGACCTCTGGTTGGTGATCGTTACCGTTACGGCGGGTTATCTGTCGGCGGGCGGCGCCAACGCGCTGAACATGTACTACGACCGCGACATCGACGCGCTCATGCACCGCACGTCGAACCGGCCGCTGGTCACCGGGATCGTCAGCCCGGCGGAATGCCTGGTCTTCGGCATCTCGCTCGCCGTGGTCTCCACCGCGATGTTCGGCCTGCTGGTCAACTGGCTGTCGGCGGCGCTGGCGCTGGGCGCGCTGCTGTTCTACGTCCTCGTCTACACCATGTGGCTCAAGCGGCGTACCGCGCAGAACATCGTGTGGGGCGGCATCGCCGGCTGTCTGCCGGTGGCCATCGGCTGGTCCTCGGTGACCAACTCGCTGTCCTGGGCCGCGGTGATCCTCTTCCTGGTCATCTTCTTCTGGACCCCGCCGCACTACTGGCCGCTGTCCATGAAGGTCCGCGAGGACTACGCGCGGGCCGGGGTGCCCATGCTGCCGGTGGTCGCGAGCAACAAGGTGGTGGCCCGGCAGATCGTCGTCTACAGCTGGGTGATGGTCGGGGTCTCGCTGCTGCTGTGGCCGCTGGGGTACGTCGGGTGGTTCTACCCGGCCGTCGCGGTGGCCGCCGGCGTGTGGTGGCTGTGGGAGGCGCACACGCTCCAGGCGCGCGCCCGGGCCGGGATGACCGGCTCCCGGCTCAAGGAGATGCGGCTGTTCCACTGGTCCATCACCTACGTCTCCCTGATCTTCATCGCGGTGGCCATCGACCCGTTCCTGCGCTGACGCCGGGCGCGCCCGGAAGAAGGGGCGCGCGGGCCCTTCCTCCGGGGCATCGGGTGCCATGTCCGGAGGAACGGTCCACGGGCGCTCCCGGCCGCCGGCCGGGGGGGTGTTCCCCCACCCGATTACCGCGCCGTAACATGCCGGGCATGACAACCCGCACCGACCGGGCAGGCAAGCGGCTCACCCGGCAGATCACCGCCTTCGCCCGCTCCCACGGCGGCTCCGCCGAGGCCACCGTGAGCCACGTCGGCGCACGCGGTGCCCGCATCGTCCTCGTGGCCGCCGACGGCGACTGGGGAGATCTGATGGCACCGGACGGCGACACCGCCCGGCAGGCCCTCGAAGCAGCGGGAATCACCCCCCGGGACGGTTTCGACGCCCCGCTCGCCGCGAAGGTACGCACCGGGCCCTACGAATGGACCCGCATGGCGGGCCTCCAGATCGGCGGACCCCGCAATACCTGAAAGCGGTTTCGGGCGTTAGGCGGAATATGCACACCTCGCCCCTGGTGGATCAGCACGGCCACGGCGTGCTCCACGGGGAACTGGGCCTCGGCACCTTCGAGCGGCAACTCGCCGCCGCGCTCGGCGGACCGGCCGGCACCGGGAGCTCCTACGACACCACCACGGGCCTCGCGCTGCGCCGCTGGTGCCCCCCATTGCTCGGGCTGCCCCCGCACACCACGGCCGTGCGCTACCTGGCCCGGCGGCGCGAACTCGGGGCGTACGCGGCCACCCGGGCCCTGCTGCGCGGCAGCGGCATCCACACCTACCTCGTGGACCCCTCGATACCCGGCGAGGGAGAGGGGATCGGGGACGGGGAGAGCGACGCGGTGACGGACGTCCGCGAACTCGCCGCCGCCGCCGGCTCCCGGGCCCACGAACTGGTCGCCCTCACCGCGCTCGCCGCCCGCGTCGCCGACCGCGGCGGGGGAGTGCGCACCTTCCCGCAGGACATCGCCCAGGCCCTGCACACCGCCGCCCGGCGCGCCGTCGCCTTCGTCTGCGACACCGCGACCCTGCGGGACGGCGCGCCGCCGGAACCCGCCGAGGTACGCCGCGCGGCCGGCCGCTGGCTCGCCTGCGGCCGGCGCCGTACCGAGCCCGCCCTCACCGGGCACCTGCTGTGGGCCGCGTTCGCCTGCGGGCTCCCCGTACAACTGCGCTGCGCCGACCCCCGGCCGCTGATCCCGCTGCTGCGCGCGACGGCGGGCCGGGCCGTCATCGTGCTGCTGCCGCGCCGCCCGCACCACGAGGCCGCGGCCCGGCTGGCCGCGGCCTTTCCGCATGTCTACGCCGATGTGGGTCCGGAACCGGCCGTCACCCTGGCACGGGCGCCGTTCGGCAAGCTGCTGTTCTCCACCGGGGCGCGCGGGCTGCCCGAACTCCACGTGGTGCGGGTGCGGCAGTACCAGCGGGCCATGACACGGCTGCTGGGGGAGTGGATCACCCAGGGGGAGTGCTCGCGGGCGGACGCCCGGCGGATCGCCGACCGCATCAGCGGCGGCACCGCCCGCGGCGTCTACCGGCTGGAGGAACGGGCCCCCGCGCGGCGCGTGCCTCAGACGGGCTGAGGTTCCTTCGCCGCCGGGTCACCCGCCGAGGGCTCCGCGTGGACCTCGGGGCCCGGCGCGAGCCCGCGCTCCCGGGTGGACAGCAGCAGCCGCAGCATCGCGATCCACACCAGCGTCGATCCGAACATGTGGATCCCGACCAGCCACTCCGGCTCGTCCAGCGCGTACTGCACATAGCCGATCGCGCCCTGGGACAGGACGATCAGCAGCAGATCGCGGGAACGGGCGCGCGGCCCCGCCGGGGCGTCCACCAGACGCAGCACCATCCACACGGCGAGCGCGCCGAGCGCCACCGACCAGGCGAGCATCGAGTGCACCCGGGTGACGGTCTCCCAGTCGAACGGCATCCGCTCGATGTCCCCGCTGTCCCCGGCGTGCTTGCCACTGCCCGTCACGGCGGTGCCGGCCACCAGCAGGACCCCGGTGAGCACGGTCAGGCCGAACACGGCGCGGCGCACCGGCACACCCACCAGCGGGCGCGGCGGGTCATCTCCCTCGCGGGCGCGCAGCCAGGTGAGGGTGGTGGTGGTCAGCAGCGCCATCGCGGCCAGGAAGTGGCCGGCGACGATCCACGGGTTCAGCTCGGTGAGCACGGTGATGCCGCCGATGACGGCGTTGCTCATGACCACCCAGAACTGGGCCCAGGCCATCCGGGTCAGCGGGTGGCGGCGCGGCTTGGCCGCGCGGGCCGCGATGATCGTCCAGCCGACGGCGGCGGAGACCACGTACGTCAGCATCCGGTTGCCGAACTCGATCAGCCCGTGCACCCCCATCTCGGAGGTGGTGGTGAGCGAGTCGTCGGTGCACTTGGGCCACGTGTCGCAGCCCAGGCCGGAGCCGGTCAGCCGGACGGCGCCACCGGTGACGATGATGAGCACGCTCATCACCAGCGCGGTGAACGCGGCGCGGCGCACGGTCTCGGGACGCGGCGTCCAGCGCTCGGCAATGTACGCGAGGGGGTTTCGCACTGCTTTCAGCACCCGCTCATGGTAGGCCCCGAGCTTGTGCGCGTTTTCACGAGGGGGTGGGTTCGGCCGGTTCCCGGTCATTCCCAGCGGAAGAAGCGGGCGGCGGCGGTCAGCGAGACCACGGACCACGCGGCCAGGACGGCCGCCTGGCCCCAGGGCATGGCGGCGCCGTCCTGGAGGACGTCGCGCAGGCCGGTGGACAGGGCGCTGACCGGCAGCAGCTCCAGGAGACCGCGCAGGGCGTCGGGGAAGTTCTCCAGCGGGACGACCACGCCACCGCCGAGCAGCAGCAGGATGAAGATCAGATTGGCCGCCGCGAGGGTGGCCTCGGCGCGCACCGTGCCCGCCAGCAGCAGGCCCAGACCGGAGAACGCGGCGGTGCCCAGCAGCATCAGCACGGCCGGGGCCAGCGGATTGCCGCGCGGGGACCAGCCCAGGGCCAGCGCCGTACCGGTGAGCAGGACCGTCTGGAGCGCGAGGGTGACCAGGACGGCGCAGGTCTTGCCGCACAGCAGGCCCCAGCGCGGCAGCGGGGAGGCGCCGAGCCGCTTGAGGACGCCGTAGCGGCGCTCGAAGCCGGTGGCGATCGCCTGGCCGGTGAAGGCGGTGGAGACCACGGCCAGGGCCAGGATGCCGGGGGCCAGGAAGTCCACGCGCTCGCCGTCGCCGGTGTCCACGATCCGCACCGCGCTGAACAGGACGAGCAGGAGGGTCGGGATGACCACGGTGAGCAGCAGCTGCTCGCCGTGGCGCAACAGCATCCGCGTCTCCAGGGCGGCCTGGGCGGCGATCATCCGGGACAGCGGGGCGGGCGCGGGCCGCGGGGTGAGGGCGGTGCCGGTCGCCTCGGTGGTGGTCATGAACGCAGCTCCTTGCCCGTCAGTTCGAGGAAGACATCCTCCAGGGTGTGCCGGCGGGTGGTGATGCGGTCCGGCATGACGCCGTGCTGGGCGCACCACGCGGTGACGGTGGCCAGCAGCCGGGGGTCGATCTCGCCGGAGACGCGGTAGGAGCCGGGCACCGGCTCACTGACGTCGCTGCCGGCCGGGAGCGCGGCCTTGAGGGAGGTGAGGTCGAGGGCGGGCGGACCGCCGAAGCGCAGGGTGTCGGCGGCACCGCCCTGGCACAGCGCGGCGGGGCTGCCGTGCGCGATGACCTTGCCGCCGTCGATGATGGCCACCTCGTCGGCCAGTTCCTCGGCCTCGTCCATGAAGTGGGTGGTGAGCACGGTGGTGACGCCGGCGGCGCGCAGCTCGCGGACCAGCTCCCAGGTGGCGTGGCGGGCCTGGGGGTCCAGGCCGGCGCTGGGCTCGTCCAGGAAGACCAGCTCGGGACGGCCGACGACGGCCAGGGCGAGCGCGAGCCGCTGGCGCTGGCCCCCGGAGAGCCGGCGGTAGGGGGTACGGCCGCAGGAGGCGAGGCCGAGCCGCTCGGCGAGGGCGTCGACATCGAGGGGGTGCGCGTACAGGGCGGCCATGTGCCGCAGCATCTCCAGGGCGCGCACGCCGGGGTAGACGCCGTCGCTCTGGAGCATGACGCCGATCCGGGGCCGCAGGGCGGCGGCGTCCGCGGGGAGGTAGGGGTCGAGCCCGAGCACCCTGAGCGTGCCCGCGTCGGGCCGCCGGTAGCCCTCGCAGGCCTCGATGGTGGTCGTCTTGCCCGCTCCGTTGGGCCCGAGCACGGCGGTGACGGTGCCCCGCCCGACGGTCAGATCGAGCCCGTCGACGGCGGTGACCTCCCCGTACCGCTTGACCAGTCCCACGGCTTCGACGGCCGCCCCGGCCCCTGCGGTCTGCATGCGCACGAGTCTAGGCCGTGCCTGACACGTAGCGCCGGTCAGGCCCGCGGCGGCTGGTGCTGGGGGCACCTCCCGGCCGAAGGCTGGGGGAGCATCGCAAGGCGGAGAGCCGCCCTCATAGCGGGTTATTCGGGCGGTTCGACAACGCGGCGAGGTGCCGTGCCAGTCGCCACGGGCCAGGCGGGATGTGTCAGACACGGCCCAGGACCTCGGCCGCCCGCCCCGGCTTCCCGGTCACCGGGAGGCCGGGGCCGCCGTCCTCAGGCCCGCGGCAGCAGCTTCGTTCCCTCGTCCGTGAGGTGGACCGGTGCCCCGGTCCGCACGGACTCGTTGGCGGCCACGCCCGTCAGGACGCTGCGGATGCCGTCGCGGTAGCCGGCCTGCCGGGCCAGCGGGTCGTTGTCGGGGCCGCGGAAGACGTCGTTCAGCAGCAGCCGGTCGCCGCCGCCGTGACCGCCCTCGCCCGAGGGGATCTCGATCTCCTCGGCCCGCTTCCAGTGCTCCTGGAGCGTGAGGCGCTCCGAGACGCCCTCGGCCTTCGACTTGCTGGCCGCCGAGGGGTCGACCGCCGCGTGCGGCGGGGTCCAGGAGCGCTCGACGACCTCCAGCTCCAGGCGTCCCCTGGTGCCGTTGAAGATGGCCCGGTAGCCCTCGTACGGGGAGTGGGCGTTCAGCGAGTACGTCAGCAGCGCGCGGTTGTCGTACCGCACCAGTACCGACATGTTGTCCTCGATCGTCACCCCGTCCGCGAACACGTCCTGGTCGCGGATGTAGCCGTCCTCGTGCTCGGCGTCCAGGTACAGCGCCTTGAGCTTCGGGTCGATCGAGATGTCCAGGATGAACGGGTCAAAGCCCAGGCCGGGCGAGCCCTGGCCGCGCTGGGGGCGCTCGCCCGCCTGCTCGGCGCCGGCCTCCTCGCTGCCGTAGAACCGCAGGTCGGCCTGGGAGAACACCAGCTCGGGGCTGGCCGCCAGCCACCAGTTGACCAGGTCGAAGTGGTGGGTGGACTTGTGCACCAGCAGCCCGCCGGACTCGTGCTTGCGCCGGTGCCAGCGGCGGAAGTAGTCGGCGCCGTGGATGGTGTCCAGCGCCCACTCGAAGTGCACCGAGGTGACATCGCCGATCCGGCCGTCCGCGATGACCTGCCGTACCGCCGAGTTACGGGGCGAGTAGCGGTAGTTGAAGGTGACGACCAGCTGCCCCGGATTGCGCTCCGCGGCGTCGGCGATCTTCGCGCAGCTCTCCGCGTCGATCGTCAGCGGCTTCTCCACCACGACGTCGCGCCCGGCGTCCAGCGCCGCGCACACGTAGTGGGCGTGGGTGGAGTCCATGGTGGTGACCACGACCACGTCGGCCTGCTCCAGCAGCGCGTCGAACGCGTCGGGGGTGTACGTCGGCACCGCCTCGCGCCCGGCGGCGGTGATGAGCTGGTTGTAGTAGTCCATGCGCGTGCGGTTGATGTCGCAGAGCGCGCTGATCTGTCCGGTGTCGCTCCAGTCGCCCAGCAGCGCGTCGACATACATCTGCGCCCGGTTGCCGAGTCCGACGAAGGCGTAGCGGCGGGTCATCCCTGGTTCTCCCTGTGTGGCGGTGGTACGGCCGACGGCCCGCGCACCACTGTGAGGGGGTGCGCGGGCCGGCTCGGTTTGTTACTTGCTGAGGACGGAGTTGGCCTCGCTGATGAAGCCGGAGGCGGCCTCCTGCGGGGTCATCCGGCCGAAGACGACCTCCTGGCCGTACCGCTCCAGCATGGCGGGCATCTCGCCGGCACCGTTCGGGTTGGCCTTGGGCGGGTCGTTCAGCTCGTCGGCGAGCGCGCCGATGAACTCCAGGGACGCCTGGTCGGTCTCGGGCAGACCGGCGCGGATCTCCTCCAGGACGGCCGCGTTGCGGGGCAGACCGCGGTCGGAGCCGATGATGGCGGCGGCCTCGGGGTCGTTCACCAGGAAGTCGACGAGCTGGCCCGCGGCCTCCTTCTTGCCGCTGCTGGCCGCGACCGACCAGAACATGTTGGGCTGCAGGAAGTGGCCGCCGCTGACGGCGTCCGCGTCCTTGGGCATCCGCAGCAGCACGATCTCCGAGCCGGAGCCGGTGGTGATGGCGTTCAGCTGGTTGGACCACCACATGCCGAAGGCGCCCTTGTTGGTGGCGACCAGCGAGG
The DNA here is from genome assembly GCF_050916115.1 of Streptomyces sp. JH002. Lineage (NCBI taxonomy): Bacteria > Bacillati > Actinomycetota > Actinomycetes > Kitasatosporales > Streptomycetaceae > Streptomyces > Streptomyces sp. JH002. The sequence continues at coordinate 5,303,510 of NZ_CP087989.1, forward strand.
CCTCGACACCGGTGGAGCCGAGTTCGGCGCTGCGCGAGGCGTCGGGGCTGGCCTTGGAGTCGATCAGGTCCTGCTGGAAGGAGTACCAGTCGGCGATGACCTCCTCGGACATCCCGATCTTGCCGTCCTCGCCGTAGAAGATCTCGCCGTGCTGCTGGGCGTAGATGTTGAGGTAGGCGTCGTTGAAGCTCAGCTGGGTGCCGTAGGTGCCGTCGCCGGTGGCGGCGGTGACCTCGGCGGCGAAGTCGCGGTAGTCGTCCCAGGTCCAGGTGGTGTCGTCGGGCAGTTCGATGCCCGCCTCGTCCAGGACGGTCTTGTTGGCCGCGATGATGAAGGCGTTGACGCCGGTGGGTATGGCGTACTGGGTCCCCTCCAGCTGGCCGGACTGCAGCAGCTGGGGGTCCAGACCGCTCATGTCCACCAGGCCGTCGAGGTCGGCGAGCGCGTTGCGGGTGCCGAACTCGCCCATCCGCCGGATCTCGGTGGAGAACACGTCCGGGGCGTCACCGGAGGCCATCTGGGTGGTCAGCCGGTCGTAGTAGTTGTCCCAGTCGGAGTACTCCATCTCGACCTTGATGTCCTCGTTCTTCTCCATGAAGAGGTCGAGGACTTCCTCGGTAATCGCCTGGCGGGTGTCGTTGCCCCACCAGGCGACGCGCAGGGTGGTCGTGCCGTCGCCGCCGCCGCTGTCACCGCCGCCGCAGGCGGCCGTGAGGGTCAGGGCACCGGCCACGAGGAGCGCCGAACAGAGCTTCGTCGCACCGTTCATTCTGCCGTTCACTGAAACTCCTTGTCGATACAGACGCGAGAAGGGGGGACTACTTGAGGCCGGTGGTGGCGATGCCGCGCACCAGGTACTTCTGGCCGGCGAGGAAGAACCCGAAGATCGGGCCGAGGGAGAGCACCGAGATGGCGAACATCGGGCCCCACGAGGACTCTCCGCTGGAGTCCAGGAACGTGCGCAGTGCCACCGGGACGGTGAACTTGTCCGGGTTGGTGAGGAAGATCAGCTGGCTCAGGAAGTCGTTCCAGGTCCAGATGAACGTGAAGATCGCCGTGGTGGCCAGGGCGGGCGTGGACAGCGGCAGGATGATCCTGGTGAAGATCCGCCAGTGGCCCGCGCCGTCGATGACGGCGGCCTCGTCCAGCTCCCGGGGCAGCGTGCGGATGAACTGCACCATCAGGAAGATGAAGAAGGCGTCGGTGGCCAGGAACTTCGGGACGATCAGCGGATAGAAGGTGTTGATCCAGCCCAGGTCCGAGAACAGGATGTACTGGGGAACGATCACCACGTGCAGCGGCAGCATGATGGAGCCGAGCATCAGGGCGAAGAAGATCTTCTTGAACGGGAACTCGAGCCGGGCGAAGGCGTAGGCGGCCAGCGAGCAGGCCACCAGGTTGCCGACGATGGAGAAGCCGGTGATGATCGCCGAGTTCAGGAAGTAGTGGCTGAACGGGTAGCGCAGCGCGTCCCAGCCGTTGGAGAAGTTGTCGAAGGTGAAGCTGGAGGGCCACAGCCCCGGCTCGCGGAAGATCAGCTCCTCCGGCTTGAGGGAGCTGGAGATCATCCACAGGACCGGGTACAGCATGACGAACCCGAACGCGATGAGCAGGATGTGCGTCAGGATGCGCTTGCCGGCCAGGGCCTTCAGGACACGGGCGAACAGGGTGTCGTTCAGTTCGGGGTGACCGTTGCCGTCGCGGGCGGCGCCTGCGCGGGCGTCGGGGCGCGGTTTGACGTTATTTGTCACTGTAGAACACCCAATACTTTGACATGAGGAAGTTCACCCCGGTCAGCGCCGCGATGATCAGAACCAGGACCCACGCCATCGCCGACGCGTAGCCCATCTCGAAGCTGTTGAAGCCCTTCTGGTACACGTGCATCGTGTAGAGGAGCGTCGAGTCGGCCGGGCTTCCGTTGCCGCCGCTGATGACGAACGCCTGCGTGAAGGACTGGAAGGCGTTGATCAGCTGGAGGATGAGGTTGAAGAAGATGATCGGCGACAGCAGCGGCAGGGTGATGGAGAAGAACTGCCGGGCCTTGCTGGCCCCGTCCAGGCTGGCCGCTTCGTAGTAGCTGGTCGGGATCTGCCGCAGACCGGCCAGGAAGATGACCATCGGGGAGCCGAAGGTCCACACGTTGAGGATGATCAGGGTGCCCAGCGCCGTGTCGGGGTGGGAGACCCAGCCCATGCCCTCGATGCCGAAGATGCCCAGGAACTCGTTGACCAGGCCGTCGGCGCCGAAGATCTGCCGCCACAGGATGGCGATGGCCACGCTGGAGCCGAGCAGCGAGGGCAGGTAGTAGACGGAGCGGTAGATGGGCAGTCCGCTCACGCCCCGGTCCAGCACCATCGCCAGGGCGAGCGCGAAGGCCAGCTGCAGCGGTACGGAGACGAAGACGTAGATGGCCGTGTTGGTGAGGGCTTTGATGAACCGCGGGTCGTCCTGGAACATCCGCGTGTAGTTGTCGAAGCCCACCCACTGCGAGTCGCCGATCAGGCTGTAGTCCGTGAAGGACAGATACAGCGAGGTCAGCAGGGGTCCGGCGGTGATGGCGATGAGGCCGACGAACCAGGGCAGCAGGAAGAGGTAGGCGGTCAGGTACTCCTTGCGCCGCCGTTTGCGCAGCGCGCCCTTGGTGTCCGCCACGGGAGGGCGGTCAGTGGCGCCCGGTGGCCTGGGGCGCACCTGGGTGTCGGTCATGCGGGAGCGCTCCTTTCGAGGAGACGAGGGGCAGCACACCGAGCGTGTTGAGGGACGACGCGGGGTCCGGGTTGGTGCTCCGTTAATACAACCGGTTGCAGCAGGCTGGTGTAACCAGCAAGAAACGTCAAGGGTCTGGACGGATTTTCATGGCAACCGATTGCAGGCTATGGTGACCGCCGTGACAGAGAGACGACTGTGGAGGGGGGCGGGCGCTCATGGCGGTGACCATCCGTGATGTGGCCCGAGCCGCCGGCGTTCATGTGTCCACGGTCTCCCGGACATTCTCGGCACCGAACCTGGTCAAAGTCGACACCCGGGAACGAGTTCTCGCGGCCGCGGCCGAACTCGGCTACCGCCCCAACCAGGCGGCCCGAGCGCTGACCACCGGCGTGACCCACAACCTGGGCCTGATCGTCGCCGACATCGCCAATCCGTTCTTCCCGCCGCTGATCAAGTCCGCCCAGTCCTATGCGAGGGTGCGCGGCTATCAGGTGTTCGTGGCGGACACGGACGAGGACCCGCGGGCCGAGGAGGAGCTGATCTCGATCCTCGCCAAGCAGGTGGACGGGGTGGTGCTGGTCAGTCCCAGACTGTCGAACGCCGCGATCGCCGGGCTGAGCGCCGATCTGCCGTTCGTGGTGGTGAACCGCAATGTCAAGGGTCTGCCCGCGGTGCTCATGGACATCGGCAGCGGTGCGGCGACGGCCGTGGAGCACCTGGCCGGGCTCGGCCACCGCCGGCTGATGCTGCTGGGCGGGCCGCGCGGCTCGTGGACCAGCGAGCAGATGCGCAAGTCGGCCGCCGCGGCGGCGGAGCGGTCCGGGGTGTCGCTGGAGATCACCGGGCCGAACGCGCCCACCGAGCGCGGCGGCCGGCTGGCAGCCGCCGCGGTGCTGGCGGCGGGCGCCACCGGGGTCATCGCGTACAACGACCTGATGGCGATCGGCACCATCGAGGGGCTGTCCGACAGTGGCGCCGAGGTGCCGCGCGAGGTCAGCGTGGTCGGGGTGGACGACACCGTCGCGGGCCGGGTGGCCCGGCCCAAGCTCACCACCATCGCGATGCCCACCCAGGAGGCCGGCCGCTCGGCCGTCGATTTGCTCCTGCACGCGATCGACATGCCGGGCGGGCGGGGCGCGGCCAAGACCACGCTGGAGACCTCGCTGGTGGTCCGGGAGTCGACCGCGCCCCCGCCGCCCCTCAAGTAAGGCAAGGCTTACCTATCCTCTGACCCCCGTCCGCGCATACCGGGCGGGGGTTAGGCATGCCTTACGTGATGTACCGCATTTCCGGGAACCGGAACGCGGCTTGCTCGCTTTGCGGGAATTACGCAACAATGGCGTTGTGAAAAACGGCGAGGCGCAGCGTACGACGCCGGTGGCAGCGGATGCCACCGGCGCCGCCCCGTTGTCCGCACCGGACGGGGAGCAGCACGGCACCCGGCAGCGGGTGGCCCGTTCCATCCTGGATCACGGCCCCTCCACCGCCGCCGAGCTGGCCGACCGGCTCGCCCTCACCCAGGCCGCCGTGCGCCGGCACCTGGACGCACTGGTCGCCGACGGCACGGTCGAAGCCCGCGAGAAGCGGGTCTACGGCTCCCGGGGCCGGGGCCGGCCCGCCAAGGTCTTCGCGCTCACCGACGGTGGCCGCGACGCGTTCGACCACGCCTATGACGCGCTGGCCGTCGAGGCGCTCGGCTTCATCGCCAGCGCCGCCGGCGGCGGGGAGAGCGGTGCCGCCGCCGTCCTCGCCTTCGCCCGCGAGCGGGCCGCCGCGCAGGGCGAGCGCTACCAGCAGCTGCTGGCCGGCGCGAGCCCCGCCGAGCGCACCCGGGCGCTGGCCCAGGCCCTCACGCAGGACGGGTACGCTGCGATGGCGCGCACCGCACCCGGCGCGCCGGGGGAGCAGCTGTGCCAGCACCACTGCCCGGTGGCGCACGCCGCCGAGCGTTTTCCCCAGCTGTGCGAGGCGGAGGCCGAGGTCTTCTCCCACCTGCTGGGCACCCATGTGCAGCGGCTCGCCACCATCGCGCACGGCGACGGCGTCTGCACCACCTTCGTCCCCTCCGCGCCACCGGCCGGCCACCGGCCGTCACCGGCGCCGGAGACACCCACCACCGCGACACCACGCACAGCCGGGAGGAACCCCGCATGACGCTCCCCACGGAGACCGCCCACCCCGAACTCGAAGGGCTGGGTACCTACGAATACGGCTGGGCCGACTCCGACGCGGCCGGCTCCGCCGCCAAGCGCGGACTGAGCGAGGATGTCGTCAAGGACATCTCGGGCAAGAAGTCCGAGCCGGAGTGGATGCTCAACCAGCGCCTGAAGGGCCTGAAGCTGTTCGGCAAGAAGCCGATGCCCACCTGGGGCTCGGACCTGTCGGGTATCGACTTCGACAACATCAAGTACTTCGTGCGCTCCACCGAGAAGCAGGCCACCAGCTGGGAGGACCTGCCCGAGGACATCAAGAACACCTACGACAAGCTGGGCATCCCGGAGGCCGAGAAGCAGCGGCTGGTCGCCGGTGTCGCCGCCCAGTACGAGTCGGAGGTCGTCTACCACCAGATCCGTGAGGACCTGGAGCAGCAGGGCGTCATCTTCCTGGACACCGACACCGCGCTCAAGGAGCACCCGGAGCTGTTCCAGGAGCACTTCGGCACCGTGATCCCGGCCGGCGACAACAAGTTCTCCGCGCTGAACACGGCGGTGTGGTCGGGCGGTTCGTTCATCTACGTGCCGCCGGGCGTGCACGTGGACATCCCGCTCCAGGCGTACTTCCGCATCAACACCGAGAACATGGGCCAGTTCGAGCGGACCCTGATCATCGTCGACGAGAACGCCTACGTGCACTACGTCGAGGGCTGCACCGCGCCGATCTACAACTCGGACTCGCTGCACTCGGCGGTCGTGGAGATCATCGTCAAGAAGGGCGGCCGCTGCCGCTACACGACCATCCAGAACTGGTCGAACAACGTGTACAACCTGGTGACCAAGCGGGCGGTGGCCTACGAGGGCGCCACCATGGAGTGGGTCGACGGCAACATCGGCTCCAAGGTCACCATGAAGTACCCGGCCATCTACCTGATGGGCGAGCACGCCAAGGGCGAGACCCTGTCGGTGGCCTTCGCGGGCGAGGGCCAGCACCAGGACGCCGGCGCCAAGATGGTGCACATGGCGCCCCGTACCTCCTCCAACATCGTCTCCAAGTCGGTGGCGCGCGGCGGCGGGCGCACCTCCTACCGCGGTCTGATCGAGATCGGTGAGGGCGCGGAGGGATCCAAGTCCAACGTGCTGTGCGACGCGCTGCTGGTGGACACCGTCTCCCGCTCCGACACCTACCCCTACGTCGACGTCCGTGAGGACGACGTGACCATGGGGCACGAGGCCACCGTCTCCAAGGTCAGCGACGACCAGCTGTTCTACCTGATGAGCCGCGGCCTGTCCGAGGACGAGGCGATGGCCATGATCGTGCGCGGCTTCGTCGAGCCGATCGCCAAGGAACTGCCCATGGAGTACGCCCTGGAGCTCAACCGGCTGATCGAGCTGCAGATGGAGGGCTCGGTCGGCTGACCCCGCCCGCCCCTCTGTGTGAGCCGTTTCCCCTATCAAGAGAGTGAGCACGACGAGACCCATGGCTGAGGCCCCAAGCAATCCGGTCGCGCTGGCGGCGGAGTCCACCGTCGCCACCCGGATGAGCGCCCCGCCGTCCTTCAATGTGGCCGACTTCCCGGTGCCCACCGGCCGCGAGGAGGAGTGGCGCTTCACTCCCCTGGCACGGCTGCGCGGCCTGCACGACGGCACCGCCACCGGTGGCGGCAGTGTCAAGGCCGAGGTGATCGCCCCCGAGGGCTCCGGCGTCACGGTGGAGACCGTGAGCCGCGACGACGCCCGGGTCGGCAAGGCGGGAACCCCGGTGGACCGGGTCGCCGCGCAGGCGTTCAGCGCGGTGGAGAAGGCCACCGTGATCACCGTGCCCGCCGAGGCCGTCCTCGGTGAGCCGGTGCGGGTGTCCGTGCACGGCGAGGGCGGCGTGACCTTCGGGCACACCGTCTTCGAGGTCGGCGCCTTCGCCGAGGTCGTGTTCGTCCTGGACCACACCGGCGACACCGTGCGCGCCGCCAACGTCGACTTCGTCGTCGGCGACGGCGCCAAGGTCACCGTGGTCTCCGTCCAGGACTGGGCCGACACCGCCGTGCACTGCTCGCAGCACAACGCGCTGATCGGCCGGGACGCCACCTTCAAGTCCGTGATCGTCACCTTCGGCGGCGACGTGGTCCGCATCCACCCCCGGGTGACCTACGCGGGCCCCGGCGGCGAGGCCGAACTGTACGGCCTGTACTTCACCGACGCCGGCCAGCACCAGGAGCACCGCCTGCTGGTGGACCACTCCGCCCCCAACTGCCGCAGCAACGTGGCGTACAAGGGCGCGCTGCAGGGCGCGGACGCGCACGCGGTGTGGATCGGCGACGTGGTGATCCAGGCCGCCGCCACCGGCACCGACACCTACGAGCTGAACCGGAACCTGGTCCTCACCGACGGCGCCCGGGTCGACTCGGTCCCCAACCTGGAGATCGAGACCGGCGAGATCGCCGGCGCCGGCCACGCCAGCGCCACCGGACGCTTCGAGGACGAGCAGCTGTTCTACCTGATGGCGCGCGGCATCCCGGAGGACGAGGCCAGGCGCCTGGTCGTCCGCGGCTTCTTCGCCGAGCTGATCCAGCAGATCGGCGTCCCGGACGTCGAGGAGCGGCTGATCGCCAAGCTCTCCGCCGAACTGGAGGCGTCGCACGCATGAGCACACCACAGGCGTCCTATGTGCAGGCCTGCGTGCTGGGGGACCTCGCGGAGGACACCCCCAAGCGCGTGGAGGTCGGCGGGGTGCCGGTGGCCGTGGTCCGTACCGAGGGCGAGGTCTTCGCGGTCCACGACATCTGCTCGCACGCCAATGTCTCGCTCTCCGAGGGTGAGGTGGAGGACTGCCGGATCGAGTGCTGGCTGCACGGCTCCAGCTTCGACCTGCGCACCGGCAAGCCCTCGGGCCTGCCGGCGACCCGCCCCATCCCCGTCTATCCCGTCAAGATCGAAGGAGACGGCCCCGGCGCCGCTGTGCTCGTCTCCGTCACCCAGGAGTCCTGAAGCACCCATGGCAACCCTTGAGATCCGCGACCTGCACGTCTCCGTCGAAGCCGAAGGCGGACCCACCGAGATCCTGCGCGGCGTCGACCTGACCGTGAAGCAGGGCGAGACCCACGCCATCATGGGCCCCAACGGCTCCGGCAAGTCCACCCTGGCCTACTCGCTGGCCGGCCACCCCAAGTACACCGTCACCGGCGGCACCGTCACCCTCGACGGTGAGGACGTACTGGAGATGACCGTCGACGAGCGCGCCCGCGCCGGCGTCTTCCTGGCGATGCAGTACCCGGTCGAGGTCCCCGGCGTCTCCGTCTCCAACTTCCTGCGCACCTCCGCCACCGCCGTGCGCGGCGAGGCACCCAAGCTGCGTACCTGGGTGAAGGAGGTCAAGGAGGCGATGGCCCGCCTGGAGATGGACCCGGCCTTCGCCGAGCGCAACGTCAACGAGGGCTTCTCCGGCGGTGAGAAGAAGCGGCACGAGATCCTCCAGCTGGAGCTGCTCAAGCCGAAGATCGCCATCCTGGACGAGACCGACTCCGGGCTGGACATCGACGCGCTGCGCATCGTGTCCGAGGGCGTCAACCGGGTGCGCGAGGCGGGCGAGTCCGGCACCCTGCTGATCACCCACTACACGCGCATCCTGCGCTACATCAAGCCCGACCACGTGCACGTCTTCGCCGGTGGCCGGATCGTCGAGTCGGGCGGCGCCGAGCTGGCCGACAAGCTCGAGGCCGAGGGCTACGAGGCGTACACGAAGGGTGGTGGCGCCTCATGACCGAGCCACGGGCGGGCCGCCCCGGTCTCCCGGCCGGCCTCCTGGACACCGAGGCGATCCGCAAGGACTTCCCGATCCTGGACCGCGTGGTCCACGACGGCACGAGGCTGGTCTACCTGGACAACGCGGCTTCCTCGCAGAAGCCGCGCCAGGTGCTGGACGCGATGAACACGTACTACGAGCGGCACCACGCCAACGTGCACCGGGGTGTGCACGTGCTGGCGGAGGAGGCCACCGAGCTGTACGAGGGCGCCCGGGACAAGGTCGCCGCGTTCATCAACGCGCCCAGCCGGGACGAGGTGATCTTCACCAAGAACGCCTCGGAGTCGCTGAACCTGGTCGCCAACATGCTCGGCTGGGCCGACGAGCCCTACCGGGTGGACTCGGGCACCGAGATCGTCATCACGGAGATGGAGCACCACTCCAACATCGTGCCGTGGCAGCTGCTGGCGCAGCGCACCGGAGCGCAGCTGAAGTGGTTCGGGCTCACCGACGAGGGCCGGCTCGATCTGTCGAACATCGATCAGATCATCACCGAGCGGACCAAGATCGTCTCGTTCGTGCTGGTGTCCAACATCCTCGGCACGCACAACCCGGTGCGGGAGATCGTCCGGCGGGCGCACGAGGTCGGCGCGCTGGTGCTGATCGACGCCTCGCAGGCCGTTCCGCACGCCACGCTGGACGTGCAGGACCTGGGCGCCGACTTCGTGGCCTTCACCGGTCACAAGATGTGCGGCCCGACCGGGATCGGCGTGCTGTGGGGCCGGCAGGAGCTGCTGGAGGACCTGCCGCCGTTCCTGGGCGGTGGCGAGATGATCGAGACCGTCTCGATGCACTCCTCCACCTACGCCCCGGCGCCGCACAAGTTCGAGGCGGGCACTCCGCCGATCGCCCAGGCGGTCGGCCTCGGGGCGGCCGTGGACTACCTCAGCGGCATCGGCATGGACCGGATCGCGGCGCACGAGCACGCCCTGACCGAGTACGCGCTGGCGCGGCTGGCCGAGGTGCCGGACCTGCGGATCATCGGCCCCCGGACGGCCGAGGACCGGGGCGCCGCCATCTCCTTCACCCTGGGTGACATCCACCCGCACGATGTGGGTCAGGTGCTGGACGAGCGGGGCATCGCGGTGCGGGTGGGTCACCACTGCGCACGGCCGGTGTGCCTGAGGTACGGAATTCCGGCGACCACGCGGGCGTCGTTCTATCTGTACACCTCGCCCGCCGAGGTGGATGCCCTGATCGAGGGGCTGGAGTACGTACGCGGCTTCTTCGGATGAGGTGCCCCTGAGCATGCGGCTGGAATCGATGTACCAGGAAGTGATCCTCGATCACTACAAGCACCCGCACGGGCGCGGTCTGCGCCCGGGCGACGCCGAGGTGCACCACGTCAACCCGACCTGCGGTGACGAGATCACCCTGCGGGTGCGGATGGACGGGACCACCATCGGTGACGTCAGTTACGAGGGGCAGGGCTGTTCGATCAGCCAGGCCAGCGCCTCGGTGCTGAACGACCTGCTGGTCGGCAAGGAGCTGGCGGACGCGCGGCGGATCCAGGAGACCTTCCTGGAGCTGATGCAGTCCAAGGGCCGGCTGGAGCCGGACGACGCGATGGAGGACCTGCTGGAGGACGCGGTCGCGTTCGCCGGGGTCTCCAAGTACCCGGCCCGGGTGAAATGCGCACTGCTGAGCTGGATGGCTTGGAAGGAAGCAACCGCCCAGGCCCTGAAGGAGGCGGCATGAGCGAGACGACAGGCGGCACGGCCACGACCGCCCAGCCCGCGAGCGAGGAAGAGATCCGCGAGGCGCTGTACGACGTCGTGGACCCCGAGCTCGGCATCGACGTGGTGAATCTCGGACTGATCTACGGGATCCACGTCGACGAGGAGAACATCGCCACCCTCGACATGACGCTGACGTCGGCGGCGTGCCCGCTGACGGACGTCATCGAGGACCAGGCGAAGTCGGCCACCGACGGGCTGGTGAAGGACCTGAAGATCAACTGGGTCTGGATGCCGCCGTGGGGGCCCGACAAGATCACCGATGACGGGCGCGAGCAGCTGCGCGCGCTGGGCTTCAACGTCTGAGACGCGAGGCCGCACCGTTCGTGCGGGAGGCGAGGGCCGGCCGGCCCTCGCCTCCCGCTTTTTCCGTGCCGGGCCCCCGGCCAGGGCGTCTCGTCTGGATCTTCGCGGGGCCGCGACGCCGGCTACTGGGGGCACCTCCCGGCCGAAGGCCGGGGGAACCTCGCCGCGTTGCCGAAATGCCCACAGGAAACCACCCTGAGGGCACTCCGGCGCCTTGAGCGAAGCGAATGGGGGCACCTCCCAGTCGAAGACTGGGGGAGGACCGCATCTGACGTCGCGACCTGATCCACGAAGATCCAAACGAGACGCCCTAGGCGTGGTCGGCCAGCTGCTGGTGTCCCTGGACGCGGGCGCAGTGGGCGCAGCAGTACATGTGGCCGTCCGTCGTCTCCACGCCGTGGCCCATGATGCGGCACTGACAGTTCTCGCAGACCGGGGCCATCCGCTGGATGGCGCATTCGAAGCTGTCGAAGACATGCACCTCGCCGGCGGCGCGCACCTCGAAGGTCAGCTGGTAGTCGTTGCCGCAGACCTCGCACTGGGCCATGGGTGATCCTCTCTCCGTCTGTCGTCCGTCGTGATCAGTGCTCAGGATGCGGGGGCGGGGGAGAGCGCCCCGGGTGGCGCGCGGGGTGGGTCACTCCGGTGGGGAGCCGATCTCACCCGGCGTCGGTGCCTGATCCGGCGGCCCGCGACCGACCCGGGCGAGCCCTTCGGCCTCACCCCCCTCGTCACGGCCCCGGGCACCTTCCCCGGCGCGACGCCCCCCGGCCGTCGCGCACGGGTACCGGCCGGCACATCGTCACTACGCTCCGGTGCATGGCCTACGTTCTGCTCGCCGGGGCGATCCTCTTCGAGATCGCCGGCACCACCCTGATGAAGTTCAGCGACGGCTTCACCAAGCTCTGGCCCACGCTGGGCACCCTGGCCGGCTATGCCGTCGCCTTCATCCTGCTCGCCCGGGTCCTCAAGACCATCGATGTCGGCGTCGCCTACGCCATCTGGGCCGGCGCCGGCACAGCCCTGATCGCCGCCATCGGCATGCTCTTCCTCGGCGAGAGCGTCAGCGCCGCCAAGGTCGCCGGGGTGGCCCTCGTCATCGGCGGCGTCACCCTGCTCAACCTCGGAGGAGCCCACTGACGGCCCGCCGCCAGGACCCGGAACGGCGGCGGCGCCTCATCGACGCGACCACCGCCGCCCCGCGCCCCCACCTGCCCGAGGAGCCACCGCGCGCCGCTCCGCCCCTTGTGGACGGGCCGTTGATCCGGCACCTCCGTACCAGAGGCAGCCACCACCCCCACGCCCTCGCCGACCAGGTCAACCGGTGGATACCGCCATCCGGGACCGGTTGGCCAGCCGCGCCGCCCACCGGCTAGCGTCTGGGGCATGACCGACGCAACCGCCTCCGCACCCACCTCCCGTACCACCGGTGCCGTCGCCGCCGGCCTGGCCACCCTCGCCGCCGACGGCACCGTGCTCGACACCTGGTTCCCCGCCCCGGCCCTCAGCGACGAACCCGGCGAGGCCGGCAGTGAACGCCTCACCCCCGAGCGCGCCGCCGAACTCCTCGGCTCCGCCGCCCCCCAGGCGCTGGGCCCCGACCCGGTGCGCGGCGTCGAGGTCGTGGCGGTCCGTACGGTCATCGCCTCCCTCGACGACAAGCCGCTGGACGCCCACGACGTCTACCTGCGTCTGCACCTGCTCAGCCACCGCCTGGTGCGCCCGCACGGCCTGAGCCTGGACGGCATCTTCGGGCTGCTCGCCAACGTCGCCTGGACCAGCCGCGGCCCGGTCGCCGTGGAGCGCGTCGAGGAGACCCGGCTGGCCGCCCGCGCCGCCGGCACCGCGCTGAGCGTCACCAGCGTCGACAAGTTCCCCCGGATGACCGACTACGTCGTCCCGGCCGGGGTCCGCATCGGCGACGCCGACCGGGTCCGGCTTGGCGCGCACCTGGCCGCCGGCACCACCGTCATGCACGAGGGCTTCTGCAACTTCAACGCCGGCACCCTCGGCAACTCCATGGTCGAGGGCCGCATCAGCGCGGGCGTCGTCGTCGGCGACGGCACCGACGTCGGCGGTGGCGCCTCCATCATGGGCACCCTGTCCGGCGGCGGGAAGCAGACCATCACCATCGGCGAACGCTGCCTGCTCGGCGCCGAGTCCGGCATCGGCATCTCGCTGGGCGACGACTGCGTGGTGGAGGCCGGCCTGTACGTCACCGCCGGCACCCGCGTCACCCTGCCCGACGGCACCATCGAGAAGGCCGCCGCGCTCTCCGGCGCCAACAACCTGCTCTTCCGCCGCAACTCCACCACCGGCACGGTCGAGGCGCTGCAGCGCACCGGCTCCTGGGGCGGCCTCAACGAGGCGCTGCACAGCCACAACTGACGCCGTTCACCCCCGCCGGTGCGAGATCATGATCCGATGATGACTGATCTCGCGGCCGGCATACGGTACGTGGTGCTGGGCCAGCGATGGCTCGCCCAGCACCCCGGACGGTACGGCCGCGCCCTGCTGCCCGCGCTGATCGCGCTGGTGCTGTACGCGGCGGCGCTGTTCGTCCTGCTGCTCAACGCGGGCGATCTCGCCGCCTGGATCACGCCCTTCGCCGACGACTGGGAATCCCCCTGGCGCGGGCTGGTGCGCGGCCTGGCCGTCGCCCTGCTGCTGGCGGCCGGACTCGCGCTCGCCGTCCTGACCTTCACCGCCGTCACCCTCGTCATCGGCGACCCCTTCTACGACGCGCTGTCGGCCGCCGTGGAGGAGAGCGAGGGCGCGTGCCCCGCGGCCCCGGAACGGCCGCTGTGGCGTGAGCTGTGGGCCGCGCTGGTGGAGGCGCTGTACGTGCTGTGGCGCGCCACGCTGTGGACCGTGCCGCTGTTCGTCCTCGGCTTCCTGCCGGTCCTCGGGCAGACCGTGATCCCGGTGATCGGCTTCGCCGTCTCCGGGTTCTTCCTGACCCTGGAACTGGTCTGCTACGCCCTGGGGCGCCGGGGCATCGACGTCCGCGCGCGGCTGCGGATGCTGCGCGGGCGCCGCTGGCTGGCGGTCGGCTTCGGCGTCCCGCTGGTGGCGGCCTTCATGGTGCCGCCCCTGGCGATCTTCCTGATGCCGGGCGCCGTCGCCGGGGCCACCCTGCTCGCCCGCGACCTCGTCGGGGACGGCGCGACGCGGCAGCTGGCCGCCGACCCGGACGCGGACCCCGACGGCGGCCCCGGCACCGGCCCCGACCTCACGAAGCGGGCGCCAGCACAGCCTTGAGCTCCTCCACCAGCCGGCCGGTGAACTCCGCACCGGCCGGCAGCAGCGGCCCGCGTACCGGACCGCCCGGCATCCCGGCCGCCGCGAACAGCGCCTTGACCGACACCGTGCCGGGCACCCCGGTCATCATCGTGTCCACCAGGGGCAGCAACCGCCGGTGCAGCAGGGTGGCGGTGGCCAGGTCGCCCGCGTCCACGGCGTCCAGCACCGCGCGCACCTGCGGCCCCGCCACATTGGCGACGGTGCTCACATAGCCGGTGGCGCCGAGCGCGTACAGCGGCAGATGCAGCTCGTCGCAGCCCGAGTAGTACGCCAGCTCCGTACTCTCCATGACCAGGCCCGACTTCAGCAGGTCGTACGCGCAGTCCTTGACGGCGCGGATCCGCGGATGGCCGGCGAGCCGCCGCAGCGAATCGGCGGTCAGCTCCGTCCCCGCGCCGGTACGGGCCGGGATGTCGTACAGCATCACCGGCAGTTCGGTGGCGTCCGCGACCGTCTCCAGATGGCGGACGATGCCCTCCTGGGTGGGGCGCGAGTAGTACGGGGTGACCACCAGCAGCCCGTGCGCGCCCGCCGACGCCGCGGCCCGGGCCAGCGCGACCGTGTGCCGGGTGTCGCTGGTGCCGACCCCGGCGATCACCGAGGCCCGGCCACCGACCGCCTCCAGGACCGCGCGCAGCAGCGCGTCCTTCTCCGCGTCGGTGGTGGTCGCCGACTCGCCGGTGGTCGCGTTGAGCACCAGGGCGTCGGAGCCGCCCCGGTCCACGAGATGAACGGCGAGACGGGCGGCGCCCTCCAGATCGAGGGCACCGCCCGCCGTGAACGGGGTGATCATGGCCGCGGCACGGCGGCCGAAGGGGGGTTCGGGGCGCATGGCCCCACCGTAACGGCCCCCGCTCAGGGCTTGAAACGGATTACCTGCGGATCGTGATCACTGGCCTGATCGGCGAACTCGGCGTTGATGTGCACGATGTCGTAGTCGAACTTCTTGATGCCGGGCGTCACCAGCGTCTGGTCCAGCACCTGCGCGTTGCCGTTGAAGAGGTACGTGTAGCGGTCGGCGGCCGGCAGCGAGTACACCGCGCTGCGCAGCACCCCGCCGGAGGTCAGCGCCGCGGTGGTGCCGGAGAACTCGAAGTCGTTGATGTCACCGAGGACCACCACCTGGGCGTTCTTCTGGACCCGGACGATGTCGCGGACGAAGGAGTTGACCAGCTCGGCCTGGGCCAGGCGCTGGGTCTCGCTGGAGCGGGTCGGCGGCTGGTACCGCGCGTACAGGGACTGGTCCCCGCCCTTGGAGTTGAAATGGTTGGCGATCACGATCACCGGGGTGCCGCGGAAGCTGAACTCGCCGGCCAGCGGCTTGCGGCTGGCGTTCCACGCCGCGTCGGCGGGCTCGATCCGGCCGGGGGAATGGGTGAGCGCCGCCTTGCCGCGCTCCTTGACCACGGAGGCGGCGGTCGTGGCGTCGCCGCCGGGACGGTCGGTGAAGGAGACCCGGTCCGGGTTGAAGAGGAAGACGTTGCGGATGTTGCCGCCCGGCTGACCGCCGTCCTTGCCGTCCTCGGGGTCGATGCCGCGCCAGTCGTAGCGGGGGCCGCCGGCCGCGACGATCGCGTCGGTGAACCGGGTCAGGGTCTGCTCGGCGCTCACGGTGCCGTCGTCCACCGCGCCGTTGTCGTCCTGGATCTCCTCCAGGGCGACGATGTCGGGGGAGGCGAGGTGATCGACGATGCCGGCGGCCAGCCGGTCGAACTTCGCCTGGTCGTTGCCGGGGTTCAGGTTCTCCACGTTGTACGCGGCGACCGCCAGTTCCTTGCGCTCCTGGGCGCGGGTGGTCTCCGGCTCGATGCCGCCGGAGGTGACGGTGCCCAGCTCACGGGCGGCCACCAGATAGCCGCCGAACTCGTCGTAGTCCAGCGGCCCCGCCGTGACGCCGCTCAGCGTGTCCCCGGTGTTCGCGGTGGGGAACGGCGCCTGGCCCACCGGTACCAGCGACTCCACCTTCAGCCGCCCCGGGTTGGGGTCGTCGTACGAGGCGTAGCGGGTGCCGCCGCGCGAGGTGGCGTTCAGCTCGGGCTGGACGTTGACCCACAGCTCGTAGTACGCGGTGCTGGGGCCGACGATGGCGGCGTCCTCGACCTGGACGTTCATGCCCTCCAGCGAGGCGTACAGGTCCAGCGCGTACTTCTCGGGCTCCAGCGGCAGGTTCTCGATGCTGTTGCCGTCGGCCGCATCGCCCTCGGGCGCGTACCCGGCCGGGATCGCGTCGGCGTCCAGGACGACGGGCGCGGGCAGTTCGTTCCCGGAGGAGACCACGGAGACGGTGGGCCGGGAGATCTGGGTCAGCGAGGTGTCGCCCCGGGCGACGCCGCCGTAGTAGTACTCGGTGACGGCACCGCTGACGGTCACCGAGTCGCCGACCGCGACGGTGGGCGCCGCGTTGGTGAAGACGAAGATGCCCTCACTGGTGGCCGGGTCGTCGTCGGGCCGCGGGTCCTGGATCCAGAAGCCGCGCGAGCCGTACGTCCGTACCCCGGTGACGATTCCGGGCACATCGGTGACCTGCTCGCCCCGGAACGGGGAGATGCGGGTGTTTCCCTGGATGTCGTGGATGCGCAGCTCACCGGTGTCGGCGGCGGAGGCCGAGAAGGGCGAGGTGACCAGGAGCGTGGCGCCGAGAGCGGCCGAGACGCCGAACGCGCCCACGGCGGTGGCGCGTCTGGACGGGCGGGACAGAGCGAACAAGATGCCCTCCGGGGGCGGGTGGGGACCTGTTGGGGACAGGGCTGCACTTCTACGCGCGTAAAGCTCCCGTACGCGCCATGGGTTGTCAACGCCTGGCAGGGGTCGGCCGGGGAACTTTCCCGTGAACCGGCGCCGAAGGCTCGCGGGCCGTGCGCTGTGTCTTTGGGCGTGCTGTGGATCACGCTCTAGGCTGAACCGACACGCCATCGTTGCCGAGGAGCCCCCACATCATGTCCGGTGCGGACCTGCCCACCCTGCCCCCCGTGCGGCTGCCCACCGAGGCGGAACTGGCGCGCGACGCGCTGGCCGTCCCGCTGGTCACCCGGGCCGCCGCCCTCGCCCGCTGGGCCCGCCCCGGGGTCCCGGTCGGCGCCGGGGCGGAGCTGCTCGCCGAAGGACTGCCGGAGGCGATCGCGGCGCTCGGCCTGGACACGCACGAGTACGCCACGGAACTGACCGTCGAAGCCTGGAACTTCGCCGTCGACACCGGACTCGTCGACGTCACCGAGGAGGAGGGCGAGCCCGGCACCGCGGCCGGCACCGCCGCGCCCGGCGCGGAACTGGAGCGGCTGACGGCCGGCACGCCCGAGGAGATCCTCGACATCTGGGCGGACGGCCTGGAAGCCGTGCTCGCCGACGCCGCGACCCCCACCATCGAAGACCTGCTGGGCGAGGACCTGGAGTCGTTCGACCCCGAGACCTTCGACCTGGACACCCTGGAGTGGGACCCGGACGAGGAGGCCGCCTTCCTGGACTCCGCCCTGGCCCAGCTCTATCTGCTCGCCGCCACCGACGAGAACGTGGCGGCCGGCGCCATGGTCCCGCTCCCGGTGGTCGCCGCCGCCCTCGTCGTCCCGGACGAGGAGGAGCCGGAGGGCGGCGAGGAGCCCAGCGACGAGACCCTGGAAGAGGTCTCGTCGGTGATGATGCGGCTGGACGAGCAGTTCCGGGTCCTGGAGGGCACCGGACTGCTGGAGTACGACCCGGTCGACCAGACCCTCATCGTGGCCGAGGGCGAGGAGACGACGGACGAACTCCCCGCGGAGGAGGAGGACCTGACCCGCTACGGCCAGGTGCGCCTGACCCCGCTCGGGGTGTACGGCGTACGCCGCCGGATGCGGGAGGCGGGCCTGAACGCCCCGGCCGTCGGCGACCTGGCCACGGCTGGCGCGGGGGCGCTGCTGACCGAACTCCCGCACCGCGCGCACGGCGCGGCCCAGGCGGAGGCCGAGGCCTGGCTGGCGGACCGCGACCCGCTGACCGCCGCCCGGGAACTGCTGACGGCGGCGCGCGGCACGGACGAGGACGCGCCGCTGCGGCGGCTGGGCTGCCAGCTGGCGCTCGCCCTCGTGGGCGCACCGGCCGAGCCGGCCCTGCGGGAGGTCCTGGCGGACCGCGAGCTGGGCGGCCTGGCGCGTGTCTGGCTGGCCGAACGCGGCGCCGCGGACGTACCGCCGCCGGACGAGGACCTGATCTTCTGGCTGACGATCGACACCCTCGCGGCCCAGCTGGCGACGGTCGACGAGGAAGAGGAGGACGAGGAGAACGAACTCCGCACCCTCATCGACGGCCTGACGGTCCAGCACAGCTCCTTCTTCGAGCACGCCTGGCGGGTCGATCACCCCGCGACGGCCGAGGTCCTGGAGGCCATGGGCCGGCTGCACCCCGACCGCGCCCTGGCCGAGGAGGCGCGCAAGGCGGCGCTGCGGGCGCGCGGCCGCGGGGAGTAGCGACAAGGAAGCTCCCCGCACCTCGGGTGCGGGGAGCTTTCCGGTGCCGGGCACCGCTCAGCGGATGCTGCCGATCCACTGGGGGTCATCCGCCCAGAGGTCCTCGTCGTCGCCCCAGTAGGAGGCGGTGATGAGGATGTCGGCGCCGTGCGCCCCGGTGTCGAAGGCCCAGCTCTGGCTCTTCTCGGTGCTCACGCCCGGGGCGAGACGGCCGGTCAGCCGCTGGTCGCCCTCGTACATGCCGAACTGCACCTCGCCGCCGCTGGTGGCACCGGCCACGCTCAGCGCGAGCGAGTCGAGGTCGGCCGGCGCGTCACCGGTGTTGGCCACGGTCACGTGCACCCGGAACGGGGTCAGCCCTTCCTCCGGCCGTTCCCACTCCTCGATGCCGGCCGGGTCGAGGGTCTCGATCCGGTCGACGGTGACGGCGAGTCCGCTGTGCTCCCAGGTGTGGGTGGCGCCGAGGTCGAGGTCGTCCTGCCCCCGGGTGTCCGGTGCGGGCGGCTCCTGCGTCTCCTCCTCGCCGGCGTCGTCGTCGGACGCGTCGTCGTCCCCGGGGGGCTGACTCTGCGTCGGGAGAGGCAGGGCCGCGTCGCTGTCGTCGCAGGCGGCGGTGAAGGTCAGGGCCAACGCCGCCGCGCAGGCGGCGGCGGCGCGGCGTGCGCGCACGTTCATGAGTCCCCCGAGGACATGCAGATGATGTGGTGATCATGCAGCGTAGCCGTTCGACGGTCGCCCGCGCACCCTACGCGACGCCCAGCGGATGCTCGGTGAAGTGCCCCAGGGAGACGAAGCCGAGCCCGCGGTACACGGGTTCGCCCTGCGCGGAGGCCTGCAGCACCACCGTGCGGGCGCCCGTCCCGTACGCGGTGCGCAGCGCGGCGGCGGTCATCGCCGTGCCGTGGCCGCGCCGGCGGTCGGCGGCCAGGGTGCTGATGTTGTAGAGACCGGCCACGCCCGCGTGGTGGAACACCTCGGCTGAGCTGACCGGGCGGTCCCCGTCGTAGCCCACCAGGTACCGCGCAGCACTGTCCGGGGCGAGCGCGAAGCCGGCGGTGCGGCGGAAGAACTCCACGACGGTGGCCGAGGCCGGCTCCCAGTTGGCGGACAGCACGGCGGCGTAGTCCACCAGTTGGGCGGCGGTGGTCACCGGACGGATGGTGAGACCCCGGGACGCGGGGGCCGCCGGGGGCGGCGGCTCCGCGAGGGCCTTCCACATGGCCGCCTCCCGCTCGGCCGCGCCGAACCCGGCGGCGGCGAGCCGCTCGCCGAGGTCGGCGGGGGAGGAGGCCGGGCCCACCCACCAGGAGAACGGCCGCCCGGTGGCCGCCAGGTTCCGCGCCGTCCCGGCGATCCGGGCGTCGGCGGTGCCGGGCGGGAACCGTGCCCCGGCCACGATGTTGAACGTGTCGTCGGCCAGCCCGCTGTCGGCGATCAGCAGATCCCCGCCCTGCACGACGGACGCGCCGGGCAGCCGCCGGTGCAGGTGGCAGGCGTGCTCGGCCAGGTTCCGCTCCGTCAGGGCGGCGATCCCGTCCGTCCTGCTGCTCTCGTCCGTCATCCGCTCCAGCTCTCCTCACTCGTGGCCCGGTACCGGCCGCGGGACCACCTCATCACAAGCCGGTCATGCCGGACACCGGATTCCGGTGGACGCCGGGCGGCGCGCGGACACCGGCACGGCCCCGCGCCGCCCTGTCGTGGCGGGCCGCACGTCACCGTGTCCGGGTCCTTGACGGGGGTGGGGGCCGTTGCGAGGATCCCGGATGGGCCGGGTCCCCCTGCGCGCGCCAGCCGTAAGCGCTTTCACCCGGCCCGTGGTCACCGCACGCTCCTCCGGTTCGCGAGCACCGGGTACGGGACAGTCCCGCGCTTCTCGTGAATCGATTCAGCACACTCCCCCCACCGTAGGAGAGAACGCATGGGAACGCGCAAGATCAGAGCCGTGACGCCCTTCCGCAGGCGGAGGACCTCCCTGGTCGTCGCCGGCTTCCTCGCCATGGTCACGGCCGCCGCCACCCTCACCGGGGCCGGCGGCGCCTCCGCCGCCGATGCGGCCGACACCCGCACCACCGCCGCCGCCGGAGTCGCCGCCGGTGATGTCGGCGCCCTGGCCTGCGGCGACTCCGGGGCACATGCCCAGGCCGTGCAGAACGGCAGCACCTGGACCGCGCCCGGGTACTCCGGCACCGACATGCTCGCCGCCATGCGGGCCGCGGTGAACAGCCTGACCCCGGGGCGCACCAGCAAGCAGCGCGTCGTGGTGCGCGGGTCCGGGAACATGCCCGCCAACCAGTCGCTGGACCTGCCCAGTTACACCATCCTGGAGGTCTGCGGCACGATCAACGTCACGGGCACCCCGGGCGGTGACCACGCCGTGGTGCGCGGGCGCAACGTGACCGACATCGAGGTGCCGTACCTCAACGTCACCGGCGCCCCCTACTTCGGGGTGTTCGTGCGCAACGGGACGAACATCACCCTCGGCCAACTCGATCTGCGGCTCTCCGGCGGGTTCGGCGTCCGGATCGACAACCACAGCAACCGCAACGTCCGTACCCGCAATGTCCGCATCGACAACGTCTACGTGTCCGGTACCAACAACCACGGGGTGGAGACGTACGGGGTCGACGGGCTGACCATCGGGACCGTCACGGCCAGGAACACGGCCTACTCGGGGCTCCTGCTGAACGACACCATCAACGCCACCGTGCAGCGGGTCGACGGCCAGGGCGCCGGGACGGGGACCGGCTACGCGGCGTTCCGGATGGCCAACCGCAACGGCCGGGTCGGGGACGGCTACCCCACCAACATCCGGGTGGGCGAGGTCATCGCCCGCGGGGGCGGGCGCGGGATCTTCTGCGTGTCGGAGAGCGGCGGCGCCGTGATCGACCGCATCGACATCGCGCAGACCGGCAGCAACGCCATCCTCATCGAGAACTGCTACAACGTGACCCTCGCGGCCGTCGGCGGCACGGTCAGCGGCCCCGGGGACATCCGGATCGCCGCCCGTACGGAGTTCGCCAACACCCGGGACGTCACCCTCCAGAACCTCACGGTGACCAACTCGGCGGTCAATGAGAACCCGTGCGGCGTGAACATCCAGTTCCGCAACCTCACCCTGAACAACTCCAGTCGCAACACCTGTAGTTGATCGCAGCGGCGGAACACCGGCCGGCCCGCTCGCGCGGATGTGCGCGGCGGGTCGGCCGGTGGTTCGTAGAAAGCCCTTTCCCCCAGTTCTGTCGCAACCGTTGACGTCCCCCGCGGCTCCCTCTAGCGTGCGCTGTGCATCTCATACGTCATACGCCATATCTCATATACGAGACGAGCCAGCCCACGCCATGAGCCCCCCCGCGTCCCGGCACACCCCCGGTTCCCGTCCCCATCCCCTCCCGGACCAGCTACGTCCTGGAGCATCTGACCCACGCCATCCTCAGCGGAGCGCTGGCGCCCGGGTCGCCCCTGGTGGAGACCGAACTGGCCGCCGGCTTCGGGGTGTCCAAGACCCCGGTCCGCGAGGCGCTGAAGACCCTCGCGGGCCGTGGGCTGGTCGAGATGAACGAGTACAAGGGCGCCGCCGTACGCACCGTGGACGCCGGCATGGCCCGCGCCGTGTACGACATCCGGCAGCTGCTGGAGCCCGAGGCGCTGCGCCGCACCGTCGCCGCCGGCCGCGAGCTGGCCCCCGCCCGCGAGGCCCTGGCCCGCGCGCTGGCCGCCACCGACCCCGCCGACCGCGCCGAGGCCAACCGCGACTTCCACCGCGCCCTGTACGCCCCCTGCGGCAACCCGCTGCTGGTGAAGACCCTTGACGACCTGCGCGATCAGGCCGCCCTCGTCTCCTCCGTCGCCTGGCAGATCACCCCCAGCTGGGACGGCGAGGCGGACGAGCACCGGGCGATCCTGGCCCGCGCCGAGGAGGGCGACGCCGACGGCGCCGCCCGGCTGTTGCACGCGCACATAGCGGGGTTCGTGTCCCGGGCGTTCCCCGAGGACACGCTCCCCAAGGAAGGCAGTGAGAAGACACCATGACCGACTTCGCGGCCCAGCGCGCCGCCCTCGCCGATGTGGTGGCCATCCCGGTCACCCCGTTCGACGCCGAGGGCGCGCTCGACCAGGACACCTACCGCGCGCTGCTGCGCAGGCTCCTCGACGGCGGCATCCGGACCCTCACGCCGAACGGCAACACCAGTGAGTTCTACTCCCTCACCCCGGCCGAGCGCCGCCTGGAGGTCGAACTGACCGTCGCCGAGGCGGGCGACGAGGCGCAGATCGTCGTCGGGATCGGGCTGGACCCGGCCACCGCGGTCGCCGACGCCCGCGCCGCGGCCGACGCCGGCGCGCACCTCGTCATGGTGCACCAGCCCGTCAACCCGTACGTCTCGGCCGAGGGCTGGGTGGAGTACCACCGCGTCATCGCCGAGGCCGTACCCGGTCTCGGCGTGGTCCCCTACGTGCGCAACCCCCTCCTGGAGGGGTCGGCGCTGGCCCGGCTCGGCGAGCTGAGCCCCAACGTCATCGGCGTGAAGTACGCCGTGCCGGACGCCGTACGGTTCGCCACCTTCGCCCGCGAGGCGGGCCTGGACCGGTTCGTGTGGGTGGCCGGCCTCGCCGAGCTGTACGCGCCCGGCTACTTCGCCACCGGCGCCACCGGCTTCACCTCGGGCCTGGTGACCGTCGCGCCGTCCGTCTCCCTCGACATGCTGACCGCGCTGCGCGCGGGCGACTACCCCGCCGCCATGAAGGTCTGGGAGCGGATCCGCGGCTTCGAGGAGCTGCGCGCCGCCCAGCAGTCGGCCAACAACGTGTCCGTGGTCAAGGAGGCGCTGGCCGTGCTGGGCCTGGCCCGCCGCGACATCAGGCCGCCCAGCGCCCCGCTGTCCGCCGAGGGCCGCGCGGCCGTGGCCGCCATCGTCGAAGGGTGGGACGTGCGATGAGCGAGGAGACCGCGAACCCCACCGGGGACTTCGACCCGGCCACCCTGCGCAGCCACCAGTGGTACGGCACCGACGGGCTGCGCTCGTTCTCGCACCGGGCCCGTACCCGGCAGCTGGGCTATCTGCCCGAGGAGCACATGGGCAAGCCCGTGATCGCCATCCTCAACACCTGGTCGGACATCAACCCCTGCCACCAGCATCTGCGCGAACGGGCCGAGGCCGTCAAGCGCGGGGTGTGGCAGGCCGGCGGCTTCCCGCTGGAGTTCCCCGTCTCGACGCTCTCCGAGACGTACCAGAAGCCCACCCCCATGCTGTACCGCAACCTGCTCGCCCTGGAGACCGAGGAGCTGCTGCGCAGCTATCCGGTGGACGGCGCGGTGCTGATGGGCGGCTGCGACAAGACGACCCCGGCGCTGCTGATGGGCGCGGCCAGCGTCGACCTGCCGACCGTCTTCGTGCCGGCCGGGCCGATGCTGCGCGGCCACTGGCGCGGCGAGACGCTCGGCTCGGGCACCGACATGTGGAAGTACTGGGACCAGAAGCGGGCCGGGAAGATCGGCGACTGCGAGCTGGCCGAACTGGAGTGCGGGCTGGCGCGTTCGCCGGGCCACTGCATGACCATGGGCACCGCCTCCACCATGACCTCCGCCGCCGAGGTCCTGGGCGTCACCGTCCCCGGCGCCGCCTCCATCCCCGCCGTGGACTCCGGCCACAGCCGGATGGCCGCCGCCGCGGGACTGCGCGCCGTGGAGCTGGTCAGGCGCGGTGAGAAGCTCTCGAAGTTCCTCACCCGCGAGGCGTACGAGGACGCCGTCACCACGGTGCTCTCGCTGGGCGGTTCCACCAACGCCGAGATCCACCTCATCGCGATGGCGGGCCGTTCGGGCGTGGACCTGACCCTGGACGACTTCGACCGCATCGCCCGTACCGTCCCGGTGCTGGCCAACCTGCGGCCCGGCGGCGCCCACCTGATGGAGGACTTCCACTACGCGGGCGGCCTTCCCGGACTGCTGGCGCGCCTGGGCGAGACGCACCTCCACCTGGACCGGCCCACCATCAGCCACCCCAGCCTGCGCGAGCAGCTGGCCGGGGCCCTCGTCCACGACGACGACGTCATCCGCACCCTGGACAACCCGCTCGCCCCCGAGGGCGGCGTCGCCGTGCTGCGCGGCAACCTCGCCCCCAACGGCGCCGTCATCAAGCACATCGCCGCCGAGCCGCACCTGCTCCAGCACACCGGCCCGGCCGTGGTCTTCGACGACTACAAGACCATGCAGAAGAACATCGACGACCCGGAGCTCGGCATCACCGCCGACAGCGTCCTGGTGCTGCGCGGCTCGGGCCCCCTCGGCGGCCCCGGCATGCCCGAGTACGGGATGCTGCCGATCCCCGACTACCTGCTCAAGGAGGGCGTCACCGACATGGTGCGGCTCTCCGACGCCCGGATGAGCGGCACCAGCTACGGCGCGTGCGTGCTGCACATCGCCCCCGAGTCGCACGTCGGCGGCCCGCTGGCGCTGGTGCGCACCGGTGACCTCATCACCCTGGACGTCGAGGGACGCCGCCTCCACCTCCACGTGGACGACGCGGAGCTGGAGCGCCGCCGCGCCGACTGGCAGGCGCCGCCGCTGCGGTACGGCCGCGGGTACGGCGTGCTGTACGAACAGCACATCACCCAGGCCGACACCGGCTGCGACTTCGCCTTCCTCTCCCAGCCGGGCGAGGTCCCCGAGCCGTACGCGGGCTGAAGGGCCACTCATGACAACGAACAGCAACAGCCCGCTTCCCGTGGTGCTCGTGGGCGCCCGGGGGCACGGCCGCTGGCATCTGCGCAATCTGCGCCGGCTGACGGCGAGCGGCGCGGTCACCCTCGCCGGGATCTGCGAACTCCAGCCGCTGACCGCCGAGGAGCTGGGCGAGGGGCTCGGCGCACCCGTCCAGTCGGCCGACCTCGCGGAGCTGCTGGAGCGCACGGGCGCGCGGATCGTCATCATCTGCACGCCCATCCACACCCACGCCGACCTCGCGCTGATCGCCGCCGGGGCGGGGGCGCACATCCTGCTGGAGAAGCCGCCGGCCCCCTCGCTGGCCGAGTTCCGGCGAATGGCGGACGGGATCGCGGCGGCCGGTGTGCGGTGCCAGATCGGCTTCCAGTCGCTCGGCTCGCACGCCCTGCCGTACCTGCGGGGGCTGATCGACGGCGGTGCGATCGGGCCCGTGAACGGGTACGGGGCCGCCGGCGCCTGGGTGCGGGAGGAGGCGTACTGGCAGCGCGCGCCGTGGGGCGGTCTGCGCCGCACCCCGGACGGCCGCGACGTGGTGGACGGGGTGCTCACCAACCCGCTCGCGCACGCGGTGGCCACCGCCCTCCACCTGGCCGGGGCCGACCGCGCGCAGGACGTCGACACGGTCGAGCTGGAGCTCTACCGGGTCAACGACATCGCCTCGGACGACACCTCCGCAGCCCGGATCACCACGCGGGACGGCACCCGCGTGGTCACCGCCGTCACCCTGGCCGCCGAGCAGCCGGGCGAGCCGTACGTCGAGGTGCACGGCGAACGGGGCCGCATCACCTTCTGGTACAAGCAGGACCGGGTACTGCTGGAACGCGAGGGCCACGAGCCGCAGTACAGCGACCACGGCCGGACCGATCTGCTGGAGAACCTGATCGCCCATCTGCGCGACCCGGCCACCGCGCTGCTGGTGCCCCCGGAGCGCACCGGCGCCTTCATGCGGCTGGTGGAGGCGGTACGTACCGCGCCCGAACCACGGGTGCTGCCGGACGCGGCCTGGCACACGGAGCCCGCCGTGCAGGGGCCGCGCCGCATCATCGACGGTGTCGACGCGCTGACCGCCGCCGGGGCGCGGCGGCTGGCGCTGTACTCCGAACTGGGGGCGCCCTGGGCCGGCTGACCCGGCCCGTACGCCACCCCTCGCCGTCGCCCCGCCGGGCCCGCTCGTCCGCATTCCCCTTTGTTCACCGCCGAATCGAAGGAGTCGCCATGCCCGTACGCCGTCTGAGAGCCGGTGCACTCGCCGGGTGCGCCGCGCTGGCCGTGGGCCTGCTGCCTCTGGGCGCGACCGCCCGGGCCGCCGGTCCCGCGGGCCCGCCGGACCCCTCCCGTACGGTCCTGGGGGCCGGTGACGGCTGGGGTGCGGCCGAGGGCGGGGTGACCGGGGGGTCGGACGCCGACCGGGCGCACACGTACACGGTCACCGACCGCGCCGGGCTGGTCGCCGCGCTCAACGACCAGGACCCCACCCCCAAGATCATCAAGATCAGGGGGACGGTCGACGTCAACACCGACGACGCGGGCCGGGTGCTCGGCTGCGCCGACTACGCGGTCGACGGCTACACCATCGAGGACTATCTCGCCGCCTACGACCCGCAGGTGTGGGGCTGGGAGAGCGAGCCGGAGGGGCCCCTCGAGGACGCCCGGCACGCCTCCCAGCTCGCTCAGCGCGAACGGGTGCGGCTGTCGGTCGGCTCCAACACCACCATCATCGGCGAGGGCCGCGACGCCCGCCTGCTGGGCGCCAGCCTGAGCGTGCAGAACGCCGAGAACGTCATCATCCGCAACCTCACCCTGGAGGACGCCGCCGACTGCTTCCCCTCCTGGGACCCCACCGACGGCCAGTACGGCAACTGGAACTCCGAGTACGACGCCATCGAGCTGCGCGGCGCACGGCACGTGTGGATCGACCACAACACCTTCACCGACGGCCGCAATCCCGACAGCGGGCTGCCGCACTACTTCGGGCGGCTGTACCAGCAGCACGACGGGCTGCTGGACATCGTGCGCGGCACGGACCTGGTGACGGTCAGCTGGAACGTCTTCCGCGAGCACGACAAGACCATGATCATCGGCAACGGTGACGGCGCGGGCGCCGACGACCGGGGCCGGCTGCGGATCACCCTGCACCACAACCTCTTCCACAACGTCAACGAGCGGGCGCCCCGGGTCCGTTTCGGCCAGGTGGACGTCTACAACAACCACTACCGGCAGGACGAGGGCGGCCGGTTCGGCTACAGCTGGGGTGTCGGCTTCGAGTCCCGTCTCGTCGCCGAGCACAACGCGTTCACGCTCGCCCGGGGGACCACCGCCGACCGGGTCATCCGGCCCTTCAACGACGGCCAGTCGCTGACCGCGGGCGACAACTGGTTCAACGGGCGCCCGGTGGACCTGATCGCCGCCTACCACGCCACCGGACCCGCGCGCCCGGTCGGCGAGGACGCCGGCTGGACCCCCGCGCTGCGCACCCGGGTCGACCACCCGGCGGCGGTGCCGGTCCTGGTGGGCCTGTACGCGGGCAGCGGCCGGCTCATCGGCTGATCCGCGCGCCGCTGCACAACGGTGCCCCGGCGGGCGCACGCCCGCCGGGGCACCGTCGCGCGGGCATACTTTCGGACAACGGAACGGATGAAAAGGCACAGTGTTGAGCGAGACGCACGGCCGCACGGCCCGGGGGTTCGAGCCGGTGCGGGAGGAACTGGCGGCGCTGCTCGCCGCCGACCCGGAACACTCGGCGCAGGTCGCGGCGTATCTGCACGGCCGCCCTGTCGTCGATCTGTGGGGTGGTCCCGGCCTCGGGGGCGAAGCGCTGATCGGTGTGTTCTCCTCCACCAAGGGCGCCGCCTATCTGACCGCCGCGCTGCTGGCACAGGAGGGCGTGCTGCACCTCGATCGCGAAGTGCGGCACTACTGGCCGCGGTTCGCCGCGGCCGGCAAGGAACGGGTCACCCTGCGGCAGCTGCTGACCCACCGGGCGGGCGCGATCGGCACCGAGGCCGGTTTCGGCCTCGCGGAGTTGGCGGACGACCGCGCGCTGGCCGAACTGCTGGCCCCGCACCCCCCGTACTGGAACCCGGACAGCGGGCTGTTCGGCTACCACACGGCGACCATCGGCGCGCTGCTCGGCGAGGTGGTGCGCCGGGCGACCGGACGCACGCTCCAGCAGGTGTACGAGGAGCGGATCCGCCGCCCGTACGGCATCGAGATGTTCCTGGGACTGCCGCAGGAGTACGAGGAGCGGGTGGCCACCGTGCTGCCGCCGCGGCCGCTGCCGGAGAACCCGTTCGCACCCGACCGCCTCGGCGGCATCGCGGGCAACGAACACCGCCCGGACGCGGGGCCGCTGTGGGAGTGGCCCAACTCCCGGTCGTTCCGGGCCGGTGGCCAGGCGTCGGCCGGGGGAGTGGGCAGCGCGCGCGGCCTGGCCCGGCTCTACGCGGCGGCGGTGCACGGTACGGCGGACGAGGACGGCACCCGCCGGCCGCCGCTGCTGCGCCCGGACACCTACGGCGGCTGGGCGCTGCCGCAGGTGGCGGGCCAGGACCTGGTGCTGGACATCCACCGCCCGTACGGCGTCGGCTTCATGATCGGGCTGCCGTTCCTGGGCGCCGGGTCCTTCGGACACGACGGGGCGGGCGGCTCGATGGCCTTCGCGGATCCGCGTTCCGGCCTCACCTTCGGCTATGTGCGCCGCCGTTTCCCGGTACCGGGCGGTGCCGGGCCCGACGCGGAACGGCTGGCCCGCACGGCGCGGGCCTGTGCGCTGGCCGTGTCCACCAGCGGGTGAACGGGGCGCCGCGCACCGGAAGGATGCTGTTGGCCGATCCAGCGGCATCCCCATGGGGCGGGGCGTCTTGTCGTTCCAGAATGTCCGTGGCGAAGGCCGCCCCAGACGGAGTCCCGGTCCTCGGGTGCGGCTGGGCAGCCGGTGGTGGTGGGCCCGGTACAGGCGCTCACCTCGCGGGCGTCGGGTACCCCGCCAGATGCGGTGGAAGGTGCTGGCCCCGCGGCGCCGCTGGTGCGTCCGCCCGTGACCGGATTCCGCAGTGCTGAACTAGTCCTTCACCCGACGGCCGATGGCGTCCAGGAGGAGGTCGATGTTGGTGAGGTCGGGCAGGGTTACGGATGCCCCGGCCGCGCGCAATCGGTCCTCGGTGCTCTTGCCGGAGGCGATGCCCACCGCGAGGATCTCGTTGGCGGTGGCGCCGTCGATGTCGGCCGGAGTGTCACCGATGACCACGATATCGCTCGGTTGACAGCCGCTGCGTAGCCGGGCAACGCGCACAAGGTCGGGTCGGTTGTCGGCGTCGTCTCCGAAGGCGCCGGTTGCCCAGTCCATTTCGGTGTCGAGACCGAAGGCGGCGAGCTTGATCCTGGAGGTGGCTGCGATGTTGCCCGTCGCGACGCTCTGGCGGATGCCAAGGGCAGCGAAGGCGGCGATGGCGGAGGCGGCACCGGGGAGGGCGTGGCCGCGTTCGCGGATCTGAGGGATGTGGGCGAGGTGCACCTCGGCGAGTGCTGCGGCGAATCGGGCGAAATCCGCGCTGCTCACCGCGATTCCGTGTTCGTGGGCGGTGGCCGCGAAGATGGTCTGATCGGTCATCCCGTCGATGAGGGCCTGCCGCTTCATGGGAACGCCGAGTGTCTGTTCGAAGGCCATGCCGAACAGTTGGCTGCCGATGCCGCGCATGGCGATGAGCGTGTGGTCGATGTCCCACAGCACGAGCAGTGTTGTCACCGGTTCCCCAGGGCACTGGCGGGTGAGTTCTGTCCGTCACAGGGTCCCACGGGTGGAGTTGAACTTAGACTGCAACGGAAAGTCATCATCCGATCGCAGGGGGCACCGTGGGTGCGCCGAAGCTCATCATTGGAAGGCGCGTCCGGGAGGTCAGGGAGCGGTCAGGCCGGACACAGGCGGCCATCGCCGGTTTGTGCGCGATCACGGTGGACTACTTGTCCCAGATCGAGCGTGGGTTGAAAACCCCTTCGGTCGATGTGCTGTGGGCTATCAGCCGAGAACTGGGCGTGCCGCTCACTCATCTCCTTGAGCAGGAGGACAATCGCCAAGCGCCAACCGAACCGTTGATTGCGCCCGGCGTTGCTGCCGCGCTGCTTGGGTATCAGGCCGTACTCGGCGATGATGCTCCGGTCGATGCGGTCCGGCTGCGTGAGCGGGTGGAGTCGGCTTGGGCATCGTGGCAG
Source organism: Streptomyces sp. JH002 (assembly GCF_050916115.1). Classification (NCBI taxonomy): domain Bacteria; kingdom Bacillati; phylum Actinomycetota; class Actinomycetes; order Kitasatosporales; family Streptomycetaceae; genus Streptomyces; species Streptomyces sp. JH002. The sequence continues at coordinate 5,333,881 of NZ_CP087989.1, forward strand.
TCGGAGCCGGCGCGGTTCACTGCGGCGGCCAAGGTGCTGCCGCAGCTGATCGTGGATGTGGAGCAGGCGCTGCGTGCCTCGCGAGCGCCGGGGGAGGCAGCACTTCGCCGGGACGTTCTGCGGTGTGCGGCGGACCTGTACGGCCTGCTCCGCTCCTACTGTCGGCGGGCAGGCCGAACCGATCTGTCGCTCATGGTTGCCGACCGCGCGCTACGGGCCGCTGAGGACGCGGCAGATCCGATCCGCACGGCCACGGCTCACTGGAACCTGGGACACATTCTGATCGGCGACGGCCAGCCCGAAGCCGCCGGCGAGGTCGCACGGCAAGGAGTGGCGCGGCTCGGTCACGTGCCCGCGACGCGGGATTCAGTGGCGATGAAAGGCGCGTTGGAGCTGGTGGCCGTGGTGGCGCTTGGACGCCGGCGCCGTCATCACCAGGCACGCGAGCATCTGTTGTCTGTTGCCGGACCGCTGGCGGACCAGGCTGGCGAGACCAACGCGGGACGGACGGTGTTCGGGCCCACCAACGTGGGGCTGCACCTGTTGAGCATCGAGATGGAGGCCGGTGAGACCGGCGAGGCCCTGCGAGTAGCTGATCAGCTCATCATGGACCACATCCCGAGTCTGGAGCGCCGGTTCACGTTCGACCTCGATGTGGCCCGTTGTCATTTCCAGCGCAGGGAAGATGCCGCTGTACTGCTGCGTCTGATCGATCTGGAGGCCGAGGCGCCACAGGACTTGGCCCGCTCCCCGGTGGCACGGGAGATGGCCCGGGAACTGGTGAGCCGAGTGAGGCCCACCCTGCGGCGCCAGGCAACCGGGCTGGCCGACCGAATCGGCGTGGTCTGCTGACCCGAGCCTGTGGCACACCCGAACTGAGAGTTCGGGTAGGGGCGCCACCCGGCCTCTACGTTCGCGGCATCACCTCACAGGAGGAACGATGTCGACACCGTTGTCCCCGTGGGCTGCCGTCCGCGCGCCCAGACTTCTCGGAGCCCAGGCCCTGTCCCGGCTGCGGACCGAACCCGGCCCCATCCTCGTACACCCTGCTGAGCGCATGCTGTACATCCTCGTGTCGGCCTCCGCCGCGAGCGCATGGCGCCAGGCCGACACGGAGGTCGTACTGGCGGAAGAACTGATCCTGCCAGCGCCACACCGGGTGACACCCCCGGGCTCGTACTGGTTGATCTCCCCATGCCACCGGGGCAAGCAGATCAGGCTGACGGATGCTCCCGACCTGTGCGCCGCGATGAAGCCACGTGCCCGGTCCCGAGGGCCCCGATGACGTTGCCCAGCTGGATTCCGGCCGCCGGGTCCGGGGCGACCCGGGTGCCGTGCGGACGCTGGTTCAACGCCGTGCCTGTGCCGCGGGCAACGGGCGAACTGCTGCTGGCCCTCGTGCCCTCGCGGGGCGTCGTAGCCGACCAGACCAGCGACACCATGGTCTGGTTCATCCCCGCTGGCGTGCCCGCCACGTTCCCTGAAGGCGTGCAGTTGCTGGGCCACACAGACGCCACCTACGTCCCGTCGGCGGACAGGGGGCCCGAGCGGGGCGGGGTGTGGCGGTGGGTGGTGCTGCCGCGTGGTGACTGCCTCACCGACGCGGTCCCGTTGCTCACCTCGCTCGCGGCGGTGGCCGGGCGCGTGGCGGAGCGCTGCGTGTGGTGCGGAGGTGTGGCGTATCCGCCGGCGGTCATCACGGCGGCCGGGCCGCGCGGCCGACGGGTGACGGTGACGGCCTGCCAGCGGCACGCGGACGACGTGAGCGTCTTACTCCGTTACACCTCGGGGATTTCCGACACGGGGGGAGGGCCGGCATGAGAGCGATGTGCGCGCTCGGTTCGGAGGCCTGCGGGACGGTGCCCGAGCGGCTGCTGGTGACGGTCGCCGTCACTGCGGCCGGGGTGGTGCGTGTCTGCCCCCTGTGCGTGGAGCGGTACGCGCTGGTGCCGGTGGCCGAGCAACCGCCGGGCATGGCGGACCTGATACGGCGCACGGCGGGCGGTGGCGGCCGATGGAACAACTGATCATGGTCACCGCGATGTGCCAAGCGGCCGACGACGGCCGGTTGTGGCCATGGGCCCACTGGATGTGTCTGGACGCGCCCCACCCGGATACACCGTCCTGGCTGCGGACGGACTGTACATGCTGGTGCCATACGCCGAAAGCGGAGACCGCTCTGCGGCCAGTGCCGGGTGAGTACCTGGTGCAGGTGCCCGCGCACCGGCGTCCTGCCGCCGAGCGTGGGGCACGGCGGAGGGAGACGGCGTCATGACGCTCTCCCCGCGCGAGAAGCCGGCCGCCCCGTCCGCCCGATGACCGCCCGCCATGTCCCGGCGGTCGGCCCTCCGGGGCCGGGCAGGGGCCTCGTTCCTCCTGCCCTCGACCACCCGAGGGCAGGACAGTCCACCCTTCTTGCCCACTCACCTTGTTGAGACACCCATGAATCCCCGACCGCCCACATCGGCTCAAGACCTGCGTGCGAGCCGCTGGTGGCACGCCGGAACCTGCACGCGATGCCACCGGCGGGCCCTCGTCACCTGGGCCGGCCCGCCCGCCCACGGCGGCCGGTATCGGCCGGTGCTGCTGTGCGCGGACTGCGCGCCCGGCGCCCGGCCACGGCGCGTGCTGTACGTCCTGGGCACCGCAGGACTGCTGCTCACCGCTGCTTCTTCCCTGGCAGCCGTGGTGAACGCCTGGCGCTCGCCATGATCAACCCTGCGGGGACAAGCCCCTGATGAGCCGCGCGACAACCACCCCGTACGACGTGACTGCCCCTCGGCCTCACTTTGCCGGGGAACCGGGCGAGAGCGCCGCCGCGCGCACCCGCCGGGACCGGGCGGGCCCAGACCGGTCCCGCCCGGCGTCCCGCCGCCGCGCTCAGTCCGCCTCGGGGGTCGGGTGCGGCCGGTGCCCGACCGGCCACTGGGGCGGGCTGGTGACGAAGTGCCCGCCCAGGTGCGCCTGATCGGGGTTGGCCAGGTCCAGCTCGCCCTGTTCGGCGATCAGCTTCTCCGCGAACTTCTCGGAGTCGTCCTGCGGCGCGTAGCCGAGCCCGCGCGCGGTGGCCAGGTCCCACACCAGGCGGGTGTTGGCCGAGGAGCCGTAGACCACGGTGTGGCCGACCTCCCGCGCCGTCAGCGCGGCGTGGAAGAGCCGGGCCCCGTCCTCCGGGCTCAGCCACATCGACAGCATCCGCACCGAGTTGGGTTCGGGGAACAGCGACCCGATCCGGACGGACACCGTCTCCATGCCGTGCTTGTCCCAGTACAGCTGGGCCAGGTCCTCGCCGAAGCACTTGGACAGGCCGTAGAAGGTGTCGGGCCGGTGCGGGGCGTCGGCCGGCAGCAGCGGGGTGTCCGCGCCGGCGGCGGGCCACGGGTGGTAGCCCATCGCGTGGTTGCTGGAGGCGAAGACGACCCGGCGCACACCTTCCTCGCGGGCGGCCTCGTAGAGGTTGTAGGTGCCCTCGATATTGGCGCGCAGGATCTTCTCGAAGGAGGACTCCAGGGAGATCCCCGCGAGATGGAGAATGGCGTCGGTCCCGCGCACCGCCTCACGCAGTGCGTCCCGGTCACCGAGGTCGGCGATGATGGCCTCGGGGGCGCCGGGCACGGGGACCACATCGAGCAGCCGCAGCGTATAGCCGTAAGCGGGGAGCAGTTCCCGCATCAGGGTGCCCACGCCGCCGGCGGCTCCGGTGAGCAGAACCGTGGATCCGGTACGACCTGTGGGCTCAGCGGCACTCATCGAGTCTCCATCCATAAATATCGTTCATATATCGGGACACGCTAAGTGGTCGCCGTGTGCCCGTCAACGTGCTGTCAATGACCTGTTGACCATTGATTCCGTACTCATCTAGCGTGGTCGTTCAGGTATATGGACGATAGTCATCATCCTGTACGAGTCCCTGGGGGCCCGCATGACGACCACCTCACTCGCCACCCGGCTGGCGGGTCCGCTCTTCTTCCCCGTGACCGCCTACGGACCGGACGGCGCCCTCGCCACCGACACCTACCGTGCCCATCTGCGCGCCGGGATCGAAGCGGGCGCCGGAGCCATCTTCGCCTGTTGCGGGACCGGGGAGTTCCACGCCCTGACCCCCCACGAGTTCCGCACCTGTGTCGCCGCCGCCGTCGAGGAGGCCGCCGGACGCGTCCCCGTGGTCGCCGGCACCGGCTACGGCACCGCACTCGCCGTGGACTTCGCGCGCAGCGCGGAGGCCGCCGGCGCCGACGGACTGCTCGCCCTGCCGCCCTACCTGGTGCGCGCCGAACAGCACGGCCTGCTCGACCACTACACCCGGATCGCCGCCGCCACCAGCCTGGACGTCATCGTCTACCAGCGCGACAACGCGGTCTTCACCCCCGCCACCGTCGTCGAACTCGCCCGCGTCCCCGGCATCACCGGCTTCAAGGACGGCCTGGGCGACCTCGACCTGCTCCAGCGCGTCATCAGCGCGGTGCGCACCGAAGCCCCCGGCGAGGAGTTCCGCTACTTCAACGGACTGCCCACCGCCGAACTCACCCAGAGCGCCTACCGCGCCCTGGGCGTGGACCTCTACTCCTCCGCCGTCTTCTGCTTCGCCCCCGAGATCGCCCTCGCCTTCCACACCGCGCTCGCCACCGGCGACCGGGACACCGCCGACCGGCTCCTGGACGGCTTCTACCGGCCCCTGGTCGAGCTGCGCGACCGGGGCAAGGGCTACGCCGTCTCCCTGGTCAAGGCCGGGGTACGGCTGCGCGGCCTGGACGTCGGCCCGGTGCGCGCCCCGCTCACCGAGCCCGCCCCCGCCCATGTCACCGAACTCGCCGCGCTCATCGAGCGCGGCCTCACCCTGCTAGGACGCTGACCCGATGCCGATGCGCACCGCCGCCTTCCTCTACCCCTGGGACGTCACCGGCGACCCCGCCGCCCCCGAGCTGATCGCCGGCCTCGGCGTCCAGCAGGTCACCCTCGCCGCCGCGTACCACGCCACCCGCGCCCTCACCCCGCGCCACCCCGGCCACCGCATCGTCACGGCCCGGCACTCCGCCGTGTACTACCCGGCCGACCCCGCGCACTGGGCGGGATCCGCGCTGCGCCCCGCCGCCCAGACCTGGCTGCCGGGCGACGACCCGTACGGCGAGGCCGCCGGCGCGCTCACCGCCGCCGGGCTCGACGTCCACTCGTGGGTGATCCTGGCCCACAACTCCCGGCTCGGCCGCGAGCACCCCGACAGCACGGTGCGCAACGCGCACGGCGACCACTACCCGTGGGCGCCGTGCGTCGCGCGCCCCGAAGTGCGCGCGTACGCGGTCCGGCTGGCCGCCGAGGCCGCGGTGCGCCCCGGCACCACCGGCACCGAGCTGGAGTCCTGCGGCTGGTACGGCCTGGAGCACCCGCACGCGCACGACAAGATCGCCGGGGCCCCGCTGGGGGAGTACGGGCGGTGGCTGATGTCCCTGTGCTTCTGCGCCGTGTGCGAGCGGGGGTACGCGGAGCACGGCGCGGAACCGCGGGGTCTGTGCGCCCGGGTGCGGGAGCTGCTGGCCCCCGCCTGGGAGGGGCGGGCCGTCGAGGGCGAGCTGAGCGACCAGGACGCGGCGGCGGTGGCCGGCTGGCGCGGCGCCGCGGCCGACACCTTCCAGCGGGAGACGGTGGCCGCCGTACAGGAGCGGGCCCGCGAACGCGGACTGCCGGACTTCCGGGTGCTGCTGCACGCCCACCCGGCGCCCCGCGCCCTGGGCGCCAACGCCGGCGTCGACCCGAAGGCGGTGCTGGACCACGCGGACGGGGTGGTGCTGCCGTGCACCGGCGACGAGCGGGCCCGTACCGCCGTGCTGCCGCCGTTCGCCGCGCACCGCCGGGCCGGCACCGTGCTGGCGGCCAACTTCCAGGTCGTCGCGGGAATGGGGGGCAGCCCCGGTACCCTGGTGGACGACGCCGCACACGCCGCCTCTCTGGGCGCCACCGAACTGCGGCTCTACCACGCCGGCCTGGCCACCGCCGATGATCTGGCCCTGGTCCGGCACGCTCTCGCCCGGCTGCCCTGAGCGGTGCCCCGAGAACGCGATTCCGTAACGGTGCGGCATCGTGTTACACCGCGTAAACCTTTCCGGCTGGCTTGGCAGGCAGAATCCCCCGGTCGCACACCTTCGTGCCACCCGGACCACATCACCGAGGAAGCCCATGCCGTCCCGCCCCGCGCTCATCGAACGTGCCGACACCTTCTTCCAGATATCGGCGCGCGGCTCCACCCTGGGCCGGGAGGTGCGCGGCGGGCTCGCCACGTTCTTCGCCATGGCCTACATCCTGGTGCTGAACCCGATCATCCTCAGCGGCGCCGAGGACGCCTACGGCAACCAGCTGGACTTCCAGCAGGTGGTCACCGCCACCGCGCTGGTGGCGGCGATCATGACCGTGCTGATGGGCATCACCGCGAACCTGCCGCTGGCGCTGGCCGCCGGGCTCGGCATCAACGCGATGGTCGCCTACCAGATCGCGCCCCGGATGAGCTGGCCCGACGCCATGGGCCTGGTGGTGATCGAAGGGCTCATCCTGTGCGCCCTGGCGGCCACCGGGCTGCGGCAGAAGGTGATGGACGCGATCCCGATGGCGCTCAAGCAGGCCATCGGGGTCGGCATCGGCATGTTCATCGCCCTGATCGGCTTCGTGAACGCCGGCTTCACCGCCCCCGGCGACGGCACCCCGCTGTCCCTGGGCGCCACCGGCGAGCTGACCGGCTGGCCGGTGCTGGTGTTCTGCCTGGGCCTGCTGCTGACGCTGGCGCTGATGGCCCGCAGGACCAAGGGCGCCATCCTCATCTCGATCGCCGTCACCACCGTCGTGGCGATCATCATCAACTCCATCGCCGACATCGACGACCTGGCCTGGGGCCTGACCGTGCCCCAGCTGCCGGACGACATCGTCGGCACCCCCGACTTCGGCCTGCTCGGCCAGTTCAGCCTGCTGGGCGCGTTCGGTGAGATCACCTGGATCACCGTGCTGCTCATCACCTTCACGCTGTTCCTGACCGACTTCTTCGACAGCATGGGCACCGCGGTCGCCGTCTCCGGCGAGGCCGGGCTGCTGGATGAGAAGGGCCGGGTGCCGCGCCTGGGCCGGCTGCTGTTCGTGGACGGCATGGCGGCTGTCGCGGGCGGGGCGGCCTCCGCCTCCTCGGGCACCTCGTACATCGAGTCGGCGGCCGGCGTCGGTGAGGGCGCCCGTACCGGCTTCGCCAACCTGATCACCGGCGCGCTGTTCGCGCTGGCGCTGCTGTTCGCCCCGCTGGCGGCGGTGGTCCCGGCCCAGGCGGCGGCGCCCGCCCTGGTGGCGGTCGGCTTCCTGATGATGACGCAGGTGGCCCGGATCGACTGGAACGACTACACCCTGGCCGTCCCGGCGTTCGTCACCATCGCCGTGATGCCCTTCACCTACTCGATCACCAACGGCATCGGCGCCGGCTTCGTCACCTACGTGCTGATGAAGATCGCGACCGGCCGGATCCGCGAGATCAACTGGATGCTGTGGCTGACCGGCGCCCTGTTCGTGATCTACTTCGCGATCGACCCGGTGCAGCAGGTGCTCGGCGTCAGCTGACGCCCGGGAGAACGGCACGACGACGCCCCCCCGGCCCGTCATCACGGGCCGGGGGGCGTCGCGCGTCGGGCTCTGCGTCACAGGTGACGGGTGGCCAGCGTGAGCCGGTCCCGCGCGTGCAGCATCGCCTCCCTGATCTGCTGCTCGTGAGAGGGGGTCAGCCGGGCCACCGGGACCGAGCAGCTGATCGCGTCGCGCGCCGGGGTCCGGTACGGGATGGCCACCCCGTAGCAGGTCAGCCCCACGGTGTTCTCCTCGCGGTCGATCGCGTAACCGCGCTCGCGCACCGTCCCCAGCTCCTCGATCAGCTGCTCCCGGTCCGTGACGGTGTGCTCGGTCAGCGCCTCCAGCTCCGGCGGCAGCAGCTCCCGGATCCGCTCGTCCGGATACGTGGCCAGCAGCGCCTTGCCCAGCGAGGTGGAGTGCGCCGGCAGCCGGCGGCCGACCCGGGTGAACGGGCGCAGATAGTGGTCCGACTGCCGGGTGGCCAGATAGACCACACTGGTGCCGTCCAGGCGGGCCAGGTGGATGGTCTCGGTGGTCTCGTCCGAGAGCCGGTCCAGCGTCGTGCGCGCCGCGGCCACCACCTCGTCGCCGTCGATGTACGAGGTGCCCACCAGCAGTGCCCGCACCCCGATGCCGTACCGGGTGCCGGTCGGGTCGGTCTCCACCCAGCCGAGCTCCACCAGGGTGCGCAGCAGCATGTACAGACTCGACTTCGGGTAGCCGACCGCCGACTGCACGTCGGCGAGCGAGTGCATACCGGGACGTCCCGCGAAGAACTCCAGCAGTTCCACGGTCCGCACCGCGGATTTGACCGGGGATGCGCCTGTCTCACCGGCTGCCATCGACCTTGACCCCTTTGTTCGAACCGCTATAGAGTCACTGCACGTTCCCTATTCACATACAGGGACGGTGTTCAGCATATCGAACGTTCAGTGCGGGAGGAACGACCGGTGCCAGCAGAACCAGTGTGGAGCGTGGACCCCCGGACCGGAAAGCGGCGGGAACAGGTCACCACCGAGGCCACCGCCGCCGACGTGGACCAGGCCGTCCGCGCCGCGCACGCCACGGTGGGGCGGCTCGCCGACCGTGACACCCGGATCGCCCTGCTGCGGGCCGCCGCGGACGAGCTGGAGGCCGACCGCGAAGCCATCATTGCCGCGGCCGACGCCGAGACCGCCCTGGGCCTGCCCCGGCTGACCGGCGAGCTGGGCCGCACCACCGGCCAGCTGCGCGCCTTCGCCGACGAGGTCGAGGACGGCGCCTACCTCGGCGTCATCATCGACCACGCCGACGCCTCCCTCACCCCGCCCCGGCCCGATCTGCGCCGCTACAAGATCCCGCTGGGCGTGGTCGCGGTCTACTCCGCCTCCAACTTCCCGCTCGCCTTCTCCGTGCCCGGCGGCGACACCGCCTCCGCGCTCGCCGCCGGCTGCCCCGTCGTCGTCAAGGCCCACCCCGACCACCCCGCCACCTCCGCCCTGACCGGCGCCGCGCTGCGCCGCGCCGCCGCCCGGGTGGGGCTGCCGGAGGACGTCGTCTCGGTGGTGCACGGCTTCGAGGCCGGCATCGAGCTGATCAAGCACCCGCTGGTCTCGGCGGCCGGTTTCACCGGCTCGGTACGCGGCGGACGCGCGCTGTTCGACGCCGCCGCCGCCCGGCCCACCCCCATCCCCTTCCACGGCGAGCTGGGCAGCCTCAACCCGGTCGTCATCACCGAGGCCGCCGCCGCCGAGCGCGCCGAGGAGATCGGCGAGGGCCTGGCCGGCTCGGTCACCCTGGGCACCGGCCAGTTCTGCGTGAAGCCCGGACTCGTCCTCGCCCCGCAGGGCGAGGCGGGCGACCGGCTGGTGGCCACCCTCGGCGAGAAGCTCGCCGCCGCCGCCCCCCGGGGTCCTGCTGGACACCCGGATGCGCGACAACTTCATCAACGGCGTCGCCGCCCGTACGGAGCTGGCGGAGGTCACCACCAGCACCGCCGCCGGCGGCGGCGAGGAGCAGACGGTCGTTCCCGGCTTCCTCACGGTGCCCGCCGCCCGGCTCGCGGAGGACGGCAGCGCCCACGAACTCCTGATCGAGGAGTGCTTCGGGCCGGTCACCGTGATCGCCCGCTACAGCGACAGCCAGGAGGTCAGCCAGGTCCTCGACCGGCTGCCCGGCAACCTCACCGCCACGGTGCAGCTGAGCACGGCCGAGGCGGCGGGGGAGAGCGGCGAAGGCGCCGCGCTCGTCGCCGAGCTGACCCCGCTGGCCGGCCGGGTCCTGGTCAACGGCTGGCCCACCGGCGTCGCGGTCACCACCGCGCAGCACCACGGTGGCCCGTACCCCGCCACCACCTCCACCTCCACCTCGGTGGGCGCCACGGCCATCGAACGCTGGCTGCGCCCGGTCGCCTACCAGTCCACCCCCCAGGCCCTGCTCCCGCAGGAACTGAAGGACGCCAACCCGCTGGGCCTGCCCCGCCGGGTGAACGGCAAGCGCGAGGGATAGGTGTACTGACCGCAGAGGTTGGCCACGGAGTTCACGGTTGGCTGATCTCGACATGGGTGAGGGCCTTCCGGCCTGGTGCGGATCGCGACATCCGTACCGGCGCCGGCAAGGCCCTCATCCCGTTGTGCGCGCCCGTTCCAGCCTCCGGACGCGGGTTCACCCGCCCGCCGTTCGGCTGCGGGGCCATCGGCGCGCGGTCCCTGCCCGGCTCGACGAGATGGTCGAGCCCGCCGGTTCCCCCCGGCCACGGGCGGTCCGACGGGGGCGGAACGGCATCGCGCCGTGACGTGGTTCGCCCTCCCACGGCCCTGTGGCCGCCGGGACGTGACAGCGCTTCGGTGCTGTACGGTCCAGCGGCCACGGCGAGCGATGAGCGATCACCGGACGACTGTTCAGCGCACCACGATCACGTTGTTGATGTCGCCGACGGTGAAGTTGATCAGACTGCCGCAGACGAGGGCGCACCAGCCGAAGGGCGGAGTGGGGGGAACGGGCGCGGCGGACACCACGACCGTGGTCTCGTCGTTCGAGGCGGCACACACATCATTGCCGTTGTAGGCGGCGGTGATGGTGTGGGCGCCTTCGGTGGCGAAGGTCGTGCTGTACGTCGCCACGCCGTCCGATCCGACCGGCACCGTGGCGAGGAGGTCGGGCCCGTCGAAGAACGTCACGCCCAGACCGCCGCTCGGGTCCTGGGAGCAGCTGACCGTCGCGGTCAGGGTCACGGGCGAGCCGACGGTCGCGGTCGCGGGTGACGCCGTGACGGTGGTGCTCGAGGGCTCCAGGGCCGCTGCCGGGGTGCCCAGCGCGAATACCATGACGAGCGCCGAGAAGAACGCCGTCCTCCAGAATTTCAATCCCTGCCAATGTGTCACCGACATGACTCCTTGAACTGTAGGTCTTCCGGGCCTTTCCAACTCCCCGGATAAGCAAGGACCGTAGCTGCGGTCATATCGATGAAGTGGAAGGCGCTCGCGAAAGCGGACCACTTGGGTCACGTGGAATCACTCGCAGGGATCCACGCCGTCATTTTCGGATTATCGGCGTTTCCGGATCCTTTGCTGCCGGACCTTTCCCGAGTGATCGAAAAAGGTCCGTTGAATCGATTCCGCCGCTATTCCCCTGTCGCTGAATAGCGCCTGCCCTGGAAGATCCATTGAATTCCACGGGACGTCACACATCTATCTGTAGGCCGCACTGGAAACATGAATGTAACTCCTTCGAGTGATGTGTTGTTCCTTTCTCTTGCTGCCTTTCACACCCGAATGGCTCACTTGCTGATGTCCAAACAGGTGGGCCGCCGCCCATCCACCCGCCGGGGAGATCGGCGGCAGTGCTGCGACTCCCATGACGCCTCCGCTCGGCAGCCCGGTGACGAAGTCCCGGAGGTGCGATCGGACGCACCGCCGGGTGCCTGCTTCCGCGGGGCGCAGGTACGGAAAGCGGCGGCACAACCACCACGCGACCGCACAGGAGGATTCGGATGGCACCCGTCATCACTTCCATCACTCCCACCCAAGGCACGGCCGGCACCGTAGTGACCATCACCGGCACCGGGTTCGGCGCACTCGCCACGACGCCGACCGTCCACTTCGGCAACACGAACGTGACCGGCACGGTCACCACGGCCAACACCCAGATCACCGTGACCGCCCCCGGCGGGTGCGCCGGGCAGGTCAACGTCACCGTGACGGTGGGCGCCTCCACCAGCAACGGCAAGCCGTTCTTCTACGTCGCCGCGCCCACGATCGCGGGCGTGAACCCCAACGTCGGCCCCGACACCTCGCCGCCCTCCATCACCCTCTACGGCAGCGGGTTCGCCACCGCCACGGTGGTCACCTTCGGCGCCGCGGGCCCCGGAACGCTCGGTCCCGTCGTCAGTGACTCCCAGCGCACTGCCACCCCGCCCTCCTTCCCCGTCACGGGCGCACCGGTCACGGTCAATGTCACGGTGACCAACCCGGGCGGGGCCAGCCCCATCACCGGCGCCTCCGGTCAGTACACCTACTACGACCAGCCGACGGTTCTCTCCATCTCCCCCTCCACCGGGTCGCCCGGCGACACGGGTGTCCTCATCACGGGCACCGGTTTCTACGACGTCAGCGCCGTCACCTTCACCGACCCCGCCGGCCCGACGGACTACCCCGCCGACTTCGTCGCGCTCAGCGCAACCCAGCTGATCGTGACGGTTCCCCCCACCGCCCCGGTGGGAACGGCGCTCAACGTGACCGTCACCAACCCCGGCGGCACCACCACTCCCCCCGTGGTCTTCACCACCTGACCTCCGCAAGCCGTGTGTGCCCTGGGCGACCAGGGCACACACGCCCATCCAACGGACGGGAGCCGACGGCTCCCCCTGCGGAAAGCGACCCCTCGCCGGAACGAGGGACGAGTAAGGAAGGCCGTTTCATGCCACCGGTGATCAGTGCACTCAACCCCGCTCAGGGGCCCGAAGCGGGCGGTAACCCGGTCGTTATCTCAGGCGTCGGCTTCGTCGGCGTCACCTCCGTACGCTTCGGCGCGAACAACGCCACCTACACCGTCCTCAGCACCTCCTCCATCAGGGCCGTCGCCCCTCCGGGTGTCGGGCAGGCGATCGTCAGGGTGACTGCGCCGAGCGGGTCAAGCAATGGTTTGCCGTATGTGTATGTGGCGGCGCCGGTGTTGACGGCGTTGTCGCCTTCGCAGGGTCCTGCGGTGGGTGGGAATCAGGTGGTGCTCACCGGTTCGGGGTTCACCGGTGCGAGTGTGGTGCGTTTTGGTGCGGTGTCGGCTGTTTTTACGGTGAACAGTGCGACGCAGATTACTGCTACGGCCCCGGCGGGGTCGGGTTCGGTGTCGGTGACGGTGACGACGCCGGGCGGGACGAGTAATGGTTTGCCGTATGTGTATGTGGCGGCGCCGGTATTGACGGCGTTGTCGCCTTCGCAGGGTCCTGCGGTGGGTGGGAATCAGGTGGTGCTCACCGGTTCGGGGTTCACCGGTGCGAGTGTGGTGCGTTTTGGTGCGGTGTCGGCTGTTTTTACGGTGAACAGTGCGACGCAGATTACTGCTACGGCCCCGGCGGGGTCGGGTTCGGTGTCGGTGACGGTGACGACGCCGGGCGGGACGAGTAATGGTTTGCCGTATGTGTATGTGGCGGCGCCGGTATTGACGGCGTTGTCGCCTTCGCAGGGTCCTGCGGTGGGTGGGAATCAGGTGGTGCTCACGGGCACGGGGTTCACCGGTGCCACTGTGGTGCGTTTTGGTGCGGTGCCGGCCGTCTTCACGGTGAACAGCGCCACACAGATCACCGCTACGGCCCCGGCGGGGTCGGGTTCGGTGTCGGTGACGGTGACGACGCCGGGCGGAACCAGCAACGGTTTGCCGTATGTGTATGTGGCGGCGCCGGTATTGACGGCGTTGTCCCCACCGCAGGGTCCCGAGGCCGGTGGGAATCAGGTGGTGCTCACCGGTACGGGGTTCACGGGCGCCACTGTGGTGCGTTTTGGTGCGGTGCCGGCCGTCTTCACGGTGAACAGCGCCACACAGATCACCGCTACGGCCCCGGCGGGGTCGGGTTCGGTGTCGGTGACGGTGACGACGCCGGGCGGAACCAGCAACGGTTTGCCGTATGTGTATGTGGCGGCGCCGGTCCTGTACTCGCTCGTACCAGGCCAGGGTCCCGAGGCCGGTGGGAATCAGGTGGTGCTCACCGGTACGGGATTCACGGGCGCTACCGTGGTGCGTTTTGGTGCGGTGCCGGCCGTCTTCACGGTGAACAGCGCCACACAGATCACCGCTACCGCCCCGGCGGGCGTGGGCTCCGTAGCGGTGACCGTGACGACACCCAGTGGCACCAGCAACAGCGTGACCTACGCCTACACCGTGACGCCGGCGCCCACACTCACCGACCTCGACCCCCATTTCGGGCCCACCGGCGGAGGCAACACCGTCACCATCTTCGGCACCAATCTGACCGGTACCACCGCCGTCAACTTCGACGGCCAGCTCGCCGGCTCCGTCGTGGTCGTGAGCGCCAATCAGGTCACGGCGACAGCGCCGCCCGGCACCGGCACCGTGGTGGTGACCGTCACCAACCCGGGGGGGACCAGCGACCCGAACATCGGCAACCCGTACTACACGTACGTCGCGCAGCCCGCCCTGACCAGCCTCGTCCCCGACACCGGCCCCGCCACCGGCGGCACCGGCGTCACCATCACCGGCACGGAGCTCACTTACACGGAACAGGTCTTCTTCGGCGCCACGCCGGCCAGCTTCGCCGCTGTCTCCGACAACATCGTCCTCGCCACCTCGCCGCCCGGCGCCGGAAGCGTCCCCGTCACCGTGCAAACCCCCGGCGGCACCAGCAACTCACTGACGTTCACCTATCAGTGACCGAACCGTCCCGGGGTCGAAGTCCGGCCCCTCGCCCCGGGACACCGGAGCTGGCCGCCCGCAGGGCCACAGCCGTCCTGCTCCGGCCCGCGCGGCGGTGGGCGGAGGCGGGACGGGCTCGCGGTGATCGTCGCCATGGCGCAGGGGCCGGTGGCCCCCCCCACGCCATGGCGCCTCCTTGGCCAGGGAGCCGTGAGCCGGCCAGGGGGACAGAACATCTCGGAGGGGGAACCGGCGGCCGGGGCCGTCCGCCGCTGCGCTGTCCGGCGAAAACTGGTCGTGTTGTCACCTTTGATGCTTCACGTGACCCCTGATCGCTCCTAACCTCTCGGAAATGTCCTGTTTCCGGAAGTAAGGATCAGCGGATGTCCGTCCAGCGTCGCCCGGTCTTCCCTGAGTTCGACCCGGACGAGGTGAGTTCCAACCCCTCGGCCAACCGGCCCTTCCACGAGGTCGCCGCCGCCCGGTTCAGCCGGCGGTCCGTGCTCGCCTCCGGCGCCGTCGCCGCCGCGGCCGGGTTTCTCACCGGGAGTACCGGTACCGCCCAGGCCACCCCGGGCCCCGCGCCGGCGGGGCCCACCGGCCGCCGGCCCACCCTCGGCTTCACCCCGGTCCCCACCTCCGACGCCGATGGGATCACCCTCCCCGCCGGGTACGAGGCACAGGTCATCATCCCCTGGGGCACCCCGATCCGCCCCGGCGGACCCGCCTGGCGCAAGGACGCCTCCAACTCCGCCGCGGACCAGGCCGAGCAGGTCGGCATGAACCACGACGGCATGCACTTCTTCCCACTCGGCAAGGGCGCCGAGGGCAGCCGCCGCGGCATGCTCGTCCTCAACCACGAGTACATCGACCAGCAACTCCTCTTCCCCGACGGGGACGCCGAGATGACCCGCGAGAAGGTCGCCAAGGCCCTCGCCGCGCACGGCGTCAGCATCGTCGAACTCGTCCGCACCGACGACCACGGCTGGCAGGTCGCCGACTCCCCGCGCGCCCGGCGCGTCACCACCGACACCCCTGTCACCTTCTCCGGACCGGTGGGCCCGCGGCACCCCGCGCTGCGCGCCGACGGCCCGCCCCGGGGCACCATCAACAACTGCTCGCACGGCGTGACCCCCTGGGGCACCTACCTCGCCTGCGAGGAGAACTTCAACGCCTACTTCGGCACCGAGCGCCCCGGTTGGGAACCCACCCCCGAGCAGGCCCGGTACGGCATCGACCACGAGGGCTTCGGCTACCGCTGGCACGAGGCGGACCCCCGCTTCGACATCGCCGTCAACCCGCACGAGGCCAACCGGTTCGGCTGGGTCGTGGAGATCGACCCCATGGATCCCGACGCCGTCCCCGTCAAACGCACCGCGCTGGGCCGCATCAAGCACGAGGGCTGCGTCACCACCGAGGCGCGCGGCCGGATCGTCGCCTACACCGGGGACGACCAGGACGGCGACTACCTCTACAAGTTCATCGGCGAGGGCACCTGGCGCGACCAGCGCGCCCGGGGCCGCAGCCCCCTGGACCACGGCACGCTGTACGTCGCCCGGTTCGAGGACGACGGCACGGGCCGCTGGCTGCCGCTCACCCACGGCACCGGGCCGCTGACCCGCGCGGGCGGCTGGGCGGATCAGGCCGATGTGCTGCTGCGCACCCGCGAGGCCGCCGACGCGCTCGGCGCCACCCCGATGGACCGACCCGAGTGGATCGCCGTCAACCCCGGCAACCAGGACGTGTACTGCTCGCTCACCAACGGCAGCGGCCGGGGCGGCGCCGCCAACCCCCGTACGCCCAACCCGTACGGGCACATCATCCGCTGGCGCGAGTCCCGAGGTGACAACACGGCCACCACGTTCACCTGGGACATCTTCCTGCTGGCCGGCGATCCGGCGTACGACGAGCGCACCGATCTCAGCGAGGACACCCGCTTCGGATCGCCCGACGGCCTGTGGTTCGACCCGGACGGCCGGCTGTGGATCCTCACCGATGTCTCCAACTCCTCCCAGAACCTGCCGGAGAAGGGTTACGACCGCATCGGCAACAACCAGATGCTCGCCGCCGACCCGCACACGGGCGAGATCCGGCGCTTCCTCACCGGGCCGCGCGGCTGCGAGATCACGGGGGTGATCACCACCCCCGACCAGCGCACCCTGTTCGTCAACGTCCAGCACCCCGGCGAGGCCACCCCCGCCTGGGGCGAGCCGACCCCCGGCAACCCCCGGGCGGTCAGCAACTGGCCCGACTTCGACCCCCAGGGCCGCCCGCGCTCCGCGACCCTCGCCATCCGCCGCACGGACGGCGGCGTCATCGGCGCCTAGCGACCGGCCCGTGAGCCCGAGCTCGATCCCGAGCCCGATCCCGCCCCCGTACCGGCAGCCGGTACGGGGGCGGCCCGTCGGCGCTGGCGGCACGGCTCACACGGGCGGTTCCGGGTCGTACTGGATGCCCCGGCGCACCGTCCGGGCGCGTTCCTCACCCGCCAGCCGGGCCACCAGATGCAGCGCCATGTCGATGCCCGCCGAGACCCCGGCCGAGGTGATCAGGTCGCCGTCGTCGACGAAGCGGGTCTCGCGGCGCACCTCGATGGTGGGGTCCAGTTCCGCGAGCCGCTCCAGCGAACCCCAGTGGGTGGTGGCGGGGCGCTCCCTCAACAGGCCGGCCGCCGCGTACACCAGGGAGCCGGTGCACACACTGGTCAGCAGTGGAACCCGGTCCCGCTGGGCGCGCAGCCACGCCAGGTGCTCGGCGTCCGTCAGCTGCGGCCGGGTGCCCTGCCCGCCCGGGTGCAGGAGAACGTCGAGGGCGGGCATCGTGTCCCGTGCGTGATGGGCCGCGACCGTCAGACCCTTGGCGCACTCCACGGGCGCGCCGTCGGCGGAGAAGGTGAACACCTCCCAGCCGTCGCCGGGGAAGTTCCGCGTCCAGTACGCGAGCACCTCCCACGGGCCGATCGCGTCCAACTCCTCGACCTGGGGGAACAGCGCGATGCCGATCCTTCTCATCTCGTCCATGCGGTCATCCCACTACGTGGACTGACGGCGCACCAACTCGGTGGGCAGAATCACCGCCGAGGTGTCCTCCCCGCTGATCCGGGCGAGCAGCAGCCGCACCATCTCCTGGCTGATCCGGTCCCACGGCTGCCGGATCGTGGTCAGCGCGGGCCGTGAGGCCACCGCCGCCGAGGAGTCGTCGAAGCCGCCGACCGCCACGTCCTGCGGCACCCGCCGGCCCGCCGCCGTCAGCGCGGCCAGCGCGCCCTGCGCCATCAGGTCCGAGGCGACGAACAGGGCGTCCAGATCGGGTCGGCGCGCCAGCAGCGCGGTCGCCGCGGCCTCGCCGCCCTCCCTGCTGTAGTCCCCGGTGGCGATCAGCTCCTCCGCGACCGGCAGCCCCGATTCGGTCAGCACCTCCCGGTAGCCTGCCAGCCGTTCCACCCCGCCCGGGGTGTCCAGCGGGCCGGTGACCGTGCCGATCCGGCGCCGGCCAAGACCCACCAGATGGCGCACCATCTCCCGGGCGCCGTCCCGGTCGTCCGCCGCCACGTGCGCCATCCGCCCGCCGGGGCCCATCGGTTTGCCGCACAGCACCACCGGCACCCCTGCCTCGGCCAGCTGTTCGGCCACCGGATCACCGGTGTGGCTGGAGACCAGCAGCACCCCGTCCACGTGCCCGGAGGTCACGTAGCGCAGCAGCCGCCGCTGTTCCTCCCGGGTGCCCGCGATCATCATCAGCAGCGGGATGTCGTGCGCGGCCAGCGCCTGGGTGCAACCGCGCAGCAGCACATTGAAGTTCGGGTCCTCGAAGAACTTCTCCTGCGGCTCCGTCAGCAGGAACGCCGCCGACCCCGACCGGCCGGTGATCAGTGAACGCGCATGCCGGTTTACGACGTAACCGGTCTTGCGGATGGCCTCCTCCACCGCCTTGGCCGAGACGGCCGAGACGTTGTGGCCGCCGTTGAGGAACCGGGAGACGGTGCCCCGGGAGACACCGGCCTCCCGGGCCACGTCGTGGATCGTCGGCGCCCGCCGGCGCCGCGCTGGTACGGACATGGTCATGACTTTACGGCGCCCGAGAGCAGGTCAAGGCTCCAGAAGCGCTGGATGAACAGGAACAGCGCGATGAGCGGGAGCACCGCGAGCAGCGCGCCGATGATCACCAGGGTGTACAGCGCCGGGGTGTTGGCGCCCTGGTTGAGGAGCGTGAAAAGACCCAGCGTCAGCGGGAACTTCTCGTCGTCGCTGAGCATGATGTACGGCAGCAGGAAGTTGTTCCAGATGGCCACGAACTGGAAGAGGAAGATCGTCACCAGCCCCGGTGCCATCATCGGCAGCGCCACGGTACGGAAGATCCGCCACTCCCCGGCCCCGTCCATCCGGCCCGCCTCCACCACATCCGGCGGCACGGCCGCCGCCGCGTAGATCCGCGCCAGATAGATGCCGTACGGGGAGAGGATCACCGGCAGCAGCACCGACAGATGACTGTCGGTCAGCGACACCTCGGCCATCAGCAGATACTGCGGCACCGCCAGGATGACCGGCGGCATCAGCACACCGGCCAGCAGGATGTTGAAGATGGTCTCCCGGCCCCGGAAGCGGTACTGCGCCAGCGCGTATCCGCTGACCGCCGACACGGCGGCGGACAGCAGCGCGCCCAGCCCCGCGTACAGCGCCGAGTTGGCCATCCACGTCCAGTAGACGCCGTCCCGGTACGCCGACAGATCGCTCAGGTTCTCCGCGAAGCCGGTGCCGGGCCAGAAGGTGAAGGTGGAGAACAGCTCGCTGCCGGACTTGGTGGCGGCCATCACCACCCACACCACGGGGAGCAGACAGTAGGCCGCGCCCAGGAACAGCGCCGCCGTGGGCAGCCAGCCGCCCCGGCGCCGGGCACGGAGGGTGGTGGTCGGGGCGGTCATCGGTTCTCCTCCCGCCGGGAACGGGCGTTGGCCACCCGCAGAAAGCCGAAGGACAGCGCGAACGTCACCGCGGCGATGATCACGGCGGTGGCCGAGGCGGAGTGGATGTCGCCGCCCACGAAGGCGTCCTGGTACACCTTCATCAGCGGACTCCAGTTGGTGGACAGGCTGTTGGTGAGCGGCCGCAGCGTGGTCGGCTCGTTGTAGACCTGGAGGGTGGCGATGACCGAGAAGAAGAAGGTCAGCACCAGTGAGGGCGCCACCATGGGGATCTTGATCCGCCAGGCGATCTGCCACTGCGAGCAGCCGTCCAGCCGGGCCGCCTCGTACACCTCGGCCGGGATGGCGCGCAGCGCCGTGTAGATGACGATCATGTTGAAGCCGGTGCCGCCCCACACCGCGATGTTGGCGAGCGCGATGTACAGGGCGCCGCCGCTGAGCAGGTCGGGCTGCGGCAGCCCGAAGGAGTCCAGCAGGTAGTGCAGCGGGCTGACCGAGGGCAGGTAGAGGAAGCCCCACAGCAGCGCCGCGATCACCCCGGGGATGGCGTACGGCAGGAAGATCGCCAGCCGGGTGAAGGCCCGGCCGCGGACCCGGTCGGAGTCCAGCATCAGCGCGAACACCAGGGCCAGGCCCAGCATCACCGGGACCACGATCAGGCCGTAGATCAGCACCCGCAGGGCACCGTCCAGCAGCACCGGGTCGCTCAGCGCCGCGGTGTAGTTGGAGAACCCGGCCCACACCTCGGAGCGGGCGCCGCTGCCCAGGCCCAGGCCCTTGACCTCGATCTTGCGCAGCGACAGGTAGATCGCGTAGCCGATGGGGAGCGCGAAGAACAGCGCGAACAGGACCCCGGCGGGAAGGAGGAACGCGTACGGGGCGCGCCGCGGCGCCCCGTACGACGTGCGGTGCTTCTTCATTCGGTGACCTGGAAGCCGTGGCCGGCGAGGTCGTCGACGGTGGCGCGCTGCATGAGGGTCAGCGCGGCGCCGAAGTCGCTCCGGTCGCGGGCGGCCTGGGCGAACACGTCGTTGAACGTGGAGTACGCGACGTTGGTGTTGGGGCCCCAGGCGGCGGGCGCGGTGCCCTCGGCCACCTCGGCGGCGACGGTGTAGAAGTCGGGCTGGTTGGCGAAGAACTCGGGAGCCTCGGCGAGCGCCTCACCGGTCTGGGCGGCGGTGGCGGCCGGGTAGATCCCGCCGTGGGTGACCAGCGCCGACAGCGCCTCGGGGTCGGTGTTCAGCCAGGTGGCGAACCGCGCGGCCGCGTCCTTGTCGCTCGCGTCGTTGGTGACGGCGGTGGTGGAGCCGCCCCAGGTACCGGTGATGTTCTCGCCGGCGTTCCACTGGGGGAGCGGGGCCATGGCCCACTTGCCGGCCGTGTCGGGGGCCGCGGTGGTGAGGGTGCCGGGGGCCCACACGGCGCTCACCCAGGCGATCTGCTCGCCGGTGTTGAGGGCGTTGTTCCAGGCCGGGGTGTACATGGGCTGGTTGTCGATGGCGCCCTCGGCGACCAGGCCGCCCCAGAAGTCGGCGACCTTCCCGGTGGCCTCGTCGTCGATGGCGACCTTCCACTGATCGCCCTCGGTGGTCCACCACTGGGCGCCGGCCTGCTGGGCGAGCCCGGCGAACAGGCCCGCGTCGTTGGCGGAGAAGGTGGTGAGGGCCTTGTCCGGCTGCTGCTCCTTGAGGTCGCGGGCGGTGTCGGCGAACTCGTCCCAGGTGGTGGGGACGGTCAGCCCGTACTCCTCGAAGAGGTCGGCCCGGTAGTAGAACATCAGCGGACCGGAGTCCTGGGGGATCGCGTACACGGCGTCGGTGCCGAGGGTGACCTGCTGCCACAGTCCCGGGGCGAAGGCGTCCTCGGCGTCGCCGGCCTGCCCGGATATGTCGGCGAGGACATCGTTGCTGACCAGGGTGGGCAGCGCCTGGTACTCGGCCTGCATCAGGTCGGGGGCGTTGCCCGCCTTGGCGGCGGTGATGGTCTTGGTGACCAGGTCGTCGCCGCTGGCCTGCTTCTTCACCGTGACCTGGATGTCGGGGTTGGCGTCGTTCCACAGCTTGACGACTTCGTCCATGCCCGGGGCCCAGGCCCAGTAGGTGAGCTTGACGGGGCCGGATGACGAGGAGGAGTCGTCCGAGGAGCCGCCGCAGCCGGTGAGGGCGAGGGACGAGACGACGGTGGCGGCCAGTACCGCGACGGTGCGGTGATTCATGATGCCTCCCTGGCAGGGACTGTGAGCGTTCACAGTAGAGAAACAGAACAGACACTTGTCAATGGTTGATGCTGTGCGGTTATGTTGGTGTGATGCAGCCGACGGAGGCTGTGCACGTTCCCAGCGATGCCCAGGAGTTTCCATGCCGCACGCCGCCCCCCAGGGCCTGGACCGCCTCGCCTACGGCGGTGACTACAACCCCGAGCAGTGGCCCGAGGAGACCTGGGAAGAGGACATCGCGCTCATGCGCGAGGCCGGTGTGACCATGGTCAGCGTCGGGATCTTCTCCTGGGCCAAGCTGGAGCCGAGCCCGGGGGTGTACGACTTCGGCTGGCTGGACCGGCTGCTCGCCCTGCTGCACGACGCCGGCATCCGGGCCGACCTGGCCACCCCCACCGTGGTCCCGCCCGCCTGGTTCTACCGCGCCCACCCCGACGCGCTGCCGGTCAGCCGCGAGGGCGTGCGCTGGGAATTCGGCTCCCGGGGCGCCATCTGCCACAGCTCGCCCGCCTACCACGAGGCCGCCGCCGGCATCACCCGCGCCCTGGGCGAGCGCTACGGCAGCCACCCCGCCGTCGCCATGTGGCACGTCCACAACGAGTACGGGGTCCCCGTCCTGGAGTGCTACTGCGAGACCTCCGCCGCGCACTTCCGCCGCTGGCTCGCCGAGCGCTACACCACCCTGGACGCGCTGAACGCCGCCTGGGGCACCGCCTTCTGGGGCCAGGCGTACGGCGACTGGGAGGAGATCCAGCCGCCCCGGGCCACCCCCACCACCTGCAACCCCGCCCAGCGGCTCGACTTCGCCCGGTTCGCCAGCGACAGCGCCCTGGAGAACTTCCGCCGCGAGCGCGACCTGCTGCACCAGCTGTCCCCGGGCATCCCCGTCACCACCAACTTCATGGTCTCGCCCACCCAGTGCGACACCATCGACTACTGGAAGTGGGCCCAGGAGGTCGACATCGTCACCAACGACCACTACCTGGTGGCCGAGGACGACCGCAACCACATCAATCTGTCGATGGCCGCCGACCTGACCCGCTCGGTCGGCGGCGGCAAGCCCTGGCTGCTGCTCGAACACTCCACCAGCGGCGTCAACTGGCAGACCCGCGGCATCAGCAAGCGCCCCGGCGAGATGGCCCGCAACAGCCTCGCCCACGTCGCGCGCGGCTCCGAGGGCGCCATGTTCTTCCAGTGGCGCGCCTCCCGCTCCGGCGCCGAGAAGTTCCACTCGGCGATGGTGCCGCACGCCGGCACCGACAGCCGGATCTGGCGCGAGGTGGTGGCGCTGGGCGCCGACCTCGGCTCCCTGTCCCCGCTGCGCGGCACCCGCACCGTGGCGGACGCCGCGATCGTGTGGGACTGGCAGTCCTGGTGGGCGCAGAAGCTGGAATGGCGCCCCAGCGAGGACCTCGACACCCGCGAGCGCGCCGAGGCCGTGTACGCGGCCCTCTTCGACCGCCATCTGACGGTCGACTTCGCGCACCCCGAGGCCGATCTCAGTGCCTACCCGCTGGTGGTCGTGCCCGCCCTGTACCTGATGACGCAGGCGGCGGGCCGCAATCTGCGCGCCTACGTCGAGGGCGGCGGCACCCTGGTCGTCGGCCACTTCTCCGGCATCGTCGACGAGCACGACGCCGTGCACCCCGGCCCGCACCCGGGCGCGCTGCGGGATGTCCTGGGGCTGACCGTGGAGGAGTTCCAGCCCCTGCGCCAGCACGAGCGGGTCACCCTGGAAGGCCCCGACGGCCACCGCCTGTCCGCCGATGTGTGGGCCGAGACGGTGGTGGCGCGCGGCGCCGAGCCGGTGTGGACCTACACGGACGGCCCGGCCGCCGGATGCCCCGCCGTGACCCGGCACGAGCTGGGCGAGGGCAGCGCCTGGTACCTCTCCACCCGGCTGGACGCGGAGGGTCTGGACACCGTGCTGGCCGCCGCCGGGATGGATGCCCGGATCGCCCCCCGCGAGGACCTGCCGCGCGATGTCGAGGTGGTGCGCCGTGAAGGCGCCGCCGGCCGCTACGTGTTCGTCATCAACCACACCGCCGCCGACGCCGAGGTGCCGGTGGGCGGCGCCGGGCGCGAGCTGTTCGGCGGCCGGCGGGTGGAGGGCGACCTGTCCGTACCGGCGGGCGCAGTCCGCGTACTGCACCTCGACGACTGACCCGGGCGTCCCCCGGCACCGCACCGCCGGCGCCGGGGGACCCCGTAGCCACGCACCACCGGGCCACCAGGAACAGCGCCACCCCCCACCGTTCAGGCACCATTCCAAGGAAGGGACCCTTGACGATGCGCCGACGCAGTGTGCTCCGCCTGGGCACGGCGGCTCTCGCCACCCCCGCCGTGCTCGCCGCCCTCCCCGTATCCGGCGCGCAGGCCGCCGCGCTGAACATCCGGGGCGTCGACCTGTCCTCGCTCCCCAAGGGCGAGGACAAGGGAGCCGTCTTCCGCTACGCGGACGGCACCCGGGGCGACGCCGTCCGGATCCTGCGCGAGGCCGGCGCCAACTGGGCCCGGATCAAGGTCTGGGTCGACTCCGCCGACGGCTACCACGGCAAGCGGCAGCTGCTGGCCATGGCCCGCCGGATCCAGGCCCAGGGCATGCGACTCCTCGTGGACTTCCACTACTCCGACACCTGGGCCGATCCCGGCAAGCAGTTCAAGCCCGCCGCCTGGAACAGCCTCACCGGCACGGCGCTGGAGACGGCGGTACGGGACCACACCGCCGACATCCTCGGCTCCCTCGTCCGGCAGGGCACCCCCGCCGCCATGGCGCAGATCGGCAACGAGATCAACGGCGGCATGCTGTGGCCCGACGGCCGCTCCACCGACTGGGACAAGCTGGCGGGACTGCTGAACGCCGGGGCCCAGGGCGCCCGTTCCGCCTCACCCGGCACCCGGATCGCCCTGCACCTGGCGGAGGGCGGTGACAACGGCGGTACCCGCTGGTGGTTCGACAACGCCACCTCGCGCGGGGTCCCCTTCGATGTGATCGCCCTGTCCTTCTACGGCTACTGGCACGGGACACTGGCCCAGCTCCGCACCAACCTGCACGACGCGGCGAGCCGTTACGGCAAGGACGTGCTGGTGGCGGAGACGGCGTACCCGTTCCGGCTCGGCAGCAAGGACAACCACGAGGACATCATCGCCACTCCCTCGCAGCTGGTCCCCGGCTACCCGGCCACCCCGCAGGGGCAGACCGCCTGGATGCGGGACATCGGCCAGGTGGTGGCCTCGGTGCCGCGCGGCCGCGGGCTGGGGATCTTCTACTGGGAACCGGCCTGGACGGCGGTGCCGGGCAACGGCTGGGACGAGACCGACCCGTCCTCGGGCAACGGCTGGGAGAACCAGGCGCTGTTCGACTACGACGACCGCGCGCTGCCCGCCATGTGGTGGGCGTAACGGGGCACAAGACAGGACAGGGGAGGGCCCCGGCGCCGCTGGCGGGGCGCCGGGGCCCTCCCCGGCCGTACCACTGATCCCGGTTACCGCACCGGGGTGAAGTCCCGGGCCCCGATGTAGTCGGGGCGCGGGACCGGCGCGGCGAACGGCTCCACGGCCGTGTTCTCCACGCTGTTGAACACGATGAACACATTGCTGCGCGGGTACGGGGTGATGTTGTCCCCCGACCCGTGCATGCAGTTGCAGTCGAACCAGGTGGCGGAACCGGCCGCACCGGTGAACAGCTTGATGCCGTGCTCCTGCGCGAACCGGGTGAGCGCCTCGTCGGACGGGGTCCCGGCGTCCTGCATCTGCAGCGACTTCTTGTAGTTGTCCCTGGGCGTCTCACCGGCGCAGCCCAGGAACGTCCGGTGCGACCCCGGCATGATCATCAGGCCGCCGTTGGTGTCGTAGTTCTCGGTCAGCGCGATCGACACCGAGATCGTGCGCATCCGTGGCAGCCCGTCCTCCGCGTGCCAGGTCTCGAAGTCCGAGTGCCAGTAGAAGCCACTGGCGCCGAACCCCGGCTTGACGTTGATCCGCGACTGGTGGACGTACACCTCGGAGCCCAGTATCTGGCGCGCCATCCCCACCACCCGGGGGTCGCGCACCAGATCGGCGAAGACCTGGCTGAGCTTGTGCACTTCGAACACCGAACGGATCTCCTGCGACTGCGGCTCGATGATCGAGCGCTCGTTCGCCCGGATGTCCGGGTCCGCGATCAGCCGGTCGAGTTCGGCGCGGTACACCGCCACCTCGTCCGCGGTGATGAGCTGATCGACGGCCAGGAAACCGTCCCGCTCCAGACCGGCCAGCTGCTGCGCGCCGACCGGCCCGGCGGTGCCGGGCGGGGACCACACCACCGGATCCTGCCGCGGGGTGGACACCTCGGTGGCGCCACGGGTCGGGTACAGGTCAGCGGTGCGTTCGCGGGCGATGGTCATGGTGCGTGCCTTCCCTTTCCGGTTCCGGGTGGTGGTGCCGCCGGCGGCGGCTGTGCGCTCAGCTCACCTCGGGTTCGGTGAGCAGCGGGTAGACGCCGTTCTCGTCGTGGTCCTCACGGCCGGTGACCGGCGGGTTGAAGACGCAGAGCACCTTGAAGTCGGTGACCGGCCGGACGGTGTGCTTCTCGTGGCCGTCCAGCAGATACATCGTCCCCGGGGTGATCCGGTGCTTCTCGCCGGTGTTGTCGTTGGTGAGCTCGGCCTCGCCCGACACGCAGAAGACCGCTTCCACGTGGTTGGCGTACCACATCGAGGTCTCGGTGCCGGCGTACAGCACCGTCTCGTGGAGGGAGAACCCGACGCGCTCCTTGGCCAGGATGATGCGCTTGCTGCGCCAGGTGCCCGACGCGGATTCGATGTCCCGGTCGGTGCCCTCGATGTCGCTGATGGATCGGACGATCACGGTGTTCGACTTCCCTTCTCGTGGCTGTCTCGGTGCTGATCGGTCGGATGGTCGGTGGACCGGACGCGACGGTGGGCCCGCCTCCGGCCGGAGGCGGGCCCACCGGCCGGTCAGTCGGTGTCGCGGATGGCGCGGGTGACGATGCGCAGGCCCTCGTCCAGCTCCTCCGGGGTGATGGTCAGGGCCGGAAGGAACTTGACGACCTCGCTCTGCGGGCCGGAGGTCTCCAGCAGCAGGCCGAGTTCGAAGGCGCGCTTGCACACGGCGGTGGCGCGCTCCGGGTCCTGGAACTCCAGTCCCCAGACCAGACCGCGGCCGCGGTAGGAGGCCCCGGCGTGCGCGTGTTCGGCGACGATCTGGCGCAGCGCCTGCTCCACCCGCTCACCGCGGGCCAGGGTCTGCTTCTCCATCTGGCCGTCGCTCCAGTAGGTGTTGAGCGCGGCGGCGGCGGTGACGAAGGCCGGGTTGTTGCCGCGGAAGGTGCCGTTGTGCTCGCCCGGCTCCCAGACGTCCAGCTCGGGACGGAAGAGGGTCAGCGCCAGCGGCAGCCCGTAGCCGCTGATCGACTTCGACACGGTGATGATGTCCGGGACGACGCCCGACTCCTCGAAGGAGAAGAACGCCCCGGTGCGGCCGCAGCCCATCTGGATGTCGTCGACGATCAGCAGCATGTCGTGGCGCCGGCACAGATCGGCCAGCGCGCGCAGCCACTCGGGGCGCGCCACGTTGATGCCGCCCTCGCCCTGGACGGTCTCCACGATCACGGCGGCGGGCTGGTTCAGCCCGGACCCGGAGTCCTCCAGCAGCCGCTCGAACCAGATGAAGTCCGGGGTCTGCCCATCCAGGTAGTCGTCGAAGGGCATCGGGGTGCCGTGCACCAGCGGGATGCCGGCGCCGGCCCGCTTGAAGGCGTTGCCGGTGACCGCGAGCGAGCCGAGCGACATGCCGTGGAAGGCGTTGGTGAAGGAGACGATCGACTCGCGGCCCTTCACCTTGCGGGCCAGCTTGAGGGCGGACTCCACCGCGTTGGTGCCGGTGGGGCCGGGGAACATCACCTTGTGGTCCATGTCCCTGGGGCGCAGCACGATGTCGCGGAAGGTCTCCAGGAACGCCCGCTTGGCGGTGGTGGACATGTCCAGTCCGTGGGTGATGCCGTCGCGCTCCAGGTAGTCGATGAGGGCGCGTTTGAGGACGGGGTTGTTGTGCCCGTAGTTCAGCGACCCCGCCCCGGCGAAGAAGTCGAGGTAGGTGCGGCCGTCCTCGTCGTACAGGTAGCTGCCGTGGGCCCGGTCGAAGATGGTGGGCCAGGAACGGCAGTAGCTGCGGACTTCGGACTCCACGGCCTCGAAGACGCTCAGATCGGGCTGGGTGATGGTCACGGCGTTCTCCCTGGGGGATGCGGTACGCGAGTGGCTTGGGGAAGTGGGGTGGGGGAGGGGAGCGCGGGCCTAGGGCCCGCCGGGTGCCGGGACGGGGCCGATCCGGTAGAGCACCTCCGGCTCGTGTCCGTTCTCGGGGAAGGCCCCGGAGTCGAACAGGACCTCCCGTTCGAGCCCGGCGCCGTGACGCTCGGCGAAGGAGGCGAACAGCCGGTTGGAGGCGGTGTTGTCCGGTGTGATGGTGGTCTCCACCGTGTCCACCCCCCACTCGCGGCCGGTGCGCAGGACCAGGCCGTCCAGCATCGCCGCGGCGAGTCCCTTGCCGCGCTGTGCCGCGTCGACGGCCACCTGCCAGATGAGCAGGGTGCGCGGGGCCTCGGGGCGGGTGTAGCCGGTGATGAACCCGACCGGTTCACCGGTACGGTCCCTCGCCACGATCGAGGTGCCCGCGTAGTCGCGGCACCACAGAAGGTAGCTGTAGGAGGAGTTCAGGTCGAGGGCCTTGGAGTCACGGGCGATGCGCCACAATGCTGCTCCATCCTCAAGACGCGGGCTTTCCAGTCGTAGTCCGCCGGCTATTTCGATGAATTCCTGGTCGGCACGTGCATGGTCTGCTTGTGCGGGGGTCATGCCCATCGAATTTACCGAGCATGGGCGGAAATCGCATCGCGAGAGGGGGTTACCCCGGCGGTGGGCGATATGTTATGGGGGCGGCCCCATGATCGCCTGAAGGCATGGTGTCTTGCCCGGATATGTCGGTTAGTTACCGTGACAAATGGGGCGACGATGCGCCGTTTGTCACGGATGCGTAACGAAGCTGTGACCTCTTCACGGGGTTGTGGGGTGCATTACATCCACCACAATGCGCGCGTTTGAGGTCCGGAAAACGGGGCAGGAGCTCCTTGATATGTCGGCCAAAATATTCACCCGGAAAGAGCAGTCCGCGCGATGGTTGAAAAGGCACTGAATTGACGCGTGCCATTCACCGGAAAGCACCTTCGGCGGACAACGGGCCGCCCGCCCCCGTCGCCCGGACGAGGTAACGGTCGCGCCCGGGTTCCCGTTCGCCCGCCGGATGGTCGTACTGCGCGGCGAACACATGCGTCCCGGCCGGCACCTCGGCCCCGGCCCGCAGCTCCCACCGGTGGACCAGCTGCCCCGCCTCCTGGCTCACGGTGAGCTTGAAGTCCTCGCCGGGCAGCGTCCGCCAGGCCCCCGTCGAGCGCACCCCCTCCCCGCCGGTCACCCGCAGTTCCAGCGTGAACACCGTCAGCGGCTCCTCCGTGCGCACCGTGACATTGCTCTGCGACCAGAAGGCGTGCGAGCCCGGATCCACCTCGCCCAGCGCGCTGAGCGGCCCGGCCGTCACCGCCGCGGGCGGCGGCGCCTCACCCGCCGGCGGCACCGGGTCGGGGCCCGCGGCCGGGCCCCACCAGGCCACCGCCCCCGCCACAGCGCCCGCCGCCACCGCGAGTACCGCCGCGGCACCGACGGCCCGCGCCCGGGCGGGCAGCGCGGCAGGCCACGGCACGCGGCGCGGCGTACGCTCCCGGAGCCCGCCGCCGTCCGCGATGCCCGCGCTCACCCGCGCCCGCATCCGCTCCCGGTCCGGCCGGTGCGCGCCGGCCGCCTCGCGCAGCGCGCCGGTCACCCCGGACGGCTCTGTGCGCTCCGCCATCAGCTACTCCGTTCCACCGGTCCGGTGCGCAGCACCCGCAGGGGCGGGCCACCGCCCTGGCCGCGGCCGGCCTCACCCGGCGTCAGCAACCGCTCCAGCTCGGCGATGCCGCGCGAGGTCTGGCTCTTCACCGTACCGACCGAGATGCCCAGCGTGCGGGCGGTCTCGCGTTCGGACAGGTCGAAGGCGTGCCGCAGCACCACACAGGCGCGCTTGCGGTAGGGCAGCCGTCCCAGCGCGGCCCGTACATCGAGCACCGCGGGGACGTCCGGGCCGTTGGTGTGGGTGCTGTGCTGCGACCAGAACAGCGCGATCCTGCGCCGCTCGCGGGTTCTGCTGCGGATCCGGGAGCGCGCCATATTGGCCACCACGCCCCGGGCGTACGCGATGGGGCGGTCGGCGGCCCGTACCCGCTCCCAGCGGTGCCAGATGGCGACCAGCGCGTCCGCGGCCAGGTCGTCGGCGCTCTCGGCGCTGTCCGGCCCGCCGAGCAGCAGGTGGGCGAGCCTGGCGAGTTCGGCGTGGTGCCGTTCGAAGAACGCGTCGAACTCCGCGCTGAAATCCTCGCTGGGGTCGGCCACGCCGGCCTCCTTGGTGTTGCGGACCCGGTTCTCCCGTCGAACCCCACCGTCCTGGTCCGACACGTCGTGCAACATGCCGACCAACGCCCGGACCCCCGGCGACCCTGGAGACTAGCAGTCAATTTGTAGGCTGCCGAGCATGATTGACGACACACCGGCGATGCACATCAAGGGACGGGTCCTGCTGGGCCCGGCCGCGGTGGACGGTGCGCGGGCCGAATGGCGGGTGCGGGACGAACTGTGGGTCGTCGGCGGCCGGATCACCTTCCGGCGCCCCGTGGGGGTGCGGGAGATGACCACGGTCAGCGGCTGGGTGCTGCCCGGCCTGGTGGACGCGCACTGCCATGTCGGACTGGACGCGCACGGCGCCGTGGACCGGGCCACCACGGAACGGCAGGCGCTGACGGAGCGGGACGCGGGCGCCCTGCTGCTGCGGGACGCGGGCTCGCCCGCCGACACCCGCTGGATCGATGACCGCGCCGACCTCCCGCACCTCATCAGGGCCGGCCGGCACATCGCCCGCCCCCGGCGCTACATCCGCAACTACGCCGAGGAGGTCGAGCCCGCCGTGCTGGCCGCGACGGTACGGGAGCAGGCCCGGCGCGGCGACGGCTGGGTGAAGCTGGTCGGCGACTGGATCGACCGCGAGCGCGGCGACCTGACGCCGTGCTGGCCCGCCACGGCACTGCGCGAGGCCGTCGCGGCGGCGCACGAGGAGGGCGCGCGGGTCACCGCGCACTGCTTCGCGGAGGACTCGCTGCGCGACCTGGTGGAGGCGGGCATCGACTGCGTGGAGCACGCCACCGGGCTGACCCGGGAGTTGATCCCGCTGTTCGCGGAGCGCGGGGTGGCGATCGTGCCGACGCTGGTGAACATCGCCACCTTCCCCCGGCTCGCGGAGGGCGGGGAGGCGAAGTTCCCGCGCTGGGCGGACCACATGCGGCGGCTGCACGCCCGCCGGTACGACACGGTGCGGGCGGCGTACGACGCGGGGATCGCGGTCTTCGCCGGAACCGACGCCGGGGGCTCGCTGGGGCACGGGCTGATCGCCCAGGAAGTGGCCGAACTGCGGGCGGCCGGGCTGCCGGTGCACGCGGCGCTGGGCGCGGCGTCCTGGCGGGCGCGACAGTGGCTGGGTCGTCCGGGTCTGACAGAGGGCGCCCCGGCCGATCTGGTGGTGTACGGGGAGGACCCGCGGGCCGAACTCGCGGTGCTGGCCCGCCCGCGCCGGGTGGTTCTGCGGGGGCGTGTGGTGGCCTGAGGGGGCGCGCGTCCGGGTGAAAACGGGGACGTGGGGGAACAGGAGTGGCCCAGGATTCGCATGCCTGAGCGACTTTGCCCCGTTCGGGTGAAGTGCCCGAAGACTGCTGACGTTTCCATGTTTGAACGTCAAGGATGGCGGAGTCCCAGTCGCCAACGCGTGTGATGTCCCCCATCGGCACGCGTGGCGGCGCCAACTTTTCTGTGGGGGTTCCACACGTGTACAACTCTGCCTTCCGCCGGTCAGCCGTCCTGCTGGCCACCGCAGCGCTGCTGGGGGCCGCGGGCCCCGCGTACGCGACGACCGGCGGGGACAGCACCGGTGAGGAGCACGACGGCCGCGGCTCGGCCCGCGCCACCGTGCTCCGCACCGGCCTGGACGTCGGCCTGCTCAACCGCACCGTCCAGCTGCCGCTCGAACTCACGCTCAACGAGGTGAACGCCCCCGAGACCGAGGGCACCGCGGACAAGACCGCCCTCAGCGCCACCCTCGACGGGGTGGACGGCGGCCGCCCCTTCCAGGTGCTGCGCGCCGATGTCGCCTCCGCCTCCGCGTCCGCCACCGCGGACGGCACCGAGGCCGAGGTCTCGCTCGCCGAGGCGAAGATCCACGTCCCGGGCCTGCCGCTGCTGTCCGTGGTCGAACTGGAGGCCGTCACCGCCCGCGCCGTCTGCGCCACCGGGGCCGCCCCCGTCGCCGAGGCCAACCTCGGCGCGAGCGTCACGGTGCTCGGCAAGGAGATCACCCTCACCACCGGCGGCAGCACCACGGTGAACGTGCCCGGGGTCGGCTCCGTCCAGCTGGACCTGTCCAGGACCGAGACCACCACCGACACCGCCGCCGCCAGCGCGCTGGACCTCCAGATCTCCGTCAACCCGCTCAAGCTCAACGTCGCGGAGGTCGAGGGCCGCATCACGCTGGCCGAGGTCGGCTGCACCACCCCGGACGGCACGCGGGACCCGGGCGAGGAGGAGGAGCCCGAGCGCGAGGAGCCCGAGCCGCCGGCCGAGGAGGAGCAGCCGGAGCCGCAGGGCCCCAGCACCCAGACCGGTGACCGCAGCGAGGTCGACCAGCGCACCCCGGACCTGGCCGCCACCGGAGGCGACCCCCGCACGCCGTACCTCGCGGGCAGCGCCATCGCCCTGCTGGGCGGCGGCGGCATCCTCCTGGTCGCCCGGCGCCGCGCCATGGCGGCGGCAGCCGCCCGCAGGACCGCCGAGGGCTGATCCCGCTCTGATCGCCCTCGTTCCGTAGCGGTGCCCCCGGCCCTTGTCCCGGGCCGGGGGCACCCCGGAGGAGGACGCCCGACCGGGCGCGCGATTCAGAACGCGATCAGATAGATCCCGAAGACGACCGCCGCGGCACACAGGGCGAAGCAGGTGTAGGCGATCAGCTTGCTCAGCGTCACGGCCAGCCGCGGCCGGGCGGCGGCGGTCGCCGTGCCGCCGCCCTGGGCGGATCCGGTGACGATGCCGACCGTGAACAGGCCGACCAGCGCCACCGTCATCAGGATGGAGACCAGGACGACCTCGCCCAGTACGGACCACTCGATGTTCATCGCTGTTACCTCAGACCGTCGTGGTGGGCTTGTCGGGTACGGACGGCTCATCGCCGGCCCGGGCGGCGGAGGCCGCCTGCGGAATCGTCACCTGGAGCGGTATCGCGACCGCCCCGGGGATCGCGGCCGGCTCCCCGTCCGCACGGACGGCGCCACCGCCGGCCACCGGCTCGTTCACGTCGTTCACGTCGTTCACGTTCGAGTGGTCCACCGGGTCGCGCCGCGACCGCAGGAAGATGGCGGTGCTCACCACGACCAGCAGCGCCAGCACCGCGCTGACACCCCAGGTGCCCTGCTCGGCCAGCAGCGCGCCCAGCGCGCCGATGATGCCGGCGGCCGGCAGCGTCAGCCCCCACGCCACCACCATCTTGCGCGCCGTGGACCAGTGCACCACGCCGCCCTTGCGGCCCAGGCCGCAGCCCATGACCGCGCCCGAGCACACCTGGGTGGTGGAGAGCGCGAAGCCCATGTGGGAGGAGGCCAGGATCGTGGTCGCCGCGCTGGTCTGGGCCGCGAAGCCCTGCGGCGGCTGAATGTCGGTGAGGCCCTTGCCCAGGGTGCGGATGATGCGCCAGCCGCCCAGGTAGGTACCGAGCGCGATCGCGATCCCGGCCGAGGCGATCACCCACATGGGCGGATCCGAGTCCGGGGCCAGCGCCCCGCCCGCGATCAGCGCCAGGGTCATCACGCCCATCGTCTTCTGCGCGTCATTGGTGCCGTGTGCCAGGGAGACCAGCGCGGCCGAGCCGATCTGGCCCGCCCGGTACCCCTTGGAGGTGGCCCGCTCATCCGCGTTGCGCGCCACCCGGTACGTCAGCCGGGTCGCCCACATCGCGGCGAACCCCGCCACCAGCGGTGCCACCAGCGCCGGGACGATCACCTTCATCACCACGGCGTCACCGTGGATGGCGTCCAGGCCCACCGAGGCGATGGTCGCCCCGATCAGCCCGCCGAACAGGGCGTGCGAGGAACTGGAGGGCAGCCCCACCAGCCAGGTGAGCAGGTTCCAGATGATGGCGCCCACCAGACCGGCGAAGATCACCTCGGGCCGGACACCCGCCGACTCATCGATGATCCCGCCCGAGATGGTCCGCGCCACCTCGACCGACAGAAAGGCGCCGACCAGGTTGAGGACGGCCGACATGGCCACCGCCGCCTTGGGCTTCATGGCCCCGGTGGAGATGGTGGTGGCCATGGCATTGGCCGTGTCATGGAAGCCATTGGTGAAGTCAAATACCAAAGCCGTGACGATCACGATCGCGATCAACAGCGTGATGTGTTCCATCCACCGGACAATCAGTTCGACGGGGTAAGGCCGCGGTGAACGTAAAAGAAACAGATGAACGGAAAGTGAACTGCTGGCAGCCACCTGGTGCTGTGTCCCAAGGACCCTTGTCAGAACGGTGAATGCGCAGGTGAACGAGGCGCATCACACCCCCTTCGCACACCCTCTTCACCCCGCCCCGAGTGGCCGCGCTCCACGTCCCCCCGCATGCTGGAGCCATGGTTCGGCGCACTACGGCGGCGATGACCGCCACAGCCCTCCTGGGAGCCACCGCCGCGGCAGCCGTGGCGGCGGTACGCAGCGGCAGACGAGCCACCACCCCGGTCGGCTTCACCGGCGTCCCGCTGACGGTGCACGCCACCGCCGCCGGACGCATCACCCTCACCCGCACGCTGGAAACCCTGCGCCCGGGCACGTACGCGCTGGAGGCGAGCCACGGCGACCCGCCCGCCCGGGCCGTCGTCGGTGACCTGCTCGACGTACCGGCCGGCGACCGCACCGTCGTGCGCCGCCTGATCGGCACCACCCCGGAGGAGGGCCCACGGCTCACCCCCGGCACCCACGTCACCGTCACCCCGCAGCTCTACCGGGGCGACCCGCTCACGGCGCTCGGCATCCCGTACACCGACATCACGGTCCCCGGTGAACTGGGCGCACTGCCGACCTGGTGGGTCCCCGGGGACCGCGACACCTGGATCATCGCCCTGCACGGCGGACTCGGGGCCACCCGCGAACAGGCGCTCAACCTGCTGCCCCGCTGGCAGCGGGACCAGTTCCCGGTGCTGATCCCCCGTTATCGCGGCGATCCGGGCGGTCCCGGCGCCCCCCGCACCCGCCAGGACATGAACCGGTTCGGCGCCGCCGAATGGCACGACGCCGACGCCGCCATCCGGCACGCCCTGCACCTGGGCGCCCGTCGGGTGATCCTGCACGGCTGGTCCACCGGCGCCACCATGGCCCTGTACGCCGCCGCGCACTCCCCGCTCGCCCCTCACGTGGCCGGACTCGTCCTCGATTCACCCGTCCTGGACCGGGCCGCCACCCGGCGCGCCCTGGCCGCCCGGCGCGGTGTCCCCACTCCGCTGCTGCCGCTGGCCGTCGCCGGCGCCCAGGGCGGGCTCCTGCCGCACGACGCCGACCCGCCGCCGCTGGTCACCGGGCCGCACGGCAAGCCGCTGCCGGTGCTCATCCTGCACGGCCCCGGCGACACCGTGGCCCCCTGGGACGCCTCCCGGGACCTGGCCGCACGGCACCCCGAGGCCGTCGTCCTGCACACCGTCCGGCAGGCCGAGCACGCCGCCATGTGGAACGCCGACCCGGCCGACTACGAGGACGTCCTGCGGCGCTTTGTCACCCCCCTCATGTGAGCGCGGACGACCGCCGTTTGGGCTTTCGAGCCCTCAGCGGTGAAACTGCTCGGGTGACGTCCCGAACTCCGCGCGAGCCCCGGTTGCACCTGGTCCCCGAAGTGCCCGCCCAGCCCGGCGCCGCGGGCCGGCGAACCCGAACCCGCCCCGCCGCACGACGCACCCCCACCCCGCCCCGCGGCATCCCGCCGCGCGCCGAACTCGCCCGGCAGGCCCGCGACCGGCTGGCCGACGCCGTACGCGTGGCCCGCTGGGCCCAGCTCACCGGCAGCGCCCCGGACGCCGCCACCGACCGGGCCGCCGCGGCGCTGCGGCTCAGCCCCGCCCAACTGCGCGAACTGTGGGGCAACGCCCGTCTCGCCGGCCTCGTCGAACAGGCCGACCCCGGACCCGGCAGCACCGCCGGAGAGGTACGCGGCGGCTGGCGGCTGCGCGCCTGGGACAGCGACGACACCGCCGTGCTGCGCGGCTGGGTCGCCCTCTTCGACGCCTGGTCCCTGGCCCGCCCCGCCCCCGGCGACGCGGACACCACCCTGGTGGCCGAGATCATCACCGCCGTCCCGCAGCTGCTCGCCTTCATGCAGCTGTCCGACGGCCCCGTCACCGCCGTGGAACTCCTGGACCTGCTGCGCCAGCGCGTCACCGAGCTGCGCGAGGGCCGGCCGGGCACCGGCCCCGCCCCGGCCGCCGCCGCCTCGATAACCCCCGACCCCGAACTCGTACGGCTGCTGGGCTGGGCCCTGGACGCACTCGCCGCCGTCGGCGCCCTCACCCTGCACGCCCGCTACGGCGACACCCCCGCCCGGGCCCGGCTCACCCCGCTCGGCGGCTGGGCGATGTGGACCAAGCTGGAACAGATCTGCATCGCCGCCCAGAGCCCGGCCGGCAACATCGAACAGTCCGCGGTGGGCATGCTGCGCGGCTGCGCCGGACTCACCCCCGGCCCCGCCCGCGCCGAGTACCGCGCCTGGCTGGCCGCCCGCCCCACCGGGCCCGCCGTCGACGAGCTGCTGGAGGCCGCGCGCGGCGAGGACGCCCTCATCCGCGGCCTGGCCTTCGACGCGCTGCGGGTGGTCGGCGCCCCCGCCCGCGCCGCCGTACGCGCCGCCGCCGTGGAGGCCGGGCTGCGGCCCTACGCGCTGCTGTGGCTGGCCGAGCACGAGGGGGAGGGCGCGGACGCCGACCCGGAGGAGGCGCCGCTGACCGTCCTCACCCGGCAGGAGGCCACCTGGCTGTGGGTGGACACCGCCTCGGCGGCCCACGAGCACGGCTCGGGACAGCTGCTGCTGGACCACCTCGACTCGGCCGTCCAGCCCTCCATCCCCGAACTGCTCACCGAGATCCGCACCTGCGGCCACCCGCACACCGTGCAGGTCCTGCTCGCGCTGGCCGCCGCCCACCCCGACCCCGCCACCGCCAAACGCGTCCGCCGGGCGGCCTTCCAGGTCCACAACGGCGGCGTCTGAGGGGAGTCCCGGGGGTTTCCGGGGGCGGGTGGGGCGCGAAAAAGGTTTGCGAGCCCCCGGTAAACTACCCCGTATGGACATCTCGCTCCTCGTTGCTTAGCGGACGTACCCGCTCCCCAAGAAGCTTCTGCCCGTACGTCCTCACCTGGAGTGTTCCTGTGATTACCGCAACCGGTGTCGAGCTGCGCGCCGGCGCCCGCGTTCTGATCGAATCCGCGTCCTTCCGCATCGCCCGGGGCGACCGGATCGGTCTGGTGGGCCGCAACGGCGCCGGCAAGACCACCTTGACCAAGTGCCTGGCCGGCGAGGGCATCCCGGCCGGCGGCACCATCACCCGCGGCGGCGAGACCGGCTATCTGCCGCAGGACCCGCGCACCGGCGACCTCGACGTGCTCGCCCGCGACCGGGTGCTCTCCGCCCGCGGCCTGGACACCGTGCTGCGCGGCATGCGCGAGAACGAGCAGCGGATGGCCACCGGCAAGGGCGCCACCCGCGAGCGCGCCATGAAGAAGTACGAGCGCCTGGAGACCGAGTTCCTCACCAAGGGCGGGTACGCCGCCGAGGCCGAGGCGGCCACCATCGCCGCCAGCCTCGGCCTGCCCGACCGGGTGCTCGGCCAGCCCCTGCACACCCTCTCCGGCGGCCAGCGGCGCCGCGTCGAACTGGCCCGCATCCTCTTCTCGGACGCCGACACCCTGCTGCTCGACGAGCCCACCAACCACCTGGACGCCGACTCCATCGGGTGGCTGCGGGACTTCCTGAAGACCTACCGGGGCGGGCTCGTGGTCATCTCCCACGACATCGAGCTGGTGGAGACCGTCGTCAACAAGGTCTTCTACCTCGACGCCACCCGCTCCCAGATCGACATCTACAACATGGGCTGGAAGCAGTACCTGGCCCAGCGCGAGGCGGACGAGCGGCGCCGCAAGCGCGAGCGCGCCAACGCCGAGAAGAAGGCCGCCGCCCTCAACGCCCAGGCCGACAAGATGCGCGCCAAGGCCACCAAGACCGTCGCGGCCCAGAACATGGCCCGCCGCGCCGAGCGGCTGCTGTCCGGCCTGGAGGAGGCACGGCAGCAGGACAAGGTCGCCAAGCTGCGCTTCCCCGACCCCGCCCCGTGCGGCAAGACCCCCCTGATGGCCGAGGGCCTGTCCAAGTCGTACGGCTCGCTGGAGATCTTCACCGATGTCTCGCTCGCCATCGACAAGGGCTCCCGGGTGGTGATCCTGGGCCTCAACGGCGCGGGCAAGACCACCTTGCTGCGGCTGCTGGGCGGCGTGGAGAAGCCCGACACCGGCCAGGTCACCCCTGGCCACGGGCTCAAGCTCGGCTACTACGCCCAGGAGCACGAGACGCTGGACCCCGAGCGCACCGTGCTGGAGAACATGCGCACGGCCGCCCCCGACATGGACCTGGTCGCCATCCGCAAGACGCTGGGCTCCTTCCTGTTCTCCGGCGACGACGTGGACAAGCCGGCCGGGGTGCTCTCCGGCGGCGAGAAGACCCGGCTGGCCCTGGCCACCCTGGTCGTCTCCTCCGCCAATGTGCTGCTGCTGGACGAGCCCACCAACAACCTCGACCCGGCCAGCCGCGAGGAGATCCTGGGCGCGCTGCGCACCTTCACCGGCGCGGTGGTCCTGGTGACCCACGACGAGGGCGCCGTGCAGGCGCTCGAACCGGAGCGGATCATCCTGCTGCCGGACGGCGTGGAGGACCTGTGGGGCAAGGACTACCTGGACCTGGTGGCGCTCGCCTGATGACGGCCCGATCCACCGGATGTGATCATCCGGGATGGATCATTCGGCCCAGTCTTGATCCTTCATATGAGTGAGGGCGGCTCGTACCGCGGCGTGTCAGTGCGCCGGTCGTACGACCGCCCTCCTCGCATGCGCACGCCCGCCGCGCCACCTCGCTGACCAGCGGATTCGGACCTGGCCCCGCCGTAACCGCGCGGCCCGCGGCGCGAGAGCCCACCGCCGTACGGACGCGACGCGCCGGGAAGCCGTTGTCCGCTTGTCGTACGGACATCGTCGAATGGGTGGCCAGGAAGCGGGATAGGGGTGATCATGAGAGTCAGTTCGGAGAGTCCAACAGCGCACTTCCCACGAGGAGGCACGGGTGGCCGAGACTCTGAAGAAGGGCAGCCGGGTAACCGGCGCCGCACGCGAGAAGCTCGCGGCGGACCTCAAGCGTAAATACGAATCCGGCGCGAGTATCCGGGCCCTGGCCGAGGAGACCGGCAGGTCCTACGGCTTCGTGCACCGCATGCTCAGCGAAGCCGACGTCACCCTGCGTGGCCGCGGCGGAGCGACCAGAGGAAAAAAGTCTCCGGCGGCCTGATCACACCGCTGCCGGGGGCGGATAACCTGACCCGATGACGCTGCTGGAGAAGGACGGTGTACGGGTCACCGTCGACGCCGACGGTGCCCTGGCGACCGTCACCCTGACCAACCCGGCCAAGCGCAACGCCCAGACCCCTGCCCTGTGGCGGGCGCTGGCCGAGGCCGGGCGGCGTCTGGACGGCGCCGTACGGGTCGTCGTGCTGCGTGCCGAAGGGGTTTCCTTCTCCGCCGGTCTCGACCGGCGGGCGTTCACCCCCGAGGGCATCGACGGTGAGGTGTCCTTCCCCGCCCTGGCCCGCCGCCCGGACGGGGAGATCGACGCCGTCATCGCCGAGTACCAGGAGGCGTTCACCTGGTGGCGCCGCAGCGACCTGATCAGCGTCGCCGCCGTGCAGGGGCACGCCATCGGCGCGGGCTTCCAGCTCGCCCTCGCCTGCGATCTGCGGATCTGCGCCGACGACGTCGCTTTCGCAATGCCCGAGACCACCCTGGGACTGGTGCCCGACCTCGGTGGCACCAAGCCGCTGGTCGAACTGCTGGGCTATCCGCGTGCGCTGGAGGTGTGTGCCACCGGCCGCACCCTCCACGCCGAGGAGGCCGAGCGCACCGGCCTGGCCAATCTGGTGGTTCCGGCGGCGGAACTGGCCGCCGCCATCGAGGACCTGACCACCGCGCTGCTCGCCGCACCGCGCGCGGCGGTGACCGAGACCAAGGCCCTGCTGGCGGCGGCCGCCGCCCACACCCCCGAGGAACAGCGCGAGGCCGAACGCGCCGCCCAGACCCGCCGGCTGCGGGACCTGACCGGCCTGGGCGAGTGAGCGCACGGTCCGAGCCGGCGGCCTCCGGTGGGGCACCTCCCGGTGCCGGCCGGGGGAGCGGCCCGACCCGCGAAGACCCGCGAGCGACGCCCTACTCGGCGGACGGCCGCTGACCGTCCGGCACCACGTCGGTCACCACGGCGGACACCCGCACCGGGCCCGGCGCCTCGTCGTCCAGCGCGGCGGCGGCGGCCAGCCGGGCCTCCCGGACCACGTCCAGCACCCGGCGGCCGTCCGTCACCGCAAGCACCAGCCGGACCAGCCGGCACGGCGGCTTCGTGCTGTCGGTGATCTCGACGCGGTGCGGCAACGCGTACACCCCGGGCACCACCCGCACCGCAGCGGCCACCGCGCCCCCGCCCGCGCGGTCCGCCGGCCCAGGCTCCGTCGCGGTCACCTCCGGCCCGCCGGCCTCCCCGGCATCCTCGATCAGCCCGGCCACCCGCAGATCGATGGTGGCCACCGCGAGCCCCAGCCGGTCGCGGGCCCCCTGGGCCAGCGCCAGCCGCAGCGTGTTGGCGTACTCGGGCAGCGGCTGGTGCACCGGGGCCGCCACGGTGGCCGTCATGGCCAGCGGACCGGGCGGCAGCGCACTGGCCGGCGGGGGTACCGCCGCGGGTGCCGGCTCCGGCTCGGCGACCGCGAGCCGCAACTCCTCGATACGCGCCGCGGGTACCGCCGCCGCCACCGCCCGGCGCAGCGCCCCGGCGGCCGCCCGCTCCGCCAGCCACGCACCGTCGGCCGCCGAACCGAGCGGCACCAGCCGCCCCAGTTCCACCTGCTGACGTACCGCGTGCAACAGCCGCTCGTCGCTCATCGTCCGCATCCCTTCGCCGCGACCAGCATGCGTCATGCGTGGAGCGCCGTGTCAGCGGGCACGCGTAGGGTTGCCGGCGGACGGTGATTTGACCACCGTTCGGATGCTGTGGATGTCGAAGTGGGGTGAGGTTCCGTGTCCGATACCGAAACCGAGGTCGGGACGACGACCGAGCTGCCCGGCAAGTCCCTCGCGGGGCGCCGTGGCACCGGCGATCCCGCCACCCGGGGGCGCACCACCATCGCCGACGGCGTGGTGGCCAAGATCGCCGGGATGGCGGCCCGGGACGTGGTGGGCGTGCACGCGATGGGCAGCGGCCTCGCCCGCACGTTCGGCGCCGTACGGGACCGGGTGCCGGGCAGCGGCAAGTCCGCCACCCGGGGCGTCAAGGCCGAGGTCGGGGAGGTGCAGACGGCGCTCGATCTGGAGATCGTCGTCGAGTACGGCGTCTCCATCGGCGATGTGGCGCGCACCGTGCGGGAGAATGTGATCACCGCGGTGGAGCGCATGACCGGACTGGAAGTGGTCGAGGTCAATATCGCCGTGGTGGATGTGAAGTTGCCCGACAGCGAGGAAGATGACGAGGACTCCCGCCCGGCGTTGCACTAGGGCTGGTCCGACGGTTAGCGCCGTCAAGGCCCGCGATGTCTGGTGCCGGAGGCACCTCCCGGCCGCCAGGCCGGGGGAGCGGCGCGGGCCGGGCGGGATCCGTCGGACAAGCCCTGGGACAGCACCAGGGGTTACCGGGTCGTCGCGCGGCGAAGGAGCGGACGGATGAGCATGGCGGTGGTCGGCATGGTGGCCGGCATGGCACTGGGATTCGCCGGGTATTTCGGCGGATTCGGGGCCTTCTTGCTGGTCGCGGCGTTGGGAGCGATCGGGTTCGTGGCCGGCCGGTTCGCCGACGGCGACCTGGAGCCCGGGGACTTCTTCCGGGTCAGGGACCGCGGCGAGCGGGATCGGCGGAGGTGAGATCCGATGACATCGGTGGTGCCCGCCGCTGAGCGCGGCGCGACCCGGATCACCGAGCGCGTGGTGGCCAAGCTCGCGGCCCAGGCCGCGCGCGAGGCACTCGGCCGCCCCGCGCCCGGCGCGCGGCCCTCCGCCACGGCGGTGCTGCGCCCCACCCGGGGCCCGGCCAGGATCCGGGTCGCCGTGGAACTGTCCTACCCCTCCGACATCGGCGCCCAGTGCGGCGCGGTGCGCCGGCAGATCGTCTCGCGCATGAAGGAACTGGCCGACCTCGACGCACCGGAGGTGGCCGTCGACGTGGAACGGCTGCACTCGGCGGAGTCGCGCGGCGCGCGTGCGGGGAGAGTCCGGTGAGTGAGGAGCGCCCCGTCTCCCTGGCCAAGGAGCCCGAGC
This sequence comes from Streptomyces sp. JH002, assembly GCF_050916115.1. Lineage (NCBI taxonomy): Bacteria > Bacillati > Actinomycetota > Actinomycetes > Kitasatosporales > Streptomycetaceae > Streptomyces > Streptomyces sp. JH002. The sequence goes on from NZ_CP087989.1 coordinate 5,376,218, forward strand.
GGGAGCCGCAGCCGCAGCCGGACGTCACCCCCGCCGGAGGCATGGCCGTGTCCTCCTCGGCGGCGCGCTACGAACCGGAGGGCGTCGGCGGCCAGGAGCCGGCCGGCCGCTTCTGGTCGGTGCGCCGCAGCCCGGCGGCGTTCGTGGCCCTCGTCCTGCTCCTGGCCGCCGCCCTGCTGCTGTACGACGTCGCCTCGGTGCGCGCCGACCGCCCGGTCGGTGCCTGGCGCCGACGGCTCGCCGACGAGTTCGCCACCCGCCCCCTGGACGACCCGTGGGTGATCGCGGGGGCCGGGTCCGCCGTGGTCCTCGGGCTGGTGCTGATCGTGCTGGCCCTGACCCCGGGGCTGCGCGGGCTGCTGCCCATGCGCCGGGACAGCGCGGTGCTGCGTGCCGGCATAGAGCGCCGGGCGGCGGCCGTGGTGCTGCGTGACCGGGGGCTCCAGGTGCCGGGGGTGCGGACGGTACACGTCCGGGTCGGCCGGCGCCGGGTCCGGGTCCGGGCGCAGGCACACTTCCGGGATCTGCACGAGGTGCGGGCCGATCTCGACGAGGTCCTGGAGGACGGCATCGCCGGGCTCGGCCTGGCCAGACAACCGGCGCTGACCGTCCAGGTCCGCCGGCCGAAGGGATGAGACCACGATGCTGCGGATCACCAACCGGATCCTGCTGGCCCTGACCGGTCTCGGTCTGCTGACCGTCGGCCTCGCCGTGCTGTTCGCGGCCCTCGACCTGCCCGGCCGCTGGGGCATCACCCTGCCGTCCGGCTACACCTGGCGCGGCCCGGGCAACGTCCTGCTGGGCGCGGACGGCCGGACCCGCTGGCACGAGGCGGGCTGGTTCTGGCCGGTGGTCCTGGGCCTGCTCGGCCTGCTGGTGCTGCTGGCCCTGTGGTGGCTGCTCGCCCAACTGCGCCGCCGGCGGCTGAGCGAGATCCTGGTGGACAGCGAGGACGGGGTGGGCGCGCTGCTGCGCGGGCAGGCGATGGAGGAGGTCGTGAGGGCCGAGGCGGAGTCGCTGCCGGGCATCGACCACGCGACGGTCACCCTCACCGGCCGCCGCACCGAGCCCCGGGCCCGGGTGGGCCTGCTGCTCTCCCCGCAGGCCGAACCGGCGGACGTGGTCCGGCGGCTGGAGGCCGAGGCGCTCGCCCACGCCGGCCGCTCGGCCGGTCTGGAATCCCTGCCCACGGAGGTCCGGCTGCGCGCGGCGAAGCATCCGCCGGAGCGCGTCAGCTGACCTGTGCCGTACGGGCGGCTCAACCGCCGGTGGCGGTCGCCGGTTCCCGGTGCGGGGCGGGGGAGGGAGCGGGTGTCCGGTGCTGCTTCCCGGCCTCCGCCTCGCGGTCCTTGACCTCGCGGCGCAGCAGGATGATCCATCCCGCCGGGACACCGGCGGCGAAGATCCACCACTGGATGGCGTAGGCGAAGTGCGCGCCGATCCCGGTGTGGTCGGGGGCTTCGCGCGGCAGCGGCGCGCCCTCCGCCTCGTCGGCGGGGGAGCTGTCCGTCAGGTCGATGAACCCGGCGAGCATCGGCGTGCCCAGCGCCTCGGCGCGCTGTTCGCTGTTGACCAGCATCACCATGCGCTCCGGCAGGCCGGGCCGGTCCTTGATGCCGGTGTTCGCGGTGGTCTCGTCCACCATCAGCCGCCCGGTCACCGTGACCTCGCCGGCCGGCGGGGCCGGCACCTCAGGCGCCACCGTCACATCGCCACCGGCCGGCACCCAGCCGCGGTTGACCAGCACCGCCGTGCCGTCGTCCTGGAGCAGCGGGGTCAGCACCAGATAGCCGACCTCGTCGTTCGGCCCGGTTCTGGAGCGGGTCAGTACCTCGTGACCGGCGTCGTACACGCCGGTGGCGGTCACCGGCCGGAAGCGGTCGTCCGGGTCCGGGCCGGTGCCCACCGAGGTCAGCTCGGTCATCGGCACCACGGGTGCCGCCAGGCTCTGGGAGATCAGATCGTTCCGGGCGACCCGCTGCTCGTGCCGGTGCAGCTGCCAGAAGCCCAGCCAGACGAAGGCCGGGATCAGCGCGAGTGCGACCAGCGTGAGAGTCACCCACTGCCGCGTCAGCAGAAAGCGGTACACGGCTGACGACGTTACCCGAACGTGGTCAGACCTCCGGCGCCGGGGCCACCTCCCGCAGCAGATGCGTGAACGCCGCCTCGTCCAGCACCGGGGTGCCGTACGCCCTGGCCTTCGCCACCTTGCTGGTGGGCGCCTGCGGGTCGTTGGTGACCAGCACACTGGTCAGCCGGGACACGCTGGTGGCGATGTGCAGACCGGCCTCGAACGCCTGGTCCTCCAGCAGTTCCCGGTCCACCGAGGTGTCCCCGGAGAACGCGACCCGCATGCCCTGGGTCAGCCGCCCGCCCGGCTCGTAGCGGCCCGGGTTGGGGTACGGGCACGGCGGGCGCCGCTTCGCCGCCCGCCATCCGGGCTGCCAGCCCGCTCCGCTGCCCCCGGACGCCCGTGCCGCGCCGCCCGACGCGGCCTGCGGCCAGTCGGTGACCGGCAGACATGCCAGCAGCGGCAGCGGCAGCCGCAGCCGCGCGGCCCGCTCCAGGCTGGGCCGGAACGCCTCCGCCAGCACCCGTGCGTCGTCCAGCGCGTGGTGTGCGCGCCGCTGCTCCACCCCGAAGTGGGCGGCGAGCGTCTCCAGACGGTGGTTGGCCAGCGGCAGGCCCAGCGCCTTGGACAGCTGGATGGTGCACAGCCGCTGCTCCACCGGCGCCACGCGCTTGGCCCGCGCGTACTCGCGGGCGATCATCTTCCAGTCGAAGACGGCGTTGTGGGCGACGAGCACCCGTCCTTCGAGGCGTTGCGCGAAATCGCCGGCGATCTCGGCGAACAGCGGCGCGTCGGCCAGCATGTCGCTGGTCAGCCCGTGAATCCAGGTCGGGCCCGGGTCACGCTCCGGGTTGACCGGCGTGTACCAGTGATCCTCCACCTCCCCCCTGGCGGTCAGTCGGTAGACCGCCGCCGATACGATCCGGTCATCCGGTGCGAGCCCCGTGGTCTCCACATCCACCACCGCGTACCCGCCGGGGTATCCGGTGGGCCAGGGCACGCCCGCCGACTGCTGTGCGGGAACCTCAACTGTGGTTGCCTGGTGGTCTTCGAGCATGGTCCCTGAGGATACGGGCCGCCACCGACAGCGCCCCCACCGCCGCCGGGAGTTGACGGCCCTGTCACAGGGGTGACGTACGCTGCCAGACATGTTGTCGGACACCTACGGCCGCGTCGCCACCGATCTGCGGGTCTCCCTGACCGACCGCTGCAATCTGCGGTGCACCTATTGCATGCCGGAAGAGGGCCTGCGCTGGCTGCCCAAGCCCGAACTGCTGACCGACGACGAGATCGTCCGCCTGGTGACCGTCGCCGTGCGGGAACTGGGCGTCACCGAGGTCAGGTTCACCGGCGGTGAGCCGCTGCTGCGCCCGGGTCTGGTGTCCATCGTGGAGCGGTGCGCCGCGCTGTCGCCCCGCCCCCGGCTCTCGGTGACCACCAACGGCATCGGCCTGGAACGGGTGGCGGGCGCGCTGCGCGCCGCGGGCCTGGACCGGGTCAATGTGTCCCTGGACACCCTCGACGCGGACACCTTCCGCACCCTCACCCGCCGCGACCGGCACGCCGACGTGCTGCGCGGTCTCGCCGCCGCCCGCGCCGCCGGGCTCGACCCGGTCAAGGTCAACACCGTGCTCATGCCCGGCGTCAACGACACCGAGGCCGCGGACCTGCTGGCCTGGGCCATCGCGCACGACTACGAACTGCGCTTCATCGAACAGATGCCCCTGGACCCGCAGCACGGCTGGCAGCGCGACACCATGGTCACCGCGCAGGACATCCTGCGCGACCTCGCCGCCCGCTTCACCCTCGTCCCCGAGAGCGAGGCGGCACGCGGCGCCGCGCCCGCCGAACGCTGGGTGGTGGACGGCGGACCGCACCGGGTCGGGGTGATCGCCTCCGTCACCCGGCCGTTCTGCCGCACCTGCGACCGCACGCGGCTGACGGCCGACGGGCAGGTACGTACCTGCCTGTTCGCCCGTGAGGAGTCCGATCTGCGCGGTGCGCTGCGCGACGGCGCCGACGACGCGGAGCTGGCCGCGCGCTGGCGCACCGCGATGTGGGGCAAGAAGGCCGGCTCCGGGCTCGATGACCCGTCCTTCCTCCAGCCGCAGCGCCCCATGTCCGCCATCGGCGGCTGAGGCACCCGCGTCCGCCGCTCAGCCCTCTCCGGAGCGCTCGGCCGCCTGCCACTGTGCGAGCGGCACCACGTCCTTCAAGAACCCGCGCACGCTCAGGAACTGCGCGAGATGCTCACGGTGTTCCTCGCACGCCAGCCAGGTCTTGCGGCGCTCGGGGGTGTGGAGTTTCGGGTTGTTCCAGGCCACGACCCAGGCGGCGGGCGCACGGCAGCCCTTGGCGGAACAGATCAGCGGATCATCGCTGGTGGGTTCATCGGACACGGAATCCATCCAACACCCTTACTCCGGACATGGCGACGCCGGGCAGCCACGGGGGGAGCCGCCCGGCGTCGGTCCGTCGCTCCGACGGGGGATACGGAGCGCTCTTGAAGTATGACATGCAATGCACGCCGGTGTGCAGCCGAACAGCCCAATTTCCGTTGAGCTTTTCTTGAGCTTCGCAACTGAATACATCAAGGAGCTTGTTCGCGCTGTCTGTTGGTCTCCGGTGCGGAATCCGTCACCGGCGGCAGCGCCGATCGGGAAGCACTGGTGATGAAGGTGGACGGCATGGCCGGAGAGTTTTCCCGGCCCGCATTCGCGATCACCACCGCGATGTACGGCATGACCGTTCCCACCGCCAGAGTTGCGACCGCAAGCGGCCTGCTGAGGTCCCACAGCACGAATGTGAGAAGGACCGCAGCCGTACGGATCAACATGGAAATGACATAACGTCGCTGCCGGCCGCGCACATCCTCCGCAAGCCCGCGCCGGGCCCCGGTGATCCGGTAAACGGACGCATCCGGGGCCCCGCTCCGCCGCCACCGCGTCATGCCGCACACTCCTCACTCGGAGCCGGCCGCCGCCCTGGATCAGCGGCGCACCAGCAGTGCGAGCTTACGCCCGGCCTTCAGGTACACCCCGGCCGGCCGCTCCCCGGTGTCCTGCGCGGCGGTCGCCTCCTCGGCCACCTCCGCCAGCGACCGGGTCACCGCCGCCTCGCCCAGCACCTGGGCGCGCTGCTCGCCGTCGCCGTACTCCAGCACCAGCCGCAGCGCGTTCTGCTTGGCCAGCCGACGCGCCGCCGACGAGGACGCGGTGAACTCCAGCACCTTCGTCAGCACCGTGTCCACGCGCTCCGCGCCGTGCTCGGCCAGCTCGACCTCGGGCAGCGCGGCCACCTCGGTGAAGCTCTTCTTCGAGAACTGCGCGGTGAATCCGGCCCGCGCCGTCATCGCCGCCTCCACCCCGTACAGCGCGGCCACCATCTCCCCGGCCAGCACCTTCTTCAGGTCCATCGGGTGCAGCGAACCGTCCGCCACCCGGGCCAGCGCCCCGGTGATCTCCGGATCGGTCCACTCGGTCCACGCGCGCAGGTAGGGCTCCATCAGCCGGTCGGGCACCGACATGATCTTGCCGAACACATCGTCGGCCGGCGCCGAGAGCCCCACGTAGTTGCCCTTGGACTTCGACATCTTGGCCCCGGTGCCGTCGGTGCCCTCCACCAGCGGCATCGTCACCACCAGCTGCGGCTTCAGCCCGTAGATCTCCATCACGCGGCGGCCCATCTGCATGTTCAGCAGCTGGTCCACCCCGCCCAGCTCGATGTCCGCGTCGATCTCGGCCGAGTCGATCGCCATCGCCACCGGGTAGATCAGCTCCGACATGGTCAGCCCGTGGCCGCCCTCCAGGCGGGTGCGGAAGTCCTCGCGCTGGAGCAGCGAGGACGCCGGCACCTGGGCCAGCACCCCGATCAGCTTCGGCAGCGTGATCCCGGTCAGCCACTCGCTGTTGTGCCGGAACTCCACCCGCTCGAAGTCGAAGAACGGCTTCACCTGCCCCCGGTAGCCGGCCAGGTTCGCCGCGATGTCCTCGTCCGACAGCGGCGGGCGCTCAGCGGAACGCCCCGACGGGTCGCCGATCTTCGCCGTGATGTCGCCGATGATCAGCGTCACCCGGTGACCCATCCGCTGGAAGCGGCTGAGCACGATCACCGGCACGGCGTGCCCCAGGTGCACATCGGCCGCCGTCGGGTCGATGCCGAGCTTCACGTGCAGCCCGCGCCCCTCGGCCCGCGCCGCCTCGATGTCCGCCGCCAGCTTGTCCACCGACGGCAGCACCTCGACCGCGCGCGCCGCGATCAGCTCCGCCTGTTCCCTCGCCGGCAGATCGGTCAGGTCCAGATAACGCCGCGATCCCGTCTCCTCCAGCAGCTGCCGCACGGTGGTGTCGGAGGAGAGGTCCTGCGCGAGCAGCGCGGATGCGCGCTGCACGGAGTCGCCGAGGCGTGTCACGTTCAGTCCTGAAGGTCGACGTCGGAAAGGGAAAACAGAAGAACAGGCAGAGTCTAAGGGCTGTCCCGTCCTCCGCGCCGGGCCCGCGCACGGTGTCAGACGCGGTGCGTGGCAAGGCGCTGGACGGCCCTCGTGCCGGGCCGTACTCGGGCTGTCCGGCACCACGGCGAGGTGCCGTGGCCGGCGCCGTGCCCCGGCGGGGAGGACGGGACCGCCCTTGTGGTCACACCCCGGGGCTCACCGAGCTCATGTTGAAGCCCGGCACCCGCAGCGCGGGCATCGCGGTCCGCGGGAAGTAGTCACCCCACTCCCGCGACCGGGTCACCTCGGTGCGCCCTGCCTCGGTGGCCCGGGCCAGGATGTCCACCGGGGACTCGTTGAAGCGGAAGTTGTTCACCACCCCCGCCACCTCCCCGTTCTCCACCAGGTACACCCCGTCGCGGGTCAGTCCGGTCAGCAGCAGGGTGGCCGGATCGACCTCGCGGATGTACCACAGCGAGCTGATCAGCAGGCCCCGCTCGGTGTCCGCCACCAGCTCGTCGAGGGAACGGGTCCCCCCGGCCTCCAGCAGCAGGTTGTCGGTCAGCGGCGCCACCGGCAGCCCGGTCACCTCCGCCGAGTCCCGGGTGGTCGGCAACTGCCGCAGCACCCCGTCCCGCACCCAGTCGGTACGCCCCAGCGGCAGCCCGTTGTCGAACACCGACACCTCGGGGGTCAGACCACCCCCCGAGGCGTGCGCGATCAGGAACGGCGCCGCCTCCACCCCGGCCGCCGCCGGATCGCTGTACAGGTCCACCGGCAGCCCGGACAGCTTCTCGCCCACCCGGGTGCCGCCGCCCGCGCGGCTGAACACCGTACGGCCGTCGTGGGACCGTCGCGCGTCCGCCGTCCAGTACAGGTAGATCAGCAGATCGGCCACCGAGGACGGCGGCAGCAGCGTCTCGTACCGCCCGGCGGGCAGGTCCACCCGCCGCTCCGCCCAGCCCAGCCGCCGCGCCAGGTCCGCCTCCAGGGCGGCCACGTCCACGTCCGAGAAGTCGGCGGTGGGCACCGTCACATAGGAGGAGCGGGTACGGTCCGGGGACTTCGCGTTGATCTCCACGTGCCCGGCCCGCTGGTCGTGCCGCAGCCGCAGCCCGCCCGAGGTGCCCAGGTAGGTGGAGGTGATGTCGTGACTGGCGAAACCGAACAGCTCCCGGTCCGCCGCCCGCGAGCGCGCGAAGCTCTCGCCGAGCGCCGGCGCGAACTCCGCGAAGATCTCCGGCGAGGTGACCTGCGGCTCCTCCGCGAAGCCGCCGCCCGCGCCCGCCGGCGCGCCGTCGCCGGTCAGCAGCGGCCGGGCGTCCTCGGCCGCCGGCGCCTGCCGCGCGGCCTCCTCCGCGGCCCGCACCAGCGGTTCCAGATCGGCGTCGGTCACCGCGCCCTGCGAGACCACCCCGGCCGCGGTGCCCTGCGCCCCGTCCACCGTGGCGATGACGGTCAGTGTCCGGCCCCGGGTGACCCCGTTGGTGGTCAGCGAGTTGCCCGCCCAGCGCAGATTGGCGCTGGAGTTCTCCTCCGCGAGCACCACCAGACCATCGGCGCGCGACAGTCCCAGCGCCCGCTCCACGATCTCGTGCGGCCTGCTGTTCTTCCCGCTCATCGGCCCGCCTCCGCGGTGGTGTTGAGAATGTTGACGCCCCGGAACAGCGCGGACGGGCAGCCGTGCGAGACCGCCGCCGCCTGGCCCGGCTGTGCCTTGCCGCACATGAAGGTGCCGCCCAGCACATAGGTCTGCGGCCCGCCGACCGCCTCCATCGAGCCCCAGAAGTCGGTGGTCGTGGCCTGGTAGGCGACGTCCCGCAGCTGGCCGGCCAGCCGGCCGTTCTCGATCCGGAAGAACCGCTGCGCCGTGAACTGGAAGTTGTAGCGCTGCATGTCGATGGACCACGAGTTGCGGCCCACCGCGTAGATGCCGCGCTCCACCCCGGCGATCAGCCCCGCTGTGTCCGGCCCCTGCGGGTCCGGCTGGAGCGAGACGTTCGCCATCCGCTGGATCGGCACATGGGAGGAGGAGTCCGCGAACGCGCAGCCGTTGGAGCGGTCGAAGCCCTGCAGCCGCGCCGTGCGCCGGTCCATCTGGTACCCGACCAGGGTGCCGTCCCTGACCACGTCCCAGGACTGGGTGCGCACCCCCTCGTCGTCGAAGCCGGTGGTCGCCAGGCCGTGCTCGACGGTGCGGTCACCCGTCACATTCATCAGCGGCGAGCCGTACTTCAGCTTCCCCAACTGGTCGAAGGTGGCGAACGAGGTGCCCGCGAAGGCCGCCTCGTAGCCCAGGGCCCGGTCCAGCTCGGTCGCGTGCCCGATCGACTCGTGGATGGTGAGCCACAGATTCGACGGGTCCACCACCAGGTCGTACGCGCCGGCCTCCACCGACGGCGCGGCCAGCTTCTCGGCCAGCAGCGACGGGATCTGCTCCAGATCCGCGTCCCAGTCGTACCCGGTGCCGGTCAGGTACTCCCAGCCGCGCCCGGCGGGCGGCGCCAGGGTGTTCATGGTGTCGAACCGGCCGCTCGCGGAGTCCACAGCGGTCGCGGTCAGCTCGGGGTTGATCCGCACCCGCTGCTGCGTGGTGACGGTACCGGCGGTGTCGGCGTAGAACTTGTTCTCCTGGACCGCCCACAACCGGGTGTCCACGTAACTGATCCCCGGCGCCGCCAGCAACCGCTCGCTCCAGTCGGCGAACAGCGCGGTCTTCTCCGCGTCGGGGATGTCGAAGGGGTTGATCTCGTAGGGTGAGACCCAGGTCTGCTCGCCGTAGGAGGGCTCGGGGGCCAGCTCCACCCGGGCGGTGGACCCGGACGCCGCGCTGATCTTCGCCGACAGCTTCGCCATCGCCACGGCCTGCCCGGCGACCCTCGCGGCGGCGTCCATCGTCAGATCGACACCGGCGGCGAAACCCCAACTGCCGCCGTGCACCACCCGGACCGCGTATCCGGTGTCGGTGACGTCCGAGGAGCCGGCCGGACGGGCGTTGCGCAGCATCCAGTTGGCGCTGCGCACCCGCTCGAAGCGGAAGTCCGCGTGCTCGGCGCCCAGCGCCTTCGCCCGCGCGAGGGCGGCATCGGCGAGCTGTCGCAGCGGAAGCGCGAGGAAGCTCTCATCGATGGATGGGGGCACAGTCTCTCCTGTCCATGGCCATCTTGGGTGGTCCGGGGCATGGCACAGCCCCCGGGAACCACCGATCATGCCCGTTCGGCGCGCCGCTGCCCAGGCGGAAACCGGGAGAACGCCCCCGGGCGGGCGTCCGTCACCTCACCTGCCCCGGTGCCGGCGGGAGGGGAACGGCCGACCCGGGCCGGGTTCCGATCACCACCGTGTCGGCCAGCTTCTCGTGCAGCCCCTGCTTGAAGGGGGCGTCCCACAGGCACCAGGCGGCGACCAGCACCCCGGCACCGCCGATGAATCCGGCGAACAGCGTGCCGAAGAGATACGACCACTCGCGGCCGATGCCGCGCAGCAGCCCGACCCGGCCGCCATCACGCAGCCGGACCACCCGCAGCCCGAACAGCCACTTGCCGAGCGTGCGACCTCCGGTGAGCCAGTGCGCCAGCGGGTCGTACAGCAGCAGATAACCCAGCGCGAACCACACCGACCACAGGACGTTCGCGCCCCGCTCGCCCGAGTCGTCGCCGGCCAGTGCGAGTCCGGTCCACAGCAGTGCGAAGAACAGCACCAGCAGCAGGCCGAAGTCCACCAGCCGCGCGTAGAGCCGGTACACGGGACGGGCCAGCACGGACAGCGGCGGACCGTAGCCGGGGTGCACCGGGCCGGGCGGCGGCACGATCACGTACGGGGGCGGCTGCGCCGGATACGCGTACGGAGGCGGGGGATGGGGCCCGGCGTACGGGGGCGGGTAGCCGGTGGGGCCCCGGGTATCCCTGCGGGTACGGCGGCGGATGGCCGGGAACCGGCCCCGGCGGCCCGGGCGGCGGGCCCGCAGGAGGGCCCGGCGGCGGGGATATCGGCGGCTGCTCGGACATGCGCGAACCGTAGTCGATCCGCCGCACCACCGGCGACGGCCCTTGCCGGCCCCAACTGCCGTCCGACCAGCGGTTGTCCCCTGCGGGCGTCATATTCCGAGCGCTTTTCGCGGCCCGGGACATCCTTTCCCCACGCCCCCGCCACCTGCGGCGGAGCCCTCCGCGACTGCCGAGAGTAACGACCCGTGTCCGGAGCGGGACTGGCTAGCCGGGGCTTGTTTTCGCCACGCTCGGTCCATGGAGCAGGAGCTGATCCCCACCGAGGCCATGACGTCGTTCAGCAAGTCGTTCAGCGCGACCCCGCACGCCGTACGCCAGGCCCGGCAGCTCGTCGGGGACCGGCTCGCCCAGTGGGGCGTTCCGGCCGGCTGCCCCGCCGCCCGCACCGTCGCCCTGCTGGTCGGTGAACTCGCCGCGAACGCCGTACGGCACGGGTCGGCCCCGGGGCGCGGCTTCACCCTCGCCGTGGCGATGGCCGCCCTCGCGCCCGGTGGCGCGGCGGGCCCGCGCGAGGGTGCCGCCGCCGTGCCGCTGCGGATCGAGGTGACCGACTCCCGGGCGGACCGCTACCCGGTGCTGCGCCCCTCCGGCGGCGAACAGGAGAACGGCCGCGGTCTGCTGCTGGTGGACGCCTTCGCCGCCGCCTGGGGTGTGGCCAGTGCGCCGCACGGCAAGACCGTGTGGTGCGAATGTCTGCTGCACCCTGCCGAAATGGTGCCGCGGATGTAGGAATCCCACAGGCCCCCGGCACTGCGCCTGTCAGCCCCCGATCCCTGTCCGCTCCACCGGGCGGGCTAGTTTGGTGGCGAGCACATGTCGCAGAGAAGGGGTGATCCCTTGAGTCGCTCGGTACTCGTCACCGGAGGGAACCGCGGAATCGGCCTGGCCATCGCCCGTTCCCTCGTGGACGCGGGTGACAAGGTCGCCATTACCTTCCGTTCCGGAGAACCGCCCCAGGAACTGGTGGAGCGGGGCGTGCTGCCGGTCAGGTGTGACATCACCGAACCGGAGCAGGTGGAGCAGGCATACAAAGAGATCGAGGAGAAGCACGGCAAGGTCGAGGTGCTGGTGGCCAACGCCGGCATCACGCGCGACCAGTTGCTGCTGCGGATGTCCGAGGAGGACTTCGCCTCGGTCGTGGAGACCAACCTCACCGGGACCTTCCGGATGGTCAAGCGCGCTTCGAAGGGCATGCTGCGGGCGCGCACCGGCCGGATCGTGCTGATCTCCTCGGTGGTGGGCCTGATGGGCTCGGCGGGGCAGGCCAACTACGCGGCCTCCAAGGCCGGTCTGGTCGGTTTCGCCCGCTCCCTCGCCCGCGAGCTGGGCTCCCGGAACATCACCTGCAACGTGGTGGCCCCCGGGTTCGTGGACACCGACATGACGCGGGTGCTCAGTGACGAGCAGCGCGCGGGCATCGTGGAGCAGGTGCCGCTGGGCCGTTACGCCCAGCCCGACGAGATCGCGAACGCGGTCCGCTTCCTGGCCTCCGACGAGGCCGCGTACATCACCGGAGCCGTCATCCCCGTTGACGGCGGATTGGGCATGGGGCACTGAACCATGAGTGGACTTCTTGTCGGTAAGCGCATCCTGGTCACCGGGGTGCTCACCGAGTCGTCGATCGCCTTCCACACCGCCAAGCTGGCCCAGCAGGAGGGTGCCGAGGTCGTCCTGACCGGCTTCGGGCGGCTCTCCCTGGTGGAGCGGATCGCCAAGCGGCTGCCCAAGCCGGCGCCGGTGATCGAGCTGGACGTGCAGAACAAGGACCAGCTGGCCTCGCTGGCCGACGCGGTGCGCGAGCACGTCGACTCGCTCGACGGTGTGGTGCACTCCATCGGCTTCGCGCCGCAGGACGCGCTCGGCGGCAACTTCCTCAACACCGAGTGGGAGTCGGTGGCCACGGCCGTCGAGGTCTCCGCCTACTCCCTCAAGTCGCTGACGATGGCGCTGCTTCCGCTGCTGGAGCAGCGCGGCGGCTCGGTGGTCGGCATGGACTTCGACGCCCAGGTGGCGTGGCCCAAGTACGACTGGATGGGCGTGTCCAAGGCGGCGCTGGAGGCCACTTCGCGCTACCTCGCCCGTGACCTGGGCGAGAAGAACATCCGCGTCAACCTGGTCTCGGCCGGCCCCATCAAGTCGATGGCGGCCAAGTCGATCCCCGGTTTCGAGGAGCTGGCGGACGTGTGGAACACCCGCTCGCCGATCGGCTGGGACCTCGAGGACCCCGAGCCCGCGGCCCGCGGTGTGGTGGCCCTGCTGTCGGACTGGTTCCCGAAGACCACCGGCGAGATCGTGCACGTCGACGGTGGCGTGCACATGATGGGTGCCTGAGCACGGCACGGCTGAACGCGGCGGCGGCCGGTACGGAGGGGAGACCCTCCCGTACCGGCCGCCGCCGCGTGGTGTCTCAGGAGGCCCCGGCGGGCGCCGCGGTGAAGGCGCGGCAGGTCCGGGTGTGAGCGGCGGCCTCGCGCTCGGCCCGCTCGGCGTCCCGCTCGCGGACGGCGGTCAGCAGCCGGGCGTGGTCCATGTACGACTCGGGGTCGAGCTGGTCGCCCACGTCGTGGCGCAGGAAGGTGCGCAGGACGGTGCCCAGGTCGGCGTACAGGCCGGTGAGCACCTCGTTGTGGGAGGCCTTGACGATCCCCAGGTGGAAGGTGGCGTCCGCCTCCACGAACCGTTCGACCTCCCCGGTGCGCCAGGCGGCCTCGCGGGTGGTGAGCAGGGCGTCGAGACGGCGCAGATCGGCCGGGGTCCGGCGCTCGGCGGCCATCCGGGCGGCGGCGGTCTCCAGCGCGCCGCGCAGTTCGGCGACATGGCGCGGGTCGGCGTCGGCGAACCGGCGGTGCATCACCCCTGCCAGTTCGCTGGTGGCCACCACATAGGTGCCCGAGCCCTGCCGGATGTCGAGCAGCCCGTTGTGGGCCAGCGCGCGGATGGCCTCGCGGACGGTGTTCCTGGCCACCCCCAGCTGTTCGACCAGCTCGGGCTCGGTGGGGATGCGCGATCCCACCGGCCAGGCGCCCGAGGTGATCTCGTTCCGCAACTGGTCGATCACCTGGTCGGCGAGGGCCGAGCGGCGGGGGGAGGTGAGTGACATGGCTCTCCTGTCAGCTGCAGGAATCTTTTAATGACCCATTCATCGGATGATTCTATGATGAGGTCATGTCGTTGGCGAAGCATGACCGTATCTCCGCAGAGGACACACCCGCACCCGCAGCCGGCCGGCCTCCGCTCCGTACCGCACTCGCCACGGTGATCACCCCCGTGGCGCCGTGGCTCCTCGCCGTCGGCCTCGCCCTGGCGGCCCTCAACCTCCGCCCCGCGATATCCGCGCTCGCCCCACTGCTCGAAGAGGTACGCGCCGACCTCGGCATGAGCGGCACCGTCGCCGGGCTGCTCACCTCCGTACCCGCCCTGTGCTTCGCCGTCTTCGGCGTCACCGCCCCGGCCCTGTCCCGCAAGTACGGCCCCGTCGCGGTCGTCGCCGCCGGCATGGCCGCCGTCGCCGCCGGACTCGGCCTGCGCTCACTGGCCGGCGGAACCGGCGTCTTCCTCGCCTCCAGCGCCCTCGCCCTGGCCGGCATCGCGGTCAGCAACATCCTGATGCCGGTCATCGTCAAGCGGTACTTCCCGGACCGCATCGGCAGCATGACCGGCCTCTACACCATGGCCCTGTCCCTGGGGGCCGCCGGAGCCGGGGCCATCACCGTGCCGGTGGCGAGCGCCCTGGGCGACAGCTGGCGGCTGGGCATCGGCGTCTGGGCCCTCCCCGCGGTGCTGGCCGCCACCGTCTGGCTGACCGTGCTCATCCGCGGCCGCGCCGTACCGGCCGCCCCCGCCCCCGCGACCGCCGCGGACGGCAACGGCACCGCCCGGGCCACCACGACCATGACCCGCCCCGACGGCACCCCCGTGCGCCTGCTGCGCTCGCCCACCGCCTGGGCCCTCGCCTGCTTCTTCGGCCTCCAGGCCACCGCCGCCTACATCATCATGGGCTGGCTGCCGCAGATCTTCCGCGACGCCGGAGTCCCCGCCGGCACCGCGGGCGTCCTGTTCGCCGTCGCCATGGGCCTGAGCGTCCCGCTGTCCTTCGTCGTCCCCCGCCTGGCCACCCGGATGCGCCGACAGGGCCCGCTGCTCACCGTGCTGGCCTCCTGCGGCCTCGCCGGCTACGCCGGGCTGTGGCTGGCCCCGCACGGCGGCGCCTGGGCCTGGGCCGCCCTCCTCGGCATCGCCAACTGCTCCTTCCCGGTGGCCCTGGCCATGCTCGGGCTGCGCGCCCGCAGCGCCCACGGAGTGGTACGGCTGTCCGCCTTCGCCCAGAGCACCGGCTACCTCATCTCGCTGCCGGGACCGCTGATCGTCGGCGTGCTGAACGAGACCACCGGCAGCTGGAGCCTCCCGCTGCTCTTCATGGCCACGCTGATGGCCCTCCAGATCGTCGCGGGCGTCCTGGCCGGCCGGGACCGGCACATCGAGGACGGCGCGTGAATGGCAGACTGGGCCCATGCCAGCTCTTGAACCGAACCCCACCGGCGGACAGCGCACCCTGCTGCGGATCCTCGGCGTGATGCTCGCGGTCAGCGTCGTGATCGGGGTGATCGCGACCTTCGCCGCCGGCAACTGACCCGGCGGCCCCACCCCCGGCACACCGGGGGTGGGGCAGGCCCCACCAACCCCTAGGGGGCCATCGTCAGGGGAGCGTGGGTGGCTTACCCGATGGGCCCGATGAGCCCGCCCGCCTACCGTGGACGTATCGCGGCGATGACCACGCGGACCACGGATGGAGGCGCGCCCATGAGCGGTCGCACGGCCCTGATGACCAACCCCCGCCACCGGGCGGCGGCGGGCAGCGACATCCGGCTGCGCTGGTGGGCCCTGGCCCTGCCCGTCGCGGCGTTCAGCGCCCTGCTGTTCCTGCTCGCCGCCAGCGCCCAGGCCGACGCGAGCGGCGGGCCGCAGCCCGTCTCCCAGCTGGTCGAGCACGCCAGGAGCAGCTGGCTCGGCTGAGGCCGGCACCCGCTTCCGCCGGGTTCTCCAACCGCCGTCACCCCAGGGCACGTTTCATGCAAAGCTGGGACACATGAGCGTTGACGCACCCCGCAGGATCGTTCTTTTCCGACACGCCAAGGCCGACTGGCCCGACGTCTCCGATCATGATCGCCCGCTGGCGGAGCGCGGCCGCAAGGACGCCCCGGCGGCGGGCCGATGGCTCGCCGGCACCGGCGTCACCCCCGACCTCGCCCTGTGCTCCACCGCGGTCCGCACCCGGGAGACCTGGAAGCTGGCTGTCCCCGAACTGCCCCAGCGTCCCCGCACCGTCTACGAGGACCGGGTCTACGAGGCCTCGCTCGGCGAGCTGATCGCCCTCGTCAACGAGACCGCCGAAGAGGTGCGCGATCTGCTGCTCATCGGCCACAACCCCGGACTGCACGCACTGGCCGACGCCCTCGCGGGGGAGTCGGAAGGGGACCTGCTCTCCCGGATGAACCGTTCCGGATTCCCCACCGCGTCCCTCGCCGTGCTGACCTTCACCGGTGACTGGAAATCCGTGGAACACGGCGTGGCCCGCCTGGCGGCCTTCTGGACGCCGCACTCCTGACACCCCCGGCGGCGGGAGCCCACCGGAGCCTCAGCTCCCGGCGTCCGCCGCCTCGACTTCCTCCCGGGTGATCCCCAGCAGATACAGCACCGTGTCCAGGAACGGCTCGCTCAGCGCGGTGTGCGCCGCCCGCCGCACCAGCGGCTTCGCGTTGAACGCCACCCCGAGCCCGGCCGCGTTCAGCATGTCCAGGTCGTTCGCGCCGTCCCCGATCGCCACCGTCTGGGCCAGCGGCACCCCCGCCGCATCGGCGAACCGCCGCAGCAGCCGCGCCTTGCCCGCCCGGTCCACGATCTCCCCGGTCACCCGCCCGGTCAGCTTCCCGTCCACGATCTCCAGCGTGTTCGCCGCGGCGAAGTCCAGCCCCAGCTGCTCCGCCAGCGCGTCCGTGACCTGGGTGAAGCCGCCCGAGACGACCCCCACCTGGTAGCCCAGCCGCTTGAGGGTACGGATCAGGGTGCGCGCCCCCGGGGTCAGCCGCACCTCCGAGCGCACCTTGTCCACCACCGAGGCGTCGAGCCCCTCCAGCAGGGCCACCCGGGCGTGCAGCGACTGCTCGAAGTCCAGCTCCCCGCGCATCGCCGCCGCCGTCACCCCGGCGACCTGCTCCTCACAGCCCGCGTGCGCCGCGAACAGCTCGATGACCTCGTCCTGGATGAGCGTGGAGTCGACGTCCATCACCACCAGACGCTGCGCGCGCCGGTGCAGCCCGGCCGAGACCACCGCCACGTCTATGGACCGCACCGAGGCCTCGGTAGCCAGCTCGGTGCGCAGCTTCTCGGTCGGCACCCCGGAGACATTGAACTCGACGGCCGTCAGCGGATACTTCGCCAGCCGGAAGATCCGGTCGATGTTGCCGCCGCAGCCGGTGATCCGGGCCGCGATGGCGGCGGTGTCCTCCGCGCTGAGCGGATTGCCCAGCACCGTCACGTGGGAGCGGCCGTCGCCCCGGGCCGGGTTGTCGCCCAGGCCCGAGATGATCTCGGCCTGCATGCCCAGGCCCTCGGCCCAGCCGTGGACGGTGGCACGCAGTTCGCCCTCCGTCCCCGAGCCGCCGGCCGGCGCGCTCACCAGGGCGCACAGCACTATGCGGCCCCGCGTCACGACCTGCTCGATGTCGATGACCGTCACATGGAAGGCGGCGAGCGTCTCG
Organism: Streptomyces sp. JH002; assembly: GCF_050916115.1. Taxonomy (NCBI): domain Bacteria; kingdom Bacillati; phylum Actinomycetota; class Actinomycetes; order Kitasatosporales; family Streptomycetaceae; genus Streptomyces; species Streptomyces sp. JH002. The sequence goes on from NZ_CP087989.1 coordinate 5,393,483, forward strand.
AAGAGACCGGCGGTCAGACCCGGCCGGTCCCTGCCGAAGATCTTCACCAGCAGCGTGGGCGTCTGTGCGGGGATCATGGTGCCCACCACGGTAGTCGCTCCCGGTTGCGGGACGATGACCACGGGCCGCCATGCGGCGGAACGGAGAGGAAGGTCACAGAGTTGCCGACGCTTCGCACCAGCTCCGTGACTATCCGGGCCCGACTTTCCGTTTCCGGCCCGGGACTGGAATAGTGCCTGGACGGTGTTCGACCATCCCGGACCCTCATGTCGAGGGGGTCGGTCGGGGGACAACTTTGTGGGGCATGGAGTGCCAGAACTCGTACTCGAACTGAACGGTCAGACCTGGTCGTTGGACCCGACCCGGTCATACGGAGTGGGGCGGGACCCGCAGGGCGACCTCGTCCTGCAGGACGCCCGGGTCTCCTGGCGGCATGCCACGGTGCGGTGGGGCGGCCAGAACTGGATCCTGGAGGACCACGGCAGCACCAACGGGACCTACGCCCAGGGGCAGCGCGTCCAGGAGCTGCCACTCGGCCCGGGATCGGTCATCCATCTGGGCAACGCCACCGACGGACCGCGGCTCACCTTCTCGGGAACCGCGCCCGTCCCCCAGCAACAGCAGGAGCCGCAGCAGCAGCACCAGCAGTACCAGCAACCGCAGCAGGCCCCGCAGCAGGCCCCGCAGCAGGCGTTCGGGGACCCGGTGCCCGTAATGGCGGGCCACGCGCCCGCCATGCCGCCGCACCAGCCGCCCGGTCACCAGCCCCCCGGCCACCAGCCGGGCGCCGACCCGGCCGGCGCGGGCGACCGCGGCGCCACCACTTTCCACCACCTGGCCGTCGGCCAGGTCACCCGCATCGGCCGTGCGCTGGAGAACGAACTGGTGGTCTCCGACCTCCAGGTCTCCCGCCACCACGCCGAATTCCTGGCCCACTCGGACGGCCGCTACGAGCTGCACGACCTCGGCAGCCACAACGGCACGTACGTCAACGGCCAGCGGATGGACAAGAACGGCCGCCGCTACCTGGGCCAGAACGACACCGTCGGCATCGGCCACTCCACCTTCCGGCTGGTCGGCAACCAGCTCCAGGAGTTCGTCGACACCGGTGAGGTCTCCTTCTCGGCGCGCCACCTGACCGTCCAGGTCAACAACGGCCGCACCACCATCCTCAACGACGTCTCCTTCGGCGTCCCCGAGAAGTCCCTGATCGGCGTCATCGGCCCCTCGGGATCCGGCAAGTCCACCCTGCTGCGCGCCCTCACCGGCTACCGCCCCGCCACCTACGGCGAGGTGCTGTACGACCACCGCAACCTGTACACGCACTTCGCCGAGCTGCGGCACCGCATCGGCCTCGTCCCCCAGGACGACATCCTGCACAAGGAACTGCCCATCCGGCAGGCCCTGCGGCTGGCCGCCCAGCTCCGCTTCCCCGGCGACGTCGCCGAGGCCGAGCGCAACGCCCGGGTCGAGGAGGTGCTCGGCGAACTCAAGCTCGACATCCACGCCACCAAGCGCATCTCCTCGCTCTCCGGCGGCCAGCGCAAGCGGGTCTCGGTCGCCCTGGAACTGCTCACCAAGCCGTCGCTGATCTTCCTGGACGAGCCGACCTCGGGCCTGGACCCGGGCATGGACCGCGACGTCATGCAACTGCTGCGCGGCCTGGCCGACGACGGCCGCACCGTCCTGGTCGTCACCCACTCGGTGGCCGAGCTCGGCCTGTGCGACCGGGTGCTGGTCATGGCCCCCGGCGGCGGCGTCGCCTACTTCGGCCCGCCGGACGAGGCGCTGAATTTCTTCGGCTACGACAACTGGGCGGACGTCTTCTCCGCCTTCGAGAACTACCGCGACTACGACTGGATGGGCCGCTGGCGCGGCTCGCAGCACTACCAGATATACGCAGCCGACCTCGACGCCGTGCAGCCGCAGGCCGCCAACTTCCAGCCGGTGGCCGCCGCCGCCGAACAGAAGGCCCAGACCTGGGGCTCCCAGGTGTGGACCCTGATGCGCAGATACGCGGCGGTGATCTTCGCCGACAAGGGCTTCCTCGGCCTCACCGTCGCCCTGCCGGTCATCCTGGGCGCCGTCTCCCTGGCCATCCCCGCCGACTTCGGCCTGGGCTACGGCAGACCGGAGAACGGCGGCCGCAACAGCCAGGCCAGCATCATCCTGCTGGTCCTCGTGGTCGGCATGTGCTTCTCCGGCGCCGCCAACGCCGTACGGGAACTCATCAAGGAACGGGTGATCTACGAACGCGAACGGGCGGTCGGCCTCTCCCGCTCCGCCTATCTGATGTCCAAGGTCTTCGTGCTGGGCATCGTCACCATCTTTCAGGCGGCCATCCTGGGCGCCATCGGCTTCGGCCCCCGCGAGATGCCCGCCGAGGGCGTGCTGTTCACCAGCTCTCCCGCGCTGGAGATGACCCTGGTGATCATGGTCCTGGGCTGCACCTCCATGATGATCGGCCTCGTCATCTCCTCGCTGGTGCGCACCTCCGAGATGACCATGCCGCTGCTGGTGATGATCTCCGTGGTCCAGCTGGTGTTCACCGGCGCCCTCTTCGAGGTGCACGGCAAGCTCGGCGTGGAACAGCTCGCCTGGCTGATGCCCTCCCGCTGGGCCCTGGCCGGCACCGCCACCACCGCCGACCTGAACACCCTCACCGCCTCCCTCGCCGACCCCGACGCCGGCGGCGACCCGCTGTGGAACCACGCGGCCGGCTGGTGGCTCCTGGACGTCTCCATGCTGATCGCCCTCGGCGTCGCCTGCGGCTTCCTGGTGATGAAGTTCCTGCGCCGCCACGAGCCCGAGGTCATGCGCGACTGACACCGGGCACCGCGACCGCGCGGCACCGCACACACTCCACCCACGACGGTGGTGGCACCCCGCACGGGGCGCCACCACCGTCGTGTCGTCCACCGGTCCTAGGACCCCCGACGCACCCACCCACCGCCGCGGACCGATCCGCCCGGGCCCTCCGTCCCGGTAGCGTTCCCCCCATGGTCAGAAGAACCGGCCTGGCCGCCGTCAGCGCCGCCCTGCTCGCCATGAACCGCACCCTGGAGGTGCGCGACGTGCTGCAGACCATCGTCTCCAGCGCGCGCGAACTGCTCGACGCCCGCTACGCCGCCCTCGGCGTACCCGACGGCGCCGGCGGCTTCGCGCAGTTCATCGTCGACGGCATCAGCGACCGCCAGTGGAAGGCCATCGGCCCGCTGCCCCGCCAGCACGGCATCCTCGCCGCGATGCTGCACGAGGCCACCGCCGTACGCCTCGCCGACGTCCGCCAGGACCCCCGCTTCGAGGGCTGGCCGGCCGCCCACCCCGAGATGTCCGACTTCCTGGGCATGCCCATCGCCGACGGCGACGAGGTCCTGGGCGCCATCTTCCTGGCCACCAAGCGCGGCACCCCCGAACACCGCCGCACCCCGGGCGACGGCTGCGCCTTCACCGCCGAGGACGAGGAACTGCTGGGCATCCTCGCCCAGCACGCCGCCATCGCCCTCACCAACGCCCGGCTGTACGAACGCAGCCGCGAGCTCACCATCGCCGAGGAACGCGCCCGCCTCGCCCACGAACTGCACGACGCCGTGGCCCAGAAGCTCTTCTCGCTGCGGCTCACCGCCCAGGCCGCCACCACCCTCATGGACCGCGACCCCACCCGCGCCCGCAGCGAACTGCGCCAGGTCACCAGGCTCGCCGCCGAGGCCACCGACGAACTGCGCGCCGCCGTCATCGAGCTGCGCCCCGCCGCCCTGGAGGAGGACGGCCTGGTCGCCACCCTGCGCGCCCAGATCCAGGTCCTGGACCGCGCCCACCCCGCCCGGGTCACCCTGGTCGCCGGCGAGGCCAAGGCGCTGCCCGCCGCCCAGGAGGAGGCCCTGCTGCGGGTCGCCCAGGAGGCGCTGCACAACGCGCTGCGGCACGCCGCGGCGGCCAAGGTCACCGTGAGCCTCGACCAGCACCCCGGCGGCCGGGCGGTGCTGCGCGTCAGCGACGACGGCACCGGTTTCGACCCGGAGGCGGTGCGCAGCGCGGGGCGGCACCTGGGCCTGGTCTCCATGCGCGACCGTGCCCAGGCGGTCGGCGGCGCCCTGACAGTGCGCTCGGCGCCCGGAGCGGGCACCGTGATCGAGATGGAGGTACCCGGTGTCTGACGTCATCCGTGTGCTGCTGGTCGACGACCACCAGGTCGTACGGCGCGGGCTGCGCACCTTCCTGGAGATCCAGGACGACATCGAGGTGGTCGGTGAGGCCGCGGACGGCCCCGCCGGGGTGGCCCGGGCCGAGGAGCTGCGCCCCGACGTGGTGCTCATGGACGTCAAGATGCCCGGCGGGGACGGTGTGGAGGCCCTGCGCAAGCTGCACGAGCTGGGCAACCCGGCCCGGGTGCTGATCATCACCAGCTTCACCGAGCAGCGCACCGTGGTCCCCGCGCTGCGCGCCGGGGCGGCCGGCTACGTCCACAAGGACATCGACCCCACCGCGCTGGCGGGGGCGATCCGTTCCGTGCACGCCGGGCACGTGCTCCTGCAGCCCGAGGTGGCCGGCGCGCTGCTGGCCCAGGAGACCCCGTACGGCGGCAGCGGGCGCGGCGGGCAGCTCACCGAGCGGGAGCGGGAGGTGCTGGCGCTGATCGCCCGCGGCCGCTCCAACCGGGAGATCGCCCGTGACCTGGTGCTGTCGGAGAAGACCGTGAAGACGCACGTCTCCAACATTCTGATGAAGCTGGATCTGGCCGACCGCACCCAGGCGGCGCTGTGGGCGGTACGGCACGGAGTGGCCGACTGACGCGCGGCGCGGCGGCCGGAGCGCCCCGACAGGTGTGCGATCCGGCGCGGGATTCATTCGGTCGGGTGGATGTCCCCCACATGGCGGAACCCGATCGGGCGTGACGCGTTCTGCAGGACATGCCGCGGCAACCTGGCCGCGGCAGCGTCCGAAAGGTTCGTTTCATGAACAGCATGAAGAAGATCGCCGTCGTCTCCGCCGTGGCCGGCGGTCTGGCCGCCGCCGGTGCCGGTGTGGCCACCGCCGCCGCCGGTGCCGACGGCAACGCCGTGCACTCGCCCGGTGTCATCTCCGGCAACGTGGTCGAGGCCCCCATCCACGTGCCCGTCAACGTCGTCGGCAACACCGTCAACGTCATCGGCCTGCTGAACCCGGCCTTCGGCAACTTCGGCCTGGCCCACTGACCCACCGGGTCCATCTCCTGAGGACGGTCGGTCGCGCGCGCAGCTGATCGGCCTATTGGGCCGAACGGCGGTTGTCGCCCGGCGCCCCCGTGTCATCCGGACACGCCCAGCGTTGTGCAGCGCGTGGCTCTTCCGTCGGAGTCACCGCCAAGAACCGTCCCAGGAGGATCGCACGTCATGAACACTGCGAAGAAGGCCGCTTTCGTGCTCGCTGTCGCCGGTGTCGCCGTCGGCAGTGCCGCCGGCATGGCCACCGCCCACGGCGGCGCGAGCGCCAAGGCCGGGGCCGTCCACTCGCCGGGTGTCATCTCCGGCAACATCGTTCAGATCCCGGTGGACGTGCCGATCAACATCGTCGGCAACACCGTCAACGTGATCGGCATCCTGAACCCGGCGTTCGGCAACGTCGGCGCCATCGTCTGACGCCACCCCCCACGGTCATCACGGCCCCGCGGATCCCATCCCCCGCGGGGCCGTGATCCTCCCCCAGCCTTCGGCCGGGGGGACCCCCAACGGGACGTGTGCCGCCCCGCGCCCGTCAGCCGCGCTGCCGCTCCAGCTCCTCCGCGTACGCGTTGTACGCCGCCACCCGCGCCCGCCGCGCCGCCCGCTCCACCGGGCGCAGCAGCCGGTCCCGCTCCGCGATCTCCGCGGCGCTCACCGCGCCCCCGTGATCGCCGCCCCCGGCCAGCTCCACCAGCCCGGCCACCCGCTGCGCCAGCTCCAGCACCCGCGCCGCCCGCGGCGGATACCCCGGCGCCAACAGCTGCCGACCCCGCTCCATCCGCGCCCGGTACGCGTCCAGACGTGCCCGGGTCGCGGCCCCCGCCCCCGCCACATCCAGCGTCATCAGCGCCGCGGTCGTCTCCCGCAGCACCTCGTTCAGCTCCCGCTCCGCCTCACCGAGCGAGGGCACATCGGCCGGCGGCGCCTGCCGTACCGGCACGCACCGCCACACCACCTGGGTCAGCACATCCCCGGCCGGGCCGGCCGCGCTCACCTCCGGAATCAGCCCCAGCGCCGTGTCCGCCCCCGCCGCCCGTCCGGGGGCACCCGCGGCCAGAACCGCCTCCCCGGCCTCCAGCGCCCGCTCGTTGAACTCCGGCGGCCCGCACAGGCCCAGCGGATGCCCGGGCGCGGGCAGCGCGATCCGCAGCCCCGCCACGCCCAGCGCCCGCAGCCGGCCGAAGGCCAGGGTCAGCCCCACCGGCCCCGGCTCCCCGGGCAGCTCCACCACCCGGTGCGAGGCGTCGTCCGCCACCGCACGCGTGGCGGCCTCGTCGGGGGACACCAAACCGGCCAGCAGAGCGTTGCCCCAAGCGGCGAACCGCCCGGCACGAGGTTCATCGAGCATGGCCTCAGCATAGGGAAGAAGGCCCAAGGGCCCTCCTGACGCCCGGGACATGACGGGTGTGGCGTAAGTTTTGTTCCGGGGAAGTGCCGGCAGGCACGGTCAGACGGCGACTGCAATGGGAGAGACCGCGCGCATGAGCGATGTACTGGAGCTGGTGGACGTATCCGTGGTCCGCGATGGCCGCGCTCTGGTGAACGACGTCTCCTGGTCGGTCGCCGAAGGCGAACGATGGGTGATCCTCGGTCCCAACGGCGCAGGCAAGACGACCCTGCTGAACATCGCGTCCAGCTACCTCTTCCCCACCACGGGACGGGTGCAGATCCTCGGCGAGAAGCTCGGCGGCGTCGACGTCTTCGAGCTGCGCCCGCGCATCGGCATGGCCTCCAGCGCCCTGGCCGGCAAGCTCTCCCAGCGGGCCACCGTCCTGCAGACGGTGCTCACCGCCGCGTACGGCATGACCGCCGGCTGGCAGGAGAGCTACGAGGACGTGGATGAGCGGCGCGCCCGCGCCTTCCTCGACCGGCTGGGCATGAGCGAGATGCTCGACCGCAGGTTCGGCACCCTCTCCGAGGGTGAGCGCAAGCGCACCCAGGTCGCCCGCGCCCTGATGACCGACCCCGAACTGCTGCTGCTGGACGAGCCCGCCGCGGGGCTGGACCTCGGCGGTCGCGAGGACCTGGTGCGCCGGCTGGGCCGGCTCGCCCGTGACCCCTACGCGCCCGCCATGATCATGGTGACCCACCACGTCGAGGAGATCGCCCCCGGTTTCACGCACGTGCTGCTCATCCGGCAGGGCAAGGTCCTGGACGCCGGTCCCGTGGACAGCGTCCTCACCTCCGCCGCGCTCTCGCACTGCTTCGGCCTGCCGCTCATCGTGGAACGCCAGGGCGACCGGTTCACCGCACACGGCCTTCCCCTGGCGTAGCGGCCCAACCCCCGGATTCCGGCCGGTCTCTGACGAATTCCGGCCTGTTCGCCCGGCGTCGGCCCCCCTACCATGGGCCGTGTGGACTTCTGGGTGTGGTGGCTGATCGCCGCCGGAGGATTTTCGATCGCGCTCGTCCTGACCGCGATGCCCGAACTCGGCATGCTCGCCATCGGGGCGGCCGCCGCCGCGGCCTCCGGCGCGGTCACCGACAACATCGCCCTCCAGGTCGTCGTGTTCGCCGTCGTCTCCACGGCTCTGCTCGTGGTCGTACGGCCCATCGCCCGCCGCGCCAGAGTGCTGCCCCCCAAACTCAGCTCGGGCGTGGACGGACTCCGCGGCCGCACCGCGGTCGTGCTGGAACGGGTCGACTCCCGCGACGGCCGGATCAAGCTCGCCGGCGAGGAATGGTCGGCCCGCGCCCTGGACAGCGACATCACGCACGAACCGGGCGACGAGGTCAGCGTGGTGGAGATCGACGGAGCCACGGCCATCGTGATGTGATGGACCCCATACAGACAACCGTTCAACTCATCTAGCCGCAGGGGGAGTCACGGTGGACGCCATCATCATCGTGCTGGTCATCCTGGTGGTGCTGGTCATCATCGCGCTCGTCCAGACAATCCAGGTCATCCAGCAGGCCAGCGCCGCGATCGTCGAACGATTCGGCCGTTACACCCGCACCCTGAACGCGGGCCTCAACATCGTGGTCCCGTTCATCGACCGCATCCGCAACCGCATCGACCTCCGCGAACAGGTCGTGCCCTTCCCGCCGCAGCCGGTGATCACCCAGGACAACCTGGTGGTCAACATCGACACCGTCATCTACTACCAGGTGACCGATGCCCGCGCCGCGACCTACGAGGTCTCCAACTACATCCAGGCCATCGAGCAGCTGACGGTCACCACCCTGCGCAACATCATCGGTGGCATGGACCTGGAGCGCACCCTCACCTCCCGCGAGGAGATCAACGCGGCCCTGCGCGGCGTCCTCGACGAGGCCACCGGCAAGTGGGGCATCCGCGTCAACCGCGTCGAGCTCAAGGCCATCGAGCCGCCGACCTCCATCCAGGACTCGATGGAGAAGCAGATGCGCGCCGACCGGGACAAGCGCGCCGCGATCCTCCAGGCCGAGGGTGTCCGGCAGTCCGAGATCCTCCAGGCCGAGGGTGCCAAGCAGTCCGAGATCCTGCGCGCCGAAGGTGACGCCAAGGCATCGGCCCTGCGCGCTGAGGGTGAGGCCCAGGCCATCCGCACCGTCTTCGAGGCGATCCACGCCGGCGACGCCGACCAGAAGCTGCTCTCGTACCAGTACGTCCAGATGCTGCCGAAGATCGCCTCCGGCGACTCCAACAAGCTCTGGATCGTGCCCAGCGAGATCGGCGACGCCCTCAAGGGCCTGGGCGGCAACCTCAACCGGATCACCGGCAACGGCACGGGCAACGGCGGCCCCGACGGCGGCGCCACCGACCCGAACGCGCTGAGCAAGCCCTCGGTCGGCCGGCAGCAGCCGCGTATCGAGTGAGCACGGCGCCACCACGCTGAAGGGCGCGGGCCCCGACCGGAGAACGGTCGGGGCCCGCGCCCTTGTCACGTGTGCCGAGCAGGTCGTACGGGCCGGCCGGATCAGGCCGACTCGGCCAGAGGGACCCCCACCCCGGCCCCAGCCGGGGGGAGCCCCACCCGGCCTTCGGCCGGCGGCGCCCCCAACGGCGGCCCTTCACCCTCCCGCAACCCCAGGGCGAGCCACAGCGCGTCCGCCGGCGTCGGCTCGAAGGGCTGGACCAGCAGCGGCATCCCCGCCTGGACAGGCGTCCGGTTCGCCTTGCGGTGGTTGTCCTCGGCACACGCCGCCACCGTGTTCAGCCAGGTGTCCCCGCCACCCCGGGAACGCGGTACGACGTGATCGATGGTGGTCGCCCGGCGCCCGCAGTACGCGCACCGGTGCCGGTCCCGTACCAGCACCCCACGCCGCGACCACGGGGCGCGTTGTCGGAAGGGCACCTTCACGAACCGTCGCAGCCTGATCACCTGGGGCACCGGCAGTTCCACCGTCGCCGCCCGCACCCGCAGCCCCGGATGCGCGTGCTCCACCACCGCCTTGTGCTGGATGACGAGCACCACCGCCCGCCGCAGCGACACCGTCGACAGCGGCTCGTAGGTCGCATTGAGCACCAGCGTCTGCCGCATCCCGCCCACCTCCCCTTGAGCTGCCCGCCCCCGCGGCGGGATGGCTCTCACTCTGCCGGGGCCCGGTGAGCCCGACAATGCAATTTCCAGGGAGGTAACAAAAACGGGAGATGACGGTTAAACCCCCGGTGAGGGATCGATCGGGCACCGCCCGGCACCGGGGGATCACCGTACGGTCAGCCGCCCGCGGGCACCTCGTACTCACCGATGAGCTGGGCCCGCCCCAGAGCGTGGAAGCGCAGCATGAACCCCACCTGCGCCGGGGTGGCGTCGGCTCCCGGACCCAGCTTCTCGCTGTCCACCGCGTACACCGTGAAGACATAGCGGTGCGGCCCGTCGCCGGCCGGCGGCGCGGCGCCGCCGAAGTCCCGGGTGCCGTAGTCATTGCGTACATGTACCGCGCCCTGCGGCAGCCCGGCCATCTCCCCACTGCCCGCCCCGGCCGGCAGCTCGGTCACCGAGACCGGGATGTCGAACAGCGACCAGTGCCAGAACCCGCTGCCGGTCGGCGCGTCCGGGTCGTAGCAGCTGACGGCGAAGCTCTTGGTGCCCTCGGGGAAGCCCTCCCAGCGCAGCTGCGGGGAGGTGTTGCCGGCCGCGTACACCTGCGCCTCGCCGAGCCGGGCGCCCGGGGCCAGGTCGTCGCTGGTCACGGTGAAGGACGCCACCGGCGGATGAAAGTCGTGGGGGAGCGGACGGCGGGCGGACTCGGACGTCATGTGCCTCTCCTCGGGATCGGGAAGGGTGGTGCCGATCACCCTAGCCAGCGCCTGCCACGCCTGATGCGGTACTACTCGTGCCATGACCGAACCAGCACCGCACCGCCTGGACCTCACGGGGGTGCGCGACCGGGACGCGCTGCTGCGGCGGTGCGCCGAGGACCTGGGGTTCCCCGACTATTTCGGGCACAACTGGGACGCGCTGGACGATTGCCTGCACGATCTGATGTGGTGGGGCGAGCCCCCGGCGGGCGGCTGGGTGATCGCCGTACGCGGCTGGGACGAGCTGCGCCGGGAGCTGCCGGAGTCGGCGCGGGTCCTGGGGGAGATCCTGGCGGACGCCGCGACCCACTGGCGGAACCAGGGCGTTCCCCTGACTGTGACACTGGATGACGATGAGCCGCGACCACACCACTGAGCCCCTGCCCCGTGCCTTCTTCGACCGCCCGGTGCTGGAGGTGGCGCCCGACCTGCTGGGCCGCACCCTGGTCCGGCGGTCGGCGGAGGGCACCATCACGCTGCGGCTCACGGAGGTGGAGGCGTACGCCGGGGAGATCGACCCCGGCTCGCACGCCTTCCGGGGCCGGACGCAGCGCAACGCCTCGATGTTCGGCCCGCCCGGGCACGCGTACGTCTACTTCACCTACGGCATGTGGCACTGCCTGAACCTGGTGTGCGGCCCGGACGGGCACGCGAGCGGGGTCCTGCTGCGGGCCGGGGAGGTCCTGACGGGAGCGGAGCTGGCCCGGCCGCGCCGGGCCTCGGCCCGGGGCCGCGACCACGAGCTGGCCAAGGGGCCCGCCCGGCTGGCGACCGCGCTAGACGTGGACCGGGTGCTGAACGGCACCGATGTCTGCGGTGCGGACCCCGAGGACTTCGACCTGCGGGTGCTGGCAGGCACCCCGGTGCCGAAGAGCCGGATCAGCACCGGGCCGCGCACCGGCGTCGCGGGCGACGGAGGCGTCCATCCGTGGCGCTTCTGGATCGCCGGCGACCCCACGGTGAGTCCTTACCGGCCGCACCAGCCCAAGCGCCGGACCAGGCAACTTGACGCGGATGTCGTCGGGCCGTAATGTAGATCGAGTCGCTTGAGGCGGCAACCCCAGGGAAGCGGTCGGAAGATCGCCCGGGGAAGCCTCGGAAGCGACACCCACTCCATCTGATCGGAACTTCCCAGTTCTGGTTTCTTTGGTGCGCTCATTGAGTGGCCGAAGAAAGCGAAAAGGGCCCGATTAGGAGCCGGCCGGAAAGTCGGCTAGAGTAGTGGACACGAAGGGAAAGCCCGGAGGGGCCCGAGAGGGAACCAAAGGAAGCATCCGTTCCTTGAGAACTCAACAGCGTGCCAAATAGTCAATGCCAGATTATTTACTGAGTCTGCATCTCGACCTCGTCTGAGGTGCAGCATTTAAGCGAGGATTTTCCTTGCTCTTACATGAAGCATTCATGGAGAGTTTGATCCTGGCTCAGGACGAACGCTGGCGGCGTGCTTAACACATGCAAGTCGAACGATGAACCGGTTTCGGCCGGGGATTAGTGGCGAACGGGTGAGTAACACGTGGGCAATCTGCCCTGCACTCTGGGATAAGCCCGGGAAACTGGGTCTAATACCGGATACGACACATGAGCGCATGCTCGTGTGTGGAAAGTTCCGGCGGTGCAGGATGAGCCCGCGGCCTATCAGTTTGTTGGTGGGGTAGTGGCCTACCAAGACGACGACGGGTAGCCGGCCTGAGAGGGTGACCGGCCACACTGGGACTGAGACACGGCCCAGACTCCTACGGGAGGCAGCAGTGGGGAATATTGCACAATGGGCGAAAGCCTGATGCAGCGACGCCGCGTGAGGGATGACGGCCTTCGGGTTGTAAACCTCTTTCAGCAGGGAAGAAGCGAAAGTGACGGTACCTGCAGAAGAAGCACCGGCTAACTACGTGCCAGCAGCCGCGGTAATACGTAGGGTGCAAGCGTTGTCCGGAATTATTGGGCGTAAAGAGCTCGTAGGCGGCCTGTCGCGTCGATTGTGAAAGCCCAGGGCTTAACCCTGGGTCTGCAGTCGATACGGGCAGGCTAGAGTTCGGTAGGGGAGATCGGAATTCCTGGTGTAGCGGTGAAATGCGCAGATATCAGGAGGAACACCGGTGGCGAAGGCGGATCTCTGGGCCGATACTGACGCTGAGGAGCGAAAGCGTGGGGAGCGAACAGGATTAGATACCCTGGTAGTCCACGCCGTAAACGGTGGGCACTAGGTGTGGGCAACATTCCACGTTGTCCGTGCCGCAGCTAACGCATTAAGTGCCCCGCCTGGGGAGTACGGCCGCAAGGCTAAAACTCAAAGGAATTGACGGGGGCCCGCACAAGCGGCGGAGCATGTGGCTTAATTCGACGCAACGCGAAGAACCTTACCAAGGCTTGACATACACCGGAAACGGCCAGAGATGGTCGCCCCCTTGTGGTCGGTGTACAGGTGGTGCATGGCTGTCGTCAGCTCGTGTCGTGAGATGTTGGGTTAAGTCCCGCAACGAGCGCAACCCTTATCCTGTGTTGCCAGCGGATCCCTTCGGGGGTGCCGGGGACTCACGGGAGACTGCCGGGGTCAACTCGGAGGAAGGTGGGGACGACGTCAAGTCATCATGCCCCTTATGTCTTGGGCTGCACACGTGCTACAATGGCCGGTACAATGAGCTGCGATACCGCGAGGTGGAGCGAATCTCAAAAAGCCGGTCTCAGTTCGGATTGGGGTCTGCAACTCGACCCCATGAAGTCGGAGTCGCTAGTAATCGCAGATCAGCATTGCTGCGGTGAATACGTTCCCGGGCCTTGTACACACCGCCCGTCACGTCATGAAAGTCGGTAACACCCGAAGCCGGTGGCCTAACCCCTTGTGGGAGGGAGCTGTCGAAGGTGGGACTGGCGATTGGGACGAAGTCGTAACAAGGTAGCCGTACCGGAAGGTGCGGCTGGATCACCTCCTTTCTAAGGAGCTTCTAGGCTGCCTTTGGTAGTCCAGAGCCACTACGCCGGCGAGTGTTCGGCGGTGGTTTGCTCATGGGTGGAACATTGACTGCATCATTTGGCTCGCTGTTGGGTGTCTGAAGGTACGGCGGTTTTCCGTTGGATCTTCGGTTGTTGTTTGAGAATTGCACAGTGGACGCGAGCATCTGTGGCCAAGTTTTTAAGGGCGCACGGTGGATGCCTTGGTACCAGGAACCGATGAAGGACGTGGGAGGCCGCGATAGTCCCCGGGGAGTTGTCAACCTAGCTGTGATCCGGGGGTTTCCGAATGGGGAAACCCGGCAGTCGTTATGGGCTGTCACCCACTGCTGAATGTATAGGCGGTGTGGAGGGAACGCGGGGAAGTGAAACATCTCAGTACCCGCAGGAAGAGAAAACAACCGTGATTCCGGGAGTAGTGGTGAGCGAAACCGGAGGAGGCTAAACCGTATGTGTGTGATACCCGGCAGGGGTTGCGCATGCGGGGTTGTGGGAGCTTTTTTGATCGTTCTGCCGGACGGTCGGTGAGTAAGAAACTGTGTGGATAGGCGAAGGGCATGCGAAAGGCCCGGCGTAGAGGGTAAGACCCCCGTAGCTGAAATCTGCATGGCTCACTTAAAGGTTTCCCAAGTAGCATGGGGCCCGAGAAATCCTGTGTGAATCTGGCGGGACCACCCGTTAAGCCTAAATATTCCCTGGTGACCGATAGTGGATAGTACCGTGAGGGAATGGTGAAAAGTACCGCGGGAGCGGAGTGAAATAGTTCCTGAAACCGTGTGCCTACAAGCCGTGGGAGCGTCGTGCACAGAGCTTGCTCTGTGTGCCGTGACTGCGTGCCTTTTGAAGAATGAGCCTGCGAGTTTGCGGTGTGTTGCGAGGTTAACCCGTGTGGGGTAGCCGTAGCGAAAGCGAGTCCGAACAGGGCGATTGAGTAGCATGCCCTAGACCCGAAGCGGAGTGATCTAGCCATGGGCAGGGTGAAGCGAGGGTAAGACCTCGTGGAGGCCCGAACCCACCAGAGTTGAAAATCTGGGGGATGACCTGTGGTTAGGGGTGAAAGGCCAATCAAACTCCGTGATAGCTGGTTCTCCCCGAAATGCATTTAGGTGCAGCGTCGTGTGTTTCTTGCCGGAGGTAGAGCACTGGATAGGTGATGGGCCTTACCGGGTTACTGACCTTAGCCAAACTCCGAATGCCGGTAAGTGAGAGCGCGGCAGTGAGACTGTGGGGGATAAGCTCCATGGTCGAGAGGGAAACAGCCCAGAGCATCGACTAAGGCCCCTAAGCGTGTGCTAAGTGGGAAAGGATGTGGAGTCGCAGAGACAACCAGGAGGTTGGCTTAGAAGCAGCCACCCTTGAAAGAGTGCGTAATAGCTCACTGGTCGAGTGATTCTGCGCCGACAATGTAGCGGGGCTCAAGTACACCGCCGAAGTCGTGTCACTACAGCTATAGCCCTAACGGGTGTTGTGGTGGGTAGGGGAGCGTCGTGTGCCGGGTGAAGCAGCCGTGGAAACGAGTTGTGGACGGTATGCGAGTGAGAATGCAGGCATGAGTAGCGATACAAGAGTGGGAAACTCTTGCGCCGATTGACTAAGGGTTCCTGGGTCAAGTTGATCTGCCCAGGGTAAGTCGGGGCCTAAGGCGAGGCCGACAGGCGTAGTCGATGGATAACCGGTTGATATTCCGGTACCCGTTGTGGAGCGCCAACGCTGAATCAGGCGATGCTAAGCCCGCGAAGCCGCCATCTGTCCCTTCGGGGGTGGGTGGAGTGGTGGAGTCGGTGGTCCAGACCTGTAGTAGGTGAGTGATGGGGTGACGCAGGAAGGTAGTCCAGCCCGGGCGGTGGTTGTCCCGGGGTAAGGGTGTGGCCCGTGGAGCAGGTAAATCCGTTCCACACGAGGGTGAGACCTGATGCCGAGCCGATTGTGGTGAAGTGGATGATCCTATGCTGTCGAGAAAAGCCTCTAGCGAGTTTCACAATGGCCCGTACCCTAAACCGACTCAGGTGGTCAGGTAGAGTATACCGAGGCGTTCGGGTGAACTATGGTTAAGGAACTCGGCAAAATGCCCCCGTAACTTCGGGAGAAGGGGGGCCATTTCCGGTGATGAGACTTGCTCTCTGAGCTGGGGGTGGCCGCAGAGACCAGCGAGAAGCGACTGTTTACTAAAAACACAGGTCCGTGCGAAGCTGTAAGGCGATGTATACGGACTGACGCCTGCCCGGTGCTGGAACGTTAAGGGGACCGGTTAGTCACATTTCGGTGTGGCGAAGCTGAGAACTTAAGCGCCAGTAAACGGCGGTGGTAACTATAACCATCCTAAGGTAGCGAAATTCCTTGTCGGGTAAGTTCCGACCTGCACGAATGGCGTAACGACTTCTTGACTGTCTCAACCATAGGCCCGGTGAAATTGCACTACGAGTAAAGATGCTCGTTTCGCGCAGCAGGACGGAAAGACCCCGGGACCTTTACTATAGCTTGATATTGGTGTTCGGTTCGGTTTGTGTAGGATAGGTGGGAGACTGTGAAGCCTGGACGCTAGTTCAGGTGGAGTCGTTGTTGAAATACCACTCTGATCGTGCTGGATGTCTAACCTGGGTCCGTGATCCGGATCGGGGACAGTGTCTGGTGGGTAGTTTAACTGGGGCGGTTGCCTCCTAAAGAGTAACGGAGGCGCCCAAAGGTTCCCTCAGCCTGGTTGGTCATCAGGTGGTGAGTGTAAGTGCACAAGGGAGCTTGACTGTGAGACTGGCAGGTCGAGCAGGTGCGAAAGCAGGGACTAGTGATCCGGCGGTGGTTTGTGGAAGCGCCGTCGCTCAACGGATAAAAGGTACCCCGGGGATAACAGGCTGATCTTCCCCAAGAGTCCGTATCGACGGGATGGTTTGGCACCTCGATGTCGGCTCGTCGCATCCTGGGGCTGGAGTTGGTCCCAAGGGTTGGGCTGTTCGCCCATTAAAGCGGTACGCGAGCTGGGTTTAGAACGTCGTGAGACAGTTCGGTCCCTATCCGCTGCGCGCGCAGGAGTCTTGAGAAGGGCTGTCCCTAGTACGAGAGGACCGGGACGGACGAACCTCTGGTGTGCCAGTTGTTCTGCCAAGGGCATGGCTGGTTGGCTACGTTCGGAAAGGATAACCGCTGAAAGCATCTAAGCGGGAAGCCTGCTTCGAGATGAGGACTCCCACCCACTTGATGGGTTAAGGCTCCCTGTAGACGACAGGGTTGATAGGCCAGATATGGAAGCCTTGTAAGAGGTGGAGTTGACTGGTACTAATAGGCCGAGGGCTTGTCCTCAGATGCTCGCGTCCACTGTGAATTTGTCTTAGACAACTATGATTTCTTCAAACTGAAAAGTGTGCTTGTTCACGCTGAGACGTTTGTAAGCGTTTCGGTGGTCATGGCGAAAGGGAAACGCCCGGTTACATTCCGAACCCGGAAGCTAAGCCTTTCAGCGCCGATGGTACTGCATGGGGGACCGTGTGGGAGAGTAGGTCGCCGCCGAACAATCTTTGAGAAGACCGGTTGGTCTTTCAGCACACTTGCTGAAAGACCAACCGGTCTTTTTTATTGCTCGTAGGAACAGGAGCTGTACCTCATGTCGTATTCACCCGAGGACCGATCTGAGAGGCGAGGACCCCGGCGTGATGACCGGCCTCGCCGTGATGGTGACCGGCCGGCGTTCCGGCGCGATGACCGCAGGGACGACCGTGACCGGCCTCGCCGCGATGACGCTCCGCGTCGTGAGGGAGAGCGCCCGCCTTTCCGGCGTGACGGTGACCGTCCCTCGTACCAGCGTGATGACCGGCCTCGCCGTGATGGTGACCGGCCGCCTTTCCGCCGTGATGATCGTCCGCCGTATCAGCGGGACGACCGGCCTCGCCGTGACGGTGACCGGCCTCCGTTCAAGCGTGATGACCGGCGTGATGAGCGTCCGCGTCGCGATGGTGATCGGCCGGCTTTCCGTCGTGACGGTGACCGGCCTTCGTATCAGCGGGACGACCGGCCCCGCCGCGACGGCGACCGCCCTCCGTTCAAGCGTGATGACCGTCCCCGTCGTGACGGTGACCGGCCTTCGTATCAGCGGGACGACCGGCCGCGTCGCGATGGCGATCGGCCCGCGTTCAAGCGGGATGACCGGCGTGATGAGCGTCCGCGTCGCGATGGTGACCGGCCTTCGTATCAGCGGGATGACCGGCCCCGTCGTGACGGTGACCGGCCTCCGTTCAAGCGTGATGACCGCCGCGATGACCGGCCTCGCCGTGATGGCGACCGGCCGCCTTTCCGCCGTGATGATCGTCCGCCGTATCAGCGTGATGAGCGTCCGCGTCGCGATGGCGACCGGCCTTCGTATCAGCGGGACGACCGGCCCCGTCGGGATGGCGATCGGCCCGCGTTCAAGCGTGATGACCGGCGGGATGAGCGTCCGCGCCGCGATGGTGACCGGCCTTCGTATCAGCGGGACGACCGGCCTCGCCGTGATGGCGACCGGCCCGCGTTCAAGCGTGATGACCGGCGTGATGAGCGTCCGCGTCGCGATGGTGATCGGCCGGCTTTCCGTCGTGACGGTGACCGTCCGCCGTATCAGCGGGACGACCGTCCCCGTCGTGACGGTGACCGGCCTCCGTTCAAGCGTGATGACCGCCGCGATGACCGGCCTCGCCGTGACGGTGACCGGCCGGCCTTCCGGCGCGATGACCGGCGTGATGACCGCCGTGGTGGCGGGTTCCGGCGTGATGACCGGGGTGGGTCGCGTAGTGGCGGCGGCTACCGGGGAAACGATGACCGGCGTGGGGGCGGCTTCCGGCGGGACGACCGCGGGCAGCGCGGACCGGCGCCGCGGAGGCTGTCGATCCCTGACGATGTGACCGGCGCCGAGATCGACCCCTCGGTGCGGCAGGAGCTGATGAGCCTGCCGAAGACCCTCGCCACCGATGTGGCGCGGAACCTGGTGATGTGCGCCCAGCTGCTGGACGAGGACCCCGAGCGCGCGTACGCGTACTCGCGGGTCGCGCTGCGGCTCGCCTCGCGGGTGGCCGCTGTGCGAGAGGCCGCGGGGTTCGCCTCCTACACGGTGGAGAAGTACGCCGAGGCGCTCGCCGAGTTCCGGGCGGCGCGCCGGATGTCCGGGGCCGACCACCTGTGGCCGGTCATGGCCGACTGCGAGCGTGGGCTCGGGCGCCCGGAGCGGGCGCTGGCGATGGCCGGTGAACCCGAGGTGCGGCGGCTGGACAAGGCCGGCCAGGTCGAGATGCGGCTCGTCGCGGCCGGCGCCCGGCGGGACATGGGCGAGGCGGAGGCCGCCGTGGTCACGCTCCAGAGCCCGGAGCTGAACTCCAGCTCCACCCAGCCCTGGGTCGCCCGACTGCGGTACGCGTACGCGGACGCGCTGCTCGCGGTGGGGCGTGAGGCCGAGGCCCGCGACTGGTTCGCCAAGACGCTGGACGCGGACTCCGGCGGGATCACCAACGCCTCGGACCGGCTGGCCGAACTGGACGGGGTGGAGTTCGTGGACGCGCTCGATCCCGAGCTCGGCGAAGAGGACTGACCGCCACGTGTGACCGAAGCGGCGGGAGGGGATGCGTTCCCTCCCGCCGCTTCGTTGTGCTCAGGCGAATTTCGCGATCGGGTTGTCCAGGGTGCCGACGAACTGGAGGGCGGCCGAGGGGTCGGTCAGGTCGACCATCTGCTGGTTGTTGCGCAACTGGAGGCGGTTCAGGCAGGACAGCGCGAAGGTCTCCGTGAACAGGTCGTAGCGCTTGAATCGGTCGGCCAGTTCGGGGTGCAGCTCCTGGTAGTCGCTGACGCAGCCGGCCACGGTCCCCCAGAAGGCGTCCTCCGTCAGCACCCCGGCCTCGGCCAGGTTGCTGTTGAGGAAGCGGAGGAAGCAGTCGAAGACGTCCGTGAAGAGCGCGAGCGGTCGCTCCTCCTCGGGGATGTCCATCCTGATGCGCTCGATGCCGGCCGGGATCGGCGTCGCCGGGTCGAAGACCGCGATCTCCTCGGCGATGTCCTTCATGATGGCCCGCTCGGGGACGCCGTCGCGCAGCACCAGGATGACGTTCTCGCCGTGCGGCATGTAGACCAGGCCGTACCGGTAGAAGCAGTGCAGTAGCGGCGCGAGGTAGGCGTCCAGGTAGCGGCGCAGCCACTCCTCGGGAGCCAGCCCGGAGTCCTTGATGAGCGTCGCGGCCAGCGCGTCGCCCCGGGCGTCCACGTGCAGCAGGGACGCCATGGTGGCGAGACGCTGACCGGGTTCCAGGGACGGTACCGGGCTCTCCCGCCACAGGGCGGCCAGCATCTTCAGGTACGGGGAACCCTTGGCGGCGACGCTCTCGTACTGGGGGTGGTGGTAGCCGATGGCGGCGCGTTCGCGCAGGATACCGAAGCCCAGCGCGCGCAGCCGGGGGTCCGCGCTCACCAGGTCGTGCAGCCAGTCGTTGATGGCCGGTGTCACTTCCATGTAGGCGGCGGAGAGTCCGCGCAGGAAGCCCATGTTGAGGACGGACAGGGCGGTTTTCACGTAGTGCTTGCCGGGGGCGTTGGTGTTGAAGAAGGTACGGATCGACTGCTGCGCGCGGTAGCTGTCCTCTCCGGGGCCGAGGCACACGAGGTGCCGCTGGGCGACCTCGGCGGCGAAGGTGACGGAGATCCGGTTCCACCACTGCCAGGGGTGGACGGGGATGAGCCGGTAGTCGTCCGGTTCCAGGCCCTGCCCGGTGAGGTGGGCGGCGAAGGCGTCCCGTTCGGCGGGGGAGAGTTCGGCGGCGATCAGGTCCTCGTAGTCGAGCCCCGCGCCGGCCGAGAAGGTGGTGAGGTCGCGGCGCGCGGCGAGCCAGATCAGCCGGACGGGGGCGCCGGTCTCCGGCGCGTACGCGTGGTATTCGGCGGCGTCGAAGCCGAGGCGGCCGTTGTTGGCGACGAAGCAGGGGTGGCCCTCGGTCATGCCGGCTTCGATGGTCTGGAAGTCGGCGCGGGCCAGTTCGGCGGCGGAAGGGCGGCGGGTGGCCGGGTCGGTGCTGAGCTCTCCGGCCAGTTTGTGGGCGGCGCCTGCGAGAGTGCTGCTGATCTCTTCCAGGTAGACCGGCAGGATCGTGTCGCCCAGTCCGAGCGCGGTGCGCAGCTCGATGAAGAAGTCGAGTGCGGAGAGCGGCAGTTCGGTGCCGTCGCGGTGGCGGGTGATGCTGTCGGCGTCGATCTGCCAGTGGTCCAGGGCGCGGCGGCGGGCCGTGAAGCGGTAGGTGACGGTGCCGTCGTCGGTGGGGACGGTGAAGTGGCCCGGGCGGTCCGGGTCCTCGGTGGGGATGAGCAGCCGCTCGTGGGAGAACTCGGCGAGCGCCTTGCGTATCAGCCGGCGGCCGGCCTGCTCCCACAGCGCGGGGGTGAGGTGGGCGACGGCCTGGTGGGGGTCCTGGGGGTGCATGGCGGGGCGTGCTCCTTAGTCGGTGGCTGCCGGGTGCTGCCGGAGGGAAGCGGCCAGGTACTGGTCGCGGGTGCAGAAGCTCAGCAGGGCTTCCTTTCCGGGCAGTTCGACACGGGCGGCCACCTGGAAGCCGACGGCGGCGTTGAGGACGTGGACGGCGCGGTTGCGGGCGTCGGGCTCCACCACGACGCGCTGCGTGGCGGCGTCGCTGAACAGGAGTTCCATGACCGTGGTGATGACGGCGAGGGTGAAGCCGTGCCGGGGAGTGTCGGTGGGGGCAGTGAGGAAGTGCATGCCCACGTCGCCCTCCTGGACGGGGTAGACCTTGCCGACGGGCTCGTGGGCCGGGTCGTACCGCTCGGTCAGGAAGGCGGGGTTTCCGTCGTGCAGCCCGAGGTAGGCATGGTGTGCGGTGGACGCGGCGATGGTGTCGAAGTAGCCGCGCACCTGCTCCCGGGTGGTGTTCTGCATCAGCCAGAACGCCGATTTGGGGTGGGTGAGCCAGCTGTGCAGCAGCGGGGTGTCGGCGGCCGGGTCGACGGCGCGGACGGTGAACCGGCCGAGTGCGTCGTCGGTTCTGGTGAACAGGGTGGTGCTCATGCGGCTCCCGGGTGCGATGGGGCAACTCGGAAGTGAGGTTAGCCTAACCTAATTTTCTGGGGCAATGGGCCCTTGCTCCGACTCCTGCTCCAGCGGGCGCAGCACCAGCCCCGAGGCGGGTTTTGGGCCGAAGGAAGTGGACTTGCGCGGCATCATGATGCCCGCCTCCGCCAGCGAACGAACCGTCTCCTCGGAGACCGGGCGCAGCAGTACGGCGGTGCCACCGGTGTTCAGGCCCTGGGCGAGCGCGGCGTCGGCCTCGTGCAGATAGCGCACGGCCCCCGGCCGGTCGGGGACGCCCCACACCGCCTCCAGCAAGGTGGTGTGCAGGACGGTGGCGTCCAGGGCCCGCCAGGCGGCGGGGCGGTGGGCCGGGATCGTACGCGCCAGCAGCGCCGGGTCGGGGCGGTCCAGCAGGTGGAGTTCGCCCGCGGCCGGGCCGGCCAGCAGGAAGGCGGTGCCCTCGGTGGCGGCGAGGGTGCGCAGGGCCTCGCCGGGCGGGGCGGCCAGCGGGCATACACGGAACGCCGCGGTGGCCCGTACCCGCTCCAGCGCCTGTGCGGCGGGGAGTTCGGGGAGCACCCGGTGGATGGCCTGGACCCGCAGCGGATGGCGGGCGGTGTTGACCAGCAGGACCAGGGTGCGGTCCCAGGGCGGGCGGCCGGCGTGTTCGTCGCGCAGCCGCAGCGCGGTGGCCCAGCGGTGGTGGCCGTCGCTGATCAGCGCGCGGTGCCGGCGCAGGGCGGCGCGCAGCCGGGCGAGGGTGTCCGCACCGGTCACCGCCCACAGCCGGTGTTCGATGCCGTCGGCGGTGCGGGTGGCCAGCAGCGGGGTGGAGCGGACGGTCTCCTCGATGACGGCGTCGGCGTCGTCGGGTTCCGCGGCCCGGTAGGAGAGCAGCAGGGGTTCGAGATTGGTGCCGGTGGCGCGGGTGAGGGCGGCGCGGTCGGCGACGACGTCCGGCATGACGTCCTCGTGCGGCAGGACGGTCCCGGAGCCGGGCTCGGTCAGCCGCAGGGCGCCGATCACGCCGCGCTGGTGCACGGCGTGCGGGCCGCGTTGTTCGTACACGTACAGGGCGGGCCGCGGGTCCTGGGTGAGGACGCCCTCGGCGCGCCAGTGGCGCAGCGTCCGGGCCGCGCGGCGGTGGCCCTCGGCGGGGTCGGTGGCCTGCGGAAGGATCAGACGCACGATGTTGTACGGGTCGGCGGTGCGCAGTTCGTTCAGCCCGTCGGGGCGGACCACCACGTCGTACGGGGGTGAGGTGACGGCGGCCGGGTCGCTCACCCGCCCAGGGGCGTAACGCAGTCCCCGGAATGGGGCGAGATCCAGTCCGCCGGGGCCGGCGGGGACGTCGGAAGCCATCCCGGCATGCTATGCCGAATGCCCTTGTCCGGGGCAGATGGGGGCGATCGGCGGTGGTGGGGGATGATCGGGGTGTTATGGCTGATGACAGGGTTGAGACGAAGGTCAGGACGAGCCCGGCGGGGAGCGAGCGCGCGCTGTTCACGGCGTACGACACCGCGCTGCTGGACCTGGACGGGGTGGTGTACGCGGGCGGCGAGGCGCTGCCGCACGCGGTGGACTCGCTGCGGGCGGCGCGGGAGGGCGGGATGCGGCTGGCGTACGTCACCAACAACGCCTCCCGTACGCCGCGCACCGTGGCCGGGCATCTGACAGAACTCGGGGTGCCGGCCGAGGAGGCCGAGGTGGTGACCTCGGCGCAGGCGGTGGCCCGGGTGATCGCCGAGCGGCTGCCGTCGGGGGCGCGGGTGCTGTGCGTGGGGGGTGAGGGGCTGCGGGTGGCGCTGGCCGAGCGGGGGCTTCGGCCGGTCGCCTCGGCGGACGACGATCCGGCGGCGGTGGTGCAGGGGTACGGCGGTCCCGAACTCCCCTGGGGGGCGCTGGCGGAGGCGACGCTGGCGGTCAACCGGGGGCTGCCGTGGTTCGCGTCGAACACGGATCTGACGATCCCCAGCGGGCGGGGCATCGTGCCGGGCAACGGCGCGGCCGTGGAGGTCGTACGGATCGGGTCCGGGGGGCGGGTGGAGCCAGTGGTGGCCGGGAAGCCGCTGCCGCCGATGCACCGGGAGACGATTCTGCGCACGGGTGCCGAGCGGCCCCTGGTGGTGGGGGACCGGCTGGACACCGATATCGAGGGCGCGTTCAACGGGCGGGTGGACTCGCTGCTCGTGCTGACGGGGGTGACGGACGCGGCGGGCGCGGTGGCGGCCAGGCCCGAGCACCGGCCCACGTATGTGGCGGCGGATCTGCGTGACCTGCTGGTGGGGCAGCCCGCCGTGGTGGCGGAGCCGGGCTTCGGCGGTGGGTTCGGGTGCGGCGGCTGGCGCGCGGTGGCCGGGGAGCGGGCGCTGGAGCTGACCGGGGGCGGGGACCCGGTGGACGCGCTGCGGGCGCTGTGCGCGGCCGGCTGGACGGCGGCCGGGGACGGTGCGTGTGGACTCGACCTGCCGGCGGGTCTTGCCGGGCTGCTGGCCGACCGGCGGTGAGCCGGCGGACGGCGTGGCCCCGGCCGGCGGGGACCGAGCCGTTCGCGTGGTCCCTGCGGCCGGCGCGGGCGATGTCGAGCCGATCGCCGAACTGCGGGCCGTGGTGATGCGCGCGGACCTGGAACGGCTGGGGCGCTATGACGAGCACCGGGTGCGGCAGCGGCTGCGCGACGGCTTCTCGGCTGACCACACGTCGGTCATCGAGGCCGGGGGCGTGTTCGCGGGGTGCGTGACGCTGCGGGCGGAAGCGGAAGCGGGCGGCGGGGCGGACACGCAGGTGCCCGGCTGGGAGCTGGAACACTTCTACCTGGCGCCGGAGTTCCAGGGGCGCGGGCTCGGCACGGCCGTGCTGGGGGCGCTGCTGGCGCGCGGGGACGCGGCCGGATTCCCGGTGCGGCTGACAGTGCTCCGGGGGAGCGCGGCGCGGTGGCTGTACGAGCGGCACGGGTTCACCGTGACCGGCCAGGACTCCGCCGATGTGTTCATGCTGCGGCGGCCGTCGGCGCGGGAGGAATGACGGGCGGCCCGGTACGGGTGTGGCGTGGCCCGTACCGGACCGCCCGGGTCGGCCGGTCGATCGGATCGGCCGGTCAGTCGTTGTCCTCGGCCTTGGCCGGGCCGGTGGAGATCTGGGCGATGAGGTCGTCCTCGGTGGTGCCCTTGCGCCAGTAGCCGGTGAACTTGATGCTCTTGCGGTCGATGCCCCGGTCGTCGACCAGGTGACGGCGCAGGGCGCGCACCGAGCCCGCCTCGCCGGCGATCCACGCGTAGGGGCGCCCGGCGGGCAGGTGGGTGGCGCGTACCGAGTCCAGCAGGGTGGTCTCGTCGTCGCGGACGACCCAGGTGATGTCGGCGTCGGCCTTGGTGCTCAGCTCCTGGCGGTCCTCGTGGTGGGCGACCTCCAGCCAGACCTTCGCGGGGATGCAGGGCGGCAGCCAGTCCAGGATGCCGGCGACGGCGGGCAGCGCCGTCTCGTCACCGGTGATGAGCATCCACTCGGCCTCGGGGGGCGGGCGGAAATCGACCGCGGCGTTGTCCTCCTCGACCGGGCCGAGGATGGCGATGGCGTCCCCGGGGGCGGCCTTCTCGGCCCACCGGGAGGCCGGGCCGCCCTGTTCGCCGTGCAGGGCGAAGTCGATGTCCAGCTCGTCCGGGCCGCGGCGCTGCTCGCGGGCGGTGTAGGTGCGCATGATGCCGCGTTTGGCCGGGTCCATCTGCTGCCAGGCGGGCCACCAGCCCTGTCCGGCGTCCCGGGGGATGGCCACCTCGTGGTCGCCGGGCTGGGGCAGGAAGAGCTTGAAGCGCTGGTCGCGTCCTCCGCTGGCGAGCCGGCCGAGCCGGTCGCCGCCGAGGGTGACGCGGGTGAAGCTGGGGCTGAGCCGGGTCGTTCGGAGCACCTGGAGATCGAAGAACTCGAAGGGCGCGGCGGTCATGTGTCGTGTCCTCTCGTTTCGGTCGTGGGATTCAGCCCGGCGGGCGTGCGGTGGTGCGGTCCACGGGGGCGAGATGTCCGGTGACGCCCGGGGACGGCGCGGTGGCTGTCGCGGTGTACGGGGCCGGGGCCGGGGTTGTGGGCTCCGGGCGGCGGCCCGCTCCCGCCGTACGGCGGCACGGTGCGCCCGGGTCGGCCGGTGGGTGCTGCTCCGGCGAGGTGGGAGCGCCGGGGCGCGGCCGCCGCCCGCCCGGGCAGGCCGTGGCGCGGCGGGAGCGCGGTGCGGGGCAGCGTCATAGGGGCCTGGTCTCTCGGAGAGCCGGAATTGAAGGTTAGGCTAACCTAACTTTCGTGTCGAGCGTGAGGGGCCCCGCGAGGAGTTGTGAGGGACGGGGGAGGCGCTCACGGCGGCCGGTTCCGCGCCGGCGGCGCCTTCGGACCGTACGCGGCTCGCCCCACTCGGACCCGGGAGCCCCGCCCGCCGGCCCCGGCCGGCCGTCGCCTGCTCCCGTGGCCGCTGTCCACCGAACGCCGGGCCGCAGGACCGTGAGGGTGGGGCGACGGGGTTCGCGGGCGGGCAGGCGGTAGCGTCGGGCGCATGGATGAGTCCACGCCCACGCGGCAGCCGGAACCGGTCGAGGTGCCCCAGGAGGACGAGGGGCCGCGATCGCTGGGGATCGGGATCAGCACCACCGGGCACCCGGGTGTGGACGCCGTACTCGCCCGGCTGGCCGACGCCGATCACCTCGCCGTCGGCGGTCATGGGGAGGTGTACGAGGATGTTCACCGCGGGCTGCGTGACACGCTGACCGCGCTCGATGTCCCGCACCCCCATCCCGTGACCCCCAGGAGCTGAACCACCCGTGGCAGCGACCCGCCGACGCCTGTCCCGCCTCGACGCCGAACTGGTGCGGCGCAAGCTCGCCCGCTCGCGCGAGCACGCCAGGACGCTGATCGAGACCGGCCGGGTGTCGGTGGACGGTCTGGTGGCCGCCAAGCCCGCCACCCAGGTCGCCACCAGCGCCGCCCTGCTGGTGCGCGAGGACGCGGACGACCCCGGCTACGTCTCGCGCGGCGGCCACAAACTCGCGGGCGCGCTGGAGGTATTCACCCCGCTCGGGCTGCGCGTGGAGGGCCGCCGCGCGCTGGACGCCGGGGCCTCCACCGGCGGGTTCACCGATGTGCTGCTGCGGGCCGGCGCGGCCCATGTCATCGCCGTGGACGTGGGGTACGGGCAGCTCGCCTGGTCGCTCCAGGCCGACGAGCGCGTCACCGTACAGGACCGGACAAATGTGCGGGAGATGACGCTCGAACAGATTGGCGGGCGGCCGGCGGAACTGATCGTCGGTGATCTCTCGTTCATTCCCCTGGGACTGGTGCTGCCCGCCCTGATCGCCTGTGCCGCGCCCGACGCCGATCTGGTGCTGATGGTCAAACCGCAGTTCGAGGTCGGCAAGGAACGGCTCGGCAGCGGCGGCGTCGTGCGCAGCCCGCTGCTGCGCGCCGAGGCGGTCACCGCCGTGGCGGGACGGGCGGCGGAGCTGGGCCTCGGCGTGCGGGGCGTCACCGCCAGTCCGCTGCCCGGACCCTCGGGCAACGTCGAATACTTCCTGTGGTTGCGCGCCGGCGCACCCGCACTCGACCCCACCGATGTCGAACGCGCCGTGACGGAAGGGCCCCAGTGACCACCATCAACCCGCCGCGTACCGTCTTCCTGCTCGCCCACACCGGGCGGCCGGCCGCCGTGCGCAGCGCCGAACTCGTGGTGCGCGGGCTGCTGTCGCACGGGGTGGGGGTGCGGGTCCTGGCCGAGGAGGCCGCGGACCTGCCGATGCCCGGGCACGGCGCCTACGACGACCGCGTGGAGTGGGTGGAGGCCGGCCCCGGGGTGGCCGACGGCTGCGAACTGCTGATCGTGCTCGGCGGCGACGGCACCCTGCTGCGCGGCGCGGAACTCGCGCGGGCCTCGGGGGTGCCGATGCTCGGGGTGAACCTGGGCCGGGTCGGATTCCTCGCCGAGGCGGAGCGGGACGACCTGGACCAGGTCGTGGACCGGGTGGTCACCCGAGCCTACGAGGTCGAGGAGCGGATGACCCTCGACGTGCTGGTCAGCGACGACGGGCAGGTCATCCACCGGGACTGGGCGCTGAACGAGGCCTCGGTGGAGAAAGCCGCCCGCGAACGGCTGCTGGAGGTCGTCATCGAGGTGGACGGCCGCCCGGTCTCCGGCTTCGGCGGGGACGGAGTGGTGTGCGCCACGCCCACCGGCTCCACCGCGTACGCCTTCTCGGCCGGCGGACCTGTGGTGTGGCCGGAGGTCGAGGCACTGCTGATGGTGCCGATCAGCGCGCACGCGCTGTTCGCGAAGCCACTGGTCACCGCGCCGGGATCGGTGCTCGCGGTGGAGGTGCGCCCGCACACCGGGCCGGGCGTGCTGTGGTGCGACGGGCGGCGCACGGTCGAACTGCCCGCCGGTGCGCGGGTGGAGGTGCGGCGCGGCCTGGTGCCGGTCCGCCTGGCGCGGCTGCACCGGGCGCCGTTCACCGACCGGCTGGTGGCCAAGTTCGCCCTGCCGGTGGCCGGATGGCGCGGCGCTCCGCACTGATGTTCGACCCCGGGCGTCGCCACATCACCCGATGACCTCGTATGGTCGTATCCGTGTTGGAGGAGATGCGGATCAAGGACCTGGGCGTGATCGACGACGCGATCGTCGAACTGTCCACCGGCTTCACCGCGGTGACCGGCGAGACCGGCGCCGGCAAGACCATGGTCGTCACCAGCCTCGGCCTGCTGCTGGGCGGCCGGGCGGACGCCGCGCTGGTGCGTGCCGGGGCCGCGACGGCCGTCGTGGAGGGCCGCATCAGCCTGCCCCCCGGAGCGCCGGCCGCGCACCGCGCCGAGGAGGCCGGTGCCGAACTGGACGAGGGTGCGCTGCTCATCAGCCGCACCATCTCCGCCGAGGGACGTTCCAGAGCGTACGTCGGCGGCAGGTCGGTGCCGGCCGGGCTGCTGACGGAGCTGGCCGACGAGCTCGTCGCGGTGCACGGCCAGACCGACCAGCAGGGGCTGCTGCGCCCGGCCCGGCAGCGCGAGGCGCTGGACCGGTACGCGGGCGAGGCCGTCGCCGTGCCGCTGGCCGGCTACCGCGAGGCGTACCGGCGGCTGCGTGATGTCTCCGCCGAGCTGTCCGAGCTGACCACCCTGGCCAGGGAACGGATCCAGGAGGCCGATCTGCTGCGCTTCGGCCTGGAGGAGATCGCCGCCGCCGAGCCGCGCCCCGGTGAGGACGGCGAACTCACCGCGGAGGCCGCGCGGCTCGGCCACGCCGAGGCACTCGCCTCGGCCGCCGCCGTCGCGCACGGCGCGCTGGCCGGCGACCCCGCCGACCCGGCGGGCGTGGACGCCGGTGTGCTGGTCGGCGGCGCGCACCGGGCGCTGGAGGCGGTGCGCGGCCACGACGCCGAGCTGGCCGAGCTCGCCGACCGGCTGGCCGAGGTGCACATCCTGCTCACCGACGTGGCGGGTGAACTCGCCTCCTACGCCGACGGCCTGGACGCCGACCCGCTGCGGCTCGCCGCCGTCGAGGAGCGGCGCGCGACCCTGGCGCACCTGATCCGCAAGTACGGCGGCGGTCCCGAGGAGACGGCGGCGGGCGACGGCTGCTCGGCGCTGCTGGTCTGGGCCGAGGGCAGCGCCGCCCGGCTCGCCGAGCTGGAGGGCGACGACGAGCGGATCGAGGAGCTGACCGCCGAGCGCGACGCCCTGCGCTCCGAGCTGAGCGTGCTCGCGCAGACCCTCAGCGACGCCAGGGCGGAGGCCGCCAAGCGGTTCGGGGAGGCCGTCACCGACGAGCTGACCCAGCTGGCGATGGCGCACGCCCGGATCGAGGTCGCGCTGCGGCACACCGAGGCCGCGCTGCCCGCCGAGGGCATCGAGGTCGGCGGCCGCACCGTGGCGTACGGGCCGCACGGGGTGGACGAGGTCGAGCTGCTGCTGGCCCCGCACCCCGGGGCCACGGCCAGGCCGATCGCCAAGGGCGCCTCCGGGGGTGAGCTGTCGCGGGTGATGCTGGCCATCGAGGTGGTCTTCGCGGGGTCGGCGCCGGTGCCCACCTATCTCTTCGACGAGGTGGACGCCGGGGTGGGCGGCAAGGCGGCCGTCGAGATCGGCCGCCGGCTGGCGAAGCTGGCGGACTCCGCGCAGGTGGTGGTCGTCACACACCTGCCGCAGGTCGCGGCCTTCGCGGACCGGCATCTGGTGGTGGAGAAGACCAACGACGGATCGGTCACCCGCAGCGGCGTGCAGTCCGTGCACGGCGAGGGCCGGGTACGGGAGTTGTCGCGGATGCTGGCGGGGCAGGAGGACTCCGCGCTCGCCCGTGCGCACGCCGAGGAGCTGCTGGCCACCGCGGCCCGGCTGGGACGCCGCCGGTAGTCCAGGAGAGTGGCGCGCGCTACCGCGATGCCGTCGCGAGCTGGCATTCTGGACGCCCCGCGCGGTGTGTGACCGCGAAGTGACCCAGCACACAGTCGAGGAGAGGAGCGTGCCGGCCATGCCCGTCGTGCCGCCAGTGGCCGGACGTGCCCCGCAGCTGCATGTGGTCCAGCTGCTCGGCGGGGGCAGCGCCGGTACGGGGGCGCATGTGCGCTCGCTGGCGGCGGGGCTCGACGCCCGGGGCGTGCGCGTGACGGTATGCGCCTCCCAGTACGCCGAGCGCCGTTACGACTTCGCCGGCACCGGCGCCCGCTTCATCCCGCTCCCGGTACGGGCCCAGGCGGATGCCGTCCGCACCCTGCGGGCGATCTGCTGCGACGCGGACCTGGTGCACGCCCACGGCATGCGGGCCGGTCTGGTCGCCGCGCTGGCACTGCGGCGCCGCGCGGTCCCGCTCGTGGTCACCTGGCACGCCCGCCCCGGCGACCAGGGCGTACGGGAGCGGCTGCGCCGGCTGACCGAACGCTGGGTGGCACGCGCCGCCTCCGTGGTGCTCGGCGCCACCTCCGACCTGGTGGACCGGGCCCGACGGCGCGGGGCGCGCGACGCCCGGCTGGCGCCGGTGGCGCTGCCCGCGCAGCGCACCGGGCGCAGCCCCGAGGGCGAGCCGCACAAGGTTCGGGCGGAGCTGGGCGTTGTCGACCGGCCGCTGCTGATCGCCGAACAGGGCCACGACCTGCTGCTGGCCGCCGCGCGCGGCTGGCGCGGTCTTGACCCGCAGCCGTTGCTGGTGATGGCGGGGGAGGGGCCGCAGCGCGGCGCCTGGCAGCGGCGCATCGAACGCGAGGACCTGCCGGTGCGGCTGCTGGAGCGCGCCCAGGACGTACGGCGGCTGCTTCCGGTGGCCGACGTGGCGCTCGCCGCGCCGCGCTGGGAGGCCAGGCCGCAGCTGGCGCAGGAGGCGCTGCGCGGCGGGGTGCCGCTGGTGGCGACGGCGGTGGGCGGCGTACCGGAGCTGGTGGGTGACGCGGCGGTACTCATCCCCTACGGCAACCCGGGGGCGCTGGCGAGCGCGGTGCGCACCCTGCTGGAGGACCCGGACCACCGGGCGGCCCTGACGCTGGCGGGCCGTGCCAGGGCCCGTTCCTGGCCGACGGAGGACACGACGGTGGCGCAGGTGCTGAGCGTCTACGACGAGCTGTCCGGCAAGCGGTAGCTCACGGCGGGACGGAGCATCCGTCAGCCCTCGTAGAAGTCCCCGGTTGCCGGGGCGACCGGCCATTTCGCCGCGCCCTGCCGGGACATCGGGTACTTGACGCTGAACAGTTCCCCGGACATGCGGATGTCATTGACCTCCGCGATCACCGTGTTCCCCTCGACCTGGATCTTCGAGGTGCGGATCACGCGCAGCAGTGGAACGCCGGGCGGTAGCAGCAGTGCCGTGGCATCGGACGGGCTGGGCGTCGCCGCGGTGATCTCCTCCTCCCAGGCAATCGGCTGCCCCGCCCACTCCTCGATGCGGTCATAGATGCCCCCGAGCCCGGTGTTCCCTGCCAGGGCCGGCAGTTCGGCCACGACGGCGGGGTGCAGCCAGCTGTCGGTGAGCTGCCGGAACCGCTCGTCGTTCGGGTCGCCATTGAGCCGCTTGCGCACAATGACGGGCTCACCCGCGCCGACGCCCAGGAGTTCCGCGATGTCCGGCGGCGCGGGGACTGTGGCCACCTCGGTGTGCGTGCCCGCGACCAGCCGCCAGTGCTGCACATTGCTGCCGGAGTAGTAGCCGAGGTGGTCCCGGTCCATGCCCCGGGAACGCACCATCCGCGTGAGGGGACGCTCCCGCACGAAGGTTCCGGTCCGCCCGCCCTTGTACTCCACCAGCCCTTCGGCCTTGAGCTGGTTCAGCGCCTGCCGTGCGGTCTGCCGGGACACGCCGTGCTCTGCCGCCAGAGTCTCCATGGTCGGCAGCCGTTCACCAGGTACCACAGCTCCGGTGCGGATCAGCTCCCGCAGCTGGTTCGCGATCTCTTCCGCCGTCTGTGCCATAGGGGGTGACAGCTCCTCTCATCGTCGCTCTGACGTTCGCATCGTCAACGATAGGTGCTAGCACATACTCCTTGACGCGCAAACCCGCCGCGGGCATCATCATGCTACGAGCTAGGTGCTAGCACCTATTCTCCAGTGGGTCCCAGCGGCCTGATTCCGTCATGTCCGCCATCCGTACCGGGGCCCGGCATCGTCAGGTTTCCCCGCATGCGAAGGACGGATCACCATGTCCGAAGACTCCATCCACCCCGAGCCGATGTCAGCCGCCTACTACCTCGACCGCATTCGGCGGCTCAGTCATGTCGTCGAGGACGTCACCGCCGACCGTGATCTGGCACTCCTCCGGGCGTACGAGCGCGGAGCCAGCCACCAGGAGATCGCCCGGCGGGCCGATCTCAAGCCCGCCGAGGTGGAGGCCGTCGTCACCTCTCTCCTCGCGGAGGAGGACATCGCCGACTGGTACGACGGGCCCGACTATCTGCCCGTCTACGCGCGCTACCACTGAGGCGCCGCCCCTACGTCGAGGCGCGCACCACCAGTTCGGCGGGGGTGATCACCGGGGCCGGCGGGGCGGTTTCGGCCTCCGGTGCGGGGGTCAGCCGGCGGAGCAGGAGTTCGGCCATCAGACGGCCCATCAGCTGCACGTCCTGACGGATCGTGGTCAGGGCGGGGTCGGCCCAGGCGGCCGGTTCCAGATCGTCGTAGCCGGCCACCGCCACGTCCCGGGGCACCCGCAGGCCGTGCCGGCGCAGGGTGCGCAGCGCGCCGGTGGCCATCAGGTCGTTGCCCGCGAAGACCGCGTCCAGATCGGGGGAGGTCTCCAGCAGCCGTGCCATCGCGGCCTCCCCGCCCTCCGCGGTGAAATCACCGTGCGCCAGCAGCGCCGGGTCGGGCGCGGTCCGGCCGAGCGCGTCCAGGTACCCGGCGAGCCGGTCCTGCGCCGCGGTCTGGTCCAGCGGTCCGGTGATCACGGCGATCCGTCGCCGGCCGCGCGCCAGCAGGTGCTCCGCCGCCTGCCGTGCGCCGTCGCGGTTGTCCGTGTCCACGTACAGCAGTCCGGTTTCCCGCTCGGCGCCCGGCCAGCCGGGGCGCCCGCCGAAGACCGTCGGCAGTCCGCAGGAGCGGGCCAGCGCCGGCAGCGGCTCGTCGTTGTGCAGCGAGAACATCAGTACGCCGTCCACGTGGCCGCCCGCCAGATAGCGGCCGATGCGGTCGTCGTCGCCGGGCCGCTCCACCAGCATGAGCAGCAGCTGGGTGTCGTGGGCGGCGAGTTCGCGGCCGATGCCGCGCAACTGCTGGGCGAAGAAGGGGTCGGCGAAGACCCGCGCCTCCGGTTCGGCGATCACCACGCCCACCGCGCCGGTACGGCGGGTGACCAGGGAGCGGGCCGCGCTGTTGGGCACGTACCCGAGCGCCGCCACCGACCGCCGGACCCGCTCCCGCAACTCGGCCCGTACGCCGGGCGTTCCGTTGACCACCCGGGAGACGGTGGCGCGCGAGACGCCCGCGTGGGCGGCGACGGCTTCGAGCGTGGGGTGGTGTGCTGACACTTAGGACCCTCTTAAGTCGCGGGCCCTTGACCGTACCGCCCGCCCCCGGCAATGTGCTGGGCAACGACTGAGAGCGCTCTCACCGCTCCCCCCCACGGGACCCGTCCGACGCAACACCGCACCCCCACACGGAAGATGTGCACTGTCATGAGCATGAAAAAAGCAAGGT
The DNA here is from genome assembly GCF_050916115.1 of Streptomyces sp. JH002. Classification (NCBI taxonomy): domain Bacteria; kingdom Bacillati; phylum Actinomycetota; class Actinomycetes; order Kitasatosporales; family Streptomycetaceae; genus Streptomyces; species Streptomyces sp. JH002. The sequence continues at coordinate 5,427,012 of NZ_CP087989.1, forward strand.
GGTTCGCGGCCGGGACCGCCGCCGTCACCGCGCCGGCGGCCTCCGCCGCCGTCCTGCTGCCGACCGTGAGCGCCCAGGAACCCGGCACCCTCGCCGAGGTCTGGCGCGCCGGCTTCCCCACCCCCACCGTGGCCACCGAGCCCGGTCATTCCCTGCTCGTCGACTATGTCTCCGTCCAGATCGGTGAGGTGTGATCCCGATGGTCAACCGCAGGAACCTGCTCAAGGGCGCCGCTGCCGGCGCGATCGCCGTCCCGGCCGCCGGACTGCTCGCCACCCGGGCCTTCGGCGGTACGGACACCGCCGTCGCACCGCCCTCGGCCGCCGCCACCCTCCCCGTGCACATCGTCAACAACACGGGGGAATGGGCCAACAGTTCGGTGTACCTGTACGTCGTCGGCAATGTGGACGGCCGTCAGGTGCGGCTCACCCCGGACGGCGCGCTCGCCCCGATCTCGCTCGACGACAACGGCCCGGACGGCTTCACCGACTACGCCATCCCGCTGGCCGGCTCGGGCACCACCACCCTGCACCTGCCCTACATGTCGGGCCGGATCTACACCGCGCTGGGCACCAAGCTCAAGTTCAAGGCGGTGGCGGACGGCAACGGCGCCCCGGCGCTGGCCTACCCGGCGGGCTGGGTACCCAGCGACCCCAACTACGACGTGCTGCACGACTGCGCCGAGTTCACGTACAACGCGGACGGCATGTTCTGCAACGTCACCATGGTCGACATGTTCAGCGTCCCGCTGGACGTCCGGCTCCAGGGCACCGCCGACCAGACCGCGGGGGTGCTCAAGCCCGGCGGCCGGCAGCAGATCTTCACCGAGGTCGGCCGGAACGACACGTACGCGCCGCTGGTGATCGGCGACCGCCGGGTGCTGGCCCCCAGCCACGGCCTGGACGCCGGGCTCTTCCCCAGCGGCTACTTCGACGCGTACATCGACCGGATCTGGGGAGAGGGCCACCAGCTGAACGTCCGGACGAACGAGGGCTACTTCACCGGCCGGGCCAGCGGCGGGCGGCTGGTCTTCAACGGCCCCGCCGAGGTGGCGTTCGACCGTCCCACCACCCGTGACGTGCTGTTCTGCGACGGCACCCTGCACGCCCCCAACGACGGGATGCGCGGCCCGGTGGCCGCCATCCTCGGCGCCGCCCTCAACCGCACCACCGCGCACAGCCACATCGAGCAGCCGGTCACCGACGCCGCCGCGTTCTACCAGGGCGACGTCACCCACCACTACGCCAAGGCGCTGCACGCCGCGATGGAGGACGGCCGGGCCTACGGCTTCGCCTTCGACGACGTCGCCGACTTCGCGTCCTACATCCAGGACCACGCGCCGCAGCAGTTCACGCTCACCCTCAGCCCCTTCTGAGGCGAAGGACCACGCGTCCCCCCAACCGCCGGTGGCCGCCCCCGACTCCGAGTCGGGGGCGGCCACCGGTGCGGTACCGCGGGCGGGCGTCAGCCGCCGTACGCGCCCGAGGCGGTCAGCCGCAGCGCCGTGTCGATCAGCGGCACGTGCGAGAACGCCTGCGGGAAGTTCCCCACCTGGCGCTGCCGGCGCGGGTCCCACTCCTCGGCCAGCAGACCCAGGTCGTTGCGCAGCGACAGCAGCCGCTCGAACAGCTTGCGGGCCTCGTCCACCCGGCCGATCATCGCCAGGTCGTCCGCCATCCAGAACGAGCAGGCCAGGAACGCGCCCTCGTCGCCCTCCAGACCGTCGACACCCGCCTCGTCACCGGCGGTCGGGTAGCGCAGGATGAAGCCGTCCAGGGTGGACAGCTCGCGCTGGATCGCCTCGATGGTGCCGATGACGCGCTTGTCGTCGGGCGGCAGGAAGCCCATCTGCGGGATCAGCAGCAGGGAGGCGTCCAGTTCCTGCGAACCGTAGGACTGGGTGAAGGTGTTGCGTTCCTTGTCGTAACCGTGCTCGCACACGTCGCGGTGGATCTCGTCGCGCAGATCGCGCCACCGCTCCAGGGGGCCGTCCACCTCGCCCGACTCGATGAGCTTGACGGTGCGGTCCACCGCGACCCAGGCCATCACCTTCGAGTGCACGAAGTGGCGGCGCGGACCGCGCACCTCCCAGATGCCCTCGTCCGGCTCGTTCCAGTGGTCCTCCAGGTAGCGGATGAGCTTCAGCTGGAGAAGATTGGCGTGATCGTTGCGGGCCAGGCCGGTCATGTGGCCCAGATGCAGCGCCTCGGTCACCTCGCCGTAGACGTCGAGCTGGAGCTGGCCGGCCGCGCCGTTGCCGATCCGGACCGGCTGCGAGTTCTCGTACCCGGGCAGCCAGCTCAGCTCGGCCTCCGACAGCTCCCGCTCGCCCGCCACCCCGTACATGATCTGGAGGTTCTCCGGGTCCCCGGCCACCGCGCGCAGCAGCCACTCGCGCCAGGCCCGGGCCTCCTCGTGGTAGCCGGTGCGCAGCAGCGAGGAGAGCGTGATCGCCGCGTCCCGCAGCCAGGTGTAGCGGTAGTCCCAGTTGCGCGAGCCGCCGATCTCCTCGGGCAGCGAGGTGGTGGGGGCCGCGACGATGCCGCCGGTGGGCGCGTACGTGAGGGCCTTGAGGGTGATCAGCGAGCGGACCACCGCCTCGCGGTACGGGCCGTGGTACGTGCAGTGGCTGACCCAGTCGCGCCAGAACTCCTCGGTGGCGGCGAGCGCCTCCTCGGGCTGCGGCACCGCCGGCGGCTCCTTGTGCGAGGGCTGCCAGCTGATGGTGAACGCGATCCGGTCACCGGGGGCGACCGTGAAGTCGGAGTAGGTGGTGAGGTTCTTGCCGTACGTCTCGGCCGAGGTGTCCAGCCACACCGAGTCGGGCCCGGCGACGGCGACCGTACGGTCGTCGACCTTGTGCACCCACGGCACCACCCAGCCGTAGGAGAACCGCATCCGCAGCGCCGAACGCATCGGCACCCGGCCGCTGACGCCCTCCACGATCCGCACCAGCTGCGGGGCGCTGTCGTCGCGCGGCGGCATGAAGTCGGTCACACGCACGGTGCCGCGCGTGGTGTCCCACTCGGACTCCAGGATGAGCGAATCGCCCACGTAACGGCGCCGGGTGGCGGGCGGAGGCGGCACGTCCTTGCCGTGCGCGGGCCCGATGCGCCAGAAACCGTGCTCATCCGTGCCGAGCAGGCCGGCGAAGACCGCGTGCGAGTCGAAACGGGGCAGACACAGCCAATCGGCCGAGCCGTCCCGGCAAACGAGGGCGGCGGTCTGCATGTCGCCGATGAGTGCGTAATCCTCGATGCGCCCGGCCACTTGCATCTCCAGTCGAACGGTGGGGCAGCCCCGTGGGACGTGCGTGATGTACGTCGCTCAATTGAGCGTCCGAGCAATATACGACGCCTCGCGGCTCCTCGCGCGCCATCCGTGTACCGCCTGGCTACAGCCCGCTCACTGATACGCTGGTAGCCCGTGGAGCGGAGGGCAGCAGGACCCCCGAGCCGCATCCGACCTCGCGACCACGGGAGCCCGCTTTGGCCACTGTCTCCAGTCCCCACAAGACGACCAAGCACATCTTCGTCACCGGCGGGGTCGCCTCCTCGCTCGGCAAGGGACTCACCGCCTCCTCGCTCGGCGCACTGCTCAAGGCGCGCGGGCTGCGCGTCACCATGCAGAAGCTGGATCCGTATCTGAACGTGGATCCCGGCACCATGAACCCCTTCCAGCACGGCGAGGTCTTCGTCACCAACGACGGAGCAGAGACCGACCTGGACATCGGCCACTACGAGCGGTTCCTCGACGTCGATCTGGACGGCACCGCCAACGTCACCACCGGGCAGATCTACTCCACCGTGATCGCCAAGGAGCGGCGCGGCGAGTACCTGGGCGACACCGTGCAGGTCATCCCGCACATCACCAACGAGATCAAGCACCGCGTGCGGCGGATGGCCACCGACGACGTGGACGTGGTGATCACCGAGGTCGGCGGCACCGTCGGCGACATCGAATCGCTGCCGTTCCTGGAGGCCGTGCGCCAGGTGCGCCACGAGGTGGGGCGCGACAACGTCTTCGTCGTGCACATCTCGCTGCTGCCCTACATCGGCCCCTCCGGCGAGCTGAAGACCAAGCCCACCCAGCACTCGGTGGCCGCGCTGCGCAACATCGGCATCCAGCCCGACGCGATCGTGCTGCGCGCCGACCGCGAGGTGCCGCTGGCCATCAAGCACAAGATCTCCCTGATGTGCGACGTCGACGAGGCCGCCGTGGTGGCCTGCATGGACGCGCCCTCGATCTACGACATCCCCAAGGTGCTGCACACCGAGGGCCTGGACGCGTACGCGGTACGCCGGCTCGACCTGCCGTTCCGCGACGTGAACTGGACCCAGTGGAACGATCTGCTGCGCCGCGTCCACCACCCCGCGCACGAGGTGACGGTGGCGCTGGTGGGCAAGTACATCGACCTGCCCGACGCCTACCTGTCGGTCACCGAGGCGCTGCGGGCGGGCGGCTTCGCCAACAACGCCCGGGTCAAGATCAAGTGGGTGACCTCGGACGACTGCAAGACGCCGGGCGGCGCCGCCGAGCAGCTTGCCGACTGCGACGCGGTGTGCATCCCCGGCGGATTCGGTGACCGGGGCGTGGACGGCAAGATCTCCGCGATCACCTGGGCCCGGGAGAACCGGGTGCCGCTGCTGGGCCTGTGCCTGGGGCTCCAGTGCGTGGTCATCGAGGCCGCGCGCAACCTGGCCGGGATCGAGGGGGCGGACTCCACCGAGTTCGACCGCGCCACCGCGCACCCGGTGATCTCCACGATGGCCGAGCAGCTGGACATCGTGGCCGGTGAGGGCGACATGGGCGGCACCATGCGTCTTGGCCTGTACCCGGCGAAGCTGGCCGAGGGCTCGATCGTGCGCGAGGTGTACGGCGGCGAGCCGTACGTCGAGGAGCGCCACCGGCACCGCTACGAGGTCAACAACTCCTACCGCCAGGACCTGGAGAAGAAGGCGGGGCTGGTCTTCTCCGGCACCTCGCCCGACAACAAGCTGGTGGAGTACGTGGAGTACCCGCGCGAGACCCACCCGTACCTCGTCGCCACCCAGGCCCACCCGGAGCTGCGCTCCCGGCCGACCCGTCCGCATCCGCTGTTCGCCGGCCTGGTGAAGGCCGCCGTCGAGCGAAAGGCCTCCTGACCGACCATGCCCCGCGAACTGCGCGACACCCCCGATGCCTGGCCGGTGAACGCCACCGCCACCCCCTTCACCGGCAACAAGACCAGCGTCCGCACGGACGACGTGGTGATGCCGGACGGGTCGGTGGTGCGCCGCGACTACCAGGTGCACCCCGGCTCGGTGGCCGTCCTGGCGCTGGACGACCAGGACCGGGTGGTGGTCATCCGCCAGTACCGGCACCCCGTCCGCGCCCGGCTGTGGGAGATCCCGGCCGGTCTGCTGGACGTGCCCGGCGAGAACCCGCTGCACGCCGCCCAGCGCGAGCTGTACGAGGAGGCGCACCTCAAGGCCGAGGACTGGCGGGTGCTGGCCGATGTGTACACGACGCCCGGCGGCTGCGACGAGGCGGTGCGGATCTTCCTGGCCCGCGAGCTGTCCGACGCGGAGGGCGAGCGGTACGCGGTCTCCGAGGAGGAGGCCGACATGGATCACGCCCGGGTGCCGCTGGCCGAGCTGCTGAGCGGGGTGCTGGCCGGGGAACTGCACAACAACTGCCTGGTGGTGGGCGCTCTGGCGCTTGCCGCGGCCCGTGCGGGTGACGGTGAGGACGCGTTGCGGCCGGCGCTGGCGCCGTGGCCGGCGCGTCCGTTCCCGGCGTAGGCCCGTACCGGCCGTGCCGTGGTGGCGGGCGCGCGTCACCGGGCGTGTCCGCCCGCTCCGGCCCCGGGCGGGCGGCGCGCGGCGAGGTGCCGTGCGCCGTCCCGTCTCCGGCGAGGGCGCGGCGCCGACCCGGTCCGCGACTCCGCCGGGTGCTCCGCCACCCGGTGCGGATCCGCTGCCCGCACCGGGGTACCGCCGCTCCTCTCCGGTGCCCGCTGCCCGCCCCGCTCACGGCGGAGGCGGCCCGGGACCGGGGGAGGGGGCCCGTGTCCTGGCGGGGCGCACGCCCCCGGTGGCATACGCTGCGCTCACCACTCACCACGCACGCGAAGCAGAGGGCGCGCAGTGACGGAAGCGGCGGTTGACGGGTCCCCCGGCCTCGGGGGACTGCTCGGGCGGCAGAGCGAACTCGCGCGGTTGCGCGCCGACATCGACGGGGCCGGCCTCGACACCATGGCCGGCCGGCCCGCGCCGCGCAGCCGGGTGCTGCTGGTGGCCGGGCGCCCGGGCAGCGGCCGTACCGCCCTCGCCGAGGAGTTCGCCCAGGAGCAGCTCGCCACCGGCCGCTATCCGGACGGCCTGCTGCGCGCCCGGCTCACCGATCCCGGCGGCGAACCGGTTCCCCTGGAACGGGTCACCCGCGAACTGCTGACGGCCCTGGACGTGCCTGCCCCGGCGGGCGCGGACGAGGACGACCTCACCGATGTGCTCCGTACCGCCCTCGCCGGGCACCGCGCGCTGCTGCTGCTCGACGACGTGAAGGACGCCGGACAGCTGGCCGAGCTCATCCCCGACACCCGCGACTGCCTGGTGCTCGCGGTCTCGCGCGGCCCGCTCACCGGCATCCCCGATGTCCGTCCGTGCACCCTGGGCGCCCTGGACCCGTCGGCCGCGCTGAGCCTGCTGCGGCGCGGCGCCGGGGAGATCCGGATCACCGTGGACCCCACCGCCGCCGACCGGCTGATCGTGGCCTGCGGCGGGCTGCCGGCCGCCGTCGTGCTGGCGGCGGGATGGCTGGCGATGCGCCCCGAGTCGACCATCGCCGAAGCTCTGGCCAAGATCACCCGACCGGATGACGCGGACGGCCTGGGCGGCGCCGAGGACCCGGTGGCCCTGGCCTTCCGGCTGGTGTACGCGGCGCTGCCGTCCGGCGCGGCCCGCACCCTGCGGCTGATGGCGCTGGCGCCGTCCGGGGTGCTGGACGCGCACACCGTGGCCGCGCTCACGGGCTGCGCGCTGGGGGCGGCGCGCGGGGCGCTGGAGAACTTCGCGCTGCTGGGCCTGGTACGCCCGGCCCCGCCCGGCGGCGAGCGCGGCGAGTACCGGGTTCCGGGCGCGCTCGACCCGCTGCTGCGGACCCTGCTGCGGACGCGGGAACGACCCGCCGAGGTGTTGCTGGCGCGGGCCAGGATGCTGGAGCGCGCGGTGCGCCGGCTGCGCGCCTGCCAGGCCGTCACCGAGCCGCTGGGCAGCCCGGCCCGGCAGTGGCTGTCCGGGCTGCCGGCGGCGCTGCGCTTCGAGGACCCGGCGGACGCGGCCCGCTGGCTCGCCGCCCGGCTGCCGGCGCTGACCGCCGCCGCCCGGATGGCGGTGGCGGACGGCGGGGATCTCGACACCCTGGCCCGGCGGCTGATCGGGGCGCTGGCCGGTGCCCTGCTGGCGCACCGGGACCGGGACGGCGCGGCCCCCGAGCTGTACCGGCTGCACGAACTCGTGCTCGACGTGGCGACCCGGCGCGATCTCGCGGGGGAGCGCGCGGCGGCCTTGCTGGGCCTGGGCGACCTGGACCTGGCGGCCGGCCGCCCCGTCCTGGCCCTGGAGCGGTACCGGGCGGCGCTGGACGCCGCACGCGCGGACCGGGGTGGTCCGGACGGCCCGCTCGCCGCCCGGGCGCTGGAGTCGGTCGGCGACACCTACGCGGAGCTGGCGGACTGGCAGCGCGCGGCCGACTGGTACGGGCGGGCGCTGGCGATCCAGCAGTCGCGCGACGAGCCCGCGGCGGTGGCCCGGCTGCACGGGCGGATCGGGGCGGCCCTCACCCGCACCCGGCACTGGACCGAGGCGCTGCGCGCCTGGCGGGCGGCGGCCGCGGCGCACCGCAGGGGAGGGGACCGGCTCGGTCAGGCGGCGGCGCTGGCGGATCTGGCCACCGTCCAGGAGTACGCGGGCCGGCCGCAGGAGGCGCTGCGCAGCGGCGAGGAGGCGCTGCGGCTGGCGGGCGAGGCGGGGGATCCGGAGCTGGCGGTGCAGGTGCGGCTGCTGCTGGCGCGGATGGCGGAGCGGATGGGGCGGATGGCCCAGGCGGCCAGGTACCGGGCGGCGGGGTCCGGCGCCGCCCTGGAATCCTCTGCGGTCACCGAGGATGGCTCTTGCGAAACATAGAGTTCACTGGGTGGTGATCGAATGAATGTAAGGCTGGACAGGGATCATCCCTTCATTAGACTGGTCTGACAGCTTTCCGTTCTGCCTTTGGCAATGACGCAAGAGGACCGTGATCGACGTGAAGGTCGGAATTCCCCGCGAGGTCAAGAACAACGAGTTCCGGGTCGCCATCACCCCCGCCGGCGTGCACGAGCTGGTCACCGCAGGCCACCGGGTCGCCGTGGAAGCCGGCGCGGGTCTCGGCTCCGCCATCACCGACGAGGAGTACACCGCCGCCGGCGCCTCGATCGTCCCCACCGCCGACGAGGTGTGGTCCGGGGCCGAACTGCTGCTGAAGGTCAAGGAGCCGGTGGCCGAGGAGTACCACCGGCTGCGCAAGGGCCAGATCCTGTTCACCTACCTCCATCTGGCCGCCTCGCGGGAGTGCACCCAGGCACTGCTGGACTCCGGCACCACGGCCATCGCCTACGAGACGGTCGAGACCGCCGGGCGCGCCCTGCCGCTGCTGGCCCCCATGTCGGAGGTGGCCGGCCGCATCGCGCCGCAGGTCGGCGCCTACCACCTGATGCGCTCGGCGGGCGGCCGGGGCGTGCTGCCCGGCGGCGTACCCGGTACCGCGCCCGGTGAGGCGGTCGTCATCGGTGGCGGGGTCTCCGGCTGGCACGCCACCCAGATCGCCATCGGTCTGGGCTTCCATGTGACGCTGCTGGACCGGGATGTGGCCAAGCTGCGGGAGGCCGACCGGATCTTCGGCACCCGGGTGAAGACCATCGTCTCCAACGTCTTCGAGCTCGAACGGGCCGTGCTCGCCGCCGATCTGGTGATCGGCGCGGTGCTCATCCCGGGCGCGCGGGCGCCAAAACTGGTCAGCAATGAGCTGGTGGCGCGGATGCGCCCCGGAAGTGTCCTTGTCGACATCGCGGTCGACCAGGGCGGCTGTTTCGCCGACTCCCGCCCCACCACGCACGCGGAGCCCACCTTCCGGGTGCACGATTCGGTCTTCTACTGCGTGGCCAACATGCCCGGCGCGGTGCCCCACACCTCCACATATGCCCTGACCAATGCCACGCTCCCGTATATCGTGGAGCTGGCGGGACACGGCCTGACCGGCGCCCTGCGCCGCGATCCGGCGCTGGCCCTGGGCCTCAACATCCATGAGGGACAGGTCGTCTACGGCCCCGTCGCCGAGGCCCACGGAATGCCCCACGCCGAACTGGCCGCGGTTCTGGCCTGATCCGATCGTTCCGTCAACCGGAGGCGTCAACATCGGGAAGATCACATCCTCTTGTCGACACATCGGCTGACAGGAGGGCGCCGGTTTCCCGCCGGTGCCCCTTTCAACCAAGTGGGTACTGCGAGAACGGACCTTGAAACGCCTCTCGCACTCTTGACAGGGGGGTGTGCGAAGCCCGACACATCGGTACCGGTCCGGCGGATTGTGTTGCCGCTGACCGCCGACACGCCATAGAGTCGCCAATCGTCGGCATGGTGCAACGCTGACTCTGTCCAGAAGTTTCCTGATCCCCTAGGAGGTAGGACGACTTGTGAATGAGTCGACAATTACTCCCCGGGGTGGACATGCGGGCAGCGGCTCCGTCGCCGTCCGTACCTTCGCAACTCACCAAAGCCACGCGACCATGACAGCGCCTCAGAGCACGGACGGCCACGACGTGAAAGACGCCGACCGTATCCCCGATGACGCAGAACTGCCCGACGGACAGTTCTACGACCCGGACGCGGAATACGAACCCGACCCCGAGTACGCGGCGACCATCGCGCCCGACGCGGCCCGACAGCGCCGCGAGCGCATCGGCCCCACCGGGCGCCCGCTGCCGTACTTCCCGATCCCCGGCCCGCTCACCGAGCGCGGCCCGGCCAAGATCATCGCCATGTGCAACCAGAAGGGCGGCGTCGGCAAGACGACCTCCGCCATCAACCTGGGCGCGGCGCTCGCCGAATACGGCCGCCGCGTACTGCTGGTGGACTTCGACCCGCAGGGTGCCCTGTCGGTCGGCCTGGGGGTCAACCCCATGGAGCTGGACCTCACCATCTACAACCTCCTGATGGAACGCGGCATGGCCGCCGACGAGGTGCTGCTGAAGACCGCCGTGGCCGGCATGGACCTGTTGCCCAGCAACATCGACCTGTCGGCCGCCGAGGTACAGCTGGTGAGCGAGGTGGCGCGCGAGTCGACCCTCAGCCGCGCCCTGCAACCGCTGCTGCCCGACTACGACTTCATCGTCATCGACTGCCAGCCCTCGCTCGGCCTGCTCACCGTGAACGCGCTCACCGCGGCACACAAGGTGATCGTGCCGCTGGAGTGCGAGTTCTTCGCGCTGCGGGGTGTCGCGCTGCTGACGGAGACGATCGAGAAGGTGCAGGAGCGGCTCAACCCGCAGCTGAGCCTGGACGGCATCCTGGCCACCATGTACGACTCCCGTACGGTGCACAGCCGTGAGGTGCTGGCGCGGGTCGTCGAGGCGTTCGACGACAGCGTGTACCACACGGTGATCGGACGTACCGTGCGCTTCCCGGAGACCACGGTCGCCGGTGAGCCGATCACCACGTACGCCTCCAACTCGGTGGGCGCGGCCGCCTACCGCCAGCTCGCCAGGGAGGTGCTCGCCCGGTGCCACGCCGAGTGAGTCTCCCGGCAGCCGACGAACTGTTCCGCAGCACCGGGGGGTCGGCGGCCGTCCAGTCCTCCCAGCCCGCTCAGCCCACCCAGCCCTCCGGCCCGAACGAGCAGGCACAGCCGCCTTCCTCCGCCGACGGCCCGGCGCCCACGGCGCCGGGCGGCGGAGGCGGCGAGGCCGGTGCCCAGGCCGCGGTGCCGGGGCAGGGCAAACGGCGGTCGGCGCAGCAGCAGCAGCCGACAGCGGCGGCGGGCGCGGGGGCCGCCGCGGCGGGGCCGGGGCAGGCACAACAACAGCCGCGCAAGGGGCGTTCGGCGCGACGGCCGAGCGGGCGCGAACGGCACGACGAGAAGATCACGGTCTATGTGTCCGCCGAGGAACTGATGGACCTGGAACACGCGCGGCTGGTGCTGCGCGGCGAGCACGGACTGGCCGTCGACCGCGGCCGGATCGTCCGCGAGGCGGTCGCGGTGGTCCTGGCGGACCTCGAATCACGGGGCGACGCCAGCATCTTGGTGCGACGGTTGCGGGGCCGCTGAGGCCCACCGCATGACGCGGGCAAGACCGGACGGCCCTTCGCGTCGCGGCACGTCCCAATTGTCAGCACCGAGGGGTAATGTGCCCCGCGATGCCCCCCGCCGACCCCTCCACGCCGAGACGCCGCCGCCCCCTGGGCCGCGGCGCGGGAGCGCTGCCCGCGCCCGGGCACGCGGGTACGGCTGACGGCGACGAGGGGCCGCGGCCACCGGAGTCCTCGCGGGGCACGGCGGCGGGCGGCGCACCGCCCGCCGAGGTGTCCGTGCCACCGCCGCAGACACCGGCGGAGCCGGACACCGATGCCGGGAGCAGCGCCTCCCGGCCACCCGCGGCCACCGAGCCGTCCGCCCCCGGCGCGGTGGGCGGTGAGGAGCCGGACACCGGCGCGGCTCCCGCGCACCGCCCCGGGGACGGGGCCGCCCACGTCGGGGGCGGCGGGGCCACGCCCGACCCGGACGCGGGGCGGCCCGCCCCGGCCGCGGACCCCGCCGGCGAGGCGAGCGCCCCGGGGGAGGGGCGGTTCCGGCTCGTCCTGGACAACTTCGAGGGCCCCTTCGACCTGCTGTTGCAGTTGATCTCGCGGCACAAGCTCGATGTGACCGAGATCGCCCTCTCCCGGGTCACCGATGAATTCCTCGCCCATCTGCGGGCCATGGGCCCCGACGGCGATCTCGACCAGACCACCGAGTTCCTCGTCGTCGCCGCCACCCTCCTCGACCTCAAGGCCGCCCGGCTGCTGCCCGCCGCCGAGATCGAGGACGAGGGCGACCTGGCCCTGCTGGAGGCCCGCGACCTGCTGTTCGCCCGGCTGCTCCAGTACCGCGCCTACAAACGCGTCGCCGAGATCTTCGCCGAGCGGCTCACCGGCGAGGCGCTGCGCCACCCGCGTACCGTCGGCCTCGAACCGCACCACGCACAGCTGCTGCCCGAGGTGATGATCAGCGTCGGCCCCGAGGGGTTCGCCGCGCTCGCCGTGAAGGCCATGCAGCCCAAGCCGGTGCCCCAGGTGTACGTCGACCACATCCACGCGCCGCTGGTCTCCGTACGGGAGCAGGCCGTCCTCGTCGTGGAGCGGCTGCGGGAGGCCGGGCAGGTGTCCTTCGCCGAGCTGACCGCCGACGCCCCCGACACCCTCACCGTCGTCGCCCGCTTCCTCGCCCTGCTGGAGCTGTACCGCGAACGCGCCGTGCACCTGGACCAGCCCGAGGCCCTGGGGCCGCTGCTGGTGCGCTGGAGCGCCGCCCCGGAGGAGGCCGGTCGGACGCTGGTCACCGATGAGTTCGATCAGGAGGCACCCCATGAGTGAACCGGCCCCACCGCCCGCGCTCAAGCCGTCCCTGGAAGCCGTGCTCATGGTCGTCGACGAGCCGGCGACCGAGGAACACCTGGCCAAGGTCCTGGACCGGCCGCGCCGGGAGATCGCCGACGCGCTGCGCGAGCTGGCCGACGAGTACACCGCGCAGAACCGCGGATTCGAGCTGCGGTACGTCGCCGGCGGCTGGCGTTACTACACCCGGGCGCGGTACGCCGAGGCGGTGGAGAGCTTCGTGCTGGACGGGCAGCAGGCCCGGCTCACCCAGGCCGCGCTGGAGACACTGGCGGTCGTCGCGTACCGGCAGCCGGTCAGCCGTTCGCGGGTCTCCGCCGTGCGCGGCGTGAACTGCGACGGGGTCATGCGCACCCTGCTCCAGCGCGGGCTGATCCAGGAAGCGGGCACCGAACCCGAAACAAGTGCGATCCTGTACGGGACGACACACTACTTCCTGGAGCGATTGGGCCTCACCGGCCTGGACGAGCTCCCGCAGCTGGCTCCCTTCCTTCCCGAGGCCGATCAGGTCGAGGGCGAGAGCCAGGAAGGAGTGCCGTCGTTCGAAGTTGACGACAGCGGCGAGACTCCTACGGATCATTGATGCGAAGCAGCGGCAATAACAGCAACCGGAACCACCGGGGCGCGGGCAACAGCCGCGACGACAAGCAGAAGCGGACGGGCAGGCCCCCCCGTCCCGAAGAGCGCAGGTACGGCAAGCAGGGCGGCCCGGGCGGGCCCGCCAAGCCGGCCCGCAAGCGTCCGGCGCCCGCGCGGTCGCGCGAGTACGACGCCCAGATCGAGGAGCGCAACCGCGCCCGGCACGACAAGCCGGCGCCGAAGCTCCCCAAGACCCACGGAGAGCCGGAGGGTGAGCGCCTGCAGAAGGTGCTGGCGCGTGCCGGGCTCGGTTCCCGCCGGGCCTGCGAAGAGCTGATCGACCAGGCCAGGGTGGAGGTCAACGGCAAGATCGTCACCGAGCAGGGCCGCCGGGTCGACCCGGACAAGGACGAGATCAAGGTCGACGGGCTGACCATCGCCTCCCAGTCGTACCTGTTCTTCGCCCTCAACAAGCCGGCCGGCGTCGTGGCCTCCATGGAGGACCCCGAGGGCCGCCAGTGCCTGGGCGACTACGTACAGAACCGGGAGACCCGGCTCTTCCACGTCGGGCGTCTGGACACCGAGACCGAGGGCCTGATCCTGCTCACCAACCACGGCGAGCTGGCGCACCGCCTGACCCACCCCCGCTACGGCGTCAAGAAGAGCTACCTCGCCGCCATCCGCGGGCCCATCCCGCGTGACCTGGGCAAGCGGCTCAAGGACGGCATCAAGCTGGAGGACGGCTACGCCCGCGCCGACCACTTCAAGGTCGTGGAGAACACCGGCAACAACTACCTCGTCGAGGTGAGCCTGCACGAGGGCCGCAAGCACATCGTGCGGCGGATGCTCGCGGAGGCCGGGTTCCCGGTCGACAAGCTGGTCCGCACCCACTTCGGCCCGCTGGCCCTGGGCTCGCAGAAGTCGGGCTGGCTGCGCCGTCTCACCAACACCGAGGTGGGCCAGCTGATGCGGGAGGTCGGTCTGTGACCGTCCGCTGACCCCATTACGCTGGTCGGATGCGCACCGCCCTGGTCATCGGCACCGGTCTGATCGGTACCTCCATCGCTCTCGCGCTCAGCGCGCGCGGCGTACGGGTGCACCTGGAGGACCGGGATCCGGACCAGGTCCGTACCGCCGCCGCACTGGGGGCGGGTACCGAGGAACCGGTGACGGGGCGGGTGGAGCTCGCCGTCGTCGCCGTTCCCCCGGCGTACATCGCCGCCGCGGTGGCGGACGTGCAGCGGCGCGCGGTGGCGGACGGCTGCATCGACGTGGGCAGCGTCAAGGGCGGTCCGCGCCGCGAGCTGGCCGCGCTCGGCGGCGATCCGGCCGGCTACCTGGGCACCCACCCGATGTCCGGCAAGGAGCGGTCGGGGCCGCTGGCGGCCACCGCCGATCTCTTCGAGGGCCGGCCCTGGGTGCTCACCCCCACCCCCGAGACCCGCACCGAGGTGCTCAACCTGGTGCTGGAGCTGGTCGCGCTGTGCCGCGCGGTTCCGGTGGTGATGGAGGCCGACGCCCACGACCGGGCCGTCGCGCTCGTCTCGCACACTCCGCAGCTGATCTCCAGCCTGGTGGCGGCCCGGCTGGAGCACGCCGAGGAGTCCGCGGTACGGCTGTCGGGGCAGGGCATCCGTGATGTGACCCGGATCGCGGCCTCCACGCCTCAGATGTGGCTGGACATCCTGTCCGCCAACCCCGGCCCGGTCGCCGATGTGCTGGCGGCGCTTGCGGGCGATCTGGAGGAGACCGTGCGCTCGCTGCGCGCGATGGAGTCCGGGGACCCGGAACGGCGCGCGGGCGGGGCGGCCCGGATCGAGACGGTGCTGCGGCGCGGCAACGCGGGCCGCGAGCGGGTGCCGGGCAAGCACGGCGCGGCGCCCGCCGTGTACGAGACGGTCGGGGTGCCGATCACCGACCGGCCGGGGGAGTTGGCCCGGATCTTCGCGGACGCGGGCGCGGCGGGCGTCAACATCGAGGACGTCCGCATCGAACACGCCACCGGCCAGCAGGCAGGTCTGGTGCAGCTGATGGTGGACCCGATGGCGGCGCCGCGGCTGATCGCCTCGCTGCGCGAGCGCGGCTGGGCGATACGGCAGTGACCCCGGCTCGTACATCTGTGCGGGAAGTGTGGGCGGGGGCCGGGCGCGGGCCCGGGGGCCGGTACCCTTGGCCGGGGCCGATCGCTGCCTGATCCAGGGAGCGCGCCCCCTCCCGCCCGCCGCTGAGAAAGGTGCGCAGCCACGTGTCCGCACATCCCGTCATCGTCGCCATCGACGGCCCCTCCGGAACGGGCAAGTCCAGCACCTCCAAGGCGGTGGCCGCGCGACTGGGCATGGGCTACCTCGACACCGGGGCGCAGTACCGCGCCATCACCTGGTGGATGCTCAGCAACGGCGTCGACGTGAACGACCCGGCCGCGGTCGCCGCGGTGTCCGGCAAGCCGGACATCGTCTCCGGCACCGACCCGCTGGCCCCCACCATCACGGTGGACGGGACGGACGTGGCGGGCCCGATCCGCACCCCCGAGGTCACCGGCGCGGTCAGCGCGGTCAGCGCGGTCCCCGCGGTGCGCACCCGGATCACGGAGCTGCAGCGCACCATCGCGGCGGACGCCCCCGGCGGGATCGTCGTGGAGGGCCGGGACATCGGCACCACCGTGCTCCCCGACGCCGACGTGAAGATCTTTCTGACCGCGGCCCCCGAGGCGCGCGCGGCGCGGCGCAGCGGTGAGCTGAAGGCCACCGGCCCCGGCGCCCCCGACCTGGCCGCCACCCGGGAGGCGCTGATCAAGCGGGACGCCGCCGACTCGGGGCGCAAGACCTCCCCGCTGGCCAAGGCCGGCGACGCCACCGAGATGGACACCACCGAGCTGACCCTGGAACAGGTCATCTCCTGCGTGATCACCGTCATCGAGGACGCGGAGCGGAAGCAGCGACTGCCGTGACCGTCTCCCGCGCCCCCGTCGCACCCACCGAGCGCGGCGCCGAGGTCGGCCGGCGGATCGGGGTCGGCCTGATGTACGGGCTGTTCCGGCCCCGGGTGCTGGGCGCCTGGCGGGTGCCGGCGGCCGGGCCCGCGATCATCGCCGTCAACCACACGCACAACGTGGACGGCCCGATGGTGATGGGCGTGGCCCCGCGGCCGGTGCACTTCCTCATCAAGAAGGAAGCGTTCATCGGACCGCTCGACCCGTTCCTGCGCCGCATCGGCCAGATCGAGGTGGACCGCGACACCACCGACCGCACCGCGATCACCTCCGCCCTCGGCGTGCTCAAGAACGGCGGGGTGCTGGGCATTTTTCCCGAGGGCAGCCGGGGCGAGGGCGACTTCGCCGCGCTGCGGGCCGGTCTGGCGTACTTCGCGGTGCGCTCCGGCGCCCCGGTGGTGCCGGTGGCGGTGCTGGGCAGCACGGAGCGGCGCGGCCGGCTGATACAGGGGCTGCCACCGTTGCGCGGCCGGCTCGACGTGGTCTTCGGCGACCCGTTCACGGTGGGCGAGGGCGGCCGCCGCACCAGGGCGGCGCTGGACGCCGCCACCGTGCGGCTGCGGGACGGGCTGACCGCGCACCTGGAAAAGGCACGGCGGCTCACCGGCCGCTGAGCGACACTGGAGGATGCGGCGCCGGCTCCACGGGCCGGCCGCCGCCCTCCATCCCTTTCGTTTTCGTTTCTTCGCATTGAGGACCACACCCATGAACGACCAGAACGATCCCGGCGACGCGGGCGGGCACGGTGCGCTGGGCGACGCCGAGTACGCGGAGTTCATGGAGCTGGCCGCGCAGGAGGGCTTCGACGCCGAGGAGATCGACAGCGAGCTGGCGGCGGCCAACGCCGGGCCGCTGCCCGTGCTCGCCGTCGTGGGCCGCCCCAACGTCGGCAAATCGACGTTGGTGAACCGGATCATCGGCCGCCGCGAGGCCGTGGTCGAGGACCGCCCGGGCGTCACCCGCGACCGCGTCACCTACGAGGCCGAGTGGGCGGGCCGCCGCTTCAAGGTGGTGGACACCGGCGGCTGGGAGCAGGACGTCCTCGGTATCGACGCCTCCGTAGCGGCTCAGGCCGAGTACGCCATCGAGGCCGCCGACGCCGTGGTCTTCGTGGTGGACGCCGCCGTGGGCTCCACGGACACCGACGAGGCCGTGGTCAAGCTGCTGCGCAAGGCGGGCAAGCCCGTGGTGCTGTGCGCCAACAAGGTGGACGGCCCCTCCGGCGAGGCCGACGCCGCCTACCTGTGGTCCCTGGGCCTCGGCGAGCCCTACCCCGTCTCCGCGCTGCACGGCCGGGGCACCGGCGACATGCTGGACGCGGTCCTGGAGGCCATGCCGGAGGCGCCCCCGCAGACCTTCGGCAGCGCGCCCGGCGGCCCGCGCCGGATCGCCCTCATCGGGCGCCCCAACGTCGGCAAGTCCTCGCTGCTGAACAAGGTGGCCAAGGAGGACCGGGTGGTCGTCGACGCCACCGCCGGGACCACCCGCGACCCCGTGGACGAGCTCATCGACCTGGGCGGCAAGGTCTGGCGCTTCGTGGACACCGCCGGCATCCGGCGCCGCGTCCACTTGCAGGACGGGGCCGACTACTACGCCTCGCTGCGCACCGCCGCCGCCCTGGAGAAGGCGGAGGCCGCGGTCGTCCTCATCGACGTCACCGAGCCGATCAGCGTGCAGGACACCCGCATCATCACCATGGCGGTGGAGGCCGGCCGGGCGCTGGTGATCGCGTACAACAAGTGGGACCTCATGGACGAGGAGCGCCGCTTCTACCTGGAACGGGAGATCGAGCGCGACCTGGTGCAGGTGCAGTGGGCGCCGCGCGTCAACATCTCCGCCTTCACCGGCCGGCACATGGAGAAGCTGGTGCCGGCCATCGAGACCGCGCTGGACGCCTGGCAGACCCGGGTGCCCACCGGCAAGCTGAACGCCTTCCTCGGTGAGCTGGTGGCCTCCCACCCGCACCCGGTGCGCGGCGGAAAGCAGCCCCGGATTCTGTTCGGCACCCAGGCCGGGACGAAGCCGCCGCGCTTCGTCCTGTTCGCCTCGGGCTTCCTGGAGGCCGGCTACCGGCGCTTCATCGAGCGCCGCCTGCGCGAGGAGTTCGGCTTCGAGGGCACCCCGATCAAGGTGTCGGTGCGGGTGCGCGAGAAGCGCGGCCGGGTCAAGAAGTAGCCGTACGGCCCGGCCGCCCGCTCACCCGCCCGCGTCACGCCGGGCCGGGGGCAGCGCGGCCGGGAAGGACCGGCCGGTGGTGGACACCTCCCCGTAGTACGCGGAGGGGAGGTGCCCCTGCTCCGGCCGCCCGTAGTACCGCCAGCTCGCCGCCCCGCTGCTGGTGCCGGTGCCGCGGATGGTGCCGAATCCCACGAACCGCAGGTCCTCCTCGCCCGAGCGGTCCCCCGGCAGCGCCCGGAACAGCCGCCGGTACTCGTCGTAGAGCGAGTCGAAGATCGGGGTCTCCGAAGCGGTGTGGCCGTGATCGTACGGAGCCCTCCGTGCGTGCGCACCGGATTGGCCGGGGATCGCGGCGTGGGCGGGGGCATGCTGAGGTCGGGTGGATTCGTAAGGGTGCACGCCCGGTCAACGATCATCCGGGGCGGCGGATGCGGGGCGCCGCGCCCGGATACCTGATCGCGTCAGCCGGACGGGCGGCTCAGGTGCCCGCCAGCGGCATCGCGGCGGCCACCAGCAGCCCGCCGGCCGCCGCCTTCTCCAGCGCGTCCCGCAGCAGGTCCTCCCGCGGCTGCTGGCCGATCGAACCGGCCGGGGCCGCGTACACCAGCACCGTCTGCTTCTGGTTGGCGGTCGAGCGCCAGCCGTCGGTGACCGCCAGCGGCTGGTGCGCCTGCCACCAGGCAGCCGTCTGGCCGGTGGCCGCGTCCGCCTGGAGCACCGAGTGCAGCTGTCCCATGGCCAGCAGCACCGACCAGCCGGGAACCTGGGAAGGAGCCTTGGAGACGTCGGTGACCGGCAGGAAGCCGGCCTCGATCAGCAGCGGCAGGAAATCGTCGCCGGGGCCGTCCGAGCCGGGCCGGGCCACCGGACCCGACGGCTCCACGACGAGCGCCGGGTAGAGGTCCTCACCGATCAGGATCTGGCCGCAGGTCACCCCGAGCACCACCTGGCCGGTGGCCTCCTCCAGCTCGGCGGGCAGCGGGGTGCCGGGGGCCGCCGTGGGCTCGGCGACGGTGGACTGGCCGGTGATCGAGGCCACCGCCCCGCGCAGCTGCTCCTCGGAGACCGTCACCACCTGGGAGGGGATGCAGGCGGCGTGGGCGAAGGCGAGCACCGCCGTCTCGCCGCCGACGAAGAGCACGGTGGAGGTGCGCTCCTGGCCGGTGTCGCCCGGGGTGCGGCACGAGGTGCAGTCATAGGTGCCGGGGGCGTTCTCGCCCGCGAGCAGCCGTGCCGCTTCGGCCTCGCCGATCTCGGCGCGAACCTCGTCACTGACGTCGAGCAAGGGGGACATGTGGCTCCTCGGTTGGGTATCGCGGCCCGCTGCCGTCGCGGGCCCCGTGCACAACGGCCGGGGCGGCGCGTGGGTCACGCCGAGGGCGCGTGATTCGCACACACGGGTACGGGGGCGCGCCTGGTTCGCACATCTGCGCGAGTGTCGAGCGTGTCGATGAAGTGGCCGGTTCGGCGCGGTGCCGGGAGTGCGGGAACACGGGCCGGCGGCGGAAAGGCGGACGGGTGTCCGAGGCCATTCCGGAACGCCGTATTCGGTGCCGTTGCGGTGATTTCCACGAACCGGTGGAAGAGAAATGCGGAGGAATTCTCCATTACACGAAGCGCACGAACCACCGGGCGGTGGCCGGCCGGGTCGACCGTGACACAAGCGTGACAGTCCGCTGATCGGGGCGGGACGTCCACCGGCTACTTCCGGGGGCGGCGGGCCCCGGCATACGGTGGGGACATGACCCCATCACAGCCCTGGCGCCCCTCCCGCCCCCAGACGCCGGACGACGACCCCGACGCCTACGTGGGGCTGGCCGCCGACCGGGCCGAGCGGCAGGCCACCGAGCGCGGCTGGGGAACCGTACGCCGGCTCGCACCGGACGCGATCATCACCATGGAGTACATGCCGGGCCGGCTGAACCTCGCGGTCAAGGACGGTGAGGTGGTGCGCTGCTGGCAGGGCTGAACGGGCCGCCCAGCGGCTCGACGGGCCGCACCGGAGGATGCGCTCCGGGCGGCCGGGTCTCCGGTTGGTGCGGCCGGGCCGGGGTGCGGTGGGTGGTGCCGATCCGGGCCGTGACCGCGGTGGGCCTGGCGGGCGCCGTCAGGGCGTCCGGGAGGGCCGCGACCGGAGCCCCGGGTGGCGGCGAAACGCTGTGCCGCGAGCGCACGGGTTGTCCCCGCAGCCGGTCCCGCACCACCATCACCCGGCGCTCCACCTCGCGGATCACCGGCTCGCACCACGGCAGCGCCAGCAGGATCAGCAGCCCCGCCGCCCAGCCGAGCAGGACATCGCTCACCCAGTGCGTGCCCAGGTAGACGGTGGTGGCGCCCACGCCCAGCGCGAAGACCGCGGCGATCACCGACAGGATGCGGCGGGCCTGCGGCGTGGTGGCCAGATACGCGAGAATCCCCCAGGTCACCACGGCATTGGCGGTGTGCCCCGAGGGAAATATATCGCCGTTCAACCACATCTCGTTGGAGCCGATGTCATTCGCGTAGTGCGGGCCCTCCCGGCGCATACCGAACTTCGCGCCACCGACCGTGACGTTCAGCGCCAGCAGCGCCACCGCCATGACCAGCAGCGGACGCAGCGTGCGCTGGCGCCACGAGCGCCAGCCCAGCCAGGCGGCCACCAGCACCGCGGTGGGCCCGCGCTGCCCCAGCACCACGAAGTAGTCGAGGAAGGCGTGCAACTGCGGCCACTGCTTGTAGGGCCGGAACAGCATCACCTGCCAGTCGAGCCTGACCAGCCAGGACGTGCTCAGCACCGCCGCCACGATCGCCGCGTACGAGCCCAGGGTCGCCCACAGGAGTGCGGTCCGGGTGCGGCTCATGCCGGGAGCCGCGACGGCCGGTCGCTGCGGCTCCTGCTCGAGGCGGGCAAAGAATCGGTCGGTACGCACTCCAGCAAGATTACAGCCGGTGATAGGAGAGCTTCGACTCCAGCCTGCTTTCGTGATGCCGATGTGATGTGCCGCGGGGTTTTTCCGGGGGTCATTGGCCCGGAGTTCCCCCGCTGTTCACCCGGCTTTACGGAATAGCTGAAAGCCATGATTTGCCGATCTGGGGATGATGGTACGGCCATTCGGATTGTTTTCCCTTCAGGGCTTTCCGGGTGACATGGAGACCGTGTGCGGGCCCTGCGGGAAGGGACCGCGGTCCCTGGGGGTCCGGCCGGTCCCTGACGTACGCTGTGGCTCGTCCGCCCACCCCGCCCGTCCCCAAGGTGCCCGCGCCCATGGCGAGTCCGCTCCCCGCCGAAGACCGAAACCGCTGGACGGTTCTGGTCGTGCTCTGCGTCAGCCTGCTGCTGGTCGCCATCGACGCGACCGTGCTGCACGTCGCCGTGCCCGCCGTCACCGAGGACCTGCGGCCCGGCGCGGTCGAGCTGCTGTGGATCGTGGACGTCTACCCGCTGGTGTGCGCCTCGCTGCTGATCCTCTTCGGCACCCTCGGTGACCGGATCGGCCGGCGCCGGGTGCTGCTGATCGGCTACGCCACTTTCGGCCTGGCCTCCGCGCTGGCCGCGTACGCCGGCACCCCCGCGGTGCTGGTGCTCGCCCGCGCGCTGCTGGGGGTCGGCGGGGCGATGATCATGCCGGCCACGCTGTCCATCCTGCGGCAGGTCTTCCCCGACCGCCGGGAACGCGCCCTGGCGATCGGCATCTGGAGCGCCGTCGCGGCCGTCGGCGCCGCGATCGGGCCGCTGGTGGGCGGTGTGCTGCTGGAGCACTTCTGGTGGGGCTCGGTCTTCCTCATCAACATCCCCCTGATGGTCCTGTGCCTGCCGGTGGCCCGCTGGCTGCTGCCGGAGTCCACCGGCGAGCGCGAGGGCCCGTGGGACGTGACCGGCGCCCTGCTGGCCGCCGGCGGTCTGTTCACCGTGATCATGGCGCTCAAGCGGGCCGGCGGCGGGGAGCTGTACAGCCCGCTCACCCTGCTCGCCGCGGTGACCGGCGGGCTGCTGCTCTTTCTGTTCGTCCGCCGGCAGCGCGGCCAACGGCATCCGCTGATCGACCTGCGGGCCTTCGCCCGGCCGGCCTTCGGCACCTCGGTCGGGTGCATCGTGCTGACCGTGCTGGCGCTCGTCGGGCTCGCCCTGATCGCCGCCCAGTACCTGCAGCTGGTGCTCGGCCTCTCCCCGTTGCAGACCGGGTTGCGGTTGCTGCCGCTCAGCCTGGCGGCGATCGCCGCGGGCCTGGTGGGCGCCCGGCTGCTGCACCGGCTCGGCCCGCGCCTGATGGTCTCGCTCGGGTTCGTCCTCACCGCCGTCGCCGTCCTGGTGCTGATGTCGCTGGGGGAGCAGGACCGCCCGGCGCTGATGGCCACCGGTTTCGTGCTGCTGGGCTTCGGTCTGGAGACCACCCTGTTCGCCTCCTACGAGTCGATGCTCTCCGACGCCCCGGCCGGCGAGGCCGGCGGTGCGGCGGCGATCGGCGAGACGGCCTACCAGTTCGGCGCGGGCCTGGGCATCGCGCTGCTGGGCAGCATCATGAACGCCGTCTACGGCCCCGCCGTCCGCGGCGCCCAGGGAGTGGGGACCGAGGAGTCGGCGGCGGCGGCGCACTCCCTGGGAGAGGCGTACTCGGTGGCCACCCAACTCGGCGGCGGGCCGGGACTGGCGCTGCGGCAGACCGCCCGGGACGCCTACGTCCACGGCATGCACATGACGCTGATCGCCAGTGCCGTCCTGCTGCTGCTCGGCGCGCTGGCCGCGCTGCGGCTGCCCCGCGACCTCGCGACCGCCCCGGCGGCCGAGGCCTGGCCCGCGGGCGGGGAGCGCACGGGCGCCGGAAGCGGTGCCGCGCCGGTGCCCGGTCCCCGCGCCGCGGAGCCCGGCCCGCGACGCGCCCCGGAGGAGCCGCCGCTCTTGCCCAGCGGGGTTACCCGGCCGTAACGTCGGCCGCTCCGAGCGCACCTGGAGGCCCCGCATGCCCACCGGCTCCCCACCGCCCTTCGACCCGGCCGACCCGCTGGGCCTGGATGACCTGCTGAGCCCCGAGGACCTCGCGGTGCGGCGGGCCACCCGGCAGTGGGCCACCGACCGGGTGCGGCCGCACATCGCCCGCTGGTACGAGGACGGCCGGGCACCGGTCACCGAGCTGGCCAGGGAACTCGGTGAACTGGGCGCGCTGGGCATGTCGCTGGAGGGCTACGGCTGCGCCGGCGCGTCCGCCGTGCAGTACGGGCTGACCTGCCTGGAACTGGAGGCCGCCGACTCCGGCATCCGCTCGCTGGTCTCGGTGCAGGGCTCGCTGGCCATGTACGCCATCCACCGCTACGGCTCGCCCGGGCAGCGCGAACGCTGGCTGCCGCCGATGGCGCGCGGTGAGACCATCGGCTGCTTCGCGCTCACCGAGCCCGACCACGGATCGGATCCGGCCGCGATGCGCACCCGGGCCGAACGGGACGGCGGTGACTGGGTGCTGACGGGCCGCAAGATGTGGATCACCAACGGCTCGGTGGCCGGCGTGGCGGTGGTGTGGGCCCGTACGGAGGACGGAGTCCGGGGCTTCGTGGTGCCCACGGACCGGCCCGGCTTCACGGCGCGGGAGATCCGCCACAAATGGTCACTGCGCGCATCCGTCACCAGTGAACTCGTCCTGGACGGAGTACGGTTGCCGGCCGACGCCGTACTGCCCGGCGCGCGGGGGCTGGGCGCGGCGCTGGGGGCGCTGGGCCACGCCAGGTTCGGCATCGTGTGGGGCGCTCTGGGGGCCGCCAGGGACTGTTTTGAGACAGCCCTGGCCTACGCCGGGGAACGCGAACAGTTCGGGCGGCCGATCGCGGGTTTCCAGCTCACCCAGGCGAAGCTGGCGGACATGGCGCTGGAACTGCACAAGGGGCTGCTGCTGGCACACCACCTGGGCCGCCGGCTGGACGCGGGACGGCTGCGCCCGGAGCAGGTCAGCTTCGGCAAGCTGAACAATGTCCGGGAAGCGCTGGAGATCTGCCGCACCGCGCGCACGATCCTGGGCGCGAACGGGATCTCGCTGGAGTATCCGGTGCTGCGGCACTGCGGGAATCTGGAATCGGTGCTCACCTATGAGGGCACCAGCGAGATGCATCAGCTGGTGCTGGGCAAGGCGCTCACCGGACTTGAGGCATTCCGGGGCTGACGCCCCGAACACGCGCCGCGTGGTGCGCGCCCGGGCGGGCGCGCACCGGCTGTGACGGCTCAGCTCTGGTTGAAGAAGCCGGTGGCGTGCCGGCGGCTGTCGCTGACCACCTTGTAGTCGCCGGGGGTCAGCAGGAAGACACGGTTGGCCACCCGGTCGATGGAGCCGCGCAGGCCGAAGATCAGGCCCGCCGCGAAGTCGACGACGCGTTTGGCGTCGCCGGGCTCCATGGCGGTGAGGTTGATGACCACCGGCACCCCGTCACGGAACAGTTCCCCGATGCGGCGGGCGTCGCGGAAGCTCTCCGGCGTCACCGTCGCGATCCGGCCGCTGTCGCCCTCGGGCTCCGGCTCCTCCACCACCCGCACCGCGGGGTCGGTGGCCCACGGCTCGGTGCTGTCGCCCGGCTCGGGTCCCTCGGCGTACTCGTCGTCGTAGTAGCGCATCTCGCGGTCCTCGACGAGGCCGAGCCAGGCGCTCGCCTTGCGTACCGATCCCATGGATGCCTCCTCTCTAACGCGGCTCGAAACCGCCCACACCCCTATCGTCATCCATGATGCGGATGATGCGCCAAGTGGATTGGCGCCGGAACTGGATTTCGTGACGGTTCTGGTGCAATCGATTATGGCGCCCCATCAGGAGAAGCGGCGCGCCACCCAACTGACGGAGAGTGAGTTTCGGGCACTCGGCCGATCGGGTGGGGAGGTTCCGTGGAGTGGCTGAAACTTGTTCTTGGCAATCGGGGCGCCTGTGGTGAAGATTCGGTGCAGCGCTTGTCAGGGTCATGCCGATGAACACGACGGCACGGCCCCGGCCACGCCTCACGGGCCCACACATCCAGCGGGCCCCAGATTCCCCACGGAGGAAATCGTGAGTTCCGAGCGCCCCAACCCCCACAGACGCCTCGTCAAGCGGCTGCGGCTGATCGCCGCCGCCTCCGGCGTGGCGGCGCTGACAGCCTTCGTGCTGCCCAGCACCGCCGCCGCCGAGCCGGTGCAGACCTTCAGCACCACGCAGCTGGCCACGGCGGACAGCGCCGTGCTCGCCGCCGACATCGCGGGAACCGCGTGGACGGTGGACGAGGAGACCGGCCAGGTCGTCGTCACCGTGGACTCCACCGTCACCCGGGAGGAGATCGCGGAGATCAAGGACAGCGCGGGCTCCCTGGCCGGGGCCATCAGCATCGAGCGCACTCCGGGCACGCTGGAGAACTACCTGTCCGGCGGGGACGCCATCTACGCGAGTGGCTGGCGCTGCTCCGCGGGCTTCAACGCCACCCGCGGCGGTACGACGGTCCTGCTGACCGCCGGCCACTGTACGGACGGAGCGGGCACCTGGTGGGCCAACTCCGCCCGCACCACCGTCATCGGTTCCACGATCGGCTCCAGCTTCCCCGTCAACGACTACGGGCTGATCTCGTACACGAACTCCTCGCTGGCCCGTCCCAGCAACGTCTACCTCTACAACGGCACCTACCGGACCATCACCGGTGCGGCCAACGCCACCAATGGCCTGGCCGTGCAGCGCTCCGGTTCCACCACCGGGCTGCGCTCGGGCTCGGTGACCGGCCTGAACTACACCGTGAACTACGGCGGCGGTGACATCGTCTACGGGATGATCCGTACCAATGTCTGCGCCGAGCCCGGCGACAGCGGCGGCCCGCTGTTCTCCGGCAACACCGCCATCGGTCTGACCTCCGGCGGCAGCGGCAACTGCAGCGTCGGCGGTACCACGTACTTCCAGCCGGTCACGGCGGCGCTGAGCGCCTACGGGGCCAGCATCCCGTAACGGGTCCGGGTCCCTTTGAGGAACCCTCGCCACCACTCGCCGCCCCCGTCCGGGTCACCCGGACGGGGGCGGCCGTATGGGGAGCGTGCGCACGGCGGATGTCACGAAATCCGGACTCCTGCGAACGATGAGCGAACCCCGAGCGATGATTTACAGACAGGTCTAGTCCTTACTCAGGGCGAGCTGACGGGGGCTCAACGCGCGTAGCGTGGCGAAGTGTCGAGGAATATCGGGCGAGTTCGGGACACATCGCCTGGACGTGTGTGCGAGGGACGAACGGCCGTGGCGGGCGTGAAGTCGTTCTTGTGTGGGCCGGGGCAGGATGGGAATACTCGCCATCACCGCTTGGCATGAACGTGGCTGAAGAGTCAGGTTCCTGCTCTCTCCGGAGCCAATGGGCTCCAACCCCCACAGGAGGAAACGAGCGTGACAAACCGACGCATGTCCGCGCGGCGTATCACGATGGCCGCCACCGGCGTTGCCGCACTGCTGGCCGGGACGTTCACCATGTCTCAGGCGAACGCCCAGACCCCCACCTTCACCCCGGATGTCCTGTCCTCGCAGGCGGCCGTCGAACTGGCGACCACCCTGGAGGACACGCTGTCCGCCAACACGGCCGGCACCTTCTACGACGCCCAGACCGAAACCCTCGTGGTGAACGTCACGGACACCGCCGCCGTCTCCGAGGTCCAGGCCACCGGTGCCGAAGCGCGCCTGGTGGACCACACCCTGGCCCAGCTGGAGGCCGCGGCCGACGAGGTCGAGGAACTCGCCGTGCCCGGCACGGCCTGGGGCATCGACCCCGTCTCCAACGCCGTCAAGGTGACGGTGGACTCCACCGTGACCGGCGACGCGCTGGCCGAGCTCCGCAGCGGTGTGGAGGCCCTGGGCGGCCAGGCCGTCCTGGAGCAGGTCGAGGGCGAGTTCTCGCCCTACATCGCGGGTGGTGACGCCATCTACACCTCCGGCGCCCGCTGCTCGCTCGGCTTCAACGTCACCATCGGCGGCCAGCGCGGCTTCCTGACGGCCGGTCACTGCGGCTCGACCGGCAGCAGCTGGTCGGCCACCTCCGGCGGCGCGGCCTTCGGCACCCTGAGCACCAGTGTGTTCCCGGGCTCCGACTACGCGGCCGGCAGGTACAGCTCCAGCATCGCCAGCCCCAGCTCGGTGAACCTGTACAACGGTTCCACCCGCTCGATCACCGGTGCGGCCAACCCGGTCGTCGGCCAGACGGTCGAGCGCTCCGGCTCCACCACCGGTCGGCACAGCGGCACGGTCACCGCGCTGAACGTGTCGGTCACCTACCCGCAGGGCACGGTGCGCGGCACCATCCAGACCACCGTGTGCGCCGAGCCCGGTGACAGCGGCGGCGCCCTCTTCTCGGGCAACACCGCACACGGCCTGACCTCGGGCGGCAGCGGCAACTGCTCCAGCGGCGGTACCACCTTCTTCCAGCCGGTGGTCGCGGCGCTGAACGCGGTGGGCGCCACCATCCCGTAACAGGATCCCCACAGTCCACGGCCTGCCGCCGCGCGCGGCGGGACCCGGTGACACACTGCGAAGCCCCCGGCCCGGGAACGGGCCGGGGGCTTCGGTTGTGTGTGGACCCATGGGGGGACGTGGCGTGTTCGGCATCATCAGGCCCTGTCGGCACCGGCTGCCGGCCGGACTCGGCGAGCAGTGGATGGCGCATTTGTGCGGCCTGTGCCTGGCCCTGCGCGGCACGCACGGTCAGGCGGCCCGGCTGGCGACGAACTACGACGGCCTGCTGATATCCGTGCTGTACGAGGCCCAGGCCGCGCCGGAGTCCGGGCCGGTGCGGCGTACGGCCGGTCCGTGCCCGCTGCGCGGCATGCGCACGGCCTCGGTCGCCAGGGGAGAGGGCGCGGCGCTGGCGGCCGCCGTCTCCCTGGTGCTGGCCTCGGCCAAGCTGCGCGACCACGCGCTGGACGGGGACGGGGCGTTGCGCCGCCGTTCGCTGGCGGTGGCGGCCGGGCGGGTGGCGCGTGGCTGGGAACGGGCCGGAGCCAGGGGCGGGGCGGCGGTGGGGTTCGACGCGACGGGGCTCACGGACGCCATCGGCCGGCAGCAGGAACTGGAGGCGGCGGCGGTGCCGGGCGGGCCGCTGCTGACCGTGACCGAGCCGACCGAGACGGCGACGGCCGCGGCGTTCGCGCACACGGCCACCCTGGCGGGGCGTCCCGGCAACGCCCGGGCACTGGCGGACGCCGGACGGTACTTCGGGCGGCTGGCGCATCTGCTGGACGCGGTGGAGGACCAGGATCAGGACGCGCGCGACGGTGCCTGGAACCCGCTCACCGCGACCGCCACCTCGCGGGCGGAGGCACGGCGGCTGTGCGACGACGCGGTGCTGGGGGTGCGACTGGCCCTGCGGGAGGCGGAGTTCCGCGACGAGCGGCTGGTGCATGTGCTGCTCGTGCACGAGCTGCGGCGGGCGGTGGACCGTACGTTCGCCGGTCCCGGCGGGGCGGCGTGCCGGCACGGTGCCACCGCGCAGGCGACGCCCGATCTCACGGACCCGCCCGATCTCACGGACCCGCCGGACCTCGGGCGCCGTCGGCGGGGCTGGGCGGCCGGCTGTCTGGTCTGGTCGGGCATGTTCTGCACCTGCCAGATCTGCTGCCGCGAGGACTACACGGATCCGTGGACCGGCAAGCAGCGCCACGGCTGCTGTCACTACTGTGACTGCTGCAGCGGGTGCGACTGCTGCTCGTGCTGTTCCTGCGGTGACGACGGCGGGTGCTGCGACTGCAACTGCGGCTGCGACTGCTGACTCGGGATCAGGTACGGGGCCCTGCGGGAGGGCGCCGACGAGCCGCCGGCCCGGGCCGCGGACCCACCTCATCCGGTCGCGGCGGCCGGGGAACGTCCAGAGCCGCCCGCGGGTGCCGGCCGTCGGGCCGGCACCCACGGGCGGTCGGCGCTCAGCCGCGCTCGGCCGCCACCAGCTCCGCGATCTGGACGGCGTTGAGGGCCGCGCCCTTGCGGAGGTTGTCGTTGGCGACGAACAGGGCCAGACCGTGGTCCACCGTCTCGTCACGGCGGATGCGGCCCACGTAGCTGGCGTCGCGGCCGGCCGCCTGCTGCGGGGTGGGCACGTCCGACAGAACCACACCCTCGGCGTCCGCCAGCAGCTCGCGGGCCCGGTCGGGGCTCAGCGGCTGGTCGAAGCGGGCGTTGATCTGGAGGGAGTGGCCGGAGAAGACCGGCACCCGCACACAGGTGCCGGACACCTTCAGGGCCGGGATCTCCAGGATCTTTCGGCTCTCGTTGCGGAGCTTCTGCTCCTCGTCGGTCTCGTCCAGGCCGTCGTCCACGATGGAGCCGGCCATCGGCAGCACATTGAAGGCGATGGGCCGCACATAGTTGTTCGGGGCGGGGAAGTCCACCGCGGTGCCGTCGAAGGTCAGCCGGGTGGCGTCCTGGGCGACGGCCGCCCGCGTCTGCTCGTCCAGCTCGGCGACGCCGGCCAGACCGCTGCCGGAGACCGCCTGATAGGTGGCGACGACCAGGGAGGTGAGCCCGGCGGCGGCGTGCAGCGGACGCAGCACCGGCATCGCGGCCATGGTGGTGCAGTTCGGGTTGGCGATGATGCCCTTGGGGCGGTCGGCGATCGCGTGGGGGTTGACCTCCGAGACCACCAGCGGGACCTCGGGGTCCATGCGCCAGCCGGAGGAGTTGTCGATCACCACGGCACCCGCGGCGGCGACCTTCTCGGCCAGCGCCCTGGAGGTGGTCTTGCCCGCCGAGAACAGCACGATGTCCAGGCCGGAGTAGTCGGCGGTGGCGGCATCCTCGACGGTGACCTCGCCGCCCTGCCACGGCAGCGTACGGCCCGCGGAACGGGCGGAGGCGAACAGCCGCAGCTGATCGGCCGGGAACTTCCGTTCTGCCAGAATCCCGCGCATCACACCGCCGACCTGGCCGGTGGCTCCGACGATCCCGATCTTCATGTGGCTCCTTGCGTCCATGACTGTCCAGCTCACGTCCCGTGCGCCGGGGCTTCTACCCTGCCTTGTCCATTCGACAACAGCTAATTCTTTGATGTCGGTCACGTCCGCCGAGGGAGACCGTGAAGATACTTCTGTATGGAAGTAACGCCCATGAAACGCGGCCGAACTAGCCTCCGGGTGACCGGCGCGTACCGCCCGGTGACGACGGCGAGGTGGAACGACGGATGCGACTGACCCCGCACGAGCAGGAGCGGCTGCTGATCCATGTGGCCGCCGACGTGGCCGCCCGGCGGCGCGACCGGGGACTGCGGCTCAACCACCCGGAGGCGATCGCCCTGATCACCGTCCACCTCCTGGAGGGCGCCCGCGACGGCCGCACCGTGGCCGAACTCATGGCCTCCGGGCGCGAGGTCCTCACCCGCGCCGAGGTGATGGAGGGCGTCCCGGAGATGATCCACGACGTCCAGGTCGAGGCCACCTTCCCGGACGGCACCAAGCTCGTCACCGTCCACGAGCCCATCGTCTGACCTCCGACCCGGCGGGAGTACCCCCTGTGATCCCTGGCGAGATCCGCTACGCCGACACCCCCGTCCCGCTCAACGAGGGCGCGCCGGTCACCCGGCTGACCGTACGGAACACCGCGGACCGGCCCGTGCAGGTCGGCTCGCACTACCACTTCGCCGAGGCCAACCCCGGCCTGGACTTCGACCGCGCCGCCGCGCACGGCAAGCGCCTGGGCATCGCGGCGGGCACCGCCGTCCGCTTCGAGCCCGGCATCCCGGTGGAGGTCGAGCTGGTACCGATCGCCGGCCGCCGGATCGTCCCGGGGCTGCGCGGCGAGACGAACGGACCGCTGTGAACGGCGTACGCGGGGCCGCGGCCGGACCGCCGGTACCCCGCGCGCTCGGGTGCGGGACGGCGGTGGGCGCGGGTGCGCAATCGGCTGCGGAAGCGAACGGAAGGACGGGCGATGGCTGAACTCGGCAGGGCGGCGTACGCGGATCTCTTCGGCCCCACCAGCGGGGACCGGGTGCGGCTGGCCGACACGGATCTGTTCATCGAGATCGAGGAGGACCTGTGCGGCGGCCCCGGCCGGGCCGGTGAGGAAGCCGTCTTCGGCGGCGGCAAGGTCATCCGCGAATCGATGGGCCAGTCCCGGGTCAGCCGCGCCGAGGGCGCTCCGGACACGGTGATCACCGGCGTGATCGTCCTGGACCACGACCGGACCGGCAAGGCCGACGTGGGCATCAGGGACGGCCGGATCACCGCGCTCGGCAAGGCGGGCAACCCCGACACCATGGACGGGGTGCATCCCGAGCTGATCATCGGCCCGGAGACCGAGATCATCGCGGGCAACGGCAAGATCCTCACCGCCGGCGGCGTCGACGCCCACGTCCATCTCATCTGCCCACAGATCGCCCAGGAGTCCCTCGCCTCCGGTGTCACCACCCTCGTCGGCGGCGGCACCGGCCCCGCCGAGGGCTCCAAGGCCACCACCGTCACCCCCGGCGCCTGGCACCTGGCCCGGATCTTCGAAGCCATGGACGGCTACCCCGTCAACCTCGGGCTGCTCGGCAAGGGCAACACCACCGCCCAGGACGCCATGCGCGCCCAGCTGCGGGCGGGCGCCGTCGGCTTCAAGATCCACGAGGACTGGGGCGCCACCCCGGCCGTCATCGACGCCTGTCTGCGGGTGTGCGACGAGTCCGGCGCCCAGCTCGCCCTGCACACCGACACCCTGAACGAGGCCGGGTTCGTCGCCGACACCCTCGCCGCGATCGGCGGGCGGTCCATCCACGCGTACCACACCGAGGGCGCCGGCGGCGGGCACGCGCCCGACATCATCACCGTGGTCTCCGAACCGCACGTGCTGCCGTCCTCCACCAACCCCACCCGGCCGCACACCGTCAACACCGTCGAGGAACACCTCGACATGCTGATGGTCTGCCACCACCTCAACCCGGCCGTCCCCGAGGACCTGGCCTTCGCCGAATCCCGTATCCGGCCCACCACCATCGCGGCCGAGGACATCCTGCACGACCTCGGGGCCATTTCGATCCTGTCCTCCGACTCCCAGGCCATGGGCCGCGCGGGCGAGGTCATCCTGCGCACCTGGCAGACCGCGCACGTGATGAAGCGGCGGCGCGGCGCGCTGCCCGGGGACGGCCCCGCCGACAACCACCGGGCCCGCCGCTACGTGGCCAAGTACACGATCAACCCGGCGATCGCGCAGGGCCTGGACCACGAGATCGGCTCGGTGACCCCCGGCAAGCTCGCCGATCTGGTGCTGTGGCAGCCGGCGTTCTTCGGTGTGAAGCCCGACGTGGTGCTCAAGGGCGGCCAGATCGCGTACGCCCAGATGGGCGATGCCAACGCCTCCATCCCCACACCGCAGCCGGTGCTGCCCCGGCCGATGTTCGGCGGTGTCGGCCGCGCCCCGGCGGCCAATTCCGTCAACTTCGTCACCGAGGCCGCCGTGCACGACGGGCTGCCCGAGCGCCTCGGAGTGGGGAAACGGTTCACCGCGATCCGCGACACCCGGCGGACCGGAAAGGCCGACATGCGCAACAACGACGCGCGGCCCCATGTCACCGTCGACCCCGACACCTTCACCGTCACCATCGACGGCGACCGCGTCGTACCCGAACCCGCCACGGAACTCCCCCTGGCCCAGCGATACTTCCTCTTCTGATGCCGGCCGCCGCACTGCTGCTGCTCGCCGACGGCCGCTTCCCCGCCGGATCCCACGCCCATTCCGGCGGGGCGGAGACCGCCGTACGCTCCGGAGAGCTCACCGGCCCCGAGGACCTCGCCGGCTTCTGTCACGGCCGGCTGCACACCACCGGACTGGTCGCCGCCGCCCTCGCCGCCGCCGGGACCGCCGGCCACGACCCGGGAGAACTCGACGCCGCGGCCGACGCCAGGACCCCCGCGCCCGCCCTGCGCGTCGCCGCACGCCGGCTGGGGCGGCAATTGCTGCGCGCCGCCCGTGCCACCTGGCCCGACCCCGCCCTCGACGCCGTCGCCCGCCGCCACCCCGGCGGCCTCCACCAGCCCGTCGTGCTGGGGCTGGCCGCCCGTGCCGCGGGGCTCACCCCGTACGACGCCGCCCAGGCCGCCGCGTACGAATCCGTCAGCGGCCCGGCCACCGCGGTGGTACGGCTGCTGGGGCTGGACCCCTTCGACGCCACCGCGCTGCTCGCCCGCCTCGGCCCCGGGATCGACGCCGTGGCCGCCCGCGCCGTCCAGGCGGCACTGGCCCTGCCCGCGCACGGCACCGACGCCCTGCCCGCCGCCTCCGCCCCGCTGCTGGACATCGCCGCGCAGCAGCACGCCGTGCGGACCGGCCGGCTGTTCGCCTCCTGACCGCCGCCCCACCGCCTCCCGAGGAGACCGCCCATGCACCTGAACCATCCCGAAACCTTCCCGGAGCGGCACACGCACGGCGCCGGACCTTCCCCAAGCTCTTCGGGCGGGGCACACCTCACGCGCCCGGACGGCCGGCGGCGCGCTTTGCGCATCGGGCTGGGCGGACCGGTCGGCTCCGGCAAGACCGCAACCGTCGCCGCCCTGTGCCGGGCGCTGCGCGCCGACCTGTCCATCGCCGTGGTGACCAACGACATCTACACCCGCGAGGACGCCGACCATCTGCTGCGCGAGGCCGTCCTGCCGCCCGAGCGGATCACGGCGGTGGAGACCGGCGCCTGCCCGCACACCGCGATCCGCGACGACATCTCCGCGAACCTGGAGGCCGTGGAGGAACTGGAGGACGCCAACGGCCCGCTGGATCTGATCCTGGTGGAGTCCGGCGGCGACAATCTCACCGCCACTTTCTCCCGGGGCCTGGTGGACGCCCAGATCTTCGTCATCGACGTGGCGGCGGGGGACGACATCCCGCGCAAGGGCGGTCCCGGGGTGACCGGCGCCGACCTGCTGGTCGTCAACAAGACCGACCTGGCGCCGTACGTCGGCTCCGACCTGGAGGCGATGGCGCGCGACGCGAAGGCGCAGCGCGGGGACCTGCCGGTCGCCTTCACCTCGCTGCGGGCGCCGGACGGGGTGGCGCCGGTGCGGGAGTGGGTACGGGAGCGGCTGGCCGCGTGGGCCGCACCGGACCCGGCGGCCGTATGACCGTCCGGGCGCGGGCCAGGATCACGGCGGCACCCGGTGGCCGGCTGCCGGTGCTGAGCGGTGAGGGGCCGCTGGCGGTACGGCGCACCCGGCCCCGGGAGCGGGCCGCGGGGACGTGGGCGCAGGTCACGACGGTCGGCGGGATGAGCGGGCCGCTGGGCGGCGACCGGCTGCGGATGTCCGTGACGGTGGAGCCCGGCGCGGCGCTGCGGGTGACCTCGGCGGCGTCCATGGTGGCCCTGCCCGGGCCGGGCCGGGACGGCGCTGAGGCGTCCTACGACACCGAGCTGACGGTGGGGGAGGGCGGCGTCCTGCACTGGTGGCCGGAGCCGCTGATCTGTGCGGCGGACAGCGTGCTGCGGATGACCACGCGGGTGGCGCTGGCGCCGGGCGCCCGGCTGTGGCTGCGGGAACAGCAGATCCTGGGGCGCGCGGGTGAACCGGCGGGGCGGCTCAGCACCCGCCTGATCGTGCGCGGGGGTGGGCGGCCCCTGCTGGACCAGGAATTGAGCTTCGGCCCCGGGGTTCCGGGATGGCGCGGCGGTGCGGTGCTCGGATCGCACCGGGCCGTGGGCCAACTGCTGGTGATCGATCCCGACTTCGGGAAACGGCCGGTGGAACCGGAGCTGCTCGGCCCCACCGCCGTCCTGACCCCGCTGGCGGGCCCCGGCGCCCTGGTCACGGCCCTGGCCCCGGACGGCCTGGCGCTCTCCCGCCTGCTGGCGCGCGGCGAGGACCTGATCACCGCCGGGCTGCGGTCGGGGTGAGGACGGGGTGGCCCCTCCCCCCTGGGGGCGGCGGCGCAGGGGTGCGCCGCATGGCGGGCCGCGCGGGTCGGGTCCGCGCCGCCAGGAGCGGGTAGCCGCCGCCGGCGGTCTGGCGACGGGTCCCGGCCAAGGGCGCGCCCCGGTCTCGCGGCCGGGTCAGCGCGGCCCTGTGGGGCGGGCGCCTCTCAGGAACTGTGTCACCGCTGTGTCCACGAGTCCCTCGAGCCGTCCCGGCTCGATCATGCCGCTGTTGACCATGGACGTGATCCCCAGGACGGTGGCGTAGATGATGAGCCCGATGTCCTCCGGGTCGCCCTCCTCCAACGCGCCGCGCTCCTGGCCCTCTTCGATCAGGTCGCCGATCTGCCCGAACGCGGCCGCCGCGGCCTCGGCGACCGCGGTCGCCCCCGGGCGGTGCTTGCTGGAGTTCATCAGCCCCGTCAGCGCGGCGTTCTCGGTCGCGAACCGGGCGTAGGCCCACGCGAAGGCGTGCAGGCGAGCGGGCAGATCGTCCTCGTCGCCGATCTCGTCCACC
Organism: Streptomyces sp. JH002; assembly: GCF_050916115.1. Lineage (NCBI taxonomy): Bacteria > Bacillati > Actinomycetota > Actinomycetes > Kitasatosporales > Streptomycetaceae > Streptomyces > Streptomyces sp. JH002. Next base: position 5,462,743 of record NZ_CP087989.1, read on the forward strand.
GCGGCCCGCAGCTCGGCGCCCAGGCGGACGAATCCCGACTCGGCGAGGGCGTCCAGCAGCGCGCGGCGGTCCGCGAAGTGCCGGCGGGGCGCCGCGTGACTGACTCCGATGTCCCGTGCCAGGTCCCGCAGGGAGAGCTGCTCGACCCCGTGCGCCCTCAGACTGCGCTCCGCCGCGTCGAGCAGCACCGTGCGGAGATTCCCGTGGTGATAGGGGCGCTGCTGGCTGGTGTCTGGCATGGAGCCAGCCTACTCAGCACAATGTTGCCATTGACAACAATGTTGCCACTGACTACTCTCGTGCCATGCCCAGATTCTCCCCGGCCGACCTTCCCGACCTGACCGGCCGCACCGCCGTCGTCACCGGCGCGAACAGCGGTATCGGGCTCGTCACCGCCCGCCTGCTCGCCGAGCGCGGTGCGCGGGTGGTCCTGGCCGTACGCGATCCGGACAAGGGGGAAGCGGTGGCGGCCACCATGACGGGCACGGTCCAGGTGCACACCCTCGATCTCGCCGACCTCTCCTCCGTACGGGCGTTCGCCCACAAACTCCCGGGCCCCGTCGATCTGCTGATCAACAACGCTGGTCTCTCCCTGGGGCCGCTCTCCCGGACCGCGGACGGATTCGAGTTGCAGTTCGGGACCAACCACCTGGGGCACTTCGCCCTGACGAACCTGCTCCTTCCGCGCATCAGGGGACGGGTGGTGACGGTGGCCTCACTCGGCCACCGGATCGGCTCCCTGGACTTCTCCGACCTCCAGTGGGAACGCAGGCCGTACCGGCCGAACGCCGCCTACGCGCAGTCCAAACTGGCCAACCTCCTGTTCGCCGCCGAACTCCAGCGCAGACTCACCCGCGCGGGATCACGTGTCATCTCCACAGCCGCGCATCCCGGCATCTCCTCGACGAACCTGATGCGGGCGGAGGAGAAGCCCTCCCTCGGCTTCCGCGCCGAGAAGTTCCTCGTCGGGCTCGTCGCCCACAGCGCCGAGGACGGAGCCCTGCCCACCCTGTACGCCGCCACCGCGGACCTTCCCGGCGACAGCTATGCCGGCCCCGACCGGCTGTGTGGCATGCGCGGTGCGCCGACGCTGGTCGGACGGGCCGCCCGGGCACGTGACGGCTCGGCGGCACGACGGCTGTGGGAGGTGTCGGAGGAACTGACCGGCACGCGCTTCCCCCTCGACACACCCGCGCCCCCCGCCTCGTGAAAGGAACCACCGCTGTGACCCGTCCACGGAAAGACCCGCGGAAGAAACCTCAGAAGAACGAACTCGCCGTCGTCTCCGGGGCATCGTCGGGCATCGGAGCCGCGACGGCGCAGGCCCTCGCCGCCATGGGCTACCACGTCCTCGCCGGGGTACGCACCGACAGCGAGGCCCACGCCGTCCGCGCCGACGGCGTCGAACCGGTCACCCTGGACATCACCGTCCCCGAACACATCGAGGCCCTGGCCCGACGGATCGCCGACGACCCCGAGCGGCGCGTCCTGCGTGTCCTGGTCAACAACGCGGGGATCGAGATCAACGCCCCCGTCGAAGTGCTGCCCCTTTCCCTGTGGCGCGAACAGTTCGAGGTGAACCTCTTCGGGCACATCGCCGTCATCCAGGAACTCCTGCCCTTCCTGCGGCGGAGCCGGGGCAGGATCGTCAACATCAGTTCCGTGGGCGGGGTGGCCGCGCTGCCCGTCTTCGGGGCCTACGCGGGAACCAAGTTCGCCCTGGAGGCGGCCAGCGACTCCCTGCGCCGCGAAGTCGCGGCGCACGGCGTGCAGGTGGTCGTCGTCCAGCCCGGCGGTGTCCGGACCGAGATGGCCGCCCGCAGCGGTGACATCTCCCTCGACCTCGCCGCCGGGATGACCACCGAGCACCAGCGCCTCTACGGCGACCTCATCAACGCGACGGTGTCGTCGAACACAGCCTTCCTGGAACGCGCCCTGCCGGCGGCCACAGCGGGGGCCAGGATCGCCAGGGTGGCGACCACACCCCGCCCACGCACCAGGTACACCCTCGGTACGGACGCCGCCTTCATCATCCCTCTCGCCCGTTTCCTGCCGGCCCGGCTGCTGGACGGCCTCCTCGCGGTGAGCCACCGGTCCCGGAAACCGAAACCCGTATCCACGCCCGCATCCGAGTCCGCAGGAAGTCCTTCATGACCACGCTCGCCGACCGCATCGAACTGATCGAACTGATGGGCCGCTACGCCGACATCGCCGACCTCAAGGAGTTCACCCGCCTCCCCTCCCTCGTCTACGCGGACTCGGTGACCCTCGATTTCTCCTCGGTCATCGGCCTGCCGCCGACGACCGTGCCGCTCGACGCGTACGTCCACGTGCTGGGCCAAGCCTTCGCCCCCTTCTCCGCCACCCACCACACCATCACCGGCCACGTCGTCGACATCGACGGCGATCGCGCGGCCCTCCACGCGCACGTCCGCGCCGAACACTGGGTGCCGAAGGAGCGGGCAGGCGGCGGGCCGGACCGATGGCTGGTCGTCGGCTTCTACGACAACGAAGCCGTCCGGACACCGCGCGGCTGGCGCCTCAACAGCGTCAAGCTCACCGCCACCCACCAGGAGAACAGCCATCTGGCAGGGCCTGTCCCAGGCGCCTGAGCACGCCCCGCAGCTCCTGGCACCGCTTGTACGGCGGGCCTGCCCCGGGGACGGGTGCGACGGGCTTCAGCCGAGGATGCCGCGTTCGTACGCCGTGGCGACGGCCGCCGCGCGGTCCTTGACGCCCAGTTTGGTGTAGAGGTGGGCGAGATGGGTCTTCACGGTGGCCTCGCTGATGAACAGCTCGGCGGCGATCTCCCGGTTGGAGCCGCCCTTGGCGACGAGCCCGAGCACCTGGCGTTCGCGGACGCTCAGCGCTTCGCCGACGGGCTCGCGGACCCGCGAGACCAGCCGTGTCGCCACGGCCGGGGAGAGCACCGTACGGCCCTCCGCCGCCGCCCGGACCGCCGCGAACAGGTCCTCGCGCGGGGTGTCCTTGAGCAGATAGCCGGTGGCGCCCGCCTCGATGGCCGGGAGGGTGTCGGAGTCGGTGTCGTAGGTGGTCAGGACCAGCACCTTGCTGCTCAGGCCGCGACGGCCGAGCTCGCGGATGGCCGCCACTCCGCCGCCGCCCGGCATCCGCAGATCCATCAGCACCACGTCCGGCGTCAGGCGCCGCGCCAGCTCCACGCCCGTGGGCCCGTCCGCCGCCTCGCCGAGGACCTCGAACTCGGGCGCGGTGGCGAACATGCCGCGCAGGCCGTCCCGGACGACGGGGTGGTCGTCAACGATCAGCAGGGTGATGGGGCGTTGCTCAGCCATGGCGCACCAACGGTACGCGAGCGGAGACCGCCGTGCCCTGGCCGGGCTCGGATTCGATGTCCACCGTGCCGGCCAGCCGTGCCGCCCGGGCCCGCATCCCGCCCAGCCCGAAGCCGCCGGGACTCTCCCTCGGGCGCGGCACCCGGAGGTCGAATCCCCGGCCGTCGTCGCGCACGTCCAGGGTCACCTCGTCGTCCATGTAGGACAGCGTGACCCCGACCCGGCCTGCCGCCGCGTGCCGCCCGGCGTTGGCCAGCGCCTCCTGGGCGATGCGCAGCAAGGTGGCCTCCACCTCCTCGTGCAACGGCTCCACGGTGCCGGTGATGGTGAACATCGCCTGCACCCCGAACTCCTCCGTCCACGCGTCCACGGCCTTCTTGAGGGCCTCGGCCAGACTGTGGTGCTCCAGCGCCCCCGGGCCCAGGTTCTGCACCGAGCGGCGGGCCTCGCCCAGGCTCGTCCTGGCCAGCGTCGCGGCGCGGGTCACATGGGCCCGGGATGTGGCCTCGTCGGTGGCGGCGGTGGCGGCCTGGAGCTGGGTGATGATCCCGGTGAGCCCCTGGGCGATGGTGTCGTGGATCTCGGCCGCCAGCCGCTGCCGTTCCTGGGTGGCCCCGGCCTCCCGGGCCTGGACGACCAGCATGTTCTGCAGGGCGGCGTTGTCCCGCAGCGCCTGCTCCAGACGGGTGTTGGCGCGCTCCAGCTCCTCGATGGTGGCGGCCCGGGCCCGGGCGCGCTCCTCCTCGCGGCCGCCGAGATGGCCGAACACCAGGGTGAGGGAGCCGTGCAGCACGAACAGCGCCCCGAACGCGCCCCAGGACACGCCCCCCTGCGGCGGGAAGCCTCCCATGTTGGAGCCGGCCATGATGACCGCGGTGGCCAGCAGTCCGGCCCGGACGGCCCGGCCGGGCAGCAGCCGGGCCGGGTCGAAGTAGCCGAGCACCGCGTAGACACCGAAGAACGGGTTGATCCAGTTGAGGGCGAAGGCGAGCGCGGCCCTCATCCAGTAGTACACCTGGCCGCCGACCGAGCCCGGCGGGTCGCCGAGGCGCAGCGCCCGCCCCCGCCACACCTGGAGGGCGACGGCGGCGGTCACCAGCACACCGCCGACGTACAGACCCCTGGGCGTGGTGATGATCCCGAAAGTGAGCAGGGACAGCAGCACGCTGAGCCCCAGCGCGCCGTAGGGGCCCCAGCGGTAGAACCGCTCCCAGCCCTCCTCGACCGTGATCCGGGTGTCCGTCATGCCCCCCAGCATGCCGTCCGTCTCCCCTTCGCCCGCCCGCACGGTGCTACTCCCAGCGGAACCGGCGGACGGCCACGGCGGTCAGCACCAGCGCCCACAGCGCGGTCAGCGCCAGCGGTGCCCAGCCGGGCCAGCTGCCCGTCGCGGCCTGGTCCAGGGCCTGGGAGGCGGCCCCGAACGGGGTCAGCTGGACGATCTCGCGCAGGGTGTCCGGCATCGTCTGCACCGGCAGCCACACACCGGCGGTGAACATCGCCGGGAAGAAGACGATGGTGCCCACCGTCTGCGCGATCTTGCCGGTACGGGAGACGGCCGCGATGGTGGCCCCCAGCGCCAGAGCGGCCCCCGCCGTGAGGACCACCGCCAGGACGTACCCGGCGAGCTGTCCCGGCAGCGCCACGTCGAACACCACTCTGCCCACCGTCAGGGCCAGCAGCACCGACAGGGCGATCGCCGCCCCGTGCAGCACCAGCTGTGCCGTCAGCAGACTCTGCGGCCGGGCCGGGGTGGCGGACAGCCGGCGCAGGATGCCGCGCTCGCGGTAGCCCACCAGCACCGCCGGCATCGACTGGATACCGGCCACGATCATCGACAGCAGGACGGCCACCGGCACGTACAGGTCGATGACCCGCCGGCCGTCCAGATCCTCGCCCACCTCGCGGAAGGCCGGGATCAGCCCCAGGATCGTGATCAGCGCGGTGGGGAAGACCAGAATCCAGAAGATCGCCCCCGGCTCTCTGCCGAACAGCCGGAACTCGCTCTTCAGCACCGCCCGGGAAGCATGTGTGGTCGACATGTCAGCTCTCCTTCGCGGTCAGGCCGAGATAGGCGTCGTCAAGGGTGGCGTCGGTGACCCGCAACTGCCGGACCGTGATCCGCTGCCGGGCCAGCAGGGCGATGACCGCGTTCGCCGACGCGTCGTCGCCCTCGATCACCAGCCGGTCGTCCTTGCGCCGCTCCCAGCGCACCAGCGGCAGCGCGGCCAGCTCGTCGTCGCTCAGCGGCCGGGACGGGACGAAGGAGATGACCGTGGAACCGGCCGCCCGCTCGATCAGCCCCTGGGGTGTGTCGAGCGCCGCGATCCGCCCGCTGTCGATGACCGCGACCCGGTCGCACAGCCGCTGCGCCTCCTCCATGAAGTGGGTGACCAGCAGCACCGTGACGCCCGAGTTCCGCACCTCCTCGATCAGCTCCCACGTCTCCCGCCGGCCGTGCGGATCGAGCCCCGTCGTCAGCTCGTCCAGCACGACCACCCGCGGACCGCCGATCAGGGCCAGCGCGATGAACAGCCGCTGCTGCTGACCGCCCGACAGCTTCGCGAACCGCGTCTCCAGCTGGTCACCCAGGCCCAGCCGCTCCGCCAGCGGCCGCCAGTCGGCCGGCCGCCGGTAGAACGAGGCGTACAGCTCCAGTGCCTCCCGGACCGTGAGCTTGGGCTGGAGCGCGCTCTGCTGCAGCTGCGCCCCCAGCAGTTCGGTCACCCCCGCGCGGTCCTGCAGCGGGTCGAGCCCCGCCACCCGCACATGCCCCTCGTCCGGCACCCGCAGACCCTCGACGCACTCCACCGTCGTGGTCTTGCCCGCCCCGTTCGGCCCGAGGATGCCGAAGATCTCCCCCTCGTCGACGGAGAAGGACACCCCGTCGACCACGGGCCTGCCCCCGTAACGCTTGCGCAGCCCGCTGACTTCGATGATTGCCATGCCCACCAGCGTTCCGCGGCGGGCACCCCCGCCACATCGCCCACCGGGCCAGACCTCGCATCCCCCGATCGGTGGATGCCGGCATCATCCCTGCCCGGCGCTCCGCAGCAGGTCCGGCAGCTTGCGCATGTCCTCGAACACCACCGTGTCCGCGCCCTCCAGCCACGGCGCCGGGGTCAGCCCGCCCGCGTACCCGAAGGACCGCATCCCGGCCGCCCGCGCCGCCCGCACCCCGTACTGGCTGTCCTCCACCACCGCGCAGCGCCCCGGCTCCACCCCCAGCCGCTGGGCGGCGTGCAGGAACAGGTCCGGCTCCGGCTTGCCCCGCGCCACCTCCGAGGCGCTGAAGATCCGCCCCTCGAACCGGTCCCACAGGCCGGTGCGGCCCAGCGTGCGCCGCATCTTCTCGTGCGAGCCGCTGGAGGCGATGCAGCGCGGCAGCACGATCGCCTCCAGGGCCTCGACGATCCCGGGCACCGGCAGCAGCTCCGCGTCGATCGCCGCCGCCAGCCGGGAGCGGTACAGCGCGTTCCACCGCGCCGCCGCCTCCTCGCCCAGCCGCTCGGCGACCTGCGCGCTCACCGAGCGCTCGGAGCGCCCCAGGAACCGGTCGACGATCTCCCGCTCGGTCAGCGGCCAGCCCAGCTCGGCACCCAGCTCCACACACACGCGCAGCGCCAGGGGCTCGCTGTCCACCAGCACCCCGTCGCAGTCGAAAATCACCAGTTCGATAGCGGAAGACACCCCCGCACCCTACCCCCGCCGCCGGTACGCCCCCCTGGCCCCGCCCGCGTCCGGTAGGTTACGCACCGTGGAGGAACTGGATCGCCGGATCGTGGAGTTGCTCGTCAAGGACGGGCGGATGAGCTATACCGACCTCGGAAAGGCCACCGGGCTTTCCACCTCGGCCGTGCACCAGCGGGTACGCCGCCTGGAACAGCGCGGCGTCATCCGCGGGTACAGCGCCATCGTCGACCCGCAGGCCATCAGTCTGCCGCTGACCGCCTTCATCTCCGTCAAGCCGTTCGACCCCAGCGCCCCCGACGACATCGCGGAGCGGCTCGCCGAGGTGCCCGAGATCGAGGCCTGCCACAGCGTCGCCGGCGACGAGAACTACATCCTGAAGGTCCGGGTCGGCACGCCCATCGAGCTGGAGCACCTGCTGGCCCGGGTCCGTTCGCTGGCCGGGGTCTCCACCCGCACCACCGTCGTCCTGTCCACCCCGTACGAGGCCCGCCCGCCCCGGATCTGAGCCCCGCGCCCGCACCGGGGAGACTGGGCCCATGACCGACAGCTCCACCAGCACCACCCCCGGGCGGCCCCGCACCGTACTGCTGCGCCGCGGCGAGGTGCACAGCCCCGCCGATCCCTTCGCCACCGCGATGGCCGTCGAGGGCGACCGCATCGCCTGGGTCGGCTCCGAGGGCGCCGCCGACTCGCTCGCCGCCACCGCCGACGAGGTGATCGACCTCGACGGGGCCCTCGTCACCCCCGCGTTCACCGACGCGCACGTGCACGCCACCGCGACCGGACTCGCGCTCACCGGGCTCGACCTCACCGGCTCCGCCAGCCCCGGCGAGGCGCTCACCCGGATCCGGGAGTACGTCGCGGGCCGCCCGGCCGGCGCGGCGCTGCTGGGCCACGGCTGGGACGCCTCGGGCTGGCCCGGCGGACGCCCGCCCACCCGCGCCGAACTCGACGAGGCGGCCGGCCACCGCCCGCTCTACCTGACTCGCGTCGACGCCCACTCCGCGCTGGCCACCACCGCCCTGCTCGACCTGGTGCCCGGCATCACCGGCCTGCCCGGCTACCGGGCGGACGGCGCACTCACCGGGGACGCCCACCACGCCGTACGGCACGCCGCCGACGCCGCCCTCACCGATGCCCAGCGCGCCGACGCCCAGCGCGCCACGCTGCGCCGCGCCGCCGCCCTGGGCATCGGCACCCTGCACGAGTGCGCCGGGCCCGACATCTCCAGCGAGGACGACCTCAGGGGGCTGCTCGCGCTCGCCGCCGCCGAACCCGGCCCGCGCGTCGTCGGCTACTGGGGCGAACTGGTCACCGGCCCCAAGGACGCCGCCCGGGTGCGTGACCTCGGCGCGATCGGCGCGGGCGGCGACTTCTTCGCGGACGGCTCCCTGGGCTCCCACACCGCCCACCTGCACGCCCCGTACCACGACGCGGACCACACCGGCACCGCCCACCTGGACGCGGACACCATCGCCGCCCACGTTGCCGCCTGCACCGAGGCGGGGCTCCAGGCCGGCTTCCACGCCATCGGCGACGCCGCCATCGGCTCCGTCACCCAGGGCGTGCGCGCCGCCGCCGAGCAGGTCGGGCTCACCCGGGTACGCGCCATGCGGCACCGCGTCGAACACGCCATGCTGCTCACCGCCGGGCACATCGACGCCTTTGCCGAACTCGCCCTGACCGCCTCCGTACAGCCCGCCTTCGACGCCGCGTGGGGCGGCGAGAGCGGCATGTACGCGCAGCGTCTGGGCGCGGACCGGGCCCGTACGCTCAACCCGTACGCCGCCCTGCTGCGCGCCGGGGTGCCGCTGGCCCTGGGCTCCGACGCCCCCGTCACCCCGCTCGACCCGTGGGGGACGCTGCGCGCCGCCGCCTTCCACCGCACCCCCGGACACCGGATCTCGGTGCGCGCCGCCTTCACCGCGCACACCCGCGGCGGCTGGCGCGCCATCGGCCGGGACGACGCGGGCGCCCTGGTGCCCGGCGCGCCCGCCGACTACGCGCTGTGGAGCACCGGGGAGCTGATCGTCCAGACCCCCGACGACCGCATCGCGCGCTGGTCCACCGACCCGCGGGCCGCCACGCCGGGGCTGCCCGATCTCACCCCGGGCGGTCCGACCCCCGAGTGCCTGCGCACGGTGGTGGCCGGACGGACCGTGTACGACCGGCTGAATGAGTGATCCCCGGACCCGGTGATACCGCCGAACGATGTGTGCTGGGTCTGTCGGTCCGGCGGCGTGGGCTGGCACTGACCTGGAGTTTTGATGAGAATCCCCAGGTCAGAAGAGTGTTGACAGGCGGCGGTCGGCGAGCGGTAGGTTCGGCCGGGTCCACCACAGGACGTCCGGCCGGCGCTCTTTCCGCGCAGTCGTCGAACGCTGCTGGGCCAGAGGGTGGGGCGCCGCTGATCCGGCGCCCCGTCACTGGGAGCCAGGTCCAGCGCCCGCGGCACGGGGGCGGAGGTTTCGTCCGGCCGGCTGGTGCGACCCGGGTGGGGCCCGGATGCTCAGTAGACAACGGCTTTCGGTCGACCCGCAGCCAGCGGGTCCCAGGTCGGCCCGAAGGGCACCCGGGCCCCGATCCCGCAGCGCGATGGTCTCCGCACGGGGCACCCCTGCCGTTGAAGCGGGGGAGGAACCCTGCCGGGCGGTGTATCCGAGGTACCGTCACCTCAGCACCGCTCGACCGAGGAAGGCCACGACTGTGCCATCGGGCCCTGAGACCACCGCCGTGACCGGCCCCCAGGACGGCGACGCCGGCACGCGGCCGGTCATCCCCGCCGCCTCGCTCCCCGCCGACCCGGGCGGCGACGGCCCGGCCGGCGCCGCGCGCGCCGAACGGGACGCGCCGGCCGGCCGGCGTCCGGGCCGGCTGCGCCGGATCGGCGCGGCCGCCCGGCGGCACTGGCCCGCCTCGCTGGCCGCCGCGGGCGCCGGGGTGGCCCTGGCGCTGGCCTTCCCGCCCTACGACGTGTGGCCGCTGTCGGTGCTGGCGGTGGCCGTGCTGTCGCTGGTCACCCGGGGCCGCACCGGCAAGCAGGGCGCCTGGTTCGGCCTCGCGTTCGGCTTTCCGTTCTTCCTGGTGCTGCTGAAGTGGCTGAACACCATCGGCTGGGACGTCGTCGTCGGACTCTCCCTGCTCCAGGCGCTGTTCATGATGGTGATGGGCTCCGCCCTCGCCCTCACCTCCCGGCTCCCGGCCTGGCCGCTGTGGGCCGCCTGTCTGTGGGTGGCCGAGGAACTGGTCCGCGACCGGCAGCCGCTGGGCGGCTTCCCCTGGGGGCGGCTCGCGTTCGCCAACACCCAGACCCCGTACACCCCGCTGGCCGCGCTCGGCGGCGCGCCGCTGGTGACCTTCGCCGTGGCGCTCAGCGGCGCCCTGCTGGCCTGGGCAGCCTGGGCGGGATGGCGGCTTGCCGCCGAGCACCGGGCCCGCCCCGCCGGCGCGCGCGAGGCCGGCTCCCTGGCGCGGCGCGCGCTGCCCGCCGCCGGAGCGGCCTCCCTCGCCGCCGCCGTGGGCCTGTCCGGCTACGCCGTCCCGGTCGGCACGGACGCCGCCGACACCGTGCGGATCGCCGTCGTGCAGGGCAATGTGCAGCAGCCGGGCATGGACTTCCTCGGCCGCCCCATGCTGATCCTCAACAACCACGTCGAGGCCACCGAGCAGCTCGCCGCCGATGTCGCGGCCGGCCGGGTCGAACAGCCCGATCTGGTGATCTGGCCGGAGAATGCCTCCGACCTCGACCCGTACAAGTACCCCGAGGCACGCCGGGCCATCGAGCGCGCGGTCGCCGCGGTCGGGGTGCCGGTCCTGGTGGGCGCGCTGGTCGACCACCCCACCAGGGAGGGGTACGTCGAGAACCAGGGCATCGTGTGGGACCCGGTCACCGGCCCCGGTGCCTCGTACACCAAGCAGCACCCGGTGCCGTTCGGCGAGTACGTGCCGTTCCGGGAGCAGCTGAGCACCTTCATCTCCCGGCTCGACCGGGTGCCGCGCGACTTCTGGCCCGGTGACCACACCGGGGTGCTGGATGTGGGCCCGGCCCGGCTCGGCGATGTCATCTGCTTCGAGGTGGCCTATGACGGCATCGTGCGGGACACCGTCAACGCCGGGGCCCGCGCTCTGGTCATCCAGACCAACAACGCCACCTACGGCAACACCGGGCAGCCCGAGCAGCAGCTCGCCATGTCCTCGCTGCGTGCCGTCGAGCACGGCCGGGCGATCGTCACCGCCGCGCCCAGCGGGCTGAGCGCGATCGTGGCCCCGGACGGCACGGTGGAGCAGGTGACCGAGGAGTTCACCCAGGACGTGCTGGTCGGCGAACTGCCGCTGCGGGACGCCCGGACGGTCGCCGACCGGGTCGGCGCGGCTCCGGAGTGGGCGCTGGCGGGCCTGGGGGCGCTGGCGTGGCTGGCCGTGCCGGTACGGGCGAGATGGGGGCGCCGCGAGGAGAACGCGGCGCGCGGGGACCAAGGGGACGGAGCGGCCGGCGCCGGGGCGACCCCGTGACGCCGGACCCGGCGGCCGGCCGGGTGCTGGTGATCATCCCGACGTACAACGAGGCGCAGAACCTGCCGCCGCTGCTGGAACGGCTGCGGCTGGCCGTCCCGGAGTGCGACATCCTGGTCGCGGACGACAACAGCCCGGACGGCACCGGCCGGATCGCCGAGGAGGCCGCCGCCGCTGACGCGCGGATCCGGGTGCTGCACCGCGCGGGCAAAGAGGGCCTGGGCGCCGCCTATCTGGCCGGTTTCGCGTGGGGCCTGGAGCGCGGGTACGACGTGCTGGTGGAGATGGACGGCGACGGCTCGCACCAGCCGGAGGAACTGCCCCGGCTGCTGTGGGCGGTGCGCGGCGGGGCGGACGTGGTCATCGGTTCGCGCTGGGTCCCGGGCGGCCGGATCGTGCACTGGCCCAAGTACCGGGAGCTGCTGTCCCGGGGCGGCAGCACGTATTCGCGGCTGCTGCTGGGGCTGCCGATCCGGGATGTCACCGGGGGGTTCCGGGCCTTCAGGGCCCATGTGCTGGACGCCGGGATGCTGGCCGACGTGGCCTCGCAGGGGTACTGCTTCCAGGTGGACCTGGCCCATCGGGCGGTGCGGGCCGGGCACCGGGTGGCCGAGGTGCCGATCACGTTCGTGGAGCGTTCGCACGGCGACAGCAAGATGAGCCGGGACATCGTGGTGGAGGCATTGTGGCGGGTGACGGCGTGGGGAGTGGCCTCCCGGTTCAGGAAACTGACCCGGACCGGCACACTGGAATCATGACGAGCGGCATCCCGAACCCGTACGAAGGCGCCCGCGGGCGTCCCCATGGCGCGCACTCGGTCGCGACGCGGCGCCGTTCCCGGCCGCTGCTGCCCCTGGGGGTGGCGATCTGGGCGGTCCTGGAGATCTGGTTGCTGACGCTGGTGGGGCAGGCGTGGGGCGGGCTCACCGTCTTCCTGCTGCTGGCCGGCGGGCTGCTGGTGGGCGCGCTGGTGATCAAGGTGGCGGGGCGGCGGGCCTGGCAGCAGCTGACGGCGAGCGTGCGGGCGGCTCAGCAGCCGGGCGAGCAGAAGCCGGCGGCCGCGCCGGGGCGGCGCCGCAGCAACGCGCTGACCATGCTCGGCGGCCTGATGATCATGGTGCCGGGGCTGCTGTCGGACGTCCTCGGTCTGCTGCTGGTCTTCCCGCCCACCGCCGCGCTGCTCACCCGATTGGGCGGACACTGGCTGCGGCGCAGCACCGGGCCCATCGGCTCGCTCTTCCAGGACGTGCGGAGCGCGAACCAGCAGATGCGGATGCGGCGCCCGGACGGCAAGGTCGTCCAGGGCGAGGTGCTCGACGAGGACGACGACGAGGGCGGGCACGGGGACCGGGGGCCGCGGGACGGCGGCGCCCGCCCGTAGCCGTACGGTCCCGGACAGCGCGAGGGCCCGGATCACCTTTCGGTGACCCGGGCCCTTCCGCGATCCGTGCGCCGCTCCGTCAGGCGGATTTGCGGCTGTCGCGCGGGTGCACGGCGATGTTCATGGCGCCGGAGCGCAGGACGGCCAGCCGTTCGGCCAGCACCTCCTCCAACTCCTCACGCGTGCGCCGTTCCATCAGCATGTCCCAGTGTGTACGCGCGGGCTTGCCCTTCTTCTCCTCGGGGCTCTCGCCGTCCACGAGCAGGGCCTGCGCGCCACAGACCTTGCACTCCCACTCCGGCGGGATCTCTGCCTCGACCGAGAACGGCATCTCGAATTGATGTCCGTTCTGGCATGCGTACTCCACGGCCTGGCGAGGTGCCAGGTCGATGCCGCGGTCGGTCTCGTAGCTGGTCACCACGAGCCGCGTGCCGCGAAGAGCTCGCTCACTCATGAATCGTGCCTCCCGGGCTCATCGCCCACAGGACAGGTGTCGCTGTCGTCATCGGTCAGGTCAACGTCCGGTCGGCGGTAAAGATTCCCGTGTGGGTCATGCGTCGCCCGTCGTGCCGCCTCTTCTTGTACCCACCGACGTCCGGTTTGTCACATCAGGGCTGAGATGTCACCCGGCGTCCGCACAGGATGGCTCGCGGTTACGGTCCGTCCGATGGGATCGAACGCGTAGAATACCCGTCCGCCGCCCCTGCGTCGAAATCCGGTCGGACATCCGCTCGGATGGCGACGGGACCATTGTGCCGAAAAGCCGCAGGAAGAACTGCGCCACCGGGCCGATGGTGAGCGCGAAAACGGCCGTACCGACACCCACCGTGCCCCCCAGCGCGAACCCCACCGCGAGCACCAGCACCTCGATGCCGGTCCGCACCAGCCGCACCGAACGTCCGGTGCGCCGGTGCAGCCCCGTCATCAGGCCGTCCCGCGGGCCCGATCCCATCCGCGCCGTGATGTACAGCCCGGTGGCCGCCCCCAGCAGCACGATGCCGCCCACCATCAGGCCCACCCTGGCCGCCCACGCGTCCGCCGGCACCTCGGGGAAAACGGCCAGCACGGCGTCCAGCGACAGGCCGACCAGCACCACGTTGGCCACCGTTCCCACCCCGGGGCGCTCCCGCAGCGGGATCCACAGCAGGAGCACCAGCGCGCCCACGATGATCGAGACGGTGCCCATGGTGGCGCCCGTCTGCCGGGATATCCCCTGATGGAGTACGTCCCAGGGGTTGGTGCCCAGCTCGGAGCGGACCAGCAGGGCGGCCGCGGTGCCGTAGAGCACCAGCCCGACGAGCAGTTGAAGGAGACGGCGGGCCCGGTGCATCTGGACTCCTGGAGAGTGGCACGAAAACTTTCCCGAACTGGACTGTCGCATGGCATTGTGTGACCCGGTTGGATCGCCGAACCATGGCCAATCGAGAAAGGGTGGCCCGCAAACAATGCCTCAGTGGACCTCAACCGTGGGCGCCGCCCAGCTGGCCCGGCTGCTCGGCTCCCAGCACTCCGCCCCCGCCGCGGCGCCGGGGCGCCGCGCTCCCGCCTACCGGAACCTGGCCGACGGTGTCCGCCTGCTGGTCCTGGAGGGCCGGGTACCGGTCGCCGCCCGGCTGCCCGCCGAACGGGAACTCGCCGCCGCCCTGTCGGTCAGCCGCACCACCGTGGCCGCCGCCTTCGACGCGCTGCGCGCCGACGGCTTCCTGCAGTCCCGGCGCGGCGCCGGCAGCTGGACGGCGGTTCCGCCGGGCAAGCCGCTGCCCACCCGTTCGCTCGACCCGCTGCCGCCCGAATCGGCCGCCGGGATCATCGACCTGGGCTGCGCCGCGCTGACCGCCCCCGAACCCTGGCTGACCCAGGGCTTCCACAGCGCGCTGGGCGCCCTGGGCCCCGCCGCCGGCACGCACGGCGACTTCCCGGCCGGGCTGCCCGCGCTGCGCCGGGCGCTGGCCGACCGGTACACGGCGCGCGGCGTACCCACCATGCCCGAGCAGATCATGGTGACCACCGGGGCGATGGGCGCGGTGGCCGCCATCTGCCGGATGTTCACCCCGGCTGGCGAACGGGTGGCGGTGGAGCACCCCAGCTACGCCAACGTGCTCCAGCTGATGCGGGAGGCCGGGGTGCGGCTGGTGCCGGTGCCCATGCTCGACAACGGGCTCGGCGGCTGGGACCTGGCCGGCTGGCGCCGGGTGCTGCGCGAGGCGGCACCGCGCATGGCGTACGTGGTCGCCGACTTCCACAACCCGACCGGAGCGCTGGCCGGTGACGAGCAGCGCCGCGAACTGGTCGCCGCGGCACGGGCGGCCGGCACCGTCCTGGTGGTCGACGAGACCATGGCGGACCTCGCGCTGGACCGGGCGCCCGGTGAGGCGGCGCCGCGACCGGTGAGCGGCTTCGATCCCGGCGGCTCGACCGTCATCACGGTGGGCTCGGCCAGCAAGTCGTTCTGGGCCGGTATGCGGATCGGATGGGTGCGGGCCACCCCGGACGTGATCCGCGAACTGGTGGCGCGGCGCGCCTACGCCGACCTGGGCACCCCGGTGGTGGAACAGCTGGCGGTCGCCGCGCTGATGACGGAGGGTGGCTGGGAGGCGGCCGTCGAGGAGCGCAGGGAGCGGATCCGCGAGCACCGCGCGGCGATCGTCCCGGCCCTGCGGGCCCACCTGCCCGAGTGGGAGTTCTCGGTGCCCAGCGGCGGGCTGACGCTGTGGGTGCGCACCGGAGGGCTGTCCGGTTCGCGGATCGCGGACGCCGGTGAGCGGTTCGGCGTACGGGTGCCGTCCGGGCCGAGGTTCGGGGTGGACGGGGCGTTCGAGGGCTATGTGCGGATCCCGTTCACCATCGGGGAACCCGCCGCCTCCGAGGCGGCGGCCCGGCTGGCGGCGGCGGCCCGGTTCGTGGCCGAGGGGGCGCGGTACGGAACACAGACACCGAGGGGGTACACCACATGACGGGCGAGGGCCGGATCAGGGCTGCCGACGCGGGGGAGCTGGAGCGGCTGCGGGAGATCGAACGGGCGGCGGGCGAACCCTTCCGCGCCCTGGGTATGGCGGCGATCGCCGACGACGAACCGCCCTCGCACGCGGTGCTGGACGGCTACCGGCGGCGCGGGCGGCTGTGGGTGTGGGACACGGGAGCCGGTGAGGTGGGCGGCTATCTGCTGGCGGACGAGGTGGACGGGGCCGTGCACATCGAGCAGGTGTCGGTCCACCCCGACCGGGCGCGGCGCGGCATCGGCCGGGCCCTGATCGACGCGGCGGCCGAGCCCGGTGTGCCGCAGACCCTGACCACCTTCACACAGGTGCCGTGGAACGCCCCGTACTACGCCCGGCTGGGCTTCCGGGAGGTGCCGGCACAGGAGCTGACCCCGGGGCTGCGCGCGATCCGCGCCCACGAGGCGGAAGCGGGCCTGGACCGCTGGCCCCGGATCTGCATGCGCAGGCCCGGCGGGCTGGCCGCGCCCGCCGGGGGCGGGCCGGGGGAGGAGTGAGGAGTAGCCGTACGCCGCCGACGCCGCGACGTGCGCCGGCGGGTGCGCGTCCGCGGGGGACCGGGCGGCGGTCCCGTGGCCCGGTGGATCACTTGGCGTCCGCGTAGCACTCGGCCACCGCCGTCGTGAACGGGAAGCGGACCGGGCCGGGGCCGAAGACGGTGGTCGCCGCGGTCTCCGCCGCGTGCACCAGGGCGGCGCGCACCCGGTCCGTCTCCTCCCGCGGGCAGTGCACGATCACCTCGTCGTGCTGGAAGAACACCAGCTCGGCCCGCATCCCGCGCAGTGCCGAGCGCAGCGCGGCGAGCAGCAGCAGCGCCCATTCGGCGGCGCTGCCCTGCACCACGAAGTTGCGGGTGAAGCGGCCCCGGGCGCGGGCCGCGGGAGAGGTGTCCGACCAGTCGTCGGTGTTCAGCTCCGGCGGGCAGGTGCGGCCCAGCCAGGTGCGGACCAGGGCGGCGCGCTCCCCGGCCCGCGCCGCCTCGTCCACGTAGGCCACGGCCGCCGGGAAGCGGCGGCGCAGGTCGGCCAGGTGCTTCAGGCCGTCCCCCGAGGTCTGCCCGTAGATCGCGCCGAGCAGCGCCAGCTTGGCCTGTTCCCGGTCGCCGGAGAACGCCCGGTGCGACAGCGCCGTGTACAGGTCGCCCGCCCCGCCGGCCACCTCCATCAGTCCGCTGTCGCCGGAGATCGCCGCCAGCACCCGCGGCTCCAGCTGGTCCGCGTCCGCCACCACCAGCCGCCATCCCGGGTCGGCGACCACCGCGCGCCGTACCACCCGGGGGATCTGGAGCGCTCCGCCGCCGTTGGAGGTCCAGCGGCCCGAGGGAGCGCCGCCGGGGATGTACTCGCTGCGGAAGCGGCCCTCCCGCACCCAGGTGCGCAGCCAGGACCAGCCGTGCGCGGTGTGGATGCGGTACAGCTTCTTGTACTCCAGCAGCGGTTCCACCGCCGGGTGGTCGATCTCGCGCAGCTCCCAGGCCCGGGTGGAGGTGAGCTTGATGCCTGCCTGCCCGAAGGCGCGGATGATGTCGGCGGGCAGGTCAGGACGTACCCGCCGGCTGTGTCCGAAGGCGCGGGAGATCTCCTCGGCCAGTTCGGCCAGCCGCCGCGTCTCCTGACCGCCGGGGTAGCGCTCGCCGAGCATCTCGTCGAGCATCGCGCGGTGGATGTCGGCCCGCCACGGGAGCCCGGCCCGGGTCAGCTCGGCGGCGACGAGGGTGCCGGCCGATTCGGCGGCCAGCAGCAGCCGCATCCGGCCCGGGTGCTCGGTCCGCGCGGTGCGCGCGAGCTGGTCCGCGTACACCTCCACGAGCGCGGTCAGCGGATCGGTGCCGGCGGGCGGCGGTGGCGGGCCGGTGTCGAAGAGGGAGGGCTGCCCGGAGTCGGCGGCGGCCGGCCGGGGGTCCTCGGGGACCGGCCTCCCGTGCAGCCGCGCCCAGGCGGCCGGCAGCGAACGGGGGAGTCCGAACCCGCCGTCGTACCCGAGCAGCAGCGCCTCGGCCGCCTCCACGTCGTAGCACCGCTCCACCCGTACGCCCGCCGCCAGCAGCCGCGGGTACAGCGCGGCGGTGGAGCGCCACACCCAGCGGGCGACTCCGGGCCGTGCGGTGATCGCGGTGGCCGCGTCCGGCGCGTGCGCCACCGGCCCGCCCGGCCGGCCCCGCTCGTCCAGGGCGCACACCAGGGCCGAACCGTCCGGTTGCTCCGCCAGGGCCCAGCGGCCCCCGTATTCGTACACATTCTCGATTCTTGCAGGTGTCACCGACCGGCACGCCGCACGCCGCACCGCGGGGCCGGTCGCACACCTGAGCGACCTGGCGCACCGCCCGCGGCGCCCGCCCCTCCTCGGGCGAGGACGGCGCGGCCTATGATCGCCGCGTGAACAGCAGTGAGCAGCAGGCCCGCCCGCCGGTCGTGGCCACCGGGGACACCGACCGCAGCGACCCCGCGTACCGGGCCTGGCTCAAGGACGCGGTGCGCAAGGTCCAGGCCGACGCCAACCGCAGCGCCGACACCCATCTGCTGCGCTTCCCGCTGCCGGAGTCCTGGGGCATCGACCTCTACCTCAAGG
Source organism: Streptomyces sp. JH002 (assembly GCF_050916115.1). Classification (NCBI taxonomy): domain Bacteria; kingdom Bacillati; phylum Actinomycetota; class Actinomycetes; order Kitasatosporales; family Streptomycetaceae; genus Streptomyces; species Streptomyces sp. JH002. The sequence continues at coordinate 5,481,207 of NZ_CP087989.1, forward strand.
ACGAGTCCACCCACCCCACCGGCTCCCTCAAGCACCGCCTGGCCCGCTCACTGTTCCTGTACGGCCTGTGCAACGGCTGGATCCGCCCCGGGCGGCCGGTGATCGAGGCGTCCAGCGGCTCGACCGCCGTCTCCGAGGCGTACTTCGCCGGCCTGATCGGCGTCCCGTTCATCGCCGTCATGCCGCGCACCACCTCCAGCGCCAAGACCCGGCTGATCGAGTTCCACGGCGGGCGCTGCCACCTGGTGGACGACCCGGCCACGGTGTACGAGGTCTCCGTCGCGCTCGCCGCCGAGCAGGGCGGGCACTACATGGACCAGTTCACCTATGCCGAGCGCGCCACCGACTGGCGCGGCAACAACAACATCGCCGAGTCGATCTACCAGCAGCTGCGCCTGGAGCGCTACCCCGAACCGGCCTGGATCGTGGCCACCGCGGGCACCGGCGGCACCTCGGCGACCCTGGCCCGCTACGTCCACTACATGCAGTACGACACCCGCATCTGCGTCGCCGACCCGGAGAACTCCTGCTTCTACGACGGCTGGCTGGCCGGCGACCCGGGCGCGGTGAGCGACTGCGCCTCGCGCATCGAGGGCATCGGCCGGCCCCGGATGGAGCCCAGCTTCATGCCCGGTGCCATCGACCGGATGATGAAGGTGCCCGACGCCGCCAGCGTGGCCGCCGTACGGGCACTGGAGGGCGCCATCGGCCGCAAGGCCGGCGGCTCCACCGGCACCGGGCTGTGGAGCGCGCTGAAGATCGTCGCCGAGATGGTGGAGCAGGGGCGTACCGGCTCGGTGGTCACGCTGATCTGCGACCCCGGCGACCGCTACCTCGACAAGTACTACTCGGACGACTGGCTGGCGCGGCAGGGCCTTGACGTGGACCCCTACCGCCGCGCCATCGACGGCTTCCTGCGCACCGGGCGGTGGAGCTGCTGACGGCGCGCCGCGGCGGCGCCCGGGTCAGCCGCCGTTGCCGCCGGTGTCCGGGCCCGCGATGATCAGCTCGGCGAACTGCTCCGCGATCTCCTCCCGGTCGGCCGCCGCGAGCCCGGCGTCCATCACCAGGGTGTCCACCTCGTCCAGTGAGGCGAACGAACTCAGCCCCGTGGTGCCCCACTTGGTGTGATCCGCGACCACCACCACCCGGCGCGCCGAGCGGATGAAGTGCCGGTTGGTCTCCGCCTCGGCGAGGTTGGGCGTCGAGCACCCGGCCTCCACCGAGATGCCGTGCGTGCCGAGGAAGAGCACATCGAAGTGGAGCGAGCTGATCGCCGCGTCCGCCACCGGGCCGACCAATGTCTCGGAGGGCGTGCGCACTCCGCCGGTCAGCACCACCGTGGCCGCCCCGCTCTCCGCGCCGCGCCCCTCCGCCGGGCGGCGTGCCGCGTGGAAGACGTCCGCGACCCGCACCGAGTTGGTGACCACGGTGAGGTCCGGGATGTCCACCAGCTGCTGGGCGACGGCGAAGGTGGTGGTGCCGCCCGCGAGCGCCACCGCGGTGCCGGGCACGACCAGGGCCGCCGCCGCGCGGGCGATGTCGCTCTTGGCGGTCAGCTCCAGCTCCGACTTCGCCTCGAAGCCCGGCTCATGGGTACGCGCCTGATCGACCGGCACCGCTCCGCCGTGCACCTTCTCCAAGGTGCCCTGCCGGGCGAGTACGTCCAGGTCCCGCCGGACCGTCATGTCCGAGACCTGGAGCATCCGCGTCAACTCGCTGACCCGGATTCCACCTCGGCGGCGAACCTCCTCCAGGATCAGGGCGCGTCGCTGCCCCGCCAGCAGGTTCTGGTTGTCGGCCACGGGATCCTCTCCGGGGTGCCGGGGGACGTCCGCGCGTGCGCGGGGGGCGCTTGACCGGCGTTCGCCCCATTGGCTGATGAAGGAGTCATCTTCGCATGTTCGAACCACCACTGACGCGGAGAAGCCTCTAGTCATGAGCACCTCACCGGAACCCGGGGTGGAGCTGCTGGTACACGGGGTCGGCGGAACCACGCCGCAGAAGATGCTCGAGGACCCCCGTACCACCCGCATCACCGGCGACAACACGGCCTCCGTCCACCGGCGTACCGACGACGCGGCCGACCGGCCCTGGGACGACGGCACTCCGCTGCGCGAGGCGTACTCCTGGTCCAACCTGACCTCGGGCAACGGCGCCCGCGCCCTGTGGCTGCTGTTACTCCCCTTCATGGTCGTCAACCTCGCGCACTGGATGCGGCCCGACGTCCGCGGCACCCGCCGCACCCAGCGGCTGTATGACCTGCTGGTACGCCTGCTCGCCCTCTCCCTCACCGTGCTGCTGGTCGCCGGGGCCTGCTCGGCGGCGCTCGACCTGCTCGCCTGGCAGTGCGGCGCCTCGGCGGCCTGCACCGCCGACGTCTCCTGGCTGGCCTTCTGGGGCCCCGACGGCGGCTGGTGGGCCCAGCCCGGGCGCCGCCTGGCGCTGGCCACCGTGCTGCCACTGGCCCTGACCGCGCTGCTGTGGTGGCTCTCGCACCGCACCTGGAGCGCGTACGAGTCGGCCTCACCGCCGGTGCGCACCCTGGCGGACGGCCCCGAGCGGCCGCTGCTGAGCCTGCCCGGCTTCTGGTACGGGCGCACCCTGGTCAGCCGGCTGCGGGCCGCGCACACCGCGGTCGGGCTGCTGACCATCACCGCGGTCCTGCTGACCGCGACGGGAACCTTTGAGCGCACGGTGTGGTGGTGGGCGCTGACCGTACTGACCGCGAGCGGCTGGGTGGCGGTGGCGGCCATGGAGGCGGGGCACGGCCGCAGCGAGGAGGAACCGGACGAGTCGGGGGCGCCCGCGGTGGTCAGCGCCCTGCCGTGGGCCTCGCTGGCGCTGCTGGCGGTGACGCTGGTGCACACCGGCTGGAACCGGCCGCAGTGGACCGCCGAGGGCGCGCTCCCGGCGGGCGACGCCTTCTATCCGGTGCTCGCCATCGTCCAGGGGGTGCTGGTGCTCGGCCTGGCCCTGACCGCCTTCCATCTGCACCGGCACGCGCCGAGCACCGACCGGGGCGCGCTGCTGGGGATCGGCGGGGCCTCGGTGGCGATGATCGCCTGCGCGCTGGGCGGCATGCTCACCGGCGCGGTGGTGCAGTGGCTGGGCGCCTGGCTGGAACCGGAGTCGGCGGCCACCGGCGGCCCGGAGGCGGTGATCGCGGGCCCGCCGGTGCAGCTGAGCTGGCAGTCCAGCGCCATTCCCGCGCTGCTGGTGGTGCTGGTGGTGCTGCTGGTGGTGGCGCTGCGGACGGTGGCGCGGCATCGCGCCGCGCTGGAACCGGGGATCGTGCATCGCTACGCCCACGAGAACTGCCCGCCGGACCAGGACCGCAGCCGCACCATCGCCTCCGCCGTCGCCCGGGCCCGCCTCACCGACGCGGCGCCGAAGCTGATAGGGGTGCTGACGGCGGCCTCGGTGGTGCTGGGGATCGCGGTGGTGGCCGGAACGCTGACCGGCAAGCCGCCGGCGGTGGCGGCGGTGGACGCCCCCGCGCCGGTGAGGGGGTTCGCCGAGTTCTCGCAGACGCTGGGGTCCTGGCTGGCCGGGTTCATGGTGGTGGCGCTGCTGGCGGTGGGCCGGCGCGCGTACCGGGACGCGGCGGCGCGGCGCACCATCGGCATCCTGTGGGACGTCGGCACCTTCTGGCCGCGCGCGGCCCACCCGTTCGCGCCGCCGTGCTACGCGGAGCGTGCGGTGCCCGATCTGTCGTGGCGGATGGGCACCTGGATCGACTCGACCGGCGGCCGGGTGATCATCTCCGGTCACTCGCAGGGCAGCGTGCTGGCGGCGGCGGCCGTGTGGCAGCTGGATCCGGCCACCCGCAGCCGGGTGGCCCTGCTGACGTACGGCTCCCCGCTGGAACGGCTGTACAGCCGGTGGTTCCCCGCGTACTTCGGGGCCCGCCGGCTGGACGCGCTGCGCGCGGAGCTGCCGTGCTGGAGCAATCTGTGGCGCGACACCGATCCGATCGGCGGCCCGGTGGGGCAGGAGCCGGTGGATGTGGGACCGCTGCCCGACCCCCTGTACTACGGGCGCAACCTGCGCCGCCCGCTGCCCGAGCCGATCCTGGGGCACGCCGACTACGCGGAGGACCCGGCCTTCGGACGGGCACGGGCGGATCTCTTCGAGCGGCTGGCGGGCGGCGGGGCGGGTGTGGCGCTGCCGCGCCAGCAGCCGGGGGAGGGGGCCGCGGAGAAGGCACCGTGAGGTGGCGGGACGCGCGGTGCACCCGGGCGCACCGCCCGCGCCGGGCGACGCCGGCCGAGGCCGTGTCAGTGGCCCGGCAGGTCCTCCGGGTACAGCAGCGTCAGATCCTCGGTGCTGGGGTCGGAGAGCTGGGCCACGCGGCCGGCGTGCCGTTCGACCATCGCCTCGAAGGTCTGGCGCGCGGTCCGGCCGTTGCCGAAGGTGGGCCCCTTGGGAAGGTCGGTGAAGTGCTTCAGCAGCGCCTCCTCGGTGCCTTCGCCCAGCGCGTACTCCTGGTCGCCGGCCTGCCGGCGGACGATGCTCAGCAGTTCCTCCGCGTTGTAGTCACCGAAGGTGATGGTGCGTGAGAAGCGGGAGGCGACCCCGGGGTTGACGGCCAGGAAGCGCTCCATCTCCGCCGTGTAGCCGGCGACGATGACGACGACCGCCTCGCGGTGGTCCTCCATCAGCTTCACCAGGGTGTCGATCGCCTCCTTGCCGAAGTCGCGCCCGGCGTCCTCGGGGGACAGGGCGTACGCCTCGTCGATGAACAGCACCCCGCCGCGCGAGCGGTCGAACGCCTCCTGGGTGCGGATCGCGGTGGAGCCGATGTGCTCGCCCACCAGATCGACCCGGGAGACCTCCACGAGGTGGCCGCGCTCCAACACCCCGAGGGAGTGCAGGATCTCGCCGTACAGCCGGGCCACCGTGGTCTTGCCGGTACCGGGGGAGCCGGTGAACACCAGGTGGCGGCGGACCGAGGCGGCCTTGAGACCGGCGGCCTGGCGGCGCCGGCCCACCTCGATCATGTCGATGAGCGCCTTGACCTCCTGCTTGACGCTGTCCAGGCCAACCAGGGACTCCAGTTCGGCCAGTACTTCGTCCGAGGGACGGTTCGCGGCGGGCTCCTCGGCGGGCGCGGCGGTCGCCGGGTCCGCGGCGGCCGGCGGCTGCTTCGCCTTCGCGGTGGCCTTGACCTGCGTCACCGGCGGGGCCACCGGCTCGGGCGTGACACTCTCGCCCGGCGCGACCGCCTCGTCGCTGTGGCAGTCCGTCAGCACCGGGCTCTGCTCGGAGAACACGTAGCCGCCGCGCGCGCAGCGCTCCGTGCGGCAGCGGACGAGTTCGCTGCGGCAGCCGTCGATGATGTGGAAGCCGTAGCCGCGCGAGCCCGTCACCCGGCACCGGGTGAAGGTGCCCTTGCCGCGCGCCGAGACGTAGAAACCGGCCTCGGCGGGCGCGGTGATCACACAGTCCTCGACGGCGGGGTCGGCGTCCTTGCTGACGATGACGCCCGTGGTGGCCTGGTCGATGGTGCAGCCGGTGACCGTTCCCCCGCTGCCCCGGTCGCGGAACCAGGCGCCGGTGCCCACCCGGTGCATCCGGGTCGCGTCCACCCGGGCGGTGGCACCGTCGCTCACCGAGATCGCCGAGCCGCGCACGTGCTCGATCTCGCTGTCCACCACATCGGCGCGCGAACCCGCGTCGAGGACGAACAGCGCGTCGGGCACATGGTCGACGGTGCAGGACTCCAGTACGGTCGTCGCGCCGTCACTGACCCACACCGCCGGGTAGTCACCGGTCGACTCGTGGATGCGGGTGTGGTGGGCGTCCACATGGGTGCCCGGGTCCCACACCGACACCCCGTTGCGGCCGAACCGCCGCACGGTGGAGCGCACCAGGGTCAGTACCGAACGCGACCGCAGGTCCAGCGCGTTCTCCGGGATGTCGTGGATCTCGGAGTCGGTCAGGGTCAGGACGGCCTCCGACTCCAGCGTGACGCCGTCCCCGGTGGTGGCGCTCACCCGGCAGTCGGTCAGGTGGGCGGTGGCGCGCTCGGCCAGCCGCACCCCGGCGCCCTTGATGTCGTGGATGTCGCAGTCCACCGCGTCCACCGCGCTGTCCGCGCCCACCACGGCGAGCCCGGCGCCCTGGCCGCGCCGCACCCGGCAGCGTTCGAGCCGCAGGTGGGCCGGGCCGCGCACCGAGATGCCGGTCTGTCCCGACTCGGCGATCTCGCACTCCTCGAACAGGCCGCCGGCACTGTCCAGGACGCTGATCCCGGTGCCGGTGGCGTTGCTGACCGCGCAGCGCCGCACGGTGGGCCGTGCGCCGCCGCGCACCTCTATGCCGGAGGCGGAGGAGGTACGGACGAGCAGCTCGGTCAGCTCCGGCGTGCTGTTCTCGATGAGGACGGCGGGGACCGCCATGTCCTGGCCCTCGATGCGCAGGCGCTGCACGATGGCGGAGCCGCGTACGGTCAGCGGTACGCCGTCGGCGGGCGCGATCCGGGCCGAGCCCTCTTTCTCCTCGGGGCCGCGTACGGTGACGGACTGCTCGATCACCAGGTTCTCGCGGTAGGTGCCGGGGCCCAGCACGAGGATGTCACCGTCCGCGGCGGCGGCCAGGGCTTCGGTGACGGTGCCATAGACGGCGGTCCGGCGCCGCCAGCGGGAAGTTCCGGTGTGCGTGACCTGGACCGAGCCTTCTGCCATGGACTTGTGTGCCCCAACCTGATGCGATGACGGAGCGCGCTGACACGCGTACGAGAACCCACCGTAGCGTGCTGCGGGCTGATGGGATGACCGCAGCGGCCTGCGCAAACACTATCTCGCACATCCGCTCGTGCTCACCCCAAAGAGTCACCGATGGTGGGGAGTTGGGAACGCTCCGTGGTGGCGCGGGGAGAAAAGGCGCTCGGATACCCCTGATGATTTTACGAGAATCCTCAAATGGTCGTCTCTTTTGAGTGATTGCCGCACGTCTTTCCTTCCTCCTACCGTCTCGCACCATGACGACTTCGACGGAACCGTCCTCCGGCGGCAACCCTTCCCACGCCCAGTTGAGCCTGGCCACCGCGGCCGCCCGCAATCTCGCCACCACCACCAAAACGCCCCCGCAGATGCAGGGCATCACCTCCCGGTGGCTGCTCAAAGTCCTGCCCTGGGTGCAGGTTTCCGGCGGTACGTTCCGGGTGAACCGGCGGCTCAGCCACACTCTCGGAAACGGCCGGATCGAATTCGTGTCCACCGGCGCCGAGGTGCGGGTCATCCCCGCGGAACTCGGCGAACTCCCGGCCCTGTCCGGATTCACCGACGAGGAGGTCCTCGCGGAACTCGCCGCCTCCTGCGTGCAGCGGGACTTCACCCCCGGCGAGACGATCCTCGAACCCGGCGCGCCCGCCGACACGGTGATCCTGATCGCCCACGGCAAGCTCAGCGAACGCGGCGCCGGACTCTACGACGCCGAGACCGAGTTCCGGGTCCTCGCGGACGGCGACTTCTACGGGGACGCCGCCCTCACCGGCCCCGACGCCGAGCCCGGCCGCCTCGAACACGGACTGACGGCCCTGACCAGCGGCACCGTCCTCACCTTGAGCCGGGCCGCCTTCGACCGGGTGCGCGAGCGATCCGAGACGCTGAGCGCCCACCTCGCCCGGGCCGGCGGCCGGGACGCCTCCGCCCGGTCCCACAACGCCCACGGCGAATCCGCCATCGAACTCGCCTCCGGGCACGCCGGGGAACCCGACCTCCCCGGTACTTTCGCCGACTACGACCTCAGCCCCCGCGAGTACGAGCTGAGCGTCGCGCAGACCGTGCTGCGCGTCCACACCCGGGTCGCCGACCTCTACAACGAGCCGATGAACCAGGTCGAGGAGCAGCTGCGGCTGACCATCGAGGCGTTGCGCGAACGCCAGGAGCACGAGCTGGTCAACAACCGCGACTTCGGCCTGCTGCACAACGCCGACCTGCGGCAGCGCATCCACACCCGCTCCGGCCCGCCCACCCCCGACGACCTCGACGAACTCCTGGCCTCCGTCTGGAAGGAGCCCAGCGTCATCCTGGCCCACCCCAAGGCCATCGCCGCCTTCGGCCGGGAACTCAGCCGCCGCGGCCTCTACCCCGCCAACGCCGACCTCGACGGCCACGCCGTCCCGGCCTGGCGCGGCGTCCCCGTCCTGCCCTGCGACAAGATCCCGGTCACCGACCGCGGCACCACCTCGATCCTGGCCCTGCGCACCGGCGAGAAGGCCCAAGGCGTCGTCGGACTCCACCGCACCGGAATTCCCGACGAATACCAGCCCAGCCTTTCCGTGCGCTTCATGGGTATCAATGAGAAGGCCGTCATCTCCTATCTGGTGAGCGCCTATTACTCGGTGGCCGTTCTGGTGCCGGACGCGCTCGGCATTCTCGAGGACGTGGAGATCGGGCACTGATCATGACGACTTCCCTCGATCCGGCGGCCTCCGTACCGCCCGCCGCCTCCAGCCTCGACACCGCGGCAGCGCGTAATCTCGCGAGCACCACCAAGACGCCCCCGCAGATGCAGGGAATCTCTTCGCGGTGGCTGCTGAAAATCCTTCCCTGGGTGCAGGTCTCGGCCGGCACCTTCCGCGTCAACCGGCGGCTCACCCACACGGTCGGGAACGGCCGGGTGGAATTCGTCAGCTCCGGCGCGCAGGTCCGGGTCATCCCGGCCCAGCTCACCGAACTGCCCGCGCTGCACGGCATCACCGACCACGAGCTGCTCACCACCCTCGCCGGCCACTGCGAACAGCGCGAGTACGGGCCGGGCGACGTCATCGCCGCCCTCGGCCGTCCGGTCGAGGAGATCCTGCTGATCGCCCACGGCAAGATCAGGAAGCTCGGCCCCGCCGCCTACGACGAGGCCGCGGAGCTCGGCACCCTCGCCGACGGCGACTTCACCGGCGACGACGCCCTGGCCGCTTCCGAACCCGGCACCTGGCCGCACACCCTCAAGGCCGTCACCCGCTCCACCGTCCTGGCCCTGCCGCTCGCCCGGGTCCGCGCCGTCGCCGACGTGGCACCCGCCCTGCGCGCCCATCTGGAGGAGGTGGCCGCCGCCGCCCGCAGCGCCCCCGCCCGCAACAAGCGCGGCGAGGCCGACATCGCGCTGGCCGCCGGGCACACCGGCGAGCCCGACCTGCCCGGCACCTTCGCCGAGTACGACCTGCACCCGCGCGAGTACGAGCTGAGCGTCGCCCAGACCGTGCTGCGCGTCCACACCCGGGTCGCCGATCTCTACAGCGAACCCATGGACCAGGTCGAGGAGCAGCTGCGGCTCACCGTGCAGGCGTTGCGCGAACGCCAGGAGCACGAGCTGGTCAACAACCGCGAGTTCGGCCTGCTGCACAACGCCGACCTGCGGCAGCGCATCCACACCCGCACCGGGCCGCCCACCCCCGAGGACCTCGACGAGCTCATCTCACGGCGCCGCAAGACCCAGTACCTGCTGGCCCATCCGCGCACCATCGCCGCCTTCGGACGCCAGTGCAGCGCCCGCGGGATCTATCCGCAGGACACCGAGATCGAGGGCGTACGGCTGCGCTCGTGGCGCGGCATCCCGCTGCTGCCCTGCGACAAGATCCCGGTGACCGCCGCCGGCACCAGCTCCGTCCTCGCCCTGCGCACCGGTCAGGAGAACCAGGGAGTCGTCGGGCTGCACCAGACGGGAATTCCCGATGAATACGAACCCAGTCTGAACGTCCGCTTCATGGGCATCAACGACAAGGCGGTGATCTCCTACCTCGTCAGTGCCTACTACTCGGCGGCCGTTCTGGTGCCCGACGCCCTCGGCATTCTGGAGGACGTCGAAATCTGACCGTAATCCACCGCCGCTTTTCGGACAGCACGAACGCCGGCCACCGCGGGGGTTTCGCCCGGAGCCCCCGCGGGCCGGTTGACCGCAACCGGTGACGAACCCGCCCGCGCCGCCCTACTGCTCGCTCCAGTAGCCGCCCTGATGACCCTGACCCTGACCCTGCTGAGCCGCACCGGGGTACGGGTGCTGCTGATGCTGCTGCGCCGCCGGGTACTGACCCTGGTACCCCTGCGCCTGTCCCTGTCCCTGTCCCTGTCCCGGGCCCTGCCCCGGTCCGTGGCCCTGCTGGGCGGCCTGTGCGTAGTTCTGGCCCTGCCCCTGGCTGTGTCCCTGGTTCGGGTAGCCGTACCCGCCGGGCTGCGCCGGTCGCGGCGCCGCCGGACGGGGCGCGGCGGCCGGCCGCATCTGCTGCGGGGCCGGGGCGGGCGCCCCCTGCTGGCCCGGGTAGGGCCGCTGCACCGGGGCCTGCTGGGGTATGTAGGCGGCCGGGGCCTGCGGCGCGGGCGCCGGAAGCTGCTGGCGGGCCGGCATCGCCGACTGGTACTCGGGATAGCCGTTCGGCTGGTAGCCGTGCTGCTGCGGGGCCGGGGCCGGCGAGGCCGCCGAAGGCAGGGCCGGCAGCGCGGGCAGGGCCGGCTGGGAGCTGGGCACGGGGTTGGCGGACGGGAAGCCGTGCAGCTGATCGTAGGGCAGCGAGACCCGGATGGGGGCGATCTGCGGGGTTCCCCGCTCGGCCACCAACCTGTCGTAGATGGGCGTGTCAGGGAATGACGGTGAGGAGTAGCCACCGCCGTAGGGGCGAGGGGAGGTCATGCTCCATAAGTTAAGCCCACCGTGTGGTGGTTGGGGAGAGCGATTAGCGGGTCTTTTGCCGTCCCTGGAGGGCCCCCGAGCACGCGATACCCGTGAATATCGGGAAAACCGGAGAAAAGTGTCCGATGAGTGATCACATACCGCCGCCGCGCCCCGGCCGACGGGGGCGTACCCGAGGGTAGTTGGACCGGTGGTGCATAGTTGATGACGCGCCCCAGGACAGCGGCGCGCCGGCCCGGCCACCCGACGCGGAGGAAGCGAAGATGCTCAAAGGTGCCAATGTTCCGGTGACGGCACGCTCGGTCCGTGTCGAGATCGGCTGGCAGGCCGCCCCCGGCGCACCCGACGTGGACGCATCGGCGCTGCTGCTCTCCGACCGCAAGGTCCGCTCGGACGACGACTTCATCTTCTACAACCAGCCCCGGCACGCCTCGGGCGCCGTGCGGCACGAGGGCAAGCAGCCCGCCGGCGGCACCGTCACCGACCGGCTCGGCGTCGACCTCGGCTCCGTGGAGCCCGGCATCGAGACCGTGGTGCTGGCCGCCTCCGCCGACGGCGGCGCCTTCGGCGCGGTCCCCGGACTGCACATCCGGCTGCTGGACGGCGACAGCGGCGCCGAACTGGCCCGCTTCGACAGCGAGGACGCCTCCACCGAGACCGCGTTCGTCCTGGGCGAGCTGTACCGGCGCGGCGGTGGCTGGAAGTTCCGCGCCGTGGGCCAGGGTTACGACAGCGGGCTGAGCGGCCTCGCCACCGACTTCGGCATCTCGGTGGACGACACCCCGGCGCCGCCCACCGCCCCGCCCGTACCGGCCCAGGCGCCGCCCGTGGCCGCCACCCCGCCCGTACCGGCGCAGGCGCCCGCCCAGCCCGCTGCCGCGCCCGCCGCCCCGGTCCGGCTGAGCAAGGTCACGCTCACCAAGAGCGCCCCCAGCATCTCGCTGGCCAAGCAGGGCGCCACCAGCGGCACCATCCGCGTCAACCTCAACTGGCAGGAACGCGCCCAGGAGCAGCAGAGCTGGAAGCAGAAGTTCAGCAAGGCCATGGGCGGGGCCCTCGACCTCGACCTGTGCGCCCTGTTCGAGCTGGCCGACGGCCGCAAGGGTGTCGTCCAGGCCCTGGGCAACGCGTTCGGCGCCCTGCACCAGCCCCCGTACATCCACCTCGACGGCGATGACCGCACGGGCGCGGTGGCCGCCGGCGAGAACCTCACCATCAACCTCGATCACGTCCGCGATCTGCGTCGCATCGTGATCTTCGTGACCGTCTACTCCGGCGCCGCGAGCCTCAAGGACATCGCGGCCACCGTCACGCTCACCCCGCAGCACGGCGCCCCCGTCGAGTTCACCCTCGACGAGTGCACCGTCGACTCCCCGGTGTGTGTCCTGGCCCTGCTCACCAACACCAACGGCGAGCTGATCGTCCAGCGCGAGGCCCGCTACCTGGTGCCCGAGCCCCGGGTCAGCCCGCAGCGCACCGTCGACTACGCCTACGGCTGGGGCATGCAGTGGACCCCCGGCAGCAAGTGAACGGATCCCCGCGCACGTAGGCTGGCGGGTGTGAAGATCGCACTCGTCGACTCCGGTCTTGGGCTGCTGGCCGCCGCTGCCGCCGTACGCCGGCAGCGGCCCGACGCCACCCTGCTGCTCTCCGGCGACCCCGAGGGCATGCCCTGGGGCCCCAGGACCCCGCAGGACATCACCGCCCGGGCGCTGGAGTGCGCCCGGGCGGCCGCCCGGCACCGCCCCGACGCGCTGATCGTCGCCTGCAACACCGCCTCGGTCCACGCCCTGGAGGCGCTGCGGGCCGAGCTGGAACCGGGCATCCCGGTCATCGGCACGGTGCCCGCCATCAAGCCGGCCGCCGCCGCGGGCCGCCCCTTCGCCATCTGGGCCACCCCCGCCACCACCGGCAGCCCCTACCAGCGCCGGCTCATCGCGGACTTCGCCGGGGGCGCCACCGCCACCGAGGTGCCCTGCCACGGGCTCGCCGACGCCGTGGAACGCGCCGACCGCGACGCCGTCGACGCCGCCGTGACGGCCGCCGCCGCACTCACCCCGGCCGGCACCACGGCCGTCGTGCTCGGCTGCACCCACTACGAACTCGTCACCGGCCCCATCCGGGAGCACCTGGCGCACCTGGGTCCCGTGCCGCTGTACGGCTCGGCGGACGCCGTCGCCGCGCAGGCGCTGCGCCGGATCGGTGCCGCGCCCGCGCCGGACGCGCCCGCCACCGGCGCTCTGCTGGTGCTGGCGGGCGGCCGGGAGGCACCGCTGCCGGCCGCCGCCCTCGCCTACCCGGAGACGCGCGGACTGAGCGGCGGGCCGAACCAGGCAGCCGCGTCCGCGACCCGGGCCCGCGCGATCCGGGCCAGCTGACGGTCGGCGAGCGGTGGCAGGGCGTCCGGTGCGAACCAGCCGACCTCCAAGGACTCGTCGTCGTTGACCCGCGCCGTGCCCCCGACGGGGCGGCAGCGGAAGCAGATGTCCATGTACTGGCACCGGTCGCCGTTCGGGTACTCCACGACGTCGGTCGGCCCGACCGACACCACCCGTTCCACCTCGACCTCGACGGCGGTCTCCTCGTACACCTCGCGCACCGCCGTCAGGGCCGGCTCCTCGCCGGGCTCCGGGATCCCGCCGATGACGGTCCACGCGCCGCTGTCCGCCCTGCGTACCAGCAGCACCCGCTCCCGGTCATCGATGACGACGGCGCTGACGCCCGGCAGCCACAGCAACTGGTGCCCTGCGGACCGCCGGAGGTCGCGAATGAAGTCTGGGGTAGCCATGGCCCGACCCTAGCCGTACCGGAGGGGCCGGAGCAGGGCGTGACCGGGGGCGGAACGGTCAGTCGCGCGGCCCGCGGACTCCGCCCTCCAGCGTCCTGATGACGCGCTCCAGGGCGATGTGCCGAGGCGTGCCGTTCTCGTCCGTCAGCTCCCAGCCGGCGGAGATCAGGTACCACAGCGTGCGGATGAACCAGTCGAGCTCCAGCTCGCGGTCGAAGTAACGCTCCCGCTGGCCCCGTTGGAAGAGCATGGCGACCGGCATGTGCGCCCGTTCCCACACGGTGTCGTCCCAGTCGCCCGCGCCGACCTCGTTGAACAGGAAGTTGACCCGGAATCCGAGGTCGAACATCGTCCGCACCAGTCGGCGGAAGGCCTCGTCCACCGGGCCGTCGTCGAGCCTGGCCTCCGCCAGCCGGTGCTGGGTGGTGTCCGCGCAGTCGATCAGCAGGGCCCGGACCAGCGCCGACCGGTCGGGAAAGTAGCGGTGCAGAGTGCTGCGGCCGACCTCGGCCGCCTGGGCGATCTCGCCCATGGAGGCCGTCGCGTCACGCGCGAACACCTCGATCGCCGCGTCGAGGATCGCCCGCCGCGTGCGGGCCAGCGTTCCGGGGGAGGGGGCCGTCGCTGCCATGGCCTCCATAGTAGATGTGCCCCTCACCTGGGACGATATGGCCCAACTGAGAGCAAGAAGTTTTATTGTAGAGATATACGTTCAACGGTGGGACACTCTGTCCCATGGTGAATTCTTCCACGTCACCGGGAGCGCCGCCGGTTCCGTCTCCCGCGCCCCCGGCCCCGCCGTCATCCGCGTCCCTGCCCGATCCTCCTCCATCTCCCCCGCCCACCTCCCGTTCCGCTCCGCCCCTACCGCCGGACGGGAACCGGGTGCTGCTGCGCCCCCCGGCGCACCGGGTGGAGCGGCGGGCGATCGCGCTGTGGACGGCGCGGGCGCTCGCCCTCGTCCTGCCCGCGGCCGGTGTGCCGGCGCTGCTGCACGGGCTCTGGCCGGCGGCCCGGCCGTGGACCGGGCCGGTCCTGATCGCCGCCACCGTGCTGCTCCCGCTCTACGTTCTGCTGATGCCCGCCCTGCGCTACCGCGTCCACCGCTGGGAGAGCACCGAGGACGCGGTCTTCGCGGCGGAGGGCTGGATCGTCCGGCAGTGGCGGATCGCGCCGATCTCCCGCATACAGACGGTGGACACCGTACGGGGCCCGGTGGAGCAACTGCTCGGGCTGGCCACGCTGGTGGTCACCACGGCCTCCTCCAGCGGCGCCATCACCATCCGTGGTCTGGACCCGGCCACCGCCGAACGCGAGGCCGAGCGACTCACCCTGATCACCCGCCGCACCCCGGGTGACGCCACATGAGTCCCGCCGTGCCGGCCGGCGGTCCGCCCTGGCGCCGGCTCGACCCGAGGCTGATCTGGGCGGACGGGCTGCGCGCGGTGCTGTCGATGCTGCCCGGCGTCATCACCCTGGTCTTCCTCGACGCCGGGGGCACCATGACGACGGGACCGCTGCTAGCGCTCGCCGGCTGGGGCCTGTGGGGCGCGCTGCGCGACCTGGTGCGCTGGCTGACCACCAGGTACCGGCTCACCGCCACCCATGTGGAGTGCCACACCGGGCTGCTCGTCCGCAGTTTCCGGTCGGTCGCCCGTGAGCGGATCCGGACGGTGGACCTCGACGCCCGGCTGATCCACCGGGCCGCCCGGGTGTGCCGGGTCACCATCGGCGCGGGTCAGACGAACACGGCGCAGGAGGCGGCGCTCGTCCTGGACGCGCTCTCCCGGGACGCGGCCGAGCGGCTGCGCCGTGAACTGACCGGCGCTCCGCGGGAGGAGGCGGCGGCGGAGGTCCGGGATCCCGCGCTGGCCGAGTTCGACCGACGGTGGGTCGTGTACAACCTGTTCGGGATCTGGGCACTGCTGTCCGGGGCCGGCCTGCTGTTCGGGGCGACGTTCGCCCTGGGTGCCCTCGGGCTCGACCTGGTCGGCCTGTTCCGTTCCGGGGCGGACGCGCTGGACCTGGGCACGGCGGGCACGATCGGCTTCGGCTACGTGCTGCTGGTGGTGGCGGGGGCGGTCGGTATGGGGACCCAGTTCTTCACCGGCCAGGCCTTCTTCCGGCTCACCCGGGAGCGGGGAGAGCACGGCGGCAGCGTACTGCGCACCCGGCGCGGCCTGTTCCGGACCCGGGAGGCCGTGCGGGACGAGGCGAGGACGCGCGGGGTGACCCTCTCCGAGCCGCTGCTGTGGCGCTGGCTGGGGACCACGGACACCAGCCTCATCACCACGGGCGCCTTCTGGTGGAGCGAGAGCACGACGCTGCTGCCGCGCGGGCCGCGCCGGATCGCCCGCCGGGTGGCGGCGGAGGTCCTCGGCGACGACGGCCCGCTGACCGCGCCGACGGTGCGGCACCCGGCCGCGGCCCTGCGCCGGCGGCTGATGTGGGCGCTGTGCGCGGTGGCCGCCATCACCCTGGCCACGGCGCCGTTGGGGCGGCCGGTATGGGGGGCGACACTCGCGGTGGTCACGCCGCCCGCGCTGGGCCTGGCCTTCGCCGGGTACCGCTCCCTCGGCCACGCGGTGACGGACGGATACCTGGTGCTGCGCGCCGGGGCGATGACCCGGAACACCTCGGTGCTGCGCCGCTCCGCCGTCAGTGGCGTCTGCGTCCGGCAGTCCCCGCTGCAACGACGGTTGGGCCTGGCCACCGTCCGGGTCAGCACGGCGGCGGGGGAGGGCTCGTACGCCGCCCGGGACCTGGCGATCGCGGACGCGGTGCCGCTGGCGGTGTCGGCGCTGCCCGTGGTGGCTGCCTTCCGGACGGATGACGGCGGACCGCGCACCGCGTAGCGGCGGCCGTCCCGCCCGCCCGGGCCGGCCCGGGCGGGCTCTGGGGCGATCCCCCCGGCCGGTGCCCGCCCGGAACACGGCCGGGGGCCGCCCTCAGATCTTGCGGAAGGTGTAGGCGTCCCCGGCGGCGTCCGCCACCGCCTGGAGATCCGCCCCCGCCGAGGCCGTGACCACCGCCGCCACCGCGCCCTCCACGAACGGGGCGTCCACCAGCCGGGTACGCGGCGGCAGCTCGTCGCCCTCGGCCAGCAGCGCCTGCACGGTGAGCACCGCGCTGCCCAGGTCCGCCAGCACCGCCACCCCCGCGCCCCGGTCCACCCGGCGCACCGCCTCGGTGATCAGCTCCGCGTTGGTGCCCAGACCGCCGTCCGCGTCACCGCCGGCCGCCGCCAGCAGCGTCAGCCGCCCGCCACCGGCCAGCCCGGCCGCCAGCCGTACCACCGACTCCGCCACCTCCTTGCTGTGCGAGACCAGCACGATCCCGACCAGTGCCTCCTCCTCAGACATCGCCGGCCACCTCCGCCAGGGTCGCGAACAGCAGCGCCGAGGACGTCGCCCCCGGATCCTGGTGCCCGACGCTGCGTTCCCCGAGATAGCTGGCCCGGCCGCGCCGCGCCCGCATCGGGATGGTGGCCTCCGCCCCGCGCGCGGCCGCGTCCCGCGCCGCCGGATAGGACTCGGCCAGCGCCCGGACCCCCGGGATCAGCGCGTCCAGCATCGTCTTGTCACCCGCCTCGGACTTGCCCAGCGTCCCGACCGCCCGCACGCCCTCGTCGAGCGCGTCCCGCAGCTCGGCGTCCGACACCTCGGGTGCGTCGCCCAGCGCCTTGCCGGTACGCCGCAGCAGCGTCCCGTACAGCGGCCCCGACGCCCCGCCGACCTTGGAGATCAGCGTCCGCCCGGCCAGCATCAGCACCGCGCCGGGTGTGAGCACCACATCGGGCTCCTGCGCCGCCAGCGCCTCGGACACCGCCCGGAAGCCGCGCCGCAGATTGGCGCCGTGATCGGCGTCGCCGATGGCCGCGTCCAGCTCCGTGAGCCGGTCGGCCTCCTCGTCCACGGCCCGTGTCGTCGCGGTGAGCCAGCGACGGAAGAATTCCGCGTCCATCCTCGTCCTCACACTCCCCTGGCTCAACGGCCCCAGCGCAGCCCCGGCGTGCTCACCGGCGCGTCCCACAGCCGCAGCAGCTCCTCGTCCACCTGGCACAGCGTCACCGAAGCGCCCGCCATGTCGAGCGAGGTGACGTAATTGCCGACGAGGGTACGCGCCACCGAGACCCCGCGGGCCGTCAGAACCCGCTGCACCTCGGCGTTGAAGCCGTACAGCTCCAGCAGCGGCGTCCCGCCCATGCCGTTGACCAGCGCCAGCACCGGACCGTCCGGGCGCAGATCCTCCAGCAGCGCGTCCACCGCGACATCCGCGATCTCACCCGAGGTCATCATGGCGCGCCGCTCGCGGCCCGGCTCGCCGTGGATGCCGATGCCCAGTTCCAGTTCGCCCGCCGGCAGATCGAAGGTGGCGCCGCCCTTGGCGGGGGTGGAGCAGGCGCTGAGCGCGACCCCGAAGCTGCGGGAGGAGTCGGAGACCTGGCGGGCGATCGCCGCCACCCGGTCCAGGCTCGCGCCCTCCTCGGCGGCGGCGCCGGCCAGCTTCTCCACGAACAGGGTGCCGCCGGTGCCGCGCCGGCCGGCCGTGTACGTGCTGTCGGTGACGGCCACATCGTCCTGGACGAGGACCTTGGCGATCCGTACGCCCTCGTCCTCGGCCAGTTCGGCCGCCATGTCGAAGTTGAGGACGTCGCCCGTGTAGTTCTTGACGATCAGCAGCACACCGGACCCGCTGTCGACGGCGGCGGCCGCTCGTACCATCTGATCGGGAACGGGAGAGGTGAAGACCTCCCCGGCACAGGCGGCGTCCAGCATGCCGGGGCCGACGAAGCCGCCGTGCAGCGGCTCGTGACCCGATCCGCCGCCGGAGACCAGCCCCACCTTGCCGGCCACCGGGGCGTCCCGCCGCACGATCACCCGGTTGTCGACGTCGACGACCAACTCCGGGTGGGCCAGGGCCATTCCGTGCAGTGCGTCGGAGACCACCCGTTCCGGGACGTTCATCAGCATCTTCATTCGGCCAGCCTACGGACGAGGGACCCGTACGGCACCCGGGCGCGCGGCGTCCGGGGGAGCGGGAACCCGGGGGCAGGGGCGGGCCGGATGCGCAGCGGCGCCGCGCCGCACAGGGTGAGGGAGAAGGGCGACGCGGCGGCGGGCGGAGGAGGCCGAGGTGACGCACAGCAGACTGCGGGTGGTGCTGCTCATCGCGCTGACCTTCGCCACCGGCTCGGTGGACGCCGTCAGCTATCTGACCCTGGACCGGGTCTTCACCGCCAACATGACCGGCAACGTGGCGCTGCTCGGCTTCGCCGCCGCCGGGCACGGCGAGGTCCCGCTGCTGCGCACGGGCATCGCGCTGGCCGCGTTCGTGGTCGGCGCGGTGACGGCCGGACGGGTCGTACGGGAGACGGTGCCGCCCGGCGCCTGGCCGGCCCGGGTCGTCGCGGTACTGACCGCGAGCACCCTGACCCTGGTCCTGGTGACGGCCCTGTGGGCGGTCGCCACCCGTGACGTGCTGGCCGGGCTGCTCGGCTTCGCCATGGGGCTGCAGGGCGGCGCGGTCCGGCGGCTGGGCGTCGCCGACCTGCCCACCACCGTCATCACCAGCACGCTCACCGCGCTGGCGATCGCCGAGTCCCCGCGGCGGCGGCGCAGGACGGCGGCCCCGGTGGCGCTGCTGCTGGGCGCCTTCGGCGGGGCCCTGCTGATCCACTGGCATCCGCTCCTGGGCCTGCTGCCGGCGCTGCTCACCCAGGTGGCGGTACTGGTGGTGGCCGCAGCCTGGGGTAAAACGGTGGCGGCGCGGCCGGGTGGTGGGGGAGGGTCGGCGTCATGGTGTCGATAGTGGAGAACGTGGCGATCGACTGCGCGAACGCCTACGAGCTGGCCGAGTTCTGGAGCAAGGTGACCGGGTACCCGCAGCACGCGGAGGACGGTCCCGGCGCCGAGGAGACCCAGGTGCTGCTGCCCTCCGGGCCGCTGCTGCACTTCAACCAGGTACCGGAGCCCAAGACCGTCAAGAACCGCATCCATCTGTGTCTGCGCCCGGACACCAGCCGCGAGGAGGAGACCGCACGGCTGCTGGACCTCGGCGCCACCCTGGTCGCGGACCACCGGCGGCCCGACGGAACGGGGTGGGTCATCCTCGCGGATCCCGAGGGCAACGAGTTCTGTGTGCTGCGCAGCGCGTCCCAGCGCGCCGCGCACGCCGCCGACGGCTGAGCGAGCGGCCCGGGCCCGCCCGGCGTCAGGCCCGCATCAGATCCGCCAGCTGCTCCAGCTGCGCCCCGTCCTCCAGGGCCGAACCCACTCCCACCGCCCGGCAGCCGGCGGCCAGGAAGTCCTGGGCGTTGTAGGCGTCGACGCCGCCCGTCGCCACCAGCGACACGTCGGGGAACGGGGCGAGCTGGGCACGGACCCAGCCCGGGGTCAGCTGGGCGGCCGGGAACACCTTCAGCCAGCCGAGGCCGAGTGCCAGCGCCTGCGCGATCTCCGTGGCGCTCGCGACCCCCGGCAGATACGGCAGTCCGTGCTCACCGCAGGCCCCGGCCACCTCCGGCAGCATCCCCGGTGAGACGGCGAACGCGGCGCCCGCCACCGCCACCTCCCGCACCTGCGCCGCCGAGAGCACGGACCCGGCCCCGACCGGCAGCCCACGCTCGGCCCCGGCGGCGACGGCGGCCCGCAGGGAGGAGAACGCGGACGGGTCCTGGACCGGCACCTCGACCATCCGGATGCCCAGGTCCCAGGCCCGCTCGCACAGTTCCACGGTGGCTTCCGGGTCGTACCCCCGGAAGATCCCCATCACCGGGACACCGGCGAACGCCTCGTCGAAGAACGTGGAGCGGGGGAGGGGAAGATCCGTCATCGGGGCGACTCCTGTACGGCGCGGGGCGGTCCGTCCTTGTTCCCGCATCATCGGGCACGGTGCGTCCCGCGGCGCGCGCCGCGCGGGGCCTGCGCCCACGCGTGCCGTCGATCAGCCCACGGGCCCGTTCCGGGCCCCGCACTGCCGCGCGCCGCCCGGCGAAGGCGGTCACCTCCTTGAGTGACGCACTGCCGGACCCGAGGGCCGCCGTGGCCGCCGCCCGGGCCGCCTCCAGCGCCTCCCCGGCCCGGCCGCTCACCGTTACGGGGCCGGCCGGGGCCGTCATACTGGCCCCCTGCGGAGACGTCTCCGCCCGGGTCGGGAATGGCGGAAGAAGGGGGACATGACGGAGCGTCCGGTGATTCACGGCCGGTATCAGCTGCTGGAGCTGATCGGCCGGGGCGGCATGGGGGAGGTCTGGAGCGCCCGGGACGAGGCACTGGACCGGCGGGTGGCCGTCAAATGCCTCAAGCCGCTGGGGTCGGGGCGCGAGGAGTCCTTCCTGCGGGTGCTGCGGCAGCGCTTCCGGCGCGAGGCGCGGGTGGCGGCCGGACTCCAGCACCGGGGGATCACCGTCGTCCACGATTTCGGCGAGGACGACGGACTGCTGTACCTCGTCATGGAACTGCTCGTCGGCCGCAACCTCAGCCAGGTGCTGAACGAGGGCGGCGGCGCCCCGCTGCCCGTCGAGGACGTCACCGACATCGCGGCCCAGACCGCCGCCGCCCTCGCCTACACCCACGAACAGGGTGTGGTGCACCGCGACCTCAAGCCCGCCAACGTGATGCGGCTGACCGACGGCACCGTCAAGATCTGCGACTTCGGCATCGCCAGGCTCGCCCACGACATCGGGTTCTCCACCAAACTGACCGGCTTCGGCATGGCCATGGGCACCCCGCACTACATGTCGCCCGAGCAGATCGCCGGACAGCCCGTGGACCACCGCGGCGATCTGTACTCGCTGGGCTGTGTGCTGTACGAGCTGGCCACCGGCGCACCGCCCTTCGACCTCGGCGACCCCTGGGCCATCCTGATCGGCCACCGCGACCATCTCCCGGTGCCGCCCAGCAGCCACCGCCCGGAGATCCCCGAACCGCTGGACCGGCTGATCCTCGCGCTGCTCGCCAAACGTCCCGAGGACCGCCCGGCGGACGCCGCCGTGCTGGTACGGGAGCTGGACGCCGGCCCGGTGACCCCGGCCGGCGGCAGCGGCGGAGGCAGCGGCGTCGACGGTGAGGGACCGCTGCCGGAGTGGACCCGCGGGATGCGCGCCGGATCCCGGGCCAGCGGCTCGTGGTCGCTGCGCCTGCCGCCCCCCGACCGCACGTCCGGCCTCACCGGACCGTGGACCGGCCCGGTCACCAGCACGCTGCCCGGGCCGCGCCCCGCCCCCGAGTACCTGGCCGTGCTCGCCGGACGGCACCGCGCCGCCCTCGCGCTGGGCCGCCTCGACCGCTGGCCCGAGGCGTACGAGGCACACCGCGCGCTGGCTGCCGAACGCGAACGCGCCCTGGGCGCCGCTCATCCGGACACTCTGGCCAGCCAGTACCAGCTCGCCCACGCGCTGCGCCGCCTGGGCCGCTGGGCCGAGGCGCTCGCCGCCCACCGGCCGGTCGCCGTCACCGGGGCGCCCGAGGCGCTGGACGCCCGGTTCGAGATGGGGATCTGCCTGGGCAGGCTCGGCCACCCCGACCAGGCGCTCGCCCTGTACCAGGAGCTGATCGCGGTGTGCGCCGCCCGGTTCGGGGACCGCCATCCGCGGACGCTGCGCGCCCGGCACGGCCGGGGCATCTCGCTGGGGCGGCTGGGCCGCTGGCCGGAGGCACTGGCGGAGGCCCGGCAGGTGTGGTCGCTGCGCGCCAGGGTGCTGGGCCCCGACGACCGGGACACCCTCGTCAGCCGCCGCGAGATCGCCATCGCGCTGGGCTGGCTGGGCCGCTGGGCGGAGGCGCTGACCGAGTACCGGCAGGTGCGCCGGGCCCGGGAGAAGGTGCTCGGCGCCGCCCATCCGGACACCGCCACCAGCCGCAACGACGAGGCGTACTGCCTGGAACGCCTGGGCCGCCCGCAGGAGGCGGCACTGCTGTACCGGCGGGCGGCCGACGGCTGGGACAACGGCTGGGAGAGCGGCTGGGACAGCGGTGCCGGTCCCGGCGGATGACCGGCGCGGGCCACGTACCATTGCGGGTATGTCCTTTCTCCGCCGCCGCAGCGCCGCGTCCCCCGCGGGCCCGGACTTCGACGTACTGGCCATGGATCCCGGTGACTGGCCGGGAGTTCTGGGCGCCGGCCTGCTGCCCGCGCCCGACGGCAGCTGCCAGGGTGTGGTGCTGCGCTACGACCTGTTCGGCGGGCGCGGCCCCGCGATGGTCATCGGCAACCTCCCGCAGGGGTCGCCGGCCCGCGACATCGAAGAGGACGATGTGCCCTTCGAGGTGCATCAGCTGCTCGCGGCCCTGGAGATCGACGAGGACGTGCGGGTCATCGGGTCCGAGGACATCCCCGTGATGCACGACGACAACCTGCTGATCGTGCACCGGATCACCTGCTCGGAGAGCCGGGTGTCCTGCGTGCAGTTCGACCGCAGCGACGGGGTGCTGGTCACCATCGCCAGCTGGGAGCGGCCGATCACCGACGAGCTGTACCAGCTGCTGAAGCCGCTGCCCGCGGAGATGTTCCAGCAGTAGCGCGCGGCGCGGCCGGCCCGGGCCGCCTCAGGAGGCCGGCAGCAGGCGCACGTCGGCCGCCCGGACGTACCCGATCCGGTGGCCGATCTGGATCTGGTGGTACTCCTCGCCCCTGATCACCCGGTGCCGCGCCGGGTCGAAGGAGCGTGCCGCGAGGAACTCGGCGGCCGTGCTCAGCCCGAGCGCGTACTCCTGGTCCGCCGGGAACTCCGCGATCGGCGTCACCTTCTCCGGCGGCAGGTCCTGCGGATAGGCGGCCGCCTCGGGGTAGGCGCGGCCGTACACCGGTACGGTGTCCCCCTTGCCGGTGCCGCTCGCCCCGGTGACGCGCGCGCCGTCGGCGCGGTACGCGGTCCGGGCGTCCGGGGGGTTGTGGAACCAGCCCTTGCGGCCGTCGTACCAGATCGCCGTCCACTCGCCGCGCTGCTCGGCGAGCACGAAGGCCTGTCCGGCACCGGCGCGGGCGCCGGTGTCCCCGATGTCCAGCGAGGAGTTGCCCAGCAGTGGCGCCTTCGGGTCGGGGGAGGAGCGCAGCGCCACCCCGGAGAAGCCCTCGCCCGTGCCGCCCGCGTACGGTGGGTCGATGACCACCAGCGGGCCGTCGGCCACTTCCTCGGCCCCCGCTCCGAAGGGCGCCCCGAGCAGGTCGAAGTAGTGCGCCCAGTCCCAGTACGGGCCCGGGTCGTTGTGCATGGCGGAGGCGTTCTCGGGCAGCGTGGGCGGCACATTGTGGTGGCCGATGATGTGGTGCCGGTCCAGCGGGATGTCGTACGCGGCGGCCAGGTGGCGCACCAGGCGGGCCGAGGAGCGGTACATCGCCTCCGTGTACCAGGCGGTGGGCTCGGCCAGGAAGCCCTCGTGCTCGATGCCGATGGACTTGCTGTTGACGTACCAGTTCCCGGCGTGCCAGGCGACGTCCGAGGTGGGCACGTGCTGGGCGATCAGGCCGTCCGAGGAGCGCAGGGTGTAGTGCCAGGAGACGTAGCGCGGGTCCTCGATCAGCTCGGTCATGCTGTCGAAGTAGCCCTCGACGTCGTGGATGACGATGTACTCCACGCGCTGTGAGGCGGGCCGGTCGGCCTTGTCGTGGTTGCCGTAGTCGGGTTCGCCGTCGGCGCCGGGGTACTCCTCGTACGCGGCGGGCTGCCATACGCAGGTCACGTCGGCGGGGCATTCGGTGGCGTCCGCCGTGGCGTTCGCGGCGCCGGGCAGGCCGAGCAGCGCCAGTTGGGCGGTGGCGGGGGACAGGCGCGGGTGGGCGGGCAGGTGCAGGTACTGGCCCTCCGGGGTGTGGCGGGCCTGGCCCTCGGTGAGGACGGTGTACAGCTCGTCGGCGAAGGCCGCGGCGCCCTGCGCGGTGTCGGCGCCGGAGTAACGGGCCACCGCGCCGTACCAGTTCGCCGGGTCACCGCTCGCGGGCAGGCCGAGGTCGCGCTGGGCGCGGGCGAGGAGCGCGGCCCCGCCGGCGGCGTTGGCGGCCGGGTCGGTGCGCAGCCGTTCGGCGGGCAGGCCGGTCAGTTCGGCGGCGCGCTCCGCGGTGGCCCAGCCGGGGCCGTCCTCCCGCAGCTGCATCGGGCCGTGGCCGCCGGTGACCGAGGGGGCGCCGTCGTGGTGCTCCCAGCGGGAGTGGAGGTAGCCGAGGCCGAGCAGGAGCGCCTCGGGCACCTCGTAGCGCTCGGCGGCGGCGCCGAACTCCTGCCGCAGGGACGTTTCGTGTGCCGGTGCCGGTGCCGGTGGCGCGGCGAGTGCGCCGCCGGGGAGCAGCAGTGCCGTCGCGACGGCGAGGCCCAGGGCGGCACGGGACGCGCGGCGGCCGGTGCGGTGTACGGACTCCACGCTCGTATGACTATATGTCTGCTATGCGTGAGTCAACGACCTCACCCGCGCGCCGCCCGGCCCGCACCGCCTCAGCGCGTCCCCACCGCCGCCCGTACCGCCCGCCGCGCCAGCGCCCAGTCGTCGTGCAGCCGGCGCAGCAACAGCCGCTGCTCCTCGCCGTACGCCATCCCGCCCGCCGTCGCCGGACCCGGCGCCGCCCGCATCGCCCGCTGCACCGCCTCCTCACAGATCCGGATCTCCCGGGTGAGGATCAGCATCAGATTCACCAGAAAGGCGTCCCGGCCGGCCGGGCCCGACGTCTGCGCCGTCTGGCTGATCCGGCGGCGCGCCAGCGGCGCGTCCCCCAGACACGCCCACAGCGTCGCCAGGTCGTACCCCGGCAGATACCAGCCCGCCGCGTCCCAGCCCACCAGCACAGGACCGGTCGGCGACAGCACCACGCTGCTCACCAGCGCCTCGCCGTGGCAGAACTGCCGCGGCAGCTCCTGCCCCGGGTCCCGCAGCCCGCGCAGCCCGTGCAGCAGCGCCTGCAGATCGCCGATGTCGCGATCGGTGAGCAGCCCGAGCGCGTGGTAGCGGGCCAGCTGCGCCGGATAGTTGACGGCGTCGTCGAAGGCACCGGGCGGCGGCTGCCACTGGCCGAGCCGCACCAGCGAGCCCAGCAGCGCCCGCTCGTCCGCCACGCTCGGCGGCGACAGCGGATGCCGCACGCCGGCGGCCGGCCGCCCCGGGATGAACTCCGTCACCAGTGTGCAGCTGTGCGGATCGGCGGCCACCAGCTTCGGCACCCGGACCGGCGGCCGGTGCCGTACGAAGCTGCGGTACGCCGCTATCTCCTGCCGGGCCCGCTCGGCCCGCGCCGGTTGGGCGGGGGCGTCCAGCAGGCACTTGGCGACGGCCGCCCGCCGCCCCGTCATCCCGGCGATCACCAGGGAGGGGCCGCGCTCCCGCAGTACCTGGACCGCGCTGAACTCCGGACAGATCTCCTGCACCGCGGCCAGCGCCGCACGCAGCCGGGCCCCACGCGCACCCGAGAGGTCCAGCCGGGCGCCGCCCGGCGGCGGGGCGGCACGGCCGACGGCCCGGCCGGGCCGCTCAGCGGTGAGTGCGGCGGACGGGGCTCCTGCGCCGGTACGGTCGGCCAGGCGCGGCCGGGGCCGGTTGAACACGGGTGAGGGTGCTGAGTACATGGGCGGGCAGGGTCCCTTCGTACGCCGGTACGTTCGAGGGCGCTCCCGGCCCGGGCCCGCACGGGCATCCTGGGGAATGCCCGCCGGAGACCGGACCGGGGTGGCGCGGTTCTACACCACCGCCCCGGGCGGGTGGCGCACCACCAGGCGGACCCTGGCGAACCCTGGCGAATGGGCATCGCGACCCTCCTTGGCGGTTACTGTCAACTCAGCCGAGATCCTGGGGGCTTGACGTGAGCAGACGACCCAACACCCGCCTGGCCGACCTGTTCAGGCTGGCGGGGTGGTCCAAGGGCGAACTCGCCCGCCTGGTCAACCGCCAGGCGGCCGCCCAGGGCCATCCCCAGCTGTCCACGGACACCTCACGGGTACGGCGCTGGATCGAGGTGGGGGAAACCCCCCGCGATCCGGTGCCCGGGGTGCTGGCAGCGCTGTTCACCGAGCGACTCGGCCGTGTCGTGACCATCGAGGATCTCGGGTTGCGCCGGCCAGGGGATGCGGGGACACGCCAGTCCATCGACGGGCTGCCGTGGGCTCCCCGGCGGACAGCCGAGGTTCTCACCGAATTCACGGGAATGGACCTCATGCTCAACCGACGCGGCATGGTGGGCGCGGGCGCCGCGCTCGCCGCAGGCTCCGCACTCAGCGACGCCATGCACGACTGGCTTCTGACCCGTCCTGGCTCAGGTGCCTCCTCCCCCTCCGAACTCACTCCCGGCAGTATCGATTCAGCGGGCCTCGACCGGTACGAGGCGGCCCCCGTCGGCTCCGAGGAGATCGACGCCCTGGAAAGCTCCGTCGACATCTTCCGCGCCTGGGACGCCAAGAAGGGCGGCGGACTGCAGCGCAAGGCGGTGGTCGGCCAGCTCAACGAGGTGGGCGGCATACTCGCCTACCGCCACCCACCGCATCTGCAGCGGCGGTTGTGGGGGGTGGCGGCCAACCTGGCCGTCCTGGCGGGCTGGATGTCCCACGACGTGGGCCTGGAACCCACCGCACAGAAGTACTTCGTGATAGCCGCCCACGCGGCCAAGGAGAGTGGTGACCGGCCCCGGACCGGCGAGGCGCTCTCCCGGGCGGCACGCCAGATGGTGCACCTGGGCCGGCCCGACGAGGCGCTGGACCTGATGCAGCTCGCCAAGCGCGGCGCCGGGGACGAGGCGCTGCCGCGCACCCGCGCCATGCTGTTCACCATCGAGGCGTGGGCACAGGCGTCCCTGGGGCGCGGGCAGGCGATGCGCCGCACCCTGGGCGAGGCCGAGGACCTGTTCGTCTCCGATCGCACCGACGTGCCGCCGCCGAGCTGGATGCAGATGTTCGACGAGGCGGATCTGCACGGGATGCAGGCCCTGGCGTACCGCACCCTGGCCGAACACGACCCGGCGGCGGCCCGGATCGCCGAGCGGCACGCCAACGAGGCGCTGGCGCTGCGTATCAAGGACCGGCAGCGGGCCATGCTGTTCGACCAGATCTCGCTGGCCTCCGCGCACTTCATCGCGGACGAACCCGATCAGGCCACGAACACGGCGCGGCTGGCCCTGCACAGCATCCGCGAGAACTCGTCCCTGCGGACCTGGGACCGGCTGCGCCAGATGTACCGGCTCAGCGCCTACTACCGGGGCTACGCCACGGTGGACGAACTGCGGGAGGAGCTGGAGGCGGCCATGCCCAGGGCACTGCCCGCGGGCAGCGCCAGAGTCTGAGGGCTGTCCGGCGCATCCCGCCCACCCGGGGGCAGCTCCCGGCCGCCGAGTGGGGAGCGTCGCGGGCCGGGCGGGAGGTGACAGCCCTCCGGCCCCGCCCCCGGGCGCCCTCCGCGCACCGGGCCACCGGGCGCTCCGGCCGCCCCGGGAGCAGCCCACCTGACGGAGGGGAGATCCGATGGGCGCGGTGGACACGGCCGTCGCGGCCGGGACCCGTGCCCGTGTCCTGCGCCCGATCACGGACCCCGACCGCGCGTGGAGTCACCGTGCGCACCGACGGCGCGCGAGCCGGGAGCGGGCACGGAGCGGGCACCGAACGGACCGGGGACGCGGCGGAACAGTCGTCCGGGGCAATCACGGACACCGGCGGACGCCGTCCGTCACGGCCGGATCCGCACCACCAGCACACACGCGTCGTCCTCGCGCGGCGCCCCGGCCTCCTGCGACGCGGACACCAGGATCCGCAGACACTCCCCGGCGCTGCCCGCTGCCGCCAGCCCGCCGGCCAGCGCCAGCAGCCGCTCGTTCCCGTCGTGATCCTCCGGCGGCGCCCCGGCGGCCCGGCTGTCCGAAAATAGCCCGTCGGTGTGCAGCACCAGCACGTCCCCGGGCTCCAGCCGTTCCACCCGCTCCTCGTACCCCGCCCCCGACAGCGTGCCCAGCAGCGGGCCCACCGGCCGCGCCAGCGCCCGCCCCGCGCCCGCCCGGCACAGCAGCGGCGCCGGATGGCCCGCCTGCGCCCAGGTCAGCAGCCGCTCGCCCGGCTGGTAGCGGCAGCACAGCGCGCTGGCCAGCAGCGGATGACTGCCCAGATCGAGCAGTTCGTTGAGATGCCCCAGCACCGTCCCGGGGCCCGCCCCCGTCAGCGCGATCCCGCGGATCGCCCCCAGCGCCGTCGCCGTACCCGCCGTGGCCACCGCCCCCCGGCCCGGCAGATCGCCCAGGCTCAGCACGGTGCCGCCGTCCGCGAGCTCCAGCGAGTCGTACCACTTCCCGCCCGGCGCCCCGCCGTCCAGCGCGGGCAGATAACGGGCGGCCAGCTCCAGCGAACCGGACGGTCCGCGCTGCGCCGGCACGGTCCGTGACGCCGGTCTCGCCAGCCACGGCGCGGGACCGCTCTCCGCCGGTTCCTGGAGTTCCACCGTGAGCCGGTGCCCGGCCAGCGCCAGCCGTCGCAGCTGCCGCGCCTCTTCCCCCGACCGCCCCTCCTCGTCCTCCTGCTCCCCGTCCTCCTCGTCGAGCCCGGTGATGTCACGGAGCACCGCCCACATCGCGACGGTGCCACCCGCCTCGTCCAGCACCGGTTCGCCCGCCATCCGCACCGTGCGCCGCGAACCGTCGGGACGGTTGACGCGGAACTCGCAGTCCATCGCCCGCCCGTCCACCAGACAGCCGGTCATCGCGGCCGACAGCACCGGCTGATCCGCGGCCACCAGGCAGGACGGCAGCTGGTCCAGGGTGAGCGGGCCTTCCCGCTCCGAGCGCCCGAAGATCGCGAACAGTTCCTGCGACCACACCACCCCATCCGTCAGCAGGCTCCACTCCGCACTGCCGATCCGCGCCCCCAGCCGCACCGTCCCGGCCTCCTGCGCCACCGGCGCCGGATGCGCCGCGGCTCCGGGCAGCTGCGGCCCGGCGGCCGGTACCGGCCGCAGCTCCGCCACCTGCCGGCCGAACTCGTCCAGCCGCTCGGTCGCCGCGTCCCAGGCCGCCCGGCGCAGCGGCGAGCGTTCCGCGTGCCGCAGCGTCCGCGCGTCCTCCCGCAGCCGGCGGGCCCTGGCCATCAGGGTGTCGAACTGATCGAGGGTGTCGAAGGTGTCGCTCCCTGCTGGCAGATCGTTCGCGGAGGATTCCGAATGGGGGGAGGAGAGCATGTCTGATCCCTGATACCTGGTACGGCGCGCGGTTCGTGCCGGACACCGACGCCGGTCGGAACCAGGCGCGGTTGACTACCGACTGTGCCATGCCGCGCGCCGCTCCGTAAGAGATTCGGCCGCTTGCCGCCGGGGCATGGCCGAGGACACTTCGACAGCGGGCCGACCGCAGGTGTAGACAGGCTCCCAACGGCAAGGATGACCGGCGTCCCACTGCTCGATCCGGAAATCCCGTTGCCACCGGACTTCCCCAACCGGATGCTGACTCATATGTTCGCCAGTCCCATCGAAACAGACATAGCGCCCAGCGGAACCCTTCTCGGGCTCCTCCAGCGAGGGCGCGGCGACGGATGGCTGCACGCCCTCGCGGCGCCACGGCCGGACGCCGTCGCCGCGCTGAACCACTGCGTGCTCCGCGACCCACGCCCGGACTGGCAACTCGAACACCGGTCGCTCTACTACGCGCGCCTCTACCGCGAGCTGGACGCCCCGCTCGACGCCATCGGCGAGCACCTCTTCGACCCCGTCGACGCCCTGGAGGAGTGCGAGCAGCGCACCGGGCTCGCCCTGTCCGTCCTGGGCCACCTGGTGACCGCGGGGCGGCAGGACGCGCTGGCGCTGCTGCGCCGGTACGCGGTGACCGGCGCCAACTGGCGCTGGGCCCTGGACGAGCTGGCGGTGCGCGAGGACGACGCAGGGCTGCGCGAACTGGGCCCCGCGATCCTGGCCCGCTTCCCCGGCACCGAGGCCGGCGAGCGCGCCCTCATCGAAGCCGTCCGTGACTCCTTCGAACCCCGCCCCTGGCACCTGTGGGCCGAGGACCCCGCCCGCTCCGGCCAGCGCGAGCGGTTGGCCAGAGCCCTGGAGACCGGCGATTTCGACCGCTGGCAGCGCCAGCTGCGCCCGCCGACCCCGCAGCCGGGCTGGAGCGTGCGCGCCGTCCTGGACTGGGCCAGGGAAGGGTACGAACAGACCCCGCGCCAGTGGCGGGAGGCCGCCGCGGCCCGCTGTCTCGGCGCGGTGGCGGGCCCCGGCGACCGCGAGGTGCTGCTCCGGGCGGCCGTGGAAGGCTCCAGCCCGGTGGTGCGGGCCGCCGCCCTGCGCCACCTCGCCGAACGCGGCGACCCGGCCGTCTTCGAGCTGATCCAGCGGGCGGCGGAGGAGCCGGACGAGGAGCTGGCCCAGGCGGCGGTCACCGCGTACGCCCGGATGAACGACGACGGCGCGCTGCGCCAGGCGCGCGGCTGGCTGGAGCGGACGGATGAACTGGGCCGCACCGCCGCCGTGATACTCGCCCGCCGCGGCTCCGCGCCGGACGCGCCGGGCGTGCTGGCCGCGCTGCGCCGGGTGGTGCGCACCAGGGGTACCGACGCCAAGGAACTGCGGGCCCTGGTGGAGGGCTCGGCCCGGCTGGCCATAGGACCGGCGGTGCCGGTGCTGCGGCACATCTACCGGCAGACCATCTCCTCCCAGCTGCGCGGCCACACCGCCCGCGCGCTGGCCGTCACCGACCCGACGTTCGCCTCGGGGTTCGCGGTGGAGTGCCTGTGGGACTGCGAGGAGGAGACCAGGGAGGTCGCCGCCCACCATGCCGCCACGGCGGACGCCCGCGTCCTGGACCGGCTGCGTTCCCTGGCGGCGGACCCGGCCGAGCAGGAGGGCGTGCAGACGGCGGTCAGGGGCCGGCTGACACCGTCCTGAGCGGGCGGGTGCCGCAAGGGGCGGACACGCCGGCTGCCCCGCGCGCCCGCGGCCGGCCTTACGGCGCTGCAATCGGCCCCGTGCTGAGCTGAGTTCATGAACAGCACAGCGAACGACGGACGGGTGGGGCGGGCGCCCCGGAAGCTGCGGGTGTGGTGCGCGGCCGGCGCGGTGGCGGCCGGGGCAGTGGTGGGCGCCCCGCCGGCACAGGCCATCACCGGCGGCGAACAGGCCACCGCCACCTACTCCTTCGTGGCCTCCCTCCAGGACACAGGCGGCGACCACTTCTGCGGCGGCACGCTCATCGCGGCGCGGTGGATCCTCACCGCCGAGCACTGCGTGCTGGCCGACCCGGGCGACGCCGGGAGCGCCCTGCGGGATCCGGCCACGATCCAGGTCCGGGTGGGCAGCAACGACCGCACCCGGGGCGGCGAGGTGCGTCGCGGCGAGCGGATCGTCACCGCCCCGGCGGACCGGGACACCGGCCAGGACATGGCACTGCTCGCACTGGACGCCCCGGTCGCGGCCACGCCCGCCGCCCTGCCCCGCCGGGCCCCGGGCACCGGGGACACCGTGCGCACCCTCGGCTGGGGCGACCACCGGCTGCCGGAGAACCCGGGCGACCCGTGGGGGCCGCGTCCGGTGAAGCTGCGGCAGCTGGATTCGCGCCTCATCGCCCCCGAACGCTGCACCGGCATCAGCGGCGAACCCATCCTTCCCGGGGAACTGTGCGTGCGGGCCCTGCCCGGTGAGGGCAGCAAGTGGCCGCAGACCGCGCGGGCGGGCGACTCCGGCGGCCCCCTGCTGACGCGGACCCACGGCACCTGGACCGTCGTCGGGGTGGTCTCCCGGGGCAGCCTCGACCAGCACGGCGTCTACGGTTCCAGCCACGCCGAGCGGGAGTGGATCCGGGACACCGTCACCGGGTGACACCGCGTCCGCTCACCCGCCCGCCGCCCCTCACGCGTGGCTACTTTACGTATGCTCAACATCACGCAAGGTCTCCGGACGGCCGAGGAGCGCGGGTGAGCGGACGCTGGGAGTTCTGGGTCGACCGGGGCGGCACCTTCACCGATGTCGTGGGGCGGCGGCCCGACGGTTCGCTGGCGACGGCCAAGCTGCTGTCGCACGATCCCGCGCGGTACCGCGACGCCGCCGTCGCCGGGATCCGGCGGATGCTGGGCCTCGCGCCCGGCGAGCAGGTGCCCGCCGAGCGGATCTCGGTCGTGAAGATGGGCACCACCGTGGCCACCAACGCGCTGCTGGAGCGGCGCGGTGAGCCCACCGTGCTGCTGATCAGCGCCGGCTTCCGGGACGCGCTGCGCATCGCCTACCAGAACCGGCCCCGGCTTTTCGACCGGCGGATCGTGCTGCCGCGGGCGCTGTACGAGCGGGTCATCGAGGTGCCGGAGCGGGTCGGCGCCCACGGGGAGACCGTCGCCGCCCTCGACGAGCCCGCCCTCCGCACCCGGCTGCGCCGGGCCCACGCCGCCGGATACCGCAGCGCCGCCGTCGTCCTCCTGCACGGCTACCGCTACCCGGAGCACGAGCGGGCCGTCGTCCGGCTCGCCCGGGAAGCGGGGTTCACCCAGGTGTCCGCCTCCCACGAGGTCAGTCCGCTGATCCGGCTCGTCACGCGTGGGGACACCACGGTCGTCGACGCGTATCTCTCCCCCGTGCTGCGCCGGTACGTGGCCCGGGTGGCGGGCGAACTACCCGGTGTACGGCTGATGTTCATGCAGTCCAGCGGTGGTCTGCGGGAGGCAGGCCACTTCCGGGGGAAGGACGCCGTCCTGTCCGGCCCTGCCGGTGGGGTGGTCGGGATGGCGCGCAGGTGTGCCGAGGTCGGCCACGACCGGGTCATCGGCTTCGACATGGGCGGCACCTCCACCGATGTCTCGCACTACGCGGGGGAGTTCGAGCGGGTCTTCGGCACCGCCGTCGCCGGGGTCCGGATGGGCGCGCCGATGATGGACATCCACACCGTGGCGGCCGGTGGCGGCTCGCTCCTGTGGTTCGACGGGACGCGCTACCGCGTCGGCCCCGAGTCGGCCGGCGCGGTGCCGGGCCCGGCCTGCTACCGGCGCGGCGGGCCGCCGACGGTCACCGACGCCAATGTGATGCTGGGACGCATCCAGCCAGGACAGTTCCCCGCCGTGTTCGGTCCGGGCGGGGATCAGCCGCTGGACGCCGCCGTGGTGCGGGAGGAGTTCGCGAGGCTCGCACGGGAGATCTCCGGCGCGACCGGGGACACCCGCAGCCCGGAGCGGGTCGCGGCCGGTTTCCTGGAGATCGCGGTGCTCGGCATGGCCAACGCGGTGAAGAAGATCTCGGTGCAGCGCGGTCACGACGTCACCCGGTACGCCCTGGCGAGTTTCGGCGGCGCCGGCGGGCAGCACGCGTGTGCGGTCGCCGACGCGCTGGGCATCGGGACCGTCATCGCCCCGCCGCTGGCCGGGGTGCTCTCCGCGTACGGGATCGGGGTGGCGGACGCGACCGCCCTGCGGGAGCACTCCATCGAGACGGAGCTCATCCCCGAAGCCCTTGGCGGCGTACGGGAGATGTGCCGGGAGCTGGCGGAGCGGGCCCGCGCCGAACTGCTCTCCGACGGCATCCCGGCCGAGTCCGTCCGCACCGTCTCCCGGCTCCATCTGCGCTACGCGGGCACGGACGCCGACCTGCCCGTCGAGTTCGGCGAAATCGACGCCATGACCGAGGAATTCACTGCCGCCCACCGGGCCCGCTACGGGTTCGCCATGGACAAGCCACTGGTCGTCGCGCTGGCGGTCGCCGAAGCCGTGGGGGCCGCGGGGCCGGCCGCACCGGGGAGGCCGACCCCGGCGCGCGGCGCGGACGAGCCGCCACCGGAACCCGTCGACCGGGTACGGATGTACGCGGCGGGACGCTGGTACCCGCGGGCCGCGCTCCACCGGCGGGCCGATCTGCGGGCCGGGGACGCCGTGGAGGGGCCGGCGATCATCGCCGAGCCGGACGCCACGACCGTCGTCGACCCGGGGTGGCGGGCCGAGGCCGGGCCGCGGGGACATCTGATCCTGCGGCGGGTGCGGGACCGGCCGCGCACCGCCGCTGTGGGCACCGCGGTGGACCCGGTGCGGCTGGAGGTCTTCAACAACCTCTTCATGGCGATCGCCGAACAGATGGGCGTGCGGCTGGAGAACACCGCGCACTCCGTCAACATCAAGGAACGGCTGGACTTTTCCTGTGCCCTGTTCGACGCCTCGGGGAACCTCATCGCCAACGCGCCGCACATCCCGGTGCATCTGGGCTCGATGGGGGAGTCCATCAAGGAAGTGCTGCGGCGCAACGCCGGCACGATGCGCCCCGGCGACGTGTACGCGATCAACGATCCGTATCACGGCGGGACCCATCTGCCCGATGTCACGGTCATCACCCCGGTGTTCGGCGAGCGCGGCGAGCGCGGGAAGGGCGGCGGAGCCGGGACGGACGGGCGGCAACTGCTCTTCCTCGTCGCCTCACGCGGGCACCACGCCGAGATCGGCGGCATCACGCCCGGCTCCATGCCCGCCTTCAGCCGCACCATCGACGAGGAGGGCGTGCTCTTCGACAACTGGCTGCTGGTGCGCGACGGCGTCCTGCGCGAGGCCGAGACCCGGGCGCTGCTCACCGGGGCCCGCCACCCCTCCCGCAACCCGGACGCCAATCTCGCCGACCTGCGCGCCCAGATCGCCGCGAACGAGAAGGGCATCGCCGATTTGCGCGCCCTGATCGACCAGTTCGGCCTGGACGTGGTGCACGCCTACATGGGGCACGTCCAGGACAACGCCGAGGAATCGGTGCGCCGCGTCATCGGGGCGCTGCACGACGGTTCGTACCGCTACGAGACCGACGCCGGGGCCGTCATCCGGATCGCGGTCACCGTGGACCGTACGAACCGGTCCGCCGTGCTCGACTTCACGGGCACCTCCGCGCAGCGGCCCGACAACACCAACGCGCCCTCCTCGGTGGTGATGGCGGCGGTGCTGTACGTCTTCCGTACTCTTATCGCGGACGAGATCCCGCTCAACAGCGGGTGCCTCAAGCCGCTGGAGGTACGGATTCCGCCCGGCTCGATGCTGGCGCCCGCCCATCCGGCCGCCACCGTGGCCGGCAACGTCGAGACCTCCCAGGCGGTCACCGGCGCCCTGTACGCCGCGCTCGGGGTCCAGGCCGAGGGGTCGGGCACCATGAACAACCTCACCTTCGGCAACGACCACGTCCAGTACTACGAGACGATCGCCAGCGGGTCCGGCGCCGGGGACGGGTTCCGCGGCGCCGACGCCGTGCAGACCCACATGACCAACTCCCGGATCACCGACCCCGAGGTCCTGGAGTGGCGCTACCCGGTCCGGGTGGAGGAGTTCCGCATCCGCGAGGGCAGCGGCGGGCCCGGCCGCCGGCGCGGCGGGGACGGGGTGCGGCGGCGGATCCGGTTCCTGGAGCCGATGACGGTCACCGTGCTGTCCGGCCACCGGCGGGTACCCCCGTACGGCATGGCGGGCGGCGGGCCCGGGGCGCTCGGCCGCAACGCGGTGCGCCGTGCCGACGGCCGTACGGAGCCGCTCGCCGGTGCCGACACCGCGCGGGTCGCGGCCGGGGACGAGGTGATCATCGACACGCCGGGCGGCGGGGGGTACGGGCCACCCGCGCCCAGCCCCCACCCGCACCCGGCGCGGTCCGGCGAAGAGGACACCCCCTAGGGAACGCCCGGCCCGTACCGGCCGGCGTGCGGCGCGAACAGGTCCAGCAGCCGGGTGCGGGCCGCCCGCACCCGGAAGGCCAGGATCTCGGCGATCACCCGCAGCAGCGCGTACCCGAAGTCCGGATCGTCGTCGCACACGGCCTGCACCTGCGCCCCGTCGAACTCGTACGCCCGCACCGGACTGAGCGCCTCCGCGCCGAAATCCCACTCGTACGGCGGAAACAGCCACGACCAGCCCAGCAGATCGCCGGTCTCCAGCGAGGTCACCGGGGTCGGGCGCGGGCCCGACAGCCGCATGTCCAGGGTGACGGTGCCCGAGCGCAGCACCCAGAACCGGTCCGCGCGCCCCTTCTCCTCGAAGATCCGTTCGCCCTGATCGAAGGACACCTCCTGCGCCAGTGCCATCAGCCGCTCCCGGTGCGTGGGCGGCAGCACCCGCAGCAAGCGCGTGGAAGCCGTCATCGCCGCGCCTCCTCCCGTGCCTTCCCGTTCCCTCCATGGCACCCCATTCGGGCGCATCCCGCATCCCCGGCCGCCGTGCCGCGCCGCCCCGGCCTCCACCGCCGCCGCTCCCGCCGCGCGCCCGCCCGGCCCCCGGCGTTCAATGGGGGCAGGGAAAGGGCCCGCCCCCGCGGCCGAGGAGGAATGTGACCGCCAGCCCCGATCCACTGCCCCTGGACGCCGCCGTGGTACTGGTGCTCGGCGCCCGCGACGAGGTACTGACCTGTACCCCGGACGCCGTGGAACTGCTGGGGCGGCCCGCCGAGCACATCACCGGGCAGCGCCTCGACCAGCTGCTGGACCGCGTCGACCACGGCTGCGCCACCCTCGCCCGCCCCGGACACCCGGATTCCCTGCGCCTGCGGCTGACCACCGTCGATCTTCCCGGCGGTGGCACCGCGCGCCGCCTGGTCACCCTCACCCCCGAGGACGCGGCGCACCGCCACGAGGAGGACCAGGCGCTGGTCCGCGCGCTGTTCTCGCAGCGCCGCGTCGGCATCGCCATCCACCGCACCGACCTGCGGATCACCCGCATCAACCTCACCCCGCAGGTGCTGCTGAGCGCCACGAAGACCGAGGAAGGGCAGGCGCGGCCGTCGCCGCTGCCCGCCCCGATCAGCGCCATGCTGGTTCCCGAGGACGCCGACGCTCTCACCGGCCGGCTGCGCCAGGTCGTGGACAGCGGCGAGCCCGTCATCGACTGGGAGCACACGGCCCGGCTGCGGGACGCGCCGGACGACGAACGGGTGCTCAGCATCCAGATGTTCCAGCTGCGCGACCGCGCCGAACGGGTCCAGGGCGCCGTCAGCATCTTCACCGACATCACCGAGCAGTACATCTCGCGCCGCCGGATGGCCCTGCTGCACGCGGTCGCCGAACGCATCGGCGCCACCCTCGACATCGCCGCCAACGCCCAGGAACTGGCCAAGGTGCTGGTGCCCGACTTCGCCGACCTCGCCGGCGTCGACATCTCCGGACTGATACTCGGCGGCGACGAACCCGAGTGGACCGTGCCCGGCGCACAACTGCGCCGGCTCGGCGGCGAGATCGCCCACGGCGAGTGGCCCGCAGAGGTCTACCCGCCCGGAGCGCTCTTCCGCGTCGAGGAGTTCGCCGACCCCCGGCTGACCGGCGAACGCGCACTGCGCGACCCCCTGCCCGAGGCGGTGCGGACCACGCCGCTGACCCCGCCGGGCGCCGAGCCTGGCCCGGCCGCGTACCAGCTGCCGCAGGGGCCGGGGTCACGGATGATCGTGCCGCTCACCGCCCGTGGCCAGGTCCTGGGCGCCCTGCACCTGTGGCGCGCGCCGCGGCGGCTCACCTTCACCCTCCAGGACGCCTGGCTCGGCGAGGAGATCTGCTCCCGGGCCGCCCTCAGCCTCGACAACGCGCGGCGTTACACCCGCGAGCACCGCACCGTCGAATCGCTCCAGCGCAGCCTGCTGCCGCAGCCCGTCGTCGAGCTGAGCGCCGCCCGCACCGCCGGCAGCTACGTCGCGGCCCGCACCGCCGCCGGTACGGGCGGCACCTGGTACGACGTGATCCCGCTCTCCTCCGCGCGGGTCGCGTTCGTCATCGGTGACATCGCCGGGCACGGCCTGAACGCCACCGCCACCATGGGCCGGCTGCGTACCGCCGTACAGACCCTCGCCGACCTCGACCTCGCCCCCGAGGAGCTGCTCACCCGCCTCGATGACCTGGCCATCCGGCTGGCCGACGCCGAGCAGGAACCGCGCGACGGCACCGGGGCGGTCGGCGCGACCTGCCTGTACTGCGTGTACGACCCGGTCAGCGGCGAGTGCACCATGGCGGGCGCCGGACGGGTGCCCCCGGTCCTGGCCCTGCCGGGACGGCCGCCGGAGGTCGTGCCGCTGAAGGCGGGGCCGCCGCTGGGGGTCGGCGGCACCCCCTTCGAATCCGTCCGGGTGCGGCTCGAACCGGACAGCTGGCTCCTGCTGTTCAGCGACGAACTGGTCGCCGCCAGGGCCGGCGACGGCGACATCCTCGAACCGGCGGAGAACACCCCGGAGGAGCGGATGGAACTGCTGCGCGCCGAACTCTCGGCGGCCGGCGACCGCACCCCCGCCGAACTGGGCCGCGCCGTCCTGGACGCGCTGCTGCCGCGCCGCACACCCGACAGCGAGGTGGCGCTGCTGGTCGCCCGGGTCCGTACCCTGCCCGAGGACGCCACGGCGCACTGGAGCTTCGCCGCCGACCCCGCCGTGGTGGGCGAGGCCCGCAACGCCGTCCTCGACCGGCTGACGCAGTGGGGGCTGGACGCCAACGTCTTCGCCACCGAACTGATCGTCAGCGAACTGGTCACCAACGCCATCCGGTACGCGGGCGGCCCCGTCGAACTGCGGCTCATCCGGGACGAGACGCTCATCTGCGAGGTCTCGGACCCCAGCGAGACCCAGCCGCACCTGCGCCGCGCCCGGCCCACCGACGAGGGCGGCCGGGGACTGTTCCTGGTCGCGCAGCTCGCCCACCGCTGGGGCAGCCGCTACACCTCCCGGGGCAAGACCATCTGGACGGAACAGCTCCTGGACACGGAACCGGGGTAGGCGATGGGGAACGGCGGACCGGAGCGCAGGGCCGGGGCCATGGCCGGCGGCGCCATGCCGGACCGGTCAAGCGGCGCCCTGACCGACCTGATGCGGCAGGCCGTCTTCGTGCAGGACGAGAGCGGCGCCATCATCCTGTGGGGCCCGGAAGCCCAACTGCTGTTCGGCTACCCGCCCGAGCGGGCGCTGGGGCAGCAGGCCGCCGACCTGCTGCTCCCCGACGGCCCCACCGGGACGGCGCGGGAATGGCAGCGCACGGCGCGCACCGGGCGCGAGTGGGCGGGCATGCTGCCGGCCCGGCACGCCGACGGGCACACCCGGCTGGTCGAGGTCCGCAGCCGCCCCGCCCCGGCACCCGGCGGCGCCGTCCGCATCCTCAGCCAGGCCGCCGACGCCGGCACTCTGCGCGAACTCGCCTCCGACCTCGCCCTGTCCACCGGGCTCATCAACCAGTCCCCGGTCGCCCTGGGCCTGTTCGACACCGATCTGAACTGGCGGCGGGTCAACCCCGCGCTCGCCCGGCTGCACGGGGTCCCGGCATCAGAGCTGATCGGCCGCTCGTTCGGCGCGACACTGACCGAGACGGACGTCAGCGGTGTCGGCGAGGTACTGCGCCGGGTCCTGGAGACCGGCCGCCCCGTCATCGACCACCGCACCACCGGACGTACCCCCGCCGACCCCGACCGCGACCACGTGTGGTCCGCCTCCTTCTACCGTCTCGACGAGCCGGACGGGCGCCCGCTGGGCGTGGCGATGTCCGCCATCGACGTCAGCGAACGGGTGCGCGCCAACAACGAGGTGGCCAGGGCCCGGGTACGGCTCGCGCTGATCGCGGAGGCGGGCACCAAGGTCGGCACCACCCTCGATCTGCGGCAGACCGCGCACGAACTGGTGCGGGCCGCCGTACCGCGCTACGCCGACCTGGCGGGCGTCGACATCCTCGACGCGGTGCTCGGCGGCGGCGCGGCCCCGCCCGTCCAGCGCGACGGCTCGGCGGTCTTCCGGCTGCTGGCGTTCGCCGGCGGCGAGGGTACGGCGCTGGAGCCGGCGGCCCGGGACATCGGCGGCCCGGTGACCTTCGGCCCGGCCAGGATCAGCACCCAGGCGGTGCGGCACTCCCGCGCGATCCTGCTGGCGAAGGCCACCGCGCAGGGGCTGCGGCGGCTGACCCGCGACGAACGGGAGGCACGGCTGCTGGAGTCCGCCGGGGTGCACTCCGTCCTGGTCACCCCGCTCATCGCGCGCGGCGAGGTGCTGGGCACCCTCACCCTCATGCGGACCACCGGCAGCAGGGCGTTCGACGAGGAGGACCGCGAGCTGGCCGGGGAGCTGGCGGCGCGCGCCGCGATCAGTGTCGACAACGCCCGGCTGTACACCAGGGAACGGAACACCGCGCTCACCCTTCAGCGCAGCCTGCTGCCGCAACTGCCCCAGGAACGCTCGGACATCGACATCGCCTACCGCTACCGGCCCGCCGTCTCCGAGGTCGGCGGGGACTGGATCGATGTGCTGCGGCTGCCCGGCGGGCGGTTCGGCCTGGTGGTGGGCGATGTGATGGGCAAGGGGGTACGGGCCGCGGCCATCATGGGGCAACTGCGCTCCACCATCCGGGCGCTGGCCCGCATGGGAGTGCCCCCGGCCGAACTGCTGGGGCATCTGGACGGCATCGCGGAGTTCCTGGGCGACTCGATCGCCACCTGTCTGTACGCGGAGTGCGACCCCCGCCCGGGATGGTGCGAGCTGGCGAGCGCCGGGCACCTGCCCCCGGTGCTGGTGCAGCCGGACGGGCGGGGCGAGTTGCTGCGACTGCCCCGGGCGGTGCCGCTGGGGGTGGGCGGTGTGCCGTTCCTGAGCGTCCGGTTGCGGCTTGCCCCGGGGGCGACACTCGCGCTGTTCAC
Source organism: Streptomyces sp. JH002 (assembly GCF_050916115.1). Taxonomy (NCBI): domain Bacteria; kingdom Bacillati; phylum Actinomycetota; class Actinomycetes; order Kitasatosporales; family Streptomycetaceae; genus Streptomyces; species Streptomyces sp. JH002. Next base: position 5,522,135 of record NZ_CP087989.1, read on the forward strand.
GGACGGTCTGGTGGAGGAACGCGGACACTCGATCGACGAGGGGCTGCGGGCGGTGCTGCGGCTGCTGGAGCGGCCGGCCGGTTCACTGGAGGAAACCTGCGACACTGTGCTGGGCATCCGCGGGCGCGACACCGCTCCGCAGGACGATGTCGCGCTGCTGTTGGCGCGGGTGCACCGGGGTGGGGCCGCCGGCGAGGAGCCGTCCGCGTGACCGGCCGCCGTTCCGCCGTGCCCGCGACCGCGGCCGACGACGCGGCGGAGGCGAAGGCGAAAGGCGAAGGCGACGCCTGAGCCGCCCCGTCCGTATCCGTACCAAACGAACCATCCACACCATCCGAACGATCTGGGTCATCCGAACCATCCGTGCCGAATCGATCAATGTCCGTGCCACCGCTTAGTGTGGGATCCGTGACCGCAGCAGCAGGAACGACCCACGCGACCCCGGCCCCGGGTCCCGCCGCCGACGAAGGGCTCGCCCGGCGGCTGCGCGCGCTGGCCTGCACCGCGCCCCTGCACGACCTGGACGCCCGCAAGGCCAACCTCGCCGGCGAGTACGGCACCTACGCCATGGCCGAGGTGGCGCTCGCCGCCATCGATCTGATCACCCTCAGCATGGACTTCGACACCGGGGCCGACCACGAGCAGGTCGTTGTGCGGCTGCTGCCGCGCGTCGCGGCCCAGGCGCCGCGGCGGGCCGCCGCCGAACACGAGCGGGTGGCCCGCTGGGTGCTCGACAACCTCATCAACGTCGGCAGCGTGGACCGCGGTTTCCGCGCCGTCTACGGCACCTTCGGGCCCGACGGCGCCTATGTGCGCCGCGACTACGACTTCAAGCTGATCGAGGAAGTGCCGGGGCCCGGCGGCGGGGTGTACCTGCGCACCACCGACGAGGCCGTCAACGTCCTGGTCGGCGCGCTGGACACCGACGTCACCAGCGCCCAGATCGCCGCCGAGGTCAAGCTGGAGGTGCTGATCAGCCGCGGCCGGCTCGCCGACGCCCAACTCGCCGCCGAGGCCGCCCGCTACCGCACCGTCCAGTACGCCGAGACGCTGCGCCGCGCCCTGGAGGCCACCCGGCGCAACGTCCGCGCCGTCGACTGGCTGCGCACCGTGCCCGACCTCATCGGCGAGGCACTGGAGCACATCGCCGACCGCTACCGGCACGAGAACGCCATCCTCACCAACATCCGGCGCGCCAGGGACGAGGCCATAGAGCCCGAGAACAAGCTGCGCGCCGCCGAACTGGTCGACATCGTCAAGGACTGCATCCGCCGCCACACCCAGCTCCAGTCCCGGCTGCTGGAGGCCGGGCCGCTGTTCCGCGCCGAGCAGGACCGGCAGGCGTTCGCCCCGCGGGCCGCCCGGGCCGGCGTCGACCTCTACGGCCAGCTGCTGGCCCCGCTGCTGCCCGAGCCGCTGGAGCGGGCCGCCCGGGTCACCGACGCCTACTTCGCCAAGGGCACAGGACCGCGCACCCCCGGCGCGGTACGCCTGGCCGACCTGACCGAACTGCTGCTGACCCCGCCCGCGCCCCGCGAACACCTCGGCGCGGAACTGCCGGAGCCCGACCTCGTCGCCACCCCCGACGACTCCCGCTTCAGCGAGGAACAGCTGGCCGCCGCCCTGGAGATACTGGACCTGCCGCCCGACGCCCCGCGCCGGCTGTCCGGACTGCTGGAGCAGGCCCGCCGCAAGGCCCCCGCGGACCCGGAACTGCCCTATCTGCTGACCCTGCTGGCCGTGCATGCCGCCAGCCCCCCGGTGGGCACCGCCTACCGGCAGGGCGAACGCCGGCTGCTGTTCGCCGTCGACGACGGCACGGTGCTGCGGGACCCGGAGTTCGGCGGCGCCGACCTGATCGTCGGCACCGCACTGCTGGACGCGGCCTCGATGGCCGCCGATCGCTCGGAGAGCACGTCATGACCACCGCAGCCGACGTCCTGGGAACGGAAGGCGACGACGAGGGCGCCGCGCCCCCGCCGTCGGCAGCCGCCCCCGTCACCCCGGCGGACGCCGCCGACGCCGCACGGCTGGTCTCCTTCGGGCTCCAGCCCAAGCTGCTGCCCGCCCGCGACGCCGAGTACGCGGGGCTGCTGCGCCGCTACCAGGAGGAACCGACGTTCGCCCGGCTCGCCGACGCCGTCGCCACGGGGCTCGGGCTGGTCGTCCTGGAGGTGTCCACCCGCGCCGGGATGGCCATGACCGCCGCCGAGGACTCGGTGTTCGCGGTCCGCATGAGCGAGTACGCCCGCCGCACCACCGCCGACTCCACCGACCGCTTTCTGCACGGCCTGGCCCATCTCGCCGTCGCCGCCCTGGCCTTCCCGCGCCCCCAGGACCTCGCCGACGACGGCTACATCGGACGCATCACCATCAACGGGGTGGACTCCTTCGTACGGCAGGCCTGCCGGCGCCTGGAGCAGCGCGCCGCCGAGGAGGGGGAGAACACCGACCCGGCCTCCGGCGCGCCCGGCCTGGAAGCCGCCTGGCGGGTGTACGCGCGGCGCAGCGCCACCGGGGCGACCAAGGACGCGCGGCGGCTGGCCGGTTCCACCACCGGCATCGTCGGCAAGGCGGTGGCGTTCCTCACCGACTCCGGCTTCCTGCAACGCACCGGGGACGACGCGGGCGGCGCGTACCGCACCACCGCCCGCTACCAGCTCCAGGTCCGCGACATGGCGGCCGGGGCGGCGCTGAGCGAACTGCTGGAGCTGGGCATCGTGCCGGTGAGCGACGGCAGCGCCTCGCTGCTGCCGCCCGACACCACCGACGACCTCGACCTGGTGGACGGCGCGGGACTGCCGTTCCACAGCTGACCGTTCCACTTCCGGCCCCGCCCCCGGCCGTTCCCCGCCGGCCGGCCACCCCGACACCACCACGACCTACGAGAGCCCAGCCACATGTACGAGTTGTCCCGGGTCCGCCTCTACTCGATCGGACCGGCCGGCGCGCGCTACGCCGACACCGTCCTCGATCTGCGCGGAGTCGGCGATGTGGTGCCCACCCCCGCCCCCGCCCAGGCGGACTTCTTCGAGGAGGAGCCCACCGGGCCGCCGCGCCGCCCCGCGCCCGCCGGGGTGCTCTTCCTGGAGAACGGCGGCGGCAAGTCCGTCCTGCTGAAGCTGATCTTCTCGGTGATGCTGCCCGGCCACCGCAACACGCTGGGCGGGGCCAGCTCCGGTGTGCTGCGCAAGTTCCTGCTCGCGGACGACTGCGGGCACGTGGCCCTGGAGTGGCAGCACACGCTCACCGGCGAGAGCGTGGTGGTCGGCAAGGTCAGCGAGTGGCGCGGGCGCCAGGTGTCCGGCGACCCGCGGAAGTTCGCCGAGGCCTGGTACTCCTTCCGGCCCGGCCCCGGGATGAACCTGGACTCGCTGCCGGTGGCCGAGTCCACCGCGCTGCGGCCCCGCGAGGACCGGGGCGAGGGCGCCTCCGGCGCGCGCGGACGGCGCCGCACCATGAAGGGGTTCCGGGACGTCCTCACCGAGACCGGCAAGGCCTACCCGAACCTGGACGTGGTGTGGGAGGAGATCCACGAACGGTGGATCGAGCAGTTGCAGCGGCTCGGCCTGGACCCGGAACTCTTCCGCTACCAGCGGGAGATGAACGCCGACGAGGGTGAGGCGGCCGGGCTCTTCGCGGTCAAGAACGACTCCGACTTCACCGATCTGCTGCTGCGCGCGGTCACCGACACCCGGGACACGGACGGACTCGCCGACCTGGTGCACGGCTTCGCCCACAAACTGGGCCGCCGCGCCGAACTGACCGCCGAACGCGACTTCACCGCAGGCTCCCTTGACCTGCTGGGCCGCATCTCCGAGTCCGCCGCCGAGCGCGAGCAGGCCCGTACGGTGCACGGCGCCGCCGAGCGGCGGGTACGCGCCCTGGCCGCCCGGCTGGCCTCCCGGGGCAGGACGGAGCGCGACCGGGCGGCGGAGCTGGCCGCCGGGGTCGAGTCGGCACAGGCGGCGGTCGCCGCCGCCGAGCACGAGCGTGCCGACGCCTCCCTGATCGCGGCCGAACTGGCCTACCGCCACGCCTCGCTGGCGCTGGCGGCGGCCGAGCGGACGGCGGCGGCGCAGCGCCGGGAGCTGACCGACGCCAGGACGCTGCAGGCCGCGTGGCAGGCGGCCGAGACCGTACTGGCCCACCGGGCCGCCGCGGACCGCTCGGCCCGCGTGGCGGCGGCCATCCAGGAGGCGGAACGGGACGCGGCCCCCGCTCTGGCGGCCCGCGGCAAGGCGGCGGGCGAGCTGGTACGGGCGCTGCACGCGGCCGCCGAGGACAGCGAACGGGCGGCCGGCGAACAGGAGGAGCGCTCCGCCGGGCTGCAGCGGGAGTCCGAGTCGGCGCACCGTGACGCCACGGCGGCGGCCACCGCCGCCCAGCGGGCGCGCAGCGAGTCCGAGCATCTGCGCCAGCGGCTGGCCGAGGTAGAGGCGGAGACGACGGAAGCGGTCCGCAACGGCTGGCTGGAGGGCGCGGACCCGGCCCGTGCCGCCCTGTCCGCCTCCGACGCGGAGAAGTCGGCCACGGCCGCCTGGGAATCGGCCCGCGAGGCGGCGATCCGCGCCACGGAACAGCTGCGCGACGCCACCACGGCCCACGCGGGCGCCGATCTGCTCGCCGCCCGCTCGATGGACGCGGCGCAGGCGGCACAGGCCGCCTGGGAATCCGAGCACGCCACCGCCGGCGCGCTGGCCCGCGAACCACGGCTGGCCGAACTGCTCAGCCTGGCCCCCAGCCGCCCGGCCGGGGACAGCGGCGACAGCTCGCGGGACGCCACCACGCCCGAGTCCGCCACCGGCCGCCACGAGGAGGCGGCGCGTGATGAGGAGGACGGGCCGCTCACCGCCGAGGAACTGGACCGCAACGCCGAGGCGCTGACCGCTCTGCTGGAGGAGCGGGTCGGCGGGGCCGAGCGGCTGCTGTTCGAGCTGCGCACCGCCGCCGCCGACGACGCCCGGATCCTCGGCGCGCTCGGGGACGGCGGGCTGCTGCCGCCGGGCCCCGACGTGCTGGCCACCGTCGAGTTCCTCGGCGAGCACGGCATCCCCGCGCTGCCCGGCTGGCGCTATCTCGCCCAGGCCGTGGACCCCGCCGACCACGCCGCCGTGCTCGCCGCCCGGCCCGAGCTGGTCGACGGCGTGATCATCACCGACCCCGGCAGCCACGCCCGCGCCCGCGAGGCCCTGGCGGGCGCGGCCCTGCTGCCCCGCTCCACCGTCGCGGTCGGCACCGCCGCCGCCCTGCTCGCGCCCACCCCGCCGGCCGGCGGTCCGGACAGCGGCGTCTTCCTCGTCCCGCCCAACCCGGCCATGCACGACGAACGCGCCGCCGACGACGAGCGGCAGGCACTGCGCCGGCGCGCCACCGAGCGCGACACGGAGATCCGTGCGCTGGCCGCCCGGCTCGCCGGGGACCGTACGCTCGCCGCCCGGCTCGCCTCCTGGCGGGCCGGCTGCCCCGCCGGCCGGCTGGCCGAACTGGCCGCCGCCGCACGGGAGGCGAAGGAGAACGCCGCCACCGCCTCGCAGCGGCTGGCCCGCGCGGCCACCGCCCGTGCCGAGGCCGAGGAGATCGCCGGCGAGGCCACCCGCGTCCGCGACGAGGCCCAGGAACGCGTGCAGCGCGCCCGCCGCTCCGCCGACGCCCTCGCCGGGCTGGCGTTCCGGCTGCGCGAACGCGCCAACTGGCAGGTCAGGGTCCGTGAACTCGCCGTTGAGGCGGCCGAGTCGGAGGCCACCGCCACCGAGTGCCTGGAGCGGGCCAGGGCCGCCGACGAGGACCGCCGCGCCGCCCAGCGCACCGCCGACGACACCCGCCGCACCGCCCGCGCGCTGCGCGCCGAACGGGCCCAGGTCACCGGCGCCCCCGACGAACTGCCCGCGGAGGTACCGGCCACCGCGCTGCCCGATCTGCGCGAGGCGTACCGCACCGCCTCCCAGCTGTACGAGAAGGTCGGCGTCGGCGCCGACCTGCGGGCCGAACAGGCCCGCGCCGAGGGCGACGAGAGCGCCGCCAGCGCCGCCCTGGAGCGGCTGACCAACAAGGTCCGTACCCGGGCCGCCAAGCTCCTGGCCGAACTCGACGGCGCCGATGGCCCCTCCCGGCAGGCGGCCGCCGCCCGCGCCGAGTCACACGTCCAACTGCTGGAGTCCCGCTCCTCCACCGCCAGCGAGCAGCTCGGCCGGCTGCGCGGCGAGGCCGAACGGCTCGCCCCCGAGCAGGGCGACGCCCACACCGCCCTCCCGGAGGACCGGGTCCCGGCCGACGCCGAGCACGCCCGCGACCTGCTGCGCACCGCCACCGCCGAACTCGCCGCCCGCGAGGACACGTTGCACGCCGCCCGGGCCGCCCACGAGGAACTGCTGCGCGAGCACCACACCGCCCGCGACGGCGCCGGCGGCTTCGAGGAGACCGCCGCCCTGCTCCGCGATCTGCTGCGCGACCCGCAGCCCGAACAGCCGGCCGCCGAGGGCACCGAGCCCGACGACACGCCCTACCCCGGCACGCTCGCCGAGGCCCGGCAGTCCGCCACCGACGCCCGCCGCGCCCTGCGCACGTGCGCCACCGCGCTCTCCGCGGCCGACAGCGCCGTCCGCGAGGCGGGCGACCTCCTCGTACGGCACGCCAACGCCGCCCGCTACGAACAGGTGCGCACCCCCGCCCGGCAGCAGATCCGCGAGCTGCCCGCCGCCGCGCTGCCCGAACACGCCACCGCCTGGGCCGAGGCGTTCGCCCCCCGGCTGCGCGTCCTCACCGACGAACTCGCCCAGCTCGAACGCAACCGCGACTCCATCGTGGACCGGCTGCGCGGCCTGGTGGAGTCCTCCCTGGCCACCCTGCGCTCCGCCCAGCGGCTGTCCCGGCTGCCCGAAGGGCTCGGGGAGTGGTCGGGGCAGGAGTTCCTGCGCATCCGGTTCGAGGACCCGGACCAGGCCACCCTGAGCGAACGGCTCGGCGAGGTCATCGACGAGACCACCCGCGCCGCCGTCAAGAAGAACTCCGACCTGCGCCGGGACGGCATGTCCCTGCTGCTGCGCGGCACCCACGCCGCGCTGCGCCCCGGCGGTGTGTCCGTGGAGATCCTCAAGCCGGACGCCGTGCTGCGCGCCGAGCGGGTGCCGGTCGGCCAGATGGGCGACGTGTTCTCCGGCGGCCAGCTGCTGACCGCGGCCATCGCCCTGTACTGCACCATGGCCGCGCTGCGCAGCAACGACCGGGGCCGGGACAAGCACCGGCACGCCGGCACCCTGTTCCTCGACAACCCCATCGGCCGCGCCAACGCCACCTATCTGCTGGAGCTCCAGCGGGCGGTCGCCGACGCGCTGGGCGTCCAGCTCCTCTACACCACAGGGCTGTTCGACACGACCGCGCTCGCCGAGTTCCCGCTGGTCATCCGGCTGCGCAACGACGCGGACCTGCGGGCCGGGCTCAAGTACATCAGCGTCGAGGAGCATCTGCGGCCCGGGCTGCCGCAGCAGCGCGGCGCTGAATCAGAGGCCATCCACGGGGAGATCACCGCCACCCGGGTCTACCGCAAGCCCGCCGACAGCCCGGAGGCCCCGGCTCACTGATCGTAGTGCCACAGGGAGGTGCGCCGGCGGGCCACGCTGCTCGGTACGGACATCACGCCGTTGCGCTGCCGCCACGCCTGCCGGGTGATCCAGATGTCCAGCACCGCCCAGGTCGCCACGACCGTGGAGGCCACCGACGAGATCGTCATCGGCAGCGCCAGCCAGGATCCGGCCAGCGTGCACAGCAGGACCACGACGACCTGACCGAGCGTCAGTGCGATGATGATGACGGCCCGCACCGCCGCGTTGCGCACCGGATCGGGCATCCGGGGTCTCGCATACACTCCGCCGTCCTCCGGTACGGTGAGATGTGCTGGTATGTCCTGCCGCTCCATGGTACGGCCCCGCCCCGCTCACGCCCTCACCAAGTCCTCACGCCCAGCCGCTATCAGCGGTAGTAGGCTCGCGCTGTCGCAGCACGCAACAGCACGGACACACCCTGGGAGGGCCCGCACGTGCGAGGGAAGTCGATCCGACGGAAGATAGGGGCCCTGCTGCTGGTACCCCTGCTGTCGCTCGTGTCGATCTGGGCGTTCGCCACGGCCATCACCGTCGCCGAGGCCAGATCCCTGCTCGCCGTCGCCTCCGTATCCGACAGACTCGGCACCCCCGCCGAGAGCGTCATCCACGCGATCCAGCAAGAGCGGCGCCAGACCCTGGTGTTCCTCGCCGACCCGCGCCGCTCGGACGCCCTCGCCCAACTGCGCACCACCCAGGAGTCCACCGACAGCACCGTTGCCGAGGTACGCGAAGAAGCCGCAGGCGGCGCTCGCGACGACCTCAACGGCGGTGCCAAGGAACGGCTGGACGCCTTCCTGGCCGGTCTGGACGGCCTTGCCGCGCTGCGCGATCAGGTCCACAGCAACACCATCTCCCGTACCGCCGCACTCGATGCCTACACGGTCGTCATCGACCCGGGATTCCGGTTCCTGGCCGCCCTGCACCTCGTGGAGAACGTGGACCTCGACCGGCACGGCCGCGCCGTCGTCGGCATCGCCCAGGCCCGCGAATACCTCTCGCGCGAGGACGCGCTGGTGGCCGGCGCGCTGGCGGCGGGCCGCATCACCGACACCGAACTGCGCCAGGTCGGCGACCGCATCACCGAACGCGACCTCGCCTACACCACCTACCTCCCCGACCTCCCGCTGCGCGACCAGCAGGCCCACGACACCTTCTGGGACACCGGCCCCGGCCACGTCCTCACCATCGTCGAGGGCCGCCTGCTGGACGGCGGCACCCGCTCCGCCCGCGCCGACCAGTGGGTGGACACCGGCGGCAACGCCCTGGAACAGCTGCGCTCCCTCGGCGAGACCGCCCAGGAGCGCTACCAGGACGCCGTCGACCCCGAGGCCACGGCCGTGCTGGTACGGGCCGGCGCGGCCGGCGTGCTCGGCGCCGCCGCCGTGATCCTCTCGCTGGTCGTCTCGCTGCGCATCGGCAGTGCGCTGATCCGCGACCTGATGACGCTCTCCAAGGAGGCCAAGGACGCCGCCGAGGTACGGCTGCCCGGCGTGCTGCGCCGCCTGGCAGCCGGCGAGCGGGTGGACGTGGAGACCGAGGCCCCGCACCTGGAGTACGGCCGCGACGAGGTCGGCCAGGTCGGCCAGTCCCTCAACACCCTGCAGCGCGCCGCCGTCGCCGCCGCCGTCGAACAGGCCACCGTGCGGCGCGGCATCTCCGACGTCCTGGTCAATCTGGCCCGCCGCAACCAGGTGCTGCTCCACCGTCAGCTGGGCCTGCTGGACGCGATGGAGCGGCGCACCGACGACGCCGACGAACTCGCCGATCTCTTCCGCCTCGACCACCTCACCACCCGGATGCGCCGGCACGCCGAGGGCCTGGTCATCCTCTCCGGCGCGGCCCCGGCCCGGCAGTGGCGCAAGCCCGTCCAGCTCATGGACGTGGTGCGGGCGTCGGTGGCCGAGGTCGAGGACTACGAGCGCGTGGAGCTGCACCGGATGCCCCAACTGGCGGTGGCCGGCGGCGCGGTGGCCGACCTGACGCATCTGATCGCCGAACTCCTGGAGAACGCCACGGTCTTCTCCCCGCCGCACACCGCGGTTCAGGTGTCCGGGGAACGGGTCCCGCACGGCTACACCCTGGAGATCCACGACCGGGGCCTGGGCATGACCGCCGAGGCGCTCCACGAGGCCAACGAACGGCTCGCGCACACCCCCGAGTTCGACCTCTCCGACACCGACAGGCTCGGCCTGTTCGTGGTCTCCCGGCTGGCGGAGCGGCACGGGGTACGCGTCTCCCTGAAGGAGTCCCCGTACGGCGGCACCACCGCGGTCGTGCTGCTGCCCGGCGAACTGCTCACCGAGACCGGCGACAGCCCAGGCGAACGCAATCCGCTGCCCGAACGCCCCGCGCCGCCCGAGCTGTTGAACGGCCCGGTGGACGGGCCCGTCGAGCTGGAGGCGCCGGTCGGCTTCCGGAGCCTGGAGCACGCCGGGGAGGGCGCACGCGGCTTCGGTCCCTACCCCTTCCCCGACGACGGCGAGGGCGAGGGCCGGCGTGGCGAACGGCCCCGGCACGCCCGCCCCGACGAGTACCCCGCACACCACGAACCCTCCGCGTACCCCGCGCCACCGCGCCCCGCGGACCCCGTGGATCGGGCCGAGCACACCACCGCGGCCGATCCCGCACCGCCGATCCCGCTGCCGCAGCGGCGCCGCACCCCGGTGCTGGTCGCCGACCACGGGCGGCAGGTCGGCGAACCACCGGGCGAGGAGAATCCCGCGCCCGGTCACCAGGAGGAGGACGGCGGTGGCACCACCGTCGCCGGGCTGCCGCGCCGGCAGCGCCGCACGCCGCCCGCCTCCGCCCCGGCCGCGGTCCCCGACACCTGGGACGACGAGGAGCCGGGTACCCACGCCACCGTCACCGACCTGACGGAGCAGGACGCCGACGAGGTGCGGGCCAGGATGGCCGCACTGCAACTCGGCTGGCGGCGCGGCCGGCAGCACAACGACCACCGCGACAACCGCAACGACACCAGGCGGGACGATGACCCGCAGGCACCGACACCGTAAGGGGCAGACCCATGACTGCACCGGGGGCCGACGCCCAGGACGGCACACCTCAGGATGGTGAGCGGCTCGACTGGCTGCTCGACGAACTCGTCGGACGAGTGGCGGGAATCCGCCACGCGCTGATACTCTCCGCCGACGGTCTGGCGCGCGGCGCCTCCCAGGCGCTGAGCCGGGAGGACAGCGAGCAACTGGCGGCCGTGGCCTCCGGGTTCCACTCGCTGGCCAGGGGGGTAGGACGCCACTTCGCGACCGGCGGGGTCCGCCAGACCCTGGTGGAGCTGGATGACGCGTTTCTCTTCGTGGCCGCCGCGGGCCAGGGCAGCGCGCTCGCCGTCTTCGCCGAGATCGAGGCGGACATAGGACAGATCGGCTACGAGATGACGCTGCTGATCAAGCGGGTCGGCGCGCACCTGGGCACCGCGCCGCGCGGTGGCCCGGGCGAGAGCTGACCGGCCGGCCGATGAGCCACGGCTGGTTCGACGAGGAGGCGGGACCCATTGTGCGGCCCTACGCGATGACGCGCGGCCGTACCCGCGGGACCGTCGATCACCCCCTCGACCTGATCGCCCTGGTGACGGCCAAGACCGGTGACCAGGAGGGCGCGGCCGGAACCGGCAGCGATCTCACCGACCGCGAACTGGCCCCCGAGCACGCCGAGATCATGCGCCGCTGCCGCCGCACCACCGAGTCGGTGGCGGAACTCGCCACCGGCCTCGACCTGCCGGTCGGGGTGGTACGGGTGCTCATCAGTGATCTGCTCGACGCCGGTCTGGTACGGGTCAGCCGTCCGGTCCCCGCCTCCCAGTTGCAGGACGACAGCACACTCCGTGAGGTGATCGATGGTCTCCGGGCCCTTTGAACGCGGCCGCGGCAGGTCTGCGGACCCCACGGCACTGAAGATCCTCGTCGCGGGGGCCTTCGGTGTCGGGAAGACGACGCTGGTCGGCGCCGTCAGCGACATCAAGACCCTCCAGACGGAGGAGTCGCTGACGGAGGCCGGGCGGCCGGTGGACGACATCCGGGGGGTGGCGGGGAAACGATCCACCACCGTGGCCATGGACTTCGGCCGGATCACCATCAGCGACTCGGTGATCGTGTACCTCTTCGGCACACCGGGGCAGGAGCGGTTCCGCTTCCTGTGGGACGAGTTGGCGCGCGGGGCGCTGGGCGCGCTGATCCTCGTGGACACGCGGCGACTCGCGGACAGCTTCTCGGTGGTCGACTTCTTCGAGACCCGTGGGCTGCCGTTCGCGGTGGCGGTCAACTGCTTCGACGGGGCGGTGCGTTACCCGCCGGAGCAGGTGCGGCGCGCGCTGGATCTGGACGAGGACGTCCCGGTTCTGCTGTGCGACGCGCGCGAGCGTTCCTCGGCAAGGGACGCGCTGGTCGCGGTGGTGGAGCACGCCCTGCACCGGTCGGCACGGCAGCGTTCAGCCGTGTCCTGATCGGGAGTTGCGGCTGTGACGTCCTGAGGTTGTCCCGCCCGTGTCGCGAAAAGGTGACAACGCCCGGACGGGCGAAACCGTTCGGCGCGCCCGGCGCGTCGGTGATCAGCGACGGTGGCGGTTATCGGGACCCACGGGGGTGGCTCCGGTGGCCGCCGCCGTTGCCCGTGTCAACGACCGAGTGAGTCCAGGGACACGGGAAAGTCGAAGAAGGTCTCCGGGTACGGCTCGGCCCGGTGGCCGAAGTGCCACCACTCGGTCTCCACCGGTGCGAACCCCTCCGCCCCCAGGGCGGAGGCCAGCACCCGGCGCGCGGCCCGTGCCTCCCCGGGGACGTCGGGGGAGTCGCCGTGCGAGCGCGGATCGAAGAAGTCGAAGCCGGTGCCCATGTCCACCGGATCGCCGCCGTCCGCCCCGGTCAGCGTCAGATCGACCGTACTGCCTCTGCTGTGACCCGACTTCTCGGCCAGGTAGCCGTCTTCGACCAGCCGCTCCTTGGGCACCCGGGGATAGAACTCCGTCCGGGTGCGGCCGTCCTCGGGCTGTTCCATCCAGCGCAGGAAGTGGTCCACGGCACGCTGCGGCCGATAGCAGTCGTACACCAGCAGCCCGTAGCCCTGGCCCTCCAGGGTGCGGGCGGCGCGTTCCAGGGCGTGCGCCGCGTCCGAGGTGAGCAGGCACTCGGCCTGTTCGTACCCGTCCACCCGCTCGCCGGTGAAGTTGTGCGGACCCGCGTACCGCATCTCCTGCCGGATGGCCGGGGCGACCTCGCGCAGCGCCACGAAGTCGGCCGGGGCGGTGTCCGTGACCGCCGGCGGCCCCTGCGAGCCGGACAGCGGCAGGACGAGAGCGGTACCGGCGACCGCGGCGACGGCCAGCAGGGCGGGGGAGCGGCGCATAACCGGTTCCTATCAGGGGCGGTCCCGTGCCGCGACAGGTGTGCGGCCAAGGTGGTGACGGTGTGCCGAATTCTTCACGTACCGGGTGCTGGGCGACGGGGTTACCCGCTCGTAACGTGAGGGGTACTCAGCAGTAACTGTGGTCCGGACCCCAGCATCTGCCGCGCTGTCACCCCCCATGTGAGTCCAGCGAGGAGCCGCCCCGTGAAGCTGCCCCGGAACGCCACCCGTATCCGCACGAGACGACTGACCACCGGCCTGCTGCTGGCCGCCCTGCTCGCCGTGCTGCCCGCCCCGGCCACGGCCGCAGCCTCCGCCTCCAGCGGTGCTCCGGCCGCTGCCGCCGCCACCGGCGGCTGGAACAAGGAGAACTGCGTCCCCGCCGCCGGTCACCCCCGCCCCGTGGTCCTGGTGCACGGCACCTTCGCCGACGGCACCAACAACTGGCTGGGCCTGGCGCCCTATCTCGTCCAGCGCGGCTACTGCGTCCACTCCTTCGACTACGGCCGGCTGCCGGGCGTGCCGCTCATCGGCGGCCTGACCCCGATGGAGGAATCGGCCGGTGAACTCGCCGCCCACATCGACCGGGTCCTGGCCCGCACCGGGGCGAGCGAGGTCGACCTGGTCGGCCACTCGCAGGGCGGCCTGATGCCCCGCTACTACCTCAAGCACCACCCAGGAGCGGCGGACAAGGTCAACGCGTTCGTGGCGATCGCCCCCAGCACCAACGGCACCACCCTGCTGGGACTCACCAAGCTGCTCGACCTCTTCCCCGGCCTGGACCGGGCCATCGCCGAGGCCGCCCCCGCCCTGTCCCAACAGGTCGCCGGTTCCGACTTCCTGCGGGAACTGAACGCCGACGGCTACACCGTGCCCGGCGTCACGTACACGGTGATCGCCACCCGGTACGACGAGGTGGTCACCCCGTACCGCTCGCAGTTCATCGAGGAGCCCGGGGTGCGCAATGTGCTGCTCCAGGATCTGTGCCCGCTGAACATCTCCGAGCACGCGACGATCGGGCTGCTCGACCGGACGGCCTTCCACGAGACGGCCAACGCCCTCGACCCGGCGAACGCGCGGCCGACGAACTGCTGGTCGTTCCTGTCCCAGGGCCTGTCGTCAAAGTAGCGCCGTCCGCCCGAAGGGCGGGCCCCGCCGACCACCGTTGCGCCGACGGCACGGTGCTCGTCGTGGACGAGACCGGTTGTGTGAAGCGGCGCTACCGGAGTGCTAGTTCGCCTCGTACAGCCCCTCGGCGTAGCGGGGACCGTAGTGCTCCTCCAACTGCGACAGGGAGTCGGCGGGACGCTCCAGCGCCTGGGCGATCCGGGCCCGGCTGGGCAGGGCCTCGGGCTGCCAGCTGTCCGGGTCCCAGGTGTGGGAGCGCAGGAACGCCTTGGAGCAGTGGTGGAAGATCTCCTCGATCTCCACCACCAGGGCGAGCTTGGGACGGTTGCGCCGCACGATCATCTCGTCGAGGAACGGGGCCTCGCGCACGATCCGGGCGCGGCCGTTGATCCGCAGGGTGTCGCCGCGTCCGGGCAGCAGGTAGATGAGCCCCACCCGCGGGTTGGCGAGGATGTTGCGGAACCCGTCCAGGCGCTTGTTGCCGGGGCGCTCGGGGATGGCGAGGGTGCGGTCGTCCAGGACGAGCGTGAAGCCGGGCGGATCACCCTTGGGGGAGACGTCGCAACTGCCGTCGGCGGCGCTGGTGGCGATCAGGCACAGCGGTGAGCGGGCCAGCCATGCGCGGTCCAGGGCGTGCAGCGCGGTGCGCGCCTTGTCCCGGGTGTACGGGGCGGGTTCGCCGACCAGCTCGCGCAGTTCACTCTCGGAGGTGACTTCCACGAAGGTGTCGGGTGCCGACGTCATCGCGCTCCCCTTTCCGGGTCTGCCCCCCAGGTGCTGACAGCACGAAGCGTACGGCGGTGCCGCCGTCTCCCCTGAAGGTGGGGGCCGGGAGACGGCGGCACCGGTTCACGGGCCGCGCCGGTCAGGCGCGGCGGGCGGCGGCCGCCCGGCGGCGGGCGGCCAGCAGGAGCGTGGCGGTGCCGACGCCCAGTGCCGCGGCGCCGCCCAGGGCGAGCGCGGTGGTGGCGGAGTCGCCACCGGTGGCGGCCAGTTCGCGGTCATCGGCCGGCTCGGCGTCCGGCTCGGCGTCCGGCTTGGTGTCCGGGTCGGTGACGGCGTCGTCCGTGCCGCCGGCCGGGGCGGGGCGGTTGGCCTCGGGCGCCGCGTCCTCCTCCCGCTGATCGCCGGCGGCGGGCTGCTCGTGCCCGTCGTGCGGGTCCTCGCCGTGCTGGTCGTGGTCGCCTTGGTCACCGTGGCCGCCGTGGTCTTCGTGGCCTCCGGTCTCCGGCTCGGCGGCCGGCGGCGCCGGTTCGATCACCGGGTCGCCGCCACCGCCTGTCCCACCGCTGCCGCCGAACACCACGTCCGAGCAGGTGTAGAACGCCTCGGGGCTGTCGCTGCGCTGCCAGACGCTGTACACCAGGTGCCGTCCCGAACGCTCGGGGACGGTCATGTCGAAGACGTAGGAGCCGCTCTCCAGCGGCGGGTCGGTCACCTGGCCGAACGACTCCAGGTCGGACCAGCGCAGCGGGGCGGTGGGGTCGTACCCCTCCTTGGTGATGAACAGTTCGAAGCCGCCGCGGTGCGGTGCCGTGGCCCGGTAGCGGAAGGTGTGCGGCCCCGCGGCGAGTTCGGAGGCCGGCCAGTCCGCGCGCGCCTGGTCGAGCCCGGCGTACTTGTCGCGGCCCGCGCTGCACAGCTTGCCGTCCGGAATCAGTTCCCGGTGGCGTCCGGCGGCGTCGGCGAGGTTGACCTCGTTCCAGTCGTACAGCGGCTGGGTGCCGCCGATGGCCACCAGGTCGCGGCACGCGGCCGACACCGGGCTCTCCGGTCCCTCGTCGAAGCAGGTCTTCACCCGGCTCACCGGGTCCTCCAGCGAGCCGTGGGCGCCGGCCGGGGTCGCGGTGGCCAGGGTGATCATCAGCGGTGCTACGGCCAGGGCGGCGACCGTGGCGGCGGTGCGCAGCGCAGTCATCGTGGAACGTCTCCTCGGATCGGGGGCCCGGGCCGTGACGGGGGATCAACGGCCCGGGGAGTGAGCACGCTAGCCGCCGGACGGGGCCCGATCCTGGCGGGAAGCGGCCTTTCACGGGTCTTTAAGTCCGGGCTAAGGACGGGCGCAAGGCGGGGTTAAGCACGGAACGGGCGGGTGGGGCACCTCGGATGGACGGTGGACTTTCGGTCATAGGGCCCGGGGTGGGACAGGCATGGTTGACATGGTTAGGTATGCCTAACCTAAATTGATCGACGACCGAGCCGCACCCGACCGCCGCGCACCACCCGCACGACCCGCCCCACCGTCAACGCAAGGGACCGTACAGAGCCCATGAGCATGCCCGGCCACGCACCAACCGTGCCCGTGCCCCCCACCCTGCTGGAGCCCGACCTGCTGGCCGCCGACCCGGCGGGACTCGCCGACGTCGGCCGGCTGGTCACCGAGATCACCCGCGAAGCCGCCGGCGCCCTGCGCCGCCGCACCGGCCCGCTGCCCGCCCAGACCCCCCGCCAGCTGGCAGCCCTCGTGGACCGCCAGCTCCCCGAGGGGCCGATACCCCGTCACGGCGGGGGGCGGGAAGCCGTTCTCGCACTGGCCCGCGCCTACGCGGCCGGCACCGTGGACCTCGCCGATCCGCGCGCCGCCGCCCACCTCCAGCCCCCCTCGCTCAGCGTCGCCGCCGCCGCCGACGTCCTCGCCTCCGTCTTCAACGCCTCCGTCGACACCTGGGACTCCGGCCCCTACGCCGTGGAACTCGAACGCCGCCTCATCACCGCCCTCACCGACCTCGCCGGCTACGGTCCGGCCGCGGGTGGGGTCCTCACCCCCGGCGGCAGCGCCTCCAACCTCCAGGCCCTGCTCATCGCCCGCGACACCGCGCTGCGTCCGGGCCGCGACGTACGCGCCGTGGGGCTGAGCGGGCTGACCGTACGCCCCGTCCTCTACTGCTCCGAACTGGCCCACTTCTCCATGGCACGGGCCGCCGCGCTGCTGGGACTCGGCGAGGACGCCGTACGTCCCGTCGCCGCCGACGAACACCACCGGATGCGCCCCGAGGAGCTCGACCGCGCGCTGCGCACCCGCGCCGCCGACGAACTCCCCATCGCCGTCGTCGCCACCGCCGGAACCACCGACTACGGCTCCATCGACCCGATGCCGCAGCTCGCCGCCATCGCCCGCGACCACGGGATCCGGCTGCACGTGGACGCGGCGTACGGCGGCGGCGCGCTGTTCTCCGCCCGGCTGCGCCCCCTGCTGGACGGCATCGAACTCGCCGACAGCATCACCATCGACCTGCACAAGACCGCCTGGCAGCCGGCCGCCGCCAGCGCCCTGCTGCTGCGCGACCGGGCCGGCTTCACCGCCACCACCGGGCTGCGCGTCGCCTACCTCAACCCGGAGGACGACGGCGAGGCCGGCTACGACGGGCTGCTGGGCCACTCCCTGCAGACCACCCGGCGGGCCGACGCGCTCAAGGTCGCCGCCACCTTCCTCGCCCTGGGGCGGGAGGGAGTCGGCGCCATGCTCGACGCCTGCCACGACCTCGCCCGGCACGCGGCACGGTCCGTGGCCGCCCATCCGCGCCTGGAACTGACCACGGAACCCGTCCTCACCACGGTCGTCTTCCGCTACCGGCCGCGGACGGCCACGGACCCCGCCACCGTCGACGCCATCAACGGCGCGCTGCGCCGGCGCCTGCTGCGCGAGGGCAGTGCGCTGATCGGCCGCACCGAGACCCAGGGCGCGGTCCAGCTGAAACTCACCCTGCTCAACCCGCAGGCCAGGACGAGCGACATCGAGGACATGCTGGCCGCCGTGGACGCGGCCGGGGCGGCCGAGGAGGAAGCGCACCATGGCTGAGAAGGAAACCGGAACCGTCCTCGACCTGGCGGCGGTCGGCATCGGCCCGTTCAACCTGTCGCTGTCGGCCCTGGCCGACGACGTACCCGGCCTGACCTACGCGGCGTACGACCAACGCCCGCACTACGACTGGCATCCCGGGCTGATGTTCGACTGGGCGAAACTCCAGGTCGGCTTCCTCGCCGACCTCGTCTCGCTGATCCGGCCCACCAGCCGCTGGTCGTTCCTCAACTACCTGGTCGAACACGACCGGATGTACCCGTTCTACATCTCCGAGCGCTTCCACATCCCGCGCCGGGAGTACGCCGACTACTGCGCCTGGGCGGCGGCCCGCATACCCGGGCTGCACTTCGGCACGTCGGTGGACGCGGTGGAGTGGGACGCCCGGCGCGATCTGTGGCTGCTGACGCTGCGGGACGTGGCGACGGGCACCGTCCGGGTGCAGCCGGCCAGGAACATCACCCTGGGCATCGGCACCGAGGCGGCGCTGCCCGCACCGCTGAAGGACCTGGCCGGCCACCCCAGGGTCATCCACTCCGGCGAACACCTGCACCGGATCGAGGAGTTCGCGGCGGCGGGCGTACGTGACATCACGGTGCTCGGCTCCGGCCAGTCCGGGGCCGAGGTCTTCCTCGACCTCCTCCGCCGGCAGAAGGAGAGCGGCTGGGCGGTCAACTGGCTCACCAGGTCATGGGGGTTCGCGCCGCTCGACTACTCCAAGCTGGTGCTGGAGTACACCACCCCGCAGTACATGCGGTACTTCCACGCCCTGGAGCCCGGGGTGCGCGACCGGCTGATCGCCTCGCAGTGGCAGCTGTACAAGGGCATCGACTCGGAGACGATCGACCTCATCCACGAGGAGCTGTACGACCATCTGCTGGACGGCGACCGGCCGCCGGTGACCCTGCTGCCGGCCACCGCGCTCACCGCGGCGGAGACGGCGGGAACGGTGGGGACGGGGCAGGGCGGGGAGACGATCCGCCTGACGACGGCCCACGCCGACACCGGCGAGCGGGCGGTACGGGAGACGGAGGCGGTCATCGCCGCCACCGGCTACGCGCCGCGCCGCCCCGCGTGCCTGACCCCGGTGGACAAACTGATCGCCTGGGACGCCAAGGGCCGGTACGACATCACCGAGGGCCACCGCGTACGGACCGCCCCCGAGGTGGGAGCCGGGCTCTACGTCCAGAACGCCGAACTCCACACTCACGGAGCCGCCGCACCCGACCTGGGCATCGGCGCCTACCGCGGCGCCCTGATCCTGAACGCGGTCAGCGGCGGGGACATCTTCCCCATCCCGCGCCGTACCGCGTTCCAGACCTTCGGCCCCCAGTAACGCTCCGGGCCCGGCCGCACGCGGCGGCCGGGCCCGGACCCGAGCGGTTCCCCCAGCGATCTGTCCTCTCGCTGGCCCGGCCGTCCGCCCACCGGACATGATGGGGTGGTCTGTCGGGGGAGCACCGACAGCGCTGACACGTGGGGGAGTCGGTCGCATGAGGGACACGTACTGGGACGAAGCCGCGGCGACGTTCGACGAGGAAGCCGACCACGGCCTGCGGGACCCGGCCGTACGGGCGGCGTGGGACGCGCGGCTGCGCACCTGGCTGCCCGGGCGGCCCTCGCGGGTCCTGGACCTGGGCTGCGGAACGGGCAGTCTGTCGGAACTGGCCGTGGAACACGGCCACACGGTGACGGCGATCGATCGGTCCGAGCCGATGGTGCGGCTCGCCGGGGCCAAACTGGCCGGCGGTGCCACCCTGGCGGTGGGCGACGCCGCCCACCCGCCGGTACGGGCCCAGGCGTTCGACGTGCTGCTGGTGCGCCATGTGCTGTGGGCGCTGCCCGACCCGCGGGCTGTCCTGTCCCGCTGGGCCGCCCTGGTCCGGCCAGGGGGGCGGCTGATCCTGGTGGAGGGCCGCTGGGGCGAGTCGGCCCCGACGGGCATCGCGGCGACCGAACTGCGCGCGATGCTCTCGTCCTTGCCGGACATTCCCCCCGCCGCCATCCGCCACGACGACCTGACGGACGACCCGGACCTGTGGGGCCGCCCGGTGCGGGACGAGCGCTACGCCCTGGTCGCACGGACCATGACGGGCTGAACCGGACCGGGCGGCGGCCCCGACGGGCCCGCACCGCCCGCCGGCGCGGCGACGTGCCGCACCGGCGTCCGCCAAGGCCATGTGCGGTCGGCGGGAGGGAGTTTGGACAACCACGGGCCGCCCGGTAGGTTGCGGCTCACTGTCCGTGTGTTCGAGGGGTGAGGCGTCATACAGCGCAGGCCGGGCGGCGAGCACACCCAACGGGGCTGGGGCCAGGCACCGGGCCCGCAAAAAGTCTTAGCCCCGGCGACGTGATCGTGAAGATCAGCGGTCCACCGGGGCTTGTCATCCCTCAGCCTACCCGATTTCTCAGCAGGAGGAACCTGTGACGCAGGTATCCCCGGTCCCCGCGCCGGGGCCGTGGGTGGAGAACTGGCTGAGCCCCGCCCGGTACGCGGTCTACCTGACCGCGGCCGACGGCGATCGCGCCCGCGCCCTGGCCCTCTACGAGTGGAACACGGCCCTGGCCTGCGCGGTCCTGCGCGATCTGAGCCACTTCGAGATCGCGCTGCGCAACGCGTACGCGCGGGCACTGGACACCACCTGGACCGGCGCCGGGCACTGGCTGGACGACCCGGGCAGCCCGCTGCGGGCCCCGCTGATCCGGGTGCGCAAGAGCCGGCGCGGTCCACGGCGGCGGGTCGACATCAACGACAAGACCCGCGGCGCCATCGACGGAGCCCGCAAACGGTACGGGCGCACGGCTCCCCCGGGGAAGGTCATCGCGGAGCTGTCGCTGGGCGTGTGGCGGTACCTGTCCACCTCCGCCCACGAGAAGACGCTGTGGGTGCCGCATCTCCATCGCGCGTTCCCGCCCGGCACCCACCGCGCGACGGTCGACCAGCTCATCGGCGCCCTGCACGAGCTGCGCAACCGCGCCGCGCACTGGGAACCCCTGCTGGCCGCGCCCGTCGCGCTGCGGACGAAGGACCTGCTGACCGTCACCGGCCTGCTGAGCCCGGAGCTCGCCGCCTACATACAGCACACCAGCCAGGTCGGGCCGACCCTCGACCGGCGCCCCTGACCGGCCGGGGCGCGCGGGCTCCGGCCGCCCCGGGAGGGCGGACGGGCCCGCGCGTGTCCGTCCGGCCGTGCGTGAGCGCTACGCCTCGTCCGGCCGCATCGCCGCCGCCAGCCGCAGGTGCGGGGCCGCGTCCGCGTCCCGCCCCTGCCGCTCCAGCGTGCGGCCGAGCAGTAGCCGCAGGTAGGCGTCGTCCGGGGTGTCCCGGGTCAGCCGCTCCAGCGCCACCCGGGCCCGCTCCAGCTGCGCGGAGTGGTAGTACGCCCGTGCGGCCAGCACCTGGACGGCGCGGTCCGTCCCGTGCTCGGCCAGCAGGGGCCGCAGCAGGGTCAGCGCGCCCAGCGGGTCGCTCTTGTCCAGCAGTGATTCCGCCTGCCGCAGGCGCCGCACCTCCTCGGGGAGCTCCCGGACCGGCGGGGCCTGGGCCGCGTCCCGCAGGAACGCGGCCATCGCGTCCGGGTGCTGGGCGCCCGCCAGGGCCAGGGTGCCGGCCACCAGGGTGGGGGAGGTGCGTACGCCGATGGCCTTGCCGCGCAGCAGCGCCTCCTTCACCTGGTGCGTGCCGCCTGCGGCGGCCAGTCGTGCGCCGCCGTGGACGAAGCCCGCCGTGCGGGCCACGCGCTCCAGGACGGCCGGGTCGCTGATGTCCTGGGCGTCCACGAAGTGCGCCTTGAGGACCTCTTCCACCACCGCGTTCTGGAGCTCCGCCCCGCCCTCCTCGTACGCGAGGGCGATCAGCCGGTGCGCCGGTCCGCTGTCCGCGCGCCACATCGCGCCGAAGGGGGTCCCGAGCCCCTCGTCGGCCGCGACCTGCGACACCCGGATCCGGTTCTCGGCCCAGGTCGTGCGCTCGGGGCCGCAGGCGTTCAGCGCGTCGTCGACCAGCGGATCGATCTGCCATTCCGCCAGCGGCTCGGCCTTCGCCGGCGCCATGGGGTCGATGCGGTAGGGCTGCCACACGACCTCGACCGGCTCGCCCTCCCACGCGGCAAGGGCCGCTTCGAGCCGCCGCTTGCCGATGTACGCCCAGGGGCAGACGACATCCGCCCAGATCTCGATACGCATGCCGCCAATATAAGCAACAGGTGTTGGTTATGCAACACCTGTCGTACACTGCCGCCGTGAACCCCGACGATCCCCGCGCCCGCCGCACCCGCGAACGCCTGCGCGCCGCCGCGCTCGAACTCGCCGGTGAGCGCGAACTCAGCGCCATCACCATGTCCCTCATCGCCCGGCGGGCCGCGATCAACCGCGCCACCGTCTACGCGCACTACCCGGACCTCGACGCCCTGGTCACCGACGCGATGGACGACGCCATCGGCCGGCTCGCCCGGGCCGCCGCGCTCTGCCCGCTCCAGGCCCCCCGCGACGCCCCGCCGCCGCCCCTCCTGGACCTCTTCACAGAGGTCGAGGCCGGCGCCGTGCTCTACCGCCGGATGCTCTCGGAGGGCGGCAGCGCCCGGTTCGCCCGGCGCATGCAGCACCGCCTCGCCGCCGGTCTCGCCGAACGCTTCGCGCAGGGCCGCCGCCCGCCGGGCGCCGCCGACGTCCCCCTCGATCTGCACGCCGGGTATCTGGCCGGCGCGCTGTGCGGGGTGATCACCACCTGGATCAGCGCGGACCCGCCCGTGCCGGCCGCCGACGCCGCACTCGCCACCTGGCGCATGCTGCGCGTGTGACGGCGGTCGCACGGGGCGTTCCCGGAGGGCGGTGCATCCCGGGATGCGCCGCCCCCCGGCGCCCCTCAGCCCAGCTGGAGGGAGCGCTTGGCCAGCCCGCCCCAGAAGCCGTCGATGACCGACCGCTGGGTGGCCAGCTCCGCCTCGCCCGCGCCGAGGGTCACGAACAGCGGGGCGAAGTGCTCCGTACGGGGGTGGGCGATCCGCCCGGCCGGCGAGGCGTGTTCGAAGTCGAGCAGCGCGTCGATGTCGCCGGCGCCCAGTGCCTCCTGGCCCCAGGCGTCGAACTCCCGGGACCACCCCGGCGCCTCCTGGGGCCCACTGCCCCAGGTGAAGCCGCTCAGATTGTGGGTGAAGAAGCCGCTGCCCACGATCAGCACCCCCTCGTCCCGCAGCGGCGCCAGCCGCCGGCCGAGGGCCAGCAGCCGCTGCGGGTCGAGGGTGGGCATGGACACCTGGAGCACCGGGATGTCCGCGTCCGGGTACATCTCCTTCAGGGGTACGTAGGCCCCGTGGTCCAGCCCGCGCGCCGGGTCCTCGTGCACGGGGGCGCCCGGGCCGCCGACCAGGGCGCGCACCCGCGCGGCCAGCTCGGGAGCCCCGGGCGCCGCGTACGTCACCTGGTAGTAGTGCGCGGGGAAGCCGCCGAAGTCGTACACCAGGGGCACGGTGCGGGTGGCGCCGATGGTGAGCGGGGCGGACTCCCAGTGCGCGGAGACGATCAGGATCGCCCGGGGCCGCGGGAGTGCGGCGGACCAGTCCGCCAGCTGCCGGGTCCACAGGGCGTCATCGGCCAGCGGCGGCGCTCCGTGACTGAGGTACAGCACGGGCATCCGGTCGGCTGCGGTGGTCATGGCACTCCTCGAAGGGGAAAGCGGCCTGCTCCGGGTGGGTCCCGGAGCAGGCCGGGGTCAGTCCCGGAGCTGTGTTCAGTTCCGGATGAGCAGGGTGATGCCCGCGACCACCAGGGCGAACGCCAGCGCGGCGACGCCGTGCGCCAGCCGGTGCTCACGCACCTGCTCGGGCAGCGGGAGGATGTGGTCGACCGCGTACCGGCCGGGGCCGGACAGGGTCAGGGCGACGGCGGACAGGCCCAGCAGCAGCGGCAGTTCGAAGCCGCCGAGGAACGGGTCGTCCCAGTGCGCGGAGACGATGACGTTGACCATGGTGCCCACGATCGCGGCACCCGCCAGCGGAGTGAGCAGCCCGAGGGCGAGTCCGAGGCCGCCCAGGGTCTCCGAGAGCCCGGCGATCAGCGCCATGGTGCTCCCGGAGGGGTAGCCGAGGAACTCGAAGAACTGGCCGGTGCCGTCCAGGCCGCCGCCGTCGAACCAGCCGAACAGCTTCTGCGTGCCGTGCGCGGCCATGGTCAGCCCGACGGCCAGGCGCAGCACGAGCAGCCCCAGGTCGGTGCCGCTGGGTGCGCTGCGCTCGCCGCCGCCGAGTGCGGCACGGGACATCAGAGTTGTGGGGGAGGTCATGTGTGAGGTTCTCCAGGTGGACGTTGTCGTTCAAATTCGAACCACGTTTCCAGGAGCGTACGGGACGGTTCGAATTTGAACAACCACGTACGATGGAGGCATGGCGACGACGCGATGGCTGGACGAGCAGGAGATGGCCGCCTGGATTTCCTTCCTCGAGGTGACCCATCGCGTCTTCCGCTCCGTGGAGACCCAGCTCAAGGAGGACGAAGGGCTCTCCCACCCCCAGTACGAGATCCTGGTGAAGCTGGCCGCGGCGGGGGAGGCCGGACTGCGCATGACGGTCCTGGCCGATTCGCTCATCACCCCCAAGAGCGGGCTGACCTACCAGGTCGGCCAGTTGGAGAAGCGGGGCCTCGTCCTGCGCAGGGCCTGTGACGCCGACGTGCGCGGGGTCACCGCGCGGATCACCGCCGAGGGCATGGATGTCCTGCGGGCGGCGGCCCCCGGGCACGTGGCGCGCGTGCGCGAGGTGCTCATCGACCAGCTGGACCGACGCCAGCTGCTCGCCCTCGCGGACGCCCTGGGCACGGTCAACGCCCGGCTGCGGGAACAGGCCGACGGGCCGGTGGGGGCGACCTAGCAGCGGCCCGGACGGGAACCGGCGGTCCGCCGGTCCGCCGACCGGCCACGGAGCGGGGACAATGGGCGGCGTGAAGATCGCCATCGACGCCGCCTCCGCGACCGCCCCGTTCGAGCAGCTGCGCGCCCAGATCGCCGCACAGGCCCGCGCCGGCACCCTGCCCGTCGGATACCGGCTGCCGACCGTACGCGGTCTCGCCGAGCAGCTCGGCCTCGCCGCCAACACCGTCGCCAAGGCGTACCGGGCCCTGGAGAGCGACGGCGTCATCGAGACCCGGGGCCGCAACGGCACCTTCGTCGCCGCCGCGGGGGACGCCGCGAGCAGGGAGGCGGCGACGGCGGCCCTCGACTACGCGCGCCGCGCCCAGCGGCTCGGCCTGGACCACGACGCCGCGCTGGCCGCCGTCCACGACGCCCTGCGCGCCACGTACCCGAGCTGATGGTCTGTACGAGCGTTGACGTCCTTCCACGCCCGGGGCACAGGAGTGACGAGCGTCAACGGAGGGCGTGCGGGCGAGAATGAACACGGCACGCGCAGGAGAAAAGCCGGGGGAAATGGAGGCCGAGTGACCGGAGTTCCTGTCATCGCGGCGGACGGTGCGACGGTCACGCTGGGTGACACCACACTGCTCGCGCCCACGACGTTCAGTGTGCGACCGGGTGAGCTCTGGTGCCTCACCGGAAGCAACGGATCGGGGAAGACCACGCTCCTGCGTGCCTTCCTCGGCAGCCGCAGCCTGAGCGCCGGCTCGTGCTCGGTGAGGGGCGAACCCGCCGACCCGGCCCGCCCCCGCCAACGCCGTCTCCTGGCCTCACTCGTCGAGCCGATCCCCATCGCGCGCGACATGACCCTGCACGAGCAGGTCATGCTCGTCGCCGCCTCCTGGTACGGCAACACCCCGGAGACCGGCGAACGCGCCGAAGCCGTCATCGAACGGCTGGAGCTGTCCGCGCTGGCCGAACGCTTCCCCCACCAGGTCTCCTCCGGACAACTTCAGCTGTTCAACCTCGCGCTGACGCTGGTCCGCCCCGCCGAGGTCGTCCTGCTCGACGAGCCCGAACGGCACCTCGATGCCCATCGCGTCCACCTGGTCGCCGCCCTGCTCACCGAACGCGCCCGCAACGGCACCGCGTTCCTCGTCGCCACCCACGAACCCGCCCTGGTGGAAGCCTGCGACGGCCGCGTGGAGCTGGGATGATCACCACGCCCGGCGTCACGACACCCGACGCCGACGACGAGGCGGACCCCGGCCCCGACACCGGGGCGGCGGCGCGCGTCCAGGCCGTACGGCGCCACTACGCCCACCGAGGCGACCGCGCCACGGTGCGGGGCCGCGCGTACACCGTCTATCTCATCGCGCTGTTCGCCCTGATCTACCTCGTGCCCGTCCTCTACACCGCCGGCACTTCACCGGCCCTCCTCACCGTGCGGACGCTGACCGCGGCGGCGCCTCTGACCTGCGCCCTCGCCCTGGCGGGCTGCTGGGGCGGCCAGCTCACCGGCCGGTTCTGGGGGCCGCTGGTGCTCCAGCCGTTCCTGCTGCACGTGTTCACGTCCACCGACATGCCGCCGACGAGCTACCTCGGCGCGATCGCCAGGCGCCGGGTGGCCGCCGCGGGCACCGCCGTCCTGCTGGCCGCGATCACCGCGGCCTACCTCACCACCGACCTGTTCGACCGTCCGGGCACCGCGCTGCCGGGCCTCGCGGTCGGGGCGGGCGTGAGCGCCCTGGCCGCGGTGGCCTGGCTGTGGGGCCAGGTCCGGGCGGTGCGTGACAACCTCCTGCTCGCCTCGGCCGCCGGCGGCGTGGCCCTCCTCGTGAGCGCCCTGAGCCTGGCGGTCCCGGACGGCGAGGGCGGCCTGTGGCTGGTGGCCGGCGTGCTGGCGGCCGGCGCCGCCCTCCTGGGACGGGCGGCCTTCCGCTCGATCCGGACGATCGACCTCGCCCGCCTGGCCCGCGAATCGGCCCGCGCCTCCCAGGCCCGGACATACGCGTGGACGGGAACCCTCCACCACGCCCTGGAGCTGTACCGCCCGGAGCCACGCGGGCTCACCTCCGCGCTGATCCGCCCCGACGGGCGGCTGCGCGGCCATCTCACCCAGGGCGCCGTCCGCGCGCTGCGCACCCGCGGCCGCGCCCTCGCGGCCGTGCTGCTCCTGCTGACCGGCGGCGCGGTGCTCACCCGCGGGGTGGCCGGGCCGGAGGGCGGCCTGTCGCTGTCGCTGTGGCTCGCCGGGGCGATCGGGGTCTACCTGGGATCCGGCTGGGTGAGCGAGACCTGGCGCGGCCTGCGCGACGAGCTGACCCTGGCGCCGCTGCTCGGCGAGTGGTGGGGCGGGACGCTCGCCCGCACCCTGGCCTGGCCCCTCACCGCCGTGGTGACCGGGGCGGGGCTGGGGGGCGCCCTCGCGCTCCTCCTCCCATGGCCGCTCAGCGGCCGGCCGGCGGCGCACGCGGTGCTGCTCGCCGCAGGCTCCGTAGTGCTGGTGCTCGGCGCCAGATTCCTGCGGGAGATGAAGCTGAACCTGCCGCTGGAACTGCTGCTCCCGGTCCTCACGCCGCTCGGCGACCTGTCCGGGCTGCGCATCGTGGCGTGGCAGTTCGACGGCTTCGTCGCCGTGCTGACCGGCGTCGCCGTGCTGAACGCCGTGCCCTCGGCCCCCGGCGCGGGCGCCCTCGCGGTCCTCATCGCCGCCGGCTGCGTCTGGGCCGGACTCCGGCGAACGGGCTGGGCACACCGGGGCCTGCTGTACCGTCTCCGCCGCGTCTAGGCGCGGGTGTTCGGGGAACTGCCACGGCGGGGGACGAGGGCCCCTGCGGTTCCCGGTGCGGATGTCGCCTTCCCCACCGGGGCGCACAGGCCCTCAACCGTGGCAGCACCACCCGGTGCGCAGCGGGCCTACACGGCCCGCGCGCCCCCGCCCCACAGCCACACCGTGGTGTCCGGGGGCAGCTTGCCGTTCTCGATCCGGTCACTGGAGAGCAGCACACCCCAGTCCTTCGCCAGCGGATACGGCTCGGAGGAGAGGTTCACCGCGCAGCGCAGCACCGCCGCCCGCTCGAACGACAGCACCCCCGGGGGCGCCTCCAGCCAGCGCAGCGACTCCGCCGCGAACCCGCGCTGCCCGCGCCGCAGCCGCAGCGCCGAGCGGTACAGCTCCAGCATCGACCCGGGCGTGCCCGACTGCGTCTGCGCCGTGCGCCCGTGCCACTCGCGGGGCTGGGGCAGCCACGGCTTGCTGCCGCGCGGCCCGAAGCCGAACGGCGCCTCCGCGCCCGACCACGGCATCGGCACCCGGCAGCCGTCCCGGCCGCGCACGGTCCCCCCGGTGCGTTCCCAGGTCGGGTCGCGCAGCAGCGCCTCCGGGATGTCCTCGACCTCCCACAGGCCCAGTTCCTCGCCCTGGTAGAGGTACGCGTTCCCCGGCAGCGCCAGCATCAGCAGGGCCGCCGCGCGCGCCCGGCGGGTGCCCAGGTCGAGGTCGCACGGGCCGGCCGACTCGATGTCGTAACCGTGCTCCCCCAGCAGCGTCTCCTTGCGGCCGAACCGGGTGACCTGCCGGGTGACGTCGTGGTTGCCCAGTACCCAGGTGGCGGGCGCGCCCACCTCGCCGTGCGAGGCCAGATTGCGGTCGATGACGGAGCGCAGCGCCTCCGGCTCCCAGGGGGCGGTCAGGAACGGGAAGTTGAACGCGGTGTGCAGTTCGTCGGAGCGCAGATAGTTCGCCAGCCGGTCCTCACGGACATGCGCCTCGGCCACGAACACCCGGTCCCCGGCGTAGCTGTCGGCGATCTTCCGCCAGGTCTGGTAGATCTCGTGGACGTCGTCGTGGTCCCAGTGCGGATGCCCCTCGCGGTGCCGCTCGTGCTCGAACAGCAGCTCCTCGGGTATGCCCAGATCCGGCAGTGCCGGGTCCTTGGCCAGGCCGTGCGCCACATCGACGCGGAAGCCGTCCACGCCCCGGTCGAACCAGAACCGCAGAATCGATTCGAACTCCGCGCGCACCTCCCGGCTCGCCCAGTTGAGATCGGGCTGCTCGGGCGCGAACAGATGCAGGTACCACTGCCCGGGCGTGCCGTCCGGATCGGTGGTCCGGGTCCAGGCCCGGCCGCCGAACCGGCTGCGCCAGTCGTTGGGCGGCAGCGAACCGTCCGGGCCGCGCCCGTCGCGGAAGAGATAGCGGTCGCGCTCGGGCGAACCGGGCGGCGAGGCCAGCGCCTCGGCGAACCAGGTGTGCTGGTCGGAGGTGTGGTTGGGGACGATGTCCAGCAGGACACGGATGCCGTGCGCGTGCGCCTCGGCGATCATCTCCTCCGCCTCGGCGAGCGTGCCGAAGGACGGATCGATGGCCCGGTAGTCGGCGACGTCGTAGCCGCCGTCCTTCATGGGGGAGGGGTACCAGGGGGTCACCCAGATGGCGTCGACGCCCAGCTCCTTCAGGTACGGGAGCCGGGCCCGCAGTCCGGCGATGTCGCCGATGCCGTCGCCGTTGCCGTCGGCGAAGCTGCGGATGTAGACCTGATAGCTGACGGCCGTACGCCACCAGGGCGTGGCCGGTGTCCGGTGAATACGGGTGCGGGGCACGTATCTTCCATTCCTCTTGCGAGTTGACCCTGGGAGATGCGCGGCTTCAGCGGCTCACCGCGCAGTGGTGCGGGTGTGCTGGTCCGGGTGACGTTCGGGTGGTCCGCCCGGGTACGGGGCGGAGTCCGCCGCGGGTTCGGGCGGATGCTCGGGACTGGTCCGGGGGCCGGCCACGCGGGCCGCTCCGGTGGTGCCCCGGACCACGAGCCGGGTGGGCACCACCACCTCGGTCGGCTCCTCGCTCGCCCCGGACAGCGCGTCCAGGATCTGGCGGGCCAGCAGCTCCCCTTGATGGGCAACGGATTGCGCGATGGTGGTGAGGTTCAGCAACTCGGCCGTCTCGTGGTCGTCGAACCCGATGACCGAGACATCGTCGGGGGCCCGCAGGCCCATTCTGGTCAGGGTGCGCAGCGCGCCGAACGCCATCAGGTCGGACTCCGCGAACACGGCGGTCGGCGGGTCGGGAAGGCTCAGCAGCCGGGCCATCGCGGAGGCGCCCTCCTCGATGCCGAAGTTGCCGGGGGCCTCCAGCTCGGGCTCGTACGGGATGCCGGCCTCGGCCAGCACCGAACGGTAGGCGTGCTCACGGACGATGGGCGTGGTGAAGCCCCTTGGGTCACCCAGCGCGCCGGTGATCATGCCGATCCGCCGGTGCCCGAGGTTGATGAGATGGCGCACCGCCGTGGTGGCGCCCTGGGCGTTGTCGATGGAGACGTGCCAGCAGCCCGGCACCCGGGTGCCCAGGACGGCCACCGGTACCTCCATCGAGACCAGCGCCTCGGACTCCGCCTTGGACAGCGGGAGGTTGAGGACGATCAGCGCGTCCACCCGGCGGCGCAGCGGCATCCGGGCGAAGAACCGTTCATGGACGCGGGCATCGCCCAGGTTGTACAGGAGCAGGTCCAGGTCGTTGGCGCGCAGCACCGCGTCGATGCCGGAGAGCACCTGGCTGTAGAACCACCGGTTGACGAACGGCAGTACGACACCGATGGTGCCGGTCCGGCCCGAAGCGAGGCTGGAGGCGTGCGGGGAGATCGCGTACGAGAGTTCCTCGGCCGCCCGCAGTACCCGGTCCCGGGTCGTCTCGGAGACATTCGGCAGACCCCGCAGCGCGCGCGAGACGGTGGCCGTGGACACCTTCGCGCGTCTGGCGACATCGATGATGCTGGCGGCCATACGCTCTGCTGACCCTCCGTTCGCTGCGACGAGCCCGAACGTACTGCCGATGACGGAGGGAATGCAATCGTTTACATGAAAAGATCTTCGATATCCGCCATGCCGGATGGCGGCAGGTGGTTGAAGCATCAAAAGCGCAGATGAGAGATGTGAAAGGTGATGTAAACGTGTACATGTCCCGGCGTTGCCGCGCGGGTGGGTGCCCTCGGGGAGCGGAGCCGGCCGGGGCGGGCGGGCGGATGAGTGGCCGGATTCGTACGGTCCTGCCCGCCCCGGGCGGGCCAGAGTCAGCCGCCGAGCTTGGTGAGGGCGGTGGCCGTGGTGTCCTTGAACGCGGTCACCGGCGCCTGCGCCAGATCGCCCATCTCCCCCCACACGACGACGGTCACGGTGTCACCGTCGCGGCCTATGCCGAACAGATGCACGCCGGTTCCGGCCTGCGGCGGCGCGACGTGCACCCCGAAGACGCGCCCCCCGTCGGCGGCGTCCACGGTGCCGTAGTCGTCCCAGGCGGCCCCCGCGCCGGGGTTCTCGCGCAGCCAGTCGGCGGCGCAGTCGGCCGCGGCGTCGGAGAGTTCGGCGGCCAGCGCCTGGGCCTCGGCGGTGCCGCCGGTCTCCACGACGAGCTGACGCGCCGTGGTGTCCAGGTCGGTGTGGTACTCCCGGACCCAGGTCCCGGCGGCCGGCAGTTCCACCTCCTCGAAGCAGAACAGCGGCAGTTCGGGCTGCCCGTGCCGCGGGCTCTGCGCGAACCACGGCGAGGAGGAGTGCGGCGGCAGGTCACCGGGCTCCAGGAACGCCGGCGCCGGCGTCTTCGGGGCAGTGGCCGTGGCGGTGGTCGCGGCACCGGCGGCCGGCGCGAACGCCGCGACGGCGGCCAGCGCCCCGGCTGCCAGGGCGGTACGGGTAAGGATGCGGGTGCGGGTGCGTCGCATGGGTGTGTCCCCTCCAGGTAATGCTCGGCGTGACACCCGAAACCCTGCGCGTCCCGTCCGGGCTCCGGCAACGCTTGCGGCCCGAACCGGGACGGCGGAACCATTCCACCCCCACTGACGTGGGACGATGCGGAGGGCTGGAATGGTGGAACGGGACGGCGGACAGGGCGGGGGAGGCCATGGGGGACGCGACACCGGCACAGGAATTCGCGCGGGCGCTGCGTGAGCTGAAGGAACGTTCGGGGCTCAGCTTCGGTGCGCTGTCCACGCGGCTGCACACCAGCACCTCGACGCTGCACCGCTACTGCTCGGGAGTGGCGCTGCCCCAGGAGTACGCGACGGCCGACCGCCTCGCCGCGCTGTGCGGGGCCACCGAGCCGGAACGGCGACACCTGCACCGCCTGTGGGTGCTGGCCGACGCCCAGCGCGGCGCCACCCCGGCGAAATCCGCGCCCGGCCCCCCGGCGGAGCCCACCGCCGTACCGTCCGACGTACCCCCGGCGGAGCCCACCGCCGAACCCCGCGCCGAACCCCCCGCCGCACCCGGCCCGGCCCGCCCGTGGTGGCGCCGGCGGCCGACCGCGCGGCTGACGGTGGGGCTCGCCGCGCTGCTGCTGACCGCCGCGCTCACCCTCGACGCCGCGGGCGGGGCGAAGGCCGGGACGGTGGGGGAGGAGGCGGCGCCACTGGAGTGGACCACCCGCTCCCACGTCTGGGCCTTCGGCTGCGGTCACCGCTACCTGGTGGACGCCGAGCCGCAGGACGTCCCGGCACCGCCGGTCGCCCAGGACGCCGAGCGCTGGTCGGCCGCCCGGCGGGCCGTGCACGCGGAGGCGGCCATCGTCGAGATCACCCTGACCGCCGAACCGGGCACCGGCGCCCCGGTCGTCGTGGAGGCGGCCCACATCCGGATCGCCGAGCGCCGCGCACCGCTGCCCTGGCCGGTGTACCGCATGGACAACGGCTGCGGTGGCTCCCTGGCCCCCGCCGCCTTCGGCGTCGACCTGGACGCCGACCGCCCGCTGGCCCACCCGGTCGCCGGCGGCGACGCCGCCACCGGCGAAGAGTTCCCCGCCCCCCGCCTCCCCTTCGCCCTCGGCGCGGACGAGCCGCTGCTGCTGCGCTTCGAGGCCAGGGCCGCCACCGGCGACGTCGACTGGTACATCGAACTCGACTGGAACAGCGGCGGGCGCTCCGGCACCACCCGCATCGACGACGACGGCCGTCCCTTCCGTACCAGCGGCACCACGGGACCCGTTCTCGTCCACGACCTCCCCACCGGCCGCTGGCTGCCGGAGTGAGGCAGGATCGGGTCATGAGCAACCTCGACCAGCGCCCCGCCCCCACCCCCTGCGGTGCCGAGCCCAGGACCGGCCCCGTGCACGAACTCCTCGCGGGCCGTGAGGTCCCGCTCGGCGAGAGCACCGTGGTACGCCGGCTGCTTCCCAGCCTCGGCCGCCGCATGGTGGGCGCCTGGGTGTTCGTCGACCACTACGGCCCCGACGACATCGCCGACGAGCCCGGCATGCAGGTGCCCCCGCACCCGCACATCGGCCTGCAGACCGTCAGCTGGCTGCACGCCGGGGAGGTACTGCACCGCGACAGTCTCGGCAGCCTGCAGACCGTCCGCCCGCGCGAACTCGGCCTGATGACCTCGGGGCGCGCCATCGCCCACTCCGAGGAGTCGCCGAGCCCGCACCGCAACGCCCCGATCCTGCACGGCGCCCAGCTGTGGGTGGCGCTGCCGGGGGAACACCGCCACACCGCGCCCTCCTTCGAGCACCACACCACCCTGCCGGTGCTGCGCGGTGGCGGCGGGCTCTCCGCCACCGTCATCCTGGGCGAACTCGACGGGGCCGCCTCGCCCGGCACCACCTTCAGCCCGCTGGTGGGGGCCGACCTCGCGCTGGCCGCCGGCACCGACACCGCGCTGCCGCTGACCGAGGACTTCGAGTACGCGGTGCTGTCGATGTCCGGCGCACCCGAGATCGACGGTGTGCCGCTGCCCCCCGGTTCCCTGCTCTACCTGGGCGAGGGCCGCCGCCACCTGCCGCTGCGCTCCGACCACGACGCGGCGGTGATGCTGCTGGGCGGTGTCCCCTTCGAGGAGGAGATCGTCATGTGGTGGAACTTCATCGGCAGGTCGGCGGAGGACATCGTCCAGGCGCGCGCCGACTGGGAGGAGGGCAGCCGTTTCGGCGAGGTGAAGGGCTACGCGGGCGACCGCCTGTCCGCCCCCGCCCTCCCCCCGGTCCCCCTCAAACCCCGGGGCCGCACGCGCTGACCCCGGTCTTTTCCCGGCCCAAGGGTCGTTCCTCCGTTCTTCCGCGGGGATGCCCGCAGGTCCTCCGGGGTCGCTTCGGATCAGCTCGGCCGCGGCTCCCGATGTCCCCGGCCGGGGCCGCCCCGGGCCGGGGACTTCAGCGGAATGGGCACGTCCGTACCGCGAAGTGTGGTTCAGCAGGTGGAGTTGGTCTGGGGGAGCAGGCCCATCCGCCGCGGCAGGAGACGTATTCACCGCCGGCGCCCGGGTCCATGCCCTGATGGAGGAACTGAAGCCGGCACGGGTTGATGGTCAGCGTCCGGGTGCTGGAGGGTCGGCTGATCCTGTGTTCACGGGAACATCCGTATCTTCACCTGTGTGATGTCGCGCGTGCCGCTCGGCCGACCCGGCCGTGCGGAGGTGCGGCATGGCGTCGTCGGCCCCGGCGGCACCAGCCACATGTGCTGGGCGGTGCGGGTGGGGCACCGGCACGCTGCCCCACCCCCACCGGCGGACCGGCGCGGGCCGCGAACGTCGTGAACCCGTCCCACGCCGGCGCCCTGTGCCCTATGTCCTGTGTCAGCCCACGCGCGCGAGTTGCCATTGCTGGTTGGTGCCGCCCCAGTCGCTGTACTGGACGATGTTGGCTCCGTCGGCGGTGGAGGCTCCCTGGACTTCGAGGGCTTTGCCGCTGTTGCGGTTGATGAGCCGGATGTTTCCGCTGCCGGAGTCGGCCGCTCGCCATTGCTGGTTGGCGGCGTTGGTGTCGCTCCACTGGACGATGGCGCCGCCGTCGGCGGTGGACCAGTTGTGGACGTCGAGGACCTTGTTCGAGTGCCGTGAGCGGATGCGGTAGTAGCCTCCGCCGGAGTCGACGAACTGCCACTGTTGCTGGGCCTGGTCGTTGCGTGACCACTGGGTGATCCGGGCACCGTCGTTCGTGGCCAGGTTGTACACGTCCAGTGCCTTGCCGCTGTTGCGGTTGACCAGCACGTACCACGCACTCGTGTCGATCTGGCCGGGAGGCTGTGTGCCGCCGTTGTTGAGAGTGTTGAGCACGGCGGTGTAGGCCGCCTTCTTGTTCCCCGCCGCATCGAACAGCAGCGGATTCTGGCCCGTGCGCCACGAGTCGCTGTCCCGCACACCCCACACGGTGATGCCCGTGCAGCGGCTCACGGCCAGGCAGGCACGCGTGACGGCGGCATAGGCGTTCGCCTGATCGGCACCCGAGATGTCCAGTTCGGTGATCTGCACCTCGACCCCGAGGTCGGCGAACCTCTGAAGGTTCGCCTGGTAGTCACCGGGTGCGGAGTTCGTCAGATGGGACTGGAACCCCACGCAGTCGATCGGCACTCCGCGGGCGACGAAGTCGCGCACCATGTTGTAGATACCGGTGCTCTTGGCGTTGATACCGTCGGTGTTGTAGTCGTTGTAGCAGAGCTTGGCCCCGGGATCCGCGGCACGTGCCGTGCGGAACGCGACCTCGATCCAGTCGTTGCCGGTGCGCTGGAGGTTGGAGTCGCGCCGTCCCCCGCTGCCGCCGTCGGCGAACGCCTCGTTCACCACGTCCCAGGAGTGAATCTGGCCCCGGTAGTGGCCGGCCACCTGGTTGATGTGGTTGATCATCGCGGAGCGGAGGGTGCTGCCTTCCAGACCCTGCGCCCACCCCGGCTGCTGCGCGTGCCACACCAGGGCGTGGCCCCTGACGGACATGCCCTGCTGGCGGGCGTGGTTGACGATGCGGTCACCGGCGGAGAAGTTGAAGGAGCCGCGGGAGGGTTCCGTGGCGTCCCACTTCATCTCGTTCTCGGCGGTGAGGCTGTTGAACTCCCTGTTCACGATCGTGGTGTAGGCGCTCTCGTTGAGCTTGTGCCCGGCGACCGCGGCGCCGAAATAGCGTCCGCGTTCGGCGGCCGATGTTCCCAGCGTGGTGCCCGCCGCAGCGGTGCCCGCCGATGCCACGACGGTGCCGCTGGCGATGAGTACGGCCGCCAGGAGCATGACGAGCAGTCTGAAGCGGCGTAACAGGGCGCTGTGTGGAGCCGGTTGTGCGGTGAGGATCATCTGGTGTCCTTCGGATCGGGTGGAGCGGGCGGAAATCTGGGGGACCGGACTCAGGAGGCCGTGACGTGGAAGGACTCCGCTGATCCGATCGTCGTGGCGGCGGCGACCAACGGCTGGGCCCCCGCCGTGACATAGCGGTCGTTGGCGTGCGCGCGCAGGCTGATGGAACCGTCGCCGTTGCTGATCCGGGTGAAGGTCTCCCACGGGCCGACGGCGGAACGGTTGGCGATGAGAGGACTGGCTCCGGCGTTCTCCGCGCACACGTACTGGCCGTTGACCAGCGCGCGCAGGGCCACCGAACCACCGCCGGCGTCGACCAGCTCAAAGCGCTCCCACGGGCCCACCGTGGGCCGGTTGGCGATGAGGGCTTCGGCTCCGGCGTTCTCCGCGCACACGTACTGGCCATTGGCCGCGGACCGCAGCGCGACCGCCGGGCCGGATTCGGCCGGGGTGAGGACGGACTCCCAGCGGGTGCGGCTCCCGGCCGCGCCGGCGGGCAGTCGGTCGCGGGCCGCCGTGTCCCCGTACAGGCTCCAGCGCATCCAGTCCACATACGTGTTCACGGTCTGGGTGTGGTTGACGCCGCTCCAGATGTACTCGTCGTGGCCGGTGCCCAGATGGGTGAGGAACGCCTTGGGCGCCGGCAGCTCGGTGTACGCCTGCCGGGCTGAGGAGTACTGGCAGATGGGGTCCTGGTCGCCGTGGACGAACAGGACCTTCGCTGCCGGGCGTCCGGAGGGGTTGCCCATGTCCACGGTGGCGAACGGTACGGCGGCCACGACGCGCTCGTCGGGCCACGCGGTGAGCAGGCCGTGCGTGGTCATCCCACCGAGGGAATGCCCCGCGATGCCGACGCCGGTGGCGGTGTCCAGGCGCCCGGCGAAAGGGGAGCCGGCGGTGGTGTTGAGGGCCAGCGTGCGGGTGATGACTTCGGAGACGTCCTGGGACTGGTTGCCGTTGTAGACATCCCCGATATTGCCCGGGGTGCCGGTCGAAGTGGTGGGGAAGACCGGGGCCGGTACCACGAAGCCGGCCTCCGCCAGCGGGCGGATCAGCGGTGCGTAGCTCTCCGGGTTGCCGCCGAGACCGTGGCTGAACTCGACCACCGGGAAGACCCCGTTGGCGATGGCGGCGTCGCGCACCGGGTTGCCGCCCGGGTTCCCGGTCGCCGGGTAGAAGATCCGGGTGACCAGGCGGCGGCCTCCGCGGTTCCAGTCGAACTCGCGTACGCCGATGGCGAAGCGCTGGGTCGGTGCGTCGAGCGGTCCGGCGGCCGCCGCCGGACCGGCGCCGAGCAGGGGCGCGCCCAATAATGCCGTGCCCATGCCAAGCGCTCGGCTCAGGACGGTGCGGCGTCGTAGTGACATCGGTGACTCCTTGATCAAGATGCGGGATTGCGGAAACCGCCGCCCCTGGTCGGAGCGGAAGGTGTGCGCGGGCACGGCCGCGCCGGACTGGCGGGCGAGCAGGGTGCTGAAAGTACGGCGTGCGCGTTCCGTCGGAGCGAGGTGCGGGCCCCGGGGCGCGAAGAGTGATCTCGTTCCCGGGAGGTGTGGCCTCCGGGGCGGGGAAAACTCTCCGGCCCGGAGGAAGCGCTGAGAAGAACGATCAAGAGTGCGGTGTGCCGGGGGAGCGGAGGTCATCCCCGCGGTAGCCGCATTCGATATACCGGACGCCGACCGGCTTGCCAAACAGCAAGGATGATGGAGCATGGCGCGAGCCGCGTCAATGACCCGGGTTCGGATTCGTTGACAGTCCCGGGCAGCGCGGCCCCGGCCGGACATCGTCCCTGGTGACGGGCCTGTCGTCCGGCGGCTCTCCGGGGCCGGCCCGGCCCCGGGGGCACCCGCGCGGTGTGTGGGTACGCACAGGGTTGACGGGGTGGCCCGGTACTTCTACCGTTCCGCATCGATGGATCCGTCGGCCTTGTCGGTCGCTCAGGAGGGGTGGCCGCCACCGCGCCGGCGTTCCTCACGCGCTTTCGTGGGAGCGCTCCCGCCCGTGCACGCCGAACGCGGGCTGCGGCGCTCTCACGCGCCAGAGCCGTTCCGGCAAGCTTCGTGACAGTGGAGAAGGGAGACGTCGGCGGCCGTGGCCGCCGCCGCTGAGGGGGCACCCGAGCGGCGCCCCCGTGCAACGGCTGGACGGAAGGCGGGTACGAGGTCGCGGTGTCCCGCGTGCGGGCCGCGCGCGCCGACCGAACGCCCGGTGTCCCGGAACGCGCGTGGGACCCGGGCCGCCCGCTCGGACGCGTCGGCCCGGGTCAGTAGGCTGTCCGAATGGGTGAAACGCTGGATCCCGGGCCGTTCTACCACGGCACGAAGGCTGATCTTCGGGCCGGAGACCTGCTGACCGCGGGCTTCCGTTCCAACTACCGGCCAGAAGTCGTCATGCGTCACATCTACTTCACGGCGCTTCGCGACGGTGCCGGCCTCGCGGCCGAGCTCGCCGCCGGGGACGGTGAGCCGCGGGTCTACCTGGTCGAGCCGACCGGTGACTTCCAGGACGACCCGAACGTGACCGACAAGAAGTTTCCCGGCAACCCGACCCGCTCCTATCGCAGCGAGGAACCGCTCCGGATCCTCGGTGAGGTGGACGACTGGACGCGACTGACCCCGGACGCGCTGCGGGACTGGCGGGATCGCCTCGCCTCGGTCCGGGGAGAGATCATCAACTGACCCTCTTCGCGTCGCACTCCATCGGGCACCACTGCTGCGGGCCGGGCGGCGGACCGGTGTCTCCGGCCACACGCGCGGGCCGCACGGCCGCCGAGTGGCGGCCGCTGCTCACGGTGCCAGGAAACCGGTGATCCGTTCGCGCAGGGTGCGCGGGTCCAGGCCGTGCCCGGTCAGGTGCTCGTCGAGTTGTCCGTAGCGGCGCAGCTCCCGGCGGCCGACGCCGAGGCCGAGCACGCGGTGGGGTACGTCGGCCAGCGCGTCGTTCACCTGCCGGGTCGAGGTTCCCTCGTGGTACGGCTCCACGACCACCACGTCCGCAGCCTCGGTGGCAGCCGCGGCCGTGCGGAGCGTGGCCGTGTCGAAGGGGCGCACGGTCGTCGCGTACAGCACCGTCACATCCAGGCCGGCGACGGCGTCGAGCACGTTCTCCAGCATCGGGCCGACCGCCACGACCACGCCGCCGCGGCCCTCTCGCAGGGTCAGGAAGCGGGCGCCGTCGACCGCGCGCGGCTCCTGGTTGGTCTGTTCGGACAGCCGCAGGTAGACCTTGTCGTCACCGGCGGCCGCGGCGTGCCGCAGCAGTGTCTCGGCCTCGTCCGGGTGGCCGGGGACATGGACGGTCCAGCCGTCCAGGCTGTCCAGCAGGGCCACGTCGCCCGGTGACATGTGCGTGAAGCCGCCGGCGGGCCAGTCGTAGGAGCCGGCCGCGCTCACCAGCACCCCGCCGACGCCCTGGTGGCCGAGGTCCAGCTTCAGCTGCTCGAAGGGGCGTTCCACCAGGAAGCTTGCGAAGGTGTGCATGATCGGGCGCAGGCCGGTGAGGGCCAGCCCGCCGCCCACGCCGACGAGCAGCTGTTCCCTGATGCCGACGTTCACCACCCGGTCCGGGTGCCGGTCCTGTGCCTGGGTGAAGCCGTCCCTGCCGATCTCGGCGAGTACGACGGCGAGGCGCGGGTCCTCGTCCAGCAGTCGGGAGGTGACAGCGGCGAAGCGCTCACGCATGGTGTCCATGGGGGAATGCCCTCTCGTGATAGATCGTGGAACGTCGTGGAGCGGGGGCGGGGACGGGGGTCCCTCACGCGGCCTTGGGTTCGCCCGTGTCCTTGGGCTCCACCTGGGCGACCACCGCGTGCGGGCGTCCCGGGTGCGGGGCGGTGAACGCCCGGTACAGCGCCTCGTGATCGCGCCCGTCCACGGTCACCGCCGACCATCCGGCGGCCTGGAACTGCGCGGCGATCCCGCCGTGCCAGCCGTGCGTGGCCGAGGAGTTGTCGATGACCAGCGTGTGCAGCCGGGCGAGCCCGGTGGCGCCGGCGTACGCGATGGCCTCGTGATTGCTGCCCTCGTCCAGTTCGGCGTCGCCGACCAGTACCCACACCGCCGGGTCGCCGAGCCCCTGGGCCCGCAGTCCCAGCGCCGTGCCGACGGCCAGCGGCAGGCCGTGCCCCAGCGACCCGCTGCCGATCTCCGCGCCCGGGACCAGCGTCCGGTCCGGGTGGTGCCCGAGAGGGGAGTCGTACGTGCCGAAGTCCGGCAGCCAGGTCCTCGGGAAGAAGCCCTTGGCGGCGAGGACCGCGTAGTAGGCCATCGGGCCGTGCCCCTTGGAGAGCAGGAACCGGTCCCGCCCCGGGTCCTTGACGGTCTCGGGGGAGACCCGCAGTACCCGGTCGTAGAGGACCCACAGCGCGTCCAGCGTGGATGTCGCGGCCGGGCCGTGCTTCTCGGCCCCGGTCATCAGCCCCATCAGGGAAGCCAACTCACCGAACCCGGCGACACCGTTCTCCGTCTGCGTCCTGATCGCGTTCGTCATGATCAGCACGTTAGAACTTCAAGTGCTGTTGAAGTCAACAGGGTCCGCACCGGCCCCGGCGTTGCGCCGAGCGGGTGAGGGACGGGGGAGTGGTCGGGGCGATTTGAGTGTGCCGCATCGGGTACCCGGCCCGTCCGCGTGTCCGCCGTGCGCCCCTGCGGCCGGACGGCGCGGGCCGGGGCCGCGCAGCTACGGGCGGGCCGCGACGTGAGCGAGGAATGGGAGCGCGCGCATGGGTGAGAAGGTGGCGGATTTCCTGCTGCGGCGGCTGCGGGAGTGGGATGTGGAACACGTCTTCGGGTACGCCGGTGACGGGATCAACGGGCTCCTCGCCGCATGGGGGAGGGCCGCGGACGACCCCATGTTCGTGCAGGCGCGGCACGAGGAGATGGCGGCCTTCGAGGCCGTCGGCTACGCCAAGTACTCCGGCCGGCTGGGCGTCTGCGTGGCGACCTCCGGGCCCGGAGCCATCCATCTGCTCAACGGCCTGTACGACGCGAAGCTCGATCATGTGCCGGTGGTGGCGGTCATCGGCCAGACCAACCGCAGCGCCATGGGCGGCTCCTACCAGCAGGAGGTGGACCTGGCGAACCTGTTCAAGGACGTCGCCTCCGACTTCCTGGAGACCGTCACCGTTCCCGAGCAGTTGCCCAACGTGCTCGACCGCGCCATCCGCACCGCGTACGGCCGGCGCACGGTCACCGCGGTGATCGTCCCCGCCGACGTGCAGGAGCTGGAGTACGAGGCGCCGTCGCACGCGTTCAAGATGGTGCCCTCCTCGCTGGGTCTTGGCCGCTCGGCCCCGGTCCCGGCCCGGGAGGACCTGGAACGGGCCGCCGCCGTGCTGAACGCCGGCGAACGGGTGGCCGTGCTGGTGGGCCAGGGCGCCGCCGGGGCCCGCGCGGAGGTGGAGCAGGCGGCCGAGGTGCTGTCCGCCGGGGTGGCCAAGGCACTGCTGGGCAAGGACGTGCTCTCCGACGAACTGCCGTACGTCACCGGGGCCATCGGACTGCTGGGCACCCGGCCCTCGTACGAGCTGATGCAGGGGTGCGACACCCTGCTGACGATCGGCTCCAGCTTTCCGTACGCCCAGTTCCTGCCGGAGTTCGGTCAGGCCAGGGCGGTGCAGATCGAGATCGACCCGCACATGGCGGGCATGCGCTACCCCTACGAGGTCAACCTCATCGGGGACGCCGCGACCGCGCTGCGGGAGCTGCTGCCGCTGCTGGAGCCGAAGAAGCACGGAAAGTGGCGCAAGGACCTGGAGCGCGACGTCGCCCGCTGGTGGGAGGTGATGGACCGGCGGGCCGCCACCGAGGCCGACCCCGTCAACCCCGAGTATGTGGCCGCAGCCCTGTCCCCGCTGCTGCCCGACGACGTCATGCTCGCGGCGGACTCCGGCTCGGCGGCCAACTGGTACGCCCGTCATCTGCGGCTGCGACCGGGGATGCGCGGCTCCCTGTCGGGCACGCTGGCCACCATGGGCCCCGGCGTTCCGTACCTCATCGGCGCCAAATTCGCCCACCCGGAACGGCCGGCGATCGCGCTCGTCGGCGACGGCGCGATGCAGATGAACGGGATGGCGGAGCTGATCACCGCCGCCCGCTACTGGCGGCGCTGGAGCGACCCGCGGCTGATCGTGGGCGTCTTCAACAACCAGGACCTCAACCAGGTCACCTGGGAGATGCGGTCGATGTCCGGCGCCCCGCAGTTCGAACCCTCCCAGCACCTGCCCGACGTCCCGTACGCGGAGTTCGCCCGCTCCATCGGTCTGCACGGCATCCGGGTCGACGAGCCAGGCGGTGTCGAGTCCGCCTGGCGGCAGGCGCTCGCGGCCGACCGGCCCTGCCTGCTGGAATTCGTCACCGATCCCGCGGTGCCGCCGATTCCCCCGCACGCCACCTGGGAGCAGGCCCAGGCCACCGCCGAAGCGCTGTTGCGCGGTGACAGCGACCGGACGAATGTGGTGAAGAGAGGCATCAAGCAGAAGGTTCAGGAGTTCCTTCCGGACCTGAAGGGCCTCAATCGCGGCTGACCGTCACCGTCGACGCATGCCACGCCCCACGGAACCGGACCCCCG
Source organism: Streptomyces sp. JH002 (assembly GCF_050916115.1). Lineage (NCBI taxonomy): Bacteria > Bacillati > Actinomycetota > Actinomycetes > Kitasatosporales > Streptomycetaceae > Streptomyces > Streptomyces sp. JH002. The sequence goes on from NZ_CP087989.1 coordinate 5,564,476, forward strand.
GACGCACCGCCCGGTGCGGGGAGGCGACAGGAGCGCGCATGACGACCACCTCACCACCGGCCCTCGGCAGAGTCCTCACGGTTCCGGGTGTCTACCCGCCGCAGTACGACAGCCGGCTCATGGCCGGTGCGCTGGCCCGCGAGCGGACCGGCCCGGGCACCGCCGTGCTGGACCTGTGCACCGGCAGCGGGGTGCTCGCCGTGCGCGCCGCCCTCACGGGCGCCGATGTGACCGCCGTGGACATCGCCCGCCGCGCGGTACTCACGGCCCGGCTGAACGCCCTGCTGGCCCGCGTGACCATCGACGTGCGCCGGGGGGACCTGGCCGCCAGCCTGCGGGGCCTGACCTTCGACCTGGTGGTCAGCAACCCGCCGTACGTACCGGCCCCGCCCCGCCGGCCGGCCCGTCACGGGGCCTGCGTGGCCTGGGACGCGGGTACCGACGGCAGGACCCTGCTGAACCGTATCTGCGCCACCGCCCCCGGGCTGCTGCGCCCGCGCGGCGTGCTGCTCCTGGTCCACTCCACCCTGTGCGGAACGGAAGAGACCCTGCTGCGGCTGCAGCGGTCGGGACTGCACGCCACCGTCGGCGACCGCGCCCGGATACCGCTGGGCCCCGTCCTGCGGCAGCGCGCACCCTGGCTGCGCGCCCAGGGGCTGCTGGAGCACGGCCAGGACGAGGAGGAACTGGTGGTCATCCGTGCCGAAAGACTCTGAACGGCCCTGCCGGATACGGCTCGACGCGGACGGACCCATCCTGGTGGAAGGGCCCGTGGAGGTCGTCCTCCCGGACGGCACCGTCGTGTCCTCCCAGCGGTTCCAGGTCGCCCTGTGCGCGTGCCGGCGCAGCCGCAGCTATCCGTGGTGCGACACCAGCCACCGCCGCCGGTCCCGCGGGAACGACCGGCGGAACTCACCCGAACGGCGGCCCGGGCCCGGATCGCCGCCCCCCGCCGGGACGGAGGAAGCCCCGTGACCACGCTGCCGCTGCGCGTCACCGCGTCCCCGCCGCTGCCCCCGGCCAGGGGCGACCTGTCGGGTGCGGTGATCGCCGCCCTGCGCGGGTCGGCGAGTCCGCTGCCACGGGCCGCCGCGGTCTCGGGCGCCGATCCCTACGGGGCGGATCTGCAACTGGCCCTGTACCTCCTGTACGAACTGCACTACCGGGGCTTCGCCGGCATCGACGACGCATACGAGTGGGACCCCGCGCTGCTGCGGCTGCGCGCCGACGCGGAGGACCGTTTCCTGACGGCCCTGCGGCGCGACGCCGCCACCGGTGAGAACGCCGAGCAGGCCCTGGGCGAGCTGCTCGTGGAACCGGTGGGCGACAGCGGGCACAGCGTGAGCCACCACCTCGCCGGGGAAGGCACCCTGTGGCAGGTGCGGGAGTACGCGGCGCTGCGTTCCCTCTACCACCTGAAGGAGGCGGACCCGCACCTGTGGGTCGTGCCCCGGCTGCGGGGGCGGGCGAAGGCGGCGATGGTCGCCATCGAGTACGACGAGTTCGGGGCGGGGCGCGCCGACCGGGTGCACGCCGAGCTGTTCGCGGCGCTGATGAGGGATCTCGGGCTGGACCCGGCCTACGGCCGTTACCTCGACGCGGCCCCCGCGTCTGCCCTGGCCACGGTCAACCTCATGTCGCTGTTCGGCCTGCACCGGTCGCTGCGCGGGGCGCTGGTGGGCCACTTCGCCGCGGTGGAGGTGACCTCCCCGCCGGCATCCCGCCGGCTGGCCGCCGCGATGCGCGGGGTGGGCGCGGGCCCGGCCGCCGCGCGGTTCTACGACGAACACGTGGAGGCGGACGCCGTGCACGAACAAGTGGTCCGGCACGAGGTCGTGGGTGGCCTGCTGGCGGACGAGCCCGCGCTGGCGGCCGATGTGGCCTTCGGCATCGGAGCGACCGCTCATCTGGAGGACCGGCTGGCGAGGGAGGTGCTGACCGCCTGGCGCTCGGGTGAATCAGCGGTGCGCTCCCCCCTGGCAGGGCCCGGCGCCTGACGGGCGGTGCTGCCCGCGCGGCGCGGCGGGAGCGGCGTTGGCCCCGGGCGCGCCGTGCACGCCGCCGCTCGGGTAGGCGGAGGCCACATGCGCCGTCCCGGCCGCCGTGCGCAGGCCCGCCACCCGTCCGCCCCGCACCACGACTCGGTGACCCGCTCCCCGCACCGTACGGTGGCACCGCAGCGGCTCAGTCCGCGGACGGGCGCCGCCGTCAGCTCCCCGGTCACCCGGAGCCCGGCCGGTGCCCGGACGGCAGCGGCGCCCGCTCGTCCACCAGCCGTTCCAGCCGGGCGAGCATGCCGCGGTGCCGCACCTGCTGCACCGCGTCCAGGACGGCGTTGTGCACCGTGCCTCCGAAGCCGCGCAGCGGGTGCTCGTCCATGATGACCAGGGTCTCCTCGCCCCACGGGCGGATGTCCAGGGAGATGCGCGCGGTGCCGAGCCGCCCGCTGTCGACCTCCAGCTCCAGGGCGCGCGGCGGCTCGCAGCGCCGCACCCAGGTGCGGCCGCGCAGATCCTTGCGGCCGAGTCGCACGGTGTAGGCCAGCGCGGAGCCGACTTCGGGCCACTCGCCCTCCGCCGGTGCGGAATCCTTGGTGCCGACCACCCAGGCGGCGTACCGGGAGGGGTCGGCAAGCACGTCCCACACCGTCTCGGGGGGATGGGCGATCAGTCGGTGCCGTACGGCCATGGATGCCTCCAGACGCCTGGGCGAGCGGTACGGAGCCTGCCCTCACGGGTGTCGCGCTGTGCCTGTTCAGGGGGAGGTCGCCGCGTTCTTCCTGTATGGATGGAAGCACTTTCCGGACCGCGCGGCAGCTCGGAGGGGCGGTCGGACGGCCCCGCCGCGCACGTTTGCCGCCGGTTTCGCGGGGCAGCCGAGGTGGCTGTGAGGAGGCGTGTGCGGAAGGACGGAACCGGACCGGTCCACGCGGTGACGGTTCGGGTGGCGGTGCTGCGGGACCGGGCCCGGCAGGCCGTGCGCACACCCGGCTGGGAGCGGGAGGACCTGCTGCTCCAGCTGAAGACGGTGGCCGCGGCGGTGGCCGCCTGGTCCCTGGCCTCCTGGTTGCTGGCGCCCGGCGTCGCCACCTTCGCCCCGTTCACCACACTGCTGGCCATCCAGGGAACAGTGCACCGCTCGATCCAGCAGTCCTGGCGCTATCTGGCGGCCGTCACGCTCGGGGTGGTGCTGGCCGCCGTCTTCGGCTCGGCCGTGGGACGCACCGCGTGGACCCTGGCCGTGCTGCTCCTGGTGGCGTTGGCCCTCTCCCGGGCGCAGCCGTTGGGCGCGCAGCGGCTCCAGGTGCCGGTCACCGCACTGTTCGCCTTCTCCACCGGCAACGGGGAGTGGGACTACGGCGCCGGGCTGGCGGCCGCGGTGCTGATCGGGATCGGCTGCGGTCTGGTGGCCGTCGTGGTGCTGGCGCCGGCGGTGCACCACCGGGACGCCGACCGGTCCGTCGCGTATCTGGCCGGGCGGGTCGGCGATCTGGCGGCCGGGGTCGCGCGCGATCTGCGCGAGGGCGGACCGGGAGAGGCGGAGACCCGTGCCTGGTGGGACGAGGCGCAGGCACTGCGGACCATGGCCCGTCAGGCCCGGGCGACGGTGGAGCTGGGCGAGGAGAACGTCCGGCTCAATCCGCGGCGGCTGGTGAGCGGCGGCCTGCTGAGCCTGCCGGATCACCACGCCCGGGTGACCGCCCTGGAGCGGGCCGCATACCAGTTGGAGTCCGTCGTCCGGGGGCTCGACTACGCGGCCGGGCGCGACAACCGGGCGGAGCTGGCCGGCGACTTCCTCCTTCCCTTCGCCGGGTTGCTGGAGGACATCGGCCGGGCGGCGCATCAGCTGGGTGAGAGCGGTTCCGCGGCGCCCGCCGGAGAGGGTGGCCCGGAGCCGGACGGCGGTCCGGTGGCCACCGGCCGGCGCCGGGCCGCCGAACTGGCGGGCAGCAGCCGCCGGGCGGACCTGCGGGCACCGGGCGAATGGCCGCTGTACGGGGCGCTGCTCACCGATGCCCGGCGGGCCCTGGACGACCTGGCGCGCGCTCCCGGCCCGCCCTGGACCTGACGGGCGCGGCGCGCCTGACCCACCCGGTCCGCCCCGGGCCCCCGGTCCGCCCCGGACCGACGGCGGGGCCCGTCAGGCGGGCGGCGGGCCCGTCCGCACGCCGGCCCGGCTACGCGGCGCGTTCGGCTGCCGCCCCGGCCAGCTGGTCGAAGGTACGGACCAGCACCGCGCGGCGTTCTTCCTTGTACTCCCTCGAGGGTTCCAGCTCGTCGATGGTCCGCTCCCAGACGGCCATGAAATGCTTCTTCCACGTCTCCACCACCTCCGGGCGCAGCGGCGTGTCGGAGGTGTGGCCGGCCCGGACCAGGACGTGCAGCAGCTCCAGCTGACACGGCACGGTCACACCCCAGTACTCGTCGGGCTCGATGGCGACCGGATCTCCGTCCATGACCTCGGCCACCTCCGCGACGAGCCGATCCATGAAGGAGGACAGATAGTCCCTGGCCGTGTCGCTGTCGAAGTTTCCACTGCCCCAAGTGCCCACGGTCTTCCCTCCGCATGGTGGTGTCACATCACGACGGGGCCATCGAAGCAGGGAGCACTGACAACGCGGGACGGGGAGGCTCCTCGCCGGGGCCGGGCCGGAAAAGCTCGGACGGTGATGTCGAGAATCCGTGTCCGGCTCCGTCCCCGGGATGAACGCGACCACAATGGGCCGCACGCGCACCGAGGAGAACCACGATGGCCAAGTACCTGCTGCTGAAGCACTACCGCGGCGCCCCGGCCGCCGTCAACGACGTGCCGATGGACCGGTGGAGCCCCGAGGAGATCTCGGCCCACATCCAGTACATGAACGACTTCGCCGCCCGCCTGGAGAGCAGCGGCGAGTTCGTCGACGGTCAGGCACTCGCCCCCGAGGGAGCGTGGGTCCGGTACGACGGTGAAGGGCGCCCGCCGGTCACCGACGGGCCGTTCGCGGAGACCAAGGACCTCATCGCCGGCTGGATGATCATCGACGTGGACAGCTACGAGCGTGCCGTCGAGCTGGCCGGAGAACTGTCGGCCGCCCCGGGGGCCGGCGGCAGGCCGATCCACGAGTGGCTGGAGGTCCGCCCGTTCCTGACCGCGCCGCCCACCGTCACCGAATGACCTCACCGATGGACGAGGCCCTGCTCAGGAGCCTCATCCCGGGCGTCATCACCGTCCTCGTCCGCCGCGGAGCCGACTTCGCGGCGGCCGAGGACGCCGTGCAGGAGGCGCTGATCGAGGCGCTCCGGCACTGGCCGGCGGACCCCTCCCCGGGATCCGCAGGGCCGGCGGGGCCCCTCCGGGACGCCAAGGGCTGGCTGATCACGGTGGCCTGGCGCAGGTTCCTCGACGCGACCCGCGCGGACACCGCGCGACGCCGGCGCGAGGATCTCGCCGACGAGGAACCGGCCCCCGGGCCCGCGCCCGCCGTGGACGACACGCTCCAGCTCTACTTCCTGTGCGCCCACCCGTCGCTCACCCCCGCGTCGGCGGTCGCCCTCACCCTGCGCGCCGTCGGCGGCCTCACCACCCGCCAGATCGCCCGGGCCTATCTGGTGCCCGAGGCCACCATGGCGCAGCGCATCAGCCGCGCCAAGCGCACCGTCTCCGGCGTCCGGTTCGACCGGCCCGGCGATGTCTCCACCGTGCTGCGCGTCCTCTACCTCGTCTTCAACGAGGGCTACTCCGGCGACATCGACCTCGCCGCCGAGGCCATCCGCCTCACCCGGCAGCTCGCGGCCCGCGTCGACCACCCCGAGGTCGCCGGGCTGCTCGCCCTCATGCTGCTGCACCACGCCCGGCGCGCCGCCAGGACCGCGGCCGACGGCAGCCTGGTGCCGCTCGCCGAGCAGGACCGCGGCCGCTGGGACACGGCGCTGATCGCCGAGGGGGTGCGGATCCTGCAGGCGGCTCTCGCCCGCGACCGGCTCGGCGAGTTCCAGGCCCAGGCCGCCGTCGCGGCGCTCCACGCCGACGCACCCACGGCCCGGGAGACCGACTGGGCGCAGATCGTCGAGTGGTACGACGAGCTGACGCGCCTCACCGACAGCCCGGTCGTCCGGCTCAACCGCGCGGTCGCCGTCGGGGAGGCCGAAGGGCCGGACGCCGGACTTGCGGCGCTCTCGGAGCTGGACGCCGCACTGCCCCGGTACACGGCGGTGGCGGCCTACCTCCATGAGCGCCGGGGCGACCTGGCGACGGCGGCACGGCTGTACTCCGAGGCGGCCCACCTGGCCCCCCATCTCGCCGAGCGGGACCACCTCACACGCCAGGCCGCCCGGCTCAACGCCCGCCGGCAGCGCTGAGTGTCTGTCTGGCATCCCAGATCGCCGCCGTGGATCTCTTGGCAGGACGAACGAGGGCCCTGGGCGGCTGAGATGAGGTTCCGTGCAGGTCAGCGCACCGACGGGAGTTCGTGGGTGGCCCAGTGATCGGCGGCGGTGATGCCCAGGAGCACCACGTCGTGGTAGGCGCCGGCGAAGAACGCGTGCTGGCGCAGCCGCCCCTCTTCAACGAAGCCCAGACGGTGGTAGAGAGCGAGGGAAGCCTCGTTGAACGCGTGGACCTCCACTTCGCACTTGTTGTATCGCCGCTCCGCGAACATGTACGTGAGGATCAGCTCAGTGGCTTCAGCCGCGTACCCCTTGCGGCGGTGATCACGGGTGATCTCGATGCCGGTCATGAACCGTCCCGCACGGCCGTCGGTTTCACCGACGGTCACGGAGCCTGCGAACGCGCGATCGGCCAGCGTCTCGATGACCAGCCGGAAGGCTTCTCCTCCTGGTGGGCGCCCAGCACGCTCAGCAGTCCAGGCACGAAAGCTCTCTTCGGAGCGAGGAGGGTCGACCAGGTCAGCGTTGCGGACATCGACCGTGTGCCCGGCCAGATCGCGGAACCCCTCCCAGTCTTCCGGCTCGACACCTCGCAGACGTATCTTCTCGCCGGTCCACATGTCACTCATGGTGTCCACCCCTCGTCAGCAGGTGCTGTCTGCCGTACGCACCGAACGGCAGATGATATCGGCCGCGTTCACAACCGCCGGAGCCGACGCTCGTGCCTTCTTCGTCCACCCGGCCCGGGGCTTCTGCGGGTGGAGCCGCGCGTGCCCGTTTCCGTTACGCGCCCGGCTCCGCCGCGCAGGCGAGGTCCCCGGACGGGCGTTCCCCGGAGGTGAGGAACGCGGTCGCCGCGTCCTTCGCGCACGTGTTGCCGCCGAACGGGTAGACACCGTGCCCGCCCTGGTCGGCGGTCACCAGCGTGGCCCGGTCCCCGAACGCCCGCCGCAGCTCCACGGCGCCGGCCAGCGGTGTTCCGGGGTCGCGCTCGTTCTGCACGATGAGGACGTTCGAGGGCCCCCGGTCATCGATGCGCACCGGCGGCTCGACCCGCTCGGACGGCCAGAACGCGCACGGACCGATGCTCGCGGTGGACCCGCCCAGCATCGGGTACCTGATCCGGTCGGCCGCGACGTTGCGCCGGTACTCCCGCACGGTCCCGGGCCAGCGGGAATCACCGCAGATCACGTGGAGCCGGGACGCCATGAGGTTCTCCAGGTCCCCCGACGGCGGCGGCAGGCTGGGCGGCAGCGGGCTGCCCGTGTCGAGCGCCTGCCACATCCCGGCCAGCAGGGGCATCAGTGCGTCGCTGTAGAGGTATTCGAAGGTGAGGGCGCGGAACAGGGTCCCGCCGACGCCCTCGACCGGCGCCGCCTCCAGCCGTTCCGCCAGCTCGAAGAACGTCGCGCGCACCTGTTCCGGGGTGCTGCCCAGGCCGTACTCGGGGCGGGCCGCGGCGAACGCCGCGAAGTCCGGGAAGCGGTCCTCCAGCCCACGGGCGAACATCCGCATGGCGGTGACGTCGTATCCGCCGGGCCCCAGGCTGCTGTCGAGCACGATCCGGTCGCCGCGGTGCGGGAACATCGTCGCGTACACCGCGCCGAGGTAGGTGCCGTAAGAGGCGCCCAGGTACGAGATCGTCGGCTCGCCGAGCGCTGTGCGGATCGCGTCCATGTCGCGCGCGGTGTTCGCGGTGGTGGTGTGCGGCAGCATCCACGCGGTCTCCGAGGCGGCGCAGCTCTCGGCGACGGTCCGCGCGTATCGCGCCTCGCGCGTGACGTCGGCGGCGGTGTGCGCGTACGGGGCGAAGGCGCCGCGCTGCTGCTGCTCCTCCGTCAGGTCGCAGGTCACCGGGGTGCTGTGGCCGACGCCGCGGGGGTCGAAGCCGATCAGGTCGTAGGAGTCCAGCACCTCCTGCGGCAGCCCCGAGGCTGCGAGTACGGCGGGGTAGCCGAGGCCGGGGCCGCCGGGGCCGCCCGGGTTGGTCAGCAGCACGCCGCGGCGCTGTGCCGGTTCCTCGCTCGCCAGCCGGGAGAGGGAGATCTCGATCCGCCGTCCGTCCGGATCGCCGTAGTCCAGCGGGACGTCGAGTGTCGAGCACTCCAGACGGGGCGCGGCGACCTCCTCGGGGCACGGGCCCCACCGCACGGTGTCCGGTGTCGCGGCCACCGCCGCCCCGGGAAGCGCGGTCGCCACCACGAGGGCGGCGAGCGCGAGGGACAGGCTTCTGGGCATCGGATGTCCTCCTCGGAGCGCAGGGGGCGCCGGAACGGGCCCGCTCGGCACGACAGCCGCAGGCCGTCCGCCCGGGCCGGCCACGTTTTCCACGGCACGGCTCAGTGTTCTCGCCGCGCCACCGCGCCAGTAGTGACAAACGTCAGCGCCCCGGCAGCCGGGGAAACGGACGCGAGGCCCCGCCGAAGCCCGGGAGCACGAGGGCGACTTCGGATGCACCGTCGATCGCGCCGACGGCCCTCCGCCGGGAGCCGGCCGGAGGAACAGGCGGCGGCCCCGATAACCCGTTGCCCGGGGGCGGGGGTTCTCCTAGCCTCCGGGGGTGGTCGAGTCCGGATACGAGGAGTTGGTCGCCGCCGCGATGGCGGCACCCGTCGAGGGCTGGGACTTCGGCGCGCTGGCCGGACGGGTGCGGGGCTCGGATCCGACCTGGTCCTACCGGCGGGCGGCCCGCGCCAGCCTCGCAGGAGCGGAACGCCTGCTGGACATCGACACCGGCGGCGGTGAACTGCTGTCCGGGCTCGGGCCGCTGCCCCGGCACACCTGGGCCACCGAGGGATGGCCCCCCAATCTCCCCGTCGCCCGCGCGCGGCTCGAACCGCTGGGGGTCACCGTCCTCCCGGCCCCCGACCCCGGAATCCTGCCGCTGCCCGACGCGACGGTCGATGTCGTGCTCAACCGCCACGGGCGACTCGCGGCCCGGGAGATCCGGCGGGTGCTGCGCCCCGGGGGCACCCTGCTGACCCAGCAGGTGGGCAGCGAGGACTGCGCCGGGCTGAACGACCTGCTCGGCGCCCCGCCCGCACATCCCCCGGGCAGCTGGACCCTGGACACCGCGCGCGCGGCGCTCGCCGACGCGGGTCTGGAGCCGGTGCGGGCGCAGGAGGAGTACCCGGTGCTCTCCTTCCACGACATCGGCGCCGTCGTCCATCACCTGCGCCTGGTGGCGTGGCAGATCCCCGACTTGGGCCCCGCGCGCTACGACGCGGCGCTGCGCCGCCTGGATCGCAGGATCCGTGCGGAGGGACGCCTGGAGGTACGGGCCCACCGGTTCCTGATCGCCGCCGACCGGCCCCGGAGCCCGTCCGCGCCCCGGGGCACCTGACCGGCCGCACCGCACGGCGCCGTCCGTACCGCGGGCCCCGGCCCGTCTCACACCGTGTAGTCGCCCGTCAGCATCGCCGAGGCCAACTCGACGCGGGAACGGTAGCCGGCGCGCTTGAACAGTCGCGTCATGCGGCTCTCCACGCTCTTCTCGCTGCACCCGAGCGCGACCGCCATCTCCCGGTTCGTCAGGCCCTCGGTCACCAGCACCGCCAGCAGCCGCTCGTTCTCCGCCGTCGTCGCGCTGCGGCCCGGCACCGGCACCCCCTGATCCCGCATCAGATTCCGCAACTGGGCCTTGCGCAGCAGCGCGTCGAGATCGCCGTACACCGCGTACGCCTCCCGGAGCAGCCCCGGGTCGGCCTGCCCGTGACGGACCACGGTGACCAGTGTGTCCGCCAGTTCCAGCGGCTGGCCGCGGTGCCGGGCCAGGGCCACCGCCTCCGCCGCGGCCGCCGGGTTGCGGTGCGCCATGGAGGTGGCGATCAGATGGCACAGCCGGCTGTGCTCGGTGCCGGTCAGCTCCGCGACCCGGGCAACCTCCCGCGCGCAGCGCCTGGCCGCCGCCGGGTCGCCCGCGTTCAGTTCCATCTCGGTCCTGCGCAGCCACAGTTCGTCGGTGCCGACGACCAGGCCCAGCCGCTCGGCCAGGGCGAGCGCGTCGGTGATCACCCGGTGGGCGCGCTCGGTCGCCCCCAGGGACTGTTCCTGCTCCGCCTCCGGCCCGGCCAGCAGATGCAGCAGCAGGGAGTGCACGGTACGGGCGTTCTCGATCACCGACCTGGCCTGGTTGAGCCGGCCGCGCGCGCCCAGGATGACGCTCATCTCCCGGGACGCCATGGTGTGGCTGGTCAGGTCACCGACCCACCCCCCGGTGGCCAGGGCGCGCCGGGCGAGGTCCAGCGCCCGGTCCCAGTGCCCGGACTGACTGGCCGCCACCACCTGGTCGGGGACGGGCCGGTACCCCGAGGGCAGGCCGTACGTCTCCAGCAGCCGCTGCGCGGGGGCCAGTTCGCCGAAGGTCATCAGGGTCCTGGTGAGCCAGGACAGCCGCTGGAAACGGTGCCGGGGCCCCCGTTCCCACAGCGGCCACCGGGTCGGATCGGCGACGGCGCGTTCGAAGTCGCGGGGCCGGCCCAGGAAGGCGTGCGAGATCTCGTCCAGGATCTGGCCCACCCCGGCGACGAAGTCGTTGTCCGCGCTCCACTCCTGCCGGGTCGCCGCCAGATGGTCGGCGGCCTCCTGCCACCGCTCCAGGTGGCACAGGGCGTTGTACCTGCTGATGATGCGGTGCCCCGGGCCGCCGGGGAGCGTGCGCCAGCCCTCGTCCGCGAGCGCGGTGAGCGCCGCCTGGTCGGACATCCCGGCCAGCGAGACGATGTACACCATCTCCATCTCGAGCAGGTTCTCGGCGGTCACCAGGTCCGCGTACCGTGACAGCACCGCCCACGCGCTCTCCCGGGCCTCCGCGTGGCGCAGGTGGATGGTGCAGGTGGAGGCGTGCACGAGCAGGACCCTGGCGCGCTGTTCCGGGTCGGTCATCAGCTCCAGGGCGGCCCGCAGCCAGCGTGCCGCGGAGTGGCCGTCCTCCAGCATCGCGGCGCTGCCGTGCCTGAACAGTTCCTCGGCGGCCCGCGCCGGGTCCACGAACCGGCCCGCGGTGACGAGGTGTTCGGCGAAATAGCAGCCCTGGGCGGTGGCCGTCCCCGACCACACGGCGGTGACGGCCAGCTGGGAGAGCCTGCGCCGTTCGTACTGCCCCAGGCAGGCGGCCAGCGAGGACGCGTGCAGCGGCAGCCGGAACCGCCAGTGCCCGGGCTCGGGCCCGTGACACACCAGCCCTTCGGCGCGCAGTGACTCCAGCGTCGCCCGCACCTCGTCCTCGCCGGTGTCCAGCGCCTCGGCGATCAGCCCGGTGGCGGCGGAGCCCAGCGGGTGCAGCACCGCCAGGGCCTTGACCACCGGCCACACGGGCGCGCCGAGGCCGCGCAGATGCTCGACGAAGGGCAGCCCGGGCGGCATCTCGGGCGGGCGGTCCGGCGAGGCGAGATAGGCGTGCCGGTCGACCACGCGCAGCGATCCGGCGCGCCGGTACTCCGCCACGGCCCCGAGTGCGGCGGAGGGTACGCCGCGGCAGTCCCGGCGCAGCCGTTCGGAGAGCGAGGCGGACGGGGTGGCCTGCAACGCGTGGGCGACGAGGGTGTTGATCTCCCGGGTGTGCAGCGGGCGCAGCGGGACCACGTGCACGAGTCCGGCGGTCCGCAGCCGTTCCAGCGCGACCCGGTCGTGCTCGGTGACGGCGGGCAGGGTACGGAAACTGCACACGAAGGTGACCGGACTCCCCGCCAGCGAGCGGAGTTTGGGCAGCAGCACCCCGCGTGAGGCGGGATCGGCCCAGTGCAGATCGTCGATCAGCACGAACAGGGGCTCTCCGGCCGTGACGGCGGCCCGCAGCACGGCGGTCAGGTGCCGTCCGGCCTCCGGATGCGTCACCGGGGCAGCGGTGTGGGGGGCCCGGCGGGTATCGGTTCCCCGGTGCAGGGCGCCGAGTTCGGCGGACAGCCGGGCAGCCAGGGAGTAGGGACGGTCACGCTCGTTGCGTGCCACCCGCAGCGCCAGGACGTGGTGGCCGCGCTCGGCGAGTCCGTCCCCGACGGCGGCGAGCACCGCGCTGCGGCCGATGCCCAGGGGTCCCGTGACCAGGACCAGCGGCCCGTTGCCGGGCGCGGTGGCGGTGTCGATGACGCGTGTGACGGTGCTGGTGCGGCCCGGCAGCCCGTGCGGGGGCCGAACCGTGGTGACCTGATCGGGCAGGCTGTCGATCACCCGGGCAGCATGCCCACAGCTTCGCCGCGCATTCGCACATCTTCGACCTGTAAAGCCTTCTGCACAATGAGAGTTCGGCCCAGTGGCGCCCCCGGGCCGAGGCGTGACATCCCCCACAAGGAGGCGGCCGTGGCCCGAGACCGTAGCGCGCTCGTGGGAAGGGAACGGGAACTGACGCTGCTGTGCGGGCTGCTGGCGGCGGACGCCGGCTCCCTGGTCGTCCTGCGCGGTCCGTCCGGCATCGGCAGATCGGCGCTGCTGGAGGAGGTGGGCCGTGCCCTGCGCGGGCGGGGGGTTCGGGTGCTGCCGGTGCGTTTCGGCGCCGGGCGGGGGGAGCGGGGTGCCGGGGACACCTACGGGATCGGACCGCTGGTGCGCAGCGTGCGCGAGCGTTTCGAGGAGTTCGCGGACGCGCAGCTCGCCGACGCGCTGCAGCCGGTGGCCCGGCTGAGCCAGAGCCCGGGCGGGGACGCGCGGGGGTGGGCGCCCTCCATGGTGGGTGAACTGGGCGCGCTCTTCGAGCGGATCGGTCTGCGGGGGCGTACCGCGCTGCTCGCCGACGACGCGCACCTGGTGGCCGAGCCCGCGCCGTTGCTCGCCGCCGCCCGCCGCTGCGGCTGGCCGGTGCTGGTCACCTGCGAGCAGGGCACCGAACACAGCCCGGGGGCGGCCGAGTTGTTCACCGCGGCCGACCGGGTCATCACCCTCGGGCCGCTGGCCGACGCCGATGCCGAAGCGCTGGTGCGCCGGACGGTGGGCGCCCGGCTGGACGAGGCCGTGCCGGACGCGCTGCGCACGGCGCTCGGACCGCTGTTCACGCACCCGGGCACGTTGCTGAGTACCCTCGCCGACCTGCGGGAAAGGGGCCGGCTGACCGCCTTCCGCGGTCGGCTGTGCCTGCGCGCACCGGCCGAGCCCATCGCGTTGCCCGACAGCCACCCGCTCTTGCGCCGGGCCGCCTCCCACGGCCCGCTCGCGCCCTGGCTGGTGTCCTCGGTCGCCGTGTGGGACGGCATCAGCGTGGACGATCTGCCGCTGCTGGCCGAGACGATCGGCGCGGACCTCGCGGCCTGCGGCCGTACGCTCGACCGGTTGATCGAGGCCGGTGTCCTGGTCGCCGACCCGGCGGGCCGGGTGAACTGCCGCTGCCCCGCCCTGGCGGCCGCGGCCGTCCGGCGCACGAAGGTCTTCTGGGGCGCCGGGCTGCACGCCTCGATCGCCGAACGGCTGCTGGCCCGGCAGCGCGGCGGCGGCGGGGTGGATCCGGTGGCCCTGGCCGACCACATCGCGCGCGGCGGGGCGGCGGTGGACCTCGGCGAGGACATGACCGGCCGGCTGCTGGACCTGGCGGCGGCCACCGCCGGGGAGGAACCGGAGCGGGCCGCCCTGCTGTGCGCCGCCGCGCTGCACCGCCTGCCGCCCACCGCGCCCGAACACGCCACGGCGCTGACCACCTTGCTCACCCTCGTCGTGCGCACCGGGCAGTACGCCCTGCTGGGCGATGTGCTGAGCGGCTACCCCGATCCGGACGGGCCCCAGGTGCCCGACGGGCCGCAGGTGCCGGCCGCCGTACCCGCACCGCTGGCCGAACTCCGGCTGGCCGCCACCCTCGTCGCCGTGCACACCGGCGAGCCGCCCGCCGAGCCGGCCCTGCGGTCGCTGCTGGACGCGGAGTTACCCGGCGGTGGCCGGATCGGCTTCGCGCAGTGGTGGTTCGGCCGCCAACTGTCGGCCGGCGGGCCGCCGGAAGGCCGGGCGCCGATCCACTGGCCGGGCGTCCCGGGCCTCATCTCGTCCGACGAGATGGAGCTGCTGAGCGCCGCGCTGTACGGGGACGCCGAGGTCTGCGAAGGCGCCTGGCGCCGCGCGGGCCGCCCCGCCCCCTCCCCGGAACTGGACGCGCTGCACGACGCCGCGGCCGTGCTGGACATCGCGACGGTGACCCGGATCGTCCTCGGCGACCGCTACCGGGTGCCGGAGACCGGTCCGCTGGGCGTCTACCAGCGGGTGGTGCGCAGTCACCGCGACGCCGACTGGTCCCAGGCCATGTCCGCGGTCCGCGAGCTGGAACTCTCGGGCCACACCGACACCCTGGTGCACCACGCGGCCCGGCTGTTCGCCGCCGACATCTGCGCCGCCCGCGGCGAGTTCCGGCAGGCGGCGGAGTGGCTGGCCGCCGCCGCGCCCGCCCCCCGGCTCGCGGCGCTGCGCGCCTGGGCGCGGATCGGCCTGTTCAGCCGGATGGGCCAGGACCGGCGGGCGGTGCGGCAGGCCAGGAAGTTCTGCCGGCATCTGCACCGGGCCGGGCTGCGGGTGGGGATGGACCCGCTGCTCATGCGGGCGGTGGGGATCGCCGTCTACATCAAGGACCACGACAGCGCCGCGTATCTGCTGGAGCAGACCGAGCAGTTGCACCGCGTGGGCGGCCGCACCCTGATGACGGAGAGCGTCCATCTGGCGCGCGGCCTGGTACGTCCCGACATCGTCCATGCCCGGGTAGCCACCGGCCTGGCGCGTGACCGTGGCGACAAGGCGGCGCTGATGGACTCCTGCCTGGTCGTCGCCCGGTTCGCCGAGGACCCCCGGCCGTGGCTGCGGGAGGCGCACGAGGTGGCCACGCAGTGCGGCGCGTCCGTGCTGCTGGAGCGGATCCGCGCGGTCACCAGGGAGCGCGGGGTGCCCGCCCCGCGCGCCCGCGGCCGGCGCGGGCCGGCGGCCGGGACGGAGGCGGCCATCGTCGAGCTGATCGGCGCCGGGATGACGAACCGTCAGATCGCGCAGCGGCTGGGGATCAGCGAGAAGACCGTGGAGCACTATCTGACCCGGCTGTTCGCCCGCACCGGCTGCCGCTCCCGGGTCGAACTCGCCGCCGCCAGCCTGGGCGGACGGCTGCCCGCCCCCTGACCCGGGCACCGGGCCCGCACCGGCCGCCGGTGGGCCCCGCGGCACGCCGGACCAAAGATGCCAACCCGTGGTCCCTCTCGGGACCAGCTCGGCGCACCGTACGGACACTCCCCGGACCCCCTCCCTACCGTCGATGCCATGACCGACATCGATGTGCCCCAGGTCGCCGATCCCGAGGTGGCCGCCATGGTGCGAGCCGAGGTGGAGGGCCGCTGGCCGCTCGGCGTTTCGGGCCTCGACGAAGTGGTGCGGTACGGACTGGTCCCCTTCGGCAAGATGATGGGCCCCTGGCTGCTCATCCGCTCCGCCCTGGCGGTCGGGGGTGACATCGCCACCGCCCTGCCCGCCGCCGTCGCCCTGGAGTGCGTCCAGGTCGGCGCCATGATGCACGACGACATCATCGACTGCGACGCCCAGCGCCGCAGCAAGCCGGCCGCGCACACCGTCTTCGGTGAGCCGACCGCGATCGTGGGCGGCGACGGCCTGTTCTTCCACGGCTTCGCCGCCCTGTCCGAGTGCCAGGAGGCCGGCGCCCCCGCCGAGCGGGTCGCCCAGGCGTTCACCGTGCTCTCCCGGGCCGGGCTGCGGATCGGCAGCGCGGCCCTGCGGGAGATCCGGATGAGCCGCGAGATCTGCTCCGTCCAGGACTACCTCGACATGATCGCGGACAAGAGCGGCGCCCTGCTGTGGATGGCCTGCGGCGTCGGCGGCACGCTCGGCGGCGCGGACGAGGCCGCCCTGAAGGCGCTCAGCCAGTACAGCGACCAGCTGGGCATCGCCTACCAGATCCGTGACGACCTCATGGCGTACGACGGGACGCGGGCCGGCAAGCCGAACATCTCCGACGTCCGCAACGGCCGGCCCACGCTGCCCGTGCTGCTCGCCCACGAACGCGCCCCCAGGGAACAGCAGCTGCGCATCGAGCGGCTGCTCGCCGACACCGCCGCGCCGGCCGCCGAGCGCTACAGGGCCATGGCCGATCTGGTCGGCGCCTACGACGGGGCGCAGGCCGCCCGGGAGGTGTCGCACCGCCACGTACAGCTGGCCACCCGGGCGCTGCAGACCCTCCCGCCCAGCCCGCACCGCGACGCGCTGGAGGACCTCACCGTGCCGGGCCGCCTGGTGTAACGCGCACTCACCCCGAGGAGCTGGCCCCATGACCTGCCCGACCTACGCGACGTATCTGCGCCTGGACGAACTGCTCTCGCTGCAACAGCCCCTCACCCCCGTGGAACAGCGGGACGTGAGCGACAGCGAGCGGCTGTTCATCGTCGTCCACCAGGCCTCGGAGACCCTGCTCAGCCAGGTCCTCGTCGACCTGCGGCACATCGACGCCGGCCAGTGCGAACCCGCCTGCTACGCCCACCGTTCGGACCGGGCGACCCGGCTCATCGACGCGCTGGAAGGGCAGTTGACGCTGCTGCGGGGCACTCTGCGGCGGGAGGAGTTCCTGGCGTTCCGCGACCGGTTCGGCACGGCCAGCGGGCTCCAGTCCGAGCAGTTCCGCGAACTGTTCACGCTGACGCGGCGGCTGGCCGCCGACGGCACCGGCCCCTACGAACGGCTCGGCGGCGCGGTGCGGCGCTGGCGGCACACCCATCTGGAGCTGGTCGGCCACATGCTCGGCGACGCGCCGGGCAGCGGTGACACCTCGGGTGCCGCGTTCCTGGCCGCACGCCTGGAGGACACCCCGCCCCGGCCGGGAACGGCCGACGCCGACGCCGACGCCCACGGCGCCAATGCCCGCGCCCACGGCGCCGACGCCCACGCCCACGGCGCCGTGGCGGACGGCGCGGAGCAGCCGCGCCCCCAGCACGTGCGGACCGGGCGGCAGCCCTCGCTCGGCGAGGTGGTCGTGCTCGGCGGCAGCGTCGCCGGCCTGCTGACCGCGCACGTCCTCGCCCGGTACGCGGACCGGGTGACGATCCTCGAACGCGACCGGATCGGCGACACCCCGGCGCCCCGGCCCGGCGTGCCGCAGTCCCGCCACACCCATGTGCTGCTCACCAGCGGCATCAACGCCCTGGGGGCGCTGCTGCCCGACCTCGTCCCCGAACTGACGGCGGCCGGCGCCCCGCGCCTCGCGGTCCCCGGGGACCTCGGGGTGTGGCTGGGCGGGCAGTGGATCTCCCGCCGCAACCCCTCCAGGCCGATCCTCACCCCCTCCCGCCCCCTGCTGGAACACCACGTGCGGCGCCTGGTGCTGGCCCACCCCCGCGTCCACCTGCGCACCGGCGCCGAGGTCACCGGGCTGCTGGGCCGGCCCGACCGCGTCACCGGCGTGACCCTGCGCGGGCGCGGCACCGACCGGCCGGGCCCCCGGGAACTGCGGGCCGACCTCGTCGTGGACGCCACCGGCCGCTCCAGCCGTACCCCCCGCTGGCTCGCCGACCTCGGCGGCACACCGCCCGCCGAGGAGGTGGTGGAGACCGGCCGGGGGTACGCCACCTGTGTCTTCGAGGCCGACGAACCACCGGGCGATCTGCGGGGGTTCTACATCGTGCCCGACGCGGGGGCGCCGCTCGGCGCGATCATCATGCCGCTGGAGGACGGCCGCTGGTCGGTCACCCTCTCCGGCCTGCGCGACCAGGCGCCGCCCAACGACGCGGACGGCTTCGTCGAGTTCGCCCACCGGCTGCCGCACCCGGCGCCGTACAAGTGGCTCAGCACCGCGGAACCGGCCGGCCGGCCCGTGGGCTACCGGCACACCGCCAACCGGCGCCGCCGCTATGACCGGCTGGACCGCGCCCGCACCGGACTGCTCGTCGTCGGGGACGCCGCCTGCGCGCTCAACCCCGTCTACGGACAAGGGCTCTCGGTCGCCGCCCTGAGCGCGCTGGCACTGGCCGAAACGCTGGCCGGCGCCGGGCGCACCCCGTCCGTCCACACGCTCCAGCGGGCGGTCCTGCACGCCTCCCGTACGGCCTGGGAGGTCGCGACCGGCGCGGACAGCCCCATGCCGGGCGCCACCGGCAACGCGGCCCGCACCGGCCCCGCCGCCCGCGTCCTCACCCGCTACCTCGACCGGGTGCGCGACCACGTGCCGGGCGACCCGGTGGTGTGCACCGCCAACCGGGACGTCCTGTTCCTGCTGGCGCCGCCCCACACCCTGCTCACCTCGCCCCGGGTCCTGCGCCGGACCCTGCTGACCCCCGCGGTGCCGACCCCGCGCGATCTGCCCACGCCGTGACCACCACCAGCCGACAGCGAAGGTGCACCATGCCACTGCCCAGCGCGTCACCCCTCCGCCCGCCGGCGGTCCCGAACGTGCCCGTGCCCGGTGCGGGCGGAGGGCGGACCGCATGACGACGACCCCGATCAGAACGCTCTCCGCGAGCCTGGACACCGGCCGCTCCCTGCTCGAACCCGCCCTGCGGGACACCGTGGGAAGCCGGCTGAACCCCGAGATGCGGCGCATCGCCCAGTACCACCTCGGCTGGGCCGACGCCGACGGCCGGCCCACCGGCAGCTGGGGCGGCAAGCTGGTGCGCCCCACCCTGTCCCTGCTCTCGGCGCGGGCGGCGGGCGGCACCGCGGCCGACGGCATCGCGGCGGCGGTGGCCATCGAACTGGTCCACAACTTCTCGCTGCTGCACGACGACATCATGGACGGCGACGCGACCCGGCGCGGACGGGCCACCGCCTGGACGGTCTTCGGGGTGCCGCACGCCATCCTGGCCGGCGACGCCATGGTCACCGCCGCCACCAGCGCGCTGCTCGACGCCCCGCACCCGGGGGCGCGCGCGGCCACCGCCTCGCTGATGACCGCCACCCAGCGGATGATCAGCGGCCAGGCGTCCGATGTGGCCTTCGAACAGCGCGAGGACGTCCTGCTCGCCGAGTGCGTCCGGATGGCCGGGGACAAGACCGGAGCCCTGCTGGGCTGCGCCTGCTCGCTGGGCGCCGAACTCGTGGGCGCCGAACCCGTCCTGGTGGACCGGCTCGCCGCCTTCGGCGAACACATCGGGCTGGCCTTCCAGCTCATCGACGACCTGCTGGGCATCTGGGGCGACCCGGAGCGCACCGGCAAGCAGGTGGGCGCCGATCTGCGGGTGCGCAAGAAGTCCCTGCCCGTGGTGGCCGCGCTCAACGCGGACCGCACCGAGGAACTGCGCGCCCTGTACCTGCGCGCCGAGCCCCTGACCGAGGCCGAGCTCCATCGCGTCGCCGACCTCGTGGAACGCGCCGGGGGCCGGGACTGGGCGCGGCAGGAGGCGGACCGTCAGCTGGCGGCGGCCGAACGCTGCCTGGCGGAGGCCGGGCTCGCGGACGCGCCGCACGCCGAGTTCCTGGAGATCGGCGGATTCATCGTCGGCAGGCGCTTCTGACCCCGCGCCACTCCCGTACCCCCCGCACCACGGCCCCCGCGCCCGCACTCCCATCCAGAGAGGCACTTCCGCCATGCCCGATCCCAAGGTGCTCCCGTTCGCGGCCCGCGCCGCCGGCTGCCCCTTCACCCCCGCGCCCGAGCTGTACGCCATGCAGAAGGACGAGGAACTGCCCCGCATCGGCGTACCCAGCCCCATCCTCGACGAGTTCGAGGCCGTCGCCATCACCCGCTACGAGGACGCCCGCGCCCTGCTGAGCGACGAACGCCTGCGCATGGGCTTCGTCTTCGACCCGGACGCCCCGCGCAGCATGCTCAACCAGCCCGGCAACCTGCTCAACTACAACGGCGCCGACCACACCCGGCTGCGCCGCATGCTCACCGGCGCCTTCACCGTCAAGCGCGTGCGTGCCCTCCAGCCCACCATCGAGAAGATCGTCGCCTCGCGGCTGGACGCCCTGGAGGCCGCCGGCCCCGGCGCCGACCTGATCTCCACCTTCTGCACCCCCATCCCGACGCTGGTCATCTGCGAACTCCTGGGCGTCCCCTACGAGCACCGCGAGGACTTCCAGCGCCGCGCCCAGGTGGGCCTGGACGTCAACGCCACCCGTGAGGAGCACATCCGCAACCTCATGGAGATGGACGCCTACATGGGCGAGCTGGTCGCCGCCCACCGGCGCAGCCCCGGCGACAACCTGCTGGGCGCCGTGGTGCGCGAGCACGGCGACCAGCTGAACGAGGACGAACTGGTCGGCATCGGCAACATGCTGCTGGTCGCCGGGCACGAGACCACCGCCAGCATGCTCTCGGCCGGCAGCACCCTGCTGCTCCAGCACCCCGACCAGCTCGCCGTCGTGCGCGACGAACCCGAGGCCGTGGACGGCGCCATCGAGGAACTGCTGCGCTACATCTCGCCCGCCATCACCATGCCGCGCGAGGCCGCCGAGGACATCGAGGTCCGCGGGCGGACGATCAAGCGGGGCGAACGCGTCGTGCTGTCGGTGCTGGCCGCCAACCGCGACCACACCCTGGCGGACGGGGACCTGGACACCCTCGACGTCCGCCGCACTCCGCCCCCGCACGTCGTCTTCGGCTACGGCGCCCACCAGTGCCTGGGGCAGCAACTGGCCCGCGCGGAACTGCGGACGGCGCTGCCCGCCCTCTTCCGCCGGTTCCCCACGCTGCGCCTGGCCGCCCCGCAGGAGGAGATCGACTACCGCACCACCACCCTCGTCTTCAGCGTCAACGCGCTGCCGGTCACGTGGTGACGCCGTGAGAAAAACCGGAGACACCATGGTCCTGCGGGTCGAGATCGACGAGCCGCGCTGCGTCGCCGCCGGGCACTGCGTGACAGCCGCCCCCGAGGTGTTCGACCAGCGCGACTCCGACGGCGTGGTGGTGCTGCTCGACGCGGCGCCGCCGGCCGGTGAGCGCGAACGGGTCAGGGAGGCGGCGCTGCTGTGCCCGGCCGCCGCCATCCTGCTGCACGAGCGCGACGGTGCGTGATGTCCGCGCGCAGTGATGTCCTGATCGTGGGCGCCTCGGCGGCCGGTCTGGCCACCGCCGAGTCGCTGCGCCGGCGTGGCTTCACCGGCACCGTCCGCCTGGTGGGGGAGGAGCCGCACCCGCCGTACGACCGGCCGCCGCTGTCCAAGCAGGTCCTGCTGGGCACCTGGGACGCCGGCCGTACGGTGCTGCGCCCGCCCGCCGACCTGGCCGGCCAGGGCATCGAGGTGCTGACGGGCCGCCGGGCCGTGGCCGTGGACACCGGTCGGCGCGAGGTGACGCTCGCCGACGGGACCCGGCTCGGCTACGGCGACCTGGTGCTCGCCACCGGGCTGACGCCCCGCCGGCTGCCGGCGTTCGAGGGTGTGGCCGGGGTGCACACGCTGCGCACCCTGGACGATGTGCGGCGGCTGCGCGCCGACCTGGCCGCCGCCCGCCGCCTCGCCGTGATCGGCGCCGGGGTGCTCGGCTGCGAGATCGCCGCCACGGGCCGGGCGCTGGGCCTGGAGGTGACCGTGATCGACCCGGCGCCGGTGCCGATGGCCGACCGGCTCGGCACCGGCACCGGCCTGCGGCTCGCCGCCCTGCACCGTGAGCACGGCGTGCGGCTGCTGACCGGCACCAAGGCGGAGGCCCCGGTCACCGCGGGCGGGCGGGTCACCGCGGTGGTCACCTCCCAGGGGCCGGTGCCCGCGGACGCCGTGGTGATCGCGGTCGGCTCGCTGCCCGCCACCGACTGGCTGCGCGGGAGCGGACTGCCGCTGGACGACGGGATCGTGTGCGACGCCCGGTGCCGGGCGGCCGACCACGTGTACGCCGCCGGTGACGTGGCCCGCTGGTGGCACCCGGGCCAGGGCCGCACGGTGCGGCTGGAGAACCGCTCCAACGCGGCGGAACAGGCCCTCGCCGTCGCCGACAACATCCTCGGGGCCGACCGGGCCTACACCCCGGTCCCGTACTTCTGGACCGACCAGCACGGCGTACGGGTGCAGATCTTCGGCGACCCGGCCGCCGGCGACCACCTGCGGGTGACCGAAGGGGACTTGGACAGCGGCCCGTTCACCGCGGTCGCCGAGGCCGGCGGACGCCCCGTCGGCGTCATCGGCTGGAACAGCCCGCGCGGCGCGCGCCGGGCACGCCACCTGCTCACCGACGCCTGAGCGGCGCCCGCCCCACCCCGGGGCCCGCCGCGCCCCGAGAGAACAAGGACCCCGACATGTCACAGCACACGGCCCCTTCCGGAGAGCGAACGATGATCGACGAAGACGTACCGGTACTCATCGTCGGCGGTGGCGGCTGCGGGCTCACCGCCTCGCTGTTCCTGTCCGACCTGGGCATCCGCCATCTGCTCGTCGAACGGCGCGAGTCCACCTCGGTGCTGCCCAGAGCGCACTACCTCAACCAGCGCACCATGGAGATCTTCCGCCAGCACGGCGTCGCCGACGACGTCTACGCGCTCAGCGCCCCGCTGGCCAACATGAGCGAGGTGGCCTGGCGCACCTCCCTGGCGGGCGACGGCCCCCTGGACGCACGGGACCTGCACCGGATGGACTCCTTCGGCGGCGGCAGCACGGAAGTCCCGTACGCGGCCGACAGCCCCTGCCCCTCCACCAACCTGCCGCAGCACCGGCTCGAACCGCTGCTGCGCCGGCACGCCGAGGAACGGGCCCCCGGCATGGTGCGCTTCCACCACATGATGGAGGAGTTCACCCAGGACGAGGACGGGGTGACGGCCAGGATCACCGACCGCGCCACCGGCACCACCCGCACCGTACGGGCCCGCTATCTGCTGGGCGCCGACGGCGGACGGAGCATCGGCGACACCCTCGGCGTCACCATGGAGGGCCAGGGCGGCGCGTGGAACGTCATCTCCGTGCACTTCAGCGCCGACCTGTCGCGGTGGTGGAGCGGCGACAAGGTGCTCATCACCAACTTCGTCAGCCCCGACGGCGGGCTCATCTCCCGCTACGGCATGGTCGCCATGGGCCCGCGCTGGGGCCTGGCCTCCGAGGAGTGGGCGCTCCACTTCCACCTGCCGGCCGGCGTCGACCTGGACCTCGGTGAGGAAGCCACCATCGCCCGGGTGCGGGAACTGCTCAAGCTGCCCGACCTGGACGTCACCGTGCACCAGGTGAGCCGGTACACGCCGGAGGCGGTCATCGCCGACACCTTCCGGGTGGGCCGGGTCCTGCTGGCCGGGGACGCCGCGCACCGCCAGCCGCCGGCCACCGGCCTGGGGCTGAACACGGCGGTCCAGGACGCGCACAACGCCGCCTGGAAGCTGGCCGCCGTCCTGGGCGGCACCGCCGACGAGGCGTTGCTGGACACCTACGAGGCCGAACGGCTGCCGGTGGCGCGCCGCTCCATGGAGTGGGCGTTCTTCGCCTTCCGCAACCACGGCGTGCTGCACGCCGGTCTGGGCCTGATGCCCGGCGCGCCGCCCGAGGTCACCCAGGCCAACTTCCGCGCCCTGTTCGCCGACACCCCGATGGGCGACACGCTGCGCGCCAGGACGGCCGAGGTGTTCGCGACCCAGCGCGTGGAGTACCAGGCGCACGACATCGAGATCGGCTTCCACTACGAGCAGGGCGCCCTCGTCCCGGACGGCACCGAGCGCCCGCCGCTGGACCCGATGGGCAGCGTCCACCACCCCGTCACCCGGCCGGGCCACCGGCTGCCGCACGCCTGGCTCTCCCGGGGCGCCGAACGCCTCAGCACCCAGGACCTGGTGGGCCGCGCGGGCGGCTTCGTGCTGATCACCGGGCCGGCGGCGGACGGCTGGCGGCTCGCGGCCAAGCGGGTGGCGCAGGCGTACGGCGTGCCGCTGGACGTGGTGTCCATCGGCGCCGACGACGAGACGGCACGCTACCGGGACGCCGAGGGCGCCTGGTCCGCCGTGCGCGGAGTGGGCGACGACGGCGCCGTCCTGGTCCGTCCCGACCAGCACATCGCCTGGCGCGGGGCGTCGGCGAGCCCGCACGCCGAACGGGAACTGGACGAGGCCCTGGCCCGCGCCCTGGGCCGGCCGGCGGGCGCGACCACGGGGCGGCCGTGATGACGGACCTCGACGGCGAACACCTCGTCCGCGCGTTCCTGTCCGCGATGGGGCCCACCCCGGCCGCCGTCCGCTCGGCCGTGGACCGCTACCTGACCGACGACTGCGTGTGGGAGAACCCCGGTTCCCCGGTGTGCGTGGGCAAGGGGCAGATCCTCGGCCTCATGCCGGCCGACTTCGCCCAGCTGGAGTACCGCTTCCGGCACGTCGCCACCGCGGGCGACACCGTCCTGGTGGAGCGGGTGGAGAACATGCTGCGCACCGACGGCACTCCCATCGCCCGCAACCTCAAGGTGATGGCCGCCTTCGAGGTGCGCGACGGCCGCATCGCCGCGTGGCGGGACTACTTCGACATCACCCGCCTCATCTCCGACGCCGAGGAAGAGTGAGGGACGGACATGACGACCACACGAACCGACAGCAAGGGCCTGTGCGCGGAACTGGTGGAACGCGTCCACGCCATCGGGCCCGTCCTCGCGGACGGGGTCGCCGAGGGCGACCGTGAACGGCGGCTGCCCGACGCCTCGGTGCGGGCCATCGACAGCTCCCAGGTGGGCATGGTGTGGACCGCGAAGGAGTACGGCGGCCTGGAGGGCGACGTACGCACCCTGAGCGAGGTCACCAAGGCCCTGGCGCACTACTGCCCGTCCACCTCCTGGGTGGTCAACAACATCAACGGCTCGAACCTGCTCGCCACCCGCTTCCCGCGCCGGGCCCGGGAGGAGGTGTTCGGTGACCACCCGGGCGCGAAGCTGGCCTCGGTGTTCGTGGCGCCCGGCCGGGCGGAGCCGGCCGACGGCGGCCATGTGCTGACCGGGCAGTGGCCGTACGCCTCGGGGATCCTGCACGACGACTGGGCGATCCTGAGCGCGAAGGAGACGAGCCCCGACGGGGAGACCGTACGCCCCCTGTCGGTGCTGGTCCCGGTGGCCGAACTGACCGTCGAGGACACCTGGTCCACGGTGGGCATGCGCGCCACCGGCAGCCACACCGCCGTCGCCCACGAGGTCTTCGTCCCCGCACACCGCGTGCTGCCCCTGCCCACCCAGCTGGGGCGGGCGCACGTCACCGATGTCTCGCTGCCCCCGCTGCTGCGCTCCCCGGCGGTGGCGGCGATGGCCGTCATCTGCGCCTCGGTGGTGCTGGGTGCCGGCCAGGCCGCGCTCGCCTTCGTCCAACAGCGGGCACCGCGGCGCGGCGTCACCCCGACCGTCTACAAACGCCAGCCGGACTCGGGGGCGTTCGTGGCCTCGCTGGGCCGCACCGCGCTCACCGTCGACGCCGCCGAGATGCATGTGCGCCGGGCGGCGGAGAGCATCGACGCGGCCGCGGCGGCGGCGGTCGCCCTGTCCGAGAGCGAGCTGCGCCGCATCCGCGGGGACGTCTCCCAGGCGGCCCAGCTGGTGACCGGTGCCCTCGATGACCTCATGTGGGCCCACGGGGCGGCGTCCTTCGCCGAGGCCAACCCGCTCCAGCAGTACTGGCGGGACGCCAACACCGCGGCCCGGCACGCGATGCTCAACGTCCAGGTCGGCCACGAACTGTACGGCGGCTCCTTCTTCGGCCTCGACTCCATCGTCCCCAGCCTCTGACACCCCTGCCCCCCGCCCCGAAGGAACCCCATGGACTGGCTGCCCCCCTTCCTCATCCCGATGTCGCAGGTCGCACCGGTCACGGTGGGGGCGGCCGACGTTCCCGGCTGGCTGTTCTGGTCCGTGGCCGGACCCACGGCGCTGGGCTGGATCGCCACCTATGTGCTGGCGATCCGGCTCGCGCTGCGGGAGGGCTGGAGCGCCATCCCCGCCCCGCTGGTGGCGGTGAACTTCGCCTGGGAGTTCAGCCTGACGTTCGTGCTGGAACAGACGGAGACACAACGGCAGATCAATGTCCTGTGGTGCGTCTTCAACGTCGTCCTGCTGTATCTGGCGTTCCGGTACGGGCCGCGCGACTATCCGGCGCTCACCCTGCGGGCCTTCCGGTGGATGATGACCGGGGTGCTGTTGTGGGCGGCGGTGATCGTGGTGGTGGGCGCCAACGAGTTCCACGACCGGGACGGCATGTACACCGGCATGATCATTCAGGTGCCGCTGAGCGCCTCGTTCCTGCTGCTGCTCAAGCGGCGCGGTTCCAGCGCGGGTCAGTCGATGCACATCGCGGTCACCAAGTTCGCCGGCTCGCTGTTCGCGGGGATGACCGCCCTCGTCGTCTATCCCTCGCACCATCTGCTGCAGGTCCTGGTGGTGACGTATGTCGCCCTGGACATCACCTACATCGTGCTGCTGCGCCGCACGATGCTCCGCGAGGGCCGGCCGCTGTGGGCCCTGCGTGCCCCCGCGCCCGGCACCGGTCCGCTGCCGGAGCCCGGCGCCGCGCCGCCGCCGGCGTCCCTCCGGCGTACGGCTGCGGGCGCGCGGTCAGATGACGCCGCTGCGTAGCGCGTAGGCGACCGCGTGCGGCCGGTTGCGCAGGTTCAGCCGCCGGGTGACCCCGAAGATGACGCGCTTGACGGCCCGTTCGGACAGGCACATCTTGACGGCGATCTCGGCGGTGTCCAGGCCCTCCGACATGAGCCGCAGCACACCGATCTCGCGCGGGGTCAGCCCGGAGGTGTGCAGGCCGGACGGGGAGAGCACCTCGCGCTGGATCCGTTCGATCTGCCGCAGTAACTCGCCCAGCATCTTCGGCGGGAGCACCCCGCCGCCGGCCGCCGCGGTCAGCACCGCTTCCTCGATGCGGCCGGTGGTGGCCGCGGCGCGCGGCAGCACGGCCACCACGTTGCACTCCACCGCGGCGAACAGCTCGGCCCGGTCGATCTCGGACGGGATGAGCACCACCGGTACGCCCAGGGAGTCCTTGAGCCTGCGCAGCGCCGACATGACCTCCACGGTCATCCGCTCGGCGACGAAGACGGCGACGTCGACCGGGCCCCGGTATTCACCGGTGGCGACCTCGATGTTCGCCGTCGAGCCCAGATGATTGCGCACGGCCGTATAGGTGAGCGGATCGGGTGCGCGCACGATCGCTTTCACGGTGCGTGTCGTGGTGTCGGTCGTCACTGGAGGACCTCCAAGAATTCACAGGACGTTCGCCGGGGCATACAGCAAGAGCCGTGGCGGGCGCCGGTCGCCATGGTTTCAGGAAGAAAGTTCTCCCCCCGTTTCCCCTGTGTTGCGACCATGAGACCGGGAAATTTACGCGTGGAGGTCGGGCGACACCGAAGATTCGGCACGGAAGTACGGCTTGGGGCCGCATGGTCATCTTCTCGTGCATTTCCTCGTCACCACGTCAAAACTCCCCGAGAGTGGCCTCATACGGTCATTGGCAGTCGGAAAGACAACTGCAAAGACCATACTGTGGCCGACTTCGGGGAGTCGACGAGATCGGGCTGTTCTCGTTCCCGCCAGGGGAATCCCTCATTCAGCCCACGACGACGGTGGGAGAGCCTTCGTCCGCGGGCTCCATCTCCTCGGCGATGCGCAGCGCTTCCTCGATGAGGGTCTCCACGATCTTGGACTCCGGGACGGTCTTGACCACCTCACCCTTCACGAAGATCTGCCCCTTGCCGTTGCCGGAGGCCACCCCCAGGTCCGCCTCGCGCGCCTCGCCGGGGCCGTTCACCACACACCCCATCACCGCGACCCGCAGCGGCACTTCCATGCCCTCCAGGCCGGCGGTGACCTCGTCCGCCAG
Source organism: Streptomyces sp. JH002 (assembly GCF_050916115.1). Classification (NCBI taxonomy): domain Bacteria; kingdom Bacillati; phylum Actinomycetota; class Actinomycetes; order Kitasatosporales; family Streptomycetaceae; genus Streptomyces; species Streptomyces sp. JH002. The sequence goes on from NZ_CP087989.1 coordinate 5,592,494, forward strand.
CTTGTAGACGTCCACCTGGGCCCGCCCGCAGGACGGGCAGGAGACGATCTCCAGCTTGCGCGGCCGCAGATTGAGCGACTGGAGGATCTGCCCGCCGACCTTGGCCTCCTCGACTGGCGGTGCCGACAGCGACACCCGGATGGTGTCGCCGATGCCCCGGCGCAGCAGCGCCCCGAACGCGACGGCCGACTTGATGGTGCCCTGGAACGCGGGCCCGGCCTCGGTGACGCCCAGGTGCAGCGGATAGTCGCAGCTCTCCGCGAGGAGCTCGTACGCCCGGATCATGATCACCGGATCGTTGTGCTTGACCGAGATCTTCAGGTCGTGGAAGCCGTGTTCGGCGAAGAGCGAGGCCTCCCACAGCGCGGACTCGGCCAGCGCCTCCGGGGTCGCCCGGCCGTACTTCGCCATCAGCCGCCGGTCCAGCGAGCCCGCGTTCACCCCGATCCGGATCGGGGTGCCGTGCTCGGTCGCCGCCTGCGCGATCTCCCCGACGCGGTCATCGAACTTCTTGATGTTGCCGGGGTTCACCCGCACCGCCGCGCAGCCCGCCTCGATGGCCGCGAACACGTACTTGGGCTGGAAGTGGATGTCGGCGATCACCGGGATCTTGGACTTCCTGGCGATCTGCGGCAGCGCCGCCGCGTCGTCGGCGCTGGGGCAGGCCACCCGCACGATGTCACAGCCGGCCGCGGTCAGCTCCGCGATCTGCTGGAGCGTGGCGTTGACGTCCGCCGTGACGGTCGTCGTCATCGACTGCACGGAGATCGGGTGTTCACTGCCCACCCCCACCGAGCCCACCCGCAACTGCCGCGTCTTGCGGCGGTCGGCGAGCGTGAGCGGCGGCGGAGCGGGCATACCGAGCGCGACCTGGGTCACCGCGGTGTCCTTTCCAAGTGGGGTACGGGAGGTGCCGGAACGGCACGGTGCAGCGACAGGACGGTCTCGGCGACGGACTCCGCGCTCAGACCGTGTTCGGCGAGGATGGCGGACCGCTCCCCGTGGGTGAGGAACGCCCGGGGCAGCCCCAGCGTGTGCACCGGCGTCCCGATCCGGGCGTCCGCGCACGCCTGGGTCAGTGCCGCGCCCACACCACCGGACCGCAGCCCGTCCTCCAGCGTGAGCACCAGCCGGTGCCGGGACACCAGATGGACGAGCGTGGGGTTGACCGGCAGCAGCCAGCGCGGATCGACGACGGTGACCCCGATGCCCCGCCGGGCCAGCGACTCCGCCGCGCGCACCGCGGGTCCCGCCAGCGCACCGGCGGAGACCAGCAGGACATCCAGCGGACGCGAGCGGGTGCGGTGCAGCACGTCGAGCCCTTCGAGCCGGGTCAGGGCGGGGATGTCGGGCCCCGGCGATCCCTTGGGGAACCGCAGCGCCGTCGGAGCGTCCCGGGTGGCCACCGCCTCGCCCAGCAGCTCACCGAGCTGACGGGCATCGCGCGGGGCCGCGACCCGCATGCCGGGCACCGCGCCCAGCAGCGCCATGTCCCACATGCCGTGGTGGCTGGCGCCGTCCGGGCCGGTGATGCCCGCCCGGTCCAGCACGAACGTCACCGGCAGCCGGTGCAGCGCCACATCCATCATGATCTGGTCCAGCGCCCGGTTCAGGAACGTGGCGTACAGACACACCACCGGGTGCAGACCGCCCATGGCCAGCCCGGCGGCGCTGGTGGCCGCGTGCTGCTCGGCGATGCCCACGTCGAAGACCCGCTCCGGGAAGCGCCGCGAGAACGCGCGCAGGCCCACCGGCTCCAGCATCGCGGCCGTCAGCGCCACGACCTCGGGCCGCTCGGCGGCCACCCGCTCCAGCTCCGTGCCGAACGTCTTCGTCCAGCTGACCGGCGAGCCGCCCGGCCGCGGCCGGCCCGTCGCCGCGTCGAGGACGCCGATCCCGTGCATCCGGTCGGCCTCGTGGTTCTCGGCCGGCGCGTAACCGCGGCCCTTCTCGGTGACGCAGTGCACCACGACCGGGCAGCCCAGCTCCACCGCCCGCCGGTACGCCTCCTCCAGCGCGGTGAGGTCATGGCCGTCCACCGGGCCGAGGTAGGCGAAGCCGAGGTTCTCGAACAGGTTCGGGCCCTCGTGCCGGCCGCGCCGCAGCACCGCCAGATGCTCGGCCAGGCCGCCGACCGTCGGATCGTAGGAGCGCCCGTTGTCGTTGAGGACGATCACCACCGGGCGGGAGGAGCGTCCCAGGTTGTTCATCGCCTCCCAGGCCAGGCCGCCGGTCAGCGCACCGTCGCCGATCACCGCGACCACCCGCCGGTGCTCCTCGCCCAGCAGCCGCTGCGCGCGGGCCAGACCGTCCGCGTAGGACAGCGCCGTGGAGGCGTGCGAGTTCTCCACGTGGTCGTGCTCCGACTCCTGGCGCATCGGGTAGCCCGACAGACCGCCGGGCGCGCGCAGCGTGCCGAAGGCGTCCCGCCGGCCGGTGAGCATCTTGTGCACATAGGCCTGGTGGCCGGTGTCGAACACGATGCGGTCGATGGGCGAGTCGAACACCCGGTGCAGCGCGATGGTCAGTTCGACCACCCCCAGGTTGGGGCCCAGATGCCCGCCGGCCGCGGTCACCCGCGCGACGAGCAGGTCCCTGATCTCCCGCGCGAGCGCGGGCAACTGGTCCCGGTGCAGCTCCTTGAGGGACCGGGGCCCCGATACACGGTCGAGCACACTTGTCGACATGTCTCACCCACTCAGCTGGAAAGGCCGTCCGCCGGCCGGGGCGCGTCGCCGCGCACGGCCGACGGAAGATCGAAGTACACGGTCTCGCGGGCGATCTCGCGTTCCTCGACGGTGACGGGACCGTAGGCGGACAGCGCGCTGACCACCCCCTCGACGAGGGCGGGCGGGGCCGAGGCGCCGCCGGTCAGCCCGATGGTGCGCACGCCCTCCAGCCACTCGGGCCGGATGTCCTCGGCGGTGTCGATCAGTTCGGCGGGGGTGCCCGCGTACCGCGACAGCTCCACCAGACGCACCGAGTTGGAAGAGTTCGCCGAGCCGACCACGAGCACCAGATCGGCCTCGGGGATGATCGCCTTGAGCGCGTTCTGCCGGTTCGTGGTGGCGTAGCAGATGTCCTCGGACGGCGGCTCGTACAGCAGCGGGAACCGCTCCCGCAGGGCGTCGACCACCTCGGCCGTCTCGTCGACGCCCAGCGTGGTCTGGGTCAGATAGGAGATCTGCGGGGCGTCCTCGGCCGACAGCTGCCGCACCTCCTCGGCCGTCTGGACCAGCACCATCGACTCCGGCGCCTCCCCGAGGGTGCCCTCCACCTCCTCGTGCCCGGCGTGCCCGATCAGCACCACCGTGTCGCCGCGCGCCGCGTACCGCCGCGCCTTGGCGTGCACCTTGGCGACCAGCGGGCAGGTCCCGTCGATGACGTCGAGCCCGCGCTTGTCCGCCTCCTCGCGCACGGCGGGGGAGACCCCGTGCGCCGAGAACACCACCGTCGAACCGTCCGGCACCTCCTCCAGCTCCTCGACGAAGACCGCCCCGCGCCCGGCGAGGTCATCCACGACGGAGACGTTGTGCACGATCTGCTTGCGGACATACACCGGTGCGCCCCGGGACTCCAGAGCCCGTTCGACGATCTCGATGGCCCTCTCGACACCCGCGCAGAAGGACCGTGGTCCGGCCAGCAGAATGCGACGGGTGACTCCGTTCTGCACATACTCGTCCGAGCTCACATCAGCCATGCCGGGCAGCGTAGGAACGCCGCGCCGGTGCGCTCAACGACGCTTTCCACTTTCCAGAACGGGCCCGCTGCGGGCCCGGGGAACGCTGTCACAAAGGGACCGGTCGCACGGTCCCACGGGCCACGGCACTCTCCCGATCTTGAGCGCGGCCTTCCGGTTCCGGTAGCCATGAGCGTGTTGGACGCGCTGCTGCGACGGGAGCATCACGGTGGACGGTGGACGCGAACCCCGGGGGGCCTGCGCTGGGCCGGCCGCCGGCGAGGCGGCGGACCCGGGCGCGGGCGGGCTCGCGGGCGGCCCGCTGCGCAAGTCGATGGCCGTACTGGAGGCCCTGGCGGAGGCCCCCGGGCCGCTGACCCTCTCCGAACTCTCCCGCCTGGTCAACCAGCCCAAGTCGACACTCCACCGCCACATGCGGGTGCTGACCGACCTCGGCCTCGCCGTCCGCATGGAGTCCAAGTCCTACGAACTGGGCACCTATCTCTTCCAGCTGGCCTCCACCAGCGGCCCGGCCCGGCTGCACAGCCTGGGCCACACGGTCACCCCGTACCTGATCGAGCTGTTCCAGCTCACCCACAAGATCGTGAGCCTCGGGATGCTCTCCGGCACCCGGATCCAGCACGTGGGCACCCTGTACGGACAGGAGCACGTCCGGCTCGCCACCGCGCTGCGCCGCCCCTTCCCGGCGCACTGGTCGGCGGCGGGCAAGCTGCTGCTGGCCAAGGCCATGCGCAATCCGGCGGACTTCAGCGACGGGGCACCGGCGGGCACCCGGCGCGGCGCGGCCGGCGCCGACTCGATGCGCCGCGAGTTCGAGCGGATCCGGCGCACCGGACTGTCGTACGCCAGAAGCCGCTGCGTTCCCGAACTGGTCGAACTGGCCGCCCCCGTCAGCCTGGGGCGTTCGGGGCAGATGGCCGCGGTGGTGGTCGGGGACACGGTCCACAACCGGGACCTGCGCAGCGTGGGCCGCGCCCTGCTCGACACCGTGGGCGCCATCGAGGAGAGCCTGTCCGCCGGAACCCGCTGACACCCCGCACGGGTTCGTTATGCTTCCGTGATAACCGGAGGCGGCGGTACGGAGTCTATGGGGCGTGGACAGGGAAGCTGAGGAGTTCTTCACCGACTTCTACCCGCGGCTCGCCGGCTGGTGCCGGGGGCTGGTGGATGACGACGGCGTCGCCCATGACATCGCGTCAGAGGCGTTCACCCGCCTGTGGGCGCGGTGGCGCACCGTGGACCGGCGCGAGTCGTACCTCTTCAGCATCGCCGCCAACCTGGTCAAGGACCACTGGCGCGCACGCGAGAACGAGCGCGGCGCCGTCCGCCGGCTGCTGGCCGGGCGACGCGAGCACGCGCCGGCCGCCGACCAGGGATTCGATCTGCGCAGCCTCGTGGAGGCGCTGCCCGCACGGCTGCGGGTGCCGGTCCTGCTGTATTACTACGCCGGCCTGCCGATCGCCGAGATCGCGGCCGTGCTGCACCGGCGCCCGGGCACTGTGAAGGGCGATCTGCACCAGGCACGCGAGCGGCTGCGCACCGCCTTGAGGGGACTTCATGAGATCAGCACGTGATTCCGAGCAGCCGCACGAGCCCTCGGAGATCGCCGAGGCGTTCACCACGGCCGAGCTGCGGCTGGACCCGCCGCCGGGCGCGTACGAGGAGCTGCGGCACCGCGCCGCCGCCCGGCGCAGACGCCGGCTGGTCGCGGTGACGGCGGCCGTCGTGCTGTCGGCCGGCGGGACGACGGTGGTGGCCGCGATGGCACGCTCCGACGGGGAGCAGGGCCAGGCACCGGTGGCCGCCGAGCCTCCGCCCCGGGACGAGCAGCGCGCCGAGCCCCCGCCCGAGCCGTCCTCCGAACCCTCCGACGAGCCGGCCGCGCCGCCCACCGGGCAGGCCGAACCGGACGCCGGCGACACACCGCCCGTGGAGGAGGGGAACGAGACGGCCGGTGGGAGCACGCCCTCGGTGTGTGCCACCGAGGCGCTCGCGCTCGGCGTGGAGAACCCGAACGCCGGGGCGGGTTCGCTCATGTACACGCTGGCCTTCACCAATACCGGTGACACCGCCTGCACGCTGACCGGCTTCCCCGGGGTGTCGCTGCTGACCGCCGAGGGCGGCGAGCAGATCGGTGCCCCGGCGGTGCGCGGGCCCGAGGGCGGCGAGGCGCTCCGGGTGGAGCTGCAGCCCGGGGGCACGGCCCGCGCCGATCTGCGGCTGGCCCGGGCGGAGAACTACCCCGCCGAGGAGTGCTCGCCCGTCCCGGCCGCCGGGCTGCTGGTCTACCCGCCGGACGAGACGGACGCGCTGTTCCTGCCGCGTGAGGGTGTCACCGGCTGCACCGACGAGGCGGTCGGCCTGCTGTCGGTGACGGTGGTGTACTGACCGTGGCCGCCGGGTCAGCCCAGGGCCGCCGCCACCTCGGTACGCAGCTGGGGCAGCATGTCGTGCAGCACCCCGGGGCACAGGGTGGCGTTGAAGTCCTTGTGCCCGTACAGCTGGGTGGGCGCGATGCCGTACCGCTGGCAGGTGTAGGCGCACAGGCTGACCAGGACCTCCCACTGGGCCTGCGGCGGGGTGGCCCCGTCGTGGTAGGCGCCCTCGGTGCAGATCCCGATGCCGTCGTAGTTCTGCCCGGAGGTGTGGGCACCGAGCACCAGGCCCTGTCCGGCGCGCAGGGTGCGCAGGCTCTCGTGGCGGCCCTCGGTGATCCAGCCGCCCCGGCTGACCACGAAGTGGTAGCCGGTGTCGGACCAGTTGTTGTCGTCCATGTGGATGTTCTGGACCCACTTGGCGTGCGCGTGGGCCTGGGCGCGGGAGTAGTCCGTGCTGTTGGGGCCGGCCGCGTGGTGGACGATGATCTTGTTCGGCCGGTTGTCCAGCACCGTGATGGTGCCGGACGCCGGCCGGGCCCCCCACACGGCCGTGCTGTCGATGTCCGGCTCCACGACGGGGGCCGACCGGGGGGCGGCGCTTGCGGTTCCGGACAGGGCGAGGGCGGTTCCACCGGCCACCAGGCCGGCCGAACCGGCCAGCAGCAGACGACGCCGCGTCAGATCGGCACCGGACATGGGATCTCCTTCGTGCTGAGCGTGCGGGGGGTGGGACACGGATGGCCCGGGGAGCCGGCCGCGCGGGCCGGCTCCCCGGAGCGGGCGCTACGGGGTGTTGTTGGCCAGCGCGAGCAGCCGGTCGCGGGAGCCGTTGAACTGGTCGCGGTCCACGTTGCCGGAGATGCCGCTCACCGAGCCGGAGTCGGTGTACTGCCACACGGTGTGCACGCTGAAGCCGCCGGGCAGGGTCGGGCTGTTGGCGGTGGTCCAGTGGGCCACCCACAGCGGGCTCTGGCTCGCCATGCCGCTCCAGCTGCCGGTGCAGGTGTTCCACCAGCTCGGGGAGGTGTAGATGACCACGTCACGGCCGGTCCTGGCCTTGTACGTGTTGTAGAAGTCCTGGATCCAGGTGCGCATCTGGGTGGTGGACAGGCCGTAGCACTGGGCGCCGTACGGGTTGGACTCGATGTCCAGCACGCCGGGCAGCGTCAGGTTGTCCGCCGACCAGGCTCCGCCGTTGGAGGCGAAGAAGTTGGCCTGGGTCGCGCCGCTGGAGGAGTTCGGCAGCGCGAAGTGGTAGGTGCCCCGGATGACGCCCGCGGCGTGGGCGGCGGGGTAGTTGGTGTTGAAGCTGGGGTCGCGGTACGAGGTCCCCTCGGTGGCCTTCATCCAGGCGAACTGGATTCCGGAGTTGCGCACCGAGGTCCAGTTGATGGAGCCCTGCCAGTGCGAGACGTCGATGCCCTGGACGCCGTCGGTCGGCGCGTACGGGGTGAACTGCGGCGCGTCGTCCGGGGTGGCGTCGCCGTGCGCCAGCTCCCCGGCGCCCATGAAGGCGGTTCCGGGGGCCAGCTCGCCCACCTCCAGGGTGGTGGGCTCGCCGGCCGGGGCGTCGCCCCCGGCGTCGGCGGCGGTCGCGGCGGTGGCGCTCAGCGGCGCGACCAGCAGGGTGAGGGAAGCGGCGAGGACACCGGCGAGGGTCAGCCGTCGCCGGCGGGATCCGGCGGTGCGGGCACGTCGGATGGACATGTACTACCTCCTGGCACAGAGATGTGGGGTGAGTGCCACAGAGCGAGTCAAACAGCCCGACGGTCATAGGACAGGGCAGGCCGGGCCGCCGCGTCGTCGTGTGGGGGGACGTGGGGGTGTACGTTCGGCGTGTCTTGAAGTGTGCGCGCCAATAGTCACGCACACCAACCGGCGCCGCGTAAAGGGAGTTCGGCGTCCCCCCGTGGACCAGTCCAGTGAAAAGGACGCTGACCTGGTGCAACGGGCGTAGACTCCGGGAACTTTCGGACTCGGAAAGTTGCTTGGTCATCGCACACACGGTCGGACGGGCCCGGGCGGACGCACGGGAAGGCCCCGGTGACATGCCGTCACCGGGGCCGGATGCGGACACTGCTGGACGGGGCGTCAGCAGCCGCCGCAGTTGTAGTAGGTCACATCCCAGTGGTTGCCCTCGCGGGCGTAGATGTTGCCCGAGCCCGACCGGTACTGGGCCGCGCCGTCCGCCCGGTTGCCGATGAAGGTGAAGTTGCCGGTGACGTAGTTGTTGATGCAGGTGTTCAGTCCGTAGTCGAGCTTGTAGCCGTTCCAGTGGCTGTAGGTGCCGCTGGCGTGCCCGGTCTCGGTGCCCCCGGTGATGTTGAGCGCGCAGCCGCTGGCCCGCTTGAGGGTCTGGGCGCCCTGGGCCGACTCCAGATTGAGCTGGTCGAAGGACGTACAGGTGGACACGTTGCGGTTGGAGCAGCCGCCGGAGGACGACCAGGTGATGCCGACCGCCTGGAACATCGAGGTGGCCTGGGCGTGGGTGATCTTGGTGGCGTACGGCGTGACGTCCGTGACCGCGGACACCGGCGCGGACACGGACGGGGACGCCGCGCCGGCGGCCGGGGCGGCGGCCAGCGCGGCACCGGTGAGGGCGAGAGCGGTGAGGACCGAACGGATTCTCATGGGTGGGGGGAACCCTCCTGCTGGGCGCCCGGATTGCGGGCGCATTTCATCAGATGACCGTGCAGGTGGTGCCCCGACATGCTGCCCCAGGTCTACGCGCGTTGGCCATGGCGTCCGGAAGACTCGGCAGGAAACTGACACGGCCGCCGGCGCCGCCCTCCGAAACCGGGGGATCTTGCCGGTTTCCGGCGCCGCGTGACAGCCTGACCGGGCACCGGCACCACTCGAACGTCCCTGCGAGAGGACCTCATGACCAGCAGGAAGGAGCAGCCGCTCAGCGATATCCGCCGCTGGCGCGCCGGGCTCTTCGTCCTTTTCGTGATCGTCGGCGTCTCCATGTCGTCCTGGATCACCCGCACCCCCGACATCCGTGACGCCATCGGCGCCTCCACCGCCGGAATGGGCCTGGTCATCTTCGGTCTCTCGGTCGGCGCCATGACCGGAGTGCTCAGTTCGGGGCAGCTCGTCGCCCGGTTCGGCGGCCGGCCCGTCACCGCTGCCGGCATCGGCGTTCTGCTGCTCGGCCCCCTGCTGGTGGGGACCGGCGCGGCCACCGGCTCCGCCTGGCTGGTGTTCGCCGCCCTGGTGATCTTCGGCGCCGGCAGCGGCCTGATGGAGATCGCCGTCAACATCGAGGGCGCCGCCGTGGAACGGGCCCTGTCCCGCTCCGTGCTGCCCGCCCTGCACGGCTGCTTCAGCGCCGGCACCGTCGTCGGCGCCGCCACCGGCATCGCGCTGACCGCCGTCGACTTCTCCGTCGCCTGGCATCTGTGGCTGGTGACCGCCCTGTGCGCCCCGGCCGCCGCCTGGGCGGTACGGCAACTGCCGGCCGGCACCGGCCGCGAGGGCGCGGCCTCCACCGACGAGCCGCGCCTGACCAGGGCGGAACGGCTCGCCGTGTGGCGCGAGCCGCGCACCCTGATGCTGGGCGCGATCGTGCTCGGCATGGCCCTGGCCGAGGGCGCCGCCAACGACTGGCTGCCGCTGATCATGGTCGACGGCTACGAGCTGAACGCCACCACCGGCTCGCTCGTCTACACCCTGTTCGCTGCCGCCATGGCGACCGGCCGGTTCGGCGGGGAGTTCGTCCTCGCCCGGCTCGGCCGGGTCACCGTGGTCCGCGGCAGCGCCGTCCTGGCCGCCATCGGCATCCTCGTCGTCGTCTTCGCCCCGCACCCCGCGCTGGCCGCCGCCGCCGTGGTGCTGTGGGGCCTGGGCGCCTCCCTCGGCTTCCCGGTCACCCTCTCCGCCGCCGGCGACAGCCCGCACCACGCCGCCGCCCGGGTGAGCGCCGTGGCCACCATCGCCTACCTGGCCTTCCTCGCCGGGCCACCGCTGCTGGGGCTGCTCGGCGAACACACCGGACTGCGCCATGCCATGCTCGCCGTCGCCGCCGTGGCGCTGCTCGTCAGCACCCTGGCCTCCGCCGCCCGCAGGCCGAAGACCCCGGCCGGCCCCGTACCGGCGGCTCCGGCTACGGCTGCGGAGCCCGCAGCCGCTCCCGTGCCGCCATCAGCGCGAAACCCAGCAGATTGAGTCCACGCCAGTGGGCCGGGTCCTGTGCGAGGGCATCGTCGGCCGCCAGCCCGATGCCCCACACCGGGTCCACCGGGCTGGCCTCCACCAGCACCCGCTCCCCGGTGCCCAGCAGATAGGCCCCCAGCGCCGGGTGCTGCCCGAATTTGTGCACGCTGCCCTCCACCACGACGGCGAACCGCTCCGCGCGCCAGCGCTCCTCGTCGAAGCCGCGCACCGTGCGGCCCGCGGCCTTGGCGTCGCGGGGATGACCCGCGGCCAGCACCTCCGCCCGCGCCTCCTCGTCCCCGAACAGCCGCGCCTTCCCCGCCATCATCCAGTGCTCGGCGGTGGCGTAGGTCTCCCCGGCCACGGTGAACGGCGCGGGCCACCACTGGCTCAGGCAGCCCGCCCCCACGCTGCCGTCCCGCTGCGGCCGGTGCCCCCAGAAGTACAGGTACTTCAGCCGTTCACCGCGCGCGGCCCCGGCCGCCAGTTCCGCCGCGAGAGTCTCGCCCGGCAGTCCCGTGTTCCTCACCATGTCCCTCACCCTACGAACGGCCACTGACACCCCGTCGGCTCCTACAGATACAACCCCGCCTCCGCGCGCGAGGGCAGCGGCGCCACCGCCGTGGGCGCGGTGCCGCGGCGCAGCGCGTACAGCTCCGCCAGCGTGGCCCCCTCGTGCGGCACCCCCTCCTCGGTGCCCAGCCACGCCACCGCCTCCGGGCGGGTCAGCGGCCCCACCTCGATCCGCGCCAGACAGCGCCCGGGCCGTACCACCGCCGGATGCAGCCGCTCCAGGTCCTCGTTGGTGGTGATGCCCACCAGCACCCGGCGGCCCTGCCCCAGCAGCCCGTCGGTGAGGTTCAGCAGCCGGGACAGCGCCTGGCCCGCCGCGTCCTTCGCGCCGCCCCTGATCAGTTCGTCGCAGTCCTCCAGGATCAGCAGCCGCCAGCGGTCCCGCCGCGTCGGCTGCCCCTCCCCGGCCGGCTCCTCCTCGTACCGCAGCGCGTCCTCGCCGCCGTCCTCGTCCTCCTCGTCGTCCCCGATGACCACGTCCATCAGATAGCCGACCTCGGAGAACAGCCGCTCGGGGTCCAGCACGCAGTCCACCTGGCACCAATCCCGCCAGGAGCGGGCCAGGGTGCGCAGCGCCGAGGTCTTGCCGGTGCCCGGCGGCCCGTGGAGCAGCAGCAGCCGGCCGGCCACATCGGCGGCCGTGACGCCCATCAGGTCGTCCATGGCCCGCGCCACCGGCGCCGAGTACCCGGGGCGCACGGTCTCCCAGCTCTCCGCGGCGATCCGCCGGGTGGTGCGCACCGCGCCGCGGCCACCGGGGGAGAAGTGCCAGAAACCCATGGTCACGTTCCCCGGATCGGGGTCCGGCGGCGCTTCGGCGCCGGTGACCGTCTGCTTGAGGACCTGCTGCGCGAGTTCATCACTTTCGGCGATCACGGTCACCTGGGCGCCGTACGTCCAGCGCCGCGAACGCAGCATCCAGCCAGGCCCGCTCGCCAGCACGGCATAGGTGTCGTCGCCGCGCACCGTGCGGTGCACCTCGGCGCCGTCGGGGACCAGCAGGTGGTGCCTGCGCACCTTTTCCAGCCGACGGCTGCGCGCGTACGGGAGCCGTCCCGAGGCGAATTCGCTGACCAGCAGCATGTCGACGATGTCGGCGGGCGCGGTGCTGTCGGTGATGGTGACGGGCAGGGCGGGCTCCTCTCCGGGGCGGGCGGGCGGGGGAACGGGAGTCATGCCCGCCATGATTGCCCGCGCCGGCCCGGTGCGCACCCGGATTTCTGACGCAAAAGCGCGCACGGGCGATGTTCGTCAACACCCTTGTGGGGAAAGGTGAAAGCTGGGACCGGGATACCCGCGCGCACTCGGGGGGCGTTAGGGTTACTCTGCCCGGACCGGGTGCCCTCGTACGGGTGGGAGAGTCATGGAGCAGATAACACGCGGCAGGCCCCGAGTGCCTGCGATCGATTGCGGGAGCGGCGCAAGCTCTACGCGCCTGGAACGCCATCTGAGCGTGCTGTCCGGACCTGCCGTGCCGGCGCGCGAGACCGAAGAGGCCACCACGCTGATGCGCGAGCTGACGACGCGGGATCGGCAGTCCACCAGGAACACCACCACGCGTGGTGCCCGGGTGCGGCTGTTCACCCCGCTGCGGAGGCTGCGGCGTACGCTCTTCGGCAGTCACGGCTGATACGGAACGTCACTTCCGTACCAGCCGCCTGGTCTCTCACGCGTCACTCGGGGGAGGAGTCCACCGATACGGCAAAGGAGAAGCGGTCGCCCCGGTAGTGGATGCGCGCGACATCCACGGTGCGTCCGTTCTCGTCGTACACCACCCCCGTGATGTGCAGGATCGGGCTCAGCAGCGGCACCGCGAGCAGCTGCGAGGTGGTCGGGTCAGCCAGCCGTGCCTGAACCGTGTTGGCGATCCGACCCACCGTCACTCCCGCGACGTCCCGCAGCACCCTGGTCATCGGCCAGCGTTCCAGATCCTCGGGCCGAATGCGCGCGGCGACCTCCGGGTGGAGCAAATTCTCCGCCCAGTTGGCGGCTTCTCCGCTCTCCCGGTCATACCGCAGCCGCCGGAAGGCGACGACTTCGGCGAGGCCGGGGAAGTGCGGCGCCACCTCCACCGGCACCGGCACCGGGCCGTGTTCGAGCAAGGTCGTGGTCTCGCCCGACTGCTGGGCCACGATGGCGTCCACCGAGCCGAGCAGCCGTACCGGTGAACCGGGCCTGGCCGCCGGTTCGATGAAGGTGCCGCGCCGCCGGTGCCGGCTGATCAGCCCTTCCAGCTCCAGCTCCTTGAGCGCCTGCCGCATGGTGAGGACGGACACCCCGTAGTGCTCGGCGAGCTGTTCCTCGGTGGGCAGCCGCAGTGGTGCCTGCGGCGGGCGGCCGAGTATGGACGCCCGCAGCGACTGCGAGACCTGGTACCACAAGGGCAGCTTGCGGTTCAGTTCGAGGGAGTCGGGGGCGAAGACGGTCACGGCGCGCTCCGGGAACTGGGGGGCTCAGGCGGTGAAGTGCCGTTGAAGACCCTCCCACACATTGTCGTATCCATGTTGCGGACGGTGCTCGCCGACCGCCGCCGCGCTCAGCGTCACCGGCCAGCGGGTCTCGAACATGAAGGCCAGGCCGTCCGCCACCTTCGCCGGTACGAGCTCGGCGGCGCTGGCCCGTTCGAAGGTCTCGCGGTCGGGACCGTGCGCCGACATCATGTTGTGCAGTGAGCCGCCGCCCGGGACGAAGCCCTCGGCCTTGGCGTCGTAGGCGCCCTCGATCAGGCCCATGTACTCGCTCATCACATTGCGGTGGAAGTACGGCGGGCGGAAGGTGTCCTCACCCACCAGCCAGCGCGGCGCGAACACCACGAAGTCGGCGTTGGCCAGGCCCGGGGTGTCCGAGGGCGAGGTCAGCACGGTGAAGATGGACGGGTCGGGGTGGTCGTAGCTGATCGAGCCGATGACGTTGAAGCGGCGCAGATCGTAGCGGTAGGGCACGTGGCTGCCGTGCCAGGCCACCACGTCCAGCGGCGAGTGGTCGTGGACGGCGGCCCACAGATGGCCGCAGAACTTGGTGATCACCTCGACCGGGCGTTCGACGTCCTCGTAGGCGGCCACCGGTGCCTCGAAGTCCCGGGCGGCGGCCAGGCCGTTGGCTCCGATGGGGCCGAGCTCCGGGAGGACGAAGGGGCGGCCGTAGTTCTCGCAGACGTACCCGCGCGCCGCGCCGTCCGGCAGCTCCACCCGGAAGCGCACCCCGCGCGGGATGAGCGCGATGTGCCCGGGGCCGGCCTCCAGCACGCCGAACTCGGTGCGCAGCAGCACGGTGCCGCGCTCCGGGACGATCAGCAGTTCGCCGTCGGCGTTGCCGAACACCCGGTCCCGCATGGAGGTGTTGGCGTGGTACAGGTGCACCGCCATTCCGGAGCGCTGCCGGATGTCCCCGTTGCCGCCCAGGGTCCACAGCCCGGCGACGAAGTCGGTGCCGGCGGGCGGCTCGGGCAGCGGGTCCCAGCGCAGCCGGTTCGGGTCGGGCACCGTCTCGTCGAACGGCGTCCCGCGCAGGGCGCCCTGGCTGATCCGGGTGTACGGGGGGTGCGCCGCCGAGGGCCTGATGCGGTACAGCCAGGAGCGGCGCGAGGTGTCGCGCGGCTCGGTGAAGGCGCTGCCGCTCAGCTGCTCGGCGTACAGGCCCAGCGGGGCGCGCTGCGGGGAGTTGCGGCCGATGGGCAGTGCGCCGGGGACGGCCTCACTGGAGTGCTCGTTGCCGAATCCCGTGGAGTAGCGGATTCCGTCGCCGGCCGCCACCGTCGTTCGCTGTCCGCTGCCCATGGCGTGCTCCCGCCCATCGGTCCCGACGATCATTCCTGTGAGAGACCGTAGGAATCGAAGGGTGGCAAGTCAACTACCCGGACCGGTTCCGGTGGTGAATCCTTTGTTCAGAATCCGCCCTCCCCGGCCGGCCGCCCGGACCGCGCCAGCAGCCTGGCCACCCGTGGCCGGCCCCGGTACGGGCGCAGCACCTGCCGCATCGCGCGCAGCGCCAGCTCCACATCGCCCGAGCGCAGCCGCTCCCGGCCGGTCACGAACGCCTCCCAGGCCGCGCACGCCTCCTCCAGATGTCCCGCGCGCAGCAGGAGCCGACCGCTTTTCGCCTGGGTGAGCGCGTGGCCGCGGACATCGGCGGCGGGCCGCTCGACCGCCCCGCGGCGCAGCGCCGCCATCGCGCCCGGCAGATCGCCGAGCGCCTCCAGGGTCAGCGCGGTCTGGTACAGCAGGCACCAGCGCGGATAACGGTCGAACGGACCCCAGCCCCCCGGCCCCTGCTCCTCCGCCCGCTGCCCCGCGTGCTCGGCCCGCACCAGCGCCCGGAGGGCGCCGCGCCGGTCCCCGCAGTGCGCCAGCACGACGCCCAGCTGCGCCTGGATGTACGACTGCTGGGCGGGCGGCGCCCAGCGGGCGGTACGGGCGGCGGCCTCGGCCAGCCGCAGCGCGGAGGGCAGCTGGCCCAGCCGCTGCGCCTGCCCGCTCATCGCCCGCAGCACCACGCTCCAGGTGGCCCGGTCCCCGGCCTCACCCGCCAGCTGGTGGGCGCTGGTGAAGTACCGCTGCGCGAGCCCGTGCCGCTGGCCGTCCTCGTACATCCGGGCCAGGATGAAGGCCAGCCGGGCGGCGCCGGTGAGCAGTTCGGCGCGGGTGGCCGGGGGCCGCCCCGGCACGACCAGCAACGGGGCGACGTCCTCGGCGAGATGCAGGGCGAGCGCGCCGCGGGCGTGCCGCCCGCCGTGGGTGCGCATGGCGGTGGCGAAGAACACCGTCGCCTCGTGCAGGGCGCGGGTGGCCTCGGCGGGCGGCCCTTCCGGCACCGGCGGCCGGGGCCCGGGCACCGGCTGCGGTACCGCGGCGTCCGCCACCCGGTAGGGACGCTGCCGCAGCAGGGAGGCACGCCGTCCGCCGTCCGCGTCCGTGCGGCACAGCTGGGTGAAGCGGGGTACGGGGCCGGTCCGCCGGTCCGCCTGCGGGCCGGTGGCGGGGGGTGTCGGCCCGCCGGGGAAGCCGGCCTCGCGCACGGTGAGCGGCCGTCCGGTGCGCCGCGACAGCGCCTCGGTGATCAGCTGGGGGACGGGGTGCCGTGGCTGGGTGCCGGAGAGCCAGTGCGCGACGGCCGTGCGGTCGTAGCGCAGCGCGGTGCCGGCTTCGGCGCCGAGGGCGTTGACCGCGCGGGCCAGGTCCGCCTGTGTCCAGCCGGCCTCCCGCAGCAGTGCTCGCAGCTGGTCATTGGGGCCGCGCCGTTCCGTCATGCCTTCTTGGTCTCACAACCCGGGGCACGGGTGGCAGGGCGCATCGGCGCACAGGCTCGCCCGATTCTGACCCAATATCACACCATTGGGTAAGAATTTCAGTGCGATGTCACCCTTGGGGAGGAGCGTGCGACCGCGCACGGACCGCGGTCGCGGCCCGGTGTCAGAGGAAGTACCGGGTGACCGTCTCCGCCACGCACACCGGCTTGTGCCCGCCCTCGCGCTCCACCGTCACCGTGAGGGTGAGCTGCACCCCGTCCCCGGGCACCTGCACCACCTCATGGATCCCCGCCGTGCCGCGCAGCCGCGAGCCGACCGGCACCGGGGCGGGGAACCGCACCCGGTTCACCCCGTAGTTGACGGCCAGCCCGGCCCCCTCCACCCGGATCAGCCGGCGCACGAACTCGGGCAGCAGGGCCAGCGTGAGATAGCCGTGCGCGACCGTCGAGCCGAACGGGCCACCGGCCGCCCGCTCCGGATCCACATGGATCCACTGGTGATCGCCCGTCGCCTCGGCGAACAGGTCGATCCGCCGCTGGTCGACCTCCAGCCAGTCGCTGGTCCCCAGGTGGGCGCCGGACGCGCCCCGCAGTTCATCGACCGACGCAAAGATCCGCGGCTCCGCCATCCGCCCAGCATGCTGACGGCCCGCACCACTGTCAACGCCCCGGAGCCGCCGGGAGCGCCCCCCCCATTGACGGTGTGCGCGGCCGATGATCTGATCGGGAGCGCCGTGGGGGCTGGTTCGAACTGCCGTACTCACCAGGGACATGGGAGATGCCATGCGCGCCCACCGGGCCAGAACAACCGTTGTCACCGCCGTCGCCGCCCTCACCGTCTCACTGCTGACCGCCGGCGGTGCCTGCGCCACCGAGACCCGGGACGAGACCCCCGACGAGACCCCCACCACCAGCGCCCCGGCCACCGGCCCCGGTCGGGCCACCCCGCCCGGCGCGTTCAGCGAGCCCGCCGGCATCGAGGAACTCTCCGCGGGCTGGTCGATGCCCTGGGGCGCCGACTGGCTGCCGGACGGCTCCGCCCTGTACACCGAACGCGACACCCACCGCGTCGTGCAGCTCGCCCCGGACGGCACCCGCACGGTCATCGGCACCGTCCCCGACGTCGTGCACGGCGGCGAGGGCGGACTGCTGGGCCTCGCCGTGTCCCCCGGCTTCGCCACCGACCGGACGCTGTACGTCTTCCACACCGCCGCGAGCGACAACCGCATCGCCCGCCTGACCTGGGACGGCGACACCCTCGGCGGCTACGAGACCATCCTCACCGGCATCGCCAAGGCCGGCATCCACAACGGCGGCCGGCTCGCCTTCGGGCCCGACGGCCACCTCTACGCCACCACCGGCGACGCCGCCGACCCGCAACTCGCCCAGGACCCCGCCGCCCTGGAGGGCAAGATCCTGCGCATCACCACCGACGGCGACCCCGCCCCCGGCAACCCCTTCGGCACCCCCGTCTACAGCCTGGGCCACCGCAACGCCCAGGGCCTGGCCTGGGACGACGAAGGGCGCCTGTGGTCCTCCGAACTGGGCCAGAACACCTGGGACGAACTCAACCTCATCGAGCCCGGCGCCAACTACGGCTGGCCCGAGTGCGAAGGCGTGTGCGGCCGGGAGGGGTTCACCGACCCCAAGGAGACCTGGTCCACCGCGGAGGCGTCCCCCAGCGGCCTCGCCTACGCGGACGGCTCCCTCTACATGGCCGCGCTGCGCGGACAGCGGCTGTGGCGCATCCCGGTGGAGGGCACCGACACCGGCACCCCCCAGGCGTACTACCAGGGCGAAGTCGGCCGGCAGCGCACCGTCCTCAGCACCCCCTCGGGCGACGCCCTGTGGCTGTCCACCTCCAACGGCCCCGGCGGCGACGCCGTGCACCGGGTCACCCTTCAGTAGCGGCACGCACCGGAGGTTGACGGCGGCCCGCCGGGCACCCAAGATCTGAAGCCAGTCCGGGGCCGAGGCGATGGGGCGGGGCAGGCATGGCGTACGACGCCGACGTGATCGTGATCGGAGCCGGCCTCGCCGGGCTGGTCGCCACCGCCGAACTGGCCTCGGCCGGCCGCACGGTGATCCTGCTCGACCAGGAACCCGAGGCGTCCCTGGGCGGCCAGGCCCACTGGTCCTTCGGCGGCCTGTTCCTTATCAACTCACCCGAGCAGCGCCGGCTGCGCATCCGCGACAGCCGCGAACTCGCCTGGCAGGACTGGCAGGGCACGGCGGGCTTCGACCGCGAGGAGGACACCTGGCCGCGCCGCTGGGCCCGCGCCTACACCGAGTTCGCCGCGGGGGAGAAGCGCGCCTGGCTGCACGGCCAGGGGGTGCGCTTCTTCCCCGTCGTCGGCTGGGCCGAGCGCGGCGGCGGCGACGCCGGCGGGCACGGCAACTCCGTACCCCGCTTCCACATCACCTGGGGCACAGGGCCCGGCCTGCTCGCCCCCTTCGAACGCCGGGTCAGGGAGGCCGCGGCCACCGGTCTGGTGGACCTGCGCTTCCGGCACCGGGTCACCGCACTGGCCACCACCGACGGCACCGTGGACACCGTCACCGGCGAGGTGCTCACCCCCGACTTGGTGCCGCGCGGAGTGGCCAGCAGCCGCGAGGTGGCCGGCGCCTTCGAACTGCGCGCCCAGGCAGTCGTCATCACCACCGGCGGCATCGGCGGCAACCCCGAACTGGTGCGCGCCCACTGGCCCCGGCGGCTGGGCACCGCCCCGCGCCGGATGCTCACCGGGGTGCCCGCGCACGTCGACGGCCTGATGCTGGGCATCGCCGAACGGGCCGGCGCGCGCCTGGTCAACCGGGACCGGATGTGGCACTACACCGAGGGCATCCACAACTGGAATCCGGTGTGGGCCCGGCACGGCATCCGCATCCTGCCCGGACCGTCCTCGCTGTGGCTGGACGCCACCGGCAAACGGCTGCCCGTGCCGCTCTTCCCCGGCTTCGACACCCTCGGCACCCTCGAACACATCATGCGCACCGGACACGAATACACCTGGTTCGTGCTCACCCGGCGCATCATCGAGAAGGAGTTCGCCCTCTCCGGCTCCGAACAGAACCCGGACCTGACCGGCAAGAGCGTGCGCCAGGTCCTGGGACGGGCACGATCGGGCGCCCCCGCCCCGGTACGCGCGTTCCTGGAGCACGGCGCGGACTTCGTCGTCGCGGGCGACCCGGCCGCGCTGGCCCGCGGCATGAACGGCGTCACCGGTGACGGACTGATCGACGAGGCCCTGCTGCGCCGCGAGATCGAGGCGCGCGACCGGGAGATCGGCAACCCGTTCTCCAAGGATCTCCAGCTGACCGCCGTGCACGGGGCCCGGCGCTACCTCGGCGACAAGCTCATCCGGGTGGCCGCCCCGCACCGGCTGCTCGACCCCAAGGCCGGCCCGCTGATCGCCGTCCGGCTGAACCTGCTCACCCGCAAGACGCTCGGCGGCCTGCTCACCGACCTCGGCGGCCGGGTCCTGGGCGAGGACGGCCAACCGCTGCCCGGCCTGTACGCGGCCGGCGAGGCGGCCGGCTTCGGCGGGGGTGGCATGCACGGATACCGTTCCCTGGAAGGGACGTTCCTGGGCGGCTGCCTGTTCTCCGGCCGTGCGGCCGGCCGTGCCGCCGCCCGCGCGCTGTAGGCACCACCGAGGGGGAGACATGCGTACACCCGCCCGTGCACCGGTCCCGGGCACGGCCCGCAGGTCGGTTCTGCTCGTCCTGCTGCTGCTGGCCACCCAACTGGTGGCCGTCGCCTGGCCCGCGTACGCGTGCGGCTGCGGCGGCATGGTCACCGGCCCCGGGCAGCGGCTCACGGTCGAGGAGGAGACCTCGGCGGTGCGCTGGGACGGCGAGACCGAACAGATCGTCATGAGCCTGACGGTGGGCGGGGACGCGGCCGAGGCCGCCTGGATCATGCCGGTGCCCAGCCGCGCCGAGGTCTCCCTCGGCGACCCCGGCCTGTTCGACGAACTGTGGTCGGCCGCCGCCCCCGAGTACCGCGACCGCTTCTACTTCTGGCCGCGCCCGGGTGACTGGCCGCGCGGCGAGGAGGGCGACGGCGCGATGGCGGGCGCGGCGCCCGACACGGGCGCGCCCCCCCGTGGGGGTGATCAGCCGGGACCGCCTGGGCCCCTTCGACGTGGCCCGGCTGACCGCCACCGACCCCACCGCGCTGGAGGAGTGGCTGCGGGACAACGGCTTCACCCTCCCCGCGGACATGGCCGCCGAACTCACTCCCTACGTCGAGCAGGAGTGGGAGTACGTGGCGCTGCGGCTGGCCCCGGACGCGGCCGGCGAGCAGGACGCGGTCCTGGGCGGCACCCTGGACCCCATCAGCCTCACCTTCGCCTCCGACGAACTCGTCTACCCCATGCGGCTGTCCCGGCTGGCCGAGACCGAGCAACTGCTGACGCTCTACGTCCTGTCCGCCCACCGCATGGAGCCCGCCTCCACCCTCGGCGGCGATCAGCCCGAGGTCACCTTCGCCGGCCGCCTCGCCCCCTCGCCCGGCCCCCTGCGCGACCTGGCGGGCGAGGACGCCTTCCTCACCGTGATCCGCCAGGAGTTCGCCCGGCCGGGACTGATCGAGGGCGACCACGTGCTGCGCCGCACGGCCGAGGACACCGAGTTCCGCAGGGTGTACTACGACGACCGGCTGCTGCACTGGTTCGGCGTCCCCGCCTGGCAGCTCACCACCGGGGCCGTGGCCGTCCTGGCCCTGGTGCCCGCGGCGTGGGCCGTGCGGCAGTGGCGGCGACGGAAGGATCCGGCGTGGAGCTGATTGTTCTCATGACCCTGCCGGGGTTGGTCATCGCGCTGACGGTGGTGGCCTTCGCCGACCAGCTGCTGCTGCGCGCCGGCCGCGCGGGGCTGCTGCCCTGGCGCAGCGGCGAACGCTCTGGCCGGGTCTCGGCCACGGGCTTCGAGATGCTGCACGTGTCCCTGCTGCCGGGCAAGGAGCACGAGCTGTCCCAGCGGCAGACCATGGCGCTGCTCCGTGACGAGGCGGGCGACGCCGCCCCGCCCGGCACCGAGATCGACCTGACGGCGGGCACCGCCCGCGTCCGTCTCCCCGGCTGACCGCACCGCCCTGCCCGGCCCGTCACCGGTCGGCGGCCCCGGGGCAGGCGGCCCGCGCTCAGGTACCGGCCGGGAGCCTGGGGGCGGAGGAGTCCCCGACCTCTTCGAGACGGGTGATCAGGCGGGCCAGCAGGGCGCTGAGCAGTTCCTCGTCCGCGCCACCGCCCGGCAGTTCGGGGCCGTCCGCGCGTACCAGGCCGTCCAGCCGCCGCCAGTGCTCGGTGCCGCGCGGGGTCAGCGCGGCCAGCACCCGCCGCCGGTCCAAGGGGTCCACCCGGCGGTGCACCAGACCGTCGTCCACCAGCTGATCCACCAGCCGGGTCAGGGTGGGCGGCGGCAGCAGCACCCGCTCGGCGATGGCCGTCATGCCGTGCCCCTCGCCGTCCGCGAGCAGCGACAGCACCCGCCAGGCGTCCACCGTGCAGCCCGTGCCCTCCAGCACGGCACGCAGCCGGCGGACCGCGAGCCGTTCGGCTCGGGTGAGCAGCGTGGCCAGATCGTCAGCGGGCATCTCGCTCCTCGGGCCGCGGGAACGACCATCCTACAAACCGCGCCATGATGGCCGGGTGACGTACCGGGAACAGCTCGCCCCCGCCGCCACCGGCACCCTCGGCGTCGCCCTGGTCGTGCCGCGGCAGGGCCCGGCCGGGATCTTCGGGCCGGGCTGCGAACTGTGCGCCCAGCTCGCCGCCGAGGAGGTCAACGCGGCCGGCGGCGTCATGGGACGCGCGCTGCGGCTGGTCACCGTGGACGGCGGCGCGCCCCCGCACCGGGTGGCCGCCGAGGTGTGCGCCCTCATCGAGGCGGGCGCCGTGCAGGGCGTCACCGGCTGGCACATCTCCTCGGTGCGCCGGGCCCTGGCCCCGCTGATCGCCCACCGGGTCCCGTACGTCTACACCGCCCTGTACGAGGGCGGCGAGAACACCACCGGCGTCTACCTCACCAGCGAGACCCCCGGCGGCCAGCTGCGGCCCGCCATGCGGCTGCTGGCCGCCGAACGCCGGGTGCGCCGCTGGTACGTGGTCGGCAACGACTACGTCTGGCCCCGGCACACCGCCCGGGCCGCCCACCGCTACGCCCGCGAGTCGGGGACGGTGATCTGCGGCGAGAGCTATCTTCCGCTGGGCACCGACGACTTCGCGGCTCCCCTGCGCGCGATCGAGCGCAGCGAGGCGGACGCCGTGCTGATGCTGCTGGTGGGCAGTGACGCGGTGCGGTTCAACCGGGCCTTCGGAGCCGCGGCCCTGGATCAGCGGGCGCTGCGGCTGTCCACCCTGATGGACGAGAACATGCTGGTCGCCTCGGGGGTGGCCGGCACCCGGAACCTGTCCGCGACGGCCGGTTTCTTCGGGGCACTGGCCACCGCCGACACCCTGGACTTCCACGGCAGGTACGCGGGGCGCTTCGGCCCGGCGGCCCCGGCGCCCAGCAGCCTGGGGGAGTCCTGCTACGAGGGTGTGCTGCTGCTGGCGGCGCTGATCGCGCGGGCCGGTTCCTGGGCGGTCCCGGCGATCGAGGGCACGGCGCAGGAGGTCAGTTACGAGGGTGCCCGGGGCGTCCTGCGGCTGACCGGCCGTCATGTACGGCAGCGCATCTATCTCGCGGAGGCGGACGGCCTGGATTTCCGGGTGACCGCCGACCTGGACGCGTGGACCGGCTGACGGCCCATTAATACTTCCGGACGGAAGTATTAATGAACGTGACATTCCCCGGAAACGGCTCCCTCCAAAGCTGTGGCATGCCCTCGCCGGGCGGCGCTGCCCGGCGGCAACTTCCGATCGTGCAGGCCCTTCCGCAAGGGCCGAGGAGGAACCGCGATGCCCACAGCCCGGGGATACCGTCTGGCCTCATGCGTTCTCGCCCTGGCCACCGCCGCCGCTCTCAGCGGCTGCGGCGCCCGTACCGGGGACGAGGACACGGCCCCCGGGGCCGCCACCATCGACACCTCGGGCGACACCATCAAGGTGGGCCTGCTCAACTCGCTCTCCGGCACCATGGCCATCAGCGAGGTGACCGTGCGCGACGCCATCCTCCTGGCCATCGAGGAGATCAACGCGGACGGCGGCGTCCTCGGCAAACAGATCGAGCCCATCGGCGAGGACGGCGCCTCCGATTGGCCCACCTTCGCCGAGAAGGCCGGCAAGCTCATCCAGCAGGACCAGGTCGCCGCCGTCTTCGGCTGCTGGACCTCGGCCAGCCGCAAGGCCGTGCTCCCCGTCTTCGAACAGCACGGCGCGCTGCTCTTCTACCCCGTGCAGTACGAGGGCCTCGAACAGTCGCCCAACATCTTCTACACCGGGGCCACCACCAACCAGCAGATCGTGCCCGCCCTGGACTACCTGCGCGAACAGGGCGTCGCCTCGCTCTACCTCGTCGGCAGCGACTACGTCTTCCCCCGCACCGCCAACAAGATCATCGAGGCGTACGCCGAGGCCCACGGCATCGAGATCCTCGGCGAGGACTACGCCCCCCTGGGCTCCACCGAGTTCGCCACCATCGCCAACAAGGTCGAGGCGTCCGGCGCCGACGCCGTCTTCAACACCCTCAACGGCGACAGCAACGTCTCCTTCTTCAAGGAGTACGACGCGGCCGGCCTCACCGCCGACACCATGCCCGTGCTGTCCGTCTCCATCGCCGAGGAAGAGGTCAAGGGGATCGGCACCCAGTACCTCACCGGCCAGCTGACCTCCTGGAACTACTACCAGACCACCGAGTCCCCGGCGAATGAGACGTTCGTCGCCGCCTACCAGGCGAAGTACGGCGCCGACCGGCCCACCTCCGACCCGATGGAGGCCGCCTACACCTCCGTCCACCTGTGGAAGGAGATGGTCGAGGAGGCCGGCTCCTTCGAGGTCGCCGATGTGCGCGCCGCCGCCGACGGGATCACCTTCGACGCCCCCGAGGGCACCGTCACCGTCGACGGCGAGACCCAGCACCTCCACAAGACCAACCGCATCGGCCGCATCGAGGCCGACGGCACCATCGCCGAGATCTGGTCCTCCGAGCAGCCCATCAAGCCCGACCCCTACCTCAAGGAGTACGACTGGGCCGAGGGCCTGGCCCGATGACCGTCATCCTCAGCCAGTCCTTCACCGGCATCAGCATCGGCGCCGTCCTGCTGCTGATCGCCCTCGGACTCTCCCTCACCTTCGGGCAGATGGGGGTCATCAACATGGCCCACGGGGAGTTCATCATGGCCGGGGCGTACACCACCTACGTCCTGCAACAGCATCTGACGGACGCCGGAACCTCGCTGCTGCTCGCCCTCCCGGCCGCCTTCGCGGTGGCCGGGGCCCTGGGCGTCCTCCTCGAATGGGCCCTCATCCGGCGGCTGTACACCCGCCCGCTGGACACCCTGCTGGTCACCTGGGGCGTCTCCCTGCTGCTCCAGCAGCTCGCCCGCGACATCTTCGGCGCCCCCAACGTGCAGACCAGGGCACCCGAATGGCTCACCGGACGCATCACCCTGTTCGGCGGCGAGCACCCGCTCACCCTCTCCCACGCCCGGCTGTTCATCCTCACCCTGGCCCTGACCGCCGTCGTCGCCCTCACCCTCACCCTGCGCCGCACCCCGCTCGGCCGCCGGATCCGCGCCGTCGTCCAGCACCGCGAACTCGCCGAGGCATCCGGCATCGCCACCGCCCGCGTCGACCGGCTCACCTTCTTCATCGGATCGGGACTGGCCGGCGTCGCGGGCGTCGCCCTCACCCTCATCGGCCCGATCGGCCCCACCATGGGCACCAACATCATCATCGACGCCTTCCTGGTGGTCGTCGTCGGCGGCATCGGCCGGCTGCGCGGCGCCGTCATCGCCGCCTTCGCCCTGGGCGTGCTGCAAGCGATCGTCGAGTACTCCACCACCGTCTCGCTCGCCAAGGTCACGGTGCTCATCGCCATCGTGGCCTTCCTCCAGTGGCGGCCCCAGGGCATCTCCACCGTACGCACCCGGAGCCTGGCATGACCGACACCCGATCCCGCGTCCTCACCCTGGCCGGCTTCGCGCTCACCGCCGCGCTGCTGTTCGCCGTCGCCCCGGCCGTCCTCTCCGACTTCCGGCTCTCCCTGCTCGCCCGCTACCTCTGCTTCGCCATCGTCGCCGTGGGCATCGCCCTCGCCTGGGGACGCGGCGGCATGCTCACCCTGGGCCAGGGCCTGTTCTTCGGCCTGGGCGGCTACGCCATGGCCATGCACCTCAAGCTCGCCGACGCCGGGCCCGGCGCCGTGCCCGACTTCATGCTGCTGTACGGCAGCGGCGGCGAACTCCCCTGGTGGTGGGAGCCGTTCCGCAACCCGCTGTTCGCGCTCGCCGCCGTGCTGGTGCTCCCGATGGCCACCGCGGCCCTCATCGGCTTCCTCGTCTTCCGACGCCGGGTGCGCGGCGCCTACTTCGCGATCCTCAGCCAGGCCCTGGCCGCCGCCTTCGCCATCCTGCTCATCGGCCAGCAGGCCACCACCGGCGGCACCAACGGACTCACCAACTTCCAGGGCTTCTTCGGCTTCGCCCTCGCCGACCCGCTCAACAAGCGGATGGTGTACTTCGTCATCGCCGGAACGCTGCTGGCCGTGCTGCTCCTCACCCGCCAGCTGTTCCGCTCCCGCTACGGAGAACTGCTGGTCGCCGTACGGGACTCCGAGGAACGCGTCCGGTTCCTCGGCTACGACCCGGCCCGGGTCAAACTCGCCGCCTACACCCTGTCCGCCGGCATGGCCGGGCTGGCCGGCGCGCTGTTCGTCCCGGCGGTCGGCATCATCTCGCCGGCGCTGATCGGCATCGTGCCCTCCATCCAGTTCGTCATCGGTGCCGCCATCGGCGGGCGCGCCTCGCTCGCCGGGGCCGCGCTCGGCGCCATCGCCGTCGCCTGGGCCCAGACCACCCTGTCCGAGGAATTCCCCGCCGCCTGGACGTACTTCCAGGCGGGCCTGTTCATCGTCGTCATCGCCTTCCTGCCCGGCGGCCTGGCCTCGCTGCGGCACCTGCTCACCCGCCGCCGCACCCGTACGGAGGGAACCCCCGCGTGAACGCACCGCTGACCATCCGCGACCTGCGGGTCACCTTCGACGGCTTCACCGCCGTCGACGGCGTCGACCTCGACATCCGCCCCGGGGACCTGCGCTTCCTCATCGGCCCCAACGGAGCCGGCAAGACCACCCTGGTGGACGCCGTCACCGGACTCGCCCCCGCCACCGGCTCGGTCCGCTTCGGCGACCACGAACTGCTCGGCCGCCCCGTCCACCGCATCGCCCGGCTCGGCATCGGCCGCACCTTCCAGACCGCCACCGTCTTCGAACAGCTCACCGTGCTGCAGAACCTGGACATCGCCGCCGGCGCCGGCCGGCCCGTCCGCACCCTGCTGCGGCAGCGCCGGAACATCCCCGACGAGGTGGCCGCCGCCCTGGAGACCACCGGGCTCACCGCCCACCGCGACCGGCCCGCCGGAGAACTCGCCCACGGCCAGAAACAGTGGCTGGAGATCGGCATGCTGCTGGTGCAGAACGTGCGGCTGCTGCTCCTGGACGAGCCGGTCGCCGGCATGAGCCACGCCGAACGCGAGGCCACCGGCGCCCTCCTGCGGCGTATCGCGGCCGACCGCACCGTCGTCGTCATCGAACACGACATGGACTTCCTGCGGGCCGTCGCCCGCAGCGTCACGGTGCTGCACGCGGGCCGGGTGCTCAGCGAGGGCACCGTGGCCGAGGTCCGGGCCGACCCCCGGGTCCAGGAGGTCTATCTCGGCGAGCCGGTGGTCACCGCACCGGCGGGAAGCGAGGCGTGATGCTGCGCATCGAGGAACTGGCGGCCGGCTACGACCGCAGCCGCGTCCTGCACGGCGTGTCTCTGGAGGTCCCCGGGGACGGGGTGGCCGCCGTCCTCGGCCACAACGGGGCCGGCAAGTCCACCCTGCTGCGCGCGGCCCTCGGGCTGCTGCGGCCCATGGCCGGGCGGGTGTGGTTCGAGGGCGAGGACATCACCCGGCTCCCCGCCCACCGGCGGGTACGGCGCGGCATGGCGTACGTCCCGCAGGGTCAGCAGAGCTTCCCGCAGCTGACCGCGATGGAGAACCTGCGGCTGGTCGCCGACGGCCGCGCCGACGGCCGGGCGGCGCTGGACGAGGCGCTGGACCTCTTCCCCGCGCTGCGGACGCTGGGCACCCGCCGCGCCGGACTGCTCTCCGGCGGCCAGCGCCAGCAACTGGCCATCGCCCGCGCCCTGATCACCCGCCCCCGGCTGCTGCTGCTGGACGAGCCGACCGAGGGCATCCAGCCCTCGGTCGTCGCCGACATCCAGCGCACCGTCATCGAGCTGAGCGGCCGCGGCGGTCTGTCCGTCCTGCTGGTGGAGCAGCACGTGGGCTTCGCCCTGCGCGCCGCCCAGCGCTACTACGTCCTGGAGGCCGGCCGGATCACGTCCTCGGGCTCCGGGGAGGACGGCGCGGAGGAGAGGGTGCGGGAGGCACTGCGGGTGTGAGGACCGCGGACCGGGGCCCCGGGCCCCGGTGGGGCGGTTCAGTCCTCGCAGACCACCTCGTCGCGCGGGACGTACGTCGTGTTGTACGTCTCGCGCCCGGCCTCCGCACCGCCGTTGACGAAGATCCGGGTCACCTCCACGTCGAAGCCCTCCAGCGGCGGCTGCGGGACGCACTCGTCGCCCTGGGCCCCCTCCCGGCTGCCCGGCTCCTTCACGTTGGTGCGCGGACCGGTCTCCGAGCGGACCTCGTCGTAGCGCTTGGTGCCGAGGAAGGTGATGGTCACCGAGGTGTCGGTGGAGGAGGCGAGGATGTAGATGGTGTTGCCCGAGTCGTTGAGGAAGCGCAGATCCAGGCTGCCCCAGGCGACGGTGGCCTCCCGGCCCTCCGGATAGCGCTCGATGTAGAACGAGTGCGCGCCGTACTCCACCGGCTTGACCCCGGCGAAGAACATCGCGTTGAACATGGTGGTGGCCACCGCCGAGACCCCGCCGCCCTGCGCGGTGGTGTACTGGTCGTCGAGGATGATGATCCCCTCGACGAAGCCGTTCTCCTCGGTGCGCTCGCCGACCGTGCGGTTGAAGCTCCACTCGTCGCCCGGCGCCACCACCGAGCCGTTGATCAGCTCGGCGGCCCGCCCGATGTTGGTGATCCGGTACGGAGCGGCGTCGAAGTTCACGGTGAAGGAGGACATCTCCTCCACGATGCCCAGGTCCTTGTAGTTCGCCGGGCTGATGGTGGGCTCCACCTCCTCGGTGGCCACCGGCGCGGTACGGGCGGCCTCACCGGTCGCGAACAGCAGCGGCTCGACGGCCGGGCCGATGGCCTCCCGGCTGACCGTGGAGCCCACGCTGCCGGGGCTCGCCGCCACCACCTCGCTGCCCTCCAGCCGCAGCGTGGCCTCCACCGGTTCGGTCTCCACCGCCGCGACCGCCGCGTCGAGACGCTCGTCGGAGCCCAGCGCCGCGCCGTCGAACTCCGGCAGCAGGGCGCCGGAGCCGTCGGCGGACAGGGTGAGGTGGTCGCCGATGAGCTCGGGGGAGATGGTCAGGGTCCGCTCGCCCGCGGTGAGCAGGACCGGGCCCGACACGGCCGGTTCGGCGAACTCCTCCAGGGCCCGCTCGATCTCCGCCGGCCCGGTGAGCGGCTCGGCGCGGGTCACCGGCAGCGGCACCGGCTGTGCGGCGTCGCCGGTGGCGGCCGGGAAGCCCTCGCGCAGCCGGCCCAGTGAGCCCTCCACGTCCAGCGCCACCCCGGCGCGGGGCTGGGTGACCTCGGGCTCCCCCTCGGCGAAGGTGATGGCGCCCTCGCGGACCGTGCTGTCGGAGTCCTCCGCCAGCTCGGTGAGCGCGGCCCGGCCCCGTTCCTCGTCCTGGTGCACCAGCAGCTCGATCTCGCCGCCGCCGCGCCCCAGGAGGCGGTCCAGCAGGGAGGGGTCGGCGGCCTGGGCGACGGTCGCCTCGAAGTCGAGCGAGAGCCCGGCCTCGGCGGGCACCAGCTCATGGACATCGGCCTCCGGGGAGTCCGCGTCGGCGCCCTCGTCCGCTCCCTCGCCGATGACGACGGTCAGCGGCGTCCCGCCCAGCGCGCCCAGCTCACGTTCCAGCTTCTCGCGCGCCTCCTGCGCGGAGAGCCCGCCGATGTCCACCCCCTGCACGGTGGTGCCCTCGGCGATGCCGTCGCCCATCAGCAGATACCCGGTGACCCCGGCGGACACCAGCGCGAGGAACGCCACGCCGCTGATCAGCACCGGCCGGGGAACGGCCGCGAGCCGACGCCCGACGCCCCGCCGGTGCACCGTGGGTGGCTGGGCCGGCGGCGGGGGTATGGAGTACGACACGGATCTCCCCGATGGCTGCTGCGGACGGGGCCCCGGGTGAGGCCACTGACGCCAGGGACACTAGCAAAACGTCCCGGCTGCGAATCAGGGGGCGATTTCCGCCCAGACCGTACATCCGGCGCCCTGGTCGGGAGAGATCACACCCCACCGGGTGGCCATCGCGTCCAGCAGCAGCAGTCCGCGCCCGCCCTCGGCGTCCGGATCCGCCGGGCAGCAGCGCGGCGCGTAGGGGTCGATGCCGGGCCCCTGGTCGGCGACCTCGATCCGCACCTGGAATCCGCGGCGCTCGATCCGGCACACGATGCGCTCGCTGTCCGTGTGCAGCAGGGCGTTGGTGACCAGCTCGGAGATCACCAGGCGCGCGGTGTCGACCAGGTCGCGCGGCACCCCCCAGCCGCTCAGCCGGTGCCGTACGACCTCCCGCGCGGCGGCGACCGAGGCCGGTCGGGACGGCAGCTCGAATCTCTCTCCCGGGGGGTCCGCCAGGGGCGTGGCGGGGAGCGGGAGGGATACCGGGAGCGGCGTCGTGCGGGGGGATGAGAACACGAGCGGGTGCGCCTTCCATGGAACCGGGGCCAGCGTGAGCCGGGTCACGTGTTCACTATGAGCGCTGATGTGCGCAGAGCGCAAGGGGAGTTCTGCGATTCGCATAACGCGAAGCGATCTCTGTCGATGCCATTACCGCTGTGGCACACTTACGCCCTGAGGGCCGGGACCGGTCGCATCGCGTACAACAACAAGGCCCGGCTGACAGGGCGCTGGAGGAGACACCGTGGCGGAAGCGCGCTCGGGGCCGACCGTGGGACAGATCGTCCTCGGTCTGCGCCTCCGGGATCTGCGTGAGCGGGCCGACTGCACCTTCGCCGACGCCGCCAAGGCACTGAGCGTCAACACCACCACCGTGCGGCGCATGGAGAAGGCCGAGGTCGGCCTCAAACCGCTGTACGTGAAGGCGCTGCTGGAGCGGTACGGGGTCGGCGGCGCGGAGGCGGACGCCTTTCTCACCCTGGTCGAGGAGGCCAACCAGCCCGGCTGGTGGCACAACTTCCGCGACGTGCTGCCCGACTGGTTCAGCCTCTACGTCTCCCTGGAGGGCGAGGCCCGCCTCATCAGGTCCTACGAACCGCACTGCGTTCCCGGACTGCTGCAGACCCCCGCCTACGCCCGCGAGCTGCTGCGGACAGGCTTCCCGCACGGCAGCGAGGAGGAACTGGACCGCCGGGTCGCGCTGCGCATGGAGCGCGCGGATCTGCTCACCCGCGCCAGGCCGCCGCTGGTGTGGGCGGTCATGGAGGAACACGTACTGCGCAGACGGCTGCCGGATCCGGCCGTCATGCGGGAGCAGATCGACCATCTGCTCAAGATCACGTCCCTGCCGAACGTGACGCTACAGATCATGCCGTTCAGTGCCGGGCCCCACCCCGGCATGTTCGGGCCCTTCCAGCTGTTCCGGTTCGAGATCCCGGAGCTGCCGGACATCATCTACACCGAGAGCCTCACCGGCGCGGTGTACCACGATGAACGCCCCGACACCATCGCCTATCTGGAGGTGCTGGACCGCATGGGCGCGCAGGCCGCGTCTGTACAGGACACCGTGGCCATCCTCGGTGAGATTCGCAAGGAGCTGTGACTCATGGGTATATCGCCCTCTCCTCCCCCCCACATCTACAACGGGATGCCCGCCAAGGAACTTGGCAACGCGGGCTGGCGCAAGCCCTGGAGCGGTACCAATGGCGGCAACTGCGTGGAAGCCATGAAACTGGCCGACGGCCGGGTGGCCCTGCGCCAGTCCACCGACCCCGAGGGCCCGGCGCTGATCTACACCCCGCACGAGATCGAGACCTTCATCCGTGGCGCCAAGCACGGCGAGGCGGACTTCCTGCTGACCTGAGCACCGGCCCGGGGGCGCGGGCTCCGGCCACGTCCCGCCGGTGCGCCCCGGTCCGGCCCTCGCGGGGCCGGACCGGACGGCGGGCGCGGTGCCGCGGCCGCGCGGCCCCGCCGTGTTCCCGCGGGCGGCACCTGTCACCGCATGACGCTGCCGCCCGCGATCACCAGCGACTCGCCGGTCACGTAGCCGCCGTGCACCAGCGCCCACACCCAGTCCGCGATCTCCTCGGGACGGGCCACCCGCCGCAGCGGGATGCCCTCCGCCACGTCCGCCATCCGTCCGGTCGCCGCGTTGCCCGGGGTGTCCACCCAGCCCGGAGCGACGGCGTTCACCGTGATGTTGTCCGGTGCCAGCTCGATGGCGAGGGACTTGGTGAGCGAGACCACCGCCGCCTTCGACGCGCTGTACAGCAACTGCCCGGGGGAGACCGCGAAGGCGTCCACCGAGGCGAAGTTCACCACCGCGCCGCCGCCGGCCGCCGCGAGCAGCGGGGTGGTCACGGCCGTCACATTCAGCGTGCCGAGCACGTTCACGTCGAAGATCCGCCGGTACAGCGCCTCGGTGAAGTCATCGAGCCGGGTGGGCGGGTAGACGCCGGCGGCGTTGACCACGGCCCGCAGCGAGGCGGTGCCCAGGGCGCCGATCAGGCCCTGCTGGAGCCCGGCCCGGTCGGTGACGTCGGCGGCCAGCGGGATGAACGACTCGCCGACCTCGCGCGCACCCTCGGCCAGCGCGGCGGCGTCCCGGTCCACGGCCAGCACCTGCCAGCCCCCGGCGGCGAACCGCCGTGCCACCGACTGCCCCATGCCGCTGGCGGCGCCGGTCACCAGTGCGGTCTTGTCCACGGTGCTCTCCCTCGTGTTCGCGTGCGTGTTCGTGGTCGTGTGGGTTGTCGCTGTCGTGCGTCTCGTGTCGTGGTTCACCGGATCCCCCGCGCGTGCGCGTCGCGCTCCAGGTCGTCCAGGAAGCGGTTGACCCGCCGCATCTGCTCGCTCCACACCGGCCGCAGGATGTCGATCCGGTCATCGGCGCCGAACCGGCGCTCCAGGACGTCCGGCAGCGGCCGGGCGAGCCGGTCCGAGAACCGGTCGGTCAGCGTGATCAGCCGGGCGACCAGCCGCGACTGCGCGGAGAACACCGGGAACTGCGGCCCGCGCGGGCTCGCGAGACCGACGAAGTACAGCCCCGGCACTCCCGTCGGCACGGTCAGTCCCGCCGTGCGCAACGGTGCTCCGCCCTGCCAGGTCAGCAGCCCGGGCGGCAGGAACGGCAGGCTCACCCGGAAGCCGGTGGCCCACAGCACCGTGTCGTACTCACGCCGGGTGCCGTCCGTGAAGCGCACCGTGCGGCCCTCGATGGCCTCGATGCCGGGCCGGACCGCGATCCGGCCGTGCTGGATCCAGTACAGCAGCAGCTCGTTGACCACCGGCAACTGCTCATTGAGGTTCTCGGTGGCCGGGGTGGGCAGCCCCGGATAGCGCTCGGCCGTGCCCACCGAGATCTTCACCAGGGTCCTGGTCACCCGCTCGGCGAGGCGGCCCGGCAGCCGGGGCACCAGCGGCAGTTCGTTGCGCGGGCGCCCGAAGAACGTCTTGGGCTGGAAGACATGGCCGTTGCGCACCGAGATGTCGGTGCGCAGGCGGGCGTTGGCGGCGTCCACCGCCAGATCGCAGCCCGAGTTGCCCGAGCCGACGACCAGGACCCGCTCGCCGTCGATGTCCCCGGTGTTGCGGTACTCGCCCGAGTGCAGCGAACGGCCCGCGAAGTCGGCGGCGGCCTTGGGCAGTTTGGGGTCCCAGTGATGGCCGTTGGCGACCACCACGGCGTCGTACGCCCGCCGCGTCCCGTCCGCCGTGCGCACCAGCCAGCCCGGGCCCTGCGTCTCGCGTTCCACCGCGGTGATCTCGGTGTCGAGGGTGATGTGCGGGCGCAGCCCTTCCCGGTCGGCGAAGTCCTCCAGGTAGTCCCGTACCTGGTCCCGGCTGGGGAAGAGCGGATAGTCGGCGGGCATCGGCGCGCCCTCGAAGCCCGAACTGCCGCGCGGTGTGATCAGGTGCAGCGCCTCGTAGTCGGTGTGCCAGTGGCCGCCCACACGCCCGGTGCGCTCGAAGCAGTCCACCTCCAGGCCCTCGGCCCGCAGCACCCGCAGCGCTTCGAGCCCGGCGGCCCCGGCGCCGATGACGCACACCCGCTGTCGGTGATTGGTTCCCATGTGCGGAGTATCACGACAGCGGCCATCTCCGGTAAATGCTTGATTTACAGCACCATCGATAGCCTCAGCCTTGGGCCAGGCCACGCTTCGCGCGCCGCTGGAGGGCCGCGATGTGCTTGTGCGCGATCTTCATGAACATCCGGGTGGCCGGGGAGAGCGCTCCGCCGGAGCGGGTGATGAAGGCGAAGTGCTCCTCCACGGGCGGGTCCAGCTGGGCCCAGTGCAGGCGCCGCGTGTACCCCTGGGAGCGGGCCACCAGATAGGACACCAGCGAGTCGCCGACCCCGTGCGCGGCCAGCTCCACCGCGTGCGTCTGGAACTCCACCTCGGCGTACGGGCGCAGCGTCACCCCGGCCCGCTGGGCGCGTTCGGTCAGCGCCCGGCGCAGCGGGTCCTCGTCCTCCCAGCGGGCCTCGGAGAGCACCAGCGGGGCGGCGGCCAGCGCCTCGATGCCCACCGGCGTCCGGGCCCGCTCCGGGTCGGCGCTGACGTACACCACGGTGTCGGTGAGGACCGGCGCTCCCACCGAGAGGCCGTGGTCCTTGATCGGCAGCTGGACCAGTCCCGCCTCCAGCTCGCCGCCGCGCACCGCGTCGGCGACCTCGGCGGAGTTCAGCCCGACCACCCGCACCAGCACCTGCGGGTACTGCTCGTGGAAGTCGCGGATGAGCGGGGTGAGCAGATACAGGTGCGCGCTGTTGAAGGCACCGAAGGAGACGGTGCCGCCGGACAGCGTGCGCACCTCGCGCACCGCCTGTCCCAGCTCGCGGACATCGGCCAGGGTGCGCTCGGCGTGCGGCAGCAGCGTGCGGCCGGCGTCGGTGAGTTGCAGGCGGCGGTTGGTGCGGGTGAACAGCACCACACCCAGCGTGTGCTCCAGGCGTCTGATCTGCTCGGACAGGCTCGGCTGGGCGATGTGCAGGGCATCGGCCGCCGCGGAGAAGGAGCCATGGCTGACCGCCGCCAGAAAGTAGCTCAACTGCATCAGGGTCGGCTGTGCCATAGGTGATCCCTTGAGGAAGCGCTGTGGATTGAGACTGTGCCGGGGGCCAGGCTGCCCGTAGCGTACCGGTCTATCAAAGACACCCCACCCGTTAATTTATTGGTAACGCGTCCCTGGGTGCGGAAAACGAAAGTGGTGCCTCTCATGAGTACGCAGACCTCCGGGGAACCGGCGACGGCGGCCACCGCGAAGGAGCCGGGATTCGCCTATGCCGCCGGTTCCGTCCTTATCGTTGTCGCCATACTTCTCGTCGGATCCCTGGGATTCGACGCGGATATCCAGCTGCTGCTGTTCATTTCCATGGTCGCGCTGGTCCCCCTGGTGATGCGTCTGGGGTACAGCTTCGAGGACGCCGAGAATTTCGCATTCCGAGCGATACGCAGCGTGCTCGGTCTCATCATGATTCTGATGGCGGTGGGCGCGCTCATCGGCTCCTGGGCGGAATCCGGCACCATCCCCGCCCTCGTGCACCTGGGCCTGTCGGTGCTCTCCCCGCAGCTTTTCCTGCCCACCACGCTGCTGCTGTGCATTCTCGCGTCGATGGCCACCGGGACCTCCTGGGGCACCATCGGCACGGTCGGCGTCGCCATGATGGGAGTGGGGGAGGGGATGGGATACCCGGTGGCGATGACCGCCGGCGCCATCGTCTGCGGCGCCTACTTCGGCGACAAGATGTCCCCGTTCTCCGACTCGACCAACCTCAACGCCGCCCTGGTGGGCACCGACCTCACCCGCCACATCCGGCATCTGACCTGGACCACCGTCCCCACCATCCTGCTGTGCGGCGCCATCTTCACGGTGCTGGGGTTCACCACCTCGCACGGCCGGGGCTCCGTGGCCGAGGCCGAAGCCATCAACGCGGCCCTGTCGGAGAACTTCTCCCTGGGCCTGCCGGCGTTCCTGCCGATCGTCGTGGTCCTGGTGCTGCTGCTGATGCGCAAACCGGCCTGGCCCTCCATCTTCGTCGGCGCACTCGCCGGGGCCCTGGTGGCGGTGCTGTACCAGGGTGCCTCCGTCAGCGACACCCTGTCGGTCCTCTACAACGGCTTCGTCCTGGAGACCGGCACCGCCACCGTCGACTCCCTGGTCTCCGGCGGCGGCGTCATGTCCATGATGGGCATGGTGGCCCTGTTCCTGTTCGCCATCGGGATGGCCGGACTGCTCACCGGCTCCGGGATGCTGCTGGCGCTGATCACCCCGACGCTGCGCTGGATCACCACACCGCGCCGGCTGATGGTGACCAGCATCTTCCTGGTGCCCGCGCTGGTGGCGCTGGGCGGCTCGTTCAGCTTCGCCGCCGTGATGTCCGGCTCGCTGCTGCTGCCGCTGTACCACAAGTTCGGCCTCGACCCGAAGAATCTCTCCCGGATCCTGGAGGACTCCGGCACCGCGAACGACCCGGTCTTCCCGTGGTCCAGCGGCGGGGTCTTCGTCGCCGGGGTGCTCGGTGTGTCCACCCTGACGTATCTGCCGTTCTACTTCTTCGTCTTCCTGTCGATGGCGTTCTCCCTGCTGTACGCGATCACCGGCTGGAAGGTGCCCCGCGCCGAGCGGTCCGGGGAGCGGGAGCCGGACGGGGAGGCGGGGGAGGGGCCGGCGTCCGCGCCCCACGCGCCCGCCGCCTCCACCCGCTGATCCAGGGGCCCGCACCCGCCACCGGACCGCCTCCTCCCGGCGCCACCACCGCTCAGGAGGAGGCGGTCCGACCGGCCTGCGGCGCCTGCTGGCTGCCGCGCAGCGCGACCTCCTTGATGAACAGCGTGATTACGAAGGCCAGCACCGCCGCCGGGGCGCCGAAGAGGAACACGTCCCCGACCCCGTGCCCGTACGCCGTCTCCAGCACCCCCCGCAGCGGATCGGGGAGCTGGCTCAGGTCCGGGATGCCACCGCCGGCGACCACCCCGTCACCGGGTTCCATGCCCAGCTGCGCCAGGCCGTCCCGGGTGTACTGACCCACCCGATTGGCGAGCACCGCGCCCAGCGCCGCGACACCCAGGGCGCCGCCGAAGGAGCGGAAGAAGTTGACCACCGAGCTGGCCGCGCCCAGGTCGGAGGCCTGCACCTGGTTCTGCGAGGCCAGCACCAGGTTCTGCATCATCATGCCGATGCCCAGACCCAGCAGCGTCATGAAGACGGCGACCTGCCAGTACGCGGTGTCGAACCGGATGGTGCCCAGCAGCAGCATCCCGGAGCTGATCAGCAGACCGCCCGCGACCAGCCAGTTCTTCCACTGCCCGGTGCGCGAGATCATCCGCCCCGAGATGGTGGAGGAGAGCGACAGGCCCAGGATCATCGGGATCGTCATGACGCCGGACATGGTCGCGGACTCGCCGCGCGCCAGCTGGAAGTACTGGCTGAAGAAGACCGTGCCGCTGAACATCGCGATACCCACGAACAGGGACGCCAGCGAGGAGAGCGTGATCGTACGGTCCCGGAACAGCCGCAGCGGCATGATCGGGTCACTGGCCCGCGACTCGGCCAGCACGAACAGCAGGCCCAGCAGTACCGAGCCGCCGGTCATCACGGCCGTCTGCCACGAGGCCCAGGCGTACGAGTCGCCGGCCAGCGTGATCCAGATCAGCAGCAGGGAGACGGCGCCGGACAGCAGCAGCGCGCCCAGCCAGTCGATGCGCACCTTGCGCCGGACCACCGGCAGCTTCAGGGTGCGCTGGAGCACCACCAGGGCGACCGCGGCTATCGGCACCCCGATGTAGAAGCACCAGCGCCAGCCGAGCCCCGGGGTGTCGGTGATGACCCCGCCGATCAGCGGCCCGGAGACGGTCGCGGCGGCGAAGGTGGCGCCGAAGTAACCGCCGTACCGGCCGCGCTCGCGCGGGGTGGTCATGGCGGCCATGATGATCTGCGCCAGCGCGGCGAGTCCGCCCACGCCGATGCCCTGCACCACCCGCACGCCGATCAGCGTCGCGGAGTTCTGCGAGAGCCCGGCGATCACCGAGCCGGTGATGTAGATGATCAGCGCCAGCTGGATCAGCAGCTTCTTGTTGAAGAGGTCGGCCAGCTTGCCCCACACCGGCATGGAGGCCGTCATGGCCAGCAGGGTCGCGGTGATGACCCAGGTGTACGCGCTCTGGCCCCCGCCGAGGTCCGCGATGATGTGCGGCAGCGCGTTGGTGACGATGGTGGAGGAGAGGATGGCGGCGAACATGCCGAGCAGCAGCCCGGACAGCGCCCGCAGGATCTCCCGGTGCGTCATCGCGGCGCCCTCCGGCGCGGCCTCGGGCGGGGCGGCGGCGGGGGCGGCGTCGTGACGCGCGGGAGCAGGACGAGGTGAGGACATACGCTTCGGGTGCTTCTTCCCTGGTTGGTTACTCCGCCGGCTTGGCGCGGCAGCTGTCGAAGCTCGTCCGCAGGCGGATCAGCAGTTCAATGAGGTGTCTGACGTCGGTGTCCGACCAGTCGGCGAGATAGCGGGAGAGCGCCTCGGCGTAGCGCTCGGACAGCTCGGCCAGCAGCTCCTCGCCGCTGTCGGTCACCCGCAGCAGCCGGGACCGTTTGTCGTCCGGGTCCGGCGTGCGCTCCACCCAGCCGCGCTCCACCGCGTGGGTCGCGTAGCGGCTGGCGACCGAGATGTCGACGCCGATCAGGTCGGCGAGCCCGCCCATGCGCAGTTCCCCCTTCCGCGCCAGGATCGAGATCAACGCCAGCGTCGCCGGGGGACAGTCGTGCGGCAGGGATCGCCCCATCTCCCGGTTGATCGCTCCCACGGCCCACAGATGGCGGCCCAGCTCCGCGTAGGAGCTCGTTGCATGCTCGGTCACGGATTCGACCGTACGACAAGTTGCTTGCTACATGTAAATGCTTTGGTGAAAGCTTGACCGGCGCTTCGTCAGCGCTTGGTACCCAGCGGGGCCCGCACCAGGGTCTCGTCGATGAAGCACCAGCGCCAGTCCTCACCCGGCTGCGCCGACTGGATGATCGGATGGCGCGCCCGGGCCGCGTGGGTGCTGGCGTGCCGGTGCGGGGAGTCGTCGCAGCACCCCACGTAACCGCAGGTCATGCACAGCCGCAGCGCCACCCAGTCGCTCCCGGTGGCCACGCACTCCGGGCACTCCTCGGCATCCGTCTCGGTGACCCGGATCTGATCCAGATGCGTGCAGGAGGTGCTGATCGTCTCCTCACGCACATACGTCCAGTCACGGCGCAGCAGCCAGTCCGGCATCACCCGCGCCAGATAGCGCGAACGCGCCGCGAACAGGGGACTGAGCACCGCCAGCACCAGGACGTACAGTGCCACGAACGGGCCGATCCGCGAGTCCAGGCCGGCCGCCAGCGCGAGCGTGGCCAGGATCAGCGAGAACTCGCCGCGCCCCAGCACCGTCAGCCCGATGTTGGCCGCGCCGCGCTGGTTGAAGCCGAACAGCCGCGCCGTGACGATGCCCGCGCTCAGATTCGCGACCACGGTCACCACGACGGCCAGCGCCACCGGCACCGCCACCGCGCCCAGGTGTCCGGTGTCGATGCTCAGCCCGAACGCCACGAAGAACACCGCCGCGAACACGTCCCGCAGCGGTGTCACCAGCCGCTCCACCCGCTCCCGCAGCCGGGTGCGGGAAACCACCAGACCCGTCAGCAGCGCCCCGACCGCGTCCGAGACCCCCGCCTCCTGCGAGGTCCCGGCCACCAGCACCACCAGACCGATGGTGACCACCGCCAGCACCTCGTCCTCCCGGGAATCCAGCACCCGCCCCACCGCCCGGGCCCCGAACCGCGCCACCAGCAGCAGCCCGGCCAGCATCCCGAAGCTGATGGCGACGTCCCGGGCGATCCGGCCCGGGGTGTCACCGGCCGACAGCACGGGGGCGAGCAGCGCCAGATAGAAGGCGAGGAACAGGTCCTCCAGCACGATGATCCCCAGGATCACCGGGGTCTCCGCGTTGGTCAGCCGGTGCAGCTCGATCAGCAGTTTCGTGACGATCGCGGACGAGGAGATGCCCAGCGCCCCGGCGATCACCAGCGCCGAGGACGCGCCCCAGCCCAGCGCGAAGCCGAAGAGCAGCCCGGCCGTCATGTTCAGCCCGATGTAGCAGCCCGCCGCCACCACCAGGCGGCGCCCGCCGCCCAGCACCTCGTCCACCGGGAACTCCACGCCCAGGTGGAACAGCAGCAGCACCAGCCCGAGCGCGGCGATCAGCGCCAGATCGTCGGGGTGGGAGATCAGTACCGGGCCCGGTGTACCGGGGCCCAGCGCGATACCCACCAGCATGTAGCAGGGCACGGACGGCAGCCCGTAGCGGCGGGCCAGCCGCGCCAGCAGCCCCGCGACCAGTACGGCGGCACCCAGGCCGAGCAGATCAGCTTCCGGCACCCGCCCGCCGCCTCCTCACGACTCGAAGAAGGTCGCCGACAGCACCGCCCCGACCTTACGGGCCTGCTCCTCCGTCAGCTCCAGCACCGCCGTCGGGTCGGCGGAGCGGGAGGTGAAGACGTACAGATCACGCATCCCGCCGGACCTGATCACCACCGAGACCCGCTCGTCCTCGCGCTCCAGATCGATGTCGTACCGCTTCCCGACCCCCGGCAGATCCGTGACGTGCACACCCTGACCCATGCCCGGCCTCCCGGAATAGCCCGTGATGATCCGTAATGTCCCCCGAGTATCACCCAGCGAATCAACCAGCAGGGGGCGGGCGGGGTCCCTCCGGGTGATCGGTTAGGTTGGTGATCCGCCCGTGGAAGGAACCCCGTGCCCATGACCCCTCCTAGGCCATGGCGGCGCGGGCGGCTGCTCGCGGGTGCCGCAGCCCTGGCCGCCGTCCTCGTCGGAGCCGGCACCTGGACCGTCGC
Organism: Streptomyces sp. JH002; assembly: GCF_050916115.1. Taxonomy (NCBI): domain Bacteria; kingdom Bacillati; phylum Actinomycetota; class Actinomycetes; order Kitasatosporales; family Streptomycetaceae; genus Streptomyces; species Streptomyces sp. JH002. The sequence continues at coordinate 5,632,847 of NZ_CP087989.1, forward strand.
CGCAGGGGACAGCGGGCCCCAGGTGCACCGCCAGGACCGGATGGCCCAGATGCCGGACGCGGACGGTGACTCCATAGGGATCGACACCTCCTACTTCACCTCCGGTGACCCGGGCACCCCCCGCCCCGCCGTCCTGCTGGCCCACGGCTTCGGCGGCAGCAAGCACGACCTGCGCGGCCAGGCCGAGGCACTCGCCCGCGACGGCTACGCGGTCCTCACCTGGTCCGCGCGCGGCTTCGGCGACTCCGGCGGGCAGATCGGCCTGAACGACCCCGAGGCCGAGGTCGCCGACGTCAGCCGCCTCATCGACTGGCTCGCCCAGCAGCCCGAGGTCCAGCTCGACGCCGAGGGCGACCCCCGGGTCGGCATCAGCGGCGACTCGTACGGCGGCGCCATCTCGCTGCTGGCCGCCGGGTACGACGACCGCGTCGACGCCATCGCACCCCGCATCACCTACTGGAACCTCGCCGACGCGCTCTTCCCCGACGGCGTCTTCAAGAAGCTGTGGGCCGGGATCTTCTTCGCCACCGGCGCGAGCGAGAACGGCGCCCCCGGTTGCGGGAACTTCGCCGCCGAACTGTGCGCGATGTACGAACGCGTCGCCGTCGCCGGCGCCCCCGACGACGAGGCCACCGCGCTGCTCACCGAGCGCAGCCCGTCCGCCGTCGCCGACCGCATCGACGTCCCCGCCCTCATCGTGCAGGGCCAGCACGACTCACTCTTCCCCCTGGACCACGCCGACGCCATGGCCGAGGCCATCGAGGCCAACGGCGCCCCGGTCGCCGTCGACTGGACCTGGGCGGGACACGACGGCGGCGTCTCCGAGAGCGGCCGGGTCCAGGACCGCGTCACCGCCTGGTTCGACCACTACCTCAAGGGCGAGGAGGGCACCGACACCGGACCGGCCTTCCGGGTCACCCGCATCTCCGGCATCGACACCACCAACGGCGACACCAACCTGCGCGGCGCCGAGGCCGACACCTACCCCGGCCTGCACGGCGACCCGCGCCAGGTGGAGCTGAGCGGCGAGCCCCAGACCTTCACCAACCCGGCCGGCGGCACCCCGCCCTCCATCTCCGCCGTCCCCGGCCTCGGCTCGCTCAGCGGACTGTCCACCCTCGGCCTGGGCCTGGCCCTGGACTTCCCCGGCCAGACCGCGACCTTCGACTCCGCGCCGCTGACCGACACCGTCCGGGTCACCGGCTCGCCCGGCGTCCGCCTGCACATCGCCTCGGACGCCCCCGAGGCGGTGCTCTTCCTCAAGGTGTACGACGTCTCCCCGGACGGCAGCACCCAGTCGCTGCCCGCCCAGCTCGTCACCCCCGTGCGGGTGAGCGGCACCGACGGGGAGGGCACCACCGTCGATCTGCCGCTCCCCGCCATCGACTACCCCTTCGAGGCGGGCCACCGCATGCGGCTGGTGGTCTCCACCACCGACCTCGGCTACGCCTCCCCGGCCGACCCGGCCGTCCACACCGTAGCCCTGGCCGGGGACCAGGCCCTGACCGTCCCCACCGCGCCGCAGGCCACCCTGCTGCCGGCCACCCTCACCTGGTGGACCTGGGGCCTGCCCCTGATCGCCGCGGCGATCGCCGCCGCCCTGCTGCTCACCGGCCGCCGCCGCACGACCACACCGCCCCCCGCCGGCGCGGCCCCGGCCACCGCGGCGAGCGGCACGCCGGACGGCGACGCCAGGGACGGCGACGCGACGGCGGACGCCGCGACCGGCACGCCCGCCGCACCGGTGCCCGCCCCGGCCACCGCCGCCCACGACGCCGCGACCGGTACGCCCGGCGGCAACGAACCCGCACCGCTGCGCATCACCGGCCTCACCAAGCGCTACGCGGGCGCCAGCGACCGCTACGCCGTGCGCGACCTCGGCTTCTCGGTCGAACGCGGACAGGTCCTCGGCCTGCTCGGCCCCAACGGGGCGGGCAAGACCACCACCCTGCGCATGCTGATGGGCCTGATCACTCCCGACGCCGGGGAGATCCGGGTCTTCGGACAGCGCATCACCCCCGGCGCCCCGGTCCTCTCCCGGGTCGGCGCCTTCGTCGAGGGCGCCGGCTTCCTGCCCCACCTCTCCGGCCGCGCCAACCTCGACCTGTACTGGCGCGCCACCGGCCGCCCCACCGCCGACGCCCACGTGGAAGAGGCGCTGGAGATCGCCGGCCTCGGCGATGCCCTGGAACGGGCGGTGCGCACCTACTCGCAGGGCATGCGGCAACGGCTCGCCATCGCCCAGGCCATGCTCGGGCTGCCGGACCTGCTGATCCTCGACGAGCCCACCAACGGCCTGGACCCGCCGCAGATCCGCGAGATGCGCGAGGTGATGATCCGCTACGCGGAGGCCGGCCGCACCGTGATCGTCTCCAGCCACCTGCTGGCCGAGGTGGAACAGACCTGTACCCATCTGGTCGTCATGGACCGGGGACAGCTCGTCCAGGCGGGCCCCGTCGCCGACATCACCGGCACCGGGAACACCGTGCTGGCCACCCTCGCCCGCCCGGTGCCCGACGCGCTGACCGACAAGATCGCCGACCTGCCCGGCGTGGCCGACGTCCGGCCCACCGACGACGGTCTGCTCATCCGGCTGGACGGCATGACCTCCACCGAACTCCTTCCCGAACTCGTCCGGCTGGAGGTCCCGGTGTCGGCCATCGGCCCGCACCGCCGTCTCGAGGACGCCTTCCTCACCCTGATCGGAGGCGCGGCGTGAACGCCTCGACCGACACCGTTGTCGCCCCCGGCTACAGCCCCCGCCGCACCCTCCCGCTGCGGGTCGAGGCCGCCCGGCAACTGCGCCGCCGCCGTACCCAGGTGGTGGCGGGCATCCTGATCGCGCTGCCGTTCGTGGTGGCCATCGCCTTCGCCATCGGCGGCGGCCGGGAGGACCGTTCCGCGCCCAGCATCATGGACGTGGCGACCGTCTCCGGCCCCAACTTCGCCATCACCTGCCTCTTCCTGTCCGCCGGCTTCCTGCTGGTGCTGCCGGTGGCGCTGTTCTGCGGCGACACCGTCGCCTCGGAGGCCGGCTGGTCCTCACTGCGCTATCTGCTGGCCGCGCCGGTGCCGCGTTCACGGCTGCTGGCCAGCAAGCTCACCGTGGCACTGCTGTTCAGCGCCGCCGCGATGGTGCTCCTGCCCCTGGTGGCGCTCGGCGTGGGAACGGCGGCGTACGGCTGGGGCCCGCTCCAACTGCCCACCGGCGGCAGCATCGCGGCGGGCGAATCGGTGGGCCGGATCGCGCTGATCACCGGCTATGTGTTCGTGAGCCAACTGGTCACCGCCGCTCTCGCGTTCTGGCTGTCCACGGTCACAGACGCCCCCCTGGGCGCGGTCGGCGGCGCCATCGGCCTCACCATCGTGGGCAACATCCTGGACGCCATCACGGCGCTCGGCGACTGGCGTGAATTCCTGCCCGCCCACTGGGCCTTCGCCTGGCTGGACGCCCTCCAGCCACAACTGGAGTGGACCGGCATGCTCAAGGGCGCCTCGGTGTCGGTGTCCTTCGCGCTGGTGCTGTTCGCCCTCGCCTTCCGGGGCTTCCGCACCAAGGACATCGTCTCCTGAACCGGACGTCGCCTCCGGAGCCGGCACCGGGCCGGGAGCGTGCGCGCTCCCGGCCCGGTGGCCTACTCAGCGCGCGGAACGCCCCGTGATGACCCGTTCCCACAACCGGCCGAGCGCCGTCCGCGGGCGCCGGTGCCGTCCGCGCCGGTACCGTACGGGCCCCGGCCACGGTGTCTCATCGGCCGCCAGGTACAGGGGGACCCGTATCCCCGACCCATCCACCGGCGCGTCCGTCATGGCCTCGCCGTAGTCGATGATCGTGTGGTGCAGCCGGTCCACGCACTCCTCGCAGGCGTACAGCGGGGCGTGGTGGCCGGTGGTCCTCGCCTGTCCCAGCCACAGCACCCAGGTGTGCCGGTTCCCGCACCACAGCCAGCAGCGCCCGAGCACCCACTCCGAGCGGTCCCCCAGCCGTGGTGGGACGGGCCGGGTCCCGGCCGCCGTGATCACCGGCGTCCCCGGCCGCTCGTGCGGGTCGCGTTCAGCCGCGACCGGGAGTGCAGCGTCAGCGCCTCCCCGGTGGCGAACTCCAGCCGCCGCCCGCCCCGGGTCGTCAGCACCAGATCGACCACCACCAGCGGCCGGCCGCCGACCGAGATCACATCCCCGACCAGTACGGTCTCGGCGGTGATCTCCACCGCCTCGGGCCACCCGCTCACCGCACACCCCCACCGAGCGCCCGGCCGCCGCTCTTGATGCCGAGCCCGGTCTCACTGGACGCGTTGATGTGCCGGACCTTCTCCCGCAGTTCGGCGTGGTCGTCATCCTCCGGCGGCAGCTCTTCGGCTTCGTCCGGCTCCTCGCCGTCCTGTACTCGCTCCGGATTCACGGTGTGCACCAGGGTTCACCTGCCATGGATCAGCCCGGCGCAGCCGGGCACGTGCCGGCCGACGCGGAGCAGTGCGGCACCGATGGCGCGTCAAAGTGACGCGAAGTCACGGCACTTGTACACCGAGCGACGGCATCGCCAGAGTGCCGGTGCGACCATGCACGGTGCAAGACTTCGTGACGATTCATCGCGGTAATAGTCTCGAACTGATGATTCGTCTTGTATGGCGGGTACGTGACTGCTTGCATCGTGAGTGGCGGGAATCTCTCATGGCGAGTCAGTGAAGGGGCGAAGGATGGTCGCAGGGCCCACTGGATCGACGGTGCCACGACGCCAACTCGGCCGGAATCTCAGAGAACTGCGGAGTCGGGCGCGGCTCACGGTGCGTGCGGCCGCTCGCAAGCTGGAGTGGTCCGAGGCCAAGATGTGGCGCATCGAGACCGGGCAAACCCCACTGCGCAGTCTCGATGTTCAGGCCATGTGCTTCGTCTACGGCGCTCCATCGGATCTCACCGAGGCGCTGATGGGGCTGGCGAAGGAGACCAAGGCGCGGGGATGGTGGCATGCCTACGGTGATGTGATCCCGGAGGGGTTCGACGTGTACGTCGGACTCGAAGAGGCGGCGACGCGTCTCGCTACCTACGAGAACGAGGTCGTGCCGGGGCTGCTCCAGACCGAGCGTTACGCGCGCGAGATCATCCGCGTTCACCTTCGCGGGATAAGCGAGGAGGAGCTTGAAGGCCGGGTGCGCCTGCGCGTCGAGCGACAGTCGTTGCTTACCCGGGTCACCGACCCACCGGAGCTGCGTGTCGCTCTCAGTGAGGCGGTACTCCGCCGGCCCATCGGCGGGGACGGTGTGATGGTCGAGCAACTGGCCCATCTCATCTACATGTCCGGACTCCCACACATCACGGTGCGCGTGGTCCCCTTCCTGGCGGGGGCCCATGCGGGACTCGTCACGGGACCTTTCGTGATTCTGCGCTTCCCCCTCAACGGTGACGGGAACGACTCGGAGCCGCCGACCGTGTACGCGGATGGCTATACGGGAGGCTTGTATCTGGACAAGCCGAGGGAAGTACAGCAGTACGAGCAGGCGTTCGAGGGAACGTGGGAGGCGGCGCTCGATGAGCGGGCGTCGAGAGTGCTGATCGCTGAGGTGGCAGGGAGCTATGGACAGGGTTGATGTGCGACACGCGCAGTGGAGGAAGTCCAGCTACAGCAACGGAAACGGGAACTGCTTGGAAGCGGCGTTCCTTGGTGGCCAGGTGATGGCGCGGGACAGCAAGCACGAAGGAAGCGGCCCGGTTCTGATCGTCCGTGCCGGTACCTGGTCGGCTTTCGTGTCCGGGGTCGCCGACCGCGTGGTCTGAGCGTTCTCCGGCTGCCGGTGGCGCGCGCCGTGGAGGAGCCGGGCCGATGCGTCCGGCTTCCCCACGCGTGCATTGGGGGAGGCTCAACACGCCCAGCTTGCCCGGTAATTCAATGGCGCCAGCCGTGCGGTGCCACCACGCTGGGCGCTGTGACAACACCCACGTACGAGATCCGCGCCCGGCACACCGCCACCACGGTCACCGTCTACCAAGCGTACGCACCGGCCATCGGCCTGCCCGCCGCCCGGGACGGACGATTCCCCGCGACCTGGAAACGGGACCGGATGACGTGGATCAAACCGTCCTTCCTGTGGATGATGTACCGCTGCGGCTGGGGCACCAAGAACGATCAGGAGACCGTCCTGGCCGTCGAGATCACCCGCGAGGGCTTCGAGTGGGCGCTGGAGCACGCCTGCCTGTCCCACTACGCCTCCGGGATCCACCCCGACCACGCCACCTGGAAACGGCAGTTGCGCGAGACTCCGGCCCGGGTGCAGTGGGACCCCGAACGCGACCTGTGGCTGAAACCGTTGCCCCACCGTTCTCTGCAACTCGGCCTCACCGGCGAGGCCGCGCACCGCTACGCCGACGCGTGGACGGTCTCCATCACGGACGTCACCGACCTCGCGCACACCGTCCACGCCCACGTACGGGCCGGAGAACTGGACGCGGCCCGCGCTCTGCTGCCCGAAGAACGTCCCTATCCCGTACCCGATGGTTTCCTGCGCCACCTCCGCCCCGAACTGCCTGCCTTCCCCGCCCCCACCCCGGGCCCGGCCCCGGTACCGGCACCGAGCGCCTGAACGGCTCGGACCGTCGGATCCGGAGGCCGTCAGGCCGCGACTGGTTCGTCCGCGAGGAACTCCTCCACGAACTTCCGTGCCCGAAGGTCGAAATCGGTGTACTGCGCCTCCCGCTCGGCCCCGGACACCGCTTCGCCGACCAGCAGATTGCCCTCGGCGTCGATGCGCTGCGGTCGCTCCTCCGCGCCAAGGAGCAAACCCACGGTGGAGCGGGAGAAGCCGCAGTAATAGGCGATGCTGTCGTTCAGGTTGATGTCGAGGACGGACTGCATCGACTCCGCGCTGGGGTCGTCGGCGGTGGCGCCGGCCAGGCCCAGCCACAGCACGCGCTTGCCCGCCAGGCGGGGCTTGCTGCGACCGTAGGCGAACCCGTAGTTCCATACGCGGTCGATCCACCCCTTGAGGACGGCGGGCACGCTCTGCCAGTACACCGGGAAGACGGCGACGACGACATCGGCGTCGAGGATCCGCCGCATGTGGGCGTGCGTCTCGTCCGAGTACGGCTTCTCCCGGTTGCCCCATTCCGGCTGGTCCTCCACGTTCATCCGCGGGTCGAACCCCTCGGCGTGCAGGTTGAGGAGGTCGATGCGGTACCCGGCGGCCTCCAGCTGGGCAGCCGCGCGGCGGGCGGTGTGGGCGGTGAGGGAATCGCTGCGGTGGTGCGCGACGACCACGAGGGCCGTCCTGGTGTCACTGCTGTGCTGCGGCACGGTCTCTCCTGAGGGCTCAATCTGTGCGGTGAATCCAGTACAGCCGTGGCCCCGTGGATGATCCATGGGAGAAACTCTCCAGGACATAGGAGATCGTCTATGATCACGCTGTGGATCCCCTGAGTTCACTGCTGAGCGGCATCCGGGCCGAGGGCTCGGTCGTCAGCAATGCCGTCCTGACGGAGCCCTGGAGCATCACCTTCGCCGACGCCGCTCCGCTCACCATGGTCAGCATGCTGCGCGGTGGCGGCACGCTGCTGCTGACCGACGGCACCGAGCGGGAGATCGGCGCGGGCGACACTGCCATCGTCCGGGGCCCCGCGCGGTTCCGCCTCGCGGACAAGCCTGCCACTGTCCACCACCCCCACACGGCGTACGAGGTCAACTGCTTCACCGCGGACGCCGCGTGCACCGCCCAGGAACTCGACGGCATCCACTGGGGCGCCGGACGGGAGGGAGCGACCGCGCTGATCGTGGGCGCCTACCGCGCCTCGGGGCACCGCCACGAACGGCTCCTGCGCGCCCTGCCGCCCGTCCTGGTCATCGCCGAGGACACCGAGGTCTGCGCCTGGCTGGAGAACTCCGCCGCCGACGCCGCCCGGCTCTCCGCCGGTTCGCAGGCGCTGATGGACCGGCTCCTCGACTGGGCGCTGGTCTGCACGCTGCGCACCTGGTTCGACCGTGCGGGCGCCGACGCGCCCGGCTGGTACCGCGGCCTCGCCGACCCGGTCCTCGCCCCCGCCCTGCACGCCTTCCACGGGCGGCGCGCCGAGAGCTGGACGGTCGCCTCACTGGCCGCTCAAGCCGGCGTCTCCCGGGCACTGTTCGCCCGGCGCTTCACCGAGCTGATGGGCCGTCCGCCCCTCACCTACCTCACCGAGTGCCGCATGGACGACGCCGAGGCACTCCTGGCCGACACCGACCTCAGCATCGCCCAGATCGCCAAGACGGTCGGCTACGCCGACGCCTTTGGCTTCAGCGCCGCCTTCAAACGCCACAAGGGCCTCAGCCCCAGCGCATTCCGCACCACGGCGGCATGAGTCACGGTCCGCGGCCGCAAGGACGCGGGCCGCACGCTCCGGACCGCAGCACGACACCGAGACGTCGTGCCGGAGCCCGGGCGTCGACGATCCGGTGCGGCAGGGCAGCCGACGGTCGAGGCAGGTGAGACGGCTGTCGCCAGATGGAACGGTCAACGGAGTCCGCACCCGGGGCGTCCGATGCCTTGACGGGGAGGCGGAGCACCCTGACGATGCGATGGGAGCGCTCCCATCCATGGGGGCCGCTCTCCCCACCCCCCACCGATCCGTGGAAGGACAAGAGCCGTGTCCTCAGCACCTTCCGGACGCCATCGCAGACGCCGGCTGCCGCTGGCGGCCGTCACCGTCACCGCCCTGCTGGCCGGGGCCCTCACCGCCGTCACCACCAGCGCCGGCGCCGAGGAGCCGCCCGAACTCATCGTCAACGGCGACTTCTCGAACGGCACCGCCCCCTGGTGGTGGACCCCGGGAAGCCCCGCCGCCGTCGTCGACGGTCAACTGTGCGCCGACGTGCCCGGCGGCACCCTGAACGCCTGGGACGCCATCATCGGGCAGGACGATCTTCCGCTCACCGAGGGCGAGACGTACGCCCTCACCTACACCGCGACCGCCTCCGCCCCGGTCGCCATCCGCAGCCTCGTCCAACTGGCCGAGGAGCCCTGGACCACCGAGCTGGCCGCCGTGGATCCCATCGGGTCCGAACCCGAGCCGGTCACCCACGTCTTCACGGCCAAGAGCGACAACACCGCCGCCCAGCTGGCCTTCCAACTCGGCGGTCACCAGCAGCCGTACACCTTCTGTCTGGACGACGTCTCGCTGCGCGGTGGCGCCGAACCCCCCGTGTACGAGCCGGACACCGGATCGCCGGTGCGCGTCAACCAGGTCGGCTACCTCACCGAAGGGCCCAAGCGGGGCACCCTGGTCAGTGACGCCACCTCGCCCCTGAGCTGGTCACTGCGCGACGCGGACGGCACGGAGCGGGCCACCGGCAGCACCACCCCCGTCGGCGTCGACCCCACCTCAGAGCAGCACGTCCACACCTTCGACCTGGGGGCGTTCGCCGAACCGGGGGAGGGGTACACGGTCGCGGTCGACGGGGAGGTGAGCGAGCCGTTCGCCATCGGCGACGACCTCTACTCGACGCTGCGCACCGACGCGCTGGCGTACTTCTACCACAACCGCAGTGGCATCGAGATCGAGGCGCAGTACGTCGGGGAGCAGTACGCCCGCCCCGCCGGGCACCTGAACGAGGGCGCCAACCAGGGTGACTTCGAGGTGCCCTGCCGCCCGGGCCAGTGCGACTACACCCTGGACGCGCACGGCGGCTGGTACGACGCGGGCGACCACGGCAAGTACGTCGTCAACGGCGGTATCTCGGTTGCTCAGCTGATGTCCTCCTACGAGCGCACCCTGACCGCCGAAGGCGCCGACGGCGACGCGCTGGGGGACGGCAGCCTCGCCATCCCCGAGCAGGGCAACGGTGTCCCGGACATTCTGGACGAGGCGCGCTGGCAGCTGGAGTTCCTGCTGCGGATGCAGGTCCCGGCCGGTGAGCCGCTGGCCGGCATGGCGCACCACAAGCTGCACGACCGCGAGTGGACCGGTCTTCCGCTGCGCCCGGACCAGGACCCGCAGCCGCGCGAGCTGGCCCCGCCGTCCACCGCCGCCACGCTCAACCTGGCGGCAGCGGCGGCGCAGTGTGCCCGGCTGTACGCGCCCTACGACGCGGAGTTCGCCGACCGCTGCGCGAGCACGGCCACCACGGCCTGGCAGGCGGCGCTGGCGAACCCGGAGCGGTACGCCCCCCCGACCGACGGGCAGGGCGGTGGCGCGTACGAGGACTCCGACGTCCGGGACGAGTTCTACTGGGCGGCGGCCGAACTCTTCGTCACCACGGGCGAGGACAGCTACCGCCAGGCGCTGCTCGGCTCGGAGCTGCACGGTGACGTCGACGCGGTCTTCCCGCGCAACGGGCTCTCCTGGCAGTCCACGGCCGGCCTGGGCGCGCTGAGCCTGGCCACCGTGGACAGCGAGCTGCCGGCAGCCGAACTGGCGGCCGTGCGTGCCCTGCTGATCGAGGCGGCGGACGGGTTCGCGGCCGACTCGGCGGGCTCGGCGTACGGGGTGCCCTACGACTCGCCGGACGGCGGGGGTTACTTCTGGGGCTCCAACAGCCAGGTCCTCAACAACATGGTGGTGCTCGGCACCGCTTACGATCTGGCCGGCGATCCCGCCCACCGGGACGCGCTGCTGCGCGGCTTCGACTACCTGCTGGGCGCCAACCCGCTGAACCTGTCGTACGTCACCGGGTACGGCGAGCGGTACGCGCAGAACCAGCACCACCGGTTCTGGGCGAACCAGCTGAACCCCGCGCTCCCGAACCCGCCGCCCGGCAGCGTGGCCGGCGGCCCCAACCAGGAGCTCCAGGATCCGGTCGCGGAGGAGCGGCTGGCCGGCTGCGCCCCGGCGATGTGTTACATCGACCACATCGAGTCGTACGCGACCAATGAGGTCACCATCAACTGGAATGCTCCGCTGGCCTGGGTGGCGTCCTTCGCGGACGACCTGACCGGCTGATGGGCTGACCGGCCGGCCGGCCAACCGGCCGGCCGGGGTGGGGGGCACGGAGCGGTTCGCGCCGCCGCGTGCCCCCACACGCCCGGCCCGCTTACTCCTCGTCGCCGCCGAAGTCCTCTTCGGCGGCTTCGACGTCTCCGCCGTCGTCGCCGTCCATCATCTCGCCGATGGCGTAGGCGCCGAGGGCGCCGACCGCGACACCTGCCGCCGCACCCGCGACGACCCCGCCCATCCCGGGCCCGGAGCGCTGGGGCTGCTGCCCCGGGTAACCGCCCTGCGGGTAGCCCTGCTGGTAGCCACCCTGCGGGTAACCCCCTTGCTGGAAGCCGCCCTGCTGGCCGCCGTACCCCATCGCGCCGCGCTGCTGCTGGCGGGTGGCCAGCTGCTCGATCCAGGACGCCACCTCGGCCGTCCAGTCACGCTGCTCGGCGTCCGCGTGCGAGGCGCCGAAACGCAGCAGGGTGTCGTGCCCGCCCTGTCCGAAGAAGCCGCCGCGCTTGTCGGCCTCCAGGACGACCTCGACGCCGGCCGGGGTGGTGAGGAATGTCACCTCGATCTCGCGCATCACGTGCGCGTACTGGGGCGACGGGTTGAGTTCGATCTCCTGGTAGAAGGGCAGGCTCTGACTGGTGCCGGGAATGTGTCCCAGCTCCAGGTCAGCGGTGCGGAAGCCGAAGCCGAGGGTGCCGAAGGCCTCCAGGATCTTCTCCTGGAGGGGCAGCGGGGCGACCCGCATCGGGTCGAGGTCGCCCTTGTCCTTGGCGCCGGACACGGACAGTTCGGTACGGACGCCGAGGACGACACCCAGCGGCTGCCCGTACAGCTCGGTGATGGGGGTCTCCCACGGGAGATGGACGGTGAAGGGGATGGAGCGCTGTTCTTCCTGGCCCAGACGGAATCCGCCGCCGACCGTGATCTGGTCGAAGGCGACGAAGCCCTCGGCGTCGCGGCCCCCGGCGCCCTGGCCGTCGGCCTCGACGCGGGCGACGAGGTGCAGGGTGATGTGGTTGATGTCCGTCTCGGCGGAGCCGCCGCGCAGTTCGACCCGTCCGGTCAGGGCGCCGCCCGGCAGCACGGCGAGGCCCTGCGGCCCGCCGTCCAGGACCGTGTCCACCGTGGGGCCACCCACTCCGAGGGCTCCGAGCAGCTTCTTGAACACCATGTCGGCGTTCTCTCCTTCGTGTTGTTCATGAGGGATGGGCGTCCGTCCCCGGGGGGACTGCACATCCGGGCACGAACACAACTAACCTGCACCGCGTCGCCGTTCCCGTCGCACGGGCGCGCGGAAGTTTTCGGCCATGGTGTGTGTTCCCCTGTGTACGCGGGCCTCGGGCCGCCCACATCGGGGCATCCCGTGCACATGGGGTGCGATCGCGGGGCGCGGTTCGGGCGCGCGTCTCTCCTGGTGAGCGTCCGATGACCCGTGACGCAGGTCACGGGAAGAAAACCAGACCAAAAAATGGTTTGGTAAGCTAACTATTAACGCTTTCTTGACGCTCACTTGACCGAGACGTCCGGACGCCCAGGAGGAGACATCCACTTGACGACGCCCGCCCGCATCGGCTTCCCGTTGCTCCCGACCGTCACACCCCCCAGGTGACCGCCATGGGACATGCTGACACTCTGCTCGCCATGGGTGGCGCCTTCGTCGCCGCCGCGGTCCTGGCTCGCCTTGGCAGCCGCATCGGATTGCCGACCATCCCGCTGTTCATCCTCGCCGGAATACTTCTCGGATCCAATACCCCCGGCTTCGTCCTGCTCGACGACCCGCACGACCTGGAGATGCTCTCCGCCCTCGGGCTGGTTCTCCTGCTGTTCTACCTCGGCCTTGAGTTCCACATGGACGACCTCAAGACCGGTGGCAAGAAGATGGCCATCGCGGGTGGGATGTATCTCGCCCTGAACGTGGGCGCGGGTCTCGCCTTCGGTTTCATGATGGGCTGGGGCACCTCGGAGGCGTTCGTCTTCGCCGGTGTCCTCGGAATTTCCTCATCCGCGATCGTCACCAAGATCCTGGTGGACCTCGGGCGCATCGGTAACCCCGAGACCAAGCCGATCCTGGGCATCATCGTGGTGGAGGACATCTTCCTCGCCCTCTACCTGGCCGCCCTGCAGCCGATCATCTCCGGGGCCGACGGCTTCGGTGAGACCGCCCTGCAGATCGGCAAGGCCTTCGCCTTCCTGCTGCTGCTCGCCCTGGCCGCCCGGTTCGGCACCAAGGTCATCGGCAAGCTGTTCGCGATCAAGGACAACGAGCTGCTCGTCATCTCGTTCCTCGGTGCGGCAGTCCTGGTGGCCGGCATCTCCGAGAAGTTCGGGGTGGCCGACGCCATCGGTGCCTTCATGGTCGGTCTGATTCTCGGCAGCACCGCTTCGGGCAGCCGGATCCGCGATCTGGTGCATCCGCTGCGGGACGCCTTCGCCGCGATCTTCTTCTTCGCCTTCGGTCTGTCCATCGACCCGGGCGACATGGGATCCGTCATCGTCCCGGTGCTGATCGCCGTCGTGATCACCGTCGCGATGAACCTGACCGCCGGTATCGTCGCGGCCCGGATCTACGGGTTCGGACCGCAACCCACGGCCAATGTGGGCACCACCTTGCTCGCCAGAGGAGAGTTCGCCCTCATCCTCGCCACCATGGCCGCCACGGCCGGGCTCGACCCCCGGCTGTCGCCGTTCATCGCCAGCTATGTGCTCATCCTGGCGGTGGTCGCCCCCCTGGTGGCCGGCCGCTCCCACTGGGTGGCCCGGATCCTCCCCGGCGGCCGCGCGGCCAAGGAAGAGGCCGAGCGGCAACCCGAGGAAGAGCACGCCTCAGCGGGTCGCTGATCCGCAGGCGCGACGCTCAGCGTCTCGCATGGCGCCCCCGGCCATCGGCCGGGGGCGCGGTGCTTTCCGCGCCGTCGTCATCGGCACCGGCGAGCGCGGCCCCGCCCGTACGCCTGCTCGCCCTGCGGGCCCGCCACAGCTCGATCACGATCGGCAGCACCGACAGGGCCACGATGCCGATCAGCATGAACTCGATGTTGGCCCGGACGAACTCGATCTGCCCCAGCGCCGCCCCCAGCAGCGTCACACCGGCGCCCCACAGGACGCCGCCGATGACGTTGAAGAGCACGAAGACGCGGTACTCCATGCGCGCCACCCCGGCGATGATCGGGGTAAAGGTGCGGACGATCGGCACGAAGCGGGCCAGGATGAGGGACTTGGGGCCGTGCTTGGCGAAGAACTCGCTCGCCTTGGCCACGTTCTCCTGCTTGAACAGCCGGGAGTCGGGCCGGTTGAACAGCGCGGGCCCGACCTTTCTGCCGAAGAGATAGCCGACCTGGTCGCCGGCCACGGCGGCGATCACGATCAAGGTGCACACCAGCCACAGCGGGTAGTGCAGGTACTGGCCGGTGGCGACCAGCAGTCCCGTGGTGAACAACAGGGAGTCACCGGGGAGAAAGAATCCGATGAGCAGACCCGACTCGGCGAAGACGATCACCAGGATGCCGATGAGGCCGAAGGTCGGGATGAGCCAGTCCGGGTCCAGCCACTGCGGCCCGAGAGCAAGAGAAACCATAAGAAGGAAACCCCTGAGGAGAAGCCCGGACACGACAGTCCTGGGCACTCGCCCCAGGCTACCAACGCATTTCCCGTCCGGCCCGATTAAGACCGAGCCGGAAGGGGAAGGATGGCGGGTCGGACGTTCATCCGCCGCGCCGCTTGTGGCGATCCGCATAGATCTGTACGGCCTCCCACAGGTGCCGCCGTTCGAAATCCGGCCACAGAACCTCCATGAACACCAGCTCGGCGTGCGCGAGCTGCCAGGGCAGAAAGTTGGAGGTCCGCCGCTCGCCCGAGGGCCGCAGGAACAGCTCCACGTCGCCGCTGTCACCCTGGTACAGGTGCCGCGCGACCACCGCCTCGTCGACGGCTTCCGGACGCAGCGTCCCGGCCCCGACCTGCCGCGCGATCGCCGCCACCGCGTCGACCAGCTCCGCCTGACCGCCGTAGTTCACACACAGGTCCAGGGTCAGCCGCTGATTGTCCCGGGTCAGCTCCTCGGTGGCCCGCAGTTCCCCGATGACGCCCTTCCACAGCCGCCCCGGCCGTCCCGACCAGCGCACCCGTACGCCCATGGCGTGCAGCTCGGCGCGCTGAGCCCCCAGCGCCTGCCCGGCGAGCCGCATCAATCCGGACACCTCCTGCGGAGAGCGGCGCCAGTTCTCGGTGGAGAACCCGTACACCAGCACCTGCTCCACCCCGACCTCCAGCGCCGCCCTCGCCAGCTCGGGCAGCCGCCCGGCCCCCGCCCGGTGCCCCTCGCTGCGGGAGAGGCCGCGCTCGCGGGCCCAGCGCCCGTTGCCGTCCATGGCGACCGCCACCCGGCGGGGCAGTAACCCGGCGGGGATGCGGGGCGGCGAGTCGGGGTGCGGTGCGGTGGCGTTCGTGGCCGGGAGCGTACCGCCGGCCACGCGGCCGGGGTGCGGTTCCGGCTACCCGGCGGTCCGCCGTGCGCGGTCGCGGCGCAGGGTGTCCGCCGCTTCGTGGAAGAGGGTCTCCGCCGCCGCCTCGGCCGGGGTGGGACGGCGGTCGGCCAGCCGGGCCAGCAGGATGCGGCGGGTGGGTGCCGAGGGCTCCAGGGCGATCACCTTGATCCCCGAGCGCAGGTTCGTCAGCGCCAGACCGGGCGCCAGCGCGACACCGAGCCCGATCGAGACCATCGCCTGCGCCTCCTGGTAGTCGTGGGCGAAGAACGCGATCGACGGCTGGAAACCGGCCGCGCGGCAGCTGCGCGCCAGCACATCGGCGACCGGGTGCTCGTCGGCCCGGGTGATCCACTCCTCCGCGCTCAGCTCCGCCATGGTCACCGACGCGCGGTGCGCCAGCGGGTGCCGGTCCGAGACGATCAGCGCGGTCGCGTCCTCCAGCAGTGGGGTGAGCGCCAGCGCCGGATCGTCCACCCGGCTCCAGTCGTAGTCCCACAGCAGGGCCAGCTGGATCTCGCGGCTCTCCAGCATCGCCCGCAGCCCGTCGAGGACGGCGCTGCGCACCACCAGCCGGATGCCCGGATGGGCCTGCGCGAAGCGCCGGACCACCAGCGGCAGCAGCGAGGATCCGGCGGTCGGGAAGGACCCGATGCGCAGTTCGCCTGAGCGAAGTCCGGCGATCTCGTCGAGCTCGGCCGCCGCCGCGCCCAGCTGCCGCCCGATCCGCTGGGCATGCCGCACCAGGGCTTCTCCCGCCGGGGTGAGGGCGACGCCCCTCGCATGGCGTTCGAGCAGCGGCTGACCGGCCTCCGACTCCAGCTTTGCGATTTGCTGCGACACCGCGGACGGGGTGAACGCCATGGCCTGCGCCGCCGCTGTCAGCGAGCCGTGCGCAGCGACTTCGGCGAGCAGCAGCATCCGCCGTACATCGAGTCTCATCGGGGCCAGCCTTAAGTTTTGCTGAAGGGGCATCCACTTTTCCGAGATTGTACTGAACCTCCGCGGCGTCCATGCTCGACATCGCTCGGACCAGGTACGGAAGGACGTCGGGTGTTGCGACTGCCAGGAACCCTCATGCGCGGCGGGACCAGCAAATGCTGGATCTTCGACGCCCGCGATCTGCCCCCCGGCGCCACGGAGGCCGGCGGGCGGCTGGAGGAGGTGCTCGCCTCGGCGTTCGGCGCCCGTGACCCGCGCCAGATCGACGGCGTCGGCGGCGCCACCTCCACGACCTCCAAGGCCGCGATCGTGCGCCCCTCCACCGAGGACGGCGTCGATGTCGAGTACCTGTTCGCCCAGGTCGGCATCGGCACCCCCGGTGTCGAGTGGGGCAGCAACTGCGGCAACTGCGCCACGGCGGTCGGCCTCTACGCCCTGCTCAACGGGCTCGCCCCCGCCACCGCGCCGCACAGCACCGTCGTGATGCGCAACCGCAACACCGGTGTCCGGCTCTCCGCCACCGTCCCCACCCCGCACGGCACCGTCCCCGAACTCGGCGCCGCGACCGTGCCCGGCTCGCTGGCCACCGGCGTCCCCGTCGGGCTCGGCTTCCGGCACCCCTCGGGGGCCAGCACCGGAGCCCTGCTGCCCACCGGCGCCCCCGTGGAGACCCTCGACGGTGGAATTCCGGCCACCCTGGTCGACGCCGGTGCCCCCGCCGTCCTCGCCGACGCCGCCGCGCTCGGCGCCACGGGGCTGGAGCACCCCGAGGCGTTCGCCGCCCTCGTGCCGGCCCTCGCCACCCTGCGCCGGGCGGCGGCACTGCGCATGGGCCTGGCCACCGACCGTGACCCCGTCAGCCACGCCATCCCCAAAGTGGGGGTCGTGGCGCCACCCGGCGACTACCTCACCACGCTGGGTGACCAGGTGAAGGGGTCTGATTACGATGTGGCCGTTCGCATGGTGTCCATGCACGCGCCGCACCCGGCCATCGGGCTGACCTCCGCAGTGGCCGTCGCGGCGGCGGTGCTGACGCCCGGCACGATCCCGGCGCAGCTGGCCGAAAACCGGCCGTCCGCCTCCGTCATCCGGCTGGGAACCCCGGCCGGAGTAGTGACCGCCGAAGCGGAGACCGACTCCGCCGGCACCGTCCGGCTCATCACCCTGCACCGGGCAGCCCGCCGTATCGCCACCGCTCAACTTCTCGTCCCCGCACTACTCCAGGAAAGCGTGTGAGCGGCACCGCACACGTTGTCTGGGCAGCAAAGGAGCTGTCGTGAAAGTCCAGTTGGAGAACATCACCCTCGCCTACGGCGAAGCCACCGCCATCGACGGGCTCAGCGTCACGGTCGAGGACGGCGAGTCACTGGTGCTGCTGGGGAAGTCGGGCTGCGGCAAGACCTCCACCATGCGCTGCGTGGCCGGCCTGGAGACCCCCACCCGCGGCCGGATCACCATCGGCGACACCGTCGTCTTCGACAGCGAGCGCGGCATCCGGATGGCGCCCAACAAACGCAATGTGGGCATGGTCTTCCAGTCGTACGCGGTGTGGCCGCACCGCACGATCTTCCAGAACGTCGCCTTCCCCCTCCAGCAGCAGCGGCTGCCCAGGGCCGAGATCCGCGAGCGGGTCGCCGAGGTCCTCGAACTGGTCGGTCTGACCGACTACGCCGAGCGCGGCGCCAGCCTCCTCAGCGGCGGCCAGATGCAGCGCGTCGCCCTCGCCCGCAGCCTCGTCATGCGTCCCAGCGTGCTGCTGCTCGACGAACCGCTGTCCAACCTGGACGCCCGGCTGCGCGACCGGCTGCGCGTCGAACTGCGCGACATCCAGCAGCGCCTGGGCCTCACCTGCGTCTACGTCACCCACGACCAGTCCGAGGCGCTGGCCCTGGCCGACCGCATCGCGCTGATGCAGGGCGGCCGCATCGTCCAGATCGACCGCCCCGAGCGGATCTACGACGCCCCGTCCTCGGCGGCCATCGCCGACTTCCTCGGCGTCTCCAACATCTTCCCCTGCGACCCGGGGACCGCCGCCCCGACCGGCACCACCGCGACCGGCACCACCACCTTCCGCCTCACCGGCCACGCCACCGAGGTCACCAGCACCGCCCCCACCCCCGCCGGCGACCTCACCGCCCCCCGGGCCTGCATCCGCCCCGAGGACATCCAGCTCACCCCCGAGCCCCTGACCGGCGCCAACACCTGGCCCGGCCGCGTCGACGTGGTCAGCTTCCAGGGCTCCTACGTCCGCTACCGCGTCGCCCTCAAGGACGGCCCCGACCTGGACGCCATCGTCCCGCGCCGCGGCACCTCCCTGCTGGGCGTCGGAGAGCCCGTGTGGGCCACCGCCGACCCCGCCGCCATCCAGGTGCTCCCCGCGGAGGTGACCGCATGAGCGCCCTCATCGGCAGACTCCGCCGCGGCCTGCCCACCTCCGTCCTGCTGCTGGTCCTGGGCGTGCTGGTCATCGTCCCCATGCTGTTCATCGCGCTCGCCGCGTTCAGCTCCGAGATACCCAGGCCCGGCTCCATCGGCCTCAGCGGCCTGTCCTTCGACAACTTCGCGATCTTCGGCTCCAGCCAGGCACTCGGCGCCGTCGGCAACTCCCTGCTGATCGCCGGTTCCGCCTCCGTACTGGCCCTCGCCATCGGCTGCGGCCTGGCCTTCCTCGCCGCCCGCACCGACGCCCCGGGACGCCGTTTCATCTACTTCGCCGGCATCGCCCCGATGTTCCTGCCCTCCCTGGTGGGGGCGCTGGCCTGGTCCCTGCTCGGCAGCCCCGCCACCGGGTTCCTGAACCTGCTGCTGCACGGCGCCGGACTCGACCTCACCCTCAACATCTACAGCACGCCCGGCCTGGTGATGGTCCTGGCGCTGTACTACGCCCCGTACGCCTTCCTCCTGGTGCACGGCGCGCTCTCCCTCATGAACCCCGACCTGGAGGAAGCCGCCTTCGTGCACGGCGGCACCCGCCGACGCACCCTGCGCCGGGTCACCTTCCCCCTCGCCCTCCCCGCGATCCTCGGCTCCGGCATCCTCATCTTCGCCCTCACCATGGAGAACTTCCCCGTCGCCCAGGTGATCGGCAACCCCGCCCAGATCGACACCCTGCCCAGCTTCATCTACCGGCTGATGAACGCCTCGCCCTCCCGGGGCAACGAGGCCGCCGCCGTCGCCATCGTGCTCACCGGCGTCCTGCTCATCGTCACCGCGATCCAGCAGCGCGCCGTCCTGCGCCGCAAGTTCACCACCGTCACCGGCAAGGGCGTCAAGCCCAAGAAGGTCCCGCTGGGCCGCTGGCGGCTGCCCGCCCTCGCCGCCGCCGTCGCCTACTTCGTGCTCGCCGTGGTCCTGCCGCTGGGCGCGCTGCTCATCGCCTCGCTGCAGAACTCCCCGTACGTGGCCTCGCTCGGCCAGCTCACCGAGCCCGGCGCGCTGTCCTTCTACGCGCTCGGCGAGATGATCACCTCGCCCGATTTCCTCCAGGCCGCCCGCAACAGCGTGCTCACCGCCGTGCTGGCCGGACTGATCGGCACCGCCCTCAGCTTCGCCCTCGCCTACACGGTCTACCGCACCGGCGCCGCCGGCCGCCGTGTCCTGGAGTTCGCCGCCATGGCACCGCTCGCCGTGCCCGCCATCGTGCTGGGCCTGGGTCTGCTGTGGACCTGGCTGGTCATGCCGCTGCCGGTGTACGGCACGGTCATCGTGCTGATCGTCGCCTTCCTCGCCGTCTTCCTGCCCCAGGGCTACCGGGGCGTGAGCGCCTCCATCCTCCAGGTGGACCGCGATCTGGAGGACAGCGCCGTGCTGCTCGGCGCCCACCGCGTCAAGGCCGTCACCAAGGTCACCCTGCCGCTGATGCGGGTCGGCATGGTCTCCACCCTGCTGCTCCTGCTGATGCTGTGCATGCGCGAACTGTCCGCCGCGCTCTTCCTGTTCACCTCCGACACCCGGCTGCTGTCCATCCTCATCTTCGACAACTACGACAACGGCGCCATGCAGGGCGCCGCCTCGGTGAGCCTGCTGTACTGCGGCGTCATCGGGATCATCGCCCTGCTGGCCAAAACCCTGGGAGCACGGACCGTGGACGGTGCCCGATGAGAACGACCCCCCGGTACGCCCTGGCCGCGCTCGCCCTGCCCATCGCCCTGGCCGCCGCCTCGTGCGCGGCGCCCCCGTCCGTGAACGTGGTGGACGCCGAGTCCGCCACCGTGGACACCACCGACGGCCTGGTGGTGGACGGCGAACACATCGCGGACGCCGAGCTGTTCGAGGCGGCCCGCGCCGAGGGCTCGCTCTCCCTGTACAGCGGCTACGTCGAGAACTCCGAGAAGCAGGTCATCGCGGCCTTCGAACGGGACACCGGCATCGAGGTCAACCTGGTGCGGCTGGTACCCAACCGGCTGTCCGAACGCGTCCTGAGCGAACAGGGCGCGGGCCGGCTCGGCGCCGACGTGGTGCGCACCTCCGACTACGACATCGCCATGCGCATGTACGACGCCGGGGTGTTCACCAGCCACGAGGTGCCCGGCTACGACACCCTGGACGACACCGTCAACTACCAGGACGGCGCGTTCTACCGGGTCTTCAACCCGCTGTACACCTTCGCCTACAACACCGTGCTGGTCGACCCGGAGGAGGCCCCCACCTCCTGGGACGAGCTGACCCAGGACACCTGGAAGGGCCGCCTCGGCATCACCCAGGTCGGCGCGGGCGGCTCCTCGCTCACCCTCACCCGGTTCCAGGAGGAGCGGCTGGGCCCGGACTTCCTGCCCGCCCTGGCCGACCAGCAGCCGCGCATCTTCGACTCCTCCAGCGCCGCGCTGGAATCCCTGGCCAGGGGCGAGGTCGCGGTGGCCACCGCCGTGGTGAGCAGCGTCAACATCGCCGCGGCCAAGAACGCCCCGGTCGACTTCGTGGTCCCCGAGGAAGGCATGGCCGCCTACGACTACTTCGTCGGCAAGACCTCATCGGCCCGCCACGAGGCCGCCGCCGAGCTGTTCCTCGACTGGAACCTGTCCCAGCGCGGCCAGGACGTGTTCCGCCAGATCGGCGAGTTCCCCGCGCGCACCGACGTCAGCCCCCCGGAGATCCTGGGCCACCAACTGCCCGAGGCGGACTCCGGGCTGATCGTCCGGATCCCGCCGCTGGAACTGCTCGCCGCCGCCGAGGGCGATCAGCGGCGCTGGCTCTCCCTGTTCGGCTATCTGTGACAGCGCCGGCCGGGGGCGACGGGTACGCCCCCGGCCGGCCCCGCCGGGGATCACCCCGCCGGGGCGTTCACCTCGATCGACAGGTCGTTGTCCACCGTGTAGTAGGGAAACACCCGCTGCCCGGCCACCCGGGTGTGCGGATAGACGAAGACCCGCTTGCGCTCGGCCACATCGTCCAGCAGCCGGGAGATCCGGATCCTGGGCGCGGTGGGGGAGGGGAGCCAGAACAGGTCCCAGTAGGCGGCGCGCGGCGGCTCCTCCTCCAGCAGCTCGGTGAGCTCCACCGTGAACACGACGCCGCCGTCGGCATCCGTGCGCGGCTCCACCTCATGCCGCGGTCCGCCCTTGCCGCGGCGCCGCAGCAGCACCCGCGCACCCGGCTCCGGCGCCACCCCCCACCAGCCGGGCCCGCACCGTCAGCGCCCCGTCGGCCAGCCGCAACGCGCCGGCCTCCACATGCCCCTCGCGCCGCCACACCCGCAGCATCAGCCGGCCCTCCTGGCCGGCGTACGGCACCCGTACCGCCAGCGGCCCGGCGCTCTCGGGCGGGGTGCGGTCCACCAGGGCGCGCAGATCCCGTATCCCGGCCGCCACCGGCAGTGCCGGGCCGCCACCGCCGAGACGGACCTCCCAGTGCCCCTCGGCCAGCACCGGCTCGACCGGCAGCAGGGCCCGTACCCGGCCGGGCCGTCCGGGCACCGGGGTCGTCTCCAGGGTCACGTCCGTGGCCTGTTCGCCCGCGCGGGGGCGCGACCGCAGCAGCACCCGCGCCGTGCCGTCCGCGATCCCGCCGGGCAGGTCCAGTTCCACGGTGAAGACCCCGGCCGCGTCCACCGCGCAGTCGGCCACCGGAGTGCCGGTCTCCGAAGCCCCGGCCACGGCCGCAGTGGCCTCCTCGTTCGTCCCGTTCACGCCCATCACCGACCCCTCCGCACCGTCTTCAGGGTGGCGGCGCCCGCCGCCAGTGTCAGATCCCGCACCGCGTGGCCGTGGCTGACCAGCGCCGCGCCGATGCCGCGCCGTGCGCCGCGCGCCCGGCGCGGCGCACCGCCGCGCCGGGCCGCGACCAGGTCCTCGAACATCGCCTCGGCCCGGTCCACCACCGGCACCGGATCGAACCGGGCGGCGTTATCCAGGGCCTGCCGCCCCATGTGCTGCCGCAGGGCCTCGTCCGCCATCAGCCGCTCCAGGCCCGCCGCCAGTGCGTGCGGATCGCCGACCGGTACCAGCAGGCCGTCCACCCCGTCCTCGATGATCTCGCGCGGGCCGTTGGGGCAGTCGGTGGAGACCACCGGGAGCCCGCAGCGCATGGCCTCCACGATGGTCATGCCGAACGACTCGAACTCCGAGGTCATCACGGCGATGGAGCCCTTGACCCACTCCGCCTCCAGCGGGGTGGCCGGCCCCATCAGGAACACCTGGTCATTCAGCGCCAGCTCGTCGATCCGCTGCCGCAGCCGGTCCCGCTCCGGGCCGTGCCCGTAGATCCGCAGCTGCCAGTCGGGGAACCGCTCGGCGAGCAGCGCCCAGGACTCGATCAGCCGGTCGTAGCGCTTGACCCTGTGCAGCCGCCCGGCGGCGATCACCACCCGGGCGCGGCCGTCGGCCGGCGGCAGCACCGGCCGGGGCACGGAGTTCGGCAGCGCCTCGACGCGGACCCGGGGCAGCCGCATCTTGCGGCGGTAGGAGGCGGCGTCGGCCTCGGTGACCGTGGTGATCCCGTCCAGCCGGTGGTAGACACGGCGCATGGCGGTACGCATCCGGGAGGGGTGACTGTCGAGCGTCAGATGCTCCTGGGCCACCTTCACCACCCGGTCCGGGGCCTGCCGCGCCAGGTGGACGTTGAGCCCGGCCCGGGTGCCGATGACCACATCGGCGTCGACGGTGCCGAGCGCGGCGGCGATCCGTTCGTCGGTCAGCTCGCTGTACTGCGCGCGCCGCGTGTCCCCGGAGGGGAAGACGCGGGAGGGCCGGCCGTGCCGGGGGTCCTCCTGCTCGGTGAGCAGATCGACGAGGGCGCGCATCCGCACCCGGGGGTCGAGGGTGAGGTGCGGCCGCTCCCGGTGCCGCAACACCGAGACGATCTCGACGTCGTGCCGTCCGGCCAGCGCCCCCGCGAGGTTGAACGTGGTTCTGATGGTTCCTCCGATTCCATAGCCGTTATGGAGGAGGAAAGAGATCTTCATATCTTCAAAGACAGCCCGGGAATCCGGGAGCGTTGCAGACTTGACCAAAACATGGTGCAAATGGAGCGAATGAACCGCCCGGTCAGGCGATATCGCTCACCGTGACGGACACCGCGACCCGTCCCGTCGCGGCGCCGCCGGCCCCGGCACCGCCCGGCGGCGCCAGCACCTCGGCGACCGCCCCGGTCACCGCCGCCCGTACCGCCCGCGTCACCTCCACCGCCCGGTGGCCGCGCTCCGCCGCCAGCTCGACCCGGATCTCCCAGCTCCCCGCGGTCCGGCCCGGCCGCACCCGGACCCCGGCCGGCCCGCGCCGCGCCCCCGACCCCGCGGGGCGCAGCAGATCCGCCAGGCCAGGCCGCAGGAACGCCACCCCCTCCACGCCGCGTGCCGCCGCGAAGGCCGCCCGTCGCACCCGCTCGGCGATTTCACCGTTCACCATGCGCCACGCCCCCGCTCCCCGTCCGCTTCCTGAAGATCGACGACCACCACGTCCACCGCGTGCACCCGCAGCCCCAGCCGCTCGTCCGCCGCCCGGGCCACCTCGTCCCGCACCGTCGCCGCGAGCGCCGGAATCGTCCAGGACAGGTCCGCCACCACCTCCAGCCGCACCCGCACCGGGCCGCGCGCCACCGAGCCCCGGCCGCCCGCGCCCAGCGGCGCGATCCGGCAGCTCCCGGCCGTGACCCCCGTCAGCGCGTCCACCGCCCTGCGGAACACCTTGGCGGCGGCCGCCTCCACGATCCACGCGTCCTCGTCCGGCTCGCCCAGCGGCAGCGTCCGTCCGGGCCGCAGCTCCATCCGCACGATGTCCATCACCCGGGTCACCGACAGCTCGCGGTGCGGTGCCGCCTCCTGTTCGGCGCGCGAACGCGAGACGACGCCCTCCAGCGCGCGCAGCTCCTCCAGCGCCCGGGCACAGTGCGGACAGTCGCCGGGATGCCCCGCCACCGTCGCGGACCCGCTCTCGGCGTCCTCCCACAGCTCCATCAGGGACCGCCCGCAGGGCAGCAGCTCGTCCTCGGTCTCCTCCGGGGGCCCGTCGTTCAGCGCCATGCCGCCATCGCCTCCGTCAGAGCGCGCCTGGCCCGGAATATCCGGCCGCGCACCGCCTGCTGACTGATCCCGACCGCCTTCGCGATGTCCTCGTACGACAGATCGTGGAACTCCCGCAACACCCAGCATGCCCGCTGTTCGGGGGAGAGGCCCGACAGCGCCTCGCGCAGCGCGTGCACCGCCGCCCCCGTCACGGCCGCCCGCTCGGGCGAGGCGGTGCTCTCCGGCGCGGCCGGTTCCGCCACCGCCTCCAGCGGAGTGAGGGGACGCCGGGCCCGCAGCACGTTCAGGCAGCGATTGGTGACGATGCGGTACATCCAGCTGCCGAACGCCGCCTCCCGCCGGAACTCGGGCAGCCGGCGCCAGGCGCTCACCAGCGCCTCCTGCACCGCGTCCTCCGCCTCGGCGGCACTGCCGAGCAGTTGTTCCGCGAGCCGCAGGAGGACCGGTCCGTGCCGCCGTACCAGCACCTCAAAGGCATCCTCGTCACCTTCTCCCGCCCGCACCGCGAGCAGCGCGTCGTCGTGACCGTCCGACCCGTTCCCTGACACGCACCGCCCCCTTCCGAAAAAAATCCGCCGTGACCGCGTGACGATCCGCCGTGCGCCGTGTCCAACCCGATGTCAGCACGACAACACCGCATGACGGGAAGGTACGCCATGGCAGCCAAGACAGTTTCCCCCACCGCTGTTCCGGCCCCCGCGACCGAGCAGCAGGCGGCGGAGCCCTCGGACGGCACCACCAGCCTCAGCGAGGGCCGCAGCGGGACGCAGGAACCGGCCGCCGAGCGGGGGCAGACCTCCATCGCCGGTGGCGTGGTGGAGAAGATCGCCGGCCTCGCCGCCCGTGAGGTGCCCGGGGTGGCCGCGCTGGGCGGCTCGCTCAGCCGCACGCTCGGCGCCGTACGCGATCGGGTGCCCGGCGGGCGCTCCGGGGTCACCCGCGGGGTGAAGGTGGAGGTCGGGCAGAAGCAGACCGCCGTCGACCTCGACGTGGTCGTCGAGTACGGGGTGCCGATCACCGATGTCGCGCACGAGGTGCGGGAGAACGTCATCGCGGCGGTCGAGCGGATGACCGGCCTCGAGGTCGTCGAGGTGAACCTCTCCATCGTCGATGTGCGGCTGCCCGACGAGGAGGACCCGGACGACGAGGCACGGGTGCGGTGAGCCACGCCAAAAGCCACTGGACGCAACGGACTTCACCGGCCGTGGGCGTCATCGTGGCCGGGCTCGTCGTCTGGATCCTGCACATGGTCCAGGCGGCGGCTCGCCCGGCGCTGCCGGCAGAACACTCAAGCGGAGGGGTAACCGGCAGCGGCAGTACCGCTGAGCTGGTC
This sequence comes from Streptomyces sp. JH002, assembly GCF_050916115.1. Lineage (NCBI taxonomy): Bacteria > Bacillati > Actinomycetota > Actinomycetes > Kitasatosporales > Streptomycetaceae > Streptomyces > Streptomyces sp. JH002. The sequence goes on from NZ_CP087989.1 coordinate 5,658,954, forward strand.
CTATCCTGCGTACAGTGGGCGTTCGGCGCCCTGATCGAGGCCGTACGACAGGCAGGGTGAACGCGATGCGGGGAGCACGGATCAGGCGGCTCATCCACCGGCGTCCGCCCACATACTGGCGCAAGGCGCTGCGGCGCACGCCGGTGTCGCTGTGGCGCGACGACATCGACCACTGGGCGGCGGCCCTCACGTACTACACGGTGCTCGCGCTCTTTCCCGGGCTGCTGGTCGCGCTGTCGGTGATGAGCCTCACCTGGCCCGGCGCCGCGCCCGAACTGATCGGCCACGTCACGGCGCTGGTGCCGGCCAACTCGCGGGCGGACGTGCACGACGCGCTGCGCGACCTGGCCGACCAGCGCGGCGCGGCCTCCGTACTGATCGTGGTGGCCACGGTCAGCGCCGTCGTCTCGGCGTACAACTATCTGAGCGTCTTCCGGCGGGTGCAGCACGCCATGCACGGCGTGCAGGACAACCGGCCCGCCTGGCGGCACATCCACCGCACGCTGCTCACCGCGCTCGGCCTGCTGGGACTGCTGGTGGTCTCCGCCACCGCGCTGATCCTCACCGGCGGGGCGGTGCGCACCATAGGGCGGGCGCTGGGCACCGGCGAGGCGGTCGCGGCCGGCTGGAGCGCCCTGAAGTGGCCGCTGCTGATGCTGCTGGTGGCCGGCCTCGTGATGATCCTCTTCCACACCGGGCCACCGGCCGGGCGCGCGCCGGGGCGCGGCGTGGCGGGCGGGGTGCTGGCGATGCTGCTGTGGCTGGTGGCCTCGGCCGGCTTCGCGCTGTACGCCTCGCACGTGAGCACCTACAACCGGCTGTACGGACCGCTGGCCGGGGTGATCGTCTTCCTCGTGTGGCTGTGGCTGACCAATCTGTCGCTGCTGGCGGGAGCCCAGTTCAACGCCGAACTGGCCCGGCTGCGCCTACCGCCGGACGGCGAGCCCGGGCTGCCCGCGGCGCCCGCGCGGCAGCCGGGGGACCCGGTGACGGGCTCGCCGCCGCCCACCGCGCACCGGGGCGCACAGCCGTCCTCGGAGATCACCATGGAACTGCCCAGGCCCCCGGTGAACGGCGCGGCCGGGCGCGAGGGCGACGTGCCCGCGCCGCCCCGGGGACCGGCGGCGGGCCCGCCGCCCCCGGCCGGCCACCCGGTGAGGCCCACTCCGGGGCCCCGGTCCGGCGGCACCGCGCGCAGCGACCCCCGGGACGGCACCCCGATACCCCACGGCCGGCCGCCCGCCCGCTGACCCGTGGGGGCCGCGCCGTTCGCGGTGCGGACTACAGGGCGCCCAGCAGCACCGGCAGGGCCCGGCGCAGTTCGCCCGGCCCGTAGCCGCCGGTGTGGGTGCCGGGGTGGAAGTGCGCTTCGACCTGGACGCCCACCGAGATGAGCCGGTCGGTCAGGGCGCGGGCCTCCCTGCTGATGATGGCCTCGGTCACGGACACCACGTTGTCCGGGAGGCGTTCGATCCACTCCTCGGTGCCGGGGATGAAGATCTCGTCCTCCCAGTCCGGGCCCTCCCGTTCGCCCCGGGTACCGTCGCCCGCCGACAGATACACCGGCGTCCCCAGCAGCCCCCGCACGTGGTAGTACGGGTCGCGCGCGATCCAGTTGCGGCGCTGGGCGACGGGGTCGCCCCAGATCGCGAGCGGGTCCACGCCCACCAGCCGGGCTCCCGCCAGCCACACCTCCGGGTGGGCCAGCGGATGGACGGGGCCGCTGAACGCCGCCACCGCGCCGAACATCCCGGGGTTGCGGGACGCGTACGACAGCGCGCCGTACCCGCCCTGCGACTCGCCGGCCACCGCGCGGACCGGGCCCGCCCCGTACTCCCGCTCCATCAGCGGGATCACCTCGCGCAGATGGAAGGTCTCGACGGCCGGCGGGCCGCCGGCGCCGTGGTTCCACCAGTCGGTGCAGAAGCCGAACAGCGGCATCGCGGGCATCACCACCAGCACATCGGCCAGCTCGGGGATGTCCTGGATCGCGAACTCCCCGGTCCACACGTGGTGGTCCCCGTCTCCGCCCGGCAGCAGATAGAGGGTCGGCCAGCGGTCGCCGGGGCGGCGCCGGTCCCAGCCGCGCGGGGTGAGCAGCGCGATCTCGCCCGGACCACCCAGGGCGGGGGAGTCGACGCTCACCTCCACCACCCGGCCGCCCCGGCGCCTCCCCCCGGTGGCCTCGGCGCGGGGTGCTCCGGCGGCGCCCAGCAGGGCGGGGGCGGCGGCGACCGCCGCCGTGCCGGCCAGCAGACCGCGGCGGCTCACAGCAGGGGACATGACGGGCTCCTCGGAGATCGGTGAGACGGGGCGTCCTCAGGGTTATCGGCCGTGCGTGGTGTGCGCCTGAGCGCACGCGCTCCCCGGTCCGCCACCCTTCCGCCCGACAGCGCATCAGGGGGCTTACGGCGTACGCCAGTTGCGCGGGTGAATCCTTCGGTGCCTGCGGACGCTGCCCACCTGGGCCATGCCCGCCCCGGCGATGCCCGATCGGGCAATGGTGGAGATCGGCTCCGCGCCGCACAATGGTGCGGCGATCGCACCGTGGCCGGACAAAGCGGGCGGTCGTGCCGCACAACCGGTTGCCCGAAAGGGAAAAGGCCTTTCCCGTGACATGCCGGCCGCGCCCCACGCGTCCGGCCCCACATCACACCGAGAAAGGTGTTCTCCGTGAGAAAGCGTTTCATGGCCGCTGCCGCGGCCGCCGCGATCGTCACCGGTGGCATCGGCGTTGCCTCCGCCTCCGCGACCCCGTCCCCCACCCCCCTGGTGGCCGTCGCGCAGGACGCCGCCACCGATGGTCAGGACCTGTTCACCGGCCTGTTCTTCGGGATCGGCCCGGTGGCGGACGATCTCGTGGCCGGCGGCCTGTTCGCCGGTGACGACACCGGCGAGTTCGCCCACAACGCGACCGCTGAGGGCCGTGCCGCGATCGCGGAGATCGTCGCCCTGGTCGAGGAGGCGTCCCCGGAGTTCTTCGCGGGCTTCGCCTCCGATGTCCGCAGCGGTGACCCGCGCCTGGTGGAACAGGCGGTCGCCGACGCCGCCGAGGAACTGACCGCGGTCGTCGAGGTCGAGCGGAGCGAGGACTTCGGCTCCGGCGCGCTGTGCATCGTGAACGTCGCCGCCGCCGCGAACGTCGCCGTGGCCCTGAACGTGGCCAGCGTCGCCAACGTCCTCACTCAGGTCAACTTCTGGATCGAGGCCCCGCCGGCCGACGGCGCCGGCCTCTCCCAGGAGGAGGCCGTCGCGCTGCTCACCGCGCAGCTCGCGGCCTGACCTCAGCAGACCGGGCGGGGCACCCCCGGCAGCCACCCGGGGGTGCCCCGCATCTTCCGATCCTCCCCCCACCGGCTTCCCCAGGATGAGAGTTGGCGATGCGACGCACCCCGAACGCGTGGAAGCGGCGGCTGCCTCTCGGCGTCGACGGGCCGCTGACCACCCCCGTTCCCCGGCAGCGGCTGTGGGCGGTGGCCACCGCGTGGGCGCTGGCCGTCCTGTACGTGACGCAGGCCCACCTCCCCGGCAACGTCATCACCCTGCCGGGCCAGCACACCGTGACCCCTGCCGTCCGCTCGATCGCACCCCAGGGCTGGGGTTTCTTCACCAAGTCGCCGCGCGAGATCGAGCTCCAGCCGTACGTCCTGCGCGACGGCGCGTGGGTCAACGCCTCCCTGGCCCCGCACGGCGAGCCACGCCACTGGCTCGGCTTCGACCGGCGCTCCCGCTCCCAGGGCATCGAGATGGCCCTGCTCATCAACGAGGCGCCGGGCCTGACCTGGACCGACTGCGAGCGTGGCGCCCTGGCCGCGTGCCTGGCCTCGGCGCCCCCGCCCGGCCCCGCCGTCAACCGCACCCCCGGCCCCACCCTGTGCGGCACGGTCGCCGTCATCCAGCACAAGCCCGTCCCGTTCGCCTGGCGGGATCTCCTCGCGGGGTCCCACACCCCGGACCGACTCACCGTCCTGGACGTCACATGCTGAGCCGCGTACCCGTTCCCTGGACCAATCTGTACGGTCTCGCCCGTACCCTCATCGCCGCCGGGACGGCGGGCACCCTGCTCTTCTCCGGCACCGACACCCTGTTCCGGCCGGTGGTCGGCACCGGCGACCACCCCGTGTGCCAAGGGGTCTCCGCGGCGGGGGCGTTCTGCCTGGTGCCGCGCGAGCAACTCGGCTGGATCCAGTGGGCCGCCGTGGCCGTCCTGCTGGTGGTGGCCTCCGGCTGGCGGCCCCGGTTCACCGGAGTGCCGCACGCCTACGTCGCCTTCAGCGTGTACACCGGCATCGCGATCGGCGACGGCGGGGACCAGATCGCCGCCGTCCTGGCGCTGCTGCTGGTGCTGCCCACCCTGGGCGACCGCCGCCGCTGGCACTGGCAGCCGCCGGTGGAGGGGGACACGGAGCGCACCGGCTGGGTACTGGCCGGGGCCGGCGCCCTGGTGATGGTCCGCCTCCAGATGTCCTTCCTCTACTTCCAGGCGGCGGTGGCCAAACTCCCGCACGCCGAGTGGGCCGACGGGTCCGCGATGTACTACTGGGGCCACAGCCTCAACTTCGGCGCCCCCGGCTGGCTCCAGCCGCTCGTGCACCCGCTGGTCTCCGCCCCGCTGGGAACGGCGCTGCTCACCTGGGTGCCGCTGGCGATCGAGATCACGCTCGCGGTGACGCTGCTGCTCCCGCAGCGGGTGCGCTGGGGACTGCTGGCCGCCGGCCTCGGCTTCCACGCCTCCATCGCCGTGCTGATGGGCCTGTGGAGCTTCGCCCTGGCGATGTGGGGCGGGGTGCTGCTGCTGTGCGCCCCGCTCGGGGCGCGGCTGTACCGCCGTCAGGCAGGCCCGGTGGAGGAGGAGCCGGTGGAGGAGGGCGGAGGAGGCACCGCCGGTGCCAGGCACTCGCGCACCAGCTCCAGCGTCTCCTCGTCCGACATCCCCGACTCGCGGGCCAGCGCGACCAGGTGATGCCCCGCCTCCAGCAGCCGGGCCCGGGACCGGGGGGCGGCGACGGTCACCACCGCGCCGCGTCCCGGCCGCAGATCGATCAGCCCCTCGGCCTTCAGGTCCTGGTAGCCCTTGAGCACCGTGTGCATGTTGATGCCCAGCGAGCGGGCCACGTCCCGGGCCGCCGGGAGCCGGTCGCCGGTGCGCAGTTCACCGGCGGTCAGAGCCCGCCGAACCGAGGCCGCGATCTGCGCGGACAGCGGCCGGGAGGACGCCGGATCGATGCGGATCAACATGGTCAGCCCTTGCGTCCGGCGCGTTGGGCGAGCAGATCGCCGAGCAGTGCCGCGGCGGTGTGCGCGTCGTCCACCACCACGACGAACCACTTGTCGTTGGCCTGCCGCACCCACAGCGCCTCGCCGGAGCGCACCGCGAAGCCGCGGCGGCCGGCCGAGATCCGGTAACCCCAGCCGCCCAGGTCCTTGAGCGGGCTGGTGTGCCGTACTTCCACGGACCGGATGCGCTCCAGCGGAACGCCCAGCCGGGGGACGCCGAGCAGCGCGGGCCGGATGAAGAGGCCGGCCGCGCCGGCGCTCACCCGTACCCGGGTCATCAGGGACAGGAGCACCGCGGTGGCCAGCAGGGCGCCCCACGCCCCGGGGCCGGAGCCGCTGGCCGCGGTGAACACGGCGGAGACCACCAGTGCCGCCTGCAGGCCGGTCAGCGGCCACGAGTGCACGGTGCGCTGCCACACCACGCGCTCGCCGGGACGCAGTCCCAGGGTGCTGGTACGCGGCGAGGTGTCGGAACCGGGACCGCCGGGGGCCGGCTCCCGGCTGGGGAGCACCGGTCCCAGCGCGGCGGCCAGGAGCGCGCCGCCCGCCGCGACGGCCAGGTGCCACAGCGGGAACCGTACGTCGGCGGCCCGGTCGGCTGCGGCGTTGGCCAGCAGCAGCGCGGTGAACAGATAGCCGAGCGCGACGGTGGAGGACAACGAGGCCGCGTACAGGGCACGGGCGGAGAAGGTGGCGGTGCGGGCGAGCCAGGCGCTGACCCCTGCCCAGATGGCCGGCACCGCTATGGCCACGCCGACCAGGACGGCGGGGTGGGCGAAGCCGTCCGGCTCGCCGCCGCTGAGGCGGGTCGCGACCCGTTCCGGCAGCCGGGACCACACGGCGGCGGACACGGCGGCGATCACCACGGCCGCGAGGAACGGCGGTCCGGCGGCGAGCAGCGGGTAGCCGCGTCGGCCGTGGCCGGGAGGGGCCGCGGATGTCATCGCGCTCATGGTGCCTCCAGTGCGGAACAGGGGCGAACAATTTGTTCGCATCATGCTAGAACAAGTCCGCCCGGGCGGGGAAGGGACGTGATGTGCGTCACGGGGAGAGACGGCCTGGAACAGGGGAGATGAACAGGTGTTTGGATACGGTGCACCGCACCGGCCCATGAATTCCAAGAGGAGAGCCACGTGTACCCACCATCCGCGGGGGACCTTCGGGAGAGCGGCAGCCGACAACCCGACTTCGCCTTACTGACGAAGCGTGAGGCCGAAGTCATGGCCCTGCTCGCCAGCGGTCAGCCCAACCGCGCCCTGGCCAGAGAACTCGGCATCTCGGAACGCACCGTACGGGCGCACATCACCAGCCTCACCCGGAAACTCGGCATCCCGACCCGGATCGAGGCCGCGCTGCTCGCCTTCCAGTACCAGGACACCCTGACCGCCCACTGACCCGGGCGGCCGGGACGCTTCACGCCGGCGCAGACGGCCGTCGTCCCCGGTGGCGGCCGTCTCCCGGCTCCAGCGGCGGCGAGGTGATCGCGCAGTGCATGGTGCACTCGGGGCGGCGCACCGGAGCGCCGCCGGGCAGCGCCTCAAGCGTGGCCGGCATCAGCAGCCAGGACACCACGCCACCCACCGCCATCAGCCCCGCGCAGATCCACGCCGCCCTGCCGAAGGCGCTGTTCACATCGGTGGCCGACCGGTACTCATCGGTGGACAGACCGATCGCCAGCGGCAGCGCCGCCACCGCCAGCAACTGCGCCACCCGCGCCGCCGCGTTGTTCACCCCGCTGGCGATGCCCGCCCGCCGCACCTCCAGCGAGGCCAGCACGGTCGCGGTCAGCGGCGCCACGAACAGGCTCATCCCCAGACCCTGCACCAGCACGGCCGGAAACACGGCGTGCCAGTAGCCGCTGCCCGGCTCCACCCGGTGCAGCAACAGCAGCCCCACCGCCGCCACCAGCGGCCCCACCGTCAGCGGCAGGCGCGGCCCGATCCGCTGCGCCAGCGCCCCGGCCGGCCCCGACAGCGCCGTCATCAGCAGCGTGATGGGCAAGGTGGCGATCCCCGCCGCGAACGCGTCGTAGCCGAGCCCGTTCTGCAACTGCACCGGCAACAGGAAGAACACCCCGCCGATCGCCCCGTACAGACACAGCGTCACCCCGTTGGTGCCGGTGAACAGCCGGGAGCGGAAGATCCCCAGCGGCAGCATCGGACGCGCCGCGCGCCGCTCCCGCACCACGAACGCCACCCCCACCAGCACCCCGCCGGCAGCCACCGCCAGCGCCGTGGCCGCCCCCGCCGACGGCGCGGCGATCAGCGCGTAGGTCACCGCCCCCAGCGCCACCGCGGCCAGCCCCGCGCCGAGCACGTCGAAGCGCCCCGCCGCCTCCCAGTCCCGGCTCTCCGGGACGCCCCTGGCGAGCACCAGGACCACCAGCGCGAGCGGCAGATTGATCAGGAAGATCCACCGCCACCCCGGGCCGTCCACCAGCCAGCCGCCCAGGAACGGACCGAACGCGATCGCCACCCCGCCCAGACCCGACCACAGCCCCACCGCCTTCGCCCGCTCCTCGGGCCGGAAGGAGGACTGGATCAGCGCCAGCGAACCCGGCGTCAGCAGCGCCCCGCCCACCCCCTGCAACGCCCGCGCCAGCACCAGCGAGCCACCGTTGGGCGCGATCCCGCACAGCAGCGAGGCCACCGTGAACCACACCACCCCCCACACGAACACCCGGCGCCGCCCGTAGCGGTCCCCGAGCCCGCCGCCCAGCAGGATCAGCCCGGCCAGGGTGAGCATGTACGCGTTCAGCGTCCACTGGAGCGTGGCCAGCGGGGCGCCGAGCCCTTCACCGATCCGGGGCAGCGCCACCGCGACGATGGTGCCGTCCAGCATCGCCATCCCGGACCCGAGCACAGCGGCGGCCAGCACCCGGCGCCCGCCCGGGCTCGACGTGCTCAGGCCCTCCGCAGGTGCGTTCATGGCGGAAGGCTCGCACGGCCGGCACCGGTACGGGCGCAGGCGCGGGTGGTGCGCTCAGTGTCCCCGGGCGATCCACTCCGCCAGTTGGGGGGCCTCGGCGCCGATGGTGGTCCCGTCCCCGTGACCGGTGCGCACCGCCGTCCCGGCCGGCAGGGTCAGCAGCCGGTCCCGGATCGAGTCGATGATCGTCGGGAAGTGCGAGAACGACCGTCCGGTGGCGCCGGGACCGCCCGCGAAGAGCGTGTCACCGGTGAAGACGGTGCCCAGCCCCGGCGCGTACAGACACACCGCGCCGGGCGCGTGCCCCGGCGTGTGCAGCACCGTCAGCTCCGTGCCGGCCACCGCGATCCGCTCGCCGTCCGCCAGCTCGCCGTCCGGCAGCCGGTCGGGGTGGGTCTGCTTCCACAGCGGCAGATCCTCCGGATGCAGCAGTATCGGCGCTCCGGTGGCGGCTGCCAGGGCCGGTGCCGCGTCGATGTGGTCGTTGTGCGCGTGGGTGCACACGATGGCGCGCAGCGTACGGTCGCCGAGCGCCGCCCGGATCGCGTCCGCGTCGTGGGCGGCGTCGATGACGACCGCCTCGTGGTCGTCGCCCACGATCCACACGTTGTTGTCGACGTCCCAGGTGCCGCCGTCCAGCGAGAACGTGCCCGAGGTGACGAGGTGGTCGATCCGCGCCATCACAGCACCACCACGGAACGCAGCACGTCGCCCGCGTGCATCCGGTCGAACGCCGCCTCGACCTGGTCCAGCGCGATGGTCTCGGTGACGAACGCGTCCAGCGGCAGCCGGCCCTGCAGATGCAGATCGATGAGCATCGGGAAGTCCCGCGAGGGCAGACAGTCGCCGTACCAGGAGGACTTCAGCGCGCCCCCGCGCCCGAAGACGTCCAGCAGCGGCAGCTCCAGCTTCATCTCCGGAGTGGGCACCCCGACCAGCACCACCGTGCCGGCCAGGTCGCGGGCGTAGAACGCCTGCCGGTACGTCTCGGGGCGGCCCACCGCCTCGATCACCACATCGGCGCCGTGCCCGCCGGTCAGCTCGCGGATGGCCTCCACGGGGTCGGTCTCGCGGGAGTTCACGGTGTGGGTGGCGCCCAGCGTGCGGGCGGTCTCCAGCTTGCGGTCGTCGATGTCCACCGCGATGATCTTCGCCGCGCCGGCCAGCAGGGAACCGGCGACGGCCGCGTCCCCCACCCCGCCGCAGCCGATGACGGCCACGCTGTCGCCCCGGCCCACCTGGCCGGTGTTGATGGCGGCGCCGATGCCGGCCATCACCCCGCAACCCAGCAGCCCGGCCACGGCGGGGGAGACGGCCGGATCCACCTTGGTGCACTGCCCGGCGGCCACCAGCGTCTTCTCGGCGAACGCCCCGATGCCCAGCGCCGGCGACAGCTCGGTGCCGTCGGTCAGGGTCATCTTCTGCTTGGCGTTGTGGGTGTTGAAGCAGTACCAGGGCCGGCCGCGCTCACACGCCCGGCACTGGCCGCACACCGCACGCCAGTTCAGGACGACGAAGTCACCGGGGGCGACCTCGCTCACCCCCTCGCCGACCGATTCCACGACACCCGCCGCCTCGTGCCCCAGCAGGAAGGGGAACTCGTCGTTGATGCCGCCCTGCTTGTAGTGCAGGTCGGTGTGACACACCCCGCACGCCTGCACCCGCACCACGGCCTCACCCGGGCCGGGGTCGGGGATCACGATGGTCTCGACCCGCACCGGCTGGTCCTTGCCCGGTGCGATGACACCGCGTACTTCCTGCGCCATGAATGCAGACCTCTCGTCGGCGGGCTCGTTGATGATGATGCGGGTGCAGCGTAGGCCAAACCGGGCGGCTTCGTGTCGTTGCCCGGCGCCCACCGGGGGCCGGTCCGCGCGCTCACGGCGGTGGCAGCGGCAGGGCCCCTCGTCAGCACGTCGTGGACGGCGCCGGCCCGGTGGCACGGCAGCCGTCCCGGCCCCCGGCGGGCGTCGGCCGGGACCTCGCGGTCACCCCCGCGGATCACGCCCTGTACGGGGGCGGTACTCAGGACAGCTGTTCCTCACCGTTCGCCGCCCGCAGCCGTCCGACCACGCGCGTGCCCCCGTACACCGGCGCCTCGGCGAACGGTTCCAGCACCGCGGAATCGATTCCGCAGCGCAGCAGGGCGGCGGCCGTCGCCGGCATCCTGGCCCGGTCCGTACCGGCGGCGATCTTCACGGCCACCGCGTGGCCGTCGGGCAGCGCCGCGATCTGCACGCCCTCGAACCCGTCCTTGGCCAGCAGCCCCGGGACCGCCTCCATCAGCGCCGTGACATCGCGTCCGGCCCCGGCGACCATCCCCGGATGCGCGCGCATCGCGTCCGCCACCCGCCGCCCGGGCGTGCCCGGCGCCGCGGTGACCAGCGCGGCGGCGGCCCGGGCCAGACCGCGCAGCGAGGTGGCGAACAGCGGCGCGCCGCAGCCGTCCGCCGTCACCGCCGCCACCGGCACCCCGGTGAGCCGCTCCACCTCCGCGGCCAGCGCCCGCTGCAGGGGATGCTCCGGATCCGGATAGTCATCGGTGGACCAGCCGCGCCCGCGGGCGGTCAGCAGCATGGCGGCGTGCTTGCCCGAGCAGTTCTGGGCGATCCGGGACGGCCCGTGGCCCTCGCGCAGCAGGCGCTCCCGCGCGTCCTGCCCGTACGGCAGATCGGGCACGTTGCGCAGCGCGTCCTCGCCGAACCCGCCCCGCTCCAGGATCCGGCGCGCCCCGGCCAGATGCCGCGGTTCACCGGAATGGCTGGCGGCGGCGAGCGCCAGCAACTCGCCCTCCAGCGGCAGCCCGGCCCGCACCATGCCCGCCGCCTGTACCGGCTTGAGCGCGGAGCGCGGATATATCGCCGCGTCGATGTCCCCGGCGGCGTGCACGACATCCCCGGCCGGGTCGAGTACCACCACCGAGCCGTGGTGGACACCCTCGATGATCCCGGCCCGCTCCAGCAGCACCAGCGGCACATGCGCCGGGAGCCGGACCGGGGGAGTGGTGGTGTGCCCTGTCCTCATGCCTGACCTTCCTGTCCCGCGGTGTCCGGCACCGCGCCCATCCGTACGCCGGTGACCCGGCCCCGTACCGCGTACCAGCCCGCCACCAGCGCCGCGGCGATCAGCGGCAGGCACAGCACGGTGGTCCGCCCGGGCCCCTCGCCGTCGGCGGCCATCAGCACCGGCACCGCGGCCAGGAAGGCGAGCGTGACCAGCTGGGTGAACGGGGCGCCGGGCAGCCGGTAGCCGGGCCGGGTCAGTTCGCCGCGCCGTGTCTTCCGCCAGAACAGCAGATGACAGACCATGATCAGCCCCCAGGTGGCCAGGATGCCGATGGCGGCGAAGTTCAGCACGATCTCGAAGGCGTCCTCGGGCACGACCGCGTTCAGCCCCACCCCGAGCACGCACACGCCCGAGGTCAGCAGGATGCCGCCGTAGGGCACCTGGTTGCGGTTCATCACCCCGGTGAAGCGGGGTGCCGAGGCGGACTTCGCCATCGAGCGCAGGATGCGGCCGGTGGAGTAGAGACCGGAGTTCAGCGAGGACAGGGCGGCGGTGAGCACCACGAGGTTCATCACGCCGCCCGCCGCCGGGATGCCGACGTTGGACAGCACCGTGACGAAGGGACTCTCCCCGGCCGTGTACGCGTCCCAGGGCAGCAGCATGGCCAGCAGCAGCACCGAGCCGACGTAGAACAGCGCGATCCGCCACATGATGGAGTTGATCGCGCGCGGCACGACCTTGTGCGGGTCCTTGGTCTCCCCGGCGGTGATGCCGACCATCTCCACCGAGGCGTACGCGAAGACCACGCCCTGGACGATCAGCAGCATCGGCAGCAGACCGGCCGGAAGGACCCCGCCGTTGTCCGTGATGAGCCCGGGCCCGCCGGTGTGGCCGTCCACCGCGTGCCGGGTGGTCAGCAAGAAGACGCCGATCGCCATGAAGGCGACCAGGGCACCGACCTTGACGATCGCGAACCAGAACTCCAGCTCGCCGAAGATCCGCACCGAGATGAGATTGACGGACAGCACCACCAGCAGCGCGACCAGCGCCAGCGCCCACTGCGGGACATCGGTGAACATGCCCCAGTAGTGCGTGTACAGGGCGACCGCCGTGATGTCGACGACGCCGGTGGTGGCCCAGTTCAGGAAGTACATCCAGCCCGCGACGAAGGCGCCCTTCTCGCCGAGGAACTCCCGCGCGTAGGACACGAAGGCCCCGGAGGAGGGCCGGTACAGCACCAGTTCGCCCAGCGCCCGCACCACCATGAACGCGAACATGCCGCACACCGCGTAGACGAGGGCCAGCGAGGGCCCGGCATCGGCGAGCCGGCCCCCCGCGCCCAGGAACAGGCCGGTGCCGATCGCGCCGCCGATGGCGATCATGTTCACGTGCCGGGGGGCCAGCGCCTTGCTGTACCCCTCGTCGCCCGCGTCGGTGACCTGACCGGCGGCGGGCTCCGTACGGACGCCCGCCTCGGGGTTCTCGCTCACGGCCGGCGCTCGCCTTCGGGGGGCCCGGGGCGCACGAGGGAAGCCAGGGAGGCCTCGACCCGGTCGAGATGGTGCGCCATGGCGGCGACGGCGTCGTCGTGGGAACCGTCGATCAAGGCCCGGACGATCGCCCGGTGTTCCCGGTTGGAATGCTCGCGGCGGCCGGCCGGCTCGGTGAGGAACGCGGACTGCCCGGCCAGGGCCTCCCGGATCTCCTCGATCACCTTCCGGAACACCGGATTGCGCGCGGCCCGGGCCACCCCGAGATGGAACAGGGTGTCCATCGCCACCCAGGCGGTGGTGTCCGACTCCCGCTCCATGCGCTCCAGCAGCCGGCTCAGGTGATCGAGATCCTCGGCGGTCCGCCGCTGGGCGGCGTACCCGGCCATCGGCAACTCGACGTGCCGCCGAACCTCCAGCAGATCGGCGGCCGTGCAGTCCCCGAAGGTGGCGTCCACCGGCCCCCGGGAGATCACGAAGGTCCCCTTGCCGGTACGGGAAGCGGTCAGCCCCATCACCTGGAGCGCCCGCAACGCCTCCCGCAGCACCGGCCGGCTGACCTCCAGCCGCCGGCACAGCTCGGCCTCCGAGGGCAGCTTGTCGCCGACCGCGTACGCGCCCCCCTCTATGGCGCCCCGGAGATGGGTGAGCACGGCTTCCATGGCCCCGACCCGGCGCGGCACGGCGGCGCCCGCCGGGCTGTCTGACAGGTTCACGTGAAGGATCCTGTCAGACAGCCGGACAGCACTGTCAAGCGGCAGCGCCCGGTCATATGCCCATAACCCGGCAAAGAAGCCCCCTCGCCGTCGCCCCCCGTCCCGCGCTGATCTCCCAGCGGCCCACGGTCGCCGCGTGGTCGCCGCGCTGCAGCTCACCCGCGCCGAACCGACGACCCCGGCCCAGGGCACATAATGCAGCGGTGAGGAATGACGGTCCGATACCGCTGTCGGCGGGGGACATACCCGAGGGAACGCGGGATTGGCGTACGCGGGACGCGGAACGCTGGCTCGCCGTCCGGGCCGCGCGGTGGGCATGGCCGGTGTGGGCGGTCCTGGCGCTGGTCGCCACCGCGGTGTGGGCCACCGCCTCCGTGCCGGAACCGGCCTGCACCGACGCCGTGCCCTGCGGGCCCGAGTGGTGGGGCTTCGGGCTCTTCGGGGCGGGACTGCTGACGCTCTACGCCCTGTGCCTGCATCCCGCCCTCGCCCTCGTCGCACTGGGCCCCGTGCTCGCCCTGGTCCTGCTGGAGCCGGCGGCGCTCGGCGATGCCGGGGACCTGCCGCGCCTGGCGGTGGCGGCAGCCGGTCTGTTCGGGTACGCCGGGCTGCACCACCGCCGCGACGTACGGCGGCGGCAGGGTGCGGTGGCCGCCGAGGCGTCGGCCGGGATACGGCACCGGGCGCCGCTGGGACCCGTACCGCTGGGCGGCGGCCGGATCGCCCTGGTCGTGGGCGTTCTGCTGCTCACCCTCGCCGCGGGCGCGCTGTGGCAGGCACTGCGCGGCATCGACCGGGACGCGAACCGGGCCGCCGCAGCCACCACCGTGTCGGCCGAGGTGACCGACCGGGGTGCGGACACCATCACCGTCACCCTGCCCGGCGGTGACAGCCGTACCCTGGCCGTCACCTATCCCGAGGACTACGCCGAGGGCGCCACCATCGGCGTGCTCGTCGACGGTGACTGGGCGCGCACCGTCGCCGAACCGTACGACCCCTTCGGCTGGCAACTGCTCCTGCTCGGCGCCGCCCTGCCCGGCAGCATCGCGCTGCTGCACCGCGCCGCCGCCCGCCGCCGTACCGCCGCCCTGATGAGCGGACCGCAGCCGGTGCTGCGGGTGCTCGCCGCCGAGGGCAAGGACGACAGCCGCACCTACGTCCACGCGGCCGACGACCACGCCGGTTCACAGCCGCTGTTCAGCTTCTACGGCTGGCCCGAGCCGGCCCCGGAGGACACCGACCCGCAGGTCATCGCCGAGGAGGTGAAGGGCGCCCTGCGCGGCAGCGAGGCGGGCGTGCTGCGCGAGGCCGTGCTGTACGGGACGCCGCACGCGGGCGCCGGGGTGGCCGTGGTCATGGCGGGCGAGCACAGCGTCACCGTCGAACGCTCCGTCACCGGCGCCCGCCCCGAAACAGCCCCGGCCACGGCGGGCCCGCGCTCCACCGCGCGCCGCCCCGCGCCGCGCCGCCCGGTGCGGCGCACCCCCTCGGCGGCCGAGACGGCCGCCGGCATGACCCCCGGCGGCGCACCGCTCGCCTGGCGGGCCGGCGCCGTCTCCCGCGCGGTCGGACTGTTCCTGCTGCTGTTCAACGGCGGCTGCCTGTGGCTGGTGCTGCACGACGGCATCGGGTGGAACTGGCTGCTGCTGTTCGGCCTGCCCAGCTCCGTCAACATGACGGTGTGCGCCCTCAACTGGCGCATCACCGCCGACCGCGACGGCCTGTGGGTCACTGGCCCCTGGCGCGTGCACCGGATCCCCTGGGAGCAGTTGGCGTCGGTGCGCTCCGAAGGGGACGGCCTGCGCTTCCGGGTCGGCGGCCGCCGCGAGATCTCCCTACCCGTCACCGGCCTGCGTCCCCTGGAACACCGGCTGCACGGCACCTCCCGCGCCGAGACCGCCAGGAACGAGATCAGGGCCCTGGACACCCATCCCGCCCTGCGCCCGGACCGGGAGGCCACCGCGAAAGAACAGGGCTTCCCCCTCGGCCCGGTGATCGCCGTCCTGATCGCCGCCTGGTCGGCGCTGGTCTATCTGCTCTGAACCACGACGGATTCCGCGCGTCGCGATGAGTTCCGGGTCCGGGGGTGGTCAACCCTGTGAGGGTTCACCACCGGACCGGCAAGGAAGGCGTGAGTCATGGCGGAGCAGAAGATCACCGCGTGTCTGTGGTTCGAGCGCGACGCGGAGGAGGCCGTACAGCACTACCTCGCCGTCTTCGGCGGCGACGCCCGCGTGGTGGCGGAGCAGCGGTACACCGAGGCCGGGCCGGGCGAGCCGGGGTCCATGCTGACCCAGACGTTCGAGCTGGCCGGGCAGCGGTTCATGGCGCTCAACGGCGGGCCGCACGACACCTTCAACGACGCGATCTCGCTGTCCGTGGAGTGCGCCGACCAGGCGGAGGTCGACCGGCTGTGGGCCGCGCTGTCCGAGGGCGGGGAGGAACGGGACTGCGGCTGGGTCAGGGACCGCTACGGGGTCTCCTGGCAGATCGTGCCCCGGGACCTGCCCGAGCTGATCGCCGACCCCGACCCCGTCAAGGCCGACCGGGTGATGCGGGCGATGTTCACCATGAAGAAGCTCGACATCCAGGCGCTGCGCGACGCCCACGCCGGGGCCTGAGCGGGTAGCGGCATCCTCGACCCCGGCCGGGCGATCCGCGCGTCAGCGGGACGCGAGCCGGTCGTACTCGGCCCGGGTGAGCGGCAGTACGGTTCCGTGACGCGGCGAGGCGGGCAACTGGTAGCCGGTGGACGGGACCCACTGCCCCGAGGCGAGATCGGTGGTCTCGAACGGCACATAGCCGCGGCCACCGAACTCGTCGATGAACAGGTACCACTTCTCCTCGGTGTTGGACTTGAACACGGTGGGCCCCTCGCCCCGGGCGATCGACCGGCTGCCGATGCACTCGGCGATGAACTCCCACGAGGTGGAACGCAGTTCGCGGGTGCGCTCGGCCACGATGAACTTGCCGCACGGGTTGGCGGCGCTGGTGTCCCGCTCGTCCTTCGTGAAGCGGTAGTAGTGGCCGTCGTGCGCGATGACGGTGGAGTCGATCACCGAGTGCCCCGGATCGCTCCACACCCGCGGCTCGCCGAAGGTGACGAAGTCCCGGGTCGTGGCGTACATCATGCGGTGGTGGGTGTTCCCGGTGTGGTCCGGGTCGTCCCGCGCGTACAGCTTCGACGCCCAGAACACCACGAACTCGCCGCGCTGCTCGTCCCAGTACGCCTCCGGCGCCCAGGTGTTGCCCGCGGTGTCCGGGGCCACCCGCGCCGCGCGCTGCGCCGACCAGTTCACCAGGTCGGTGGACTCCCACACCATGATGTCCAGGCTGCCGTGCCGCTGCGCGCGGTCCCAGTCGCCGTTGCCGTGGATGCGCAGGTCGGTGGCGATCAGATAGAAGCGGTCGCCCTCCGGCGCCCGGATGATGAACGGATCGCGGACCCCGCGCTCGCCGAGCGACGACGTGAGAACGGGGCGCCCGCCGTTCAGCTCCCGCCAGTGCAGCGGGTCGTTGCCCTGGCTGAGCGCCATCCGCACCTGCTCGCCGTCGGCGCTGTCCTCGCCCGTGAAGTAGACGAACAGATAGCCCGCGTACTCCAGCTGTGCCCGCTCCCGCTCGCCGTCCCGCGCCCGTTCCGTGCTTCCGGCCGGTCCCGTGAACACCCCTGCCAGCAACGCCATCACTCCGATCAGTACGCCCGCCGTCCGTCGCATGCGCCCACCTCTCCGTTGAGATGTTTACGTAAACGCCAGCCGCTGAGCAGTATGACGCCCCCGGCCGTGCGGTCAATCCCGTCCGTACGCCGCAGACCGATGACCACGTGCCGCGACCGGGCCGGGGCGACCGGGCCCGTGCGCGGGCCGCCCAGGGTCGGAAACGGGCATGGACGGTCGGGGCCCCGGACCCGTGGCGGGGCGACGGCGGGCCCCGTACGCCTGTGATGTGCCACGCGTCACACGCGAGACCCGGAACTCCGCGCCACCGGCGCCCGACTCGTTGATCGTCCGCCCCGCACCGAGGAGTCCTGGATGTCCGCAGAACCCGAGACCGTGGCCGCGCCCCCGCCGCCCGCCGGCCCCCGCCGCGGCTGGCCGGCCCTGCGCCCGCTGCTGCTGCGACTGCACTTCTACGCCGGGGTGTTCGTCGCCCCCTTCCTCTTGGTGGCCGCGTTCTCCGGGCTGTTGTACGCCGGTTCGTTCCAGGCGGAGCGGATCGTCTACGCCGAGCAGCTGCGCGTTCCGGCGGGGGAGGCCGAACTCCCCCTCACCGAGCAGATAGCCGCCGCCCGCGCCGCCCACCCGGAGGGCGAACTGAACGCGGTACGCCCCTCCCCGGAGTCCGGCGCCACCACCCGGGTGCTGCTGTCCGGGGTGGACGGCATCGCCGCCGACCACACCCTGGCGGTGTTCGTCGACCCGTACACCGGGGAGGTGCGCGGCGCGCTCGAACAGTACGGCTCCACCGGGGCGTTGCCGCTGCGCACCTGGATCGACAAGTTCCACCGCGATCTGCACCTGGGGGAGACCGGCCGGCTGTACGGCGAACTCGCCGCCAGCTGGCTGGGGGTGATCGCGGTCGCCGGCCTGGCGCTGTGGTTCACCCGCCGCCGCTCCGCGCGCACGGTGCGCGGCACCACCGGCCGGCGCCGGGTGCTGGGGGTGCACGGCACGGTCGGCGCGTGGTGCGCGGTCGGCCTGATCTTCCTGTCCGCGACCGGCCTGACCTGGTCGACCTACGCCGGACAGAACATCACCGAACTGCGCACCTCGCTGGGTCAGGAGACCCCGGTGGTCGATGCCGGGGCGGCCGGCGGCGGTGGCGAGCACGCGGAGCACGGGCAGGGGGACGGCGGACACCAGCACGACCATGGCGCGGACGGGGCGACGCCCGGCGGCGTGAACCTGGACATCGTGCTCGCCGCCGCCCGGTCCCAGGGGCTGACGAACCCGGTGGAGATCCTCCCGCCGGCCGACGCCGAATCCGCCTATGTGGTCCGGCAGATCCAGCGCAGCTGGCCGGAGAAACAGGACGCGGTCGCCGTCGACCCCTCCACCGGCGCCGTCACCGACGTGGTGCGGTTCGCCGACTTCCCGGTGCTGGCCAAGCTGTCGCGCTGGGGCATCGATCTGCACACCGGCGTCCTGTTCGGCCTGCCCAACCAGATCCTGCTGGCCGCGCTCGCCCTGTCGGTCATCGTCCTGATCGTGTGGGGCTACCGGATGTGGTGGCTGCGCGGCCGTGGCACCGCGTTCGGCCGTCCGCTGCCGCGCGGCGCCTGGCGTCAGGTGCCGCCCGCCATCGGCGTTCCGCTGATCGCGGTGACCGTCCTCGTGGGCTGGTTCGTCCCGCTGCTGGGCATCTCGCTGCTGGTGTTCCTGGTCATCGACATCGCGCTCGGTGCCCTCCGGCGCCACCGTGCCGGGCGCCGCGCGACGGTGGGCGCGGACCCCGGCTGAGGGCCGGTCGGGCCGTTACGCGGCGGCCTCCGGTAGCCACCCGCGGCGCCGCTCTGACATCGTTTCGACCGGTCGCGGCCGTCCACGGGCGGAGGCCGCGCGGAACCCGAGGAGCGATGTGCCACTCGACCCCTTCCTCGCCGCGAAGCGACGGTCTGCGCCGGTACGACCCGGCGGACCCCGAGGCCGGGCGGCAGTTCGAGGCGTTCTTCCGCGACCCGGCGCCCTGGCCGGAACCCGAGGCCGACACCGAGGAGCACACGGTGTCCGGGCCGCACGGGCCGATCCCGGTACGCGTCTACCGGCCGCGCGGCCGGCGGCCGGGCCGCGCGCTGCTGTGGCTGCACGGCGGCGGGTTCCGGGCCGGTGATCTGGACATGCCCGAGGCCCACCTGGTCTCCGCCGAACTCGCCGCCCGCGCGGGCGCGCTGGTGGTCTCCGTGGGCTACCGGCTCGCCGTGGACGGCGTCCGCTACCCGGTCCCGGTCGACGACGTCCGCGCCGCCTGGCGTTGGCTGACCGGGCCCGAAGCGCCCACGTACACGGGGCGGCCATCCCTCGGCGGCGCCAGCGCGGGCGCCGCCCTCGCGCTGTCGGCCGCGATCGGGCTGCGCGACGACGGGTCGGCACCGCCCGCCGCGCTGCTGCTCGCGTACCCCTTCGCGCACTTCCCGGTCCCCGTGCTGGACGACGACACGGCGGCGCTGATGCGCGAACTGCCCCCGATCCTGCGGTTCGGCACCGAGTCGATCGAGGACATGGTGCGGAACTACGTGGGCCGGATCACCGAACTGCCTCCGGCCGCGATGCCCGGCGCGGCCCGCCTGACCGGCCTGCCGCCCACGGGCATCGTCCTGTCCGAACTGGATGACCTGCGGCCCTCGGGCGAACTGCTCGCCCGTCAGCTGACCGAGTCCGGCGTTCCCACCCGCACCTGTCTGGCGGCCGGCATGCTGCACGGCCATCTCAACCGCACCCCGTCGCTGGACGAGGTCGACCGTTCCCTCACCTTCTTCGCGACCCTTCTGGCCGGCTGACCCGTCCGGTGTGTGCCGCGCCCGGCCCGCTTGCGTAAGCTGCCCTCCACCGGCCCGGCCGACCGGGAGCGGACGGCGCGAGGCGTACGGGGACCGGCCTTCGCGGCACGGCGGGCGCGCGGTCCCGGGCGGTGATGAGGATGGCGGGCGGAACGCGACGGGCCGAACAGGTCAGCGCGACCCGGGACGCGCTGCTGACCGCGGCGGAACGGCTGTTCGCCGAACGCGGGGTGCACGCGGTCGCGCACCGGCAGATCAGCGAGGCCGCCGGGCAGGGCAACAACGCGGCCGTCAGCTACCACTTCGGCACCAAGGACGAGCTGATCCGCGCGCTCGCGCGCCGGCACGCGGAGCGGATGGAACGCATCCGGGTCCGGCTGATGGCCGGCCTGGACGATTCCGCCGGGCTGCGGGAGTGGGTCACCTGCTTCGTGCGCACGCTCACCGACCACCTGGAGTCGATGGGCGGCGGCCCCACCTGGTACGCCCGCTTCATCGCCCAGGTCACCGCGGATCCCGCGCTGTACGCGCTGGTGGCGGAGGAGACCCTGGCCGTCTCGCCCTCGCTGACCCGCCTGCACGCGGGCATGAACGGCGCGCTGCCCGAACTGGCCGCCGGGGTGCGCGCCGAACGCGCCGCCATGACCCGCCATCTGATCGTCCAGATGGCCGTGGAGCGAGAACGCGCCCTCGCCACGAACGCCCCCACGGCGCACGCCTCCTGGCGGGACATGGCAACGGGTCTGATCGACGTGATCGTCGCGCTGTGGCAGGCGCCCGTCACCCGGATGGATGAAATTAAAGCGAACGCTTGATGAGTGGTCCTGGCGGGTGTTTCGCTGGGGGAGCGGGCACAGCGACGCACCGGCTCACAGGCTCACAGGAGAGCGATATGACCCCAGCAGGCCACGCGACCCAGCCACCGCTCATCGAGGACCACCACAGCCCCGAGGACTTTCCGATGGCCAGGGCGGCCCGCTGCCCCTTCGACCCGCCCCCGGCCCTGGCCGCCATGCAGCGGCGCGCCCGGTTCGAGCGGGTCAGGCTGTGGGACGGCAGCACCCCGTGGCTCGTCACCCGCTACGCGGACCAGCGCGCCCTGCTGCTCGACCGGCGGGTCAGCGCCAACCCGTTCACCCCCGGCTATCCGCTGCCGACACCGATGACCGGCCGGTCCTCCTTCAGCTTCATC
Source organism: Streptomyces sp. JH002 (assembly GCF_050916115.1). Classification (NCBI taxonomy): domain Bacteria; kingdom Bacillati; phylum Actinomycetota; class Actinomycetes; order Kitasatosporales; family Streptomycetaceae; genus Streptomyces; species Streptomyces sp. JH002. Next base: position 5,680,062 of record NZ_CP087989.1, read on the forward strand.
CTGCGGGATGACCCCGAACACGCCCGGCTGCGACGGATGGTGCAGGCCCCCTTCACCATCAAACGTGTCGAGGCGATGCGGCCCGCCGTCCAGCGGATCGTCGACGACCGGATCGACGCGCTGCTCGCCGGCCCCCGCCCCGTCGATCTGGTCCGGGCCTTCGCGCTGCCGGTGCCCTCCCTGGTGATCTGCGAACTGCTCGGCGTGCCGTACACGGACCACGCGTTCTTCCAGGAGCACAGCGCCGTCCTCCTCAGGAGGGACGTGGACCCGGCGCTGCGCTCGGCCGCCCACGAGGAACTGACCCGCTACCTGGACGATCTGATGGGCCGCAAGGCGGCGGCCCCGGCCGATGACCTGCTGTCCGGCCTGGTCTCCCGGGTGGAATCGGGTGAACTGACCCGCCAGGAGGCCGCCCAGATGGGCGTGCTGCTGCTGGTGGCCGGCCACGAGACGACCGCCAACATGATCGCGCTCGGCACCGCCGCGCTGCTCGAACACCCGGAGCAGCTGGCCCTGTTGCGCGAGAGCGACGATCCGGTCCTGATCACCTCCGCGGTGGAGGAGCTGCTGCGCTATCTCAACATCACCCACACCGGGCGGCGCCGGGCGGTGCTGGAGGACATCGAGATCGCCGGCGTGACCCTGCGCGCCGGTGAGGGCATCATCTGCTCCAACGACATCGCCAACCGCGACCCGGACGCCTTCACCGACCCCGACGACCTGGACCTGGCCCGCGGCGACGCGCGCCGGCACGTCGCCTTCGGCTTCGGGGTGCACCAGTGCCTGGGCCAGCCCCTGGCCCGCCTGGAACTCCAGGTCGTCTGCGGCACGCTGTACCGCAGGATCCCCACCCTCCGGCTCGCCGGGGACGGCGGCGTCGGCGATCTCCCCTTCAAGCACGACGGTGCCGTGTACGGCGTGTACGAGCTGCCCGTGACCTGGTGACCGTCCCGGCGGCGACCGGTCAGCCGCAGCTAGCCGGCCGCCGCCGTGATGCGGGCGATCGCCTCGACGGTCAGGGCGCGGCCGTGCGGCTCCCTGGCCAGCGCCCGGTGCAGGGTCAGCCCTTCGATCAGCGCGTCGAGCTGCCGGGCCGTCGCCGGGTCGAAGTGCCTCTCCAGATGGACCCGGCTGCGCCGCATCCACTCATGGGTGAGTTCCCGGTAGGCGGGCCGGCGGGTGGCGAGGGTGTACAGCTCCTGGGTGAGGACGAGATCGCGGGGCCCGTCCTCCGACATGGTGTGCACCAGGTCGGCGATCGCCGCCCGCGCCGCGTCCCGGTCGGCGCAGCCGCCGAGATGGGCGTCGAAGAGCGCGACCATCCGGTCGGTGAACCGTCCGAACGCCTCCCGCAGCAGCTGGTCGATGCCGGTGAAGTGGTATGTCATCGACCCCAGCGGGACTCCGGCGCGGGCGGCGATCCTGCGGTGCGAGACGCCCGCGACGCCGTCCTCGGCGATGAGATCGAGCGTCGCCGCGATGATCCGCTCGCGCCGCAGCGGGTCCGTGTGTCCGGTGGCCATGGTGGTGATCGGCCGGCTCAGAGATTCCGGACCGGGCGGGCCGGGTTGCCGACCGCGACGACGTTCGCCGGCACGTCCTTCGTGACGACCGCGCCGGCGCCGATGACCGCGTTGTCCCCGATGGTCACCCCGGGCAGGACGATCGCGCCGCCGCCCAGCCACACGTTGTCGCCGATGGTGATCGGGCGGGCGGCCTCCAGCTTGTCGCGCCGGGGCTGGGGTTCCAGCGGGTGGGTGGGGGTGAGCAGTTGGACGTTCGGCCCGATCTGGCAGTCCGCCCCGATGGTGATCGCCGCGACGTCCAGGGCGGTGAGATTGAAGTTGGCGAACGTGCGCGGGCCGATGGTGATGTTGCTGCCGTAGTCGACGTACAGCGGCGGTGTCAGGTGGGCCTCCTCGCCCAGGGAGCCCAGCAGTTCCTCCAGGATCGGCCGGGCGGCGACCACGTCCTCGACGTAGGCGGCCTGGTAGCGGGCGGCCAGCCGTACGGCCCGCTGGTGCCGGCGGGCGATCTCCGGGTCGTCGGCGATGTAGAGGTCACCCGCCTCCATGCGTTCGAGGTTGCTGCGGGGGTCCTGGGCGAAGTGGTCCGTGGCCATGCGGACGATCGTACGCTCCCGAGCGTACGGCCGTACACTCCCGCCGTGTGAGAACGTGGCCCCGACGGGATACCCGCCCACCCCGGAGGACGGCTGTGTCAGGAGCGGTGCCGCGAACGGCGGCCTCCTCAGGGGGCTATGCCAAGGGCCGGGCCCGCCGCGAGCAGATCGTGGCGGCCGCCGCGCAGGCGTACACCGAGACCGGCTACCACGGCGCCTCGCTGCGCGAGATCGCCAAACGGGCCGGCATCAGCCACGCCGGACTGCTCTACCACTTCCCCCGGCGCGAGGCCCTGCTGGCGGCGGTGCTGGAACGGCGCGACGCACAGGACGCACAGCGGGTCGGAACGCCCGTGCCCTCCCCGATGGACATGGTGCGGCATCTCCTCGACCTGGCTCATCACAACGCACGCCACCCGCCGATCGTCGAGCTCTATGTCCGCCTGGCGGCCGAGGCGTTCGCCCCCGACCACCCGGCGCACGACTACTTCACGCGGCACTACGCCCAGGTACGCGCGTTCGCCAGGACCGCGCTGGAGGAACTGGACGCCGCCGGGCGGTTGCGGGAAGGCGTCGACCCCGCCACCGCGGCGGTCGGCCTGGTGGCCCTCATGGACGGCCTCCAGGTGCAGTGGCTGACCAGCCCCGGCGAGATCGACATGGCCGGCACCCTGCGCTTCTTCATCGAGCGGCTGCTGCGGGCACCCGAGGGATCGCTCGGGCCGCCGGACGCGAGCGGAGCAGCACCGCCAGCGCCGCCGCCGCGGTGATCACCTCACCGGCCGCCAGCGCGATCCACACCCCCAGGGTGCCGGTGCCCCCGAGAACCACCACCAGCGGCACCTTGACCAGCACCAGGGCGCCGACGGACAGCAGATAGGCGGGTCGTGGCCGGCCCAGCGCCTGGAAGTACCCGGCGGCCAGCGGAGCGACCCCGGCCACGGCCTGGCCGATGCCGATGACGCGCAGCCCGTCCCGCGCGACCGCCGCGGTCGCCGGATCGTTCAGGAACAGCCCCACCAGCGGTTCCGCCGCGACCACCAGCACCGTCGCGGTGACCACGCCGTACAGCAGCGAGCCGCGCAGCGCCAAAGTACGGGCCCGGGCCACCCGTTCCGCCAGGCCGCGCCCCGCGTTGTAGCCGACGATGGGCTGCAGGCCCTGGCTGATGCCGGTGTGCGGCATCATCGCGAACGTCTGGAGGCGGGCGCACACGGCGTACGCGGCCAGCGCGGTGACCGCCCCCGCCGCGGCCAGCGTGGTGTTGACCAGCACCGCCAGCAGCGTCACCCCGGCACCCGCGAGGAAGGACGGCAGCCCCAGGCCCAGCAGCCCGCGCAGGGTGCCGGCGTGCGGGCGCAGCTCCGAAACCCCCACCCGGTAGGGGCGGTCGCGGCGGCCGAAGAAGAACCACAGGCTCATCGCGGCGGACACCGCCTGGCCGCCGACGGTGCCCAGCGCCGCGCCCCGCACCCCCATGCCCAGGCCGAAGATCAGCAGCGGGTCGAGGGTGATCTGCACGGCCACCGGCACCACCCACAGCAGCGTCGAGAAGCCGATCCGGCCCTCGGCGCGCACCAGTCCGGAGAAGCCGGTGGAGACCACCGCCCCGCACAGCAGGATCACCGCGTACGCGTGGGCGTCCTCGCGCAGCGGCCCCCGCGCGCCGAGCAGGGTCAGCAGCGGGTCCAGGAAGACCAGTCCGAGGACGGTGGTGGCCAGGGCCACGGCCCAGAAGAGGGTGAAGGCGTTGCCGGCGGCCCGGGCGGCGGCCCGGGGGTCGCCCGCGCCCAGCGCGCGGGAGATGAGGGAGGCGCCGCCGGCCCCGACGGTGGTGGACACGGCGCCCAGCAGGAGCAGCAGCGGCGCGACCAGGTTCACCGCTGCCATCGCCTGATCGCCCACCCCGCGGCCCACGAACCAGGCGTTGGTCAGGGCGTAGACCCCGTAGACGCCGACCGAGGCGGTGGTCTGGGTGCAGGTGTGCCACAGCAGCCGGCCCACCGGCCGCTCGGCCAGCCGGGCCGCCGCGTCGCTCTGTCCCTTCACGGTCCGGTGCGGCCGAACAGGGCCATGGCCTCGGTCAGTCGCTCGCGCGCCCAGTCGTACTGGCGGGTGTCGGTGTGGCCGCGGTAGTCGGTCTCGATCACCATGACGAGCACCAGGTACAGGCAGTACAGCCAGCGCCGCCAGGTCTCGTTCTCCGTGAGCGGGCCGTGTCCGTAGCCGCGCAGGAAGGCCGTGGAGTCGCCGAAGGCGGGCAGTTGCGTACCGGTGAAGCCGGCCTCGATCAACGGGTCGCCCCAGAAGGCCCGTTCGTGGTCGATGACGCACACGATCCGGCCCTCGCGCACCATGACGTTGCCGCCCCACAGGTCCCACTCCACCAGGCGCGGCTCGACCACCGCGTCCAGGGCCGGGGCGTACTCGGTGAGCACCGCGCGCACGGTCGCGTACGGCCGTCCGAGGTCCACCGCCCGCCGCTCCCCGTCGGCGAGGACGTCCTCGAACATGCCGGTGAACACCCGTCGCCAGCTGGCGTCGCCGGGGCCGGCCAGCGGGCCGAAGGCGGTGCCCCGTACGGAGTTCAGCTCGCGGTTGGCGGCGCCCAGCCGCTCGTGGTAGGCGTCGCGTTCGGCGGCGGGCAGGCGGTCCTCGATGACGCCGAGGTTGTCGGCGTCGATGAACGGCATGAAGAAGTAGTCCGCGTCGCACAGTTGGTGGCCGCGGTCGGCGAAGTCCACGGCGGGGACCGGGACCCCGGTGTGCTTGCGGATGAGTTCCAGCGCGGCGAGTTCGGTGCCCATCGCGCCGCGCTCGTAGGTCAGTACCTCCACCCCGGGCGGTGGGGCGATCTTCAGGACGACCTCGGCGCCGTCCCGCAGGCGGATCCGGTAGGCGACGTTGAACCAGCCGTGTCCCAGCTCCCGGGCCCATCCCTCGCCGTGCGGGACGCGCTCGGGGCCGTAGGCGCGCTCGATCATGGCCCGCAGGACGGCGGGCGGCTGGCGGTTCTTCGTGATGCTCTCCACGGCGAGATTTCTACCAGGTGGTTGGAATTGCCACCAGGTCCCGTACGGGCGCGATCTCCCGCCCCGCTCAGCGATGTTGCGGCAGCCGGGCCGCCCCCCGGGCGCGCCGCGCGCCGACCCTTGACCCGGACCACGGCCCTCCCTACTCTCCGCCTTCATGGGTGAACAGCGTCCACGTATGGAGACAACCGTCTGATGAGCAGGCTCACCATCACCGCCGTACGGCTGACCCCGATCCTCGTGTCCGACCCCCCGCTGCTCAACACCCAGGGCGTCCACCAGCCGTACACCCCCCGCCTGGTCGTCGAGGTGGAGACCGCGGACGGGGTCACCGGCCTCGGCGAGACCTACGGGGACACCACCTACCTCCGGCTCGCCCGCCCGCTCGCCGACGCCCTGCCGGGGCACCGCGTCAGCGACCTCAACGCCCTCTTCGCCCTCGCCGACCGCGTCTGCGGCGACGCGCCGCCCGCCACCGGCGCCGCCACCCTGGACGTCGGCGGCCAGCGTGGCGTGCTGACCGCCGACAAGTTGCGGCTCTCCGTCGTCTCCGCCTTCGAAGTGGCCTGCCTGGACGCCCTCGGCCGCACCCTCGGGCTCCCCGTGCACGCCCTGCTGGGCGGCAAGGTCCGCGACAGCGTCGACTACAGCGCCTACCTCTTCCACCGCTGGGCCCGCCACCCCGACGGCGTCCCCGGCGAACCCGACGACTGGGGCGCCGCGCTCGACCCCGCGGGCATCGTCACCCAGGCCCGCCGCTTCGCCCGCGAGCACGGCTTCACCTCCTTCAAGCTCAAGGGCGGGGTCTTCGAACCCGACCGGGAGATCGCCGCCGTGCTCGCCCTCGCCGAGGCGTTCCCCGGCATGCCGCTGCGCCTGGACCCCAACGGCGCCTGGTCCGTGGAGACCTCCCTGTACGTCGCCGGCCGGCTGCGCGGCGTCCTGCAGTACCTGGAGGACCCGGCCACCGGCACCGACGCGATGGCCCGTGTCTCCGCCGGCACCGACATCCCGCTCGCCACCAACATGTGCGTCACCACCGTCCCGGAGATCCGTGAGGCGTTCACCCGGGACGCCGTCCAGATCGTGCTCTCCGACCACCACTACTGGGGCGGACTCCAGCGCACCAGAGAACTGGCCGCCGTCTGCCGTGCCTTCGGCGTCGGGGTGTCCATGCACTCCAACACCCACCTGGGCATCAGCCTCGCCGCGATGACCCAGGTCGCCGCCACCGTCCCCCACCTCGACTACGCCTGCGACAGCCACTACCCCTGGCAGCGCGAGGATGTGATCACCACCCGGACGCGCTTCCGCGACGGCCGCGTCACCGTCTCCGACACCCCGGGCCTGGGCGTCGAACTCGACCGCGAGCGGCTGGCCGCACTGCACCGCCGCTGGCTGGACGAGAGCACGTACGGCCGCTACCGGGACCGGGACGACGCCGCCGCGATGCGGGTCGCCGACCCCGGTTGGCGGCCCCCCTCCGTACCGCGCTGGTGAGCGGCCACGCCGCACACCGGCACGGCCCCCGTCAGCCGTGCGGCGCGCCGGTGACCGGCACCGCGATCCGCCGATCCTCCCCGAACCCCGACGCGCCGGCCCACTCCATCCGGCACCAGGGGAGGGCGAGTTCGGCCGCGGTGGTGACCCTCCGGGGGGCGAGGCGCTCCAGCGGGGCGGCCTCGCGGTGCCGGCCGAAGACCGTGTCGACGTACCGGTGGCCGGTGTCCGCGGCGATGAAGACCACGGTGCGTTCCGGATTGTGGCGGTGCTCCCAGCGGGCGGCCAGATACGCGGCGCCGGAGGACAGGCCGGCGAAGACCGCGTGCCGGCGCAGCAGATCGACGCTCCCGGCCAGGGCGGCGTCGAAGGCGGTCCAGTGCACGGTGTCGTAGCTGGTGTGGGAGACATTGCCCATCGGGATGGAGGAGCCGATCCCGGCGATGATGATCTCCGGGTCGGTCACCCGCTCGCTGCCGAAGGTGACACTGCCGAACGGCTGCACGCCGACCAGGCAGAGGTCGGTGCCGCGTTCCCTGAGATACCGGGCCAGCGCCCCGGTGGAGGCGCCGGACCCGACGCCGCCGACCAGGGTGAGCGCCTGCCCCGGTGTCTCCTCGGCCACCGACGCGGCGACGGCCCGGTACCCGAGGTAGTGGATGTCGTCGTGGTACTGGCGCATCCAGTGATAGGCGGGGTGTTCGGCGAGGATCTCGCGGACGCGCCGCACCCGCCGCCTCTGGTCGAGTTTGAGGTCGTCGCTGGGCGGCATCTGCTCCAGATGGGCGCCGAGGACGGCGAGTTGGGTGCGCAGCGCCTCGTCGATGGTGGTGGAGCCCACGATGTGACAGCGCAGGCCGTGGCGGTGGCAGGCGAGGGCGAGCGCGTAGGCGTAGATGCCGCTGGAGCTGTCCAGCAGGGTGTCGCCGGGCCGTACGGTGCCGCGCTCCAGCAGCTGCCGCACGGCGGCGAGGGCGGAGACGACCTTCATGGTCTCAAAGCGCAGGCAGATCAGTCCGGGTTCGAGGCGTATCAGGTCGGGTGCGCCGATCGCGTCGGCGACGTGCTCGTGCATGCGTGCTCACCTTCTCGTTCTCCGGGTCCGGCGTGCTCGCGGACGTCGTGAAGATCCGGGTGGGGGTCAGGCCCGTGCGCTCCAGCCGGTGGAGGCAGCGGCGTATCCGTGGTCGCAGGCGGGGGAGAGCGGGGTCGAAGAGCACTCCGGCGACATTGCCGCTGTGCGCGATCTGTACGCCCGCCGCGCCGGTCTCGGCCGCGATGGCCTCCAGCAGCGGGAGTTCCTCCTTGGTGAGCAGTCGCTGGTGGAGGCGGGCGCTCGCGGTGCAGACCCGGCCGAGCAGCGTGGTGTCGGCGGTGGTGACGGCGCGACGCAGCAGGCCGCGCAGTCTCTCGTACGTGGTCACGTCCTCGTGGAGGTAGGCGTCGGTGGGCAGGGCCAGGGTGTCGACCGGTGCGCCGCCGCCGGTGGCGCAGCCGACGACCACGGCCGGCGGCAGCGCCGTGCCGAGCACTTCGAGGACGCGTCCCTCGCGCTGGGCGAACAGGACGGGGGCCCGCCCGTCGTCGAGCATGAGGGGGTCGCAGGCGTGCTCGGCGGCCACCGCCAGCCGGGCCACCTCGGGCGCGGTCAGCGCGACGCGGTAGCCGGCGGCCACCGCCCGGATGGTGGCGATGATGTCGCTGGTGGACGAGCCCATCCCCAGGCCCACCGGGACGGCGCCGCGCAGCAGCAGCCGGCCGCCGCACGGGCTCCGTCCGGTCCGGCGGGCGCACTCGGCGATGGCCGAGGCCGCCGCGCGCAGCGCCTTGACCCGGTCCGGGGGGTGGACGGTGAGCCGGCCGGCGGGGTCCTCGGGGCACGGGGTGAACTCCGCGCGGCTGCCCAGCGCGTCCGTGGCGGGCAGCGAGAGGGTGACCAGGCCCAGCGAGGTCCGGCCGGTCCGGTCGCGGAAGGCGCCCTGGAGGATCTCGCCGTGGTGGCAGGGGGCCTTCCCGGTGCCGGCGGAGGGGATCACGCGGTGGCCCGGTACCGGTACAGCACCGTGGGCTCGGCGCTGAACTGGGAGAAGGGGAAGGGCTCCGCGGACAGCGCGGTCACCCCGTTGCCGAGGAAGGCGCGGGCGACGGCGCTGCCGCTCTGCGCGTAGACCACCAGCGGGACGCCGCGTTCCCGGCAGCGGCCGAGGATGGTGTCGAAGGAGCCGTTGCCCAGGGTCATCCCGGTGGCGACCACCGCGTCGGCGCAGCCCAGGACCTCGTCCATGGAGTCGGTGACGGGCTCCTGCCACTGGGTGGTGCGCAGGTTGAAGTCACAGGGCAGGCAGACTCCGCCCCGGTCGCGGATGGCGGTCACCAGCGGGTTGACGACGCCGATCAGGGCGACCTTGGCGCCCTCGGGGATGTCCAGCAGTCCGGCGATGGCCGTGTCCCGGGCGCGGGCGCGTTCCTCCGGCGTTCCCCGGGGGAGGGCGACCGGCTCGGCTGCCGGGTCCTCGCGGTGCGGTGACGCCTCGGCGAGGAGGGCGTCGAGGGCCGCCAGCCGCAACGGGCGCGGGACGTCCTCGCCGAGCAGGGCGCGGAGCGGGGCGCCGGTGTACCGACGGCACAGCGCCGGGTCGGTCTCGCCGTCCTCGACGGCGCAGGCGCCGAACGACCCGCCGCTGCGGACGAGCAGATACTGGTTGAGGTAGGTGGTGTCCCCGCCGGAGAGCCGGGTGCCGTGGTGCAGCCAGAAGACGGCGGTCGCGGTGGGGGCGGCCGGGCCGGCGCCGGTCGTGCCCGCCAGCACGGCGCGGCGCAATTCCTCGACGGTGGCGGGCGGCGCGGTGGGCCGGGTCATGCGGCGGGCTCCTGGCGGTCGGCGGCCGGGAGGGTGAGCCGGAAGAGATAGGTCAGTACCCCGTCCCGCCAGTCGTGGCGCAGGGTCACCTCCGGGCGGAAGCCGAGGGATTGGGCCTGCCCGATGATGGCGCGCAGGTCGGCGGTGTTGGAGGCGATGAGGTGGATCTCGCCCCCGGCCGCGAGCAGGTCGCCCTCGGCGAGCCGGCCGAAGAAGGCGGCCAGCAGCGGGGCGCCGACGCACACGTTGCGCACCACATCGGGGTCCTCGCTCACCCGCCTGCTGACGGCGGGCGGGTTGAAGGTGATGACATCCAGTCGGGTGCCGGGGGGCAGCGCGTCGAACAGGTCGGAGACGAGCGGGTGGAAGGTGGTCCCCGGACGGTCCCCGACGAGCCGCTCGTAGTGCCGCCGTGTGGTGGCGACCGACTCCGGGTGGATGTCGAGCGCGTAGATCTCGCGGGCGCCGCGCTGCCCGGCCGCCACGGCCTCGACGCCGAGGCCCACGCCCATGGCGGCGTAGCGGCGGCCGGCCACCTCGATACGGCCGTCCAGGATCCGCTCGTGGATCATGCGGCTGGTTTCCCCCGGCTGGAAGACGCCGGGCGGCAGGTCGAACGTCCAGCCGTTCCAGGTGTGCCGGCGGGTGGTGTGGAGGTCGGCCCTGGGCTGGTTGAGGGCGATGATCCGGTCCGCCGGCAGGGGCGGGGGAAGCTGATCGGCGAACGCCGGTCCTGGTGCCGGGTGATCCACGAGGTCTCCCTTGGTAGCGGAGTGGTCGCACTCCGATGACCGTGCGAGTATTACAAACGATTTTCATTTCTGTCTAGAGTTGCCCCTGGCCCCAACCGCCCCCCGTGGCACGGGAGTAGACCTCAGGGCGGGTGCCGGTGTCGCTGCCTGCCGACCGGCGGTCGCGGACGCACGGTGGGGCCGTACTCCCGGAGAGCGGAACCGTTCCGTCGGCCGTGGCCCGTCACCGGGCGGCGGTGGACGAACGGCTCATCCTCCGACCCGCACGACTGACCGCACATCAGGCCGCTCCGACCCTCAAGGAGGCACCACCGTGGCCGGTCCCCCCGCGTCCATCCTGGAACCCGTCACCGCCGACCGCCCGCGGTCCGTGCTGCGCGAGGTCTCCTTCCTGCGGCTGTGGGCGGGCTCGACCGCCTCCGGCCTGGCCACCTGGGCGATGCCCTTCATCCTCGGCCTCGCGGTGCTGCACAGCGCCATCACGCCCACCGCGCTCGGCCTCGTACTGGCCGTACGCACCGTCGGCTTCCTGATCGCGGTACCCGTCGGTGGTGTCCTCGCCGACCGCTGGTCGCGCCGCTCCGTCGTGCTGTGGTCCTCGCTCGCCGCCGCCGTCGCCACCCCCGTACTGGCGATGTCCCTGGGGCGTTCGGTCGCCCTGATGGCGGTGGCCGGCGCGGTGATCGGCGCCGGGCAGGGCGCCTGCCGGCCGGCCTTCCAGGCCCTGACCGCCGAAGTCGTGCGGCCCGGGCGGCGCCAGCAGGCCAACGCCGCGATGACCCTGGCCGTCCGCGTCACCACGCTGGCGGGGCCCGCGCTGGCCGCACTGCTCGCCACCGTGCTCGATGTACCCACGCTGCTGCTGGGCAGTGGCGTGCTGTGGCTGGCCGCCGCCCTCCTGCCGCCCGGGGGGAAACCCGCCCCCGCCCCCGCCCCGGAGGGGGCCGAGCGGCCCGGATTCGCCGCCGAGTTCGCCGACGGCGTGCGGGAAGCGCGCCGCCACCCCTGGTTCCTGGGCGGTCTCGTGGCGCTCGCCGCCGTCATCGCCACCGGATACTCGGCCACCGGAGTCGTTCTGCCGATGGTCAGCCGGGACCGCTACGGCACCGAGGCCGTCCTCGCCACCGCCGTCACCGCCTACACCGCCGGGGCCCTGCTCGGCGCGCTGCTCATCGCCCGCTGGCGCCCCCGCTCCCGGGGCTGGGCCGCGCTGGCGGCCCTGGCCTGCTACGGGTTCGCCCCGCTGAGCCTGTGGCTGCCGGGGCCGGTGGCCCTGGTGGTGCTCGCCTATGCGGTGGCGGGCGTCGGCATCGAACTGTTCAACGTCCCCTGGTTCACCGCCATCCAGCGCGAGGTGGAACCGCGACGGCTGGCCAGGGTCTCCTCGCTCGACTTCATGGTCTCCTACGGCCTGGCCCCCGTGGGCCTGGCCCTGATCGCCCCCGCCGTCGACGCCTTCGGGCCAGGACCGGTGCTGGGCCTGTGCACCCTGGTGTGCTTCCTGGTCCCGGCGGGCGCGGCACTGGTGCCCACCGCGCGCCACTTCTCGCGCGGCGGGGCACGGTCCACTCCGGAAGCGGCTGCCTGAGGGGGCGTGCGCCGCGCGGGCCCCCGCTCCACGGCTGCCGTGAAGGTCCCCTCGACCGCGACCGTTTGACGAAACGGGCGCAGCGCACAACACTGATACGACAATGATTTCCATTATCGACAGATTGCGTGAGCCCCAGGGGGACCTCACCGTCCGCCCGGACCCCGGGCCCACCGGCCGGCGCCTCGTCCTCCCCGTCCTCGCCCTGCTCGCCGTGCTGATCGTCTCGGTGGTCGTGGCCATCGGTCTCGGTCCCGCCGCCATCTCACCCGCGGACACGACCCGTTACCTGTGGGCCGCGCTCACCGGCGGCACCGTCCCCGCCGAGAACCTGACCGGCTACCAGATCATCTGGGAGGTCCGCACCCCCCGCGTGCTGCTGGCCGTCGTCGTCGGCGCCGGCCTCAGCGTGGTCGGCGTCGCCGTACAGGCCCTGGTACGCAACGCGCTGGCCGACCCGTTCGTCCTGGGCGTCTCCTCCGGCGCCTCGGTCGGCGCGGTCGCCGTCATCGTCCTCGGCGGTTTCGGCGCCTTCGGCGTCCACGCCCTGTCGGCCGGCGCCTTCGCGGGTGCGCTGGCCGCCTCCGCCCTCGTCTACCTGGCCTCCTACAGCCGCACCGGACTCACCCCGCTGCGCCTGGTCCTGACGGGGATCGCCCTCGCCTACGGCTTCCAGGCCGTCATGAGCGTCATGGTCTACCTCGCCCCCGACGGCGAGGCCACCCACACCGTCCTGTTCTGGACGCTGGGCGGGCTCGGCGCCGCCACCTGGGGCTCGCTGCCCACCGTCGCGGTGATCGTCCTCGCCGGGGCCTTCGTCCTGCACCGCCACTCCCGGGCCCTGGACGCCATGGCACTGGGCGACGAGACGGCCGGCAGCCTCGGCGTGGACACCACCGCCCTGCGGCGCGGCCTGTTCGTCATCACCTCCCTGATGACCGGCGCGATGGTCGCGGTCAGCGGGGCGATCGGCTTCGTCGGCCTCGTCATGCCGCACCTGGTCCGCATCCTCGTCGGCGCCCGCCACGCCCGGGTGCTCGTCCTCGCACCGCTCGTCGGCGCCGTCTTCATGGTCTGGGCCGACCTCGTCGCCCGCACCCTCGCCGCTCCGCGCGAACTTCCCCTCGGCGTCATCACGGCCCTGGTCGGCGTCCCGGTGTTCATCACCCTGATGCGCCGCAAGGGCTACGTCTTCGGAGGCCGCTGATGACGCTGCGACTCGACGCGCTGGGGGTCGACAGAGATGGCCGCGCCCTGGTCCGCGACCTGTCCCTGGATGTGGGGAGCGGCCAGATCGTGGGCCTGGTCGGACCCAACGGCAGCGGCAAGTCCACCGCCCTGCGCTGCGTCTACCGGGCGCTCGCCCCCACCACCGGCGCCGTATGGCTCCACGACCGCGAGCTGACCACCTACACCCGCCGCGAGAGCGCCCGGCACATCGCCGCGCTCACCCAGGAGAGCGGATCCGAACTCGACTTCACCGTCACGGAGATCGTCGCCCTCGGCCGCTCCCCCCATCTGCGCGGCAACCAGGCACTCGGCCCGCGCGACAGGGAGCTGTGCCACCGCGCCATGGCACAGCTCGATGTCCTCCACCTCGCCGACCGGGGCGTCCTCACCCTCTCCGGCGGCGAACGCCAACGCGTGCTCGCCGCACGCGCCCTGGTCCAGGAACCCGACGTCCTGGTGCTCGACGAACCCACCAACCACCTCGACATCCGGCACCAGATCGACCTGCTCACACTGCTGCGCCGCTCCGCCCTCACGGTCGTGATCGTGCTCCACGACCTCAACCTCGCCGCCGCCGTGTGCGACCGCGTCGGCGTGCTGGCCGACGGCGCCCTGGTCGCGGCCGGCACACCGGGCGAGGTGCTCACCCGCGCACTGGTGCGCACCGTCTTCGGCGTCGAGGCCACCGTCGTCCCCCACCCCCTGACCGGCCACCCGCAACTCCTCTACTCCCTGGGAGCCCCCGCATGACCCGACGCCTGCGCGCCGCCGCCCTCGCCGCGGCCGCCCTGCCCCTGGCCGCCTGCGGCGCCGATGTCGCGACGGACGACGGCTCCGGCGCCACGGCGGTGACCGTCCCACGCTGCGGCGAGGACGTGACGTACCAGCGCCCCGAGCGCGCCGTCGTCTACGAGGCGGGCAGCGCGGACAAGATGTTCGTCCTGGGCCTGACCGACCACGTGCGCGGCTACGTCATGCCGCCCGCCAACCCGCCCGTGGAGGAGTCCCCGTGGGCCTCCGAGTACGCGAAGGTGGAGATGCTCAGCGACGACCTGCTCAACCGGGAGCTGGTGGTGGACGCCGGAGCGGACTTCGTCGTCGCCGGCTGGCGCTCGGGCTTCAGCGACGAGCGCGGCATCACGCCCGAACTCCTGGACACCCTGGGCATCCAGAGCTTCATGCACAGCGAGACCTGCTACAACTACCCCCAGTACCCGGTGGACTTCACCCCGATCGAGGGGCTGTACCGGGACCTGGAACTGCTGGGGCGGATCTTCGGCGCCGAAGACCGCGCCGAGGAGGTCGTCGCCGGGATGCGCGAACGCGTCGCGGCCGTCGAGGAGGCGGCCCCGGCCGGCCGCGCGCCCCGCGTCTTCGTCTACGACTCCGGCACCGACCAGCCGTTCACCTCCGGCAACCAGGCCCCGCCCCACGAGATCATCGAGACGGCCGGCGGCGAGAACGTCTTCGCCGATCTGACCGACCGGTGGACCACGGTGGGCTGGGAGGCGGTCGTCGACGCCGACCCCGAGGTCATCGTCATCCTCGACTACCAGGACAGCCCGGCCGAGGAGAAGATCGACTTCCTGCGCTCCTCCCCGGTGACCCGCAACCTCCCGGCCGTGCTGGCCGGCAACTTCTACATCCTCGACTACAACGAGGCCATCAGCGGCCCCCGGATCATCGACGGGGCCGAGGGCTTCGGCGCCTACCTCCGCGACCTGTACCCGACCGGCGCCGACAGCTGACCCACCCGCACGGACCGGCCCGGGGCACCAAAGCCCCGGGCCGGTGGGCACGACGACAACACCGCCGGTCCGGCGCGTCCCTTCCGTGGCCGTCGCGACACCGCCGCGGCGCAGGCCGGGATCAGGCGCCGGCCGTGCCGCCGGTGGGTGGCAGCCCGGCCAGCAGGGCGCGGCGCGAGGCGCGGACGTGCTCACGCATGACGTGCTCCGCGCTGTCGCCGTCCTTCTCCAGGATCAGTTCGAGGACGTGGTGGTGCTCGCGGTCGGACTGGCGGGCCCGGCCCGGCCGGCTGAGGGAGGTGGTCACCAGCCGGGAGTACGCCAACTGGTTCATCAGCGTGCGGTAATGGGCCTCCAGTTTGCTGTTGTCCGCCCCGGCGATCAGCAGATCGTGGAACTCCTGGACGAGTTCGGCGTACCGTTCCCGGTTGTCCCGCTCCACCGCGTTGTCCGCCTCGCGCAGGTTGCGCTCCAGCAACTCGATCTCCGCGACCCGGCCGCGCTGGGCGAGCAGGCGGGCGGCGGCGCCCTCCAGCAGTTCCTTCATCTCGAAGAGTTCGGTGATCTCACGGCGGGACGGGGCGGTGACGAACGTGCCGACCCGGGGCCTGATCTCGACCAGGCCCTCGGTCTGAAGCTGTTTCAGGGCCTCGCGCACCGGTGTGCGGCTGACACCGAACTCCTCCGCGAGGGCCAGTTCGGCGAGCGGTGACCCGGGTCCGATGTCGCCCCTGATGATGCGATGGCGCATCTCGGCGACCACCCGGGCCTGTACCGACCCGTTCTTCGGTCCGCTCTGTCCGCGATTCACCGATCTCATCCCTGTCGTCTCCCGAGCCGGCCGCCGGTCATCGGTCCATCGGTCACCGGTCATCCCAGCGGGGCGAGCGCGCCCCCGTCGAAGAACTTACCCGCGCTGTACACCATGGGCGGCCACTCGGCGACATCGGCGTGCACCACCCGGCAGATGAAGATGGTGTGGGTACTGGCCTGGAGCCGTTCGCGGATCTCGGCCTCGACCCTGGCGCTGCTCGCGGCGAGCAGCGGGCTGCCGAACGGACCGCCCTCCCAGTTCACCTGGCGGAACTTGTCGTCGGACTTGCCGGCGAAGACACCGACGACGTCCAGCTGCTCCGTGGAGAGGATGTTGATGGCGAGATGACCGGCACGGAAAAGGCAGTCGTGGGTGGAGGAGGTCCGCTGAACGCACACCATCACGGTGGCCGGGTCGAGGGAGATGCTGGAGAACGCGTTGACCGCCAGACCCCGGGGAGTCTCGCCGTCCATGGTGGTCACGACCGTGACCCCGGTGACGAACTGCCGGTTGACCTGCTTCATCACATCGATGCCGGGGGCGGCGGCGAGTGCGGTCATGGCGGTGCTCCTTGTCGTGGTCCGTGCCGTGGTGGCTGTGGTGGTGGTCGTCGCGCGTGCGGGGGCAGAAGTCGTCATCGGGCGCGTCAGTCCTGCCCCACCGGGAAGACGCCGAGCGCCGTCAGCAGTGCGCGCGGGTCCCAGGTGACGTACTCCTCGGCGATCCGGTCGCCCTCGAAGCGGGCGAAGGTGGCGCCGGCGACACGGACGCGCCGCCCGGTGGCGGGGACGCCGAGGAAGGGGTTCTCGTGGCAGCCGGTGCTGTGCCAGCGGATCGCCGCCCGGTCCCCGTCCAGCAGGATGTCGTCGATGGTGGTGGTCAGATCGGGGAACGCGGCCCGGGTGCCGAGGATCGCCGACTTGAGGGCGTCCAGGTGCTGCGGCTGCGGGTCGCTGCCGTAACGGAGGTAGTCCGGCGCGAGGAGCGCGCCGAGGGCGTCCACTTCGCCACGGCCCCAGGCGGCGGCCCACGTCGTCTCGATCAGGTCGCGGCGGGCGTTACTGTCCGGCATCAGCCTTCTCCTTCTCTTCTTTCTTCAGGTCCGCGCTCGGCCGGGCGCCTAGGTCCCCGCTCAGTTCCTTCCAGAAGGACACCGTCAGTGCGGCGATGACCACGAGGAACGGCAGGGACGTGACGATGACGGTGTTCTGGAGGCCGTTCAGTCCGCCGGCGAGCAGCAGGGCGACGGCGGTGACCCCGGTGATGGCGCCCCACAGGATGAGGACGGAACGGCGCGGGGTGAGCGATCCGTCGGAGGTCATCATGCTCAGCACATAGGTGTTGGAGTCCGCACTGGTGACGAAGAAGATCACCACCAGCAGGATGGCCACGGCCGAGGTGAGGCCGGCCAGCGGAAAGTGGTCGAGGGTGGCGAAGAACGCCGTATTGAGGTCGGCGGCGGTCTGCCGCGCGATGTCGCCGCCCCGGTACAGGTCGACGTGGATGGCCGTGCCGCCGAAGACCGTGAACCAGGTGAAGAACGCGGCGCTCGGGACGACCAGGACACCCGAGATGAAACCCCGGATGGTGCGGCCCCGGGAGATGCGGGCGAGGAAGATCCCCACGAAGGCTCCCCAGGAGACCCACCAGGCCAGCATGAAGTAGGTCCACAGCTGCATCCACTCCAGCCCGCCGAACGCGCTTCCCTGGAGGCTCATCCGGAAGAAGTCGCTGGCCCACAGGCCCAGGGACTCGGTGTAGAGGTTGGCGATGAAGGCGGCGGGTCCCACGATCAGCATGAAGGCGACGAACGCGATCGCGAGTACCGTGCTGATCTGGCTCAGGTACTTGATGCCCTTGCTGATCCCCGTCACCGCCGAGATGGTGAACAGGGAGGTCAGGGCGGCCACGATGAGTACCTGGCTCACCGAGTTGACCGGGACGCCGAACAGGCTGCCGAGGCCGTTGTTGAGCTGGAGGGCCCCCAGACCCAGGGAGGTCGTGGTGCCGAACAGGGTGGAGAAGACCGCCAGGATGTCGATCGTCTTGCCGATCGGGCCGTTCACCCGGTCGCCGAGCAGCGGCACGAACAACTGGCTGACCAGGGCGCGGCGGCCCTTGCGGTGCGTGGCGTAGGCGATGGCGAGGCCGAAGACGGCGAAGACCGCCCAGGCGTGCAGGCCCCAGTCGAAGTAGGAGTACTGGAGGGCGCGGGCCGCCGCGGCCGGGGAGTTCGGCTCGGCGAGGCCGTGCGGCGGGTCGGCGAAGTGCGAAATGGGTTCGGCGACTCCGTAGGAGATCAGTCCGATGCCCATGACGGCGGCCAGCAGCATGGCCAGCCAGGTGGCCGTCGAGAACTCCGGGCGGTCACTGTCCTCGCCGAGCCGGATCGAGCCGGCCCGGCTGAAGGCCAGGAACACCAGGAAGATCAGGATACCGAGCGTGACCACCAGATAGGCCCAGCCGAAGGTCTCCGTGACCCAGCCCAGCGAGGTCGAGGTGACCTTGTTCAGGTTCTCGGTGAACAGTGCCGCCCAGGCGACGAACACCACCGAGATGCCGATGGAGGTCCAGAAGACGGACCCGAGCCGGGCGCGGCCACCGCGCTCCGGGCCGGCTCCGGCGTCGCTTCCCGGCGGTTCCACGGGTGTCATCTCCGCACCCGTTCGAAGGTGACTGGACATGAGGCTCCTTGAGTCCGCAGGGTCACCAGCTTCGCCGCTGGCATGCAAGCAGCAGTAATGCATGTCACCCATCACGGGTCAAGGGGTACGGCGAAATGAATCGGAAACAGTCCACCTGACCGGAGAAACCCCTGCTAAAGCCCGCAGGTGCGCTGAACGGGGAGAGCGAGCCCTTCAGTGGAATGCTCTCTTTGGCACGGCTCTTGACCGGGAGAAGACGTATGCCTATCGTCCTGTGGCATGCAAGAGCGCATCCCGGATCGCCCGGACCACTCCATCGGTCTCCGCAAGCTCGTGCTCTACCGCGACGTGGTCGTCACGGAGGCCGGCCACACCCCGGACCGGCCCGCCCGGCGGGCCAGCGTCGCCGCCGTCATCACCAACCCGTGGCTGCACGGCGGCCCCCGGACCGACCTGTCGAAGGAACAGGCCCGCATCGCCCCGGTCCTCGCCACCCTGCTCACCGACCGGCTCGTCGCCGCGCTGGGCCCGGTGGAGGAGATCGAGGCGTTCGGCAAGGCCGCCGTGGTCGGTACCGGTGGCGAGATCGAGCACGCCGGCGCGCTCATCCACACGCCCTACTTCGGCAACCTGGTACGGGAGTTCCTGGCCGGTGAATCGATCATCTGCTTCGCCGACACCCGCGCCGAGGCGGGGGAGACCCTGACCGTCCCCCTGTGGCACAAGACCCACGCGGCGACCCGCAGCCACTACCAGACCATCAGCGCCCGGGTGCCCGACGCCCCGCGCGCCGACGAGATCGTCGTCATCGCCGCCGCGTCCACCGGACCCCGGCCGCACCCCCGCATCGGGGACCGCACCACCGACCGCACCGTCACCGCCGCAAGCCTGGAGGCCACACCGTCATGAACGTCCGCAAGATCGTGACCGTCGTCGAGGAGATCCGCACCGAGGGCGGCCGGGAGGTCGCCACCCCGGCCAAGGTCGCCGTGGTCGCCGCCGTCATCGCGAACCCGTGGGCTGGCCGGGGCTTCGTCGAGGACCTGGCCCCCGGCATCGACGCCCACGCCTCCGACCTCGGGGCCCTGCTGGCCCCGGCGGTGCTCGAAGCCCTCGACGCGCCCGCCGAGGCATACGGCAAGGCCGCCATCGTCGGCCTCGACGGCGAGATCGAACACGGCTCCGCCCTCATCCACACCCTCAAGTTCGGCGACCACTTCCGCAAGGCCGCCGACGCCACCACCCTGCTGCCGGCCGTCGAGAAGCGCGGACCCGCCGGCGTCCTCTTCGACATCCCGCTCAAGCACATCACCGACGCCACGATCCGCTCCCACCACCAAAGCGTCGAGGTCCGGATCTCCGACGCCCCCCACCCCGGCGAGATCGTCGTCGCCCTCGCCGCGGCCGCCCAGGGGCGCCCGCAGCAGCGGCTGGCACCGCTGGCGACCGAACGATAGAGGCGACATGAGCAAGCCGACGCTGGTGCTGCTGCACGGCGTCGGGCTCGACCACACCATGTGGGAGCCCGCCGCCGTGCTCCTGAACGACCGCTTCACCGTCCTCGCCCCCGACCTGCCCGGCCACGGCACCCGCCCGCCGGTCCGGGACGGGATCACCCTCGCCGAACTGGCCGACGACATCGCCGCCACCGTCCCCCCGGGCGCGCACCTCGTGGGATTCTCGCTCGGCGCGCTCGTCGCCCAGCACCTGGCGCTCCACCACCCCGGCCGGGCCGCCACCCTCACCTCGGTCAGCTCGGTGTGCCGACGCACCCCGCAGGAACGGGCCGCCGTACTCGCCCGGCTGCGCACCGCCGAGACCGACGGGGCGGCGAGCGCCGCCGCCTCCCTGGAGCGCTGGTACGCGGGCACCGGCGTCGGCCCCGAAGCGGTGGCCCGCACCGAGGCCGTGCTGCGGGCCAACGACCACGGGTCCTTCCTCGCCTGCTACCGGGTCTTCGCCACCGCCGACGCCGAACTCGCCCCGCGCCTGGGCGAGATCACCGTCCCGGCGCTGGCCGTCACCGGCGAGGACGACCCGGGGTCCACCCCCGCCATGACCCACCGGCTCGCCGCCGCGCTGCCCGACTGCCGCGCGGTCATCGTCCCCCGCGCCCGGCACATGCTGCCCGTCCAGCGTCCGCGGGCGTTCGCCGACGCCCTGACCCACTTCATCGGAGAGCGCGCCCATGTCTGAACTCACCACGCTCCAGCACCTCATCGGCGGGGAACGCGTCCAACCCGCCTCGGGGGAGACCTTCGAGAGCACCAACCCGGCCACCCGCCAACCCCTGTACCGGGCGGCGCGCGGCAACGCCACGGACATCGACCGCGCCGTGGCCTCCGCGACCGCCGCCTTCGAGGACCCGCGCTGGCGCGACCTCAGCCAGACCCGGCGCGGACATCTGCTGCGACGGCTCGGCGACCTGATCGCCGAGCACGCCGAGGAACTGGCCCGGATGGAGACCCTGGACAACGGCAAGCTGCTGCGCGAGATGCGCGGCCAGCTGGCCACCCTCCCGGAGTACTACCACTACTACGCCGGACTCGCCGACAAGATCCACGGCGACGTCATCCCCACCTCGGACCGGCGGGTGCTCAACTACACCACCCGCGAACCGCTGGGCGTCGTCGGGGCCATCACCCCGTGGAACTCGCCGCTCACCCTGACCAGCAGCAAGCTGGCCCCGGCCCTGTGCGCCGGCAACACGGTGGTCATCAAGCCCTCCGAGTACACCTCCGCCACCGTCCTGCGGCTCGCCGAACTCGCCCTCGAAGCCGGATTCCCGCCGGGCGCGGTCAACGTGGTCACCGGCTTCGGCGCCGAGGCCGGAGCACCCCTGGTGGACCACCCGGGCCTGGCGAAGATCTCCTTCACGGGCAGCACCGCCACCGGATCGCGGATCGCCTCCGCAGCCGCCGGCCGGTTCATCGGCTCCACCCTCGAACTCGGCGGCAAATCCCCGAACATCGTCTTCGAGGACGCGAACATCCCCAACGCCGCCATGGGCGTGGTGGCCGGCATCTTCGCCGCCGCCGGACAGACCTGCATCGCCGGCAGCCGCGTCCTCGTCCACCGCGCGGTCCACGACGAACTGCTGGAACGCGTCACCGAACGCGCCCGGGCCATCCGCATCGGCGACCCGCTGGAGGAGACCACGGAACTGGGCCCCCTGGCCTTCGCCGAACAACGGGACAAGGTGGCCGGCTACGTGGAGCTGGGCCGCGAGGAAGGCGCCCGGGTGCTCACCGGCGGACGCGCCACCGACGGCGGCCTCGGCGGCTACTTCTACGAACCCACCATCCTCGTGGACGTCGACAACAGCATGCGGGTGGTGCGCGAGGAGATCTTCGGCCCCGTGCTCGCGGTCCTGCCCTTCGACACCGAGGAGGAGGCCGTCCGGATCGCCAACGACACCGAGTACGGGCTGGCCGCCGGAGTCTGGACCACCAGCCTCTCCCGCGCCCACCGGATGGCCGACCGCCTGGAGGCCGGCACGGTGTGGGTCAACACCTACCGGGCCATGTCGCCCATGTCCCCCCGGCAGGGCTTCAAGACCAGCGGCGTCGGTGTCGAGCACGGCACCGAGACCATCAAGGAGTACACCCGGCTCAAGAGCGTGTGGATCAACACCGGCGAAGAGCCGGTGGCCGACCCCTTCACCCTGCGGAGCTGACCGTGCCCCAGGTCACCGTCACCCTCGCCGAGGGCCGCACCCCCGAGCAACTCCGCGCCCTGATGCACGAGGTGCACGGCGCGGTCCTGCGCACCACCGGCACCCGACCCGAGTACGTCCGGGTCGTCGTGCACGAAGTCCCCCGTACGCACTGGGCCACCGGTGACGTCACCCTCACCGAGCTGGACGCCGCCGGACGGGACCCGGCCGACCCAGCGGAAAAGGAGCAGTGATGAGGTTCTCGTTGTTCGTCCACATGGAACGCCAGGACGAGGAGGTCAGCCACCGGCAGCAGTTCGAAAGCCTCGCGGAGCTGGCGCTGATGGCGGAGGCCGGCGGCTTCGGCACCGTGTGGATCGGGGAACACCACGCGATGGAGTACACCATCTCCCCGAGCCCGATGCCGCTCCTGGCCTACCTCGCGGCCAGGACCTCCACCATCCGACTGGGTGCCGGCACCCTCATCGCGCCCTTCTGGAACCCCATCCGGGCCGCCGGCGAGTGCGCGCTGCTCGATGTCATCAGCGACGGCCGCATGGAGGTCGGACTCGCCCGGGGCGCCTATCAGTTCGAGTTCGACCGGATGGCCGGCGGGCTCTCCGCCCGGGACGGGGGCAAGCACCTGCGCGAACTGGTGCCCGCCGTACGAGCCCTGTGGCGCGGCGACTACGCGCACGACGGCGAGATCTGGCAGTTCCCCACGGCGACGAGTGTGCCGAAGCCGGTGCAGCGGCCCAACCCGCCCATGTGGATCGCCGCCCGCGACCCCGACTCGCACGACTTCGCGGTGGCGCAGGGCTGCAACGTCATGGTCACCCCACTGATGAAGGGCGATGAGGAAGTCGCGGCTCTCAAGGGGAAGTTCGACACAGCCGTGGCCAACCACCCCGAAGTGCCCCGCCCCGAACTGATGGTGCTGCGGCACACCCACGTGCACGCCGCCGAGGACACGGACGGCTGGCGCCCGGCGGCCGAGGCGATCAATCGCTTCTACCGGACCTTCGACGCCTGGTTCGGCAACAGCACCACCCCCGACAACGGCTTCCTGGCACCCAGCCCCGAGGCCAAGTTCGCGGAGCGGCCCGAGTTCGCCCCCGAGGCGCTGCGCCGGACGGCGATGATCGGCACCCCGGCCGAGGTCATCGAGCGGCTGCGGAGCTACGAGGAGCTGGGGGTCGACGAGTACAGCTTCTGGATCGACACCGGGCTGTCCCACGAGGAGAAGCGCGCCTCACTGGAACTGTTCATCAAGGAGGTCGTCCCGGCCTTCCGGTGAGCCGGCACGGGACCGGGGCCGGATCCGTGGCCCCGGTCCCCGGGCGTCCCTCGCCATGGCCGGCGCCGGGCGCGCGGATGCTTGACGGCGGCGCACCGGGTCATTACCTTCACCGGCGGTTCGGTGCCGCGCACCTTGTCCTGCGCACCGAACGTCCGGTGCGGGCCGGCGCGCCCGCGCGCATCACTTCCGTCGCTCGGAACGGTGGAGCCCGCACAGTTTTGGGAGCGCTCCCAAAACTGACCGGTCCGGACGGCCGTACGCCGCACCGGTCCACGCCGACGCCGAGGAGAGAGAAACATGGCGTTACGTCCGAACGAGCCGGGAAACACAGGCCAGGGGTCACCGAGCAGGAGGGCCGTGCTGGCCGCGCTCGGGGCCTCCCTGCCGCTCGCCGCCGCCACACCAGCCGTCGCGGCGGCCAGGGACACGGGTCCGGTGTCCGCCGCCGATGCCGTGGTCTCGCCCGCGGCGGAGCGGCAGATCATCAAGGGCTTCGGCGGCATGAACCACACCGTGTGGATCAGTGATCTGACGCCCGAGCAGCGGAACACCGCCTTCGGCAACGGGGAGGGACAGCTGGGCTTCTCCGTGCTGCGCATCCCCGTGCACGAGGACCGGGCGAACTGGAGCCGCGAGGTGGCCACCGCCCGGCGCGCGATCGAACACGGGGCGACCGTCATCGCCTCCCCGTGGAATCCGCCGCTCCACATGACGGAGACGTTCGTGCGCGGCGGCCAGACCAACGCCCGGCGGCTGCGGTACGACATGTACGGCTCCTACGCCCAGCACCTGAACGACTTCCACCAGTTCATGAGAGGCAACGGCGTCGAGCTGTACGCCATCTCGGTGCAGAACGAACCCGACTACGCGCACGACTGGACGTGGTGGACCGCCGCCGAGCTGGTCCGCTTCCTGCGGGAGAACGCCGGCTCGATCGGCACACGGATCATCGCGCCGGAGTCCTTCCAGTACGTGAAGAGCATCTCGGACCCGATTCTCAACGACCCGCAGGCCCTGTCCAACCTGGACATCCTCGGGGCACACCTCTACGGCACGCAGTCCCAGAACTTCCCCTACCCCCTCTTCAAGCAGCGGGGCGCGGGCAAGGAACTGTGGATGACGGAGGTGTACCACCCCAACAGCAGTGATTCGGCGGACCTGTGGCCGCAGGCGCTGGATGTCGGCGAGCACATGCACCGGGCGCTGGTGGACGCGGAGTTCCAGGCGTACGTGTGGTGGTACATCCGGCGGGGCTACGGGCCCATGCGGGAGAACGGGACGATCAGCAAGCGCGGCGCGAGCATGGCCCACTTCTCGAAGTGGATCCGCCCCGGCCACCGGCGGATCGAGGCGACCTCCCAGCCCGCGCCGAACGTCTACGTCTCGGCCTACAAGGCGCCCGACTCCCGGATCACCGTCGTCGCCGTCAACAAGGGCGGCGCGCCGGTGAGCCAGCGGTTCGTGCTGGAGAACACCACCCGCTCCAGCGTGCTGTCCTGGGTGACGGACGCGGGTCGCACCCTCGCCGCCCAGGGTGGTACGGGCCTGTCGAACGGCTCCTTCACGGCCACGCTCCCGGCCGCGAGCATCACGACGTATGTGACCCAGTAGCGGCCCCGGCGCGAGACCCCTCCCCCTCCCGGCGTGACACCGCGGCGCCCCACGACCCTCGGCCGGGTCGTGGGGCGGTCGGAGAACACGGCCCGGGGGCCGGTCACAGCCCGCTCGCCGGCGTTCCTGGGCATCGGCATCGCCGTGGGCAGCGAACCGGGCGCTGAACGGCGGCCCGGCTTCCACCGGGCTCCGATCCCCGGGAGAATGATCGGGCTGATCATCACGGGGGAGGCGGATCGGATGGAGTCGGTGCTGGTCAACATCGCGATCGGGCTGGTCACCAGCCTGCTCGGCGGCGGTTTCGTCTGGCTGTGGGAGCGGGCCAGACGGATGCGCGCCGTGAACCGGCGGGCGGCCTTCTTCGGCGTGCGCCCCGGCCAGGAATGCCTCATCGTGCTGGGCAGCAAGTACAACGCACCCGGCACCGCCCACTTCCGGGACGTCCGGACCGCCGTAGAACTGGCCCTGTTGGCAGGCGAGTTGGACTGCCGGCTCGACGTACAGCCCGGCGATTTCCGGGGAAGCAACGGCGACCGCACCGAGTTCTGCGTCGGCGGCCCGGCAGGGGACTCCAACATCCGTACGGGGGGCCACCTCGCCGCGTACCTGCCCGGCGTGGTGATCCACCCCTACGACGAGACCCGCCCGGACTCCCTGGCCTTCGAAGTCGGCGGCGAGACCTACCTGTTCGACAAGGGACGCCAGGAATTCGCCCTGGTCGCGAAATTCACCCCGTCCGAATCCAGCCGCCCGGTGGTGGTGATATGCGGTCAGAGCCCCATGACCAACCTGGCGGCCATCCACTTCCTGCGCCGGCGATACGCCGAGCTGGCCGGAGAACTGCCCTCGACCGAGCGCTTCTGCCTGCTGATCAGGATCTCCGACATCGCCACCTATGAATTCCACCGGGCGGAACTGGAACGGGAGGTCTCGGCCACGGCCTTCGCACCCTAGATGAGCGAGTCCGAGGTCTGGGCCGGCCGTGACCACGGCGAAGGGCGTCCGCCGGCTTGGCCAAGGCGTTGTGCTCCGAATCGGGAGAACCGCCACTCGGGCCAGGCGAGGAAGGAGTGCGGAGTCCGGTTCGGCGGGACGGAAGCTCAGGCGGACCGGCCAGGCCGGTTCCGTTGCCGCAGGGCAGTCGAGAGCCCCCTTGAAATCGGAAAGACCCCAGCTCAGCTGGGGTCTTTGTGGAGGAGGGCGCGGACGACTTCGGTTCCGTGTCCACGGCCCCAGGTGTCGGGGTGGAGGGCGAATCCGATCTGCGCCGCCTGCTGGCCTTCAGCGGCGAGGCGGGCGTACCCGATCAGCTGGCCGGTGTCGGTCGTGCAGGCCGCCAGGGCGTACTCGGTGCGCGGTTGCGCGGTCGCGGACACCACGGACCGGGCGACGATCTGGCCGACCTGGGCGCGGCTGCGGGGTTCGAACGACAGATGTTCGGTCGCTCGCTCGTTGCCACAGATGGCATGGATGGCGTCCACGTCATCGATGGTGATCTCGCGCAGGTTCGTGCGCCCGGTGGTCTGGCTGATCGGGTACATGCCGGGGACGCTACGACATCAGCTCGGGAGCGCTGGCGGGCGGGCGCGGCGGTCCGGTGGTCAGGGCCCGGTGCACGCGGCGGGGGCTGATGGTGACGCCGACCGGTCGCTGGTCCACAGGGAGGTCGAGCACCGGCCCGATGGTGCCGGCCTGGGTGGCGGTCCCGATGCGTCCGGCGGTGATCAGATTCCGCATTGTGCCCCCTGTATGCGCAACGGCTCCCGTCCAATTGGACGGGAGCCGTTTTCTGTTCCCCGATTCTACTCGGGGGGTACGGTCCTAGGTGCGACCGAAGGACCGGAGAACGTCATGCCCGAGATGAAGCACGGGGAACACCTAGGCCCCATGATCAGGCGCCTCCGAGAAGGCGCTGGTCTTTCTCAGGACGAACTCGCTGAGCGCGTGGAATTTTTGAGCGGGCGCGGTGCCGGATCGTTGGGGCGGGGGGACATTTCCCGCTGGGAGCGGGAGGCACGCCTCACCGGACCTTTCTGGATCGGAGCCCTCGCTTCCGCCCTGGATGTACCCGTCTCCGAGATGCAGGCGGCGCGGGGTCGTTCACGGGCAGCGCGGGCCGCCCGAACGAAGAAGGTTGCCGAACCGGTGTCCGCTCAGGGGATACTGGAGTCGCTGGCGTTGGACGAGTCGATGGCACCGATTGTGACCACGGGCGGCTATCGAGTAGGCGCTGGTGACGCCGAGCGGATCCTCCGGCGCACCCATACGTTGAGGCTGGCCGACGATGTCATCGCGGGCGGAGACCTAGTGGGCCCGGTGACGCGGGAACTGGCCGGAGCGCGCGAGCTGTACAGGACCTCTGCGCACACGGCTGATGTTGGGCGAGCGTTGCTGGTCAGTGTCGCTGAACTGGCCCAGCTGGCGGGGTGGGTGGGGAGTGATTCCGGCGGCGCGGTGGACGCGGCCCGTCTGTACCGGCTGGGCGTCGCGGCGGCTCGGGAAGCTGGTGACGGGCCACTGACTGGTCAGCTGCTCGGTTCTCTGGCGTACTTCGAGAGCAACCGCGGTGCGTCCGAGCTGGGTCTTCAGCTGGCTCATGCTGCGGTCGCCGCTACGGGAGTTGGGGCCCCCCCCCGGGCGCGGTCGCTGGCGCTCGATCGCCTGTCGTGGTGTGCGACGGTCGCCGGGGATACGCAGGTGGCGCTTCGCGCCGTTGCCGAGTCGCAGGAGGTCTTGGCGGAGTATCAGCCCGGCGAAGACGATCACCTTCGATGGCTGTACTGGGTATCGGAGGCGGAGCGCCGGGTCATGGAGGCTCGCGTGTATACGGAGACGCGCAAGCCACTTCGGGCGGTGCCGCTCCTGCGGGAGGTGCTGGAGTCGTACCCGGTGACGCACACCCGCGAGTTGGCGCTGTATCTGTCCTGGCTGGCGGTGGCGCTCGTGGAAGCGAACGAGCCGGAGGAGGCCGCCGCTGCTGCCCGGCGGATGTTGGAGATGACGGCAACGGTGCCTTCGTCCCGAGCGGGAGGCCGGCGCACGGTTGTGCTGGCTGCGCTGCGCCCGTACGGGGACGTTCCGGAGGTTGCCGAGGTGTTGAACTGTTGGCCGGCGGCCTGATCGTCCTGGCTCACATTTTGGCCCACGCTCTGGATCTGTAACCGCAAGAACGCGGTGCGTAAATTCTGGCGTATGAGTCAGACAGCCGATCTCCCCAGCTGGATTCCGTCCGCCGGGTACGGGGTGTCGCGGGTTCCGTGCGCGGGCCGGTTCGCCGCCGTGGTGCTGCCGCGCCCGGTCGGTGAGCTGCTGCTGAAAGCCGTACCGGCGCGCGGTGTGCTCACGGATGTCGCCGCTGATGTCCTGGTGTGGCTGGTCCCGCCCGGGTCGCTCACGACCGACGCCGTTCCAGGCGCTTCGCTGTTGGGCCCCGGGGACGCAGTCCACGTGCCACCGGCGGACTGGCGGCGGTGGGAGCCGGTGCGGTGGGTGGTGCCACCTCGGGGCGACTGCCTTGCCGAACCTGGCGTGCTGTCGTCCGCCCTGCGCCGCCTGAGTGAGCGAGTCTGTGTGTGCTGCTGGGCGTTCCCGGAGCGGCCGGCGGTGATCACGGGCGCGGCGGCTGACGGACAGAGCGTGTCGCTGACCGTGTGCCAGCTGCACGCGGACGAGGTCACGGCAGCGCTGAAGTACGCGGCTGAGGTCGCGCGGGTGTTGGCATGAGCAGCGCGATGTGTGCGTTCGGCTCGGAGGCGTGCGGCTCGGTGCCCGAGCGGCTGCTGGAGACGGTGGCCGTCACCCCGGCTGGTCGGGTGGTGGCGTGCCCGCGGTGCGTGGAGCGGTTCGAGTTGATGCCTGTGGCGGAGCAGCCGCCGGGCATGGCGGACCTGATGCGGCGCGCGGCGGGCGGTGGCCGCTGATGGAGGAGCTGGACATGGTCACGGCGATGTGCCGCGCGGCCGACGACGGGGGACTGCCGGCCTGGGCGCACTGGGCGTGCCTGGACGCCCCGGCGCCCGACACACCTGACTGGCTGCGCACGGACTGCGGGTGTCACTGCCACACGGAGCTGGGCGAGGCGGTGCTGCCGCCCGTGCCGGAGGAGTACCTGGTGCAGGTGCCCCAGCACCGGCGGGGCGCCGTGGCGCGCCGGGCACGGCGATCGGCGGTGGCGTGATGGCGCTCTCCCTGCGCAAGGCACCCGTGACCCCGCCCCCGAGTCCGGACCTGCGGCGGTTGTCGGACCGGCAGTTGAAAGGGCTGGCCTGCGCGGTGTGTGGGGCTGTGCTGCGGTCCACGGACCGGCCACGCACCATCGGCGAACCGACCCGGGACCGGTACGGCTACGTCTTCACGTTGTGGGCGTGCGCGCCTGTGTGCCGCCGCCGCGCCCCGGCCACTGCCCCGCTGGCGTCGCCGGGTGGCCCTTGATCACCTGTCCTGCCTCGGTGGCTGGTCTCCCGAGGCCGGGCAGGTCCCCCGGCCCGTCCCGTCCCCCTCCCACCCCGGTACGGGACGGGCCACCCCTCACCCCCTTCACCGGAGAACCCTCTTGAACTCCCGCACCCCAACTCCCCGCCCCGCGAACCGCTGGTGGCATCTCGGGCTGTGTGGCCGGTGCCGAACGGCCGCGCGGGTCACCTGGGCCGGCGCCCCGGACCACGGCGGCCCATACGTGCCGGTGCTGCTGTGCGGTTCGTGCCTGCCGCCCGCCCGCCGGCACATCCACACGGCCGCCCGGCGCCGGGCCTGCGGCCCCACCACGCACGGCACCGCGCTGATGGCACGGTCCATCGATCCGGGCCCGCAGGGCGGGGGCTATCTGCTGCCGCTGCGTACGGCGCTCGGCAGCGGGGTCGTCGTGCTCCTGGTGCTCACCACCCTCACCACGGCCGCTGTGTGGCGCCTCGCCACATGACCATCTGACCAGGAATGCCAGCCATGACGAAGACGTCCACCACGCGCGCCCTGACCAACGCTCTGGAGACCGGAGCCGACATCGGCCGCTACCTACTGGGCATGGAACTGCTGCGGCTGCGGCACACAGCCGGTTTACGGCAGGCGGACGCCGCGCGGGCCGGGGTATCTCCCGGACGGCTCAGCCAGGCCGAGCAGGGCCTGACCGCGCTGCCGTCCGCTCGGGTCTCGGCCCTGCTGAACCAGTACCGGGCAACGCCGCCGGAGCGTGCGGACCTGTGGGCGGTGCTCGACGCGATCCCACCCGCGCCGGCCGGGGACGAGGGGCGGTCCGAGGAGTTCCAGGACTGCGCTTCGGGCCGGTGGGGGTGCCTGGCCGGCATGACCGGCCGCGCGGGGCAGTCGTCGAATTCGGCACCGGGTTTCTGCCGTCCCGGGTGCAGACCGCCGAGTGCGCGGCGGCGCTGGCGGCAGCGGGCGCAGCAGGCGGGCCCCGATGTGGTGATGGCGCCGACGGGGCGCTGCGGCCCGGTTCGGGGTGAGGTCGTCATCATGCAGCCGGTGCTGTTCAGCACCGTTGGCGGGCCGGGGGTCATGGCCGGCCAGCTGGAGTACCTCGCGCGCCTGGCGTCCGGTTCCGGGATGGTGGCGGTACGGGTGATCCCGCTGGGTGTGGTGCCCGCTATGCAGGGGGCGCTGCGGCTGCTCACGCCGACCCCCGAGCACCCCGGAGTCGTGGCGCGTCTTCACCCCGCCCACATCACCTACCAGGCCGGGGCGTTGGCCCGTACCACAGTCCGGCACCTCCTGGAGCACACCGCCGATGCGGCGTGGAGCGGCGATGATCCGCGCTGCCATGCGCCACCACGGCGGCATTCCGCAAGCGAGAACACGACAGCCCGGATACGCCAAGGGCACGGCGGGCGCGCTAAAAACGCGCCGGTTGCCGGTTCGAATCCGGCTCCGGGCACGCCGGAACACCGGCTTCACCCTTCGAGGAACAGCGCAACGAATTGACGACATCTAACCGGAAAGAGCAAGCATGAGCCTCACGTACACACCCGTGCCCGTCGATGAGGGTGCGGCACGGCTTCGCCCGTTCGGCCTGCGTACGGCGCGGCCGGTCACCCCCGAGAACGTGGCGGTCCTCCCGCACACCACGTACTGCCCCGATCGGCAGCTGGCCCTGACGGACGAAGGCGTACCGCTCATCACAGCAGCCTCCACCGGCACCACGCAGGGCACGGGCAGGGACACCCGGCACGACATGCAGTGGATGGATGACTCAGTGGACGACAACGACACCGACGCTCCGGAAGAGGACTAAGCGATGACGGTCCTGGTGCTGACCCGCCAACTGGTCGAAAGCCCGGCCGACCTTGTCGTCCACGAGCTGAACCAACGAGGGGTCCCCGTGCATCGGATCGACCCGGGGGACTTCCCACGGCAGGTGACGCTCTCGGCCCGCATCGGCCCCGGACACCACGACTGGCAAGGTGGCTGGCGGGGTCAGCATCGGGACCTGGCCCTCGATGACGTGACGGCGGTGTACTACCGCCGGCCCAGCCCGCACGAAGTAAATCCCGGCCTGTCGCAGGACGACGCAACGTGGGCTCGCTCGGAAGCTCGGGCCGCGTTCACCGGCATCGTGCAGTCCCTTCGCTGCCGGTGGGTCAACCACCCACGGCACAACATCATCGCGGACTCAAAGCCGCGGGCCCTGGCCACCGCCGCACGGTGCGGGCTCCGCGTCCCCGCCACCCTCGTCACGAACGACCCCCGAGAGGCCAGGGCCTTCGTCGCCTCACTGCCGGACAAGAAGGCCGTGTACAAGCCGATCGCTCCCCAGGGGCAGAGAGTGTTCGACGGGCAGAGGGCCGCCGTGTGGACGAGCCCGCCGCTGGGGCCGGACGATCTCACCGACGAAGTCAAAGTCACTGCCCACACCATCCAGGAATGGATCCCCAAGAAGCACGAGGTCCGGCTCACTGTCGCCGGGAAACGGCTCTTCGCTGGTGAAATCCATGCCCACTCCGATGAGGCGCGCATCGATTTCCGCCGGGACTACGACGCGCTGACGTACACGGTGGGCACCGTGCCGGACACCATCAGGGAAGGTGTTCACCGCCTGATGGACGCCTTCGATCTGCGATACGCCGCGATGGACTTCCTCGTTGACCACGACGACACCTGGCATCTGGTCGACGTGAACCCCAATGGCCAGTTCGGCTTCATACCCGAGTTGGCCCAGCCCATCGCCCACGCGATCGCCGATCTCCTGGAAGGAAGAACGTCATGACCGATACAGCCACGACCCACGACGCGTCCGAGGCCGCCCGACACAGGCTCGTGGAAGAACTCATCTCCTCCGGCGCTCTCCACAGCGCCGAGTGGATCGCCGCCTTCAAGGAGACGCCAAGGGAGGTATTCGCCTCCCGGTTCTTCCGCGACGTACAGGGGGAGCGCACGTTCTACGCCCGAGGGGACGACGATTTCCTGGACGCCGTTTACACCGATGACTCCCTCGTGACCCGCTGGGACGCAACGGGCACCGGCACCAGCTCCTCCACCATGCCCTCTCTGATGGCTCTGATGCTGGAGGCGTTCCCGGTAGGCGAGGGCGACCGCGTACTGGAGATCGGCACAGGTACCGGGTACAACGCCGCGCTGCTGTGCCACCGGCTCGGCGACGACAACGTCACCAGCGTCGACATCGACCCCGAACTCACAGCAGCGGCCCGCGAGCGCCTGGCCGGCCTCGGGTACGAGCCCACCATCGTGACGGGTGACGGCCGAGAGGCACATCCCGCTCCGGCCCGGTACAACGGGATCCTCGCCACCTGCGCGGTGCGCAGGATCCCGGCGGAATGGCTGCGCGCCGCAACCCCGGGGGCCCCGATCGTGGTGAACATCGGGACGGGCATCGCCTGCCTGCGGAAGGCAGAAGACGGTGCCGCCAGCGGGACCTTCCTGGAAGACCCGTACGGGTTCATGATGGCCAGGTCCACGCCGGACGAGCCCGCAGAAGGCACGGCGGACCACGTCAACTTGGTCAGTTCCGGGACCGGGGAGAGGTCCTTCATCGCCCTTCCCGACGTGGCGGGGGAACCGCACGACTTCATGAGGGAAGCCGTGCATTGCCGAGCACATGAGGTCGCCCTGAACGAGCCTGATGTGGTAGCCATGCGACTCACCAGCCAGGCAGGCGAGCGCACCTACTGTCTCGTCCACCCCGGCACCCGCTCGTGGGCTCGTATCTCCGTGATGGGAAGCCAGCTGGAAGTATGGCAGGGCGGACCGCTGAACAACCTCGCCACCGAACGGATTCAGCGGCTCGCGGAGTGGATCCGAGCCGGCCGCCCGAACCCCGGCGCCTACCAGCTCCATGTCGACAGCCGGGGGCAGCACACGTTGTCGCGCGGCCAAGGTGACTCCCGAACAACCTGGGCTCTCCCGCTCTGACGTGATAGCAAGACGAAAAGCCCTCCGGTGCACATCTGTGCACCGGGGAGCCGGCTGCACATCAAGCCGCACATCGGCAAGCTCAAACTGCGGAAACGGGAAGTGCGATGGCGGCTTTTTGCACCACTGCACGCGGGACGCCCCCTATGGACGTTCATAGCTGCAACCGGGGTCCGACGCAGTGAGGCCCTGGGGCTCATGTGGAAGAACATCCACTGGGACAAGGGCTATACCGAGTTGGAGTGGGTCGTCGTAGAGGTGGGCAACTCTTAGCAACTGCGACGCCTGACGAAGGACGGAGAAGCGAACGCCCGGATCTACGTGGACCAGGCGGTCATGCAGGTCCTCAAGCGCCAGTGGGAACGCCGGCAAGCCGAGAAGACCTCTGCCGGTGTTGCG
Organism: Streptomyces sp. JH002; assembly: GCF_050916115.1. Taxonomy (NCBI): domain Bacteria; kingdom Bacillati; phylum Actinomycetota; class Actinomycetes; order Kitasatosporales; family Streptomycetaceae; genus Streptomyces; species Streptomyces sp. JH002. Next base: position 5,713,703 of record NZ_CP087989.1, read on the forward strand.
TGGAACGACCACGACTTGGTCTTCGCCCGGGACTCCTTCAAACTCCAAGACCCGGCCAGGCTCGGCGGGCCACAAGACCCGGAAAAGGTGTCGGTTCGCTGGCGAACTTGTCGCACACGGCTGGGTCTGCCTGAGGGCTTCCGTATCCACGACTGGCGGGTTCCCAGGTCACCAACGATCTCGACAACGGCGAGAACCCCGTAGAGGTCTCCGCCAAGGTCTGGCACCACTCTCTGCTACACGATGTCTCGGTACGGGAAGCCGAGGGACGAGGGCGCCCGGAAGCTTGGCCGCATCCAGCGCCGGCCGGATCGGACTGGGCAAGGTCGCCAGACGACCAAGATCGTTTACGGGCTGGTCATGGCGCTGGTCACGACTTGGCCCCGACAACACAAAAACCCCAGGTGAACTGGGGTTCCTGTTGGTGTCCGAGGGGGGACTTGAACCCCCACGCCCATAAGAGGGCACTAGCACCTCAAGCTAGCGCGTCTGCCATTCCGCCACCCGGACCGGGTGTGTCGCTGTGACTGAGGGAAACCATAGCAAAGTCCCGGCCTTGGTGATCTCCGGGGGGCGGGGGAGGATGGGCACCCCATCGTGTGAGGAGCACAGCGTGAGCGCATCGGACGCCGGAGGGCAGCGGGCGGAGCAGGAGGTCGTGGACCTGTGCCGGGACCTGATCCGCATCGACACCAGCAACTACGGGGATCACTCCGGGCCCGGTGAACGGGTCGCCGCCGAATTCGTGGCCGGTCAGCTGGCCGAGGTCGGGCTCGACCCGCAGATCATCGAGTCGCACCCGGGGCGGGCCTCCGTGGTGGCGCGGATCGAGGGGGAGGACACCTCCCGGCCCGCGCTGCTCATCCACGGGCACACGGATGTGGTGCCGGCCAACGCCGAGGACTGGACGCACCATCCGTTCTCCGGGGAGATCGCCGACGGCTGCGTGTGGGGGCGCGGCGCGGTCGACATGAAGGACATGGACGCCATGACCCTCGCGGTGGTCAGGGAGCGGATGCGCAGCGGGCGCAAGCCGCCGCGGGACATCGTGCTGGCCTTCCTCGCCGACGAGGAGGCCGGTGGTGTGTACGGGGCCCGGCATCTGGTGGACAACCACCGCGACCTCTTCGACGGGGTGACCGAGGCGATCGGTGAGGTCGGCGGGTTCTCCTTCACCGTGAACGAGAAGCTGCGGCTGTATCTGGTGGAGACCGCCCAGAAGGGCATCCACTGGATGCGGCTCACCGTGGACGGCACCGCCGGGCACGGGTCGATGACCAACGACGACAACGCCATCACCGAACTGTGCGAGGCCGTGGGGCGGCTGGGCCGGCACAAGTTCCCGGTGCGGGTCACCAAGACGGTGCGTTCCTTCCTGGACGAACTGTCGGACGCGCTGGGCACCGAGCTCGACCCGGAGAACATGGACGAGACGCTGGCCAAGCTGGGGGGCATCGCCAAGATCATCGGGGCGACGCTCCAGAACACCGCCGCCCCGACCCAGTTGGGGGCCGGCTACAAGGTCAACGTGATCCCCGGGCAGGCGACCGCGCACGTCGACGGGCGTTTTCTGCCGGGCTACGAGGAGGAGTTCCTCGCCGACCTGGACCGCATCCTGGGCCCGAGGGTCAGGCGCGAGGACGTGCACGCCGACAAGGCCGTGGAAACCTCCTTCGACGGTGCGCTGGTGGACGCCATGCAGAGCGCGCTGCAGGCCCACGACCCGATCGCGCGGGCCGTGCCGTACATGCTCTCGGGCGGTACCGACGCCAAGTCCTTCGACGATCTGGGCATCCGCTGCTTCGGGTTCGCGCCGCTGAAGCTGCCGCCGGAGCTGGACTTCGCCGGGATGTTCCATGGGGTGGACGAGCGGGTTCCGGTGGAGGGACTGCAGTTCGGGGTCCGGGTGCTCGACCGTTTCCTGGACGAATGCTGATCGCTCCGGTGTGCGATGTTAGTCGGGATGGGTGAATATCCCTTAACCCTCGTAGCCTTGTTCTCTCCTCCTCGTTACTCGGGGTGCGGCCCTGCTGGGTCCGCATTGTCTACGAGGAGGAAGCATGATCAAGAAGGTCGTCGCCACCGCGGCTGCCACCGGCAGCCTGGTGCTCGCGGGTGCGGGCATGGCCGTCGCCAGCTCCGGCGCCCAGGGTGCGGCCGTGGGCTCCCCCGGTGTCATCTCCGGCAACGTTGTTCAGGTGCCGATCCACATCCCGGTCAACGTCTGCGGCAACACCGTCGACATCATCGGGCTGCTGAACCCCACCTTCGGCAACACCTGCATCGCCAAGTGACATTCGGCCCCACTCCATGAGGGCCTGACACCAGGCGGTCCCGGAGCGCGCACGCCGCGCTCCGGGACCGCTGGGGTCGTTACGCAGGGCGCGGGATGCCCTCAGCCCCCACCCCGCGCCTCCATGAAGGAACAAGGCAGGGGAAACACCATGCGACAGGTCACCAGGAAGGGCCTGCTCTCCGTAGCCGCCGCGGGCGGGATGCTGGCCATGGCGGGCGGTACGGCGCACGCCGACGCCGACGCCCATGGCGGTGCCGCCAATTCACCCGGCGTGGCTTCGGGCAACACCGTTCAGGTGCCGATCAATGTGCCGATCAACGTCTGCGGCAACACGATCAATGTGATCGGCGTACTGAACCCCGCTTTCGGGAACACCTGCCAGAGTGGCACCCCCGGCGGCGGCAAGCACGAACCCGGCCACGAGGCCGGTCAGGGCGGGGCCCAGGCGGAGGGCGGCGCCGTCGACTCTCCCGGCGTCGGCTCCGGCAACAACGTCCAGGTGCCCATCGATGTCCCCGTCAACGCCTGCGGCAACGGCATCGACGTGGTGGGCGTACTGAACCCGGTCTTCGGCAACGAGTGCTACATCGAGGCGCCCCCGGTCGAGCACCCGGAGCACCCGGGTGAGCCCGGCGAGCCCGAGCAGCCGGAGGAGCCGGGCGGTTCCGGTGGCTCCGGTGGTCCGGGTGGTCCCGGCGGTTCCGGTGGTTCGGGCGGCGGGGACTCCGAGGAGCCCGGCGGTCCCGGCGGCTCCGGTGGTTCGGGCGGCGGTGGCGACGTCGGCGGTTCCGGTGGCGGCGGCTCCGAGGCCCCCGACGAGGAGCAGCCCGGCAACGAGCCGAGTGAGCAGCTGGGCGGCGGCGAGCTGGCCGAGACCGGCAGCAGCGGCCCGGGCCTGGGCGTGATGCTTCCCCTCGGCGTCGGCCTGATGGTCGGTGGCGTGGTGCTGTACCGGCGTGGCCGGGCGGCGCGTCAGTCCTGACGAGTCGCATCCAGGTGGGCCCCGCGTTCGCGCGGGGCCCACCTGTCGTGTCGGAGGGTTACCAGGTCGGGCGCAGCTGGCGGATGATCCGTCGTCTCAGCCGTACCCTCCGGCTGCCGTCCGGATACAGCCGCAGCCGGGCCAGCTCCCACTGCCCGTACTCGGCCTGCTCGGTCAGCAGCCGCGTGGTAGCGGCACGCGAGACCGTGCGGGGGACATACACATCACGAAACTCATATTCCGGCATCGAATCCATTGTGCGTCCAGGGCCCCGATGCCGATACCGTCTGCACCATGTCTGATGCTGTGCAGCCGACGGCTGCCGAAGTCCGCGCCGCCGCCGACGCGCTCAAGAACGCGATCGACCGGCACCTGGAAGCCATTGAACGGCGGGCCACCGGACAGGCCGCCGAAGCCGACGCGGAGGCCGATGTCTACACCGCGTTCAACGAGATGGCGGCCGCCGGTGAGGTGTACGACGAGCTGCTGTACGACGTCTACGACGAGGTGACGCCCTTCGAGGTCCCCGCGACCGAGGGCCCCACCGGCTACGCGGGTCCGGAACGGCCGGAGTATCTGAGTGTCTTCATGCGGCGCGACTACGTCGTCGTCGACCCCCGGCGGCTGCGCGGCCAGGCGCAGCGCGTCACCGAACTCGACCCGGAGACCACCGGGGCGGAGGCCGCCGATGTGCGCGAGGCCGCCGGGGGCAGCCTGCACGCGGCGCTCGGGGTGATCTTCGGGGAGTTCGACCCGGACGAGATCGCCACCCGGCACAAGGAGTTCGGCCTGGAGGAGGGCGACGCGACCCTGTGGGTGGCCGCCGGGGACGAGCCGGTGGAGCCGGGGGAGTGGCTGGCGGCCCCCTTCGAGGCGGTCGACCCCGAGCGGGTGATCTGCCGCTTCGACATCAGTGACGCCTTCGACGAGGAGGACCTGGGCTCCCTGCGGTAGCAGGAGCCCGGCCCCGTGCCGCCCGCCCTCAGCCGCCCGCCACCGGCTGGGGGCGCAGCAGCGCGGCCAGCCGGGTGCCACGGCCGGCCGCCGGGGGCGCCGCGACCGCCTGGGCCAGTGCGGGTCCGATTCCCTGGACCACCGAGAGATGGCGCTCGGCCCGGCTGAAGGCGGTGTAGATCCAGGACCGGTCGAGCGCCGCCACCGCGTCGCCCGGCAGCACCACGACCACGGCCGGCCAGCGGGCCCCCGCGGCCTGGTGCCCGGTGATCGCCCAGCCGTGCCGTACGGTCCCCGCCACCCGGTCCCGGGGGACGGTGAGGGGCCCCTCCTGGGCGGTGAGGTGCAGCCCGTCCGCGTCGGCCCCGGTGACGGTGGCGGGCCGGCTCCGGCCGGGTGCGGGGGAGTAGGTGACCTGGTCGCCCGGGTCGAAGCCGCCGAACCGGCCGGGGCCCGGGTTCAGCCGCTCCTTCAGGGCCGCGTTCAGCACCCGGGTGCCCGCCGCGCCGCCGTGCCCCACTGTGATCACCCGCACCTCGGCGGCCGGGATCCCCACGGCGCGCGGGATGGAGTCGGTGACCAGCTGGACCGTACGGTGCACCGCCTCGCCGGCGTCGCCCGCCGGCACGATCACCACTTCCTTGCCGGGCGCCTCGACCTGGTACAGCTCACCGATGGCGATCCCGGAGACCAGTTCGCCCACCGGGCCCTCGTCCGGCGTCCGCGAGGTGACATGCGGTACGCCCCCGCAGGCCGCCACGTCCGCCAGGACCTGACCGGGGCCCGCGGCCCCCAACACCGCCGGATCGCCGCTGAGCACGAGCCGGGCGCCGTCCGGCAGCGACTCCACCAAGGTGGCCGCGGTCTCCACCGTGAGCTGGGGCGCGTCCAGCACGGCCAGCACGTCCAGGGCCAGCGCCCCGTCCGCGTCCCGCTCGGGGCCCTCGGTGCCGCCGAGCAGCCCGCTCACCGTGACGGCCGCGTCCGCGTCCTGCGGCGGCAGCGCCCGCGCCAGCCGCTGCCGTCCGTCCGGGCCGTGGGCTGCCGCGAAGGCCCGCAGCCCGAGCCGGCGGGCCGCCGCCACCAGCGCGGCCGGCTCCGCCCGCGCCGCCTCGCCGCCGCTGTGCGCCACCACCGGGTGTGCGGCCACGGCCTTGATCAGCTCGGCGGCCGACGGGTTCGGAGCCCCGGCGGCCGCCTCCTCCCAGCCCCGGGCGCTGTCCGTGTCCCCGGCGGGGGCCGAGCCGCGCAGCCGGGCCAGGCCGTCGGCCAGGCTCTCCTCCGCGAGCGCGTAACGGTCGAGTCCGAACAACACCCGGACGGGTGTCTCTTCGCCGGCGCCCGCCGCCACCACGGTGTCCTGGAAGACCAGCACCGCGCCCTCCTCGACGGCCGCGCGCAGGGTCTCCTCCGGGTCCGCCACCCGCTGCCCCGCCAGCGCTTCGGCCAGCGCCGCGGCCTCCAGCGCGGTGTGCCCGGCCAGTGCCGCCCGTTCCAGCAGCCACACCGTCAGCGCCACACCCCGGCGCGGGTCCTGCGGATCGCACTCGGTGCCCAGCAGCGCCCGCGCGAAGCCGTCCACCTGCCCGGGCAGCATGCCGGGCACCGCCAGCAGCCGCCAGGGGTCGCCGGCCAGCTCGGCCGCCGCGCTCTCGCCCAGCGCCGCGGCCACCCGGCCGCCCAGCTCCCCGGGCGCCCCGCCGCGCTCCAGCAGCTCCACCAGCTCCGCCGGCACGGCCACCGGCGCCCCGCCGCCGGCCGGCTCCGCCCCGGTACGGGGCACGGCCCGTGCGGCGGCCGGCCGCGGCGCCGGCTCCGGCCGGGTGAAGAAGGACGTGGCGGGCCGCTCCCCGCTCTCCACCGCCCGTACCGCGGCCCGCAGTTCGTCCGCCAGGCCCCCCGCGGGGGTGCCCTCGGCCGGCTGCGGCGACTGGTTCTCGGCGGTCACAGCGAACTCCACTCGTGGTCCGGGTACTGGTGCACCGGCGCCGAGATGTCATCCAGCGCGCGGCAGATCTCGTCAGGAAGCCTAAGGTCCTCCACTGACAACGCCTCGTGCAGTTGGTGTGCCGTGCGCGCACCGACGATGGGCGCGGCCACCCCGGGCCGGTCCCGTATCCAGGCGAGCGCGACCTGCGCCGGGGTGACGGCGAGGCCGTCCGCCGCGGTGGCCACCGCGTCCACCACGCGTCGCCCCGCCCCGTCCAGGTACGGGGCGACGAACCCCGCCAGCGTCGTGGAGGCCCCGCGCGAACCCGGCGGGGTGCCGTGCCGGTACTTGCCCGTCAGTACCCCGCGTCCCAGCGGGGAGGACGGCAGCAGCCCCACCCCCAGGTCCAGGGCGGCCGGCAGTACCTCGCGCTCCACGCCGCGCTGGAGCAGGGAGTACTCCATCTGGGTGCTCGCCAGCCGGGTGCGGGCCCCCGGCACCCCCAGCTGCCAGGTCGCCGCCTTCGCCAGCTGCCAGCCGCAGAAGTTGGAGACTCCGGCGTACCGCACCCGCCCGCTGCTCACCGCGATGTCCAGGGCCTGGAGCGTCTCCTCCAGCGGGGTCATGGGATCGAAGGCATGCACCTGCCACAGATCGACGTAATCGGTGCCCAGCCGCTCCAGCGAGGCGTCCAGCGCCGCCAGCAGATGGCCGCGCGAGGCGTCGAAGCGCCGGTCGGGATCGGGCACGCTGCCCGCCTTGGTGGCGATCACCAGCTCGGACCGCGGGACCAGGGAGTCCAGCAGCCGGCCCAGCAGGTACTCGGCCCCGCCGTCCGCGTACACGTCCGCCGTGTCGAGCAGCGTGCCGCCCGCCTCCCAGAACATCTTCAGCAGCTCCGCCGCGTCCTGCTCCTCCGTGTCCCTCGCCCACCTCAACGTGCCGAGCCCGAGCCGGGATACGCGCAGGCCGGTGTGGCCCAGATGCCGAAGATCCATGGCCGTTGAGCGTACTGGCGCCGGGAGGTAGAGTCCGTCGCAAGGGCAGGTTACCGACGAGTAGAGGCGGTCGTATGCGGCTCGGAATCAACCTCGGCTACTGGGGCGCCGGAATGGACGCCGACAACCTCGAGGTGGCCAAGGAGGCCGACCGGCTCGGCTACGCCGTCTGCTGGGCGGCGGAGGCGTACGGCTCCGACGCGCCCACGGTGCTGTCCTGGGTCGCCGCTCACACCGAGCGGATCGACGTCGGCTCCGCCATCCTCCAGATCCCCGCCCGCGCCCCGGCCATGACCGCCATGACCGCCGCCACCCTCGACTCCCTGTCCGGCGGGCGTTTCCGGCTGGGCCTCGGCGTCTCCGGGCCGCAGGTCTCCGAGGGCTGGTACGGCGTCACGTTCGACAAACCGCTGGCCCGCACCCGCGAGTACGTGCAGATCGTCCGCACCGCCATGTCCCGGCAGCGGCTGACCCACGAGGGCGAACACTGGACCCTCCCGCTGCCCGGCGGACCCGGCAAGCCCCTCAAGCTCACCGTGCACCCGGTGCGCGAGCACATCCCGCTCTACATCGCCGCCATCGGCCCCAAGAACCTCCGCCAGACGGGCGAGATCGCCGACGGCGCGCTGCTGATCTTCTTCTCGCCGGAACACGCCGAGGCCACCACACTCGGCGCCCTGCGCGAGGGCCGGGCGGCCGTCGGCGCCGATCTGACCGGCTTCGACATCGCCCCCACCGTCCCGATCGCCGTGGGCGAGGACCTGGACACCCTCGCCGACCACTTCCGCCCGTACACCGCCCTGTACGTCGGCGGCATGGGCAGCCGCGAACAGAACTTCTACAACCGGCTCGCCCGGCGCATGGGGTACGAGAAGGAGGCCGCCGAGATCCAGGACCACTACCTGGCGGGCGACAAGGCCGCCGCGGCCGCCGCCGTACCCCGCTCGCTCATCGACTCCACCACCCTCATCGGGCCGGTGGAGCGCATCGCCGACCGGATGCGCGCCTACGCCGAGGCCGGCGTCACCACCCTGTCCCTCGCCCCGGCCGGGCTCACCCTCCAGGAGCGCCTCGGCGCCCTGCGGACCGGCGCCGAGGCCCTGGAACGGGCCGGCCTGGGCTGAGACCCGCGCGAGCGGCGGGACCCGGCCCGGCCCGGGTCCCCAACAGCGGTGACCCGTACGGGATCACTCCCCGATCCGGGGCCCGCCGTCCTACGCTGGCCCCATGCCCACCATGCTGCTGCTGCGCCACGGCAGGACCACCGCCAACTCCGCCGGACTGCTCGCCGGGCGAGCCCCCGGCACCGCCCTCGACGACTTCGGCCACGAGCAGGCCGCCGCGCTCCCCGGGCGGCTGGCGGGGGTGCCGCTGGCCGCCGCCGTGCACAGCCCGCTCCAGCGCTGCGTGGAGACCCTGGCGCCGCTGCGCGCGGCCCGCCCCGGCCTGCCGGTGTACGAGGAGGAGCGGGTCATCGAGTGCGACTACGGCGAGTGGACCGGCCGCGCGCTGCGCGAACTCGCCGAGCAGCCCCTGATGGCGACCGTCCGCACCCGGCCCTCCGCCGTACGCTTCCCCGGCGGTGAGGCCCTGCGCGGGATGGCCGAGCGGGTGGTAGCCGCCGCTCAGGAGTGGGACGCCCGCCTCGCCCGCGAGCACGGCGAGGACGCGGTGTGGCTGCTGTGCACCCACGGCGACAACATCAAGGCGCTGGTCGCCGACGCCCTCGGCCTCCACCTCGACCACTTCCAGCGCATCGCCCCGCACCCGGCCTCCGTCACCGCCATCCGCTACGGCGACCACCCCCTGCTGCTGCGCTTCGGCGACACGGGCGATCTGCGCGAGTTCGTGCCGCACACCCCGGCGGGTGAACGCGACCGCACCGCCGAGACCGAGGCGCCGGTCGGGGGCGGTGCCTAGGCACCGTGATCGTGTCGCGCAGTAGGGTGCCAGTGTCGCCAGACAACAGTCCGCCATCGACCCAACGGAGCAGTACGTGTCCCGTCAGGTGTTCCTCTATGACCCTCCGGAACGATTCGTCGCCGGGACGGTCGGACTGCCTGGCCGGCGCAGCTTCTTCCTGCAGGCCACGGCCGGCCCCCGCACCACCAGCGTCGCCCTGGAGAAGGCCCAGGTCGAGGCGCTCGCCCAGCGCATCGACGAACTGCTGGACGAAGTGGTGCGCCGCTCCGGCGGGTCCACCTCCGTCCCGGCCGTCGCCCCCACCGAGATCGCCGACACCGGGCCGCTCCAGGTGCCCGTCGAGGAGGAGTTCCGGGTCGGCACCATGGCCCTGGCCTGGGACGGCGACAACGAGCGGATGATCGTGGAGGCCCAGGCCCTGGTGGAGCTGGAGGCCGACTCCGAGGAGGAGTTCGCCGAGGCCGAGGAGCGGCTGCTGCGGGACGACGAGAACGGCCCGCCCATGCTGCGGGTGCGGCTGTCCGGCACCATGGCCCGTGCCTTCGCCAAGCGCGCCCTGGAGGTGGTGGGGGCGGGCCGCCCGCCGTGCCCGCTGTGCAGCCTGCCGCTCGACCCGGAGGGACATGTATGCCCGCGCCAGAACGGGTACCGGCGCAGCCGGACATGACACCCGGCCCCCACGAGGACGCCGCCAAGATCCTCGCGCACGGCACGCTCACCGTGCTCGGCCGGATCCCGGAAGCCTCCAACGCGGTCCTGTACGCCACCGCCGAACTCGGTGGCCGGCAACTGCCCTGCGTGTGCAAGCCGGTGGCCGGCGAGCGCCCGCTGTGGGACTTCCCCGAGGGCAATCTGGCCCGCCGTGAGGTCGCCGCGTACGAGGTGTGCCGCGCGCTGGGCTGGGACCTGGTGCCGCCGACCGTGCTGCGCGAGGGGCCGCACGGCGAGACCATGTGCCAGCTGTGGGTGGGCCCCGACCCGCGCGACGCCCCGGAGCCGGAGGCGGGGGAGGAGCAGGACACGGACGGTGCCGAGCCCGGCCCGCCCTCCGAACTGCTGGCCCTGACCGAGGGCACCGAGCCAGGGCCCGGCTGGCGGGCGATCGGCCAGGTGGAGACCGGCGACGGCACCCCGGCCCTGCTGGTGCACGCGGACGACGAACGGCTGCGCCGCGTTGCCGTCCTGGACGCGGTGATCAACAACGGCGACCGCAAGGGCGGCCATCTGCTGCCCCAGCCCGACGGCCGGCTGTACGGCATCGATCACGGGGTGACCTTCCACACCGAGAACAAGCTGCGCACACTGCTGTGGGGCTGGGCGGGCGAGCCGCTGCCGGACGGCGTGCCCCAGGCGCTGCGCAGGCTGTCGGACGCGCTGGCCGATCCGGACAGCGAACCGGCCACCCGGATCGCCGAGCTGATCAGCCCCGCCGAGTACGCCGCGCTGCGCGAGCGCGTCGCGGAACTGCTGCGCACCGGCCGTCATCCGCTCCCCGGCGGCGAGTGGCCCGCCATCCCCTGGCCGCTGATCTGATCACCGGCCGGGGAACCGTGCCACGCCCCCGGCGCGCGCCCCTGACCGGGCCCGCCGTGTAAGCCGGTGCGTGGGCGGATAGGCTCGTGGCATGTATGCCTGGCCCGCCTCCGAGGTCCCCGCGCTGCCTGGTCAGGGCCGCGACCTCAGGATTCATGACACCGCCACCGGGAGCCGGGTGACCCTCACCCCCGGGCCCGTGGCCCGGCTCTACGTCTGCGGAATCACTCCCTACGACGCCACTCACCTGGGCCACGCGGCCACCTACACCGCGTTCGACCTCGTGCAGCGGGTCTGGCTGGACACGGGGCGGCAGGTGCACTACGTACAGAACGTCACCGACATCGACGACCCTTTGCTGGAGCGGGCGGTGGCCACCGGCGAGGACTGGACGGCGCTCGCGCTGCGCGAGACCGAGCTGTTCCGCGAGGACATGACCGCGCTGCGGATGCTGCCGCCCGCCCACTACGTCGGGGCGGTGGAGGCCATACCGGGCATCGTGCCGCTGGTGGAGCGGCTGCGTGAGCAGGGCGCCGCCTACGAACTCGACGGTGACATCTACTACTCGGTGGCCGCCGACGAGCACTTCGGGAAGGTCTCGGGGCTCGACGTGGCGACCATGCGCGCGCTGTCCGCCGAACGCGGCGGCGACCCGGACCGCCCCGGCAAGAAGAACCCGCTCGATCCGCTGCTGTGGCTGGCCGCCCGCCCCGGCGAGCCCTCCTGGGACGGCGGCAGCCTGGGCCCGGGGCGTCCCGGCTGGCACATCGAGTGCGTGGCGATCGCCCTGGAGCACCTGGGCATGGGCTTCGACGTGCAGGGCGGCGGCTCCGACCTGGCCTTCCCGCACCACGAGATGGGCGCCTCGCACGCCCAGACGCTCACCGGTGAGTACCCGTTCGCCGCCAGCTATGTGCACGCGGGCATGGTCGGGTACCAGGGCGAGAAGATGTCCAAGTCGCGGGGCAATCTGGTCTTCGTCTCCCAGCTGCGGCGCGACGGCGTCGACCCGGCCGCCGTCCGGCTGGCACTGCTGTCGCGGCACTACCGCGCCGACTGGGAGTGGACGCCCGCGGTGCTGGAGGAGGCCGAGCAGCGGCTGGCCCGCTGGCGGGCGGCGGTCTCCCGCCCCGACGGGCCGCCCGCGCTCGACCTGGTCGAGGAGATCAGACAGGCGCTGGCCGACGATCTGGACGCACCGGCCGCGCTCGCGGCCGTTGACCGCTGGGCCGCGGCCCAGCTGGCGGACGGCGGCGAGGACACCGGCGCCCCCGGCGTCGTCTCGCGGGCCGTGGACGCCCTGCTCGGCGTCGCCCTGTGACCGGCACGCGCACCCGCCGCGGCCGGCGCTGACGGCGGACCGGGCCCGTACGCACCGCGTACGGGCCCGGATCGATGCGCGTAAACCGGACGGACGTTACTCGCCCGGCTCGGCCGGACCCCCGCCGCCCTCCGCCGTCGGCGGCGGCCCGGCGTCGCTCTCCGGCTTGCGGCGCCGGCGCGGCCGGGCCCGCCCGCTGCTCGGATCCTTCAGGAACGGCCCGGCGCCGCCCGGCTCCCCGGGGCCCGGCTCCTGCGGCCCGCCCCGGCGCCGCAGATAGCGCTCGAACTCCTTGGCGATCGCCTCGCCCGACGCCTCCGGCAGCTCCGCCGTGTCGCGCGCCTGCTCCAGGGACTGGACGTACTCCGCCACCTCGCTGTCCTCGGCGGCCAGTTGGTCCACTCCCAGCTGCCAGGCGCGGGCGTCCTCGGGCAGATCGCCCAGCGGGATGCCCACCCCCAGCAGATCCTCCAGCGCGTTCAGCAGGGCGAGGGAAGCCTTCGGGTTGGGCGGCTGCGAGACGTAGTGCGGTACCGAGGCCCACAGGCTGACCGCGGGGAACCCGGCATGGGCGCACGCTTCCTGGAAGATGCCCACGATGCCGGTCGGCCCCTCGTACCGGGACTCCTCCAGATCCAGCGAGCGGGCCAGCTCCTCGTCCGAGGTGACACTGGTGACCGGTACCGGCCGGGTGTGCGGGGTGTCGCCCAGCAGCGCGCCGAGCACCACCACCATCTCCACGCCCAGCTCGTGGGCGAAGCCCAGCAGCTCGTTGCAGAACGACCGCCAGCGCATGCTCGGCTCGATGCCGCGTACCAGCACCAGGTCACGCCGTCTGCCGGAGCCCCCGGTCGCGCCGCCGCGGATCACGGAAAGCCGCGTGGTCGGCCAGGTGATCCGGCGCACGCCGTCGTCCAGCCAGATGAGCGGGCGGTTGACCTGGAAGTCGTAGTAGTCCTCGGCGTCCAGCGCCGCGAACACCTCGCCCTTCCACTCCCGCTCCAGATGCGCGACCGCGGCGGAGGCGGCGTCGCCGGCATCATTCCAGCCTTCGAACGCGGCCACCATGACCGGGTCGACCAGCTCGGGAACTCCCTCGAGCTCGATCACCCAGCGCCTCCTTCCGGCCGGGTCGGGGTGGTATGCCCGGCCCGGCTGCCGTTTGTCTTCCGTGCGGCCCAGCCTACGGCGTCACCGTTCCCAGGCCACGGCCTTTGTACGCATCGGATCGGCGGGCCGGGACGCGGCACGGGAGCGCGGCCCCACGCTCTCAGCCCTCCCGGCGGGCCAGCACGGCGGCCACCTTCTCCCGCACCTCCTCGGTGTCAAGGCCCCGGATGGTGACCGTGGTGCGGCGGCGCAGCACGTCGTCCACCGTCTGGGCCCACTCCTGGTCGCGGGCGTAGACGACCTGGGCCCAGATCTCCGGGCCCGCCGGGTGGATGCGCTCGCCGAGCGCCGGGTCCCGGCGCACCAGGTCCGCGATCTCCAGGGCGAGCGAGCCGTAGTGGGTGGCCAGATGGCGCGCGGTCAGCGGATCCATCCGGCCGCCCGGCTCGCTGTCCACCAGCAGCCGGTGCGCGACCGCGTTGGGGTTGGCGACCCCGGGCAGCGGGGCGCGGCGCACCAGCTCCCGTACCGGCTCCATGTCCTCGGCGATGCCGAGCCCTGGCAGCTTGGCGAGTTTGGCCAGCACCGTACGGCCGATGTGCCGGTAGGTGGTCCACTTGCCGCCGGCCACCGACAGCATCCCGCCGCGCCCCTCGGTGACGACGGTCTCGCGCTTGGCGGACTCCACCCCGCCCGGCCCGCCGGGCAGGACGCGCAGTCCGGCGAAGGCGTAGGTGAGCAGGTCGCGGTCGAGCTGGGTGTCGCGCACCGACAGCGCGGCCTCGGCCAGGATCTGCTGGATGTCGGCCTCGGTGGCGCGCACCTCGCCCGGGTCGCCCTCGTACGGCTCGTCGGTGGTGCCCAGCAGCAGCTGGTCCTCCCAGGGGAGGGCGAAGGTGATGCGGTACTTGTCGACCGGGGTGGCGAGCGCGGCGCGCCAGGGGGCGATGCGGCGCAGCACGATGTGGGCGCCCTTGGAGAGCCGGACGCTGGGGGCGGCGCCGGGGTGCTCCAGGCGGCGCAGGTGGTCCACCCAGGGGCCGGTGGCGTTGAGCACCAGGCGGGCACTGATGCCGAACTCGGTGCCGTCGACGCGGTCGCGGACCTCGGCGCCGGTGACCCGGCCGTGGGTGAAGCGCAGCCCGGTGACCTCGGCGTGGTTGAGGACGGCGGCGCCGGCGGCGACGGTGGCGCGCACCGTGAGGACGGCGACGCGGGCGTCGTTCATCTGGTGGTCGCCGTAGACCGCCACGGCCTTGAGGTTGTCGGTGCGCAGCGCCGGGTTGGCGGCGGCGGCCTTGGCGGGGGAGATGATCCGGCCGACCCCGTCGCCGAAGGCGGACAGCGCCGAGTAGGCGAACACCCCGGCGCCGAGCTTGGCGGCGCCGTGCGGGCCGTCCTTGTAGACGGGGAGGTGGAAGGTGAGCGGGTTGACCAGGTGCGGGGCCACGTCCTTGGCGAGCACCCGGCGCTCGTGGTGGTTCTCGGCCACCAGCCTGACCGCGCCGGTCTGGAGGTAGCGCAGTCCGCCGTGCACCAGCTTGGAGGAGGCGGAGGAGGTGGCGCCGGCGAAGTCGCCGGCGTCCACCATCGCCACCCGCAGCCCCGACTGCGCGGCGTGCCAGGCCACCGAGGTGCCCAGGATGCCGCCGCCGATCACCAGCAGATCGTAGGCGGAGCCGGCCAGCCGCTCCCGGGTCTCGGTGCGGCCGGCGGCCGGGGTCGCGGATATCGCGGCCCCGGAGGCGTCCGTGGTGTGCTGCGGGGTGTTCATCGGTTCTCAGTCCTCCTCTTCGAGCCAGCCCATGGTCCGCTGCACGGCCTTGAGCCAGAGCTTGTACTCACGGTCGCGGTCGGCCGCGTCCATCTCGGGGGTCCATTCGGCCGCCCGGCGCCAGTTGGCGCGCAGTTCGCTGACGTCCGACCAGAAGCCGACGGCGAGTCCGGCCGCGTAGGCGGCCCCCAGACAGGTGGTCTCGGAGACCATGGGCCGCACCACCGGCGCGTCCAGGAAGTCCGAGATGTTCTGCATCAGCAGGTTGTTGGAGGTCATGCCTCCGTCGACCCGCAGCGAGGTGAGCTCGACGCCGGAGTCCTTCCTCATGGCGTCGACGATCTCGCGGGTCTGCCAGGCGGTGGCCTCCAGCACGGCTCGGGCGATGTGCGCCTTGGTGACATAGCGGGTCAGCCCGGCGATGACGCCGCGCGCGTCCGAGCGCCAGTAGGGGGCGAACAGGCCGGAGAACGCCGGTACGAAGTACGCGCCACCGTTGTCCTCCACCGTCCTGGCCAGGGTCTCGATCTCGGCCGCCGAGTGGATGATGCCCATCTGGTCGCGCATCCACTGCACCAGGGCGCCGGTGATCGCGATGGACCCCTCCAGCGCGTACACCGTGGGCTGGTCACCGATGCGGTAGCCGACGGTGGTCAGCAGCCCGGCATACGAGTTGACGGCCTCGGTGCCGGTGTTCATCAGCAGGAACGTGCCGGTGCCGTACGTGGACTTGGCCTCGCCGACGTCGTAGCAGGTCTGCCCGAACAGCGCCGCCTGCTGGTCGCCGAGCGCGGAGGCCACCGGCACGCCGTCCAGCGGGCCGCCCTTGGCGTGGCCGTAGACCTCGGCCGAGGAGCGGATCTCGGGCAGCACGGCGGCGGGCACCTGCATCGAGGACAGGATGCGCTCGTCCCAGTCCATGGTGCGCAGGTTCATCAGCATGGTGCGCGAGGCGTTGGTGACGTCGGTGACGTGCCGCCCGCCGTCGACGCCGCCGGTGAGGTTCCAGATCACCCAGGAGTCCATGGTGCCGAACAGCAGGTCGCCGCGTTCGGCGCGCTCGCGCAGCCCTTCGACGTTGTCCAGCAGCCAGCGGATCTTGGGCCCGGCGAAGTAGGCGGACAGCGGCAGGCCGGTCTCGCGGCGGAAGCGGTCCTGGCCCACGTTGCGGCCCAGCTCGCGGCAGAGCGCGTCGGTGCGGGTGTCCTGCCAGACGATGGCGTTGTGCACCGGCTCGCCGGTGCGGCGGTCCCACAGCAGGGTGGTCTCGCGCTGGTTGGTGATGCCGATGGCCTTGACGTGGTCCTTGGTGATCTTGGCCTTCTCCAGGGCCCCGGCGACCACTTCCTGGACGTTGGCCCAGATCTCCGCGGCGTTGTGCTCCACCCAGCCGGGCTTGGGGAAGATCTGTTCGTGCTCCTTCTGGTCGACCGAGACGATGCGTCCGTCGTGGTCGAAGACGATGCACCGGGAGGAGGTGGTGCCCTGGTCGATGGCGGCGATGTACTGGCGCTGCTCGGAGGAGAAGTCGGGGTCGTGCGTCTCGCTCATGCGGTCGGCTCCTGATCTTTCGGTACGGGGGCGGGACGGGCGGCCTGCGGGTCAGAACACCAGCTGGTGGATACCGGCCGCGGCGGCTCCGCCGAGCATCGGGCCGACCACCGGGACCCAGGAGTAGGACCAGTCGGAGCCGCCCTTGTTGGGCAGCGGCAGCAGCGCGTGGACGATGCGCGGGCCCAGGTCACGGGCCGGGTTGATGGCGTATCCGGTCGGACCGCCCAGGGACAGGCCGATGCCGAGCACGGTGAGGGCCACCAGCAGGCCGCCGATGGCGGTGACCTGGAGGGCGTCGTTGACGCCGGTGGCCAGTACGACGGAGACCAGCACGAAGGTGCCCAGGATCTCGGTGGCCACGTTCTGCCAGTAGACGCGGATCTCGGGGGCGGTGGAGAAGATGCCGAGCACCGGTCCTGGCTCGCCGCGCGTCGCGGCGCGCCGCTCACGCGTCGGGCGCGGTTCGTCGTACGCCCGTACGCCGGGGGTGCGGGAGCCGCCCTCCTCCTCGCGGTCGGTCAGATGGGCGTGGAAGTGGCCGTAGTAGCCGATCCACACGCCGATGGCGCCCAGCATCGCGCCGGTGA
The DNA here is from genome assembly GCF_050916115.1 of Streptomyces sp. JH002. Lineage (NCBI taxonomy): Bacteria > Bacillati > Actinomycetota > Actinomycetes > Kitasatosporales > Streptomycetaceae > Streptomyces > Streptomyces sp. JH002. The sequence goes on from NZ_CP087989.1 coordinate 5,730,665, forward strand.
ACTGCCCCAGGATGTAGACCCAGAACTGGCTCCATCCGCCGTGCACGATCATGATCCCGAGGGTGACGGCCGGGTTCAGGTGCGCCCCGGAGATCTCGGTGGAGACGTACACGCCGGCGAGCACGGCGATGCCCCACCCGAAGGTGATCGCGACCCAGCCGGCGCCGAACGCCTTGGATTTCTTCAGCACGACACCGGCGACGACACCGGCGCCGAGCAGGATCAGTACGGCGGTGCCGAGCACCTCGCCGTAGAAGATTTCGGAGTTGGACACCCGTGACTCCTTTGTCCTTTGTCCAGCGGACCAGGTAGAGCTCCGTCCAGTGTTCGACAATGTCGACCACTGAACGCGAGTTTTCTCTTCAGTGAGGCTGCCGTCAAGGGATGTGATGCAAGAAACGACAGGGAGCTGACGAATGTCCGTATTGTTCTAGAATCGACCGGATCCGAGGTCGCGCGACACGGATCGCGCGCAGTCCCGCACCGCCGCGATCAGCCGGGGGCGCAGCTCGCCGTCCTCCTGCATGCGCTCCACGGCGCCGGTGATGCCCACCGCGCCCACCGGCATCCGCCGCCGGTCCAGGATCGGGGCCGCCACCGAGGCCACCCCGTCCCACGTCTCGCCGACATCGCCGGCCCAGCCGCGGGCCCTGACGGTGTCCAGATCCCGGTCGAAGGCCGCCTGATCCACCACGGTGCGATCCGTGATCGCGGCGAAGCCCGCCTCGACGGCCTCGTTGTGCGCCACCGGGTCGTAGGCCGCGAGCACCTTGCCCAGCGCCGTGCTGTGCAGCGGCTGCATCGCCCCGACCTCCAATACCTGCCGGGAGTCGTCGGGCCGGAAGACGTGGTGGACGATCAGCACCCCCCGCTGGTGCAGCACCCCCACATAGGCGCTCTCGCCGCTGGAGCGGGCCAGGTCGTCCGTCCACACCAGCGCCCTGGCCCGCAGCTCGTGCACGTCCAGGTAGCTGTTGCCCAGCCGCAGCAACTCGGCGCCCAGCTGGTACTTGCCCGAGGACGCGTCCTGCTCGACGAAGCCCTCCTGCTGGAGGGTGCGCAGCAGCCCGTGCGTGGTGGCCTTGGCCAGACCGATGGACGAGGCGATGTCGGACAGGCCCAGCCGCCGCTCGCCGCCGGCCAGCAGCCGCAGCACCGCGGCGGCCCGTTCCAGTGACTGAATGGTCCGCGCCATGAGACGCCTCCTGCCGTTCACGCCCTCAGCGGGCCCTGCCGCCCGCTCGCACCATTCGACAATGCCGAACATCATCCGGTGATGTCGATAGCACCGGGGATGTCATGAGTCTACGACCGTCCCACTCCCCGGAAGGCCTCCGGGAATCCGCCACCACTGCGGATACGCTGAGCGAGTGCCTCCCCCCGCGGGAGCGCATAGCCGACAGCCGTCGCACACCAGGAGCACCTTCATGGCCTCGCCCATCCTGTCCCCGCACACCCAGGCCGACCGCGCCGCCGCACTGCGCCGGGCCTTCGCCTCCCGCGTCGTCGTCGCCGACGGCGGCATGGGCACCATGCTCCAGGCCGCCGAGCCCTCCCTGGACGACTTCGAGCAGCTGGAAGGGTGCAACGAGGTCCTGAACGTCACCCGCCCGGACATCGTGCGCTCCGTCCACCAGGAGTACTTCGACGCCGGCGTGGACTGCGTGGAGACCAACACCTTCGGCGCCAACCTCGCCGCACTCGGCGAGTACGACATCCCCGAACGCATCGCCGAGCTCTCCGAGGCCGGTGCCCGCATCGCCCGCGAGACCGCCGACGACTGCGCCGCGCGCGACGGACGGCAGCGCTGGGTACTGGGCTCCATCGGCCCCGGCACCAAGCTGCCCACCCTCGGCCACATCCGCTACGCCGACCTGCGCGACGCGTACCAGCAGAACGCGGAGGGCCTGATCGCCGGCGGCGCCGACGCCCTGCTGGTGGAGACCGCCCAGGACCTGCTCCAGACCAAGGCCGCCGTGCTCGGCGCCCGCCGCGCCGCGGCCGCCACCGGCGTCGACCTGCCGCTCGTCGTCCAGGTCACCGTCGAGACCACCGGCACCATGCTGCTGGGCTCCGAGATCGGCGCCGCCCTCACCGCCCTGGAACCGCTGGGCATCGACATGATCGGCCTGAACTGCGCCACCGGGCCGGCCGAGATGAGCGAGCACCTGCGCTATCTCTCCCAGCACGCCACCATCCCCATCTCCTGCATGCCCAACGCCGGGCTGCCCGTCCTCGGCAAGGACGGCGCCCACTACCCGCTGGGCCCCGCCGAGCTCGCCGACGCCCACCAGACCTTCATCGGCGAATTCGGCCTCTCCCTGATCGGCGGCTGCTGCGGCACCACCCCCGAGCACCTGCGGCAGGTCGTGGAGCGGGTGCGCGGGCTGACCCCCGGCGCGCGCGACCCGCGCCCCGAGCCCGGCGCCGCCTCCCTCTACCAGACCGTGCCGTTCCGGCAGGACGCCTCCTACCTCGCCATCGGCGAGCGCACCAACGCGAACGGCTCCAAGAAGTTCCGCGAGGCCATGCTGGAGGGCCGCTGGGAGGACTGCGTCGAGCTGGCCCGCGAACAGATCCGCGAGGGCGCCCACCTGCTCGACCTGTGCGTGGACTACGTCGGCCGCGACGGCGCCGCCGACATGTCCGAACTGGCCGGCCGGCTCGCCACCGCCTCCACCCTGCCCATCGTGCTGGACTCCACCGAGCCCGCCGTCCTGGAGGCCGGCCTGGAGCGGCTCGGCGGCCGGGCCGTCATCAACTCCGTGAACTACGAGGACGGCGACGGCCCCGACTCGCGGTTCGCCAAGGTCACCCGGATGGCGGTGGAGCACGGCGCGGCACTGATGGCCCTCACCATCGACGAACGCGGCCAGGCCCGCACCCCCGAGGACAAGGTCGCCATCGCCGAGCGCATCATCGCCGACCTCACCGGCAACTGGGGCGTGGCCGAGAGCGACATCATCATCGACTGCCTCACCTTCACCATCTGCACCGGCCAGGAGGAGTCCCGCCGCGACGGGGTGCACACCATCGAGGCCATCAGGGAGCTGAAGCGGCGCCACCCCCAGGTGCAGACCACCCTGGGCCTGTCCAACATCTCCTTCGGCCTCAACCCGGCGGCCCGGCTCGTCCTCAACTCGGTCTTCCTCGACGAATGCGTCAAGGCCGGCCTGGACTCCGCCATCGTGCACGCCGCCAAGATCCTGCCCATCGCCCGGATCGAGGACGAACAGGTCCAGGTCGCCCTCGACCTCATCCACGACCGGCGCCGAGAGGGCTACGACCCGCTCCAGCGCTTCCTCGAACTCTTCGAGGGCGTGGACGCCAAGTCCATGCGGGCCGGCAAGACCGAGGAACTGCTCGCCCTGCCCCTGGAGGAGCGGCTGCGCCGGCGCATCGTCGACGGCGAGCGCAAGGGACTGGAGGCCGACCTCGACGAGGCGCTCACCACCCGCCCCGCCCTGGAGATCGTCAACGAGACCCTGCTGGAGGGCATGAAGACGGTCGGCGAGCTGTTCGGTTCGGGACAGATGCAGCTGCCCTTCGTGCTCCAGTCCGCCGAGGTCATGAAGACCGCCGTCGCCCACCTCGAACCGCACATGGAGAAGTCCGACGACGAGGGCAAGGGCACCATCGTGCTCGCCACCGTGCGCGGCGACGTCCACGACATCGGCAAGAACCTGGTCGACATCATCCTGTCCAACAACGGCTACAACGTCGTCAACCTCGGCATCAAGCAGCCGGTGACCGCCATCCTGGACGCCGCCGAGGAACACCGCGCCGATGTCATCGGGATGTCCGGGCTGCTGGTGAAGTCCACGGTGATCATGAAGGAGAACCTGGAGGAGCTCAACCAGCGCGGCATGGCCGCCGACTACCCGGTCATCCTCGGCGGCGCCGCCCTCACCCGCGCCTATGTCGAGCAGGACCTGCACGAGGTCTACCAGGGCGAGGTCCGCTACGCCCGCGACGCCTTCGAGGGCCTGCGGCTGATGGACGCCCTGATCGCCGTCAAGCGCGGCGTGCCCGGCGCCACCCTCCCCGAGCTGAAGAAGCGCCGGGTCGCCGCCCGCCCCGCCGCCCTGCCGCAGGAGGACACCGAGGAGCCGGTGGGCCGCTCGGCCACCGCCACCGACGTACCGCTGCCCACCGCCCCGTTCCTCGGCACCCGCGTCATCAAGGGCATCCCGCTCAAGGACTACGCCGCCTGGCTGGACGAGGACGCCCTCTTCAAGGGCCAGTGGGGGCTCAAGGGCAGCCGCAGCGGCGAGGGCCCCGACTACGAGGAACTGCTGGAGACCGAGGGACGCCCCCGGCTGCGCGGCTGGCTGGACCGGCTGCACACCGACAACCTCCTGGAGGCGGCCGTCGTCTACGGCTACTTCCCCTGCCACGCCGAGGGCCAGGACCTGGTGATCCTCGACGAGGACGGCAAGGAACGCACCCGCTTCACCTTCCCCCGCCAGCGCCGCGGCCGGCGGCTGTGCCTGGCCGACTTCTTCCGCCCGGCGGACAGCGGCGAGACGGACGTGGTCGCCCTGCAGGCCGTCACCGTCGGCTCCCGGGTCTCCGGCGCCACCGCTGAACTGTTCGCCGCCGACGCCTACCGCGACTATCTGGAGCTGCACGGGCTGTCCGTCCAGCTCGCCGAGGCGCTCGCCGAGTTCTGGCACGCCCGGGTCCGCGCCGAACTGGGCATCGGCGGCTCCGACCCGGCCGCCCTGGCCGGAATGTTCCGCACCGAGTACCAGGGCTGCCGGTACTCCCTGGGCTACCCCGCCTGCCCCGACCTGGAGGACCGCGCCAAGATCGCCGAGCTGCTCCAGCCCGAGCGGATCGGGGTCACCCTGTCCGAGGAGTTCCAGCTGCACCCCGAGCAGTCCACCGACGCGATCGTCCTGCACCACCCCGAGGCCAACTACTTCAACGCCCGCTGATCCCCGGGAACCGGCCGAACAGGTGTCTGCCCGGGCGAACCACCCCACAGCACCGTAGAATGATCTGTCCGGTAAGCGGCCGGTCGTTCCTCTCCCGATCCGGAGGGGTGACGACCGGCCGTCCTGCTCCCCGAAGGGACCACGGATGACCAGTTCCCCGTCCGTCATCGACCCCGCCGCCGTCGCGGGCCCGCTGCCGCAGGCCGTGCTGCTGGACATGGACGGCACCCTCGTGGACACCGAGGGATTCTGGTGGGACGCCGAGGTCGAGGTCTTCGCGGGCCTGGGTCACACCCTGTCCGAGGAGTACCGGGCCGTCGTGGTGGGCGGGCCGATGACCCGCAGCGCCGGCTTCCTCATCGAGGCCACCGGCGCCGACATCACCCTGGACGAGGCGCGGGACGCCCTGAACGCCGCCTTTCTGCGCCGCCTGGACCAGGGGATCGCGCTCATGCCCGGCGCCCACCGGCTGCTGACCGAGCTGGCCGCGCACCGGGTGCCCACCGCCCTGGTCTCCGCCTCGCACCGCACCGTCATCGACCGGATGCTGGGCTCCATCGGCGCCCACCACTTCGCGCTGACCGTCGCCGGCGACGAGCTGACCCGCACCAAGCCGCACCCGGACCCGTACCTCACCGCCGCCGCCGGGCTCGGTGCCGACCCGGCGCGCTGCGTGGCCGTGGAGGACACCCTCACCGGCGTCGCCTCCGCCGAGGCCGCCGGGTGCCAGGTCATCGCGGTGCCCTCGGTGGCGCCCGTACCCCCCGCCCCGGGGCGAACCGTGGTCACCTCACTGGAGGAGATCAGCGTCGCGTTCCTGCGCGCCCTGCACCACCGCGCCCCGGCCCGGGGCCCCGCCCGCGCGGCCGACCCGGTCTGACGGCGCCGGCCGCGCCCGTGCCCCGCGCGCCGTGCCCGCGGGGCGGGTGTCAGTTGCCGGGCCGCACCAGGCCGCTCTCGTAGGCGTACACCGCGGCCTGCACCCGGTCGCGCAGCTGGAGCTTGGTCAGCACATGGCCCACATGCGTCTTGACCGTGGTCTCGCTCACGAACAGATCCGCCGCGATCTCCGCGTTGGAAAGCCCGCGCGCCACCAGCTTCAGCACCTCCACCTCGCGCTCGGTCAGCGTGCCCAGCGCGTGCGGCACGGCCTCCTCCCCCGAGGGCAGCTTCCCCGCGTACTTGTCCAGCAGCCGCCGCGTCACGCTCGGCGCCAGCATCGCCTCGCCCGCCGCCACCACCCGGATCGCCTGCACCAGCTCGGCGGCCGGCGCGTCCTTGAGCAGAAAACCGGCGGCCCCCGCCCGCAGCGCCTCGATCACGTACTCGTCCAGATCGAAGGTGGTCAGTACCAGCACCCTGGCCGGGCCGTTCCGCTGCGGCCCGGTGATCCGCCGCGTGGCCTCCACCCCGTCCATCCGGGGCATCCGGATGTCCATCAGCACCACATCGGGCTGCAGGGCCCGCACCTGGTCCAGGGCCTGGAGCCCGTCGCCGGCCTCGCCGACCACGGCCACATCCCCCTCGGCCTCCAGGATCATCCGGAAACCGGTACGCAGCAGCGGCTGATCGTCGACCAGCAGAACGCGGATGGGCATGGACCAACCCCTCGATCAAACGGCAGGCGGCACCATTCTCGCCCACGCCCCCGTGGCTCAGCCCTCCGGGAGGTCACCCTCGCGCTCCTCGCCCGCCCGGGGGCCCGGCACCTCCAGCGGCAGCGACGGCTGGATGGTCAGCGGGTACGGCGGGGGAGTGCCGCCGAACTCCGGGCAGCGCGACTGGTGGTCGCACCAGCCGCACAGCCGGCCCGGCTTCGGCCGCCAGTCCCCGCTCTCGGTGGCCCGCCGGATCGCCTCCCACAGCGCCAGCAGCTTGCGCTCCACCGCCGCCAGATCGCTCTCCTGCGGATCCAGGGTCAGCACATCGCCGCTGCCCAGATACACCAGCTGGAGCCGCTTGGGCACCTCACCGCGCAGCCGCCACAGCACCAGCGCGTAGAACTTCATCTGGAACAGCGCGTCCGCCGCGTACTCCGGGCGCGGCGCCTTGCCCGTCTTGTAGTCGACGATGCGCACCTCGCCGGTCGGCGCGATGTCCACCCGGTCGATCACCCCGCGCAGCCGCAGCCCCGACTCCAGCTTCGTCTCCACCCACAGCTCACGCTCGGCCGGCTGCAACCGGGTGGGGTCCTCCAGCGAGAACCAGCGCTCCACCAGACCCTCGGCCTCCGTCAGCCAGCCCGCCAGCCGCTCCTGGTCCAGCGCCCCCGGCTCCGCGTCCTGCGACTCGTCCGCGAAGAGCTGCGCCAGCTCCGGACGCTTCTTCAGCAGCCGCTGCCACTCCCGCATCACCATCGCCTTGGCCCGGGGCACGCTGCGCTGCCCGGCCGGCGCGTCGAACACCCGCTCCAGCACGGCGTGGACAACCGTTCCCCTGGTGGCCGCCGCGCTCGGCGCCTCGGGCAGTTTGTCGATCACCCGGAAGCGGTAGAGCAGGGGGCACTGCATGAAGTCGGCGGCCCGGGAGGGCGAGAGGGACGAAGTACGTGCGGTGGCTGACGCTTCCATGTCCGGAACCCTACGGGGCGTCACTGACAGCGGGGCGCTTACCATCGACTCCACAGCCGACCCGCCTCTCCCGCGAGGTCACACCCAGCAAGGGGAATTGGTGCCAGACTCCGACAGCGACCGGACATCGGGGCCCGACAGCCCGGCCCGCCCGCAGGGCTCCGGCGAGAAGCCCGGCGGTTCCAAGGGGGCCGGCGGCGGCCTGCTGATGGGGCGCGTCTTCGGCGTGCCGATCTACGTCGCGCCCAGCTGGTTCCTCGTCGCGGCCCTGATCACCTGGTTCTTCGGCAACCAGCTGGACCGGGTGCTGCCCGACCTCGGCGCGGGCCGCTACCTCGTCTCCCTGTTCTTCGCGGTCGCCTTCTACGCCTCGGTGCTGGTGCACGAACTCGCGCACACCTACGCCGCCATCCGCTTCGACCTCCCGGTGCGCCGCATCCAGCTCCAGTTCTTCGGCGGCGTCTCCGAGATCGAGAAGGAGTCCCAGACCCCGGGCCGCGAGTTCGTGCTGGCCGGCGTCGGCCCGCTGCTCTCCCTCGTACTGGGCGGCGTCTTCTGGGCCGGCATGCTCACCGTCGAACGCGACACCGTCCCCGGCGTCCTCCTCGCCGGCCTGATGATCTCCAACGTCATCGTCGCCGCCTTCAACCTGCTGCCCGGCCTCCCGCTGGACGGCGGACGGATGCTGCGCGCCGTGGTGTGGCGGCTCAGCGGCAGCCCCATGACCGGCACCGTGGTCGCCGCCTGGACCGGCCGGGTGCTCGCCGTGGTGGTGCTGATCGGCTTCCCGCTGACCACCCACCTCACCGGCGTCACCGACCGCGACTCCTACACCGGCGTGGACTCGCTCACCGACGCCCTGCTGGCCGCCATCCTCGCCGCCATCATCTGGACCGGCGCCGGCAACAGCCTGAAGATGGCCCGGCTGCGCGAACGGCTGCCCGCCCTCAACGCCCGCGTCCTCACCCGGCGGGCCGTCCCGGTCAGCGCGCAGACCCCGCTGTCCGAGGCGCTGCGCCGCGCCAACGACGCCGGCGCCCGCGCCCTGGTGGTGGTCGACGGCCAGGGAGCCCCCGTCGCGCTGGTCCGCGAGGCCGGCATCGCCTCCGTCCCCGAACGGCGCCGCCCCTGGGTCGCGGTCTCCGCCCTCGCCCAGGACCTGGAGGACGGGATGCGGGTGCCCGCCGACCTCACCGGCGAGGCACTCCTGGACCACCTGCGGGCCACCCCGGCCACCGAGTACCTGGTGGTCGAGGAGAACGACGAGATCTACGGCGTGCTGTCCACCACCGACGTGGAACGCGCCTTCATGGACGCCATGACGGGGCCCGCCGCCCGCCGCTGACCACCGTCGTCCGCCTCCCCGCGCACGGCGGCCCTCCCGCCCTGCACTAGGCTGACCCCCATGTCCGAACCGACCGGTGCCGCCCGCCGACGCGGGCCCTTCCAGGTCGGGGACCAGGTACAGCTCACCGATCCCAAGGGCCGCCACTACACCTTCACGCTCGAAGCCGGGAAGAGCTTCCACACCCACAAGGGTGCCTTCCCGCACGACGAGCTGATCGGTGCCCCCGAAGGAACCGTTGTCCGCACCACGGGGAACGTCGCCTATCTCGCGCTGCGCCCCCTGCTCCCCGACTACGTCCTGTCCATGCCCCGCGGTGCCGCCGTGGTCTACCCCAAGGACGCGGGGCAGATCCTGGCCATGGCCGACATCTTCCCGGGCGCCCGGGTCGTCGAGGCCGGCGTGGGCTCCGGCTCGCTCAGCACCTTCTTGCTGCGGGCGATCGGCGACCAGGGCATGCTGCACTCCTACGAGCGCCGCGCCGACTTCGCCAAGATCGCCCAGGAGAACGTGGAGCGCTACTTCGGCTCCCCGCATCCCGCCTGGCAGCTGACGGTCGGTGACCTCCAGGACAACCTGTCCGACACCGAGGTGGACCGGGTCATCCTGGACATGCTCGCCCCCTGGGAGTGCGTGGACGCCGTCGCCAAGGCGCTGGTCCCCGGCGGGATCGTGTGCGCGTACGTGGCCACCACCACCCAGCTGGCACGCACCGTGGAGACGCTCCGCGAGCACGGCAACTTCAACGAGCCGACCGCCTGGGAGACCATGCTGCGCACCTGGCACGTGGAGGGCCTGGCGGTCCGCCCGGACCACCGGATGATCGGGCACACCGGCTTCCTGGTCACCGCCCGCCGGCTGGCCGACGGGGTGGAGCCGCCGCGCCGCCGCCGCCGCCCGGCCCCCGGCGCGTACGGCTCCGACTACACCGGCCCGGGTTCGGCAAGTGCCGCCGGGACGGCCGCCACCGGAACCGAGGCCGCCACCGGTGGCCCCGCGGAGGAAACGGACGCGTAAACCCCCCGCCTTATCCCGGTGATGTGAGGTGTGGCACGATGCCGGGACCTGCCAACGCGCAGGTCCCGGCATCGAGTTGTCTCCACCTCCCCGCCCCAGGAGTCTTCCGCGTGCAGTCACCGGCAGGCGCAGCACTTCCTTCCCCCAGTGGCCGACCCGTGCACTGGCTCACCACCGCCGCCGCGGTCGCCGCCCTCACCGCGACCGCCGCCTGGATCGGCCCCGGCGGTGCCGCCGCGAAAGCGCCGGCGGACGCCCGGGGAGGCCCGGATCCCGCCGCCGCCGACTACCCGGTGGACTGCGGGCCGTACGGCATCACCGTCACCGACCACGCCGTGAGCGACCTGGACGGCGACGGCGTCCCGGAGACCATCGCCGCCGTGCACTGCGACGCGGGGGCCGGCAGCCCGCCGCACGGTCTGTACGTCCTGACCGACCCCGCCCGCGGCGCGAGCGGGCCCCGGGTCGCGCTGACCCTGGTGGACCCGGCCGAGGGCATGATGCTGGAGAACCTGACGGTCAGCGGTGGCACCGTGTCGGTGCGGCTGCTCGGTTACTCCTCGGTGGATGTCCCGCGTTCCGCCCCCGACCAGCGCCGCGACGTCGCGTGGGAGTGGACGGCCGGCACCCTGGCGCTGCGCGCGGCCCCGCCGCCCGGCAGCTACTGAACGCTCCCGCCGGCCCCGCCGTCCGGCCGGGCGCGGGAGTACGCTCGGCCGTGACCGGCACCGGTGACGCGGCTACGGGGCGTTCACCGCGTCCACGACGGCGTCCGGGCCGTACACCTCGGTCCGGTCCGCCGTCCTGCGCACGTGGATGCACTCACCCGGGCATTCCCTGGCCGAGTCGATCACTTCCCGCAGCAGCGTCAGCGGCACCGGCGCGGTGGCACCGGGAGCGGTGAGCAGATCGGCCTCCTGGCCGGCCGGCGCCGGCGGCTTCACGTAGGCGAGCCCGTCGATGTCCAGCTCGAAGACCTCCGGGGCGTACTGCGCGCAGATGCCGTCGCCCGTGCACAGATCCTGGTCGATCCAGACTTCCAGGTCTCCGGATTCATTCCGCGCGGTCATGTGGCCTGCCAATCCTTGAGGGTGTGAAACAAAGAGAGCCATCCCTGCCGGGTGTTGACCGCTTACGACCATACAACCGTCCGCTTTCCACTCGCCCGGGGTGGGTATTCCCTGCCATGAGGGAGTGCGCAAGGGTGAAGATCGGATCCACCTCGACCGTCTTTGTGATCTAGGGGTTTCGAACCGCACCGGTCCAGGTAGGGTCTGGAAGCGTCCAGCTCCCTTTGGAGGAGGTGAGGACCGTGGCATCCCACGATGACGACAGCAACCGCGGCATCCGGCCCGGTCGGGCATCCGACGACCCGTCCCGGCAGCTTGCCGATCTTGAGCAGGAGATCACCGTCCTGCGCCGAAAGCTGGCCGACTCTCCGCGGCACACTCGGGTTCTCGAGGAGCGGATCGTCGAGCTGCAGACCAATCTGGCCGGCGTGTCCGCGCAGAACGAGCGGCTCGCCACTACGCTCCGCGAGGCCCGTGACCAGATCGTCGCCCTCAAGGAAGAGGTCGACCGGCTGGCACAGCCCCCGGCCGGTTTCGGCGTCTTCCTGCACGCCAACGAGGACGACACCGCGGACATCTTCACCGGGGGCCGCAAGCTCCGGGTGAATGTCAGCCCCACTATCGAACTGGACAAGCTGCGGCGCGGCCAGGAGGTCATGCTCAACGAGGCGCTCAACGTGGTCGCGGCCATGGAGTTCGAGAGCGTCGGCGAGATCGTCACCCTCAAGGAGGTCCTCGAGGACGGCGAGCGCGCCCTGGTCGTCGGGCACACCGACGAGGAACGCGTCGTACGGCTGGCCGAGCCGCTGCTGGCCTCCGGAATCGTGCTGCGCTCCGGCGACGCCCTGCTGCTGGAGCCCCGCTCCGGTTACGTGTTCGAGGTCGTGCCCAAGAGTGAGGTCGAGGAGCTCATCCTCGAAGAGGTCCCCGACATCGACTACAACAAGATCGGTGGTCTGGGCGGCCAGATCGAGCTGATCAGGGACGCGGTGGAGCTGCCGTACCTGCACCCGGACCTGTTCCGGGAGCACGAGCTGCGGCCGCCCAAGGGTGTCCTGCTGTACGGCCCGCCCGGCTGCGGCAAGACGCTGATCGCCAAGGCGGTGGCCAACTCGCTGGCCAAGAAGGTCGCCGAGGTCACCGGACAGCCCGCGGGGAAGAGCTTCTTCCTCAACATCAAGGGCCCCGAACTGCTCAACAAGTACGTCGGCGAGACCGAGCGGCACATCCGGCTGGTCTTCCAGCGGGCCCGTGAGAAGGCCAGCGAGGGAACGCCGGTCATCGTCTTCTTCGACGAGATGGACTCCCTCTTCCGCACCCGCGGCTCCGGGGTCAGCTCGGACGTGGAGAACACCATCGTCCCGCAGCTGCTCTCCGAGATCGACGGTGTGGAGGGCCTGGAGAACGTCATCGTGATCGGCGCCTCCAACCGCGAGGACATGATCGACCCGGCCATCCTGCGCCCCGGCCGGCTCGACGTGAAGATCAAGATCGAGCGTCCGGACGCCGAGGCGGCCCAGGACATCTTCTCCAAGTACCTCACCCCGCGGCTTCCGCTGCACTCCGAGGACCTGGAGGAGCACCACGGCAACGCCGAGGCCGCGGTCGCCGGAATGATCCAGACCGTGGTCGAGCAGATGTACGCGGAGACCGAGGAGAACCGCTTCCTGGAAGTCACCTACGCCAATGGTGACAAGGAAGTGCTGTACTTCAAGGACTTCAACTCCGGAGCCATGATCCAGAACATCGTGGACCGGGCCAAGAAGATGGCCATCAAGGCATTCCTGGACCAGAATCAGAAGGGCCTGCGCGTCTCCCACCTGCTCGCCGCCTGCGTGGACGAGTTCAAGGAGAACGAGGACCTGCCCAACACCACCAACCCCGACGACTGGGCCCGGATCTCCGGAAAGAAGGGCGAGCGGATCGTCTTCATCCGCACCCTGGTCACCGGAAAGAAGGGCGCCGACACCGGCCGTTCCATCGACACGGTGGCGAACACGGGTCAATACCTGTAGTAGCGAAACATCCGGCTGCGGGACATGCGACGGCATGACCCGCAGCCGGACGTTTCTCCCAAGGAGGGCCGCATGACTGTACGGCGAGTGATGGGCATCGAAACGGAGTACGGCGTCTCCGTCCCCGGCCACCCGAACGCCAACGCCATGCTCAGCTCCTCCCAGGTCGTGAACGCCTACGCGGCGGCCATGCACCGGGCCCGGCGGGCACGCTGGGACTTCGAGGAGGAGAATCCGCTGCGCGACGCCCGCGGGTTCGATCTGGCACGCGACAACGCCGACGCCAGCCAGCTCACGGACGAGGACATCGGCCTCGCCAATGTCATCCTCACCAATGGCGCCCGGCTCTACGTCGACCACGCCCATCCGGAGTACAGCGCCCCCGAGACCACCAGCCCGATGGACGCCCTGCTGTGGGACAAGGCGGGCGAACGCATCATGGCCGAGGCCGCCCGCCGCGCCGCCGAGGTGCCCGGATCCCAGCCCATCCAGCTCTACAAGAACAACACCGACAACAAGGGCGCCTCCTACGGCACCCACGAGAACTACCTGATGAAGCGGGAGACGCCGTTCTCCGACATCGTGCGCCATCTGACGCCGTTCTTCGTCTCCCGGCAGGTGATCTGCGGCGCCGGCCGGGTCGGGATCGGCCAGGACGGCAGCGAGCACGGCTTCCAGCTCTCCCAGCGCGCCGACTACTTCGAGGTCGAGGTGGGTCTGGAGACCACCCTCAAGCGGCCCATCATCAACACCCGGGACGAGCCGCACGCGGACGCCGAGAAGTACCGGCGGCTGCACGTGATCATCGGCGACGCCAATCTGGCCGAGGTCTCCACCTATCTGAAGCTGGGCACCACCGCCCTGGTGCTCTCCATGATCGAGGACGGCTTCATCGCGGTGGACCTCGCCGTGGACCAGCCGGTGCGCACCCTGCACCGGGTCAGCCACGACCCCTCACTGCGCAAACTGGTCACCCTGCGCAGCGGGCGCAAGCTCACCGCCGTACAGCTCCAGATGGAGTACTACGAGCTGGCCCGCAAATACGTGGAGGAGCGCTGGGGTGCGGACGCCGATCCGCAGACCACGGATGTGCTCAGCCGCTGGGAGGACGTGCTCGGCAAGCTGGAGACCGATCCGATGAGCCTGGCCGGGCAGCTCGACTGGGTGGCCAAGCGGGAGCTGATGGAGGGCTACCGGCGCCGCGACTCGCTGGGCTGGGACGCGGCCCGGCTGCACCTGGTGGATCTCCAGTACGCGGACGTGCGTCCCGACAAGGGCCTGTACAACCGGCTGGCCGCCCGCGGCCGGATCACCCGGCTGCTGGACGAGGAGGATGTGCTGCGGGCCCAGGGCAGCCCGCCCGAGGACACCCGCGCCTACTTCCGCGGCCGCTGTCTCGAACAGTACGCCGATGACGTGGCCGCCGCCTCCTGGGACTCGGTGATCTTCGATCTGCCGGGCCGGGATTCCTTGCAGCGCGTGCCCACCATGGACCCGTTGCGGGGTACCCGGGAACATGTGAAGGACCTGCTGGACGCCAGTGCCAGCGCACAGGACCTGCTCCGGGCGCTGTCCGGGGGCTGATTTCCTCCGGATCCGGGAATCATGCGGAGGACCCCCGGACGTTGTAGCAATGAAGGAGCCGATGTCAGCACCGGCTAGTAGGGTCTGATCTTGTTACGTCGAAGCTGAGCAGGGGTGAGGGAGATGGCGACCAAAGACACCGGCGGCGGCCAGCAGAAGGCGTCGCGCACCAGCGAGGAAACCGAGGAAACGACCGCGGAGGTCTCCGAGGAGCTCAAGGAGCGCCAGGAGGAACTGACCGACGACGTGGACTCCGTCCTGGACGAGATCGACGAGGTCCTGGAGTCCAACGCCGAGGACTTCGTGCGCTCCTTCGTCCAGAAGGGCGGCCAGTAATCCACCCCCGGGTGACGCGCGGCGGGCACGGCTGTTCGCGCGTCACCCGATGTGGATCACCACCAGGTGCCGGGTAGGGTCCCTGGCGTACTCTGCGCCGGCGCCGTGCACCGCCGGACCGTTTCCATGACCTGGAAGGACTTCTGTGGTAGGCAACTCCCATGACCAGGGGCGACTTCCGGCAGCCTTCCTGAGGCCCGGGTCGTCCTCCTTCTTCGATTTCCTCGCCGACATCGCCCCGGAGCAGCTGCCGGGCAACCGGGTGCTGCCGCCGGTGGAGGGCCCCGTCCAGATCCCGCACGGGACGACGATCGTCGCCGCCACCTTCACCGGCGGGGTGATCCTCGCCGGTGACCGGCGCGCCACCATGGGCAGCCAGATCGCTCAGCGGGACGTCGAGAAGGTCTTCCCGGCCGACGAGTTCTCGGCCGTGGGCATCGCCGGCACCATGGGCTTCGCCATCGAGATGGTGAAGCTCTTCCAGCTGGAGCTGGAGCACTTCGAGAAGGTCGAGGGCCAGGTGCTCTCCCTGGAGGGCAAGGCCAACCGGCTGTCCGCCATGATCCGCGGCAACCTGGGCATGGCCATGCAGGGCCTGGCCGTGGTGCCGCTGTTCGCCGGATACGACCTGGAGCGCGCGAAGGGCCGGATCTTCTCCTACGACGTGACCGGTGGCCGCTCGGAGGAGCTGGGCTTCGCCGCCGTCGGCTCCGGTTCGGTCTTCGCGCGGGGTTCGCTGAAGAAACTGCACCGCGAGGGACTGACGGAGCAGCAGACCGTCACCGCCGTGGTGCAGTCGCTCTACGACGCGGCCGACGACGACTCGGCCACCGGCGGTCCCGACCTGACCCGGCGGATCTACCCCATCGTCACCGTGATCACCGAGGAGGGTTTCCGCCGGCTCACCGAGGCGGAGATCTCCGAGATCGCCCGGACGGTGCACGAGGGCCGTCTTCAGCTGCCCAACGGGCCGCAGGCCCCGGTTCTGTAGATTTCCCAAGGATCAGGAAGGGACGAATAGCCGGTGTCGACGCCGTTCTATGTCTCACCCCAGCAGGTCATGGCGGACCGCGCCGAGTACGCCCGCAAGGGCGTGGCACGCGGGCGCGCCCTGGTCGTGCTGCAGTACGCCGACGGCATGGTGTTCGTCGCGGAGAACCCCTCGCGGGCGCTGCACAAGGTCAGCGAGATCTATGACCGGATCGCCTTCGCCGCCACGGGCAAGTACAACGAGTACGAGAACCTGCGCATCGGCGGTACCCGGTACGCCGATCTGCGCGGCTACACGTACGACCGCGAGGACGTGACCGCCCAGGGCCTCGCCAATCTCTACGCCCAGACGCTGGGCACGATCTTCTCCAGCCAGGGCGAGAAGCCCTACGAGGTGGAGCTGCTGGTCGCCGAGGTCGGCGAGAGCAGCGCGGAGGACGAGATCTACCGGCTGCCGCACGACGGCTCCATCATCGACGAGCACGGCTCGGTCGCGGTGGGCGGCAACTCGGAGCAGATCGGCAGCTACCTCAAGCAGCGCCACCGGGACGACATGCCCCTGGACGAGGCGCTGCGGCTGGCCGTCGCGGCGCTGGGCCGGGACGGCAACGGCGGTGAGGTGCGCGAACTGACCGCCGATCAGCTGGAGGTCGCGGTGCTGGACCGTACGCGTCCGCAACAGCGGAAGTTCAAGCGGGTGCTGGGCCGTCAGCTGGCCCGCCTGCTCGGCGAGAGCGGCGCGGCGGAGTCGGAGACGACGGACGGCTCCGGCGAGGAGAACGACTGAGCCACGCCCCGGTGGGCCCTGTGCTCCCGGCCGCCGGCCGGGAGCACAGGGCCCACCGGCGTTCACGGGGGAGCACCCGGGCGGACCGGTGCGGCGCTCGGCGGAGCGGCGCCGCCGCCAGGTGGTCACCGGCGGGCGCTACCGCCCCGCCTACGCGGCCGGGGGCGGGCCCGTGGAGGCCCGGGGGATCAGGGCGACCGGCAGGACGGCGCCCGGCGCCCTCTCGCCGCGCAGCGCGGCCAGCAGGGCGCGCATGCCCTCCTCACCCATCGCGGTCGCGGGGAGGCGGACGGTGGTCAGCTCCGGTTCGACCGCGGTGGCCAGTTCCGTGTCGTCGAAACCGGTCACCGAGACGTCCCCGGGCACCCGCAGTCCCAGGCGTCGGGCGGCCTTGCAGGCGCCCACCGCCAGCACGTCGTCGTCGCACACCAGCACCGTGGGGCGGGGGTCCGCCGTCAGGGCGCGTTCGGCCGCGGCCAGGCCGCCGCGTACCGACAGCGGCGCCCGTTCGGTGCGCACGATCGCGGCGCCCGGCACCCGGGCAGTCTCCCGGGCCAGCGCGTCCGCGCGTTCCCTGAACGTCCACGATTCCACGTCGGCCGCCAGATGCGCCAGCCGCCGGTGCCCCAGGTCCAGGACGTGGGCCGCCGTCCGCCGCATGCCGTCGGCGATGTCCGGGTTCACGGTGGCGGCCGCTCCCGGGTCCTGCGGCTCGCTGTCCAGCATCACCAGCGGCAGCCCGCCCCCGCTCAGCGCCCGCAGCGCTGGGGCCGCCATCGAAGCGGCCAGCACGCCGTCCAGGGTGGCGCTGGAGTGCGCGAACGGGTCGGGGGCCGGGCCGATGCCCTCGGGGGAGGGGTACAGCACCACACCGAAACCGTGCTCGGCGGCCACCCGGGCCGCTCCCGCGTACACCTTGGCGAAGAACTCCGAGGACAGCGCGGGCACCACCACCAGGGCCGTCCTGGTGCGCCCCAGCCGCAGGCTGCGGGCGGCGAGATTGGGGCGGTAGCCCAGCGCCCGGGCAGCCTCGCGCACCGTCTCCGCGCGGGCGGGGGAGACCCGGCCCTGCCAGCGCTCCCGCAGCACCAGGGAGACGGTGGCCTGGGAGACCCCGGCGCGTTCGGCGACGTCCCGGCTGGTGGGGCGGGCGGGGACACCCCCGGGTTGGGCGCTGCTGTTCACAGTCGGCCATGGTACGTACAATCGGGCGACGTTATACGTAACACTTCAGCCGCGGGAGCCTGCATGGCAACGGGATATCTGGATCTGATGCGCGCGCCGCACGCGATGCGGCTGCTGGGCGGCACACTGCTCGGCCGGCTGCCGAACGGCGTCGCCGCCCTCGCCGTCGTCCTCTTCGTCCGCGCCGAGGGCGGCGGCTACGGCCTGGCCGGCGCGCTGGCGGCCGGGTACGGGGTGGCCACCGCCGTCGGCCAGCCGCTGCTGGGGCGGCTGGTGGATCTGTACGGCCAGCCCCGGATCCTGCTGCCCGCCGCGCTGTGTTCGACCACCGCGATGGGCTCGCTGGCCGTCGTCGGCATCGGCAGCCCCGCCCTGGCCATCGCCCTCATGGTGGTGGCCGGGGTGACGACCCCGCCGCTGGAGGGGGCGCTGCGGGCCCTCTGGCCCAGCGTGCTGGACCACCGCCCGGAGCGGGTGCACCGCGCGTACGCCCTGGAGGCGGTGGCCCAGGAGGTGATCTTCGCGGGCGGCCCGCTGATCGTGATGCTCTGCGTCGCCCAGTGGTCCGAGGGCGCCGCCCTGGTGATCGTCAACGCGGTCGGGTTGCTGGGCGCCCTCTCGGTGGCGGTCTCCGGACCCTCCCGGCACTGGCGCAGCGCGCCGCGGCAGGCGCACTGGCTGGGCGCGCTGCGCTCGAAGGGGCTGCTGGCGCTGCTGGGCGGCTTCTTCTTCGTGGGCACCGCGCTGGGGGCGATCGCCGTCGCGGCAGTGGCGTACGCGGACACGCACGGTGATGAACTCGTCGCCACCTACCTGCACTCGGGACTCGGCGTGGGCGCGCTGCTGGGGGGTCTGGTGTACGGCGCCAGGCAGTGGCCGGGAGAGCCGGAACGGCGGCTGCGGCTGCTGGTGGCGGCGCTGGCGCTGGGGTACCTCCCGCTGGCGCTCGCCCCCTCGGACGTGGTGGTGATGACGGCGCTCTCGGTGGTGGCCGGAATCTTCCTGGCACCGGCCCTGGCCTGTGCGTTCGTCGTGATCGACCGGCACGCGCCGATCGGTACGGTGACCGAGGCGTTCTCCTGGCTGGTGACCAGCTTCGGGGTCGGCGCGGCCATGGGCAGCGGGGCGGTGGGCCCGGTCATCGAGTGGGGTTCTGAGCAGGCCGGATACGTGCTGAGCGGGATCGGCGGGCTGCTCGCCCTGCTGGTACTGACGGTTACCCGCGGTGTGCTGACCTCGCCGCTCCCGGTGACGGTGCCGGTGGCCGGGTCGGAAAATGATCGAAACGCCGCCCCCGAACCCCGTTTCAGAACTGAGGATCGGGCGTAATGTTCAGACATGGATCGCCGAATCTTCGGGCTGGAGAACGAGTACGGCGTCACCTGCACGTTCCGTGGACAGCGGCGGCTGTCTCCGGACGAAGTGGCGCGGTACCTCTTCCGCCGAGTCGTGTCCTGGGGCCGCAGCAGCAATGTCTTCCTGCGCAACGGCGCCCGGCTGTATCTGGATGTCGGTTCACACCCCGAATACGCGACGCCGGAGTGTGACAACGTCACCGAGCTCATCACCCACGACAAGGCGGGTGAGCGCATTCTGGAAGGGCTCCTCGTCGACGCCGAGCGCCGGCTGCACGAAGAGGGGATCGCCGGCGATGTCTATCTGTTCAAGAACAACACCGATTCCGCCGGAAATTCCTACGGCTGTCACGAGAACTATCTGGTGGCCCGGCATGGGGAGTTCTCCCGGCTGGCCGATGTCCTCATTCCGTTCCTGGTCACCCGGCAGCTGATCTGCGGAGCGGGAAAGGTGCTCCAGACGCCGCGCGGTGCGGTGTTCTGCGTCAGCCAGCGTGCCGAGCACATCTGGGAAGGCGTCTCCTCCGCGACCACCAGGTCCCGGCCGATCATCAACACCCGGGACGAACCGCACGCGGATGCCGAGCGCTACCGCAGGCTCCACGTCATCGTCGGCGACTCCAACATGTCCGAGACCACCATGCTGCTGAAGGTCGGTGCCACCGATCTGGTGCTGCGGATGATCGAGGCGGGGACGGTGATGCGGGATCTCACCCTGGAGAACCCGATCCGTGCCATCCGTGAGGTCAGCCACGACACCACGGGCCAGCGCAAGGTGCGGCTGGCCACCGGACGGGAGGCCTCCGCGCTGGAGGTGCAGCAGGAGTACTACGAGAAGGCACTGGACTTCTGCGAGCGCCGCGGCATGCGCACCGGCATCACCGAGCAGGTTCTGGAGCTGTGGGGCCGCACCCTGGAAGCGATCCGCGCCCAGGAGCTCGACAAGATCAACACCGAGATCGACTGGGTCATGAAGTACCAGCTGATCGAGCGGTACCGGGCCAAGCACAACCTCACCATGTCCCACCCGCGGGTGGCCCAGATAGACCTCGCCTACCACGACATCCACCGTCGCCGCGGCCTGTACTACCTATTGGAGCGCAAGGGCCAGGCCCAGCGGATCTGCAACGACCTGAAAATCTTCCAGGGCAAGTCCGTGCCGCCCCAGACCACCCGGGCCAGGCTGCGCGGCGACTTCATCCGGCGGGCCCAGGAGCAGCGCCGGGACTTCACGGTCGACTGGGTGCATCTGAAGCTGAATGACCAGGCGCAGCGCACGGTGCTGTGCAAGGACCCGTTCCGCTCGGTGGACGAGCGGGTGGAGAAGCTCATCGCCGGAATGTAAACCGGGAATAGCGGGACGGAGGTCGTAGGCTGGGCGGGACCAGCGGGTCCCCCCCCGTCCGTCCCTAGCTGAGTTGGACTGATGATCCCTACGCAACGAGTGCGCCGTGTTGTGACGGCGCTGGCAGTCCCGGCCATTCTGCTGACCGCAGCCGCGTGCGGCTCCGAAGACTCCTCGTCGTCGGGGCCGCTCGCCACGGTCTCGGGCAAGGCCGGTGAGCAGCCCACCATCGAACTCGACGAGGACGCCGGGGTGACCGAAACCTCGGTGGAAGTGCTCAGCGAGGGCGACGGCGCGCAGGTCAAGCAGGGCGACATGCTCGGCATGGACGTGATCGGCAAGACCCCGGGCGGCGAGAGCGACCTGGTCAACACCTGGATGACCCAGGACGGCCAGTCCACCACCTCGGACGACCCGGGCGCCCCGCCCCGGCCGCAGCTGGTGACCCAGGCGGGCGTGGAGTCGGCGCTCCCCGAGGCCATCACCGAGCCGCTGATCGGCACCCCGGTCGGCAGCCGCGTCAAGATCGAGGGCACCGCGGGCGACCTGCTCGGCGACACCGCGGACGCGGTCGGCCTGGACAAGAGCCAGGCCCTGGTGTGGGTCTTCGACATCAATGTCGCCATCGACCCGACCACCACCGCCGAGGGCGAGCAGGCGCCGGTCGAGGAGGGCCTGCCCGAGGTCGTGGCGGAGGGCCAGGAGCCCGCCACCATCACCATCCCCGAGGGTGACGCGCCGACCGAGCTGCGCGAGCAGACCCTCATCGAGGGCGACGGCGCCGAGGTGCTCGCCGGTCACACGCTGTTCGTGCAGTACACGGGGGTGAACTGGGACGGCGGTGAGAAGTTCGACTCGTCCTGGGACCGCGACGGCGGGGCCTCGTTCCAGATCGGCGGCGGTCAGGTCATCTCCGGCTGGGACGAGACCCTGGTGGGCAAGCACGTCGGCGACCGTGTGCTGATGGTGCTGCCGCCGGACAAGGCGTACGGCGAGGCGGGGAACGCCAGCATCCCGGGCAACTCGACCCTGGTGTTCGTCGTGGACATCATCGGTGTCGCCTGAGCCCGTAGGCTTTCGTACGCACCATCGACATGATCGTTCCTAGGAGTGAATTCGTGAGCATCGACAAGCCCGAGGTCGATTTCCCCATCGGCGACCCGCCCGCCGACCTGGAGATCAAGGACCTCTGGGAGGGTGACGGACCGGTCGCCGAGGCCGGCGCCACCGTCGCCGTGCACTATGTCGGCGTCTCCTTCAGCACCGGCGAGGAGTTCGACGCCAGCTGGAACCGCGGCACCCCGCTGAGCTTCCAGCTCGGCGCCGGCCAGGTCATCCCCGGCTGGGACCGCGGCGTGCAGGGCATGAAGGTCGGCGGCCGCCGGCAGCTGACCATCCCGCCGCACCTCGCGTACGGCGACCAGGGCGCCGGTGGCGGGCGGATCGCCCCGGGCGAGACGCTGATCTTCGTCTGCGACCTGGTCTCGGTCTGATCCCGGCAAGCGGTACCGTGGGCCCATCCCTCTGGGGGGATGGGCCCATTGCTGTGCTGTGGGGCAAGGACGAGGAAGGGGCGGCCCGTCGATGGCGATCGCCAAGGCCGAGCGGCTGATGAACCTGGCGCTGTGCCTGCTGGGCACCGGCCGCCCGCTGACCAAGCGGGAGCTGCGCACCTCCATCGAGGCCTATATCGAGGCCGGTACGGAGGACGCGTTCTCCCGCATGTTCGAGCGGGACAAGGACGATCTGCGCGAGCTGGGCATGGTCATCGACACCGTGGAGTCCCTGGACGGCGAGATCGGCTATCTCGCCCGCCGGGACCGCAACCGGCTGCCACCGCTGACCCTGGACGCCGAGGAGGCCGCCGCCCTCGGCCTGGCCGCCAAGGTGTGGCAGCAGGCCAGGCTGGCCGGCGCCGCCAGCGGCGCGCTCCAGAAGCTGCGTGCCGCCGGGATGCCGCTGGCCGGCGCCGAGCAGGAGACCTTCAGCGCCCTGGAGCCCCGCATCCCCGCGGGCGAGGCCGCCTTCGAGCCCCTGATGATCGCCTGCCGCGACCGGCGCCCGGTCACCTTCGGCTACCGCAAGTCCAACGCGGCCCATCCCGAGCAGCGGCAGGTGGAGCCCTGGGCGCTGGAGTGCTGGCGCGGACACTGGTACCTGGCCGGCTTCGACCGGGACCGCGGCGCCGAGCGTGTCTTCCGGCTGTCCCGGATCAGCGGTCGGGTGCGCTCACGCAACGGCGCGTTCACCGCCGAGGTGCCCGGCGTGGTCGCGGTACGGGAGTCGGTCGCCGAATGGGCGGGGGAGAGCGCCACCGGGCAGGCCAGAATCCGGCTGCGGGCCGGGGCCGGCTACCCGCTGCGGGCCCGCGCGACCTGGACCGGGGAGCGCACGGACGGCTGGGACGAGCTGGAGATCCCCCACGGCCACGGCCTGGGTGCCTGGCTGGTGGAATTCGGCCCCGATGTGATCGTGCTGGAACCCGCCGAACTGCGGGCCGACGTGGTGGACCGGCTGCGCGCCGTCGCCAAGGGATGAGGGGACGCGCACACCATGGCGACCAATGCCATCGACCGGACCCGGCGGATGCTGTCCCTGGTCACCTATCTGCGTGAGCGCCCCGGCGCCCGGGTGGACGAGGTGGCCCGGGCCTTCGGCATCTCACAGGACGAGCTGATCTCGGACCTGAGCGTGCTGCCGATGTGCGGCACCAGCTTCCGGGGCGGTGATCTGCTGGACATCGACACCGACGGCGAGCACATCTGGTGGTACAACGCGGAGGCCACCGGCTCCTCGGCCGGCGAGCCGCTGCGGCTGGCCGCCGACGAGGCCACCGCGCTGCTGGTCGCCGCCCGCGCGGTGGCCACCCTGCCGGGTCTGCGCGACGGCGACCGCGAGGCGCTGCTGCGGGCCACCGCCAAGCTGGAGGCGGCGGCCGGGGAGAGCGCGGGCGCCTCCTCGCGGCTGTCGGTGACCTTCGAATCCGAGGGCGAGGTCTTCGCCGTGGCCGACCGCGCGCTCACCGAGCGCCGCCGGCTGCGGATCCGCTACTACTCGCCGGGCCGCGACGAGCTGACCGACCGGGAGATCGACCCGGTACGGCTGTTCGCCGTGGGCCACACCTATCTGGAGGCGTGGTGCCGGCGCAGTGAGGCCCGGCGCACCTTCCGGCTGGACCGGGTCGCCAGCGTCGAACTCCTGGACACCCCGGCCGACCCGCCGCCGGTGGAGCCCCGGGACCTGAGCGAGGGGCTGGTGCAGCCGGCCGCCTCCGACCCCGAGGTGATCATCGAGGTGGGGCCCGGCGGGCGCTGGGTCGCCGAGTACTACCCGCACGACACCGCCGAGGAGCTGGCGGACGGCGGGCTGCGGATCACCCTGCGCACCCCCGACCCGGCCACGCTGCGGCGCCTCGCGCTGCGCCTGGGCGGCGACGGGCGGATCGTGGCCCCGGTGGAGCTGGCGGACAGCGCCCGGGAGGCCGCCCGCGCGGCACTGGAGGCGTACGACACGCTGGTCTGAGGCCGCGCCGGCGCGACCCGGGCGGGCGGCGGACCCGCCCGCGCGGGGTGCGCGGTGCGGTGGCGTAGGCTCCGCACCATGTTCTGGGCGATGCTCCATCTCACCCTGGCCGCCACCGGAGTCCTGGTGCTCGGCGTACTGGCCGTGCGGGTCGGTATCGAGGCCGCGCGATTCGGGCGGGCGGTGGGGGAGAGTACGGAGCGGATCGGCCGGGCCTCCGAGGAACTGGAGCGTTCGGCCGTACGGCTCGCCCAGGAAGTGCCCCGCCGTTAGGCCTACGCCCGGGCATTGCTTTGTGTTCACTCTTCAGCGTTACTATTACTCAGCTCGTGCGGGACGTTCACCGAAGCCCCGTCCGGCACGGCTGGCAAAATCACCCGCCTTCCCGGATGAGAGACTGGACGAAAATTATGGGCCAGATCAGTCTGTGGCAGATCCTTCTCGTCGCGGCCATCGTCGTACTTGTCTTCGGGTCGAAGCGGCTGCCGGACACCGCCCGCTCGCTCGGCAAGTCGCTGCGGATCCTCAAGAGCGAGACCGCCGCGCTGCGCAGCGACGGCAACGACACCGCGCAGAACGGCTCCGCCGGCGACAGCACCGCCCACAACACCGCCGAGCCGCAGCCGCAGCCGGCCCCCCGCACCATCCAGGCCGCTCCCGGCGACGTCAGCAGCGCCCGCCCGGTGGACGAGCCCCGGAACAACAGCCAGGGCTGACCGTCGCGCCGCACCAGCACTGACAGCCGGTGGCCGGAGCGGTTCCGGCTGCCTCGACGGATGAGGACGCAGGGGTGCCCAAGGCCGCCCAGAAGAAGGTGAAGGACCCGGAGGGGCGGATGCCCCTCACGGAGCATCTGCGTGAGCTGCGCAACCGGCTCGCGATCTCGGTGCTGGCCGTCTTGGTGATCACGATCGTGGCGCTCTTCTTCGCGAAGAGCATCATGAACTTCATCACCGAGCCCCTGCCGAAGTGCCTGGAGGCCGACACTCCGGACGCCACCGGCAGCCGCTGCGCCACCTTGATGCAGAGCGGCCTCACCTCGCCGTTCGCCACCTACATCAAGATCTCGCTGATGGTGGGCTTCGTGCTGGCGTCCCCGGTCTGGCTCTACCAGGCGTGGGGCTTCATGGCCCCGGGCCTGCACAAGAACGAGAAGAAGTACACCCGCGCCGTGGTGGCGGTGGGTGTGCCGCTGTTCCTGTTCGGCGCC
Organism: Streptomyces sp. JH002; assembly: GCF_050916115.1. Classification (NCBI taxonomy): domain Bacteria; kingdom Bacillati; phylum Actinomycetota; class Actinomycetes; order Kitasatosporales; family Streptomycetaceae; genus Streptomyces; species Streptomyces sp. JH002. Next base: position 5,755,936 of record NZ_CP087989.1, read on the forward strand.
TACTTCGCCTACTGGCTGCTGCCCCGCGCCATCCCGGTGCTGCTGAGCTTCTCCGCCGACGGCGCGGAGAACCTCGTCTCGGTGGACGACATCCTCGACATCACGGTACGGATGGCGGTGGCCTTCGGCTTCGCCTTCGAGCTGCCGCTGCTGCTGGTGATGCTCAATCTCGGCGGGGTGGTCAGCGGCAAGCGGATGCTCGGCTGGTGGCGCGGCATGGTGGTGGGCATCGCGATCTTCGCGGCCGCCATCACCCCCACCGACCTGATGTCGATGATCGCCCTCCAGGTGCCGGTCACCGGCCTGTACTTCCTGGCCACCGGCATCTCGCTGCTCAACGACTGGCGCCGGCGCCGCAAGGACCCCGAGGCGGAGCTGAGCGACGACGAGGCGTCCGACCTGGACCTGACGCCCTCCAGCATCGACCGCCCCGACGACATTCCGCCGCCCGGCCGCACCGGCTACGACGACGCGACCTGATCCCGCCGAGCGCGCGACGGTCTCCCCGCTGCCCCCGGCACCCACACGGTGCCGGGGGCAGCGGCACGATAAAGATCACCCCACTGTCGGCGGTGGCCGGTAGGCTCGACAGCACAATGACCGAGGACATGTCCCCCGCGCAGCGCTACTCCGCCGCCCGCAGGCGCGCCGTCGAGCAGGCCACCGCGTTCGCCCCCTTCCGTCAGATGTACGACTTCGATCTCGACGACTTCCAGATCGAGGCATGCCGGGCCCTGGAGGGCGGCAGCGGCGTCCTGGTCGCCGCGCCGACCGGTTCGGGGAAGACGATCGTCGGAGAATTCGCCGTTCATCTGGCCCTCACCCAGGGCCGTAAATGCTTTTACACCACGCCCATCAAAGCCCTCTCGAACCAGAAATTCACCGATCTGGCGAAGCGGTACGGAGCGGACCGGGTCGGCCTGCTGACGGGTGACAACAGTGTGAACGCCGACGCGCCCGTGGTCGTGATGACCACCGAGGTGCTGCGGAACATGCTGTACGCCGGATCCCAGGCGCTGGACGGCCTCGGCTACGTGGTGATGGACGAGGTGCACTACCTCTCCGACCGCTTCCGTGGCGCCGTGTGGGAGGAGGTCATCATCCACCTCCCGGAGTCGGTGACCCTGGTCTCCCTGTCGGCGACCGTCTCCAACGCGGAGGAGTTCGGCGACTGGCTGGACACCGTGCGCGGCGACACCCGCGTGATCGTCGCCGAGCACCGCCCCGTCCCGCTGTGGCAGCACGTGCTGGCCGGGCGGCGGATGTACGACCTGTTCGAGGAGTCCGGCGCCAAGCGGGAGGTCAACCCCGATCTGCTGCGGATGGCGCGCACCGAGGGCGCCAGGAGCTGGAACCGGGAGCGCGGCGCCGGCCGGGACCGGCGGCGGGCCGCCGACCGCGAGCGTGAGCGCCGGGCCCGCAACCGGGTGTGGACACCGAGCCGCGCCGAGGTCATCGACCGGCTCGACGCCGAGGGTCTGCTGCCGGCCATCACCTTCATCTTCAGCCGGGCCGGCTGCGAGGCCGCCGTGCAGCAGTGCCTGTACGCCGGGCTGCGGCTGAACGACGCGGCGGCGCGGCTGCGGGTGCGGGAGGTCGTCGAGCGGCGCACCGCCGCCATCCCGGACGAGGATCTGCGGGTCCTGGGCTACTTCGAATGGCTGGAGGGCCTGGAGCGCGGCATCGCCGCCCACCACGCGGGGATGCTGCCGGCTTTCAAGGAGATCGTCGAGGAGCTGTTCGTCCGCGGCCTGGTGAAGGCCGTCTTCGCCACCGAGACGCTGGCGCTGGGCATCAACATGCCGGCCAGGTCGGTGGTGCTGGAGAAGCTCGTCAAGTGGAACGGGGAGCAGCACGCCGACATCACGCCCGGCGAGTACACCCAGCTGACCGGCCGGGCCGGGCGGCGCGGGATCGATGTCGAGGGCCACGCGGTGGTGCTGTGGCAGCGCGGCATGGACCCGACCGCGCTGGCGGGGCTGGCCGGGGCGCGGACGTATCCGCTGCGCTCCTCCTTCAAGCCGTCCTACAACATGGCCGTCAACCTGGTGGGCCAGTTCGGCCGGCACCGTTCGCGGGAACTGCTGGAGACCTCGTTCGCCCAGTTCCAGGCGGACCGTTCGGTGGTCGGGATCTCGCGGCAGGTGCACAAGAACGAGACGGGTCTGGCCGGGTACAAGGAGGCGATGACCTGCCACCTGGGGGACTTCGAGGAGTACTCGCGGCTGCGCAGGGAGCTGAAGGACCGGGAGACGGAGCTGGCGCGCGAGGGCGTGACGCAGCGGCGGGCGGCCGCCGCCGCGGCCCTGGAGAAGCTGCGGCCGGGGGACATCATCCATGTGCCGACCGGCAAGTTCGCCGGTCTGGCGCTGGTGCTCGACCCCGGGGTGCCCGGCAGCGGGCGGGGCCCGTCCCGGCACCGGGGGATGGACGGGTACGAGGGGCCGCGGCCCCTGGTGCTGACCGTGCAGCGGCAGGTCAAGCGGCTGGCCTCGATCGACTTCCCGGTGCCGGTGGAGCCGCTGGACCGGATGCGGATCCCGAAGTCCTTCAACGCCCGCAGCCCGCAGTCACGGCGGGATCTGGCGTCGGCGCTGCGCACCAAGGCGGGGCACCACGAGCCGGGACGCAGCCGCAAGCAGCGGGCGGCGGCGGCCGACGACGCGCAGCTGGCGCAGCTGCGGCAGGCGATCCGGGCGCATCCGTGTCACGGCTGCGACGAGCGTGAGGACCACGCCCGGTGGGCGGAGCGCTATCACCGGCTCAAGCGGGACAACCGCCAGCTGGAGCGGCGCATCGAGGGCCGCACCAACACCATCGCCAGGACCTTCGACCAGGTGTACGCGCTGCTGTCGGAGCTGGAGTACCTGGACGGGGACCAGGTCACCGACGACGGGCGGCGGCTGGCGCGGCTGTACGGCGAGCTGGACCTGCTGGCGAGCGAGTGCCTGCGGGACGGGGTCTGGGAGGGCCTGGACCCGGCCGAACTGGCGGCCTGCGTCTCCGCGCTGGTCTTCGAGACCCGCTCGGCCGACGACGCGCCCGCGCCGGAGCTGCCGGGCGGGCGCGCCAGGGCGGCGCTGGGCGAGATGGTGCGGATCTGGGGGCGGCTGGACGCCCTGGAGGAGCAGCACCGCATCAACCAGGCCACCGGGGTCGGCCAGCGGGAGCCGGATCTGGGCTTCGCCTGGCCGGCCTACCGCTGGGCGCAGGGGCACTCGCTGGACGAGGTGCTGAGCGACGCCGACATGACGGCCGGTGACTTCGTGCGCTGGTGCAAGCAGATCATCGATGTGCTGGGCCAGATCGCGCAGGCCGCGCCGCCCGGTGGCACGGTGACCAGGACCGCCCACCAGGCGGTGGACAAGATACTGCGCGGGGTCGTCGCGTACAGCTCGGTCGGGTAGGCCCGCTCTCCCGGACCTTCGCCGGACCGTGCCCTGTCCTCCCCGGCCGGGGCGGCGCAGTGCCTCGGGTTGCCGTCCTCCCGGGCTCCCGGCACGGCGGCGGAGCGGCGTGACCCGGGCTCCCGGCACCGTGGACGCGGAAGGGACGGCCCGGAGCCGGCCGGCTACTCCGGCCGGTTCGCCAGGGTGGTGAGGAGCCGGTCCAGGGCGCTGCCCAGGCCCCAGCGTTCGGCGAGCGCGTCGAGCGTGCCGGGGTCGCGGGGGGTGCGGGGCAGCGTCGCGTCGTGGGCCGGCAGCCGGATGTCGGTGGCGACCCGTACCACCGTGGGGGCGACGGCCAGGTAGGGCAGGGCTCCCTCCAGCTTGGCGCGCTGGGAGCGGGTGAGCTTGGCCATCGGGTTGTCCAGCGCGGCGAGGACGCCGGTGAGGTCACCGAAGCGCTCCAGAAGGGTCGCTGCGGTCTTCTCGCCGATGCCGGGCACCCCGGGCAGCCCGTCGCTCGGGTCACCGCGCAGCACCGCCATCTCGGCGTAACCGGGGCCGTCCACGCCGTACTTCTCGCGCAGCGCGCTCTCGTCGAAGGCGGCGAGGTCGCCCATGCCCTTGACCGGGTACAGCACCCGCACCGGGCGCCGGTCGTCGATGAGCTGGAACAGGTCCCGGTCGCCGGTGACGATGTCCACCGGGACGGTGGCCCGGGTGGCGAGGGTGCCGATGACGTCGTCCGCCTCGAAGCCCGGGGCGCCGAGCCGGGTGATGCCGATGGCGTCCAGCACCTGCTCGATGACGGGAACCTGGGGGGTGAGGGTGTCCGGCACCTCCTCCACGTCCGGGTCGCCGCCCGGGGTGGTCTCGGCGACCCGGTGCGCCTTGTAGCTGGGGATCAGCTCCACCCGCCAGTGCGGCCGCCAGTCGGCGTCCATGCAGGCCACCAGGGAGTGCGGCCGGTGGTCGCGGACCAGCCGGCCGATGAAGTCCAGCAGCCCGCGTACCGCGTTGACCGGTGTCCCGTCGGGGGCCCGGACGGAGTCGGGCACCCCGTAGTAGGCGCGGAAGTAGAGCGAGGCGGTGTCCAGCAGCATGAGAGAGCGGGTCATGCTCGGATCATCCCCGATGGCACTGACAGGGCGGACCGCCACCCGCCGGTCGGGTACGGGGTCAGCCGGTGGCCGCGCGGACCAGCGCGGTCATCAGCCGGACGTCGTCGGCGGCCTCCGGGTGCCACTGCACGGCCAGTGTGAGGGCGGGCGCGGCGGGGTCCTCGACGGCCTCCACGGTGCCGTCGGCGGCGTGGGCGCCCGCGATCAGCCCGGCGCCGAGCCGCTGGACCGCCTGGTGGTGGTACGTGGGCACGGCGACGGGCCCGGGGAGGATGCCGGCCAGCAGGGTGCCGGGGACCGGGGTGACCTTGTGTTCGCCGAACGAGCCGGGCACCGGTCCGCCGTGCTCGTCCAGATGCTGGAGCAGCGTGCCGCCCCTGGCGACGTTCAGCAACTGCATGCCCCGGCAGATGCCGAGCAGCGGCACCCGGCGGGCGCCTGCCGCCTCGATCAGGGCCAGCTCCCACGCGTCCCGTTCGGCGGCCGGCGGACCGGTGCGCGGATCGCGCGCCGCCCCGTACCGCTCCGGAGCCACATCGGGGCCGCCGGAGATCACCAGGCCGTCCAGCCGGGCCACCGCCGCCCCTGCCGCCCCCGGCGCGGGGTCGGGGGGCAGCAGGACGGCCAGCCCGCCGGACCGTTGCACCTGCTGGTGGTAGCCGGCCGGGGCAAGTGCCGCGGGCTGCCGCCACTCCCGGTAGCGGGTGTCCGCCTCCAGATAGCTGCTGATGCCGATCAGCGGGGGTGTGCTCAAGGGGTGCTCCGTGCCGTGGAAGGGGGTCAGTCGCGGTCGGGGTCGCGGCGCAGTTCCGCCTCGGCCGCGGCGAGGGCCGCGAACTCCTCCTCCGGGGCCGCCGCGACCAGCCGGTGCCGAGAGTAGAAGGCGAAGTAGCCGATCGCCACTCCGTACACGCCCAGCGCGATCAGCGCCGCGTCCCGGTCCACCAGGAAGGTCGCCACCAGCGCGGCCAGTGCCAGGACGAACGCGGTGCCGGAGGTGAGCGTCCCGCCCGGGGTGCGGTAGGGCCGGGGGAGTTCCGGCTCCCGGCGGCGCAGCACGATGTGCGACAGACTCATCAGCGCGTACGAGAGGGCCGCGCCGAAGACCGCGACGTTCAGCATGGTGTCGCCGTTGCCGGTGGCGGCGGCCAGTGCGAAGCCGATCGCGCCGGGGATCAGCAGCCCCAGATACGGGGCCTTGCGGCGGCTGGTCAGGGACAGGAAGCGGGGCAGGTAGCCGGCCCGGGAGAGGGCGAAGAGCTGCCGGGAGCCCGCGTACACCAGGGAGAAGAAGGACGCCACCAGGCCGGCGAGACCCGCGTAGTTGATGAACCGGCTCAGGGCGGTCGGCTCGCCGTTGTCCTGGGCGGCCGTCACCAGCGGGTTGCCGGCGTCCGTCAGGGCGGCCGAGCCGCCGGCCCCGGCGGCGGCCAGGAACGTGAGCAGGGCGAGCACCGCGAGGATGCCGATCGCCCAGGCCATGGCGCGCGGCAGCGTACGCGCCGGGTCGCGGGCCTCCTCGGCGGCCAGCGGCACCCCCTCCACCCCCAGGAAGAACCACATGCCGAAGGGGAAGGCCGCCCAGATCCCGAGGAGTCCGAACGGCAGCCAGGAGTTGGCGCCGAAGGCATCGGGGTCGACGGGGATGTCGTTGAGGGAGCCCACCTGGAAGTCGCTGAGGGCGCCCAGGACGAAGATCAGCAGGGCGGCGACCGCGACGGCGGTGACCACCAGGGAGAACCGCAGCGCCTCGCCCACGCCCCACAGGTGGATGCCGATGAACACGACGAAGCAGCCCAGGTAGACGGGCCAGGACGAGGTGAGGCCGAAGAGGTTCAGGGATTCGACGTAGTCGCCGATGAAGATGGAGATGGCGGCCGGGGCCAGCACGAACTCGATGAGGATCGCGGTACCGGTGAGAAAGCCGCCCCAGGGGCCCAGCGCCCGGCGGGCGAACCCGTAACCGCCGCCCGCGGTCGGCAGGATGGCGGCCAGTTCGGCGGTGGCGAAGACCAGGCAGCCGTACATCAGGCCCATCAGCAGCGCGGCGATGGCCAGGCCGCCGAAGCCGCCCTCGGCGAGGCCGAAGTTCCAGCCCGCGTAGTCGCCGGAGACGACGTACGCCACGCCGAGGCCGGTCAGCAGCAGCGGCCCCGCGCTGCCGCCGCGCAGGGCGCGCTTGCGCAGATACGCCTCGCCCGTCCCGGAGCCAGGCGGTGCGGCCGGCGGTGCGGTGGGGGGTGCCTGGGCTTCGTCCGACATGGGGCCGCTCCTGCCTCGCGCACAATGGTTTGGCGGCATACCTTTGCCCCCGGAAGGCGAGCGGCGCAAGCCCCGTGCGTAAAACAGCGGTAAACAAGCGCGACGGCGGTGGCAGCGGTGGAAGCGGTGACGGCCAGGGGTCGGCGGCGGTCCGGGGGTCAGGTGAGAAAGCCGCGCAGCAGCGCGGCGGTGCCCGCGCAGTGCTCGCGGGCGATCTCCCGGGCCGCGTCCGCCTCGCCCGCCAGCACCGCCGCCACCAGCGCGGCGTGCTGCTCCTGGGAGTGCGCCAGGTTGCGCACCAGCAGCGGGATGCAGTCCAGCAGCGCGTTGAGTTCGGCCCGGACCGCCGCGTACTGGACGGCGAGCGTCGGTGAGCCGCTGAGTTCGGCCAGCGCCAGGTGGAGCGCGGTGTCGGCGCGCCGGTAGTCGGCGAGCGGTGCCTCCTGGGTGGCGGTCAGCGCGGCGCGCAGCCGCTCGGTGCGGGCCGCGTCGGGCGGATCGGCCGCGCACAGCCCGGCGGCCCCCGACTCCAGGACCTCGCGCAGCCGCAGCACGTCCTCCACGTCCACCCCGGCCAGCCGGCGGCGCAGTTCGCCGCGGGCGGCGTCCCTGGCGGGCTCGGGCCGCTCCCGCACGAAGGTCCCGCCGTACCGGCCGCGCCGGCTCACCACCAGACCCTCGTCCTGAAGGACCTTCAGCACCTCGCGCAGCGTGACCCGGCTGACGCCCAGCCGCTCGGCCAGCTCGCGTTCGGCCGGCAGCCGGCCGCCGCGCGGCACCAGGCCAAGCCGCAGCACCCGCAGTATCTGTTCGAGCGCCTCCTCGAAGCCGTTGCCGGCCCGTACGGGGCGCAGCGCGCCCGGCGGCAGGCCGTCGGGCGCCGCGGACCCGGCCCCGCTGCTGAAGTCGTCCATCGACCTACTTCCCAATCAATGGTCTGCACGGCTACCTTATGGCCTCCGGCTGTAGCGACAGGAGGCCGTCCCGTGGCAGCACCCACACCCCCGCTGACGCTCGAGGAACTGCGGGGCCTGGTCGACCTCGGAGAGCTCGACACCGTGGTCCTCGCCTTCACCGACATGCAGGGCAGACTCCAGGGCAAGCGGTTCGCCGCCCGGTTCTTCCTCGACGAAGTGCTCCACCACGGTACCGAGGGCTGCAACTACCTGCTGGCCGTGGACACCGACATGAACACCGTCGACGGCTACGCCATGTCCTCCTGGGAACGCGGCTACGGCGACTTCGCCCTGCACGGCGATCACGCCACCTTGCGCCGGCTGCCCTGGCACCCCGGCAGCGCCCTGATGATCGCCGACCTGGCCTGGCACGACGGCAGCCCCGTCACCGCCTCCCCCCGGCAGATACTGCGCCGCCAGCTGGACCGGCTCGCCGAGCGGGACTGGCACGGATACGCCGGCACCGAGCTGGAGTTCATGGTCTTCAACAACACCTACGAACAGGCCTGGGAGGCCGGCTACCGCGGCCTCACCCCCGCCAACCAGTACAACGTCGACTACTCCGTCCTCGGCACCGGCCGCGTCGAACCCCTGCTGCGCCGCATCCGCAACGAGATGGGCGCTGCCGGCCTCACCGTCGAATCCGCCAAGGGCGAGTGCAACCTCGGCCAGCACGAGATCGCCTTCCGCTACGACGACGCCCTCACCACCTGCGATCAGCACACCGTCTACAAGACCGGCGCCAAGGAGATCGCCGCCCAGCAGGGCAGCGCGCTCACCTTCATGGCCAAGTACGACGAACGCGAGGGCAACTCCTGCCACATCCACTTCTCGCTGCGCGACGGTGAGGGGCGGCCGGTCCTCGCCGACCCGGACGGCCCGTACGGCATGTCCGCCACCATGCGGCACTTCCTGGCCGGACAGCTCGCCGCCCTGCGCGAACTCACCCTGCTGTACGCGCCGAACATCAACTCCTACAAGCGGTTCCGGCCCGGCTCCTTCGCCCCCACCGCCGTCGCCTGGGGCCCCGACAACCGCACCTGCGCGCTGCGCGTCATCGGCCACGGCCCCTCCCACCGGCTGGAGAACCGGCTCCCCGGCGGCGACGTCAACCCCTACCTGGCCGTCGCCGGCATGATCGCCGCCGGCCTGTACGGGGTGGAGCACGAGCTGGAACTCCCCGACGCCTGCACCGGCAACGCCTACACCGCCGGCGCCGAGACCGTCCCCGCCACCCTGCGCGAGGCCGCCGACCTGTGGGAGAACAGCGCGCTCGCCCGTCACGCCTTCGGCGACGACGTCGTCGAGCACTACCTGCACATGGCCCGCGTCGAACAGAACGCCTACGACACGGCCGTCACCGACTGGGAGCGGTTCCGCTCCTTCGAACGCCTGTGAGGGAAGGGAGCACACCGCACGTGCAGGACGAGCACGAGGTGATCAACCCGGCGACCGAGGAAACCATCGCCACGGTCCCCGCCACCGGGCCGCGCGCGGTGGACGCCGCCGTCGCCCGCGCCGCGCGGGCCCAGGAGCGCTGGGCCGCGCTCGCCCCCGCCGACCGCGCCCGGCTGCTGCGCCGCTTCGCCGACGCCGTGGACGGCGCCGTCGCGGAACTGGCCGACATCGAGGTCCGCGAGGCCGGCCACCCCGTCACCAACGCCCGCTGGGAGGCGGGCAACGTCCGCGACGTCCTGGAGTACGCCGCCGGGGGAGTGGAACGGCTCTCCGGCCGGCAGATCCCGGTGGCCGGCGGCATCGACCTCACCTTCCACGAACCGCTCGGCGTCGTCGGCGTCATCGCCCCGTGGAACTTCCCGCTGCCCGTCGCCGGCTGGGGCGCCGCGCCCGCTCTCGCCGCGGGCAACGCCGTCCTGCTCAAGCCGGCCGAGACCACCCCGCTCACCGCCCTGCGGCTGGCCGGCCTCGCCACCGAGGCCGGGCTGCCCGAAGACCTCTTCCAGGTCCTGCCCGGGGACGGCCCCACCACCGGCGGTGCCCTGGTGGACCACCCCGGCGTCGCCAAGATCGTCTTCACCGGGTCGACCGCGGTCGGCAAACAGATCATGGCCCGCTGCGCGGCCGAGGTGAAGCCCGTCACCCTCGAACTCGGCGGCAAGAGCCCCAACATCGTCTTCGCCGACGCCGACCTGGAACGCGCCGCGGCCGCCGCCCCCGGCTCCTTCCTCGACAACACGGGTCAGGACTGCTGCGCCCGCAGCCGCATCCTGGTGCAGCGCCAGGTGTACGACCGGTTCCTGGAACTCCTGGAGCCCGCGGTGCACGCCTTCACCGCGGGGGACCCGGCCGACCCCGACACCGCGATGGGCCCGCTCATCTCGGCCGCCCAGCGCGAACGCGTACGGTCCTACGTCCCCGAGTCCGCCCCCGCCGCCATCCGCGGCACCGTCCCCGACGGCAAGGGCTACTGGTACCCCGCCACCGTCCTGGAATCCCGTACCGCGGACGAACGCGCCGCCACCGAGGAGGTCTTCGGCCCGGTCGCCGTCATCACCCCCTTCGAGGACGAGGCGGAGGCGGTACGGCTGGCCAACGCCACGCCGTACGGGCTCTCGGGATCGCTGTGGACCCGCGACACGGGGCGCGCCATCCGGATGGCCCGCGCCGTCGCGGCCGGCAACCTGTCCGTCAACTCCCACAGCAGTGTCCGGTACAGCACCCCCTTCGGCGGCTACAAGCAGTCGGGTCTGGGACGCGAGCTGGGCCCCGACGCGCTGGTGGCCTTCACCGAGACCAAGAACGTCTTCATCAGCACCGAGGAGAACTGACCATGTCCGACGAGACCGCCGTGTGCCGCCGCCTGGTCGGCCGCACCGCCGTCGTCACCGGAGCGGGCTCCGGCATCGGCCTGGCCACCGCGCGCCGGCTCGCCTCCGAGGGCGCCCACGTGGTGTGCGCCGACGTGGACGCCGCCCGGGGCGAGGCCGCCGCGCGGGAGACCGGCGGACTGTACGTGGCCACCGATGTGACGGATCCCGACCAGGTCGAGGCGCTCTTCCGGACGGCCGACGAGACGTACGGCTCCGTGGACATCGCCTTCAACAACGCCGGGATCTCACCGCCCGACGACGACTCGATCCTCACCACCGAGCTCGACGCGTGGCGCCGGGTGCAGGAGGTCAACCTCACCTCCGTGTACCTGTGCTGCAAGGCCGCGCTCCCGTACATGCGGCGGCAGGGCAAGGGCTCCATCATCAACACCGCCTCGTTCGTGGCGGTGATGGGCGCCGCGACCTCGCAGATCAGCTACACCGCCTCCAAGGGCGGCGTGCTGGCCATGTCCAGGGAACTGGGCGTCCAGTTCGCCCGGGAGGGCATCCGCGTCAACGCGCTGTGCCCGGGGCCGGTCAACACCCCGCTGCTGAAGGAACTGTTCGCCAAGGACCCGGAGCGGGCGGCGCGGCGGCTGGTGCACATCCCGGTGGGCCGGTTCGCGGAGGCCGAGGAGATCGCGGCGGCCGTGGCGTTTCTCGCCAGCGACGACGCGTCGTTCGTCAACGCCGCCGAATTCCTGGTGGACGGCGGCATCGCGGGTGCGTACGTCACCCCGCTGTAGGACGGCGGCGGTGGTGGGAGACGGCATGCTGTGAGAGGTTTCGGGCGTGAGTGCGAACTCTTCTCCCGGCTGGTACCCCGACCCGGGGCACGCCGGCAACGGACCGGCGCCCGAGCGCTGGTGGGACGGCGCCGCCTGGACCGGCCGCACCCGTGCCCCGGCGGAGCCGGGGCCCACCGCCCCCGATCCGGCGGACACCGGGCGGCGCCCGGAGCCGCGGGGCGCACCGGCGGGCAAAGGCGAACCGGGGCGGCGGCCCGTGGTGTTCATGGCCGTGGGCAGCGCGCTGATGCTGGCCGCCCTGGTGACCGGCGGGGTGCTGGTGCTCGGCGACCGGGGGGAAAGCGGGAGCGCCGGCCCCGACCCGACCGCGCCCGCCACCGATACGGACCCGGAGGGCGAGACGGATGACCGGGGCGAACCCGACGACGCCGCCACGCCCACGCCCCTGCCCCTGAGCGGGCCGGGCCCCGGCGGGCTGGCGCTGCCGGTGCTGCCCGGCTGGGAGGAGAAACCCGGCGGGGGCGGCCTGCTGGTCACCACGGGCGACTACCCCTGCCCCGCCGACCCCGCCCGCTCCTGCGTGACGGCCGGTGCCTTCCTCGGCACGGCCGACCCCGCCGCCGGTACGGACCCGAGGCTGGTGGCGGAGGCGGACATCACGGCCCACATCGAGGAGTCCTTCGGCGACGCCACGTACGCGGGGGTCACCGCCCGCGAGCGCGTGCTCGCCGCCGGCACGACCGTCGCGGGCGAGAGCGGCTACCGGATCCGGGAGTTGCTGACCACCGGCGCGGGCATCTCGGCGTACGCCGAGACCGTGGTCTTCCCGGCACCGGACGGGTCGGGTGAACTGCTGGTGCTGCGCCTGGGTTTCGACGTGGGAGCGGACGCCCCGCCGGCTGACGACATGGACCGGATCGCCGCGGGCGTCCGGCGTCCGGCCGGGGACGGATCACCGGCCTGATGGGGCAGGGCAGTTGGTACGCTCCCTCATCCGGCGCCCGTTACCACTGGATGAACCGGTGCACGTAGAGTGACCAACACCGTCGTGAGCAGCGACGGGACAGGTTTGGCGGGAGGGGCGGGAACGGATGGACACCCAGCCGGGACAACCACGGCCCGCCATGCCCCTGACACCCCCGCGCCCACCCCACCCGCCCGTGGCGACGTCCGCCGGCGACAACGGTGAGGACGACGGCGCGGGCGCCGACGGCGGGGGCGGGGGCGGGCAGAACCCGACCGGACACCGGATACCCGTCCCGGCCCCCGGAGCCGGTACGACGCGGCAGCCGACGGCGGCAGCCCGCCCCGTACCCCCGGAACGGCCGGGCCCGCCCACGCCGCCCCAGAACCTCCGGCCCGCGCCGGGGCGTTCGGCCGCCGGCCCGCACGAAGGAACCGCCCCCGGACGGCCCGGGGGGCCGGCCTCCGCCGCCGGGCGTCGTCCGGACTCCGGAGCGTCCCCGCCGGGGCTCCTGCCGCGCAGCGCCGCACCGGCGAAGCCGGCGGCGCAGGCCGCAGGGGCGATGAGCACGCCGGGGCCGCCGGGCGGCACCGGCGCGACGGCCGGACCGTCCGGAGTCCGGGCGTCCGGGCGACCGGACGCCGGGGCGCCGTCGCCGGGTGGGCCGAGGTCCGGGGCAGCGCCGGAGCGTCAGCCGTCCCCCGGTTCGGCTCCGTCCGTCGGCCCGGCGCGGGGCGGTCCGGGCATCGGGTCGTCCGCCGGCCCGGCGGCGACGGGCAGGCCGGAGCCGCCTGCGGCGCGTGCCCCATCGGCCGGCGCGCCGCGCGCTGCGGTTGGGACCGGCGGAGCGACGGGTGCGCCCGCCGGTCGGGCAGACGCGGTGGGCGGCTCGGCGCCGCCCCGCCGGGCGTCCGTTCCCCACCTGCCCGATCACGCGCCGTCCGGTGCGCGCGTCAACCCTTCCCGTCCGGCCGGTCCGGCTCCGGGGCAGCGCCCCACGGTTCCGCCCGTCCCAGCCCCGGCGTCGTCCGGTGGCGGGATGTCCGCCCGCACGCCCGCCGGCTCCACACCGCCCCCAAGGACGGGGGGTTCGGCCTCGGCGGGTCGCTCTCCGTCCGGTGCCCTGGGTGGGTCCGGGAGTTCCTCCGCTTCAGGCGGTTCCGCTGCGGGGCACCGTCCCTCGGTCCCGCCCTTGCCGGGTACATCGGGGGGTTCGGCGTCGGCGGGTCGCTCCGGGGTCCCGGCGCCCGGTCGCTCTCCGTCCGGTGTGCCGGGTGAATCTGCGGGTTCCTCCGCTGTGGCCGGTGCCGCTGCGGGCCGCCGTCCCTCGGTCCCGCCCTTGCCGGGTACGTCCGCCGGGTCCTCGGCCGCGCGCGGTTCCGCGTCGGCCGGACGTCCGCCGGCCCCGCCCGTGCGGGACGGTTCGCCCCCGGGCGGCGGTGCGGCTGGTGGCGCGCCGCCCCGGCGGCCGTCCGTGCCGCCGGTGCCCGGCCGTGCGCCGTCCGGTGCCCCCGGCACGTCCGCCGGCCCTTCCCCTTCGGGCGCGTCCGCTCCTGGCCGCCGCTCCTCCGTCGCACCGGCGCCCGGTGCGTCCGCCCCGGGCGGCTCCGCCCCGACCGGCCGTTCGCCCTCCGTCACGGGCGGCTTCGCGCCGTCCCGGCGGCCCCACGTTCCGCCCGTCCCCGGCCCGGCGTCGTCCGGTGGCGGAACCTCCGTACGCAGGCCCGCCGGCTCCACGCCGCCCCCCGGCCCGGCACGTGACCGGGGAACCGGCGGCGTTCCGCCCGGGTCCCGCCCCGCCCCGCCCGGGGACCGGACCGGCGCGGGGCCCGGTACCTCCGCCGGTTTCTCGCCCGCCCCCGCCCCCGGCGCGCGCACGGCGCCGCCCCGGCCCGCAGGCGAGCCGGCCGGGCCCGAGGACGACCCGCACCCGACCCTCCTGCTGCGCGTGGTCGCTTCCCGGCCGCACCCCTTGCGGGTGGCCGCCGTGGTCATCGCGCTCGTGCTGGGCACCGGACTGCTCGGCGGCGCCGCCGCCGGAGCCTGGCTCACCGGGGACAGCGCCGCCTCCGCAGCCCGGGCGGCCTTCGACGACAGCCGCTCGCTGTGGCGGGACCTCCCCGTCGACGAGCTGTTCCCGCCGGAGCTGACCAGCGAGGGCGCCGGACCCGGCGGGGCCGAGCGCCGCTGGCTGCGGGTCGCCGTCGCGCCCGACGAGGACTGCCTCACCGCCATCGGCCCCGCCCTCGCCGAGGTCCTGCTGCCCACGGCCGGCTGCGAGCGGGCCGTGCGGGCCAGCTACGTGGACGACACCGTGAGCAGTGTGACCACCGTCGGCATGGTGTTCACCGAGGCCGACGCACCGGCCATGGAAGCCCTGCGCGCCTCCTTCGGCACCGGGGAGGGTGCCCCGCTGCCCCTCACCCTCGCCGCCCCCGGCACCGCCGCTGAGGGCTTCGGCGCGGAACAGCGCGCCACCTGGACCGTGCGCGTCCTGACCGACGCGCCCGTCATCGTGTACACCGTCAGCGGTTTCGCCGACGCCCGGGTGGTGGACAGCCCGCAGCCCGCCACCGAGGCCGTCGCGGAGGGCCAGGACACCGCCGTCGCGCTGTCCGGCCTGGGGCACGAGGCCATGGGCCTCGCCGACCAGGTCGAGCGGAGCATCCGCCAGGCAGCCGCCCGACTCACCGAGGACCACGGATGACCCGCCGCCCCCTCACCGTCGTCCTGCTGCTCTGCGCGCTGCTCGCCGCCGGCACGCCCGGGGCCCTCGCCGACTCGATACGGGATCAGCAGCGGTGGGCTCTGGATGCCATCAACGTGTCGGGCGCCTGGGAGACCACCCGCGGGGCCGGCATCACCGTCGCGGTCCTGGACACCGGCGTGGACGCCGGCCACCCCGATCTCGCCGGCGCCGTGCGCGAGGGCAGGGACCTCATCGGCATGGGCGCCGAGCCGGGGGACGAGACCTGGGCCTCCCACGGCACCGCCATGGCCGGGATCATCGCCGGCCGCGGTCACGGCCCCGGGCGGGACAGCGGCGTCATCGGCGTCGCGCCCGAGGCCGAGATCCTGCCGGTGCGGGTGCTGCTGGAGGACGACGACCCGGAGCGCGACGCCGCCCGGGACGCCCGGCGCGGCGCGCTGGCCGAGGGCATCAGGTGGGCCGCCGACCAGGGCGCCGACGTCATCAATCTCTCGCTCGGCGACGACAGCGAGTCCGCGCACCCCGACCCGGAGGAGGACGCGGCGGTGCGCTACGCGCTCAGCATGGGCGCCGTCGTCGTCGCCTCGGCGGGCAACGGCGGCGAGAAGGGCGACCCGGTCTCCTACCCGGCCGGCTATCCGGGCGTGATCGCCGTGGCCGCGGTGGACCGCACCGGCAGCCGCGCCGAGTTCTCCACCCGCCGCTGGTACGCCACCCTCAGCGCCCCCGGCAAGGACGTCATCGTCGCCGACCCCGACGGCCTGTACTACGCGGGCTGGGGCACCTCGGCCGCCGCCGCCTTCGTCTCCGGCTCCGCCGCCCTGCTGCTGGCGGCACGGCCCGACCTGACCCCCTCCCAGGTCCGTACGCTGCTCACCGGCACCGCCCAGGATCCGCCGGACGGGGGCCGCAGCGACGCGCTGGGGGCCGGCCTCGTCGATCCCGCCGCCGCCATCGCGGCCGCCGCCGAACTGCCGCCGGACAGCCCTTCCCCGGCCGCCGAGGCGTACGCCGACGCCTACTTCGGGCCGGGGCCCCGTCCCGAGGAGAGCGGGAGCGGCGGCACGAGCTGGCTGGCGCCCGTCTCCGGGGTGCTCGGGGTCGCCCTGCTGGGGGTGTCCTGGTGGCAGTTCCGCGAGCTCAGGCGCCCTGGCCGCCCGGGCCGGCGCTGAGCGCGGTCACCGCGTCCCGGGCCGCGCTCTCCACGGCCGCGATCCCGCTCTCGTAGTCGGCGTGGCCGTCCGAGACCACCGCGATCAGATAGGACTGCCCGCCCACCGTCACCCGGCCGATGCTGTTGACGTCCCACAGCCCCGTCGAGCTGCGCGGCAGCCAGCCGTTCTTCAGCTCGGTGGCCCCCGCCCCGGTGCTGTCCGCCGCCGATATGCCCCACTGCTGGTCGGGCACCACCGAGCCCATCAGCTCCCGCAGATAGCCGCGGGAGGCCGCGTTCAGCACGGGGTCCGGGCCCGGGCTGAAGATCTGCCGCAGCAGCGTCAGCTGATCCGCGCCGGTGGTCTGGGTCAGCCCCCAGTGATTGTCGGCCCCACCGCTGGTCGCGGTGAGTCCGAGCCGCGCGTTGGCCGCGTCAAGCCCCGCCTGGCGGCCGATCACCCGCCACAGCACATCCGTGGCGTCGTTGTCGCTCTGCTGGATCATCGCCGCCGCCAGCGTCTGCTCCCGCTCGGTGAGGGAGCGCCCCGCGTCCTGGGTCTGGAGCAGCAGGGCTGCCAGCACATCGACCTTCACGATGCTGGCCGTGTCGAAGGTCCCGGTCCCGTACGCCGCGCTCGCGCCGCTGTGCAGGCCGAGGACGCACACCGATATCCGCAGCTGCGGCTGCTGGGCGAGGAGCGGCTCCAGCGAACGGGCCAGGGCCGCGTCGGCGGGGGTCGCCGGCAGCCGGCCGAGCGCCTGGAGGTCGGCCGCGCCGCCGTCCCCCGTCCCGAGCCCGCCACCGTGGTCACTGCCGGGCGCCGGCTCCACCGCCGCGGGCTGTGCGCTCACCTCGGGTCCCCCTCCGCGGGGCACGTCACCGGCCACCCCCATCGCCAGTACGGCGGTCGCCGCGACCACCGGAACCGCCCACCGCCGGGCGCGGCCCGGCAGGGGCCGGCTCGGGGATATCGGTTCGTCCATGCTGGGCACGTTAACCCGCACACCTGCCCGAGTCACCCGTCTCCTGGAGAAATCGCGGTAACAGGCGATGACAAAAGCCCCGGAATCGGCGCGCACCGCCCGCCGGGACGCCCCCCGTACAGCCCCCGCCCATCCGGCCCTATGCCCGCCCCCGATACCCTCGGCGGGTGGCGCTCAAGAACATTCCGCAGCCGGCGTTCGCCGGCGACGACGGTGCTCAGGACCCCGAGCTGGGCCGGGCCCTGGCCGACTGGGCGCGTGACCGGACCACCGAGCCCCGGCTGCTGGAGATCCTGGCCGGTGCCAGGCTGCTGGTACCGGTGGTGGCCGTCCTCGGCGAGGCCGAGACGGGCCCGGACGGGCTGCGCCGGGAGAAGAGCAGCGACATGGCCGTGCTCACCCTCACCGTGCCCGACGGCCGCCGCGCCCTGCCCGTCTTCACCTCCACCGAGGCCCTCATCCGATGGCGCCCCGACGCCCGCCCGGTGGCGGTCACCGTGCCGCAGGCGCTGAGCGCCGCGGTCCAGGAGGGAGCCGGCACGCTGGTGCTCGACCTGGGCGGCCCGGTGGTGTACGAACTGGCCGGACCCGCGCTGCGCGCGCTGGCGGCGGGCGGCGGCGAGGTGGCCCGTACCCCCGCCGTACGCGAGGCGGTGCGCGCCGTGCTCACCGCGGAACCGGCCGTACGGTCCGCGCAGTTGGTGCCCGCCGCGAACGCCGCCGCCGACAGCGACGGCACCCTGGCCCTGCTGCTCGACGAGGCGGCCGACCCGGCCCAGGTGGTGGGACGTGTCGCCCGCGCGCTCGCCGCCGATCAGATGCTCCGTGCCCACCTGGTGCGCGGCCTCCAGCTGGCGGTCCTGCCGGCCGGTACCGCGCTGCCCGGGGAACCCCTGCTGCGCCGCTGACACCCGGACGGCGCAATCGATGTGCGACGCGCCCGGCCCCTCGTTCAGACTCGCACAAAGATTCACCCAGGCACTGGAGGCGCCATGTCCGCGGAGACCGTGGAGACCGAATCCGAGCAGGCCGGGACGGAGGACGAGGCACAGCTGTTCTCGGCGGAGCTGATAGGGACCCTGATCCTGGTCTTCTTCGGCGTGGGTTCGGCGGTGCTGGCCGGCGAGTTCATCGGCTCCTTCGGCATCGCGCTGGCCTTCGGCTTCACGCTGGTGCTGCTGGCGTTCATCATCGGGCCGGTGTCCGGCAGCCATCTGAACCCGGTCGTCTCGCTCGCGATGTTCCTGTCCGGCCGGATGACCCTCAGAAGGACCGCCGTCTACTGGCTCGCCCAGTTCATCGGGGCGATCGCGGGCGCGGCGCTGCTGTTCCTGGTGGCGCGGCAGGTGCCGGGGCTGCGCACCAGCCAGGCGTTCGGCACCAACGGCTACGGCTACCGCTCGGCGGTCGGAGTATCCACCTTCGGCGCGCTGGTGGCCGAGGTGATCCTGACGTTCCTGGTGGTCTTCGTCTACCTCTCGGTGACCCACCGGATCGCCCTGTCGCCGCTGGCCGCCGTCCCGGTGGGGCTGACGCTGGCGGCCGTGCACCTGGTCGGCATCCCGCTGACCGGCACCTCGGTGAACCCGGCGCGCAGCTTCGCCCCGGCGATCTTCGCGGGCGGGCAGCCCTGGGCGCAGATGTGGCTGTTCTTCGTGGCGCCGATCGCGGGCGCGCTGCTGGCCGTGCTGGTGCGGTATCTCATCCACCCGCACGGCGAGCGGCTGTTCCCGGGGCTCGCCGCCCTCTCCGGCTCGCGCACCGCGCGGACGAAGGGAGAGGGCGACCAGGACCGGGGCCCCGGCGACTCCCCGGACAGGCCCTAGCCGAAGACGGGCCCCGTGTACTTCTCGCCGGGCCCCTGGCCCGGCTCGTCCGGCACGCTGGAGGCCTCGCGGAAGGCCAGCTGGAGCGACTTCAGCCCGTCCCGCAGCGGCCCCGCGTGGTAGGAACCGATCTCGGTGGCACCGGCGGTCACCAGGCCGGCCAGCGCGGTGATCAGCTTGCGCGCCTCGTCCAGGTCCTTGTGGTCCTCGCCGCCCTCGGCCAGGCCCAGGTTGACGGCCGCGGAACTCATCAGGTGGACGGCCACGGTGGTGATCACCTCGACCGCCGGGACATCGGCGATGTCGCGGGTGGCGCCCTCAAGCTCGGGGGAGGGGTCGGCGGAGGCGGGGGTCTGGACGGCGTCGCTCATGCCCACCAGCGTAGGCGGCGCCGTCCGGCCGGCCGCCCCCGGGATGCCCCCGGTCCCGGGTTGTGTACGATGGACAGTGACCGGCCGGACACCTGTGTGCCCGGCCCGCAAGTGGAGGCTCCGAACTCCCACCTGATCGATCCCCGGATCGGCAGGTCACCGGTCAGGCTGCGCCCCGCGGTGATCGCGGCGGTGCTCCGGTCTGTCAAGGAGCCCCGCCTGTGTGCCGTCCGGGGCGTTTTTTGCGTCCCCGTGGGGCGGTGGTCACCCGCATAATCCGTGCGCGGCTGTCCGCCAGACAACCGTGCGGCGCAACCCGAGGAGGCCCCATCAGCGCCGAGCCCCGCATCAACGACCGGATTCGCGTCCCCGAGGTGCGACTCGTCGGTCCCAGTGGTGAGCAGGTCGGCATCGTGCCGCTTGCCAAGGCACTGGAGCTTGCCCAGGAGTACGACCTGGACCTGGTCGAGGTCGCGGCGAACGCCCGACCCCCGGTCTGCAAGCTCATGGACTACGGGAAGTTCAAGTACGAGTCGGCCATGAAGGCCCGTGAGGCGCGCAAGAACCAGGCGCACACGGTGATCAAGGAGATGAAGCTCCGGCCGAAGATCGACCCGCACGACTATGACACCAAGAAGGGTCATGTCGTCCGGTTCC
Organism: Streptomyces sp. JH002; assembly: GCF_050916115.1. Classification (NCBI taxonomy): domain Bacteria; kingdom Bacillati; phylum Actinomycetota; class Actinomycetes; order Kitasatosporales; family Streptomycetaceae; genus Streptomyces; species Streptomyces sp. JH002. The sequence goes on from NZ_CP087989.1 coordinate 5,775,908, forward strand.
TCAAGCAGGGGGACAAGGTCAAGATCACGATCATGTTCCGCGGTCGTGAGCAGTCCCGCCCGGAACTGGGCTACCGGCTGCTGACGCGGCTCGCGGAGGACGTTCAGGACCTGGGCTTCGTGGAGTCCAGCCCCAAGCAGGACGGCCGGAACATGATCATGGTCCTGGGCCCGCACAAGAAGAAGACCGAGGCCATGGCCGAGGCCCGGGAGGCACAGGCCGCCCGCAAGGCCGAGCGCCTGGAACAGCAGGGACGCACCGCGTCCTAGGTACCCCGCCACCGCGCGCTGCTCGCGCGGTGCGAGGAACGGAAGCAACTGACGCCCCGGCCGGGCCCCACCGGGCTCCCGGGGGCGTCACCGACGAGGAAAGAGCGGCGACATGCCGAAGAACAAGACGCACAGCGGTGTCAGCAAGCGATTCAAGCTCACTGGCTCCGGCAAGGTGATGCGCCAGCGCGCCGGTCGCCGTCACTACCTGGAGCACAAGCCCTCGACGCTGACCCGTCGCCTCGCCGGCACGACGGAGACCGCTCCGGCCGACGCCAAGAGGATCAAGAAGCTTCTCGGCAAGTGAGCCGGCGCCGTCCGCCCCCGTGGCGGCGGCGACACGGCTCGACGACCGGGACCCATCCGTTTCCGGGTCGCGTGAGAACAGCACCGCGGCCCCCCGACAAGGAGTTCATACGTGGCACGCGTCAAGCGGGCAGTCAACGCCCACAAGAAGCGCCGGGCGATCCTCGAGCAGGCCAGCGGCTACCGCGGTCAGCGTTCCCGCCTGTACCGCAAGGCGAAGGAGCAGGTCACCCACTCCCTCGTCTACAACTACAACGACCGCAAGAAGCGCAAGGGCGACTTCCGGCAGCTGTGGATCCAGCGGATCAACGCCGCCGCCCGCGCCAACGGCATCACCTACAACCGCTTCATCCAGGGCCTGAAGGCCGCTGAGATCGAGGTGGACCGCAAGATCCTCGCGGACCTCGCGGTGAACGACCCCAACGCGTTCGCCGTTCTGGTGGAGACCGCCCAGAAGGCGCTCCCCAGCGACGTGAACGCCCCCAAGGCCGCCTGAAGCACCCCTGACGTACCGCACAGCGTACGAAGGCCGGCCGTCCCTGATGAGGGCGACAGTTGATGGACCCGCAGGCGGCACCGCCTGCGGGTCCGGTGTTTTCCGGCCACCCGCGCCGCCTCGCGCACCGTGCCCTCCCGCGTCCCGCGCCGTCCCGCGCCACGGCCCGGCCGGCCGGCGCCGTCCGCATCCGCCCCACCAGAAGTGAGCCGCCGCCCATGGCACCCGCCGCCGAGCCGATCTCCCCGCGATCCCCCCGCGTCACCGCCGCCCGCCGGCTGGCGCGCCGCAGCTTCCGGGGCAAGGAGCGCCGCTTCCTGGCCGAGGGCCCGCAGGCGGTACGCGAGGCCATCGCCCACCGCGCGGACGGCGAGAACACCCTGATCGAGCTGTTCACCACGGCCGAGGCCGCCGAGCGGCACGCGGAGGTGGTGCACGCCGCCCGGGCCGCGGGGGTACGCGTGCACCAGGCCGAGGAGGACGTGGTCGCCGCGATCTCCGACACCGTCACCCCCCAGGGCCTGGTCGGAGTGTGCCGCTTCCTGGACCGGCCGCTGCACACCGTGCTGGCCGCCCGCCCCCGCCTGGTCGCCGTGCTCGCCAACGTCCGCGACCCCGGCAACGCCGGCACCGTGCTGCGCTGCGCCGACGCCGCCGGGGCGGACGCCGTCGTCCTCACCGACGCCTCGGTGGACGTGTACAACCCCAAGGCGGTCCGCGCCTCGGTCGGCTCCCTCTTCCACCTGCCGGTGGTGGTCGGGGTGTCGGTGGAAGAGGCGGTGGGCGCGCTCGACGAGGCCGGGGTACGGGTGCTGGCCGCCGACGGCGCGGGCGAACACGACCTGGACGCCGAACTGGACGCCGGGAGGATGGGCGTTCCCACCGCCTGGATCTTCGGCAACGAGGCGTGGGGGCTGCCGCCGGAGACCAGGGCGCTGGCGCACGCCGCCGTCCGGGTACCCATCCACGGCCGGGCCGAGAGCCTCAACCTCGCCACCGCAGCCGCCGTCTGCCTGTACGCCTCGGCGCGGGCGCAGCGCGCGCCCGGCGGCTGCGTCGCCGGCTGACCTGGCCCCCGGCGACGGCGCGGCACACCCCCTTCGGCGCCCTGGCCGGCGTCCGTCGCGGGAGGCGATTATTGACGCCGGTCCTAGTAAGGTGACGCGCAGGTGGGAGAGGGGCGATTCGGGGATGGACAGCGCAGCCGGGGCCGGGGAAGAGGACGTGCGGCCCGACGATCTTCCCGATGGCCTGGTGGTCGCCGACCGGCGTGGTCTCATCAGCTGCTTCAACGCCGAGGCCGGACGGCTGACGGGCGCCGTACCCACCCGGATGCTGGGCCTGCCCATCCAGGACGCGCTGCCCCTGGAGCACACCGACGGCCGCCGCTGGTGGCGGCTGACCGACCCGTACGACGGGCCCGCCACCCGCTCGGGGGAGCCCGAGCACCATCTGCTGCTGCCCGGCGGCCGTGAGGTGCTGGTGACCACGCGCTATCTGCGTGCCGCTCCCGGCGGGCCGCTGCACCGCCTGGTGCTGAGCCTGCGGGACGCCGGGGCCCGGCACCGCGACGAGCGCTCGGACGCCGAGCTGATCGCCACCGTCGCCCACGAACTGCGCTCACCGCTGACCTCGGTCAAGGGCTTCACCGCCACCATGCTCGACAAGTGGGAGCGGTTCACCGACGACCAGAAACGGCTCATGCTGCAGACCGTCGACAGCGACGCCGACCGGGTCACCCGGCTGATCACCGAACTGCTCGACGTCTCCCGCATCGACTCCGGCCGCCTGGAGATCCGCCGGCTGCCCATCCAGCTCGCCGAGGCCGCCCGCCGCCACGTGGAGACCCTGGTCAACGGCGGCCAACCGGCCGAGCGCTTCACGGTGCGGGCCGCCGACGATCTGCCCGGGCTGTGGGCCGACCCCGACAAGATCGACCAGGTGCTGGGCAACCTGCTGGAAAACGCGGTGCGCCACGGCGCCGGAACCATCACCATTGAACTGCACCGCGTACCGCCGAGTGACCACCACCAGGAAGGCACGGCCGTGACCGTGAGCGACGAAGGGCCCGGCATCCCCGAAGAGGCGATGCACCGGGTCTTCACGCGCTTCTGGCGGGGCAGCGACCGCAGCGGCACCGGCCTTGGCCTGTACATCGTCAAGGGCATCGTGGAGGCCCACGGCGGCACCGTCACGGTGGGCCGCGGCGACCGGGGCGGCGCCCGGTTCCGATTTACCCTGCCCGCGGGCACCCCGGCCTTCATGGTCTGACGGCCCCCGCGGGCCCCTCACACGTCCAGGCGTTTCTCGCTCGCCGCACGCACACCCTTAGACTCGACCCCTGGCAGGCACTACGCCGTGGGGCATCGCAGCAGGTACCGGCGGACCGATCCGGTCCGCGCCGGCCCGGGCCCGGCGCGCAGCGCAGTGAAGCGCACAGCCATACGGAAAACATGGGAAGAGATGTCGGCACCCAATAAGTCCTACGACCCTGTCGAGGTCGAGGCACTGAAACCGGAAGAGATCGACCGGGCGCGCGAGGCCGCGCTCGGGGCGATCGCCGCCGCGGGCGACCTCGACGCGCTGCGCGAGGTCAGGACCGCCCACGCCGGGGACCGCTCGCCGCTGGCGCTGGCCAACCGCGAGATCGGTGCCCTGCCCCCGCAGGCCAAGGCCGAGGCCGGCAAGCGGGTCGGCCAGGCCAGGGGCGCCGTGAACAAGGCGCTCAAGGCCCGGCAGGAGGAACTGGAGGCCGAGCGCGACGAGCGGGTCCTGGTGGAGGAGGCGGTGGACGTCACCCTGCCCCACGACCGGGTACCGGCCGGCGCGCGCCACCCGCTGACCACGCTCTCCGAGCGCATCGAGGACATCTTCACGGCCATGGGCTACGAGGTGGCCGAGGGGCCCGAGGTCGAGGCGGAGTGGCTCAACTTCGACGCCCTCAACATCGCCCCCGACCACCCGGCGCGCACCACCCACGACACCTTCTTCGTCGCGGACCCGGCCGGGACCGGCAAGAACGCCGGAGCGGACTCCGGCGTCGTGCTGCGCACCCACACCTCCCCGGTGCAGATCCGCTCGATGCTGGACCGCGAGCCGCCCATCTATGTGATCTGCCCCGGGCGGGTCTACCGCACCGACGAGCTGGACGCCACCCACACCCCCGTCTTCACCCAGGTCGAGCTGCTGGCCATCGACGAGGGTCTGACCATGGCGGACCTCAAGGGCACCCTGGACCACATGGTGTCCTCGCTGTTCGGGGAGGGGATGCACACCCGGCTGCGGCCCAACTACTTCCCCTTCACCGAGCCGTCCGCCGAGATGGACATGGTCTGCTACGTGTGCCGCGGCGAGTCCGTGGGCAACCCGGACCGGCCGTGCCGCACCTGCTCCAGCGAGGGCTGGATCGAACTGGGCGGCTGCGGCGTGGTCAACCCCCGGGTGCTGGTGGCCGCCGGCATCGACCCGGAGAAGTACAGCGGTTTCGCGTTCGGCTTCGGCATCGAGCGGCTGCTGATGTTCCGGCACAACGTCGAGGACATGCGCGACATGATCGAGGGTGACGTGCGGTTCACCCGGGCGTTCGGGATGGAGATCTGATGCGGGCCCCGCTTTCCTGGTTGCGGGAATACGTCGACCTGCCGGCCGAGGTCACCGGGCGTGACCTCGCGACGAAGCTGATCTCGGCGGGTCTGGAGGTCGAGACCGTCGAACGGCTCGGCGCCGACCTCACCGGGCCGCTGGTCGTGGGCCAGGTGCTGGCCATCGAGGAGCTGACCGAGTTCAAGAAGCCCATCCGCTACTGCCAGGTGGATGTCGGCGACGCGAACGGCACCGGCGAGCCGCAGAACATCGTGTGCGGCGCGCGGAACTTCGCCGTCGGCGACAAGGTCGTGGTCGTCCTGCCGGGCGCCGTCCTGCCCGGCGGCTTCAAGATCTCCTCGCGCAAGACGTACGGCCGGCTCTCCGAGGGCATGATCTGCTCCGCCGCCGAACTCGGCATGGGCGAGGACCACTCCGGCATCATCGTGCTGCCGCCGGGCCACGAGCCGGGCACCGACGCGATCGAGCTGCTGGAGCTGGTCGACGAGGTGCTGGACATCGCCGTCACCACCGACCGCGGCTACTGCCTGTCGCTGCGCGGCATCGCCCGCGAGACCGCCACCGCGTACGGGCTGCCGCTGCGCGACCCGGCGCTGCTGGATGTGCCCGCGCCCAACGGCGAGGGCTACCCCGTGACGGTCGGCGACCGCGGCGCCTGCGACCACTTCGTGGCCCGCACCGTGTCCGGCGTCCAGCCGCACGCGGTCAGCCCGATCTGGATGCAGCGCCGGCTCCAGAAGGCCGGCATGCGCCCGATCTCGCTCGCCGTGGACATCACCAACTACGTGATGCTCGAGATCGGCCAGCCGCTGCACGCCTACGACCGCTCCCGGCTGCACGGCGCGATCGGCGTACGGCGGGCCGCGGCCGGCGAGAAGCTGGCCACCCTGGACGGCGCCGAGCGCACCCTGGACGCCGAGGACCTGGTCATCACCGACGAGCAGGGCCCGATCGGCCTGGCCGGGGTGATGGGCGGTGCCCACACCGAGATCGCGGACGCGCCGGAAGCCGGCACCGACCCGCTGCTCGGGGACACCGGAACCTCGGAGATCGTGGTCGAGGCCGCGCACTTCGCCCCGGTCACCGTGGCCCGTACCTCGCGGCGGCACAAGCTGTCCTCCGAGGCGTCCCGGCGCTTCGAACGCGGCGTGGACCCGCAGGCCGCGGCCGCCGCCGCGCAGCGCGCCGTCGATCTGCTGGTCCTGCTGGCCGGCGGCACCGCCGATCCCGGCGTCACCCACGTCTCGGTGCCGCTCACCCCGCGCACCATCAAGGTCGCCGCCGACCACGCCGACAAGGTGGCGGGCGTGGCCTACGGGCGCGAGACGGTGGTACGGCGGCTCCAGCAGGTCGGCTGCGACGTCTACGGCTCCGACGAGCTGACCGTCACGGTCCCCAGCTGGCGGCCCGACCTCACCGACCCCAACGACCTCGCCGAAGAGGTCATCCGCCTGGAGGGGTACGAGAACCTCCCCGCCACCCTGCCCCGCCCGCCCGCCGGGCGGGGCCTGACCCCGCGGCAGCGGCTGCACCGCCGGGTGGGCCGGGCGCTGGCCGGCGCCGGGTACGTGGAGGCGCTCAACTACCCCTTCATCGGCACCCCGGTGCTCGACGGGCTCGGTATCCCGGCGGACGACGCCCGGCGCCGCACCGTCACCCTCGTCAACCCGCTCTCCGACGAGGAGCCGGCGCTGCGCACCACGCTGCTGCCGGGTCTGCTGACGGCGCTGCGCCGCAACGACGGGCGCGGCAGCCACGATCTGGCGCTGTTCGAGACGGGCCTGGTGTTCCTGCCCACGGGCACGGAGACCACGCCGGTGCGGCTGCCGGTGACCCGCCGTCCCTCGGACGAGGAGATCGCGCAGCTGGACGCGGCGCTGCCCGATCAGCCCCGGCACGCCGCCGTGGTGCTGGCCGGGGCCCGCGAGCGGTCCGGCTGGTGGGGCGGCGGACGCCCGGCGGGCTGGGCCGACGCGATCGAGGCGGCCCGCACGGTGGCCCGTGAGGCCGGTGCCGAACCGGAGGTGGAGAGCGCGCAGTACGCGCCCTGGCACCCCGGGCGCTGCGCGGCGCTGTACGTGAGCGTCGACGGTGAGCGGGTGCTCGCCGGGCACGCCGGCGAACTGCACCCCCGGGTGATCAAGGCGCTGGGGCTGCCGGAGCGCACCAGCGCGGCCGAGGTCGATCTGGATCTGCTGCAGCGGGCGGGTGCCGAGGCGCTGAGCGCGCCGCGCATCTCCACGTTCCCGGTGGCCACCCAGGATGTCGCCCTCGTGGTCGACACCTCGGTGCCGGCCGGTGAGGTGGAGGCCGCGCTGCGCGCTGGCGCCGGAGAACTGCTGGAGTCGCTGCGGCTGTTCGACGTCTTCACGGGTGAGCAGCTGGGTGCGGGCCGCAAGTCCCTGGCGTACGCGCTGCGGTTCCGCGCCCCGGACCGCACGCTGACGGCGGAGGAGGCGACGGCCGCCCGCGAGGCGGCGGTCGCGAGCGCCGTCGAGCGCACCGGGGCGGTGCTGCGCGGGGCGTGACGCCCCGCAGCACCGGCCCGCGGCGGGCCCGGCCGTCTCCGTGACGGCCGGGCCCGCCGTGCTGTGCGGGGTCAGTGCCCCTGCGGCACCGGCTCCAGGACGAAGACCGGGATCTCCCGGTCCGTCTTCCGCTGGTAGTCGGCGTAGTCCGGATACGCCTCGACGGCCCGGGCCCACCACACGGCCTTCTCCTCGCCGGTCACCTCCCGGGCCACCATGTCCTGGCGCACCGGGCCGTCCTGGAGCTCCACCCGGGGGTCGGCCACCACGTTGTGGTACCAGACCGGGTGCTTGGGGGCGCCGCCCAGCGAGGCGACCACGGCGTAGCGCCCGTCGTGCTCCACCCGCATGAGCGGGGATTTGCGGATCCTGCCGCTTTTCGCGCCGAGGGTGGTCAGGATGATGACCGGCAGGTCCCGGCGCCGCTCGTCATCGGAACCGACCAGCTCAGCCAGGGTCGTTCCCCGGGTGCCTCCCGAACTCTCGTACAGCTCCACCTGGTCCCGTACCAGCTTCGAGGTGCTCGGCTCGTACTCGCCGGTGAGTGGCATGGTGCCCCTTCCCTTCACACGGTTGAAGAGTGTCCGTGCGGCACAACGTACGCGGCGGGCACCGTCATTCCGCAGGGGCGCGCGGCGCTCAGGCCAGCCGGACGGCCAGGGCGGGATCGGGGGCCTCGGCCGCCTCCGGGTGGAAGATCCCGGCCAGCGCCTCGACGCCGTCCACCAGCCGTGGCCCCGGGCGGGCGAAGGAGGCGTTGGCGTCCACCGCCCACAGCGGCACGCCCGGCGGGAGCCGGTCCGCGACCTGTTCGGCAAGCCGGGCCGACTCGCCCAGGCCGAAGCCGCACGGGGCGCACACCACGACCTCGGCACCGGCGGCCCGCACCGTCTCCCAGCCGGTACGGAAGGAGCGTTCCCCCGAGCGGCCCAGGACGCAGTGCCCGCCGCCCGCCGCCACCATGTCGGGCACCCAGTGGCCGGGGGCGAACGGCGGCTCGGTCCACTCCAGTACCAGCGCCGGCACCGGCCGGCGGGCCGCCACCCGCGCCCGTACCGCCGCCAGCCGCCGGTCCAGCGCGGCGATCAGGTGGCCGGCGGCCTCCCGGGTGCCGGTGGCCTCGCCGATCGTGCGCACCGAGTCCAGGACCTGCCGCAGCGTGTGCGGGTCGACGGTCAGCACCTCGGCCCGGCAGGAGAGGTAGTCGAGGGCGTCGTGCACCGTGGAGACGTCGACCGCGCAGACCGCGCACAGATCCTGGGTGACCACCAGATCGGCCGCCAGGGTGGCCAGCGCCCCGCGGTCCAGGTGGTACAGGTCCTCCCCGGCCGCCATCCGTGCGCTGACCACCCGGTCGATCTCTGCGGGCGGCAGCCCCTCGGGCAGCGCGCTGGTGGACACGATCCGGCGTTCGCGGGCCTGCGGCGGGTGGTCGCACTCGAAGGTCACGCCGACGACATCGTCGCCGGCGCCGAGCGCGAAGAGGATTTCCGTGGCCGACGGGAGAAGGGAGACGATCCGCACGACCCCACCGTAGAGCCTGCGCGGGCTCAGGGAAGGGGGCGGGCGGCACGGGGGTTGAGCAGCGGGGTCATCAGGTCGCCGTGCGCGGCCAGCCGGTGCGGGAGGTCGTGCAGGGTGAAGACGAGTTGCTCCGGCTCCGCGCACCCGGCGACCTCCTCCCAGGTGACGGGGGTGGAGACCGCAGGGATGGCCCGGGCGCGCAGCGTGTAGGGGGCGGCCGTCGTCTTGCGGGCCGCGTTCTGGCTGTGGTCGATGAACACCTTGCCCGGCCGCAGCCGCTTGGCCATGGTGGCGATCGCGAGACCCGGCAGCGCGGCGGCGGCCTCACCGGCCACCGCCTTGGCGTACTCCGAGGCACGCCGCGAGTCCACCGGCCGCAGCGGGCTCAGCAGATGCAGCCCCTTGGAGCCCGAGGTCTTCGGGTACGCGGCCAGGCCGTCCCGGGCCAGGCGCTCGCGCAGCCACAGCGCGACCTCGCAGCACTCGGCGACCGTGGCCGGCTCGCCCGGGTCCAGATCGAAGACCAGCCGGTCCGCGACGCCCGGCTCCTCGTACCGCCACTGCGGGGTGTGGAACTCCACCACCAGGTTCGCCGCCCACACCACGCTCGCCAGATCCTGGAGGACGACCTGCCGCATGGTCCCGCCGCCCGAGCGCGGCACCTCGCAGATCTTCACCCACTCGGGGGTGCCCTGGGGAACGTGTTTGGTGAAGAAGCGCTCGCCGTCCGGGCCGTCCGGGTAGCGCAGCAGACTCAGCGGCCGATCCCGCAGATGGGGCAGGATCGCGCTGCCGTGGGCGGCGTAGTAGTGCAGCACCTCGCCCTTGGTCGTCCCGTCCGGATAGATCACCTTTTCCAGCCGGGACAGCGACAGACGACGTCCCTCCACCGCGACGACAGGCATAGCCTGAGGATGGCATGAAAGCGGGCGGAAGGGGCGAACGATGCGATCGCTGTGGAAGGGCACCATCTCCTTCGGCCTGGTCAGCATCCCGGTGAAGGTCGTCAGCGCCACCGAGAACCACTCGGTGTCCTTCCGGCAGATCCACACCGCCGATGACGGCCGGATCCGCTACCGCAAGGTGTGCGAGCTGGACGGGGAGGAGGTGGGCGGCGACGAGATCGGCAAGGCGTACGAGGCGGCCGACGGCTCCATCGTCCAGCTCACCGACGACGACCTGGCCGCGCTGCCGCTGCCCACCGCCAGGACCGTCGACATCCTCGGCTTCGTCCCGGTCAGCAGCATCGACCCCTACCAGCTGGACCGCTCCTACTACCTGGCCCCGGACACCGGCGCGATCAAGCCCTACGCGCTGCTGCGGGAGGCCCTGCGGCGCAGCGGCAAGGGCGCCATCGCCAAGCTCGCCATGCGCGGGCGCGAGACACTGGCCCTGCTGCGCGCCCTGGAGGGGGACGGCGAGGCGGTCCTGGGGATGCACACCCTGCTGTGGCCCGACGAGATCCGCCCGGCCACCGGGGTGGTGCCCGGCGAGCGGGTCACCGTCCGGGACGCCGAACTGGACCTCGCCGACACCCTGATGGACACCCTCGGCTCGGTGGACATGGCCGAACTCCACGACGAGTACCGCGCGGCCGTCGAGGCGCTGGTCACCGCCAAGCTGGAGGGCCGGGTGCCGGAGGAGATCACCGAACGGCCGGCCACCGGCGGCCGGGTGATCGACTTGATGTCGGCCCTGGAGGACAGCGTGCGCAGCGCCCGCCAGGCCCGCGGCGAGGGGGAACCGCAGGAGGAGGCGACCGTCACGCCGATCAAGAAGAAGGCCGCCGCCAAGAAGTCCCCGGCGAAGAAGAAGGCCACGGCCGGCAAGAGCACCGCAAAGAAGAGCACCGCTAAGAAAAGCACGTCGAAGAAGACCGCCGCCAAGAAGACCACGACCCGCAAACGGGCCTCCTGACGTCCGGCGGCGGCCCCTTACTCACCCGTACGAGTAGAAGCCCGCGCCGCTCTTGCGGCCCAGCTGGCCTGCCGACACCATCCGGCGCAGCAGCGGCGGCGGGGCGTACAACTGCTCCTTGAACTCCTCGTACATGCTGTCCGCGATCGCGGCCACCGTGTCCAGGCCGATCAGATCGGTCAGCCGCAGCGGGCCCATCGGATGGGCGCAGCCCTGCTCCATGCCGGTGTCGATGTCCTCGCGGGTCGCCGCGCCCGACTCGAACATCCGGATGGCGGCCAGCAGATACGGCACGAGCAGCGCGTTCACCACGAAACCGGAACGGTCCTGGGCCCGGATCGCGTGCTTGCCCAGCACCTCGGCCACCAGCGCCTCGGCGCGGCGCACCGTCTCCTCCCCGGTGGTGAGCGCCGGAATCAGCTCCACCAGGGTCTGCACCTGCGGCGGATTGAAGAAGTGGATGCCGATCACCTGCTGCGGGCGGCCGGTGGCCACCGCCAGCTTCACCAGCGGGATGGAGGAGGTGTTCGAGGCCAGGATGGCGTCGGGGCGGGTCACCACCTGGTCGAGCACCTGGAAGATCTCGGTCTTGACCGGCTCGCTCTCCACCACCGCCTCGATGACCAGATCACGGTCGGCGAACTCGCCGAGATCGGTGGTGAAGGTCAGCCGCTCCAGAGTCGCCTCGTGCTCCTCCGCGCTGATCTTGCCGCGCTCGGCCGCCTTGTCCAGGGAGTTCACCAGCCGGGTGCGGCCCAGCTCCAGCGCCTCCCCGGTGGTCTCGGCGACCCGCACCGAAAGCCCTGCCCGCGCGCACACCTCCGCGATGCCCGCGCCCATCTGGCCGCAGCCCACCACTCCGACGCGTTCGATGTCCTTCACACCGTGCCCCTTCGCTGGTCCGGTCCTGTCCACGGTTCGGTCGGTCGGCCCCGACGTTACCCGGCGCGGACGGGCGCGGCGGGACCGGCCGGTGAAGGGTACGGCCGGTCCCTGTGGGGTGACGGTGCGCGGTGATGCGCAGCGCCGCCCATCCGTCACGCGCTGTCGCCGTAGATCACCCCGCGGCCGTTGGTCGAGAGGTAGACGCGGCCGTGGATCCGCGGGTCGCCGGTGATGGCGTCACCGGTCCACGCCCACTGGTGGTCGTCGTCGTTGATCCGGGTCCAGCTGGCCCCGGTGTCGGTGGAGCGGTAGACGCCGCGCACGCCGTCGACCACGCCGCTGCTGTACAGCGCCTGGTACGACTGGCCCGGGGCCGGCGCCCCGAAGCCGATGTTGTCGGCGTCGATGCCGGTGTTCCGGGTGAAGGTGGCGCCCCCGTCGGTGGAACGCCACAGCCCGCCGCCGGCCAGCCAGATGTCCCCGGTGCGCCCGGGAACGGCGCCGAACCGTACCTCGCCGGTGGCGGGCAGGCCCTGCGCGGCGGAGGCGGTGAAGGTCGCCCCGCCGTTCGTGGAGATGTAGAAGGTGCCCTGGTGGAAGCCGTAGAAGCGGTTCGGGTCCACCCGGTCCGCCTCCACCCGCGCGCCCTGCGGGATGCCCTGGGACGCGCTCCAGGAGTTGCCGAAGCCCACCGAGTGGTGCACGCCCGTGTTCTCCGGGCTCCACACGAAGCGGCTGCCGTCGGCGGCGGCCGCCACCGTACCGCCACCCGCACCGCCCGGGCTCGAGCCCGACCACCAGTGGGCGCCGTTGTCCGTGGAGAAGCCGATCAGCGGATCGGTGCCGTCGCCGACGTGGGTGCCGACCCGCACCACGATGTTCGGCGCCAGCTCGGCGTAGTCCAGGCTGCTGGTGGTGCCGAAGCTGGGCTGGCGGAACATCATCGCCGGCACCTGGTCCACATCGGTGTGCCGGAAGCCGCCGATGTCCCCCAGGCCGCTGAGCAGCGGGGCACCGGAGGGCGGGGAGATCAGGTCACGGACCGAGGTCTCCTCCAGGCCCTTGACGAACGGGCGGACGGTGAAGGTCTGGTCCCGGTCCCAGTTCGTGAGCTGGGTGGTGCCGTACACGGTGGCGCCGGTGCCGTACAGCAGCCGGTCCGGGTCGAACGGGTCGATCTCCATGCCCTCGGTCATCCACCCCAGCTTCGGGGTCTCCTCCGGGGGCTGCGGGTTCTCGCCGAAGGTGAGCCACGGCACCGCGGACACATCCATCGTGTACCGCTTGTCGCGCTGCGGATAGCTGCCCCACTGCCAGGCCGCCGTCCAGCTGTCGCCGCCGTTCGTGGAGCGGAAGATCTGGGTGTCCGGCCACCAGGAGCTGTAGCCGGTGACCATCACGGTGCCCGGGTTCTGGCGGTCCACGGTCAGCCCGGAGAAGCCGAACCACCGGTCGCCGCCGGCCGGGACGGGGGAGATGTCCGTCCACTGGCCGGTGCCCGTGCCGTACCGCCACACCTCGCCGTCCTCGGCGGCGTACGGGCCCGGGTTGTCGGCGGTGGCGACGTAGAGGTCGCCGGTCTCCTCGTCGAGTACCCCCTTGTGCGGGAGATAGCCGGTGGGCTGGCCCGGCACCGGGGACCAGGTCCGGCCGCCGTCGGTGGAGCGGTAGACGCTCTCGTCGAGGTCGGCGACGCCCGCGTACAGCGTCTGGGTGGTGGAGCCGGGGGAGCCGGTGGAGGGGTCGAAGGTCACCCACACGACGCCGATGATGTCGCTCTCGTAGCCCCCCGGATCATCCGGATTGAGGACGTAGTCACCGGGGTTGGGGAAGGCGGTGACCTTATGCCAGGTCACGCCGGCGTCCGTGCTGCGCCACAGTCCCTGGCCGCTGGGGGCGCCCAGGTAGAGGACGTTGTTGTTGTGGGGGTCCACGACGAGCCGCTCGCCCATGCCGCGCCCGGGCATGTTGCCGCCGAGCTTGAAGGGGAGCTCGGTGCGCTGCCACGTCCGGCCCCGGTCCGAGGAGCGCAGGATGGCGCCGTTCTCGGGGTCCCAGTCATTGGTGTACGTGCCCACGGCCGCGTAGACGCGGTCGGGGTCGACGGGGTCGGTGGCGAGGGAGGCCACACCCGTGTAGCCCCAGTCGTCCCAGCCGATGGAGTCCAGCAGCGGGATCCACTCCTGGCCCTGCTCGTTCCAGCGGTAGGCGCCGCCGATGTCGGTGCGGGCGTAGACCAGGTCGGGCTCGGAGCGGTTGAAGACGAAGCTCGGGACGAAGCCGCCGCCGCCGATCCGGACGTTCTTCCAGGTGTACGCCTGGGCGCCGACATCCTCGGCGGAGGCCGCGGGGGCGGCCGTGGTGAGGAGTCCCGCGGCCACTGCGAGGCCGGCCATGATCGCCGTCACCGGTTTCCATCTGCGCACGTGAGCGCTCCTTGTGTGACAAGACCGCCGGGCGGGCGGTATGGGGGGTGGAGAGACGTGATCAAGCGATGGGAGCGCTCCCAGCTGTGCGTGTCGCAGATGTTAACCGTCGAATGGTGTTCGCATAAGGGGTGTGTCACGGGCGGATCACGGCAAGGCTTTTGGACGAGGCGGGTCCGGCGGTGATACGCATAACGGCGGGCAGCTCAGTACGCAGGAACGACACCCCAGGGGGAGTCCAGTGGGACGAGTCAGCCGCAGGGTCTTCGGCACCGCGACGGTCGGGGTACTGGCCTCGGTGCTGACGTTCTCCCAGGCATCGGCGAGCGGCGGGCCCCGCGGTGCCCGCCGCGAGGACGGCGCGGCGGGCGCGGCCGGGCCGGGCAACGCGGCCGACGGGCTGCGCGGCATGTGGATCGCCACCGTCGCCAACATCGACTGGCCCCGGCAGGGCGCGCCGGCCGCCGACGCCAAGGAGCAGCTGACCGACCTGCTGGACGCGGCGCAGCGGTGGAATCTGAACACCGTCTTCTTCCAGGTCCGGCCCACCGCCGACGCGCTGTGGCCCTCGCCGTACGAGCCGTGGTCGCACTGGCTGACCGGCACCCAGGGCAAGGACCCCGGATGGGACCCGCTGGAGTTCGCGGTCGAGGAGGCACACGCGCGCGGCCTCGAACTGCACGCGTGGTTCAACCCGTACCGGGTGGCCATGCACGCCGACCCCTCCGCGCTGGCCAAGGACCACCCGGCCCGTACCCACCCGGAGTGGGTGGTGACGTACGGCGGGCGGATGTACTACAACCCCGGTCTGCCCGAGGTGCGGACCTTCGTGCAGGACGCGATGTGCCACGCGGTGGAGCACTACGCCATCGACGGCGTGCACTGGGACGACTACTTCTACCCGTACCCGGTGGCGGGCGAGACCTTCGACGACGCGGCGGCCTTCGCCGAGCACGGCGGGGACTTCACGGACCTGGGCGACTGGCGGCGGCACAACATCGACCTGCTGGTGCGGGAGATGCGCGAGCGGGTCGCGGACCTCAAGCCGGGAGTGCCGTTCGGCGTCAGCCCGTTCGGGGTGTGGCGCAACAAGTCCACCGACCCGCTCGGCTCCGACACCCGCGGCGGGGTGCAGACCTACGACGATCTGTACGCGGACGTACGGACGTGGGTCAAGGAGGGCCGCGTCGACTACGTGCTGCCGCAGCTCTACTGGAACATCGGCTACGACGCGGCGGACTACGAGACGCTGGTGCGCTGGTGGGCCGATGTCGCCGAGGGCACCGGGGTCGCGCTGTACATCGGCGAGGCCCTGTACAAGTGCGGTGACGCCGCGCAGCCCGACGCCTGGCAGGACCCCGCGGAACTCTCCCGCCACATCACGCTGTGCGAGGACTTCCCGGCGGTGGGGGGCAACGCCTTCTACTCGGCCGCGCACGTGGTGCGCAATCCCATCGGCGCGATGACCCGGGTCTTCGAGGACCACTACCGCGCCTGAGGTGCCGCGCCGGGGCGGCCACCCTCAGGTCCGGCCCGGCCACCAGTGGCGCCGGCCGCCCTTGCCCCGGCCGCCGGTCCGCCCGCGCGCCGTGTGCTCCACCACCGTGTCCGGCCCCGGCGACAGCACGGTCTCGTGGCCGTCCCCGGAGCGGACGCGGTAGGGCGGCGCGCCGTCGGCGCCCAGTACCTCCACGACCTCGCTGATCCGGTCCTCCTGGCCCACGGTTCTGCCGTGGGTCACCATCCGGTCGCCCGCTCTCGCCTGCATCGCCTTCCCTCCCGTCGCTGATCGCGTCTCGGGTGTGCTTCTCCGGTGTGATGCTTTCGCCTCTTTTCAGTCTATTACCGGGGATCTGTCCTGGCGTGTTCGGGGCGGGACGGGGCCAGCTGGGTGACCGCGATGCACGCCAGGACGGCCAGCGCGGTGACGGGGGCGGCCCAGGTCATGTGCTCGTCCAGGAGCAGCACCGCCCACGCGAGCGTGAGCAGCGGCTGGGCCAGCTGAAGCTGACTGGCGCGGGCGACCCCGGCGCGCGCCAGACCCCGGTACCACAGGACCAGGCCGAAGAACTGGGAGACCAGCGCCACCCACACCAGTCCGGCGAGGGAGCGGGCGGTCGGTTCGAACGGCTCGGCGGCCAGGGCCAGTGCGGCGGCGGGCACGGCGAACGGCAGCGAGAGCAGCAGGGCCCAGGAGATCACCTGCCAGCCGGGCAGTTCGCGGGCCAGCCGGCCGCCCTCGCCGTACGCGGCGGCGGTGATCAGCAGCGCCGCCGCGAGATAGAGGTCGCCGCGGGTGAGGGAGCCGCCCCCGGTGCCGAGGGTGAAGGTGACCACGGCGGCGGCACCGGCCAGGGCGGCCGCCCAGAAGGCGGGGGAGGGGCGGCTGCCGGTGCGCAGGGTCCCGTAGACGGCGGTGGTCAGCGGGAGGAGACCGATCACCACGGCGGAGTGGGAGGTGGAGGAGGTCTGCAGGGCGAGCGCGGTGAGCAGCGGAAAACCGATGACGGTGCCGCAGGCGACCACGGCCAGCCCCGCCCAGTGGCGGCGCTCGGGGCGCGGGGTGCGGGTGAGACGCAGGGCGACGGCGGCGATCAGGGCGGCGAGCACGATGCGCAGCGAGGTGGTGGTCCACGGGCCGAGGCCGTCCATGGCCCAGGCGGTGCCCGGCAGGGTGAAGGAGAACGCGAGGACGCCGGCGGCGGCGAGCGCGATACCGCCCCGGTCGGTGGCCGGTATCGGTGCGGGGGCCGGGGCGGCGACCGCTATCGGCGCCGCTGCGATAGCGCTACTGTTGACTCTCATGCAACACAGTAGCAGTGAGAGCGAACTGGCTCGCGTTCTGCGTGAAGAGCTGAACCGCTACTCGCCCGGTGAGAAGCTGCCGTCCAGTCGGGCCCTGGTCGAGCGGCACCGGGTCAGCCCGGTCACCGTCTCCAGGGCGCTGGCCGCGCTCGCCGCCGAGGGCCTGGTCGTCACCCGCCCCGGGGCCGGAGCCTTCCGGGCCGTCCCCCGGGCCGCCGTTCCCGCCCCGGGGGACACCTCCTGGCAGGAGGTCGCGCTCAGCGCGGACGCGCTGGCGGAGGGCGGCGGGCCGCGCGGCGCCGACGCGAGCGGTGTCTTGGCCACCCTGGCGGTGCCGCCGCCCGGCGTCATCGAGTTCAACGGTGGCTATCTGCCGCCAGGACTGCGCCCCGAGCGCGCGCTGTCGGCGGCGCTCGCCCGCGCCGGGCGGCGGCCCGGGGCCTGGGACCGGCCGCCGATGGAGGGGATCGAGGAACTGCGGGTCTGGTTCGCGCGGGAGATCGGCGGCCCCGGCGGCGGGCTCTCCCCCTCCGGCGTACTGATCACCGCGGGTGGACAGAGCGCACTCACCACCGCGCTGCGGGCGCTCGCTCCGCAGGGCTCCGCCGTCCTGCTGGAATCCCCCACCTACCCCGGTCTGCTCGCCGCCGCCCGCGCCTCCGGGCTGCGCCCCGTCCCCGTGCCGGTGGACCATGACGGGGTGCGGCCCGAACTGCTGGAGCGCGCCTTCGCGGCCAGCGGGGCCCGGGTACTGGTGTGCCAGCCGCTGTTCCAGAACCCCACCGGCGCCGTGCTCCACCCCGAGCGCCGGGCCCGGGTGCTGGCGGCGGCCCGGGCGGCCGGGGCCTTCGTCATCGAGGACGACTTCGCCCGCTGGCTGGCCCATGACGACGCCGGAGCCCTGCCGCCCGCCCTGGCCGCCGACGACCCGGACGGGGTGGTGGTGCATGTCCGTTCCCTCACCAAGATCACCTCGCCCAGCCTGCGGGTCGGCGCCCTGGCCGCCCGGGGCCCGGCCTTCGAACGCCTGCGGGCGATCCAGGTGGTCGACAGCTTCTTCGTACCGCGCCCGCTCCAGGAGACCGCGCTGGAACTCATCAGCTCCCCGGCCTGGGCCCGCCATCTGCGCACGGTCGCCGCGGAGTTGCGGCTGCGGCGGGCGGCGATGGCCACCGCGCTCGCGGCCGAGTTGCCGGGCGTCCCGCTGCCGCACATCCCGCACGGCGGCTACCACCTGTGGCTGCGGCTGCCGGAGGGCTTCGACCCAACGGCGGTGGCGGAGGCCGCGCTGCGCGCGGGGGTGGCGCTGGCCCCGGGCGGCCCGTACTTCGCGGCCGAGCCGCCGTCCCCGTATCTGCGGCTGAGTTTCGCGCCGGCGGCGGGGGTGGGAGAGATCGGCGAGGGCGTCCGGAGACTGCGCACCGCCTGGCCCGCGTAACACCTCAGGAGATTTACGTCGCCGTAGTGGTGCGGTACACAGGTGGCTCGTACCATCGCGCCATGCTGGTCACGCTGATCGCCGCTGCCCGCACCTCACCGCTCCTGGAAACCCGCTTCGGCGACGACCGCCCGCTGGACGCCGCCGGGTGGCAGGCGCTGGAACGGGCCGTGCCGGCCCTGGCGCCGCTGGCCGCCGCCGAACTGCGGTACTGCTCGCCGACCGCGGGCAGCCGGCAGACCGGCGAGGTCCTCGGATACGCTCCGCTCGCCCAGCCGGCGCTGCGGGACTGCGACATGGGCCGGTGGAGCGGGCTGACCCTCCCCGAAGTGACCGCCCGTGAACCGGCGGCGGTCGACGCGTGGCTGACCGACCCGCGTGCGGCACCGCACGGCGGGGAGGCCCTGCTGTCGTTCATCTCCCGGGTAGGCGGCTGGCTGGATACCCGCCCGCTGGGGGACGACGGCCGGATCGTGGCGGTGACCGAGGCCTCGGTGATCCGGGCGGCGATGCTGTACGCGCTGAAGGCCCCGCCGCACGCCTACTGGCGCACCGAGATCTACCCCCTGTCGGTGGTCAGCCTGCACGGCGCCCGCGGGCAGTGGAATCTGCGGCTCGGCTGACCGGGTCGCGGGACGGACGAACGGCCGGTCCACCGCGGCGCGTTCGGGCGCGGGCGGAGGTCCGGGGCCCGTCGCCGATCCGTGACGTGGTGACGCCCCCCGGCGGCGGGGTGAACGTCCCCGGCGGGACCCGGCGTTGGCTCTCGCCCCCGGGTGGGCGGGCATCACGGTCACCCGGTTGCCCGGGAGCGCGCGGGGAGTTCCGCCAGCCGGGCCCGTACCGGTCTCATGCCGCGCCGCTGGATGCCGTTGATGATCAGCGTGATCGGGACCAGCGGCTGTGTCGGGTCGAACCGGGTGAAGGTCGCCTTCCAGTCCGGGTCGAAGGTGATCACGCCCTTGAGCCCGTAGTCCCACGAGCGGCGCCCGGGATGGCGCAACGCGGGGTAATCCGGCAGGCGGGGCGGTGCGGGCCACGGTCCCGGCTCCGTACGGGCACGCCGCTCGTACTCCCCGGCCACCATGTGGCGGAACCGCTCGTACGGTTCGGGGCGATGGCACACCAGAAGCACCAGCCGCCCGGGTTCCGTCGTGCGCAGCGCCTCGGTGAACTCCCAGACGGTGCCCGGCTTCGGGCCGACGGCGAGCAGCACCACGTGGGCCCGCGCGATCAGTGCGCCGACGACCTCCTTCCACTCGCCGTCACCGAGGTAACCGCGCCGCGCGCCGGTCAACGGCAGCGGCTCACCCGGCCGGCCGACCGCGATGCTCGGCCCCAGACCGGCGAACCAGCGCATCATCTGCTCCTCGTGGGTCTTCCGCGAGAGATGGAAGTCCGAGGCCCACCACCGGCTGGGAGGTTCCGTCGGCAGCTCGGCCGTCTGCGCGTCCAGGTCGAACGGCCGCAGGTAGAGGACGTAGCGCTGCCGGGCGAGCGTCTCGAAGGAGTCGATCGTCGCCGAGCCGAGCCGGTCGCCGTGCACCCGCGCCCGGCGCCCCCGGTGGAACAGCGGGACACCGAGCGCCCCGCACACGACGGCCGACAGCAGCGCGATCCACAGGCCGGGCCGGGCCGGGTCGCCCTGCGACACGTTGCCGGCGGCGCTGCCGATGCCGACACCGGCCAGCATCAGGGTGGAACCGGCGAAGGTCTGCAGCCGGCCGCTCAGGGCCAGCCGGCCGCCCCTGCGGCGGCGCACGTTCGCGTCGTCGCTCGGGCCGTGTGCCGTGGGAGTGCGGTCCTCGGGGCTCATCCACCGATGGTGGAACGGAATCGGCACCGCCGTGGGCCATACGGCGAAATTCAGGGCCGGGCCGGCGTTCCGAGGACGGACAGCAGTCGCAGTTTCTCGTGGCTCTCGCTACCGGGGATCGCGGTGTACACGAGCAGTGAGTGGCCCTGGTCCGGGTCGACCAGCCTCTGACAGGTCAGTTCGAGGGCGCCGAGTTCGGGGTGGACGAAGTTCTTGACCTCGTGGGGACGGATGCCGACCTCGTGCGCGTTCCACACCGTCCGGAACTCCTCGCTGCGGGCGAGCAGCAGGTCGGCGAAGTGCGCCGCGCGGGAGCCGGGGCCGCGCAGGGTGGCCAGCTCGCGCAGGCCCGAGGCGAACATCCGGGTGAGGAACGGGTGCTCCCGGGGGTCGTAGAGCGCCCGTGTCGCGGGATCGGTGAACCAGCGGTAGCCGATGCTGCGGGCCGGGCCGCTGAAGCGGGTGGTGTCGCCGGTGAGCGCCACGCCGAGCGGCGACTGCCGCAGGGTCTCGCCGAGTTCGGTGACGATCTCGGCGGGCGTGTCGTCCAGCCGGTCGAGGATACGCAGCAGGCCGGGGCTGATGTGTTCACTGATGGCGCCCCTGGCGGGCGGGTTGTGCCCGGCCAGCCGGAACAGGTGGTCGCGCTCGTCGAGCGAGAGGTGGAGTCCCTGGGCGATGGAGGCGATCATCTGCTCGGACGGCTGGGGCCCGCGGGCCCGCTCCAGGCGCGCGTAGTAGTCGGTCGACATGTGGCAGAGCGCCGCCGTCTCCTCCCGCCGCAGTCCTTCGGTGCGGCGGCGCCGTCCGCGCGGCAGGCCGACGTCCTCGGGTTGCAGCGCCGCCCGGCGGCGCCGCAGGAACTCCGCCAGTCCGGTCCGGTCGATCACCATGGGCTTCCCTTCTCGGTACGGGGTCATTCCTACCGCCCGCGGGCCCGGACAGCCACGGCCCGCCGATCCCCCCTTCCGGACGCCGGGACGCGTGCGCGGCGCGCCGGGCGGCTGCGGGAGCCGCCCGCGAACCCCTCGGGACGCCGGTCCCGCCGGCCGGCCCCGCCCCGCCCCGCGAATCAGTGGATCGAGCGGTCCTGGATGACGGCGCGGTCTTTGCCCATCGTGGGAGCGAGAACCACATCCACGAGGAGCGCACCCATGTCACGCAAACCCATCGACCTCCCTCTCCCCGATCTCGCCGGGAAGCGCGCCGTGGTGACCGGCGCCAGTGACGGCATCGGTCTCGGCATCGCCACGAGGCTCGCGGCGGCCGGGGCCGAGGTACTGCTGCCCGTCCGGAACCCGCGCAAAGGGGAGGCGGCCGTCACCGCCATCGGGCAGCGGGTCCCCCACGCGAAGGTGTCCCTGCGCACCCTCGACCTGTCCTCACTCGACTCCGTCGCGGCCCTCGGCAGGACTCTGCGGGAGGAGGGGCACCCCCTCCACCTCCTCATCAACAACGCCGGGGTCATGACACCGCCCGACCGACAGACGACGGCCGACGGCTTCGAGCTGCAGTTCGGCACCAACCACCTCGGCCACTTCGCCCTGGTGGCACACCTGCTGCCGTTGCTGCGCGCCGGACGGGCCCGGGTGACCTCCCAGATCAGCGTCGCGGCCAACCGGGGCGCCATCAACTGGAAGGACCTCAACTGGGAACGCTCGTACGAGGGCATGAGCGCCTACAGCCAGTCGAAGATCGCGTTCGGCCTCTTCGGGCTCGAACTCGGCCGGCGCGGGCGCGCCCACGGCTGGGGCATCACGAGCAATCTCTGCCATCCGGGGGTCTCTCCGACCAGCCTCCTCGACGCCCGCCCCGAGGTCGGACGGGACCGGGAGACCGGGGGCCGCAGGCTCATCGGCGCCATGGCGGCCCGCGGCCTGCTCGTCGGGACCGTCGAGAGCGCCGGGCTCCCGGCCCTCCGGGCCGCGACGGTGGCCGACGGCGAGGGGGCTCCGTTCTACGGCCCGAGCGGTCTCGGACACCTGGGCGGCGGCCCGGCGGAACAGAAGCTCTACTCCCGGCTGCGCGGCACGGAGGACGCCCAGCGGATCTGGCGCGTCTCCGAGGAACTGACGGGGGCGGTGTTCCCGCCCGGCTGAGGCGGCGCGCCCCTTCGTGTGACGAAGACCGATAGGTGGCCCGGCGACCTCCGAGAGAGTTCCGGGTCGGTAGGTTGCAAGGGGAGCCGATGACCTTTCCGGTCGCCACATCCAGAGCGGCGAACAGCGTCGTGGTGCCGGCCCGGACGTAGCCGTGACTGCGGCGCTCAGGAACCCCGGGAACCATCGGCAACACCGGCTGGGACCGCTCCAGAGCCTGGATCTGTGATGTCTCGTCCACGCACAGAACCAACGCCGCCCTGTGCTGCTACCGGCCCCGACGCCACCACAAGCACCGTGGCACGGGACGCAACAGCTTCGCCCGGACCGGCTACCGCGACCTCATCGTCCGCGCCCACATCCAGCTCAAGGCCCCCATTGTCCTCATCCGGGACAATCTCAACACCCACCGGGCCGCCGGAATGCGCCAGTACGCGGCCGGCCACGACTGGCTCACCATCGTGCAACTGCCTTCCTGCGCACCGGATCTGAACCCGGTGGAAGGCGTGTGGTCACTGCTGCGGCGCGGCCCACTGGCCAGCATCGCCTTCACCGACGACGGCCACCTCGAACGCACCCTCCGCCGCGGCCTGCGGCACATCCGACACCGCCCACACCTGACCGACGGCTGCCTCACCGGCACCGGACCACAGCTGACCCAGTAATCCCTGCTTGCGAGCACTGCTGAGAGCTGACCAGCCCGAAGGCTCACGCAGTGTTCGGGCTCCCCGCGAACGCGAGTGAGCCAAGAAATCGCGTCTGTTCGTGTTCCACCGTGGCATCCAGCTCGCCCATGGCCTCCAGGGCGCGGGGATCGCTGAGCGTCAAGGCTCCGAGTGCGCGCTCCAGGTGGCCCTGTTCCTCGATCTCCCACAGGTTGAACGCTTCGTACAGCGGTCCGACCCGCGTCACCGTGCCCGCAACCAGCGAGATGCCCTGCGATTCGAAGAATTCACGGATGGTCACCATGGCGGCTTCATAGCGCGCCAGATTCGCGAAACCGTACTTCAGCTGGAGCTGCGCCAGCATGTAGTTGCTCATCTGCCTGCCTTTCCCGGGGCCCTGTCGGGGCCTTCACCAGGAAGGTAGATGTTCACACTGGCGTGAAGGGCAAGTCAGCTGCTGCCGGTCACCGCGTTCAGTACGGCTTCCAGGCCCGTCAGCTTGGAACGGAGTTCTTCCGCTTCTCGTGAGAGTTCGGCGTGCCGCGTACGCAGTAGAGCCTCGATCCGGGGCGCGGAGTCGGGGAGTTTCCACTCCTGGACCACCGTACGGATCAGGTCGCTCGGCAGGCCCGCGCCGTACAGACACTGGATGAACCCGACACAGTCGGCGTCTTTCGCCTGGTACCTGCGGTGCCCCACGGCGTTGCGCGACGGGAACAGGAGACCTTGCTCCTCGTAGTACCGCAGTGACCGCGTGCTCACTTGGCACCGGTGAGCGAGTTCACTGATCGACAGCGACACCGGGGCCGAACCGTGGCACCGCCCGGGGCCAGACGCGGAGGTCGATTCGAGACTCTGCGCCGGCCTGCCCTCGCACGGCGGGAGGGCCTTTGGAGACGCCGCGGCGTCATCAGTGGATGGGGCGGTCGAGGCATGGGAACGCATAGGGAACTCTAGCCTCCTGTGGGCCAGTTCCGTCGGGGTCATGGGCGGCAACACCAACGACAGCCCCCGGTTCACCACGGTGAAGCGATCCGGAGACCCCGGACCGGACCGGGATTCCCCCGCACCCGGCCCGGAATGGCCCTTCTGCCTGGCTTCCCGCGACTCGGTGACGGTGCGAGACACCTGGCACGCGACCGGGATGCGGGGCACCGACACCGATACCGTGGCCGCCCGAACGTACCGGTGACCGCCGACAGGACCGCACGAGCCACGTGACTTCATCGCCGTCGATGGACCCAGCAGTCGTCCATGAACGTGCCCACCCCTCGCGCAGCGCGAGTCGGGAACGTACGGGCTTGGTGATCGCGTGGGCCGTGATCATCTGCTCCAGCCTGCGCTGCTCCGAGGAGACAGTCGCACCATCATGGGGGTAGATGTCGCCAGAAAAACAGTTGCTCAGTGGTGAGGGGGATGAGCCTCGCCATGTGACTGAAAGGTGGCAGCCTCGGAGTGAGGTGAGGCCGGCAAACGATCGGAGGGGCCGGCTATCGATCGTCGTCACAGGAGGCGGGGATCCCCCATCCGTGTGATTGCATAAAACTGCTGGTCTACGTATAGTCATGCCATAGCTGATGAGGAGGCGATGGTGGCGATGCGTGCTGCGGTGGCAGGGGCGAGTGGGTATGCCGGCGGGGAGATCCTGCGGCTGCTGCTGGGGCATCCGGAGATCGAGATAGGGGCCCTGACCGGCCACTCCAACGCCGGTCAGCGGCTGGGGGCGCTCCAGCCCCAGCTGTACCCGCTGGCGGACCGGGTGCTGGAGCCGACCTCCGCCGAGGTGCTGGCCGGGCACGACGTCGTCTTTCTCGCGCTGCCGCACGGCCAGTCCGCCGCGGTCGCCGAGGAACTGGGGGAGAGCACCCTCATCGTCGACTGCGGGGCCGACTTCCGGCTCGCCGACGCCGCCGACTGGGAGCGGTACTACGGCAGCCCGCACGCCGGGACCTGGCCGTACGGGCTGCCCGAGCTGCCCGGCGCCCGGCAGGCGCTGCGCGGCGCGCGGCGGATCGCGGTGCCCGGGTGCTACCCCACGGCCGTGTCCCTGGCGCTCTTCCCGGCGTACGCGGCCCAGATCGCCGAGCCGGAGGCCGTGATCGTGGCCGCCACGGGCACCTCGGGGGCGGGCAAGGCGGCCAAGCCGCATCTGCTGGGCAGCGAGGTCATGGGCTCCATGAGCCCCTACGGCGTGGGCGGCGTGCACCGGCACACTCCCGAGATGATCCAGAACCTGTCGGCCGTGGCCGGCACCCGGATATCCGTCTCCTTCACCCCCACCCTGGCCCCCATGTCGCGCGGCATCCTCGCCACCTGCTCCGCGAAGGCCAAGCCCGGGGTGACCGCCACCGCGCTGCGCGAGGCCTACGAGAAGGCCGTGGCCGGTGAGCCCTTCCTGCGGCTGCTCCCGGAGGGCCAGTGGCCCGCCACCTCCGCCGTGTATGGGGCCAACAGCGCCCTGCTCCAGGTCGCCCTCGACGAGGACGCCGGCCGCGTCATCGCCATCAGCGCCATCGACAACCTCACCAAGGGCACCGCCGGCGGCGCGGTGCAGAGCATGAACATCGCCCTCGGCCTGCCCGAGGAGCTGGGACTTTCGACGATCGGAGTCGCGCCATGAGTGTGACGGCAGCGCAGGGATTCCAGGCGGCGGGCATCGCCGCCGGGATCAAGGAGAACGGCAACCCGGATCTGGCGCTCGTCGTCAACCAGGGGCCGCGCCGTGCGGCGGCCGGTGTCTTCACCTCCAACCGCGTCAAGGCCGCCCCTGTGCTGTGGTCCGAGCAGGTCCTCAAGGGCGGCCGGGTCTCGGCCGTCATCCTCAACTCCGGCGGCGCCAACGCCTGCACCGGGCCCCTGGGCTTCCAGGACACCCACGCCACCGCAGAGAAGACCGCCGAGGCCCTGGGCGAGGGGCACAGTGCCGGGGAGATCGCCGTCGCCTCCACCGGGCTGATCGGCACCCGGCTGCCCATGGACGCCCTGCTGCCCGGGATCGACACCGCCGTCACGGCGCTGTCCCGGCACGGCGGGGAGAAGGCCGCCATCGCCATCAAGACCACCGACAGCGTGCACAAGACCGCCGTCGCCGAGGGTGAGGGCTTCACCGTGGGCGGCATGGCCAAGGGCGCGGGCATGCTCGCGCCCGGGCTGGCCACCATGCTCGTGGTGCTCACCACCGACGCCGACGTGGAGGCGCGGGACCTGGACCGGGCGCTGCGCGCGGCGACCCGCACCACCTTCGACCGGGTGGACTCGGACGGCTGCATGTCCACCAACGACACCGTGCTGCTGCTGGCCTCCGGTGCCTCCGGCGTCACCCCGGAGTCCGGGGCGTTCGCCGAAGCCGTCCGCGAGGTCTGCGCCGATCTGGCCCGGCAGCTCATCGGGGACGCCGAAGGCGCCTCCAAGGACATCAGGATCGAGGTCGTCGGCGCCGCGAGCGAGGACGACGCCGTCGAGGTCGGCCGCTCCATCGCCCGCAACAACCTGCTCAAATGCGCCATCCACGGCGAGGACCCCAACTGGGGGCGGGTGCTGTCCGCGATCGGGACCACCTCCGCCGTCTTCGAGCCCGACCGGCTCAACGTCGCCATCAACGACGTGTGGGTCTGCAAGGACGGCTCCGTCGGCGAGGACCGCGACCTGGTGGACATGCGCTTCCGTGAGGTGCGCATCACCGCCGACCTGGCCGCCGGGGACGCCTCCGCCGTCATCTGGACCAACGACCTCACCGCCGACTACGTCCACGAGAACAGCGCGTACTCGTCGTGACCCAGCAGCCGGAGACCCCCATCGGTACCGCACGCAAGCACACCGCCCAGCCCAAGGCCCGCACACTCATCGAGGCGCTGCCCTGGCTCACCCGCCACCACGGCAAGATCGTCGTCATCAAGTTCGGCGGCAACGCCATGATCGACGAGGAGCTGAAGGCCGCCTTCGCCCAGGATGTCGTCTTCCTGCGGCATGCCGGACTGCGACCCGTCGTGGTGCACGGCGGCGGCCCCCAGATCACCGCCCAGCTCGACCGCCTCGGCCTGGAGTCCGAGTTCAGGGCCGGTTTGAGGGTCACCACCCCCGAGGCCATGGACGTGGTCCGGATGGTGCTCGCCGGGCAGGTGCAGCGCGAACTCGTCGGGCTGCTCAACCGGCACGGGCCGCTCGCCGTCGGGCTCACCGGTGAGGACGCCCACACCATGACCGCCACCAAGCGCTACGCCCATGTCGACGGCGAGCGGGTGGACATAGGCCGGGTCGGCGAGATCGCCGCCGTGGACACCGGCGCGATCGAGGCGCTGCTGGCGGACGGCCGGATCCCCGTCGTCTCCTCCATCGCCCGCAGCGCCGACGACGACCACATCTACAACGTCAACGCGGACACGGCGGCCGCGGCCCTGGCCGCCGCCCTGGGCGCCGAGACACTCATGGTCCTCACCGACGTCGAGGGCCTGTACGCGGACTGGCCCGCCAGCGACGAGGTCATCAGCCGGCTGACCGTCAGCGAACTGGAACGGCTGCTGCCCGACCTGGCCAGCGGCATGGTGCCCAAGATGGAAGGGTGCCTGCACGCCGTACGCAGCGGGGTGCGTACCGCCCGCGTCATCGACGGGCGCGTCCAGCACTCCATCCTGCTGGAGATCTTCACCGACGAGGGCATCGGCACCATGGTCGTGCCGGACCAAGGAGAGCCGACATGAGCAGCAACCAGGACCTGATCGGCCGGTGGCAGGGCGCCCTGATGGACAACTACGGCACCCCGCGTATCCCGCTCACCCACGGTGAGGGCGCCCGGCTGTTCGACGCCGACGGCAAGGAGTACCTGGACTTCGTCGGCGGCATCGCCGTGAACTCCCTGGGCACCGGGCACCCGGCCGTGGTGCGCGCGGTCTCCGACCAGATCGCGCTGTTGGGCCATGTCTCCAATCTCTTCATCGCCGAGCCGCCCGTCGCGCTCGCCGAGCGGCTGCTGGCCCTGGCGGGGCGTCCCGGCCGCGTCTACTTCTCCAACTCCGGCGCCGAGGCCGTCGAAGCCGCCTTCAAACTCGGCCGGCTCACCGGCCGCACCCACATGGTGGCCACCACCGGTGGCTTCCACGGCCGGACGATGGGTGCCCTGGCGCTGACCGGTCAGCCGGCGAAGCAGCGCGGTTTCCAGCCCGTGCCGGGCGATGTCACCCATGTGCCCTACGGGGACGCGGAGGCGCTGCGCGCCGCCGTCACCCGGGACACCGCGCTGGTCATCCTCGAGCCCGTGCAGGGCGAGAACGGGGTGATCGTGCCGCCGGCCGGCTATCTGGCGGCCGCCAGGGAGATCACGCGTGCCACCGGCACCCTGCTGGTGCTGGACGAGGTGCAGACCGGAATCGGCCGCACCGGCCAGTGGTTCGAAGGGCTGGCCCAGGGGGTGGAGGCCGACATCGTCACCCTCGCCAAGGGTCTGGGCGGCGGGCTGCCCATCGGCGCCACGCTCGCCTTCGGCCCGGCCGCCGAACTGTTCGCCCCCGGACAGCACGGCTCCACCTTCGGCGGCAACCCGGTCTCCTGCGCCGCCGCTCTCGCCGTGCTCGACACCATCGAGACCGAGGGACTGCTCGCGCACGTCCGGCGCATGGGTGAGCGACTGCGGGAAGGCATCTGGCAGTTGGGCCACCCGCTGGTCGACCGGGTCAGGGGAGCGGGGCTGCTGCTGGGTATCGTGCTCACCGAGCCGCTCGCGGCGCAGGTGCAGCAGGCAGCCCAGGCGGCGGGCATTCTGGTGAACGCCGTGGCGGCCGACGTGGTGCGGCTGGCGCCACCGCTGATCATCGATGAGGCGGAGGTGTCGGCGTTCGTCGGCGCCCTGCCCGGGGTGCTGGATGTGGCGGACGCCCGGGCGAAGGCGGCACCCGCCCGCCGCTGAACAGTGACCGACCGAACCGGAGAGGGAGCATGACCGATGACCGGCTGGGCAACGGCCCGTCCGTACCGCAGACCCGTACGGCCCGGCACCGCCGGATTGTCGACATCCTCAACCGGCAGCCGGTGCGCTCACAGAGCCAGCTGGCGAAGCTCCTCGCCGACGACGGCCTGAGCGTCACCCAGGCGACGCTCAGCCGGGACCTGGACGAGCTGGGCGCGGTGAAGATCCGCAACACCGGAGGTGAGCTGATCTACGCCGTGCCCAGCGAAGGCGGATTCCGCACGCCACGGGCCCCGCTGGGGGAGTCGGCCAAGGAAGAGCGCATGGCCCGGCTGGCGGGAGAACTGCTGATCTCCGCCGAGGCGTCGGCCAACCTCGTGGTGCTCCGTACCCCGCCGGGCGCGGCGCAGTTCCTGGCCTCCGCCATCGACCAGGCGGAGGTGCACGACATCCTGGGCACCATCGCGGGAGACGACACGCTGCTGCTCATCAGCCGCGATCCGACCGGCGGCCAGTCCCTGGCGGAGCATCTGCTGCGGGTGGCGCAGAAGCAGCAGGACTGAGGCTCGTCCGACGGATCCCGCCCGGCCCGCGAACCCGGCGGCCGTCCCTCTTCGGCGGGCTCGGGAGTCCCTACCAGCGGTGGTGGATATCCGCTCGGGCCCAGCGGTCGTAGAGCGCGCCGACGGCTTTGAGCGTCTCGTCCGGCAGGGGGTCGAGTGAGGCGGCCTGTGCGTTCAGGCGCGCCTGCTGGGGGCTGCGCGCACCCGGGATGACGGAGGTCACGCCCGGCTGCTGGATGATCCATCGCAGTGCCGTCTGGGCCGGTGTCGCTCCTTCGGCGGCCAGGGCCGAGAACTCCGCCGCGGCCTCGACACCCTTGGCGTACTCGATCCCCGAGAACGTCTCGCCCTGGTCGAACGCCTCACCGTGGCGGTTGAACGTGCGGTGGTCGTCGTCGGAGAAGACCGTGTCCCGGGTGTACTTCCCGGACAGCAGACCGCTGGCCAGCGGCACGCGCGCGATGACACCCACACCCGCCGCGGTGGCGGCGGGCAGCACGTCCTCGAGCGGCTTGAGCCGCAGCGGGTTGAAGATGATCTGCACACTCGCCGTACCCGGCCGGGCGATGGCCGTGAGCGCATCCGCGCAGGTCTCGACACTCACCCCGTACGCCGAGATCCGCCCCTCCTCGACCAGGGTGTCCAGCGCGTCGAAGACCGCGTCCGAGGAGTAGACGGGGGTGGGCGGGCAGTGCAGCTGGATCAGATCCAGCCGTTCCACTCCCAGATTCCGGCGGGAGCGGTCGGTCCAGGCCCGGAAGTTGCCCAGGGTGTAGAGATCAGGGTCCAGCGCGACCCGGCGTCCCATCTTCGTGGCGACCACCACCCCGGCGTCGGGGCGTTCGCGCAGGAACCGTCCGATCACCCGCTCGCTGCGCCCGTCCCCGTACACATCCGCCGTGTCGAAGAACGTCACCCCGGCCTCCACCGCTGCTTCCAGCACCGAGAGAGCGGCCTTCTCCTCCACCTGTCCCCAGTCGGCCCCCAGTTGCCAGGTGCCCAGCCCGACAGCCGATACCCGCTGCTCGCTTCTGCCGAGGACTCGCTGCTCCACCTGCGTCAACTCCCACTCCACCGCTTCGGTCACCTGGTCGGGCCATCGATGTCGCCCGGGACGATCCCGTACCGAGCCGCAGCGGTCCCCTGAACAGCGGAACCCCTCCTGCATCGAGTACCCCTCGGCACACTCCAGCACATCGGCGGCCACAGCGTCCAAGCCGGACCCTTCGTACGCCGGCGTCACGACCCGCCGACACCAGCCGCCGCCTGTGACCGACCGACGATGGCACCGGCTTCGGACCGGGCGGCTGATGCCCGATCACCGCGAGGCCGCGCTCCCCGGCCTCCGACCGGGCGGGCTCACAGATGAACGGAGGGTAGACCCGCAGTCGCGGCCGGACCGTTCCGGGGACGGTCCGGCCGCGTGCACCGGGGGCCGCCGTCAGCGGTCGCGTTGGGTGGCGAGTTCGGCCAGCGCGGTGAGCCGCTCGGCCGCCTCCGGCGCCGGACGCGCCGAGCGCAGCGCCGCCAGGGCCCTGGCCAGCTCCTCGCGTGCGGTGCGCTCCGCCCAGGCCCGGCCCCCCGCCTCCTCCACCAGACGGCTCAGCTCGGCGACCTCGCTCGGCTCGGCCTCCGGATCGGTGTACAGGGCGGCCAGCCGCTGTCCCGCCGGGGTGCCGGAATCGAGTGCGGCGACCACCGGCAGCGACTTCTTGCGGCTGATCAGGTCGGCGCCGGCCGGCTTGCCGGTGACGGCCGGGTCGCCCCAGATGCCCAGCAGATCGTCCGTCAGCTGGAAGGCCATCCCCAGATGAGTGCCGAACCGGTGCAGCAGGTCGGCCTGTTCGAGGCTGCCACCGCCCCACAGCGCGCCCAGCGCACAGGAGACGGCCAGCAGCGCAGCGGTCTTCTGCTCGGTCATGTCCAGGCACTCGGCGAGGGTCACGTGCGAGCGTTCCTCGAACCCGATGTCGGTCTGCTCGCCCTCGATCAGCCGGGTGGTGGCCTCGCTCAGCCAGCGGATGCCGGTCACGGTGTGCGGCTGCGGTGGCCCGTCGCACAGCACCCGGCCGGCGTGGATCAGCAGGGCGTCGCCCGCCAGCAGTGCGGCGGAGGACCCGAACACCGTCCAGGCGGTGGCCCGGTGTCTGCGCGTGGTGTCTCCGTCGAGGATGTCGTCGTGGAGCAGCGAGAAGTTGTGCACCAGCTCCACCGCGACGGCGGGCAGCAGGGCGGAGTCGGCGGTGCCGCCGACCGCTTCGGCGCAGGTCAGCACCAGGGCCGGGCGCAGTGCCTTGCCCTGGGGGGCGTTCTCCGGCCGGCCGGCGCTGTCCACCCAGCCGAAGTGATAGGACGCGACCCGGGCCACGGGTGCGGGCAGCCGCTGTGTCCAGGACCGCAGCGCCGGGTCCAGGAGTTCGCGGGTACGGATGAGGGTGTCCTTGGCGGTGTGCTGCCCTGACGCCAGATCGGGGACGGGGGTCATGGACGGAGTCTCCAATTCCTCGGCTGACGGATGACCGGGGACGGCGCCGCCGGTCGGCGGGCAGCCGTACGGCGATAACGCGTGGCGTTGTCAGCTTGACCGCTTTTCGGACAGGGCGGAACGGCGCGTTCCGGATCACCTTCACGCCGGGCGCGCTCCAGTGCGCCGGCTTGGACCATCGCCGCGCCGCTGACCTGGGTGCTCCGTGCTCGCGGTCCGGCCGTTCCGCCTGCCGTCGGTACCCTGATCTCCGGATTCTGTCGCGCGCCCCTCATTTCGAACACGCTGCGCCTGCTTCCCCCGTGGGGATTGCCGCCGCGCGGGCCTCGCAGTCCCCGCCCGGCGGGGCCCGGATTCAGTCCGTCGCGCGGTCGCCCCGGGGCGGCGTGGGCGGCAGGGGGAGGGGCAGGCCCGGGAGCCCGTCGATGCTCCGGGCGATGTGGTCCTTCTTGTGGAAGTAGGCGTCCAGGCTTTCGTCCGTCTCCCGGGCGAAGCGGGAGGCGTGCAGCGGCCGCTCGCTGTCGTAGCTCATGAACGGCACCGCGTAGCCGCAGGAGTCGCGGATGCGTTCGGCGGTCACCACGATGATCGCCCGGTGGCCGTGCGCGTCCGGGTCGATGGTGGTGAAATGGGTCATCAGCTCCGGCCAGCGCGGGTCGTCCCGGAAGACCGGCTCCCCCCGGCCGTGCACGCGGACGATGGTGGGCGGCCCCTGGAAGGCACACCACATCAGGGTGATGCGGCCGTTCTCGCGGAGGTGGGCCACCGTCTCCGCGTTGCTGCCGGCGAAGTCGAGATAGGCGAGGGTGCGCTCGTCGATGACGGCGAGGGAGCCGCGCAGACCCTTGGGCGAGAGGTTGACGGTTCCGGCGCCGGAGAGCGGGGCGCTGGCGGTGAAAAAGATCGGCTGTTCCTCGATGAAGGTCCGCAGCCGTCCGGCTATCCGGTCGTATGTCTTTCCCATGGGCTCAGTCTGCTCCACCGCCCCGGGAAGCCCGAGGGGAGTTTTTTGACGGGCCATGCGCCAGGATGCATACTTATTCGGAACAGCGTATGTATGCATCCTGGGGAGGGACCCGTGACCGAGCGCGTCGTGGTCACCGGCCGCAGGTCCACCCCATCGCTGGACGACTTCGACCTGGCCACCTGCGACACCGGCGACATGCCCCACCCGTCGATGTCCCAGGGATTCACCGAGATCTTCGGCACGTCCGGAATGATCGCCGCACGACGGGACCTGACACCGTGACCCACACCGCACCGAACGACGTCAAGCTCTGGGGCGGCCGGTTCGCCGACGGCCCCGCCGCCGCGCTGGAGAAGCTCAGCGCCTCCGTGCACTTCGACTGGCGGCTCGCGCCCTACGACATCGCCGGATCCCGCGCCCACGCCCGCGTCCTGCACCGTGCCGGGCTGCTCACCGACGACGAGCTGGAGCGCATGCTGGCCGGGCTCGACCGGCTGGCCGCCGACGTCGCCGACGGCTCCTTCACCGGGACCATCGCCGACGAGGACGTGCACACCGCCCTGGAGCGCGGCCTGCTGGAGCGGCTCGGCCCCGACCTCGGGGGCAAGCTGCGGGCCGGCCGGTCCCGCAACGACCAGGTCGCCACCCTCTTCCGGATGTACCTGCGCGACCACGCCCGGATCATCGGCGCGCTGATCGCCGACCTCCAGGAGGCTCTGGTGGGCCTCGCCGAGGCCCACCCCGGGGTCGCCATGCCCGGGCGGACCCACCTCCAGCACGCCCAGCCGGTGCTCTTCGCACACCACGTGCTCGCCCACTTCCAGGCCCTGTCGCGGGACGCGCAGCGGCTGCGCCAGTGGGACGAGCGCACCGCGGTCTCGCCGTACGGCTCGGGCGCGCTGGCGGGTTCCTCGCTGGGGCTCGACCCGCAGGCGGTGGCCGCCGACCTCGGCTTCGAGGGCGGCTCCGTCGCCAACTCGATCGACGGCACCGCCTCCCGGGACTTCGTCGCCGAGTTCGCGTTCATCACCGCGATGATCGGCGTCGACCTGTCGCGGATCGCCGAGGAGATCATCATCTGGAACACGAAGGAGTTCTCCTTCGTCACGCTCCACGACGCGTTCTCCACCGGCTCCTCGATCATGCCGCAGAAGAAGAACCCGGACATCGCCGAGCTGGCGCGCGGCAAGTCCGGCCGGCTGATCGGCAATCTCACCGGGCTGTTGGCGACGCTCAAGGCGCTGCCGCTCGCGTACAACCGGGACCTCCAGGAGGACAAGGAGCCGGTCTTCGACTCCTGCGACCAGCTGGAGATCCTGCTGCCGGCCTTCACCGGCATGCTGGCCACCCTCACCGTCCACCGCGAGCGGATGGAGGAGCTGGCCCCGGCCGGGTTCTCCCTAGCCACCGACATCGCCGAGTGGCTGGTCAAGCAGGGGGTGCCGTTCCGGGAGGCCCACGAGAGCGCGGGCGAGTGCGTCAAGGTCTGCGAGGCGGCCGGCATCGAGCTCGACGAGCTGACCGACGAACAGTTCGCGAAGATCTCACCGCGGCTGACACCGCAGGTGCGCACCGTTCTGAACGTGCCGGGCGCGCTCGCCGCGCGCGACGCGCGGGGCGGCACGGCGCCGTCCGCCGTCGCCGTACAACTGGCCGAGGCCAAGGCGGATCTGACGGTGCAGCGGGAGTGGAGCGGTCCCGCCGTCGACTGATGTTCCGGGAGCCGGCCGGCCGGGACGGGGTGCATCCCCGCCCCGGCCCGCCGTGCCCGGTCACTCGCCGGGGAAGCGCAGCCCGATGCGCTCGCGCGCCGCGTCCAGGGTCCGCATCACCGCCAGGGTGCCCTCCAGCGGCACCAGCGGGGACTCGCTCTCGCCCGCCCGCAGCGCCCGCATCACCTCGGCCGCCTGGTGCGCGTACGTCTGGTGCGGGCCCAGGTCCGTGAACTCCTGCGGCTCCGCACCCTCGCGGTGCAGCGTGAACCGGTCGGGGAAGAAGAACCCGCCGGGCAGGTCGATGCGACCGGCCGAGCCGGTGACCGACGCCCGGTTCGCGGTGCCCGCGACCAGCGAACAGGTCAGCGCCGCCACCGCCCCGCTCTCATAGCCGAGCAGCAGCCCGGTGTTCTCGTCCACTCCGCCGCTCAGGTGCGCCCACGCCGTGACATGCTCCGGCTCACCCAGCAACAGCTGGGCGAAGGACACCGGATACACCCCCAGATCCAGCAGCGCCCCGCCGCCGAGCGCCGGGTCGCGCAGCCGGTGCTCCGGCGGTATCGGCCCGGCCAGCCCGAACTCGGCGTTCACGGAACGGATCTCACCGATCGCGCCGTCCCGCACCAGCTCGGTGATCCGGCGGATCGCCGGGTTGCAGTACATCCACATGGCTTCCATCAGGAAAACCCCGCGTTCCCTGGCCAGCGCCACCAACTCGCCCGCCTCGGCCGCGTTCAGCGTGAACGGCTTCTCGCACAGCACCGGCTTCCCGGCCAGCAGGGCGGTACGCACCGCCGCGTGGTGCGCGCTGTGCGGAGTCGCCACGTACACGACATCCACCTGCGGATCCTCCGCCAGTTCCCGCCAACTGCCGTACGCGCGCGGCAGGGAGAAACGCTCCGCGAATCTTCGCGCCGACTCCTCGCTGCGCGAACCGACCGCCACCACCTCGGCGTCCGGCATCGCCATGATGTCCGCCGTGACCGCGGCGGCGATCGAACCGGTCGCCACAATCCCCCACCGGATGGGGGGCTTCGGACCCTGCGTGACCTCGTTCATCTGGCCCTCCTCCGTGCTGCCCGCCGGCCCGGCCGGCGATGTCAGTGGCTCCCCCTACAGTTCGATCATCGTAGGCACGGCGCGGCCGTGCCGGGAGATCCGGGCCCGATCCGGGCGGCCGGACGCTGCCCTCGGGCAACCACAGGGGAGATGGTGATGGGGTGGATCAGCGCGGGCGCCTATGAGGTGGCGCTCGACGACGGCGGCAAGGTCATCTGCCGCAACGCGAAGGGACGGCAGCTGAAGACCGTCCCCGCGAAGATCGCGGACGATCCGGCGGTGATCGGGCTGCGGCAGCTCACGGAGTGGCTGGAACGCCACCAGCGCGAGTGCGTGGCCACGGTCGAGCGCTGGATGATCCGCTCCCTGCCCGTGCCCACCGCCGCCCTCGTGGAGCTGTGGCCGGACACGGCCTGGCGGGCGGCGCTGCGCGACCTCGTCATCACCGACAGCGGCGGCGTGGTGGCCGGTTACCTCAGGGACGCCGACCCCGTACGCGGCCTGGGCCTGGTCGACCTGGACGGCGACAGCGTCCGCATCACCCCCGAACAGATCCGTGTCCCGCACCCGGTCCTCCTGGAGGACCTCGGCGAACTGCGGGACTTCGCCACCGAACTCGACCTGCGGCAGGGCGTGGGACAGCTGCACCGCGAAGTGTTCCGGCGGACCGTCGAGGACCCGACGGCACACTCCGTGGACACCTACGCCGGCGGCGTCTACCAGCGCTTCCGCTTCCTGGCCGGCCGCGCCGTGTCGCACGGCTACCGGGTGCGCGGCGGCCAGGCGGTCTGCCCCGTCTTCGAGGACGGGCGGACCGTCGAGGCCCGGGTGTGGCTGGGCGACGCCGGTTACGACGAGGCGGAGACCGGCCCGCTGAGCTGGACCACCGCCGAGGGGTCCGCGCTGACCCTGGGCGAGGTCGGGCCGGTCGCCTGGTCGGAAGGCATGCGCATGGCCGCGGATCTCTACGCCGGCCGGGACATCAAGAGCAGCGAGGAGCGGGCATGAGCGGCACCGGCACGACCACCACGAACGGGCCACGGCCCGCGGCCCTGCTGGAGGCGGGCGCCGTCCTGCCCCCCGGCAGCCTGAACGGCGACGACACCGACACCCTGACCGCCCGCACCTACCGGCACCCGCTGCTGCCCGGCCGTACCGTCGTCCGGCTCGTCCCCGGCACCCTCGGTGAGGCGGAGGACCTGGCGCTCGACTTCCTCGGCCTCACCCGCGAGGGGGAGCCCCGCACCATCGGCCAGGTGCGCCGGGAGACGCTGGGCTTCCCCGCCTGGGCCCTGGTCAATGACCCCGCCAACGGCCACCACGCACTGGCCCTGGTCCAGGACATCGAACGGCTCGCCGCCATGGCGGCCACCCGCGCGGGCGCCGCCAAGGAGGGCTTCGACGAACTCGGCACCCGGCTGGACCGCTCCGCGCCGCACTTCCTGCCCACTTTCTACGAGCAGGCCGCCCGGGTCTTCCTCGCCCAGGACAACACCCAGTACGCCGCCGCCTTCTTCGGCAAGGCCCGCGCCGCCGAACGGGTGCACTCCCTGGAGGTCGACGAAGCCCGGCAGCGCGCCGTCTTCCTGGAGTTCGCCTTCGCCGGCGCGCTCACCGTCAAGGCACTCAAGGAACATCTGAAGGACCTCACCGCCCGGCTGTCCCCCGAAGCCGCCTGGGCCCAGTTCCGGCAGCTCACGGTCGAGCGCTGCGCCGCGGGACTGCCCCCGTACGCCTCGCTCCCGCAGGACGCCCGCTCTCTCGTCCGCGCCGCCGGACTCGACGCGCGGCAGGAGGAACGGGCCCTGCTCACCGAGCTGCTGGCCTCCCCGGCCGTGGTCCGCGCCCCCCTGTCCTTCTGGCAGGCCTACCGGGAGGCGATCGCCTCGCTCGCCCAGGACGAGCCGGCGATCCGGCGCCGGCTGCTGGAGTTCATCCCCGCCACGGCGAACGACGAGGCCGCCGACACCCTGTGGCTGAGCCTGCTCGCCGAAGCCGGCGCCCAGGACCTGCTGACCACGGTCGACGAGGACGGCGCCGGGCCCGGCGTGGACGCCGCCGACTGGCTCTCGCGCTGGGCCACGCACCTGCACGCCGGCTGGCAGCGCACCGGGCGGTCGGCCGCCACCTACGAGCTGGTCCCGCGGATGGCGGGGCGGCTGCGCTCGGCGGGCCGGCCGGTGACGATCGCCGGGGCCGGCCGCTACGGGCGGACCGACCTGGAACTGCTGGACACCGCCCTGGAATGCGGCATCCCGGTCGCGGGCCCCGACGCCGGCTCCGGTTGGGGCCGCGACCTGGAGCAGTGGCTCGCACTCCCGGACGACATCCGCCGCGACCTGGCCGCCGTCGCCGCCGACGCGCGCTTCGCCCCGCTGCTGTCCCAGGCGGTCGGCGGCATCGGCCACGGCCGCGGGGCGGACCGGCGGCTGGCCACCGTCGCCGCCCATCCCGTCCTGCGCGGGGTGCTCCACGACTGGCTGGCCTCCCGCGCCGAGGACTTCACCCGCGCCCCGGGACTGCCCGCCGCCGAGTCGGTGCTGAGCGAGCTGCTCCCCTTCCGCCCGGTCGCCGCCGAGGTGAATCCGCGGGCGGTGGCCCGGGTCGCGGCCCACCCGCTGCCGCCCGTGCTCGCCCACACCCTGCGCGCCGGCATCATCGACGAACTCGGCTGGCCCGCCCTGGAGGAGGCGATGAGCCGCCTGGAGGCCACCGGCCGCTCCACCGGCAAGAACGGCTGGTTCGTGATGGACGAGTCCTCCTGGCCGGCGCTGATCCTGGCCAACCCCGAGCGGGCCCTGGTGGTGGGCCCCGACGAGATCCTGCTCGACCACGAACTGCGCATCCCCGACCGCCTCGACACCTGGTACAAGCCGCAATTCCGCTACGTCGACGGCGAACTGCTCGTCCAGTGGCGGCACGACGGCAGGCCCCGCGCCTACTGGTCCGCCCGCCCCGCCGAGATCTTCACCCCCACCGGCACCCCGGGCGGCGGCTGGCGGAGTGCCCCGTCCCCCACCTCACTGCCGCTGCCCGGCGGCGGCACCGCCACCGGGTCCGGCACCCTGCGCGCCGGTGACACCCGGCTGCCGGCCGAACGCTTCGTGATGAGCGACGGCACCGGCCACTGGCGCCTGTCCTTCCGCAGCCGTGCGGTGTGGACCGAGTACGACCCGGTCAGCGGTGAGGCCGGGCGCAGCTCCCTGCCCGCCTTCCTGGCGGACGCCGCCGAGGGGCCGGGCGAGCTGGACCAGCAGCACTCCACCCTGCTGCCCATGGCGCCGGGCCTGGAGAACACCCCGCTGGGCACCGACGGCACGCTGCTCGGCTGGTGGAGCCGGTACGACGCCGCCACCGGCCGGGCGCAGGCCGGCGGCACCGACGGCCGTACCGCCTCCCTGACCGGCGTCACCGGCGGCTCCGGGGAGCTGCCCGTCGGATCACTGCTGCTGCCCGGCGGCGCCCGGCCGGTCATCGCCGCCCACGGCGACACCGTCACCCTGTACGACGAAGGCGCCGACCGCAGCACCGGGGCGCTCAGCAGGGCGCAGAAGGGCCGCCGGAACGACGACTTCGCCGGAGGCACCCCGCTGCTGCCGCCCCTCGCCCACTGGCACGCGCTGCGGGCCCGCGACGAGCACGGCTCGCACGGACTGCGGAAGCTGACCGACGAACTCGCGGCACGCCTGGTCACCGACCTCTCCGCGACGCTGGAGGAGCGCGACCTGGCCGAACGCGCCGCCCGCGCGGGCACCACCACACTCACCCCCGCCCAGCAGGAAGAACTGCGCCGGGAGCGGACCGGGGCCCTCAGCTCCGTGGTCGCCCGGGCCCTGCCCCAGGTCACCGATCCCGCGCTGCGCCGCGGCATAGCCGGGCTCGTGGCCTGCGCCGTACGTCTGGGCCGGTCGGTGGAGCGCTTCATCCAGCCTCCGCAGCCCGCCGAGACCCGCCGCGATCTGGCCATGTTCGAGGACTACCGTCCGCGGCACGGGGAGGAGCACGTCCTCGTGCGGGCCGTCGCCGGACTCGGCCCCGGCTTCGGCGGCGGCTACCACCCGCAGGGATCCTGGCTGACGCTCCAGCAGGCCCGCGCCGTCCAGCAGGTCATCGCCGGCCGCCCCGCCGACGGCAAGCCGCTGCCCAAGCGGCACCGTGAGGAGTCCCTGACCGGCGGCTGGACCACCGACGCGTGCATCGTCCCCGTCGGAGCGGGCAACTGGCCCCAGCTGCTGCCCGCTCTGCCGGCCCTCGCCTACCGCGCCACCGCCGCGGCCACCGGGGATGCCGAACGCGAAGCGCTGCTGCTGCTGTTGTCCGCTTTCGCCGAGGGCCCGCTCACCGGTGGTCCCGGCACCGTGCGCACCGTCGTGCTGCGGGCGGACGAGCGTGACCAGCAGCGCGGCGGACAGGTGCTGCGCCACGGCGGGCGCACCGTCGTCGTCCTCGGCCGCCGGCCGGGCTGCCACGAGCGGGACCACGCCTGCTGGAGCGCGCTGGACCACGACCCCCGGGGCGCCTTCGAGGCCGTCCCCGGCTTCGCCCACAGCGAGGAACGGCCGCTGAACCCGGGGCTCACCTCGGAGCGGGCCGCCGAACTCGTCCGGCTGGTGCGCGAACACGGCCCCGCGCCGTGGCAGCCGGAGGCCGTCACCGCGTTCGCCGCCGACACCGGGATCGGCCCGACCCGGGCCGCGCTGCTGCTGGCCGCCCTGCCGGCCGAGCCGGACGCCGCCACCGCCGCGTCCATCGGCCTCAAGGCGGGCACCGCCAAGATCGCCGGCGAACTGCTGACCGCTCTGGGCACCCACGGCGATCTCCCCGCGGTGGTCGGCGCGCTGCTCCCCGAGCAGCTCGCGGAGCTGTGGAAGACCGGCCCCGACACGGCGGCCGCCGCACGGCGCTGGCACGGTGCCCTCGGCACCCTGCTGCTGCCCTCCGAGGACGCCATGACCCGGCTCGGCGCCGACGAGGCGCGCTCCGCCCTGGCCGTGCTCAACCCCCGGAACACCCCCTGGATCAGCAGGACGACCACCCAGCGCCTGGTCACCCACCAACGGCACCACAGCACGTACGCCGAGCTGACGGCCGAGGACCCCGCCGCCGTCCCCGCCCTGGGCGATCTCGTCCGCGCGGCCCGGACGCTGCTGCACCTCGCCTACGCCCTGCCCTACGGCGACCCGCTGCGCACCGCGCTGCCCATCGCCCTGACCGCGCTGCGGCAGCGCCTCACCGATCCGGAGCTGCTGCTCTCGGCCGGATACAGCTGGCTGCCGGACGGCAAGCAGCTGTCCGCGGCGCTGCGCCAGGCGTACGGGCTGCCCAAGGAGGGCGGCGCGGGGGCCGACGGGCTCACCCCGGTCGGCGAGGTCTTCGTCCTCGCCCCCTCCTACGGCTCCACCGAGACCGTGCTGGTGCGCCCGGCCGCGCTCAAGGGAGCGGATGACCCGGCCCTCGACCTGCTGACCGGGCTCAGTGGCTCCGCCGCGTACAGCCCGCTGTGGGCCGTGCAGACCCTCCTGGGCGACGGGGTGGCCGCGGCCGTCGCCGCCGGTCACGGGGCGGGACAGGCACCCGGGTACGCCCAGGACCCCGAGTTCAGCGTCCCCGACCTGGTCACCGAGGTGGCCGCCGCCCACGCACTGAGCCGGGACGCCGCCGCGCTCTACCTCCAGCTGCTGGCCCTGCCCGACCCCACCGACCGTCACCTCACCCGCTGGAGTGGCTGGAAGCCCGCGCGGAACAAGCGGGCTCGCACCGAACTGGCCGCCACCGCACTCGTGGTCGAGGCCAAGCGGGCGCGCGCCGGACGCACCCTGTTCCTGCCCGGCGGCTGGCAGCCGCACGACGCTCCCCAACTTCCCATGGAGATCTGGAAGCAGAGCCTGTACACGGGCTCCGCCCGGGACCTGCCGCTGCCGATGGGCCCGGTGCCCGCGCTGTTCCGCAGCGCCTGGGCCCGTGCCACCGGGGGCGACGCGCCCGCCTTCGAGGAACTCACCACCCGTGCCACCCGGAAGGGCCGCCGATGACCAGCGCCACCACCGCCACCCCCACGGGTCCCGCCGCCGAACAGCGGCAGATCGTCCCGCCGGAGGACCGGTACGCCACCGAACTCGCCTTCCTGGCCGCGCACGACACCGGCCCGCGCCCGCCCGGCTGGCGGCTCACCCCGCACGCCGCGGTCACCTTCGTGATGGGCAGCGCCGGGCAGTCGCTCACCCTGCCGGCCGACGCCGCCGATGTCCCGGAAGGGCTGCCGCGCCGGCTGGTCATCGAGCAGAAGTTCGTCGGGGAGCGCGCCCTCGTCGAACGCTGCGTCATCACCCTCGCGGGCGAACGCGGGCTGCTGCTGGTCGGCGAACCGGGTACCGCCAAGTCCCTGCTCTCCGAGCTGCTGGCCGCCGCCGTCTGCGGCACCAGCGCGCTGACCGTCCAGGGCACGGCGGGCACCACCGAGGACCAGCTCAAGTACGGCTGGAACTACGCCCTGCTGCTGGCCCAGGGCCCCAGCCGCTCCGCCCTGGTGCCCTCACCGGTCCTCAGCGCCATGACCACCGGCGCGGTGGCCCGCGTCGAAGAGATCACCCGCTGCCTGCCCGAGGTGCAGGACGCCCTGGTCTCCCTGCTGTCCGAACGGCGCGTCGCCGTACCCGAACTCGCCGGCGGACCGGACGCCCAACTCCACGCCGCCCCCGGCTTCACCCTCATCGCCACCGCCAACCTGCGCGACAAGGGCGTCTCGGAGATGTCCGCCGCCCTCAAACGGCGCTTCAACTTCGAGACCATCGGCCCCATCTCCGACCTCGACACCGAGACCGAACTGGTCCGCCGCCAGTCCCGGGCGGCCGTCGAACGCACCGGCGCCCGCTACGGCGTCGACGACGCGGTCCTCGAAGTCCTGGTCACCGCCTTCCGCGAACTGCGCGGCGGCCGCACGGCCGAGGGCTGGGAGGTGGAACGCCCGTCCACCGTGATGAGCACCGCCGAAGCCGTGTCCGTGGCCACCGCCCTGGGCCTGGCCGCCGCCTACTTCCCCGCCGACCGCGACCCGCTGCGGCTGCTCCCCGGCCATCTGCTGGGCGTCGTCCGCAAGGACGACCCCGCCGACGCCGCCCGGCTGCTCGGCTACTGGGACGGCGCGGTGCGGCGGCGCGCCGAGGCGGGCGCCACCACCTGGCGCACCCTGTGGGACCTGCGCGCCGTACTGGAGGACTGAGCATGACCCGCACGACGGACGCCGGCCCGGACGCCGCCCGGGCCCGGGACGTCCTCGCCGAGCTGACCGACCCGGCCGGTGCCCTGCTGGTCGGCGTACGGCACCACGCGCCGTCGCTGGCGACGGCGCTGCCCGCCCTGCTGGACGCGGCCGAACCCGACATCCTGCACGTCGAACTCCCGGCCGACCTCCAGGACTGGCTGCCCTGGCTCGCCGACCCGCGGACCCGCGCCCCGGTGGCCCTGGCCGCCGTGCCCCCGCACCCCGCGGACGGCACCGGCATCACCGGTCCCGCGTTCTACCCCTTCGCGGATTTCTCGCCCGAGCTGGTGGCCCTGCGCTGGGCCGCCCGCCGGGGCGTCCCCGCCGTCGCCGCCGACCTGCCGCTGAGCGACCCGGCCTGGCGGCACCCGCGCCGCACCGGCACCGGGCGCCCCGGACTCGAACACGCCATGCGGGCCTGGCTCACCGGGCGCGACAGCGACGACCTGTGGGATCGGCTGGTCGAGGTCGGCGCCCCCGGATCGAGCCCCGAAGCGGTGCGCCGCGCTGCGCTGCTGGCCGGCTGGGCGCTGCGCCGGGACGCCGAGGACGGCGCCGGGGTCGACCCGCTCGACCTGCGCAGGGAGCGGTGGATGCGGTCCGGGCTTGCCGGGGCCGCGGACGCGGGGCAGCGGGTGGCGGCCGTGATCGGCGCATTCCACGCGCCCGTCCTCACCGCCACCGCCGTACGGGCCCCCGAGCCGGAGCCCGATCCGGGCCCGTCGCCGACAGCCTCCGCCGCACCGCCGTGGACCGTCTCCCTCATCCCGTACACCTACGCCCTGCTGGACGAACGCTCCGGCTACCCCGCGGGTATCCGCGACCCCGAATGGCAGCACCAGGTGCTGGCGGCGGGCGGCGACCCGCAGGAGCTGGCCGAGGCCCTCACCCGCACCGCCGTGCGGATCTGCGCCCGGCTGCGCGCCCAGGACCATCCCAGCGGGCCGGCGGACGCCACGGAGATCATCCGGCTGGCCACCGACCTCGCCCGGCTGCGCGGACTGCCGGCGGCGGGGCGCGGCGAGCTCGTCGAGGCCGTCCAGAGCACCCTCGCCCAGGGCGAACCCCTGGGGCGCGGCCGGGCGGTCTCCCGCGCACTGGAACACGTCCTGGTCGGTGAGCGCACGGGACAGCCCACCCCGGACGCCCCACGCGGTGGCCTCGGCCCGGCCGTGGAACGCGAGCTCGCCGA
Source organism: Streptomyces sp. JH002 (assembly GCF_050916115.1). NCBI lineage: Bacteria > Bacillati > Actinomycetota > Actinomycetes > Kitasatosporales > Streptomycetaceae > Streptomyces > Streptomyces sp. JH002. The sequence continues at coordinate 5,819,826 of NZ_CP087989.1, forward strand.
CCTCGGACTGCCGGGGCCCGACGGCGCCGCCGGCCGGGCCGAGCGCGAACTGCGCCTGGACCCTCGCCGCTCGGCGCGCGACCGGCGCCGCGAACTGCTGCTGCGCCGGCTCACCGTGTGCGGCATCCCGTACGCGACCGAGCGCGAGGTCAGCGGGGCGGGCGGCGCCGAGGCCGTCACCACCCGCTGGCACGTGGCCTGGACCCCGGCCACCGCGGCGATGCTGGTCGCCGCCGGGATGCGCGGGGTCACCCCCGCCCAGGCCGCCGAGGGCACCCTGCGGGCCCGGCACCGTACCGAGCGGGCGGCGGGCGGCCCGACCGCCGCCCAGGTGATCGCCGGTCTCCAGGAGGCCGCCGCGTGCGACCTGACCGCCCTGACGGCGGAACGCCTCGCCGAGACCGCCGGGATCGTCCCCGCCTCCGGCACGCTGCCCGAACTGCTGGCCGCGCTCACCCTGCTGGACCGGCTGGCCGGTCCGGAAGAGGGGACCGTGGCCACCGGAGCGACCGTGGAACTGCTGACCGGGGCGGCGGTGCGCCAACTGGACGGCCTGACCGGCTCCGAGGACCCGGCCGACGCCCGCGCCCTGCTGGAACTGGCCCACCGCGCCGACGCGTCCGGCGGACTGCGGCTCACCGACGCGCTCGCCCGGCTGGCCCGGGACGGCTCACCGCTGATGTCCGGGGCGGCGCACGCGGTGCGGGTCCTCCTGGGGCAGCAGCGGCCGGGTGACCTGGGGGAGCGGGTGGCGTCCTGGGTGGACACCGCGACGACCCCGCAGGGCCGGGCGGCCCTCACCGCACGGCTGACGGGCCTGCTGACGGCGGCGGGCCCGCTGCTGGAGACCGCGCCGCAGGCACTCACGCCGCTGCTGGAGCGGGTGGTCGAACTGCCCGACCAGCCCTTCCTGGAGCGCCTCCCGGCCCTGCGCGGCGGCTTCGACACCCTCAGCCCGGCCGCCCGGGAGCGGCTGCTGGCGGCAGTGGAGGACGAACTCGGCGGCCCGCTCGCCACACTGCCCGACACCGACCCCACCGCCCTGGCCCGCTGGACGACCGCCGACCTGGCCGCCCGTGCGGCACTGGCCGTCCTGGACCTGCTGCCACCCGCGACCGGCGCCACGCCGACCGCGCTCCCCGCCCCGCGAGCCGCCGGGCAGCGGGCCGCCACGGCCGGTGCCCGCGGCGGCACGGCGACGGGAGTCACGACCGGCACCGGTGCACCGGCGGGAGTGAGGGAGCGGGGCACCGGCCCCGACCGCCCCGCTGTCCACGGCGCGACCGTGGCCGGTGCCGCGACCACCACCGGCGACCACTCCGAGGCGTCCGCGGGCCCGTCCCCGCTCACGGGGAACGGCGACACGGCCCCCCGTGACGCCGGTGGCCCGGGTGGGGGCCCGATCGCGGTCGCCGGAAGCGGAGCATCCGAGCCCGGCGCGGGCACGGACGGGACAGCAGCCGTCCCCGACACGAGCGCCGCCGGCAGCCCTTCGGGCGAGCGGGCGATCCTTCCGCACGACCGCTGGCGCCTCGTGCTGGGGCGGGGCACCGAACGCCTGCCCGCGAGGGCACGGGCGGCGGCCACCGCACTGGACGAGCTGTACGGGGCGGGCCGCGGCGAAGGCGCGGGCGGCGATCTGGTCGGCGGTCACGGCAGCGGCGGCGGGCGCGAGGCCGCCTACCCGGGGGTGCGCGAGTGGGCCGGTGAACTCGCCGCCCTGTTCGGCCCCGGCGTCCGCGAGGAGGTCCTGGCCGCCGCCGTCGCGGCCGGGCGTACGGACGCCGTGTTCGCGCTCGACCCCGACCGGGCCCGGCCCTCCGTGGACCTGCTGCGCACCGTACTGCGGCACGCGGGCGGCCTCCCCGAGGCCCGGCTGGCCGCCTTGCGGCCCCTGGTCCGGAGGCTGGTCGAGGAGCTGACCCGGCAACTGGCCACCCGGCTGCGTCCGGCCCTCACCGGGACCGCCCTGCCCCGGCCGAGCCGGCGCCCCGGCGGCGGGCTCGACCTGGCCAGGACCGTACGTGCCAACCTCGGCACCGCGCACCGCGGCCCCGGTGGCCGGGTCCAGCTCGTGCCGGAGCGCCCGGTCTTCCGCAGCCGCGCCCGGCGCTCCGCCGACTGGCGGCTGATCCTGGTCACCGATGTCTCCGGCTCCATGGAGGCGTCCACCGTCTGGTCCGCGCTCACCGCGTCCGTCCTGGCCGGGGTACCCGCGCTGAGCACCCACTTCCTGGCGTTCTCCACCGAGGTCATCGACTTCACCGACCAGGTGCACGACCCGCTCGGCCTGCTCCTCGAAGTGCGGATCGGCGGCGGCACCCACATCGCCGCGGGACTGCGGCACGCCAGGAGTCTGGTCACCGTGCCGTCCCGCACCCTGGTCGTGGTGGTCAGCGACTTCGAGGAGGGCTACCCCCTGGGCGGGCTGCTCGCCGAGGTGCGCGCGCTGGTGGACTCCGGCTGCCATCTGCTGGGCTGCGCCAGCCTGGACGACACCGGGCGCCCCCGCTACAGCACGGGCACCGCGGGGCAGCTGGTCGCGGCCGGGATGCCCATCGCCGCCGTCAGTCCGCTGGAACTCGCCCGCTGGGTGGGGGAGAAGATCCGGTGACCCGGACCACCGCCCGCCCGGCCCCCGGCCACCCCGCCGCCGTCCCCCGCCCCCGCTCCCTTCCCGTCCTCGCCGGAGACCCGTGATGACCGATCCCGCCCCCGCCGACATCGCGCTGCCACCCGTCGCCCCCGAGGTCACCGCCCAGCTGGCGCACACCCTCAGCCCACGGCTGCGCAAGCGGCTCGATGCCGCCGCCGCGAAGCTCGCCGCCCGTCCCAGAACACGGGAGGGGGACACCGTGCGCATCGCCGTCGACGACGACACCGCACTCGAACTCCACGCCCCCACCGGCACCGTCGCCGCCACCGACGCCATCCGCTGCGGCTGTCTGCTGGCCCCCGACTGTGTGCACCGGGCCGCCGTCGCCGCCGCCGCTCCGGTGGCCGAGCCGGTCCCCCCGGGAGCCGCCCCGGAGACCCCCGCCGCTCGCGCCGCACAGCCCGACCCGGCCGGGCCGGCCCCGGGCGACGCGGAGCCGGCGGCCCCCGAACCGGACCAGCGCGCCGCCGCCACCGCCCTGTGGCGGGCCGGGGCCGCCGCGCTGGAGGCCGGGATCGAGGGGGCCGGAGCGCTCGTCCAGGCCGAACTGCTGCACGCCGCGCACACCGCCCGCCTCACCGGCCTGCACCGCCCCGCCACCCTCGCGATCGCCACCGTCAACGGCCTGCGCGCCGCCCGCGCCGCCGACCCCGGCCACCGGCTCGCCGAGCTGACCGCCACCGTCCGCGAGCTGCTGATGGTCTGTCATGCCCTGCGCCGCCCGGCCGCGCCCTCCGGCGCCTCCCTCGCCGCCCTGCGCGGTACCGCCCGCCGCCCCTACACGCCCGGCGGTTCCCTGCGGCTGTACGGCCTGTGCTGCGAGCCGGTGCTCGCCCGCAGCGGCCACGCCGGGGTGGTCACCTGGGTCCTGGGAACGGACGGGCAGCTGTTCGCCCTCACCGACGTGGCCCCCGGCGGCGCCCGCCGCGCGGCGGACGCGGCCGGCTACACCGTGCGGCTCGGTGACGCCTCCTGCACCCACCGCGAGCTGGCCCGGGGCGGACTCGTCGTCTCCGGCGCCACCGTCTCCCCGGACGGCAGGCTGGGCGCCGGCCGGGGCGTACGCGCCGTGCGGGCCGAAGGCACGCCCTGGCACGCCGAACCCGTCGCCGCCCTGTGGGAGGTGCCGCTCCCCGACCAGATCACCCGCGCCCTCGATGACCCCGACCCCGCCTCCGCCGCCGGTCTCGTCTTCACCGACCTCACCGTGCTCGGCCCGGTGCGCGAGATGGGCGCCCCCGATGTCCTGGCGGCCGACTGCGCCGGGCTGACCGTCCGCATCGCCCCCGGGGACGAACACCCCGGCCTGGCCCACCGGGACAACCTGCGGCTGCTGGCGGCCGCCCCAGGGATGCGCCTGCGCGTCATCGCCCGGCTGGTCCCCGCCGACCACCCCCGGCTGCGGCTGCTCGCGGCCGGCCCCGTCCCCGGGGCCGCCGCGGGGGCGGGCCCGCGCCAACCGGTCGATCTCGGCTACGACCGGCTGCGCCGCGCCGACCTGCCCGGTGCCGGCGCTACCCCCGCCCCGCCCGCCGACCTGCGAGAGGCGGCCCCCGCGCCCCTGCATCTGCTGCACCGCCGCGTCCAGGCCGCGCTCGCCGCCGGCCGGTCCGCCGTAGCCCTGCCCGGCAGCACCGAGACGGACCGTCAGCGCCTGCGGCACGCCGGTCTGTCCACCGCCGCCGAACTCCTCACCGCACTGCACCGGGCGGCCGCCGACCGCACCCGTGACGTCTTCGGCCGGCTGCGGCCCGCGGACGCCGAACGGTTCGCCCTCGCCTGGCTGGCCGCCGCCCACTACGGGGACCGCGCCGCGCACGCGCTGTGCGCCGCCGCCTGGGCCGCCCCGCAAGGCGCACCGGTAGCGTGAGACCCATGGCGTTCTCCCGTTTCAGCCCCGACGCGACCCCGGCCGCACGGATCGGCCTGGGCCTGGCCGCCGTCGGCCGCCCCGGCTACATCAACCTGGGGCGGGCCGGTGATCTGCCCGCCGAACGCACCGTCGGCGCGCTGCGCGAGCGCAGCCATCAACTGCTCGACGCCGCCCACGCCGCCGGGGTGCGCTACCTGGACGCGGCACGCTCCTACGGCCGGGCCGAGGAGTTCCTCGCCGGCTGGCTGGCCGACCGCCCCGGCGTGCGCGATGTCGTCGTCGGCAGCAAGTGGGGCTACACGTATACGGCCGAGTGGCGCACCGACGCCGCCACCCACGAGGTGAAGGACCACAGCGCCGCCACCTTCGACCGGCAGTACGCGGAGAGCACCGCGCTGCTCGGCGACCGGCTGGACCTGTACCAGATCCACTCCGTGACCCCGGACAGCCCGGCACTGCGCGACCCGGCCGTCCTGGAGCGGCTGGCCGCACTGCGCGCCGCCGGGCTCGATGTCGGCCTGTCCACCAGTGGCCCGGCCCAGGCGGAGGCGATCCGCGCGGCGCTGGAACTGCGGTACGCGGACGGGCCGCTGTTCCGCACCGTGCAGTCCACGTTCAATGTGCTGGAGCCCTCGGCGGGCGAGGCGCTGGCCGAGGCGCACACGGCCGGACTGACCGTCATCGTCAAGGAGGCCATGGCCAACGGCCGGCTCGCCGGTGAGGCGGCCCCGCCCGCTCTGCGGGAGCTGGCCCGCGAGCACGGCACCGGGCCGGACGCCGTGGCGATCGCCGCCGTACTGCACCGGCCGTGGGTGGGGATCGTGCTCTCCGGGGCGGCCACCGTGCCCCAGCTGACGGGGAATCTGGCCGCCGCCCGGCTGCGGCTGGACCCGCGGGAGCTGGCCCGGCTCACGGAACTGGGCGAGCCCGCCGCGCGGTACTGGGCGAAGCGCTCCGCGCTGCCCTGGAGCTGAGGGGGCAGGAGGTCAGGCGGCCCGCGCCTTGGTGGCGTACATGTCCACGTACTCCTGCCCGGACAGCCGCATGACCTCGGTCATCACCTCGTCGGTGACGGCCCGCAGCACGTAGCGGTCGCGGTCCATGCCCTCGTACCGGGAGAAGTCCAGCGGCTCACCGAACCGTACGGTGATCCGCCGCCCGCGCCCGACGCGCGGCAGGCCCTTGCCGCCCGGCTGCACCCGGTCGGTGCCGATCATCGCGAACGGCACCACGGGCGCGCCGGACATCAGCGTCAGCCGGGCGATGCCGGTGCGCCCCCGGTACAGCCGGCCGTCGGGGGAGCGGGTGCCCTCGGGGTAGATCCCGAAGACCTTGCCCTGCTCCAGCACCCGCAGGCCGGTCATCAGGGCCGCGACCCCGCCGTGACCGCCGTCCCTGGACACCGGGATCATGCCGACCCCGGTGAAGAACCACGCCATGATCCGCCCCTTGAGGGAACGGCCGGTGACGTACTCGTCCTTGCCGATGAAGTGCACCTGCCGCTTGGAGATGAGCGGCAGGATCACCGAGTCGATGAACGTCAGATGATTGCCCGCGAGCACGACCGGGCCCTCGCCGGGGATGTTCTCCAGGCCCTCGACCCTGGGTCGGAAGAAGAGCTTCAGCAGGGGGCCGAACAGCGCCCTCAGCAGAGTGAAACGGGACAAGGTTCCCTCCGGTCGGTGGTTGCCAGCGCGCGGGAAGCACACAGCTCAAGGACGATACTCGCGTGTGCGGGCTCGCGGCGCACGGGGTTCACGCAGCGGACACGCATTTTTGATGTGCCTTTGTCATGTCTGCACCCGAAGATCCCCGTCCGGGCGCTTCCCGCTCCCTACCATCGCCGTGACGCGTGGACCACGGAGGCAGCATGGCGGCAGACCAGGAAGCAGGTCCCGGGCACGACGGCAGGCGGCTGACCCGGCGCACCCTGCTGGGCGCGACGGTGGCCGGTGCCGGGGCCACCGCCCTGCTGGGCGCCGTCGGCGCCCGCGCCGCCCGGTCACCCGCGGCGGGCTCCGGAGATCCGCCCACGCCCACCGTCATCGCCCATCGCGGCGCCAGCGGCTACCGGCCGGAACACACCCTCGGCTCCTACCAGCTGGCCCTCGACCTCGGTGCCGACGTCATCGAGATCGATCTGGTGCCCACCCGCGACCACCAGCTGGTGTGCCGCCACGAGAACGAGATCTCCAGCACCACCGACGTCGCGGCCCGGCCCGAATTCGCCGACCGGGAAACCACGAGAACGGTGGACGGCGAACGGCTGACGGGCTGGTTCACCGAGGACTTCACGGCTGCCGAGCTCACCACCCTCGGCTCGGTCGAACGGCTCCCCGCCCGCCGCCCGAACAACACCCTCTACAACGGCCGCTGGAGCGTCCCCACCCTCCAGGAGGTCCTGGAGTGGGCCGCGGCCCGGGGCCGGGAGCGCGGCCGGCCCGTCTGGCTGTGCCTGGAACTGAAACACCCCACCCACTTCCGCTCCCTGGGTCTTGACCTGGAGGAGCCGCTCACCCGGCTGCTGCACCGCCACCAACTGCACCGGGCCGGATCCCCCGTCCTGCTCCAGAGCTTCGAGGCCGACAGCCTGCGCCGGATGGCCGAGCGGACCGAGACCCGCCGCACCCTGCTGCTCGCCGGACCCACCGAGCGCCCCCACGACCTCCAGCGGGCCGGCGACCCGCGCACCGTCGCCGACCTGATCACCCCGGACGGGCTGCGGGAGATCGCCGGCTACGCCCATGTCATCGGCCCCACCCTCGACCTGGTCATCCCGCGCCGTGACGACGACACGCTGGCCGCCCCCACCACCCTCATCGGCGACGCCCACGACCGGGGCCTGAGTGTGCACGGCTACACCCTGCGCAACGAGAACGTCTTCCTGCCCGCCGAGTTCCGCACCGGGGAGCGCCAGAACCGCTACGGCGACGTCTTCGGCGCCATCCGCGCCTACCTCGACCAGGGCATCGACGGTATCCACACCGACCACCCCGACACCATGCTGCTGGTCACCGCCGACCGGCGCTGACCCCGGCGCGTCCCCTTCTCCCCCCGGGCGCCGGCTCATGCGCCGGGGCCCAGTCGTACATCTCACAAGTCGGTTGTCGCGTGCACCCTCCCCAGGCGCGCCGGTTGCCCGCACAATGCAGGGGGCGCCCGGTCCGGTCAACCGGCGGGTGCCGTCAGGGCATTCACCGGCCGGCGGCGCACACCCTCCTTCACGTGCCCCGGCCTATCACCTCGTTGGGGAGACGTGAGCACATGGGCATGAGCGTCACGATCGACAAGGCGGCCGAGCAGGACGCCGAACAGATCCTCAAACTCCAGTACCTGTGCTATCAGGCGGAAGCCGAGCTGGCCGGGGACTACCAGATCGACGCGCTGACCCAGACGGCGGGCGAACTGCGCGCCGAGATGCTGGCCGGCCTGGTCCTGGTCGCCCGGCTGGGCACCGAGGTCGTCGGCTCGGTACGCGGCACCGTCGACGCGGACGGCACCGCCTCCATCGGCCGGCTGATCGTGCACCCCCGGATGCAGCGCCACGGGCTCGGCGGCCGGCTGCTCGACCGGATCGAACACCGGCTGGCCGCCGAGGCCGACGCCGCCCGCTACCGGCTGCACTCGGGCCAGCGCGGCGAGGGCAACCTGCGGCTGTACCGCCGGCTCGGCTACGCGCCGGTGGCCACCGAGCACGTCTCGCCGAAGCTGAACGTGATCACCCTGGAGAAGATCCGGGCGCAGCAGCCGCTGCCGCGGACCCTGGCCGCCAGCGCCTGATCCCGGCGGCCGTCAGCGCTCGCGCTGCCGGGACCGGCGCAGCCACAGCAGCCCGGTCACCGGCAGCACGAGCGGCAGGAAGAGATAGCCGCGGCCGTAGTCCGACCACACGGTCGCGTCCGGGAAGGCGGAGGGGTCCACCAGCGTCCAGGTGCCCACCACGAGGACCCCGGCCAGCTCGGCGGCGCAGCACACCAGGGCGAGGCGCCGGGCACCTTCCCCGCCGCGCACCAGCGCCACCGTGATGAAGGCGTAGACGAGCGCGGCGACGGCGGACAGCGTGTACGCCAGCGGGGCCTCGTCGAAGCGGGTGGACAGCTGGTAGACGGAGCGCGAGGCCGCGCCCACGGTGAAGATCCCGTACAGCGTGACCAGTAGCCGGCCCGGCCCGTGCCGCAGACCGCGCGGCGCTGCCTCCGGTGCCCGGCCGGCGTCCTGCGGTCCGTCCGGCTCCGGGGCCCGGGGCGGTACGGCGGCGGCGGGGATCTCGCGCTCAGCCAACGCTCACACCTCCCGCCCACACGTCGTCCAGGCGCAGCTGGAGTACGGCCAGCACCAGGGCGCCCGCCGCCACCGTCGCCGAGCCCCACCGGGTCCGTTCGCCCAGCGAGACCATGGCGACCACCGGCAGACACAGGGGCACCGCGACCAGGTACGAGGCGAAGACCACCGTGCTGTCGCCCGAGGGGCGTTCGCCGCCGGACAGCTGGAGGACCCCTATCGCCAGCTGCACGATCGTGAGCAGCAGCACCACGCCCATGCCCAGGTAGTGCCAGTCCTTGACGGGCTGGTCCCGCAGCGCGGCGTACCCGCACCAGGCGGCCAGCAGCAGCGCGGCCACGGCGACCGCGACCGTCAGGGGGGTGAGCATGGGCCGACTCTACTGCGCGGTCCCGACCCGCCCCGAACCACCCCTGACCCTCCCGGGCCCGGGCCCGCAGGCCGTGGCGTTGACCACAGTGGTCCCTTGTGCACGTCCTGACCCGCCCTCGGCAGGCGCCCGGTCCGGCTCGGTATTCGCGCAGGTCAAGGGGGGTTCGGGCGTGCACGGGACAGGTGCCCGCCAGCCGGACGCACTGTCCAGCATGCGGACAGGGGCGTCCAGGGGAAGGAACGCGCCACAGCCGTTCTGTTTTACTGGTCGGCATGACCGCGACGAGCATGCGTGCCGTGACGACCGAGGCAGCCCCCCTGCCCGGTGCTCGTTGTCGGGGCCGAATGTGTGACCGCTGAGGGCCCCCGCACGAGCCGTCTCGCGCCCCGAAGCGACACCTGACAGCCGCCGGCCGGCACGACCTGCCCGGCCCTCCGGCCCCGCGCTCATCCTCTCTCGTTGTCCCCGCGGACCCCGCGCGCGGACATGCCCCGTGCCCGGCGCGCCGAGCCGCGCGCCCGGACACTCGACTGTGACGGGAACCCAGTGATCACCACCACGGACCTCACGAAGGTCTACCACTCACGCGGCCGGGAGGTCACCGCGCTGGACGGCGTGAACCTCCACGTCCGGCCCGGAGAGGTCTTCGGCGTCATCGGACAGAGCGGCGCCGGGAAATCCACCCTGATCCGCTGCGTCAACCTGCTGGAGCGCCCCACCTCCGGCACGGTCACCGTCGACGGCGTCGACCTCACCGCCCTGGCCGGCCGCGGCAAGCGCGCCGGCCGCCCGCTGCGCGAGGCCCGCACCCGCATCGGCATGATCTTCCAGCACTTCAACCTGCTCTCCGCCCGCACCGTGCAGGGCAACATCGAGCTGCCGCTGGAGATTCTCGGCCTCACCCGCCGCGAACGCGCCCGCAAGGCCCTGGACCTGCTCGACCTCGTCGGCCTCGCCGACAAGGCCCGCGCCTACCCCACCCAGCTCTCCGGCGGCCAGAAGCAGCGCGTCGGCATCGCCCGCGCGCTGGCAGGTGACCCCAAGGTGCTGCTCTCGGACGAGGCGACCTCCGCGCTCGACCCCGAGACCACCCGCTCCGTACTCCAGCTGCTGCGCGACCTCAACCAGCAGCTCGGCCTCACCGTCCTGCTCATCACCCACGAGATGGACGTCGTCAAGGCCGTCTGCGACTCCGCCGCCCTGATGCGGGACGGCCGCGTCGTGGAGTCCGGCGTCGTCTCCGACCTGCTGGCCACCCCCGGTTCCACCCTCGCCCATGAGCTGTTCCCGCTCACCGGCGCGGCGGGCGAGGGCCGCACCCTGGTCGACATCACCTTCCACGGCGGCAGCGCCGGGCAGCCCGTCATCTCCCAGCTCGCCCGCGACCACGCCGTCGACGTGTCGATCCTCGGCGCCGCCATGGACACCGTCGGCGACGCCCAGGTCGGCCGGATGCGCATCGAGCTGCCCGGCGGCCCCGGCGACAACGACCGTGCCCTGGCCTTCCTGCGCGCCCAGGGCCTGACCGTCGAGATACCCGGCACGGCCGCCCCGGCCGCCGTCGCGCTCAGCAAGGAAGGTGCCTGATGGGCTGGGATCAGATGCGGCCCCTGCTGGAGCAGGGCACCATCGACACCCTCTACATGGTCGGCTGGTCCACCCTGATCGCCGCCCTCGGCGGACTGCCCATCGGCGTCCTGCTGGTGCTCACCGACCGCGGCGGCATGCTCGCCAACGCCGTGGTCAACAAGATCCTCGGCGCCATCGTCAACGTCGGCCGCTCGCTGCCGTTCATCATCATGATGGTCGCCCTGATCCCCTTCACCCGCTGGGTGGTGGGCACCGCCTTCGGCCCCACCGCCGCCATCGTGCCGCTGGCCATCGGCGCCATCCCCTTCTTCGCCCGGCTGGTGGAGACCTCCGTGCGCGAGGTCGACCACGGACTCGTCGAGGCCGCCCAGGCGATGGGCGGCGGCACCTGGACCGTCGTCCTCAAGGTGCTGCTGCCGCAGTCCCTGGCCTCCCTGGTCGCCGGACTCACCACCACCGTGATCGCCCTCATCGGCTACTCCGCGATGGCGGGCGCCGTCGGCGGCGGCGGCCTGGGCACCCTGGCCCTCACCTACGGCCACCAGCGCTTCGAGACCGATTTCATGTACGTCATCCTCGCGGTCATCGTCGTCATCGTGACCATCGTGCAGCTCCTGGGCGACGGGGTCGTCCGGCTCCTCACCCGCCGCGGGCGCACCGGATGACCTGAGCCCTTCGAGCAGGGGACACCCCCACGGCCGTACCGGCCGCCCCGCACCCCACAGACCCCCGGCACCCCCGGGACCACAGGAAACACCGCACCCGCGTAACCGAAAGGCACTTTTCGTGCGTACTCACCTCCGTACCGCCGCCGTCGCGGCGTCCGCAGCCGCTCTCACCCTGGGCCTCGCCGCCTGCGGCACCGACTCCGACCCCTCGTCGAACGACGACGCCGGGTCCTCCGCCGGGGACACCCGGAAGATCACCGTCGCCGCCAGCCCCAACCCGCACGCGCAGATCCTCGACTTCGTCCGGGACAACCTCGCCGAGGACGCCGGACTCGACCTGACCGTCCAGGAGTTCAGCGACTACGTGCTGCCCAACACCGCCGTCGACAGCGGCGAGGCGGACGCCAACTACTTCCAGCACCAGCCCTACCTGGACGACTTCAACGCCAACCACGGCACCGACATCGTCCCGGTCGTCAACGTGCACCTGGAGCCGCTCGGCCTGTACTCCAAGTCCCTGGACAGCGTCGAAGAGCTCACCGAGGGCTCCACCATCGCCATCCCGGACGACGCCAGCAACGGCGGCCGCGCCCTTCAGCTGCTCGCCCAGAACGGCGTCATCGAACTCAAGGACGGCGTCGGCGCCAACGCCGTCCTCGGCGACATCACCGACGACAAGGGCATCACGTTCACCGAGCTGGAGGCCGCCAGCCTCCCGCGCGCCCTGGACGACTTCGACGCCGCCATCGTCAACGGCAACTACGCCCTGGAGGTCGACCTCTCCCCGGCCGACGACGCCATCGCGCTGGAAGAGGCCGAGGGCAACCCCTACGCCAACTTCCTCGCCGTCAAGGCCGGCCACGAGAACGACCCCGCCGTCCAGACCCTCGCCGAGCTGCTGAACTCCGACGAGGTCGCGCAGTTCATCGAGGACACCTACCCGGGCTCCGTCATCCCGGCGTTCGGCACCCCCGGCTCCTGACCGGCACGCGGTCACCAGCCCCTCCAGCACCGGGCCCCGGCACCCCTGCCGGGGCCCGGCGCTGCGCAGAAGGGCTGGATACTGCATGCTGTCCCCTCGGACCCCAGGTATGGAGCGGCGCATGACATCCCTCTTCCCCGACATCTCCATCAGCACCGAACGCCTGGTGCTGCGCCCCTTCGAGGAAGCCGACATCCCTCCGCTCGCCGACATGATGAACGACGAGCTGACCGCCGCCTGGACCAGCGCCCCCACCCCGTACACCCGTCGCGACGCCCACGAGTGGGTCGTCAGACGAGCCCCGGCCGAACGCCGTTCCGGCCGCGGCATCGTCTTCGCCGTCACCGACCACCTCACCCAGCGGCTGGTCGGCAGCGCCCACCTGATGAACACCAACTGGCGCAACCGCAGAACCGAGATCGGCTACGTCATCGGTCCCTGGGGCCGCGGCGAGGGGTACGCCGTGGAGACCGTGCTCGCCGTCGCCCAGTGGCTCTTCCACGACCAGCACTTCGAACGCCTCGAACTGCGCACCGCCGCCGGCAACACCGCCTCCCAGCGGGTCGCCCAGAAGGCCGGCTGCGTCAGCGAGGGTGTCCTGCGCAACGCCCGGATAGTACGCTCGCGCACCGAGGACGGCGGCTGGACCGACATCCGCACCGACACCATCGTGTGGAGCCTGCTCCCCGAGGACCTCGAGGACCGCTGAGCCCCTGATCACGCGGGGTAGGCTCAGCGGGACATCCCACCCGTGACGAGTCCAGGAGCTCCCCGTACATGGCCGACCGCGTCACCGTGATCGGATGGGACGGCAGCCCGCTCACCCCGGGCGCACAGGCCGCCCTGGGCGCCGCCACGCTGGTCGCGGGCGCCCCCCGGCACCTGGTGCTGCCCGAGGTCCCCGCCCGGGCCGAACGCGTCCAGCTCGGCAGCCTCAGCCTGGCCGCCGGCCGGATCGCCGCGCACCGCGGCACAGCGGTGGTCCTCGCCGACGGTGACCCCGGCTTCTTCGGCGTCGTGCGCACCCTGCGCGACCTCGAACACGGCCTGGAGGTCGAGGTGATGCCGGCCGTCTCGGCCGTCGCGGCGGGGTTCGCCCGCGTCGGCATGCCCTGGGACGACGCCCGCGTCGTCACCGCGCAGCAGCGCACCCTGCGCCGCGCCGTCAACGTGTGCCGCGCCCACCCCAAGGTCGCCGTCCTCACCTCACCCGGCGCCGGACCCGCCGAGATCGCCCTGCTGCTGGGCGACGTGCACCGCACCTTCGTCATCTGCGAGTCGCTGGGCACCGACCGGGAACGGGTGTCCGTGCTCACCTCGGACAAGGTCGCGCGGCACCGCTGGACCGACCCCAACCTGGTCATCGTCGTCGGCGGAACCAGCGGCGCGGGGGAGAGCTGGCTGGCCGGCCAGGACCCGGCCGCGGCCGTCGAACCGCGCGGCTGGGGCCTCGAACCGGCCGAGTACCAGCAGACCGCCCTGCCCGCCCCCGGCCGCACCCCTCACCTGCGGGCGCTGGAACTGGCCGTGCTCGGCCCGCGCATGGGCGACCTGGTGTGGGACATCGGCGCAGGCAGCGGCCTGGCCGCCCTGGAGGCCGCGCGGCACGGCGCCGCCGTCATCGCGGTGGACCGGGACGCCGACGCCTGCGCCCTGGCCGGCGCCACCGCCCGGCGGTTCGGCGTGCAACTGCACGTGGTGCACGGGGTCGCACCCCAGGTGCTCCAGTCACTGCCGGAGCCCGACGTGGTACGTGTCGGGGGAGGCGGCCACCGCACCCTCGTCGCCTGCGCGGACCGCAGGCCGCAGCGGATCGTCACCCATGCCATGACCCGCGATCAGGCGGAGGCCGCGGGACGGGTGCTCAGCGGCGCCGGCTACACCGTGCGCTGCACGCTCCTGCAATCGGTGGAACTGGAGACCCAGGAGTGGTCCGAACGGGGCCGCTCCGTGGTGTTCCTGTTGGCCGGAAGCCGTCTGTGACCAGCGCGAAGACAAACCGGGAGCATCCCGGGCCACTCGTACGACCCACGACCCCGGGCGGGTACGGGCAGCGGTAGGCTGGTGGATCGTTGTGCCGACGGCCGGACTTGATGATTCATCCGCCAATGTCCGGATGAGACCGGCGCAACCCGGCAGAGCACTACCGATGGGCGAGGGGTACGCATGACGGACACCGGCCGGATCCCGGAGGGGGGAGAGCCGGAACAGGGCTTTCCCTTCCCGGTCCAGGCGGACGATGTCGTCGAGGGCGAAGAGGAAGATCTGCTGATGCCGGGGGCGCATGTCGCCTGGGGCGACGCGGCGCCCACCCCGCAGCCGATCACTCCGGCGGCCCCGAGACCGGCCCAACTGGCTCCCCTGTTCCCCGCCCCCCGTCCCGGGGGCGCCGCATCCGCGTGGCCGCAGCCGGCGACGCCGGCACCGGCGGCGGGCGCCGCGCAGGCACCCGTGAACGCCGAGCACCCGGACACACCACCGGCCTCGGCGCCCCCCGTTGGCGGCGGCGTGGCCACGGCGGTGGTGCCCGGCGTGTCGACGCCCGGTGCTGCCCCCGTGCCGCCCGCCGTTGGCCCCGTCCCGGCCCCCGGTGCCGGCACCGACAGCGGCCCGTTGGCCTCGGTGGCGGGCCCGGCCGAGGCCGACGTGACGGCACCCGCGAGCGATGACAGGGCCGCGGCTCCGGGGGCCCCCGTCCCCGACATGGCGCCCGCCCCCGTTCCAGGACAGGACACGCCCGTTCCCGGCCCGGCGGCCGATGCCGCACCCGCGGTCGGTGACGGCCCCGTGTCCGCAGGACCCGAAGCCGCGGCTTCCGCCTCCGGCGGTGCGGCCGTTCCGGGTGCCCCGCAGACCGCGACACCGGCCGAGGGCGTTCCCGGGGCCGGGGCCGTCGCACCCTCCGTTCCCGGCAGCGGGCAAGCGCCCCCGCCGGCCGACGCCGCCGCACCGGCCGTACCCGGTGAAACGCCCACCGACGCCGAGGAGCCGGGCACGGTGCCCGCCCCCGGCGCCCCCGAAGCCGGAGTGGCCGGGCAGGACCAGGCGCCCGCCGAGGAGCCGGCCGCAACCGGTGAGCCCGGCGACGTGGTCGCCACCGCTCCAGAAACGACGGACGGAACCGTGACAGCCCCCGAAGGCTCTCCCGCCGCACCGTCCGAGGCGGCAGCCGCCCCGGGCGGGCAGGCACCTGTCCCCGCCGGGGCTCCGGCCGTTCCCGCGCCGGCGCCTTCCCCTGACGGCGCCGTCGCCGCCGCTCCGGGCAGCCCGGTCGCCGCAGGAACGGCCCCCGGCGTGCCCGTCCCGGGTGGGACCGAGGGCGCTCCGGCGCCCGCCGCCGTGCCGGCGGAGCCGGTCGGCCCTCCGGCGGACGGCGGCACCACCACAGCCACGCCCGTGGGCGGCCCCGCCCCGGCGCCCGCCGCCGCGCCGGGTGCGCCCCAGGCCCCCGCCGCAGCAGGCCCGGGCGTGCCCACGCCCCCTCCCGCGCCCCCGGCCGAGGGCAACGCCCCGGCGCCCGCCGCCCCCGGCACCCACGACGGCCCCGTGACCGAAGGGGTGGCGCCCGAAGCCGCCGCTCCCACCGCTCCCGGCCCGCCCGACGGAACCGAGGCTCCCGCGCCCGCCGCCGACCCGGCGGGCAGCGACACCGACGCCGTCGCGCAACCCCCGGCCGCCGCAGGCGCCCCTGCCGAGGCCGTGGTGGCCCCGCAGGGCGACTCTCCTGCCGAGCCGGAGGCACCCGCCCCGGGTGCACCGGCCGAGCCCCCGGCCGCCACCGAGCCCCAGGGCACGGCGCCGCCCGCTTCCGCGACGGCGACCGATTCCCCGGCTGAGCCCGCCGCCGCCGCGGTCACCCCGCTGCTGGCCGGCGATGCCGAGGCCGGTCCCGGTGCCGTCACCGTGACCGCACCGGCCACCACGGCGGCCGAAGCCGGGGGAGCCCACCCGGCTCCCGCCGTCCCCGACGGAACACCGGCCCCGGGCACCGTCACCGCGCCCGCCCCGGCGGCCGACGCCGGAGCACCTCCCGCCGCCGGTGCTGCGGCGCCCGAGCCCGGCGGAGCCGCCGAGGCCGTTCCTGCCGTTCCCGACGGGACATCGCAGACGCCCGTACCGGCCGCCCCCGCTCCGGAGGCCGTCCCACCCACCGCCCCGGCCAACGGCCCCGCCGCACCCCCGGCAACCGCCGCGGCCCCGGGCGCCGTCTCCATCACGCACCACGTCGCCGCGCCGTCCGGTCGCCCGGCCACCTCCGCCGCCCCCCCGGCGGCGGACCCCGCCGCCCTGCACCGGCTCATGCGTGAGCCGCGCGACGTCCGGCACGGCTTCCTGCCCGACCCCATCCCGCACGAAGTCCTGCTGCGCGTCCTGGAGTCCGCGCACACCGCGCCCACCTCCGGGCACGCCCAGCCCTGGGACTTCGTCATCATCCGGTCCGCCGAGACCCGCACCCAGGTGCACGAGCTGGCCGTCCGCCAGCACGAGGCGTACGCCAAGTCGCTCCCCAAGGGCCGCGCCAAGCAGTTCAAAGAGCTCAAGACCGACGCGATCGTCCAGACCCCCGTCAACATCGTGGTGACCGCCGACCCCACCCGGGGCGGCCGGCACACCCCGCTGCCGCACCAGCAGCCCCAGCTCGCGCCGTACTCCTCCGCGCTCGCCGTCGAGAACCTCTGGCTCGCCGCCCGCGCCGAGGGACTCGGCGTCGGATGGGTCAGCTTCTACGACGACCGCGAGCTGGTGCGTACCCTCGAACTCCCCGAGCACCTGGAGATCGTGGCCTACCTCTGCATCGGCTACGTCGACGCCTTCGCGGACGAGACCGGGACCGCGCCCCCCGGGCCCGCCCGGCAGCGGCCCCTGTCCTGGGTCGTGCACGACGAGTCCTACGGCCGCCGCGCGCTGCCCGGGGCCGAGCCGCACGATCTGCTCAGCGAGACGCTGGAGGACATCCGTCCGCTGGACGCCCAGGCCCTGGCCGAGGCGTGGGAGCGGCAGAAGCGGATGACCAAGCCCTCCGGCGCGCTCGGCGCCCTGGAGGTCATCTCCGCCCAGCTGTGCGGTCTGTCCCGCCACTGCCCGCCGCCACTGCCCGAGCCGGCCGCCGTCGCGATCTTCGCCGGCGACCACGGGGTGCACGCCCAGGGCGTCACCCCCTGGCCGCAGGAGGTCACCGGCCAGATGGTCGCCAACTTCCTCGGCGGGGGAGCGGTGTGCAACGCCTTCGCCCAGCAGGTCGGCGCCGAGGTGTGCGTGATCGACGTCGGCGTGCGCGGCGAACTGCCCGGCCAGCCGGGGCTGATGCCCCGCAAGGTACGGCCGGGCACCGCCGACATCACCGCGGGCCCCGCCATGAGCCGCGAAGAGGCGCAGCGCGCCATCGAGGTCGGGATCGAAACGGCCCGCGATCTGGTGGCGGCCGGCAACCGCGCGCTGCTCACCGGTGAGATGGGCATCGCCAACACCACGGTCGCCGCCGTGCTGATCGCCGTGTTCACCGGCAGCGAGCCCTCCGAGGTCACCGGCCGGGGCACCGGCGTCGACGACGAGACCCACGCCCGCAAGATCGATGTCGTACGCCGCGCCCTGCACCTGCACCAGCCCGACGCCGCCGACCCCATCGGCGTGCTCGCGGCGGTCGGCGGCCTCGAACACGCCGCACTCACCGGATTCATCCTCGGCGGCGCCTCGCTGCGCGTCCCGGTGATCCTGGACGGGGTCAGCGCCGGGGCCGCCGCCCTCACCGCCCGCGCCATCGCCCCCGAGGCGGTGTCCGTGTGCGTGGCCGGCCACCGCAGCGCCGAGCCCGGCCACATGGCCGCGCTCACCGCGCTCGGCCTGCGCCCGCTGGTCGATCTCGACCTGCGGCTCGGCGAGGGCACCGGGGCGCTGCTGGCGCTGCCGGTGGTGCAGAGCGCGGCCCGCGCCATGCGGGAGGTCGCCACCTTCGACGCGGCAGGCGTCAGCGACAAGAACTGAGGACCGTACTGTGTGGGTGGCGGCCGGGGCGCTCTGCCCCGGCCGCCACCCAGCACATCGCAGCCGCTCCAGCGTCGCAGCGGCGATCCCGCTCGCTCACCAGGAGCCGCGTCACCCATGCCACAGCCACACCCCGACCACCCCGCGTACCCCGTCGGACTGCGGCTGACCGGTCGCCTGGTCCTGGTGCTCGGCGGCGGCACCGTCGCCCAGCGCCGACTGCCCGCCCTGCTGGCCGCGGGAGCCGACATCCGGCTGATCGCCCCCGCCGTCACCCCCTCCGTCCAGGCCATGGCCGAGGCCGGCGAACTGCGCTGGGAGCGGCGCGGATACCGGCCCGGTGACCTGGCCGACGCCTGGTACGCGCTGGTCGCCACCGACGACCCCGAGGTGAACGCCGCCGCCTCCGCCGAGGCCGAGCGCGCCCGGGTGTGGTGCGTCCGCAGCGACGACGCCGGCGCCGCCACCGCCTGGACCCCGGCCATCGGCCGCAGCGAGGGCGTCACCGTCGCCGTGCTCACCGGCCGTGACCCGCGCCGTTCCGCCGCCGTACGGGACGCCGTCGTCGAAGGGCTGCGCGAGGGCACCCTGGCCGCGCCCAGGCACCGGAACCGCACGCCCGGGGTGGCACTGGTCGGCGGTGGCCCAGGTGACCCCGACCTGATCACCGTGCGCGGCCGCCGCCTGCTGGCCGAGGCCGACGTGGTGGTCGCCGACCGGCTCGGGCCGCGTGACCTGCTGGACGAACTGCCCGCCCACGTCGAGGTCATCGACGCTGCCAAGATCCCCTACGGCCGGGCCATGGCCCAGGAGGCCATCAACGGGACGCTCATCGAGCACGCCAGGGCCGGGAAGTCCGTGGTGCGGCTCAAGGGCGGAGACCCGTACGTCTTCGGCCGGGGCATGGAGGAGGCCACGGCACTGGCGGAGGCCGGCATCCCGGTCACCGTGGTCCCCGGGGTCACCAGCGCCATCAGCGTGCCCGGCGCGGCCGGCATCCCGGTCACCCACCGCGGTGTCGCACACGAGTTCACGGTGGTCAGCGGCCACCTGGCACCGGACCACCCCAAGTCGCTGGTGGACTGGGCGGGCCTCGCCCGGCTGCGCGGCACCCTCGTGCTGCTGATGGCGGTCGAACGGATGCCCGCGATCGCCGCCACCCTGATCGGGCACGGCCGGGACCCGCGTACCCCGGTGGCGGTGATCCAGGACGGCACCACCACCGCCCAGCGGCGCGTCGACGCCACCCTGGAGACGGCCGCCGACCGCATCGCCGCCACCGGCGTCCGGCCGCCCGCCGTGATCGTCGTCGGCGATGTGGTGACCGTCGCGGACCACCCGGAGGAGACCCTGTGACCGTGCCGCTGATCCCCGTCACCGACCCCGCCGACCCCCGGCTCACCGACTACACGGCACTGACCGACGTCGCCCTGCGCCGCCGCCGGGAACCCGCCGAAGGGCTGTTCATGGCGGAGGGCGAGAAGGTCATCCGCCGCGCCCTGGCGGCCGGCTACCCGATGCGCTCGATGCTGCTCACCGACAAGTGGGCCGAGGCGCTCGGTGATGTCATCACCTCCTGCGGCGCCCCCGTGTACGTCGTCACGCCCGAACTGGCCGAGCAGGTCACCGGCTACCACGTCCACCGCGGCGCCCTGGCCTCCCTGCACCGGCTGCCGCTGCCGGACCCCGCGGACCTGCTGGCCCGCTCCCGCCGCGTCGCGGTGGTGGAGGCCGTCAACGACCACACCAACATCGGCGCGATCTTCCGGGGCGCGGCGGCCCTGGGCATGGACGCCGTCCTGCTGTCACCGGACAGCGCCGACCCGCTCTACCGGCGTTCGGTCAAGGTGTCGATGGGTGCGGTGTTCTCCCTGCCGTACGCGCGGCTCGCCCAGTGGCCGCACAGCCTCACCGGGGTGCGCGAGGCGGGGTTCCGGCTGCTGGCGCTCACCCCCGACGCGCGGGCGGTGGAGCTGGCCGACGCCCTCCGCCGGGAGGAGACGGCGGAGCGGGTCGCGCTCCTGCTCGGCGCGGAGGGCGACGGGCTCACCCCGCGCGCCCTGGCCGCTGCCGATACCTGGGTACGCATCCCGATGGCGCACGGGGTGGACTCGCTGAACGTGGCCGCTGCCGCCGCCGTGGCCTTCTACGCCGTCGCCACCGCGCGGCCGCCTCAGACCGGGCCCTGACAGCCCTGGGCCGCCGCGATGCCCAGCGCCACCAGCAGCGTCACCACCACGAACACGATCAGCCGCTGCCGCAGCAGCCCGCGGTCCACCCCGCGCCGTACCGGTCCCGGCGCGGGCCGCCGGGCGGCGGGCCTCGGGGCGGGGGAGGGGCGCGGCCCCGGGGCGGCCGGCTCCGGGCGGGCGGTACGGGCCTGCTGCGGCGCTGCGGCGGGCGCGGGCACCGTGGGGCGGGGCCTGGGGCGCGGGGCAAGGGCCGTGCCGCGAGCCTCGCGGGCGGCGATCTCCTTCAGCCGGCTCGCGAGCTGGAGCGTGCTGGGCCGTTCCTGCGGGGCCTTGGCCAGGCAGGCGCGCAGCAGCGGGGCCAGCGCCGAGGGGGTGCCGCGCAGGATCGGCTCCTCGTGCACCACCCGGTAGAGCATCACCTCCGAACTGCCCTGCCCGAACGGCGAGTCGCCCAGCGTGGCGTACGCCAGGGTGGCGCCCAGCGAGAACACGTCGGTCCCCGGGGTGACGGCCGCCCCCCGTACCTGCTCGGGCGCCAGGAAGCCGGGCGAGCCCACGGCGGTGCCCACATGGGTGAGGGTGGAGGCGCCGGTGGCCCAGGCGATGCCGAAGTCGATGATGCGCGGACCCTTGGGCGACAGCAGGATGTTGGACGGCTTCAGGTCCCGGTGCACCACCCCCGCCTCGTGCACGGCGACCAGACCCTCGGCGAGCGAGGCACCGATCGCGGCCGTCTCGGCGGCCGACAGCGGGCCCTGTTCGGCGACCTTGTCGTGCAGCGAGGGCCCCGGCACGTACTGGGTCGCGAACCAGGGACGCGAGGCGTCCAGATCGGCGGCCACCAGACGGGCCGTACACCCCCCTCTGATGCGGCGCACCGCCGACACCTCGCGGGCGAACCGGGCCCGGAACTCGTGGTCCTCGGCGAGATCGGGCCGGATCACCTTGAGCGCCACCCGCTGCCCGCGCCGGTCCGAGCCGAGGTACACCACCCCCATGCCCCCCGCGCCCAGCCGGCGGTGGAGCCGGAACGCCCCCATGACCCGCGGGTCCTCGCGCCGGAGCCGCATCATCGCCATCTCTACCTCGCAGCCCGGTTCTTGTGCTGTTCAACAGCCGTCGCACAGCTTACGGACTGGGCGGCCACAACGCCGAGAAGGGCGTGCGGCGCGCGGGTCCCCTGGGGGAAACCCCTGGTGAATCCCGTCTCTCGTCCACCCTGGGGAGTAGCCCTTGGGGCCTCGCGTCATCCCCTGGGAGGCCCCGGGTTCAATACGCCGGGCTGACGCCGGGACGGGGGCCGCCGCCTAGTGTTGAGGTCAAGCGGCGGGCGCAGCACTCGTCCCCCGAGGTCACCCGCCCGCCGCTTGCCAACAACTCGACGGGAGTGGACAGATGACGCAGCTGACCGGCGGTTCGCCCAGGGCGGCACGGCGTCATCCGCTGGTCGCGGTGGCCATGGTGCTGCCGCTGGCCATCACACTCGCGGTCGTGATCGGCGGCGTCGATGCCGTCGTGACACAGGCGTCGTCCGTGGCCGGACTTCTGGGGCGCTGAACAGCGCTCCGGACCCGGGAGAGCGGCCCGGGTCGGGGACACCGGCCAACACCCCGTGGGGACGGGGGTCAGGCGGACGGCATGTGTGCCCGGGCAGCTGGGGAGCTGCCCGGGCACCGCGTACGTACACAGCCCAAGGGGCACAGACGAAGGGCCGGGAAGCCGTGCGGCTTCCCGGCCCTTGCCGGTGGTGGACGATACTGGGATTGAACCAGTGACCTCTTCCGTGTCAGGGAAGCGCTCTCCCGCTGAGCTAATCGTCCGTGTGACGCTGATCTCGCGTGCGCGATACTGGGATTGAACCAGTGACCTCTTCCGTGTCAGGGAAGCGCTCTCCCGCTGAGCTAATCGCGCGGGAAGGTCCATCAAGGACCCAGTGGACGATACTGGGATTGAACCAGTGACCTCTTCCGTGTCAGGGAAGCGCTCTCCCGCTGAGCTAATCGTCCGAGGTGGAGACGGGATTTGAACCCGTGTAGACGGCTTTGCAGGCCGTTGCCTCGCCTCTCGGCCACTCCACCGGAGGGGGCCAGGCCCCCTTCGAGCGGACGACGAGACTCGAACTCGCGACATCCACCTTGGCAAGGTGGTGCTCTACCAACTGAGCTACGTCCGCAGTGTGTATGCCCCCCGGGACGCTTGCGCTCCCTGGTGACGTCATGAACTCTAGCGGATCCGCGGGCCAGCTCAAACTCGGTGGGGCCCGTATCCGCGGCCTAGACTCGCACATGTGCACGACTTCGCTCCGCTTGCCCGCCTCGGCGGGTATCTGGCCACCGACCTGCGGGACGTCACCCGCGACCCCGCCGCCCTGGACTCCACCGGCTGGTGGGCGGTGGTCGCCGACTACGAGGGCGGCCCGCTGTGCGCCCGTTTCGGACAGGTGCGCCGCGCCCCCGCCCTCCCGGTCAGGACCGGCCGCTGGCGCGGCCCGGACCCCAGGAGCTGGCACACCTCCCTGGACCGCGCCGCCTACACCGCCGCCGTCCGCCGCATCCGCGAGCACATCGCGGCCGGCGAGGTCTATCAGGCCAACCTCTGCCGGGTCCTGACCGCCCCGCTGCCCGACCCGTCCGCCGCCGACATCGACGCCCTCACCGCGCTGCTGGCCCGCGGCAACCCCGCCCCGTACGCCGGCACCGTACGGCTGCCCGGACACGGCGTGGAGATCGCCACCGCCTCCCCGGAGCTGTATCTGCGCCGCCGCGGCCACACCGTGGAATCCGGCCCGATCAAGGGCACCGGCCGCACGGCCGCCGACCTGCTGCCCAAGGACCACGCCGAGAACGTGATGATCGTGGACCTCGTCCGCAACGACCTGGGCCGGGTCTGCGCCACCGGCAGCGTCACCGTTCCCGAACTGTGTGTCACCGAGCCCCATCCCGGACTCGTCCACCTCGTCTCCACCGTCCGCGGCGAACTCGCCCCCGGCACCGGCTGGGCCCACCTGCTCGCCGCGACCTTCCCGCCCGGCTCGGTCACCGGCGCGCCCAAGCCCAGCGCCCTGAAGATCATCGAGACACTGGAACGGGCCCCCCGCGGCCCGTACTGCGGCGGCATCGGATGGGTCGACGCCGATCGCGGCACGGGCGAGCTGGCGGTGGGCATCCGCACCTTCTGGACCGACCGCACCGGCGGCCGTCCGGTGCTGCGCTTCGGCACCGGCGCGGGTATCACCTGGGGGTCGGACCCCGAGCGGGAATGGGCGGAGACCGAACTCAAGGCCGAACGACTGCTCACGGTAGCGTCGGGCACCACGCACGAGACAGGAGAACGACACCATGGCGCTGATCTGGCTGGACGGTGAGCTGCGGGACGCCGACAGCGCGAAGGTCTCCGTCTTCGACCACGGACTCACGGTCGGCGACGGAGTCTTCGAGACGCTGAAGACCGAGCACGGCCGTCCCTTCGCGATGAGCCGCCACCTGGACCGGCTCGCGGCCTCCGCCGCCGGACTCGGCCTGCCCGAGCCCGACCGTGACGAGGTGCGCCGCGCCTGCCGGGCGGTGCTGGACAACAGCGAGCCGGTGCCCTTCGGCCGGCTGCGCATCACCTACACCGGCGGCACCTCCCCGCTGGGCTCCGACCGCGGCGACGCACCGCCCACCCTGCTGATCGCGCACGCCGAGACGGCCCGCCGGCCCGCCAGCACCGCCGTCATCACCGTGCCCTGGACCCGCAACGAGCGCGGTGCGCTGGCCGGGCTCAAGTCCACCTCCTACGCCGAGAACGTCATCGCCCTGGCCCGCGCCCACCAGCAGGCCGCCTCCGAGGCGCTGTTCGCCAACACCACCGGCGCCCTGTGCGAGGGCACCGGCACCAACGTCTTCGTCGTCCTCGACGGCGAACTGCACACCCCGCCGCTGGCCTCCGGCTGTCTGGCCGGCATCACCCGGGCCCTGGTGGTCGAATGGGCCGGCGCCAAGGAGACCGAACTGCCGATGGACGTGCTCCAGCGGGCCGACGAGGTCTTCCTCACCTCCTCCACCCGCGACGTGCAGGCCGTGCGCCGCGTCGACGACCGCGAACTGCCCGGCGCCCCTGGCCCGGTGACCGCCGAGGCGCTGCGCGTCTTCCAGGCCCGCTCCGCGGCCGACATCGACCCCTGAAAGGCGAGATGACCACCACCGTGCGGCCCAACGGGCCCGAGGAGCGCTCCGCCCACGGCGGCCGGACCCGTGGCTACGACATACGCGTCAACTCCCGCCCGGTGGGCGGCCTGCGGCTGACCCGTGTCCCCGGATACGGGCCGGCCGCGGGCCGCATCGAGGAGCTGGGCATCGCGGCGCCGCAGGACCGCCGCCGGGGGCGGGCCACGGTGGCCGCCCTGGCCGCGGAGGAGATCCTGCGCGGCTGGGGCTGCGTACGGGCCGAGGTGGACATCCCGGCCGAAGCCGCCCCGGCGCTCGGGCTGTTCACGGCGCTGGGCTACACCGAACGCAACCGCTGGCTGGCCAAGAGACCGGCCGACCAGCCGCCGCTCCCGGCGGGCAGCGCGGTCCGGCCGATGGGGGAGCGGGAGTACGCGTCCTGGCATGCGGCGGAGCGGGAGCGGCTCGCCGCCGCGCGGCGCGCGCAGGGCGCCGGGCCCGAGGACGCGGCCGCGCACGCCGACACCCTGCTCGCGGCACAACTGCCACAGGGCCACCACACCGAGGGTGCCGTGCTGCGCGTGCTCAGCCACCACGGCACCGACGTGGGCACCCTGTGGCTGACGACGGGCCCCGGACGGCTGCCGTACGGGGCGGACGGCTACGTGTACGCGGTGGAGGTCGCCGAGGCGCACCGGGGGCAGGGGCATGGCCGCGCGCTGCTGCGGGAGGCCGAGCACCTCACCACCGCCGCCGGCGGCGAACTGCTGGGCCTGAGTGTCCTCACCGACAACACCCCGGCCCGCCGGCTGTACGACTCCCTCGGCTACCGCCCGGTGGCCCTGCGGCTGCACAAGCCGCTGCTCTGACCGCGCGCGGGGTGCCGGGACGGGCGCCCCGGGCGCTCAGGCCCGGTCGAGTTCCTCCTGGGCGATCCCGCCGATCCGCTCCAGCAGTCCGTCCTGGCTCGCGCCGCCGTCCAGCCGCTGCCCGGCGATCACGTAGCTGGGAGTGCCGCGCACCCCCAGCGCCTGGCCCTCGGCCTGGTCGGCGTCCACGGCCAGCAGGTGGCGGCCGTCGATCAGTGCCGTCTCTATCTCCTCGGCGTCCACCCCGGTGGCCCGCGCCACCTCGCTCAGCACCGGCTCCCCGCGTTCGCGCAGCTCGGCCGTGCGCTCCAGCAGCGCCGTCCAGTACGCGTCGCCCCGGCCCTGCGCGTACGCCTCCTCGGCGGCCTGGGCGGCGGCCTGCGCGTGCCGGTGGCCCGGCAGCGGGAAGTGCCGCCGCCTGATCTCCAGCCGGTCGCCGAACCGCTCGCGCAGGGCCCGCAGGTCGCTCTCGGCGCGGTGGCAGTCGGGGCACTGGAGGTCGCACCACACGTCGAGCACGACGGTGCGGCCGGTTGCTTCGCTCATGCCCCCAGTCTTCCAGCCGGGCCGCCGTGGCCCGCCGCTACCCCGAATTGTCCCTGATCCCCCCGCTGCGGCCATGGCCTCCGGGAGCGACGCCAGGCAGGATGGAAGGATGCTGATCGGAACATTCTGCACCCTGCTGACCGCCGCCGGCCTCGGTGTGGCCTTTCTGGTGGCCAAGCGCCGCCGCTACGCCACCGCGCTGCGGGTGGCTGCCTTCTCGCTGCTGCCCCTGGGGCTCGCCATGACGGGTGTGGTGCGGTTCGTGCTCAACATGACCTTCAACCCGGTCGCCTGGGCGGGCCTGGGCGTCATCGGTCTCGCCGTGCTGATCTTCTTCGTCGCCGGGTTCGCGGACCGCCGCGGGGGCGGCGGTGCGGGACAGGCCGCGGCCGAGCCGGCCGCGCAGGCCCCCGCGCTGCCCGCCAAGCGTGGCCGTGCCGCCGCCGCGGCGGCGCCCGCCGATGACTTCTCGGACATCGAGGCCATCCTGAAGAAGCACGGCATATGACCAGACCCTCGAAATAGCGAATCCCCGCTCATATGAGGTGTGTTGATCGCGGAGGGGGCGGCCGCTGCGTCATGATCACCGCGACATGGCGCACTTCACCGGGGAGCAGCACGCTCCCGATCCCCCGATCCGGCCCGACACGGCCGACCGTCCCGCCCCTGACCCCGGTGATCCGGAGGCCAGGGGCTGTCTGTTCGCGCT
Source organism: Streptomyces sp. JH002 (assembly GCF_050916115.1). Classification (NCBI taxonomy): domain Bacteria; kingdom Bacillati; phylum Actinomycetota; class Actinomycetes; order Kitasatosporales; family Streptomycetaceae; genus Streptomyces; species Streptomyces sp. JH002. The sequence goes on from NZ_CP087989.1 coordinate 5,846,695, forward strand.
CTCGCAGCCGCCGCTGATCCTCTTCCTCACGGTGATCGGCGTGCTGCTGCTTCTCTCGGGGGTCTATGACCGGTTCTGGTTGTGACGGCGGGGGCCTCGGCCGCGCGGCGGCCCGCCCTCCGGCCGGGGGAGGGTCAGCCGCCGCTGTGCGCGGCCGAGCGCCGCTGCCGGGCCCGGTAGGCGGCCACGTGCAGCCGGTTCCCGCAGGTCCTGCTGTCGCAGTAACGGCGCGAACGGTTGCGGGACAGGTCCACGAAGGCCCGGCGGCAATCCGGCGCGTCACAGCGCCGCAGCCGCTCCCGTTCCCCGGCGACCAGGAAGAAACTCAGCGCCATGCCGCAGTCCGCGGAGAGATGGTCGGCGACCGAGGCACCCGGCGCGAAGTAGTGCACGTGCCAGTCGTGGCCGTCGTGGTCGGTCAGCTGGGGGGTGGTGCCGGCCTTCGCGACCATCGCGTTGATCAGCTCGGCGGCCTCCCGGTCCGTCCCCGCCGCGAACACCGCCGCGAACAGCTCCCGCACCCGGCGCACTCCCGCCAGGTCCGCCTCGCTCAGGGCTCCCACCTGGACGCCGCTCAGATCGTGGGACTCGACGTAGGAGCGCAGCTGCTCCACGGTGCTCAGCGCGTCCGGCGAGCCGTCGCCGAGGGCGGTGTTCAGCAGATCCACGGTATGGGTGAGCGCACACCGGGTGTCGTGGTTGATCAGCAAGGCCGTCTCCCGGTGGGGTCAGGGGCGGGGACCCGCCCTCCCTGGCGTTCCTGCCCCCGGACTTTAGCCGCTCGGTGACACGACAGCGCCGCCGCGTGGTCCGCGACGGCGCTGTGCGCTGTGTGCGACGCCGGCCCCGCGCCGTCGCCCCGAGTCGGACGGCGCGGAGAACCGGCGGGTCTCTAGCTCTCCGCGAGAATGTGCGAGAGCTCGGTGTCGAGGTCGAAGTGCCGGTGTTCGGTGCCCGGCGGGACGGCGGCGTCGGTGCGCTTGAGGAAGGATTCCAGGGCCCGGGCGGGGGCCTCCAGCAGTGCTTCGCCCTCCGGGGAGCTGAGTGCGATGCACACGACCCCCTGGCCATGACTGCGGGAGGGCCACACCCTGACGTCTCCCGTCCCGGTGGGCCGGTGCAGCCCCTCGGCCAGGAGATCGCGGGCGAAAACCCACTCGACGGTTTCTTCGGCTCCGGTGTGAAATGTGGCGTGTACGGCGTAGGGGTCCGCCGTGTCATACCGCAGCCCCGCGGGTACAGGCAGTGAGGACTCGCTCGATACAACGAGGCGCAGGTGCAGCTCGCAGCTGACCGTGGTGTTCATAAGCGCCAGGGCCTTTCGCTCAGTGTGCGCTCGGGGATTCGCACGTCGGCGAATTCGACATGCCACGTACGCGCCGGTTGTAAACCCCTCTGTCCTATTTGCGATGCTTGACATCATTCGAATGGGTGAGTGCCATTTTGTGCACAGTCGGCTACAGAGAGCGGCGCCCCTGTCAACGAGTGATGCGCCATCCGGTGACGCCCGCCGCGCTCCGCCCCGCACTCCGGCCGGCGACGAGGGGCCGGTCGCCCGCCGGGAGTTCATTTGGTTCTGGGGCGCTGAGCTGTGTATTGTTCTTCTCGTGCCGAGGGGAACAGCCCGAAAGCACCAGCCCAGGGCGATTAGCTCAGCGGGAGAGCGCTTCGTTCACACCGAAGAGGTCACTGGTTCGATCCCAGTATCGCCCACGCCCTGGGAAGGCCGGTCCGTCAAGGACCGGCCTTCTTGCGTTGGTTGGCCGGGCTGCGCGCTCGGCCCCGCAACCGTTTCGCGGCCGGGCCAGCCCGCTCGGTACCATGCGAAATCGCAGCGAGCGCTGCGCATCGAGCAGCCGCCAACGTCAGGAGAGACCGGTGTCAGACGTCCGTGTGATCATCCAACGCGATTCCGAGCGGGAAGAGCGCGTGGTGACCACGGGCACCACGGCCGCCGCCCTCTTCGAGGGGCAGCGCTCCGTCGTCGCCGCCCGCGTCGGCGGCGAGCTGCGCGACCTCACGCACCCGCTCGCCGACGGCGACGAGGTCGAGCCGGTCGAGCTGAGCTCGAACGACGGCCTGAACATCCTGCGGCACTCCACCGCCCACGTGCTGGCCCAGGCCGTGCAGGACCTCTTCCCCGAGGCCAAGCTGGGCATCGGCCCGCCCATCAAGGACGGCTTCTACTACGACTTCGACGTCGAGCAGCCCTTCCACCCCGAGGACCTGGGCCGCATCGAGAAGCGCATGCAGCAGATCCAGAAGCAGGGTCAGCGCTTCGCCCGCCGGGTCGTCACCGATGACGAGGCGCGCGCCGAACTCGCCGCCGAGCCCTACAAGATCGAGCTGATCGGTCTCAAGGGCTCCGCCGCCGACGCGGCCGAGGGCGCCTCCGCCGAGGTCGGCGCGGGCGAGCTCACCATCTACGACAACGTGGACGCCAAGACCGGCGAACTGTGCTGGAAGGACCTGTGCCGCGGTCCGCACCTGCCCAGCACCCGGCTGATCCCGGCCTTCAAGCTCATGCGGTCCGCCGCCGCCTACTGGCGCGGCAGTGAGCGCAACCCGCAGCTCCAGCGCATCTACGGCACCGCCTGGCCCACCAAGGACGAACTCAAGGCCCACCTGGAGTTCCTGGCCGAGGCCGAGAAGCGCGACCACCGCCGCCTCGGCTCCGAGCTCGACCTGTTCTCCATCCCCGAGGAGCTCGGCTCCGGCCTCGCGGTCTTCCACCCCAAGGGCGGTGTCATCCGCAAGGTGATGGAGGACTACTCGCGCCGCAGGCACGAGGAGTCGGGGTACGAATTCGTCAATACCCCCCACATCTCCAAGGCCAAGCTGTTCGAGACCTCCGGGCATCTGCCGAACTACGCCGAGTCGATGTTCCCGCCCATGGAGTTCGAGGGCCAGGACTATTTCCTCAAGGCCATGAACTGCCCGATGCACAATCTCATCTTCCGGGCGCGCGGGCGGTCCTACCGGGAACTGCCGATGCGGCTGTTCGAGTTCGGCACGGTCTACCGCTTCGAGAAGTCCGGAGTCGTCCACGGCCTCACCCGGGCCCGGGGATTCACCCAGGACGATTCCCACATCTACTGCACCACCGAGCAGATGCCGGACGAACTCGACAGCCTGCTGACCTTCGTCCTGAACCTGCTGCGCGACTACGGCCTCAACGACTTCTACCTCGAACTCTCCACCCGGGACGACTCCGACAAGTTCATCGGTGAGCCCGAGGAGTGGGAGGAGGCCACCGAGACGCTGCGCCAGGCCGCCGGCAAGCAGGGCCTCGAACTCGTCATGGACCCGGGCGGCGCCGCCTACTACGGCCCGAAGATCTCCGTCCAGGCCAAGGACGCCATCGGCCGTACCTGGCAGATGTCCACCATCCAGGTCGACTTCCAGCAGCCCAAGCGCTTCAACCTCGAATACACCGCCGCCGACGGCTCCCGGCAGCGGCCCGTCATGATCCACCGGGCCCTGTTCGGCTCCATCGAGCGGTTCTTCGCGGTCCTGCTGGAGCACTACGCGGGTGTCTTCCCGCCGTGGCTGGCCCCCGTCCAGGCGGTCGGCATCCCGGTCGGCGACTCCCACGTGCCCTACCTGGAGGAGTTCGCCGCCGAGGCCAAGGCCGCCGGGCTCCGGTTCGACGTCGATACCTCCTCGGACCGGATGCAGAAGAAGATCCGCAACGCCCAGAAGGCCAAGATCCCCTTCATGGTGATCGCCGGTGACGACGACGTGGCCAACGGCGCGGTCAGCTTCCGCTACCGCGACGGCTCCCAGAAGAACGGCATCCCGCGCGCGGAGGCGCTGCGCGAGATCGCCGAGGCCGTCGAGGCCCGCGTCCAGGTCTGATCGCCCGCCGGCCGGCGGTCCGGGATTGCCCCGGACCGCCCGGCGGAGCCTATGCTGACCGCCTTGGCCTCCTCCCCCTCGTGGAAGAACGAAGGGAATCCCAGCCCTCGCGGACCGGACCTTTCTGCTGCACAGCCCGTTGCCGCCTGGGGTTGCCGGCGAAGGGACGGTGTGCCGCCCACGGTCTTACACAAGCTCCACAGACCTGACTTCCCACCAGCCCGGCGGTAAGCTCGGCTGACACGCTTCGTGGTCGGCCAAGCTCTTTGAGTATGCAAGCCGCGTGTCCGCTTCTTCCCTCGCCCGAAAGCGGGGGAGCCCACGAAGGAACTCAGATGAACAGCGAGCTGGAGCAGCAGATCGGGGTGGGGACGCCGGACGCGTTCCAGCGACTGTGGACCCCCCACCGGATGGCCTACATCCAGGGCGAGGGCAAGCCGCGCGGGGACGGCGCCGGTGACGGCTGCCCCTTCTGCGTCATCCCCACCAAGAGCGACGAGGACGGGCTCGTCATCGCCCGCGGCCAGCAGGTGTACGCCGTGCTCAACCTCTATCCGTACAACGGCGGTCATCTGCTGGTGGTGCCCTACCGGCACGTCGCCGACTACACCGAGCTGACCGAGGACGAGACCGCCGAACTCGCGCTGCTGACCAAGCGCGCGATGACCGCGATCCGTACCGCCTCCGGCGCGCACGGCTTCAACATCGGGATGAACCAGGGCAGTGCGGCCGGCGCCGGCATCGCCCCGCATCTGCACCAGCACGTCGTACCCCGCTGGGGCGGCGACGCCAACTTCATGCCGGTGGTCGGGCACACCAAGGTGCTGCCCCAACTGCTCGCCGACACCAGACGGCTGCTCGCCGCCGCCTGGCCCGCCGGCTGACCCGGTGCGGCCCGTCACGGGCCGTACCTCACATGTTGTACTCGTCGGCCTTACGGGGCTCGGCGGCCTGCACCGCGCCGCCCAGCGCCTGCGAACGGCCCTCGAAGCGGCTGATGTCCACGCCGTTCTCCTCCAGCACCCGGAACGCCGCCGCGTGCGCCACCCGCAGCACCGGGGTGGCCGCGCGCAGCGCGTCGTCCGCCATGAAGCGGTGCCGCCACGGCTTGCCCGCCCAGGTGTGCCGCAGACCGAACGGCTCCGGCAGTGAGATGGTGCCGCCGTAGGCGTCCAGCTTGGCCGGGAACCAGGTCAGCGGGGCGCGGGCGGCCAGCCGGACCACTTCCTTGGCGTCCACCAGCGGCAGCGGCACCTTCTTCTTCTTCCAGAACTTGACCGGATCGCGGATCTCCTTGGACTTGCCGTCCGGCCCCTTGCGGAAGAACCCGTGGATCGGCCCCAGCGCGTGCCCGGTGACCTCGATTCGCAGCGTGTGGTGCAGCACCGTGACGGTGATCATCATGGTGAGCACCAGCTCGCCGTCCCACAGCACGAACTGCACACCCAGATAGTGCCGGTCCCCGCTGTCGAACTGCTGCTCGTTGCAGATCCGCTGGACCTCGAGGTTGTCGATGCCGAACGAGTCGGCGGTGTCCCCCATGGGCCGGCTGATCGCGCCGGCGCCCTCCCCTATGTGACGGACCACCCAGTGCTTGATCGACGGGGTGGGGAAGCCACCGGTGTGCAGCGGGCCGCGCTCCAGCATCCGCAACTGGTCGTGGATGGCACGGGCGACGTCCCAGGCCCGGAACGGGTCGATCTCGCGCCCCGGGTCCTTGGGCACCAGCTCCTCGGCCAGCTGCCAGCTGCCCCAGCGCACCCCCATGCCCAGAATGCCCTGCGGGCCCGCGTAGTGGACGATGTTGCTGTTCTGCTCGGCGGCCAGCTTGGCCAGGCCCACCCGCAGCCGCTCCGCCTCCTTGTCGTTGGGGTTCTGCGGAACGGCCTCGGGGATCATCGCGCCCGAGCCGCCGCCACCCGCCAGGTCCGCCCAGTGCGCGCGCAGATTCTGCGCGGTGCGCTCGGAGATCTGCTTCGCCCAGTACCAGCCGATGATGGGCGCCGGCAGCATGCTCCACACGTACAGCCGGATCGGCCCGCCCAGCGGCACCCTGATCACCAGCAGCGCGATCAGCGCGGCGATCGCCACCAGGGTGAGGGTGCCCAGGAAGCCGGCCTGCCGGCCCTGGGAGCCGGCGAACGTGCGGCGCAGCTGGAACAGCCCGAGCCAGATCAGCACGCCCGGCAGGAACAGCACCCCGAAGATGCCCATGATGAGGGTCAGCCTGCGGTCCCGCTGCTTGCGGATCCGCTTGGCGGACAGCGCGTGCTCCACCACCGTCTGCGGATCGGCGCCGAAGGACTGCACCAGCGGCTTGCGGTCGTCCGCGATCATCCGGGTCTCCACGGCGCGGGTGAACGCCTCGCCCAGATTGGGCTCCAGCAGGGTGAACTTGCCCTTCTTCACCCCGGCGGCGTCGTTCGGCTCCTTGATGTCCTCGGGAGGCACGTCCCGGTAGGCGACCGAGGCCAGCGCCTGGCTCATCCCCGAGTGCCCGGTGCCCGCCCCGGACAGCGGCACCTGCGCGCCCGGCGCGAAGTCGAAATCAATGCCCGCCGCGTTGCGCAGATCGTCCAGCGCCGACATCGCAAACCCCCAGTCCTCACACTTCAGCCGCCCGGGTGGCCCGTTCCCCTCCGGGAGGACCGGCACACCTGCACGCCGGGGTCAGCCTAGCGGCGCGGGCCCCCGCGCCGGGCCCACAACGGCGATTTGCGGCCCGGACGACCTCGGCGCCCTTGACAGCCCGCGGCGTGACTACGATGGGGCGGCCGGTGGCCGTTCGACCATCCGGCCCGTCACCGACCCCTGGGAAGGTCATGCTCAACAAGTACGCGCGGGCTTTCTTCACGCGTGTCCTCACGCCGTTCGCCGCGCTGCTGCTGCGGCTGCGGGTCAGCCCGGACGCCGTGACCTGCGTCGGAACCGCCGGAGTGATGGCGGGAGCACTGGCCTTCTACCCGCGCGGCGAGTTCTTCTGGGGCACGGTCGTCATCACGCTGTTCGTCTTCTCCGACCTGGTGGACGGCAACATGGCCCGCCAGCTGGGCACCTCCAGCCGGTGGGGCGCGTTCCTGGACTCCACGCTGGACCGGGTCGCCGACGCGGCGATCTTCTCCGCGCTCGCGCTGTGGTTCGCCGGCAACGGCGACGACCTGCTGCTGTGCGCGGTGACCCTGGTCTGCCTGGCCAGCGGCCAGGTGGTCTCCTACACCAAGGCCAGGGGCGAGAGCATCGGGCTGCCGGTCAAGGTCAACGGGCTGGTGGAACGCGCCGAACGGCTCACCATCACGCTGGTGCTGACGGGCCTCGCCGGTTTCGAACGCACCTTCTCCGTCCCGCACATCGATGTACTGCTGCCGATCGCCCTGTGGGTGGTCGCCATCGGCTCGCTGGTCACCATCGTGCAGCGGGTGGTCACCGTACGCCGGGAGTCCGCCGAGGCGGACGCCGCGGACGCGGCCGAGGCGGCGCGGAACGGAGGGGCATGAAGCAGCGGTTGAGCGACGCGCTCTACGGCCTGGGCTGGGCCACCGTCAAACGGATGCCGGAACCGGCGGCCATGGCCCTGGGCCGGCGCGTCGCCGACACCGTGTGGCGCCGCCGCGGGCCCGCGGTGCAGCGCCTGGAGGCCAACTACGCCCGGGTGGTCCCCGACGCCTCCCCCCAGCGGCTGCGCGAGCTGTCGCGCGAGGGGATGCGCTCCTACCTGCGGTACTGGATCGAGTCCTTCCGGCTGCCGGTGTGGGGCGAGCAGCGCATCAAGGACTGCTTCTACGTGGCCGATTTCGACCTCGTCACCGACACCCTCAAGGAGGGGCGCGGCGTGGTACTCGCGCTGCCCCACTGCGGGAACTGGGACGTGGCCGGCGCCTGGCTGGTCACCGAACTGCGCATCCCGCTGACCACGGTCGCCGAGCGGCTCAAGCCGGAGACGCTGTACGACCGTTTCGTCGCCTTCCGCGAGGGCCTGGGCATGGAGGTGGTGCCGCACACCGGCGGCTCCGCCTTCGGGATACTGTCCCGCCGGCTGCGCAAGGGCGGGGTGGTCGCGCTGGTGGCCGACCGTGACCTGTCCGCCTCCGGGGTGGAGGTCGAGTTCTTCAGCGAGCCGACCCGGATGCCGGCCGGGCCCGCACTGCTCGCCCAGCAGACCGGGGCCGCGCTGTTCCCGGTCGAGCTGTGGTACGACGAGACCAAGGTGATAAAGGGTCGGGTCCACCCCGCCGTCGACGTCCCGGAGCAGGGCACCCGCGCCGAGCGGACCGCCGTCATGACCCAGGCGCTGGCCGACTCCTTCGCCGCCGGCATCGCCCGGCGCCCGCACGACTGGCACATGCTCCAGCGGCTGTGGCTGGCCGATCTCGAACCGCGCCCCGGCGAGGCGGGCGCCGCACAGCGGGAGGACCGCGCGGCATGAGAATCGGCATCGTCTGCCCCTACTCCTGGGATGTCCCGGGCGGGGTGCAGTTCCACATCCGCGACCTGGCCGAGCACCTGATCCGGCAGGGCCACCAGGTGTCCGTGCTGGCTCCGGCCGACGAGGACACCGTGCTGCCGCCGTACGCGGTGGCCGCCGGGCGGGCCATCCCGGTGCCGTACAACGGCTCCGTGGCCCGGCTCAACTTCGGTTTCCTGTCCGCCGCCCGGGTACGCCGCTGGGTGCACGACGGGGACTTCGACGTGCTGCACGTGCACGAGCCGGCCGCGCCCTCGCTGGCCCTGCTGACCTGCTGGGCCGCCAAGGGCCCGATCGTGGCGACCTTCCACACCTCCAACCCGCGCTCGCGGGCGATGGCCACCGCCTATCCGATCCTCCAGCCCGCGCTGGAGAAGATCAGCGCCCGGATCGCGGTCAGCGAGTACGCGCGCCGCACGCTGGTCGAGCATCTGGGCGGCGACGCCGTGCTGATCCCCAACGGGGTGGACGTCGGCTTCTTCGCCGACGCCGAGCCCAAGGCGCAGTGGCAGGGCGGGACGATCGGCTTCATCGGCCGGATCGACGAGCCCCGCAAGGGCCTGCCGGTGCTGATGCGGGCGCTGCCCAAGATCCTCGCCGAACGCCCGGAGACCCGGTTGCTGGTGGCCGGGCGGGGCGACGAGAAGGAGGCCGTGGCCTCGCTGCCCGCCGAGATGCGCTCCCGGGTGGAGTTCCTGGGCATGGTCAGCGACGAGGACAAGGCCCGGCTGCTGCGCAGCGTCGATGTGTACATCGCGCCCAACACCGGCGGCGAGTCCTTCGGGATCATCCTGGTGGAGGCGCTGTCCGCGGGGGCACCGGTGCTGGCCAGCGATCTGGACGCGTTCGCCCAGGTGCTGGACGGCGGCGCGGCGGGGGAGCTGTTCCCCAACGAGGACGCGGACGCCCTCGCCGCCGCGACGCTGGCGCTGCTGGGCGACCCCGAGCGCCGGGAGGCGCTGCGCGCGTACGGCAGCCGCCATGTCCGGCGTTTCGACTGGTCCACGGTCGGCAACGACATCCTGGCGGTCTACGAGACGGTCACCGCGGGCGCCGGTGCGGTCGCCCCCGACGACCGGGTCGGGCTCCTGGGGCGGCTGGGCCTGTCCCGGGAGAGCAGGGAGCCCAAGGAGGCGAAGGACAGCAGGGAATCCGGGGACTCCAAGGAGTAGTCGCGTCCGGCGCCGCGCCGGGTGCCCGATAGGGTGACCGGCCGTGACTCTTCTCAGTTGGCCCCTGTGGATCGCCCTCGCGCTGGTGCTGGCCGGCGTGTACCTCAGCTGGACGGCCGGACGGCTGGACCGGCTGCACGCCCGGATCGACGCGGCCCGCGCCGCGCTCGACGCGCAGTTGCTGCGCCGCGCCTCCGTCGCCCAGGAGGTGGCGACCTCGGGCATCTTCGATCCGGCCGCCTCCATGGTGCTCAACCAGGCCGCGCACGCCGCGCGGCAGGCCGAGGACGAGCAGCGCGAGGTCGCCGAGAGCGAGCTGAGCCAGGCGCTGCGCGCGGTCCTGGGGGAGAACGACCAGGTCGAGGCGGTGCGCGAGGCCCCGGGCGGTGAGGACACGGTGCGCGAGCTGGAGGCCGCGGTGCGCCGGGTGCCCATGGCGCGGCGGTTCCACAACGACGCGGTGCGGGCGGCCCGTGCGCTGCGCCGTCACCGTACGGTGCGCTGGTTCCGGCTGGCCGGGCACGCGCCCTTCCCGCTCGCCTTCGAGATGGACGACGAGCCGCCGGCCGCGCTGACCGCCGCAGGCCACTGACCACGGATTGGCCCTTGCCGCACGACCGGCCACCGGGTGTCATCGCATCCGGTGGCCCCGGTCACCGCCCGGGAACCGGGCCGTTCGTGGCTCCCGCCCGCCCGGGCCTACGATGGTCATGTCGCATTATTAACTGCCGAGTGAGGTCAATTCGTGTCCAGCACGTCCCCCAGCACCCCTCAGACCCCCGAGACCGGCACCGCCCGCGTCAAGCGCGGCATGGCCGAGCAGCTCAAGGGCGGCGTGATCATGGACGTCGTCACCCCCGAGCAGGCGAAGATCGCCGAGGACGCCGGAGCGGTCGCGGTCATGGCCCTGGAGCGGGTGCCGGCCGACATCCGCAAGGACGGCGGGGTCGCCCGGATGTCCGACCCCGACATGATCGACGGCATCATCGAGGCCGTCTCCATCCCCGTGATGGCCAAGTCCCGCATCGGCCACCTCGTGGAGGCCCAGGTACTGCAGGCGCTGGGCGTGGACTACATCGACGAGTCGGAGGTGCTGACCCCGGCCGACGAGGTCAACCACACCGACAAGTGGTCCTTCACCACCCCCTTCGTCTGCGGTGCCACCAACCTCGGCGAGGCCCTGCGCCGGATCTCCGAGGGCGCCGCCATGATCCGCTCCAAGGGCGAGGCCGGCACCGGCAACGTCGTCGAGGCGGTCCGGCACATGCGGCAGATCAAGGGCGACATCGGCCGGCTGCGCTCCCTGGACAACCACGAGCTGTTCGCCGCGGCCAAGGAGCTGCGCGCCCCGTACGAGCTGGTCCGCGAGGTCGCCGAGCTGGGCAAGCTGCCCGTCGTGCTGTTCTCCGCCGGTGGTGTCGCCACCCCCGCCGACGCCGCGCTGATGCGCCAGCTCGGCGCCGAGGGCGTCTTCGTCGGCTCCGGCATCTTCAAGTCCGGCGACCCGGCCCAGCGCGCCGCCGCCATCGTCAAGGCCACCACCTTCTACGACGACCCCAAGGTCATCGCCGAGGTCTCCCGCGGCCTGGGCGAGGCCATGGTCGGCATCAACATCGACACCCTGCCCGAGACCGAGCGCTACGCAGGGCGCGGCTGGTAAGCGCGATGACTGCGACACCCTCCACGAGCACGCCCACCGCCCCGGTGGTGGGCGTGCTCGCCCTCCAGGGCGACGTGCGCGAACACCTCGCCGCGCTCACCGCCGTGGGCGCCGAGGCCAGGGCCGTCCGCCGCCCCGCCGAACTCGACGCGGTGCAGGGCCTGGTGCTCCCCGGCGGGGAGTCCACCACGATCTCCAAGCTGGCCACCGCCTTCGGCCTGCTGGAGCCGCTGCGCGAGCGGGTACGGGACGGACTGCCCGTCTACGGCTCCTGCGCCGGCATGATCCTGCTCGCCGACAAGATCCTCGACCCGCGCTCGGGCCAGGAGACCATCGGCGGCATCGACATGATCGTGCGCCGCAACGCCTTCGGCCGGCAGAACGAGTCCTTCGAGGCCGCCGTCGACCTCGAAGGGGTGAGCGGCGGCCCCGTGCACGGCGTGTTCATCCGCGCACCGTGGGTGGAGTCGCTGGGCGCCGGCGCCACGGCGCTGGCCCGCCACGAGGGCCATCCGGTCGCGGTACGGCAGGGAAACCTGCTGGCCACGGCCTTCCACCCGGAGCTGACCGGCGACCACCGGGTCCACGCGCTGTTCACCGAGATGGTGCGGCGGGCGGATTGACCGGCTGGCGGTAGGATCTCCGGCACTGGTTTCTGTTGGTGACATCTGAAGGAGCAAGGCTGTGTCCGGCCACTCTAAGTGGGCTACCACGAAGCACAAGAAGGCCGTGATCGATGCCAAGCGCGGCAAGCTCTTCGCCAAGCTGATCAAGAACATCGAGGTCGCGGCCCGGACCGGCGGTGCCGATCTGGACGGCAACCCCACGCTGTACGACGCCGTGCAGAAGGCGAAGAAGAACTCCGTCCCCAACACCAACATCGACCGCGCCGTCAAGCGCGGAGCCGGTCTTGAGGCGGGCGGCGCCGACTATCAGACGATCATGTACGAGGGTTACGGTCCCAACGGCGTCGCGGTGCTCATCGAGTGCCTGACCGACAACCGCAACCGGGCCGCCTCGGACGTGCGCGTCGCCATGACCCGCAACGGCGGCTCGATGGCCGACCCGGGCTCCGTGTCGTACCTGTTCAACCGCAAGGGCGTCATCATCGTCCCCAAGGCCGACCGCGCCGAGGACGACGTGCTGGACGCCGTGCTGGAGGCCGGGGCCGAGGAGGTCAACGACCTCGGCGAGTCCTTCGAGGTGGTCAGCGAGGCCACCGACCTGGTCGCGGTGCGTACCGCCCTCCAGGACGCCGGCATCGACTACGACTCGGCCGACGCCAGCTTCCTGCCCACCATGCAGGTGGAGCTGGACGAGGACGGCGCGCGCAAGATCTTCAAGCTGATCGACGCGCTGGAGGACAGCGACGACGTGCAGAACGTCTTCGCCAACTTCGACGTCGCCGACGACATCATGGCGAAGGTCGACGCCTGACGCCCGCTCACCCTCCTTGTCAGTGCCGCCCGATAGCCTTCGGCCCAGTGCCGCTCACGGCACGGGGAGCGAGGGAGTGCGGTGCGGGTATTGGGCGTGGACCCGGGGCTGACCCGCTGCGGGGTCGGCGTGGTGGACGGCGTCGCCGGGCGTCCGCTGCGGATGGTGGCGGTCGGCGTGGTCCGTACCCCCGCCGAGCGCGACACCCCCGAGCGGCTGGTGCTCATCGAGCGCGGTATCGAGGAATGGCTCGATGAGCACCGACCCGAGGCGGTCGCGGTGGAACGGGTCTTCAGCCAGCACAATGTGCGCACCGTGATGGGCACCGCCCAGGCCAGCGCCGTGGCCATGCTGTGCGCCGCCCGGCGCGGCCTGCCGGTGGCCCTGCACACCCCCAGCGAGGTCAAGGCCGCCGTCACCGGCAGCGGCCGGGCCGACAAGGACCAGGTCGGCGCCATGGTCACCCGGCTGCTGCGGCTGTCGGCACCACCCAAGCCGGCCGACGCCGCCGACGCGCTCGCCCTGGCCATCTGTCACATCTGGCGCGGCGCCGCCCAGCAGCGGCTGGCGCGGGCCACCGCGGCCGCCCCCGGCGCGCGGCGCACCCCGCCCGTACGAGTTGCGAAGGGCACCATCGAACCGTGATCGCCTTTGTCCAAGGACCCGTCGCCGCCCTCGCCCCCGACACCGCCGTGCTGGAGGTCGGCGGAGTCGGCATGGCCGTGCAGTGCACCCCGGGCACCCTCGCCGCGCTGCGGGTGGGGGAGAACGCCCGCCTGGCCACCTCGCTGGTGGTCCGCGAGGACTCCCTGACCCTGTACGGATTCGCCGACGACGACGAGCGGCAGGTCTTCGAGCTGCTCCAGACCGCCTCCGGCGTCGGGCCCCGCCTGGCCCAGGCGATGCTCGCGGTGCACAGCCCGGACGGACTGCGCCGGGCGGTCGCCGCCGGGGACGAGAAGGCGCTGACCGCCGTCCCCGGTATCGGGAAGAAAGGGGCGCAGAAGCTCCTCCTCGAACTCAAGGACCGGCTCGGCGAGCCGGTCGGCGGCCCCCGCACTCCTGCCGCCACCGCCCCCTCGGGTCCGCCCGACTGGCGCGAGCAGCTGATGACCGCGCTCACCGGCCTGGGGTACGCCCCCCGGGAGGCCGAGGAGGCGATCGCGACGATCGCCCCGCAGGCCGAGTCGGTCGCCGCCGACGGCACCCCGGTCCCGGTCCCGCGCCTGCTCCGCGCCGCCCTGCAGACCCTCAACCGCGCCCGCTGAGCACGGGGCAATCCGGAAGAAGACGAGGACAGCCCCGATGAACTGGGACGAAGAGCCACCGCAGGACACCGGCCGGCTGGTGGGCGCCACCGCCGAGGGGGAGGAGCTGGCGGCCGAGGCCGCGCTGCGGCCCAAGGACCTGACGGAATTCGTCGGCCAGCCCAAGGTCCGCGAGCAGCTGGACCTGGTGCTGCGCGCCGCCCGTGCTCGCGGCGGCACCGCCGACCACGTGCTGCTCTCCGGTGCCCCCGGGCTCGGCAAGACCACGCTGTCCCTGATCATCGCCGCCGAGATGGGCGCCCCCATCCGCATCACCTCGGGGCCCGCCATCCAGCACGCCGGTGATCTCGCCGCGATCCTGTCCTCGCTCACCGAGGGTGAGGTGCTGTTCCTCGACGAGATCCACCGGATGTCCCGGCCGGCCGAGGAAATGCTCTACATGGCCATGGAGGATTTCCGGGTCGACGTCATCGTCGGCAAGGGCCCCGGTGCCACCGCCATCCCGCTGGAGCTGCCGCCCTTCACCCTGGTCGGGGCCACCACCCGGGCCGGACTGCTGCCGCCGCCGCTGCGCGACCGCTTCGGCTTCACCGGCCACATGGAGTTCTACGCCCCCGCCGAACTGGAGCGGGTGATCCAGCGCTCCGCGCGGCTGCTGGAGGTGGAGACCACCGACGGCGGAGCGGCGGAGATCGCCGGCCGCTCCCGGGGCACCCCCCGCATCGCGAACCGGCTGCTGCGCCGGGTGCGGGACTACGCCCAGGTCAAGGGGGACGGGGTGGTCACGCGGGAGGCGGCGTCCCGGGCCCTTGCGGTCTTCGAGGTGGACGGCCGGGGCCTTGACCGGCTGGACCGCTCCGTCCTGGAAGCGCTGCTGAAGCTGTTCGGCGGGGGCCCGGTGGGCCTGTCCACGCTGGCCGTGGCGGTGGGGGAGGAGCGGGAGACCGTGGAGGAGGTCGCCGAGCCGTTCCTGGTGCGCGAGGGACTGCTGGCCCGTACCCCCCGGGGCCGGGTGGCCACCCCCGCCGCCTGGGAGCACCTCGGACTGCGGCCTCCGCAGGGCACGGCGGCGGCCGGCGGGCCACCAGAAGGCTTGTTCGAGTCCTGATCGCACGGGCTTACGCTGGAACGGAACTCCGATAGCATCCGAGACGTTGTTCCCCAGGCGCAGCCTCGTTAGACTCCGCCGACGTCATCCGACCCGGACGGCGCCCCCGCCCCCCGAATACACGGCCGCGTCAGCGGTTATACGAAGGAAATTCCTCCACCGTGGATATCGCTTTTCTCTTCCCCTTCATTCTTCTCATCGGCGTCATGTTCCTGATGTCGCGGTCGGCCAAGAACCGGCAGCGGCAGGCCATGGAAATGCGTGACTCGATGGAGCCCGGCACCGGTGTGCGGACCATCGGCGGGATGTATGCCGAGGTCAAGGAGGTGCGGGAGGACACCGTCCTCCTGGAGCTCTCCTCCGGTGTGCAGGCCCTGTTCGCCAAGAACGCGATCGGGGCGGTGCTCGACGACGACGAGTACCAGCGCATCCTGAGCGGTGAGTCGGCGTACGACGACGAGGACGCCCCCGTCGTGCCGGACGACGCCTCCTCCCTGACCGAGGGCACCGACGCGGATGACGCGGACCGGGTCGAGCTGGGGAAGAAGGACGGCGCCGAGGCCGCCGCCGACGGCGACGCCAAGACCGATGACTCCACGCGCGACGGGGAGAACGGGTCCACCAAGTCCTGAGCCGCCGGTGCCGCCCGCCCCGCCGGGGCACGGGCGTACCGGTCCGCCCGTCCATCACCCCGCCCGTCCGCGTGGCCGGCACCGGGCGCGGGTCGTAGGCAGAGAGAGACGAGAAGGTGGCGACACCGAAGAACGACTTCCGGTCCCCCAGGAAGCGGGACCTGTCCGGAGGTCAGGGGAAGCCGTGGCGCCCCCTGGTGCTGATCGTGCTGATCGTGGCGGGGCTCACGGCGGGGATGTTCGCCTCCGGGCACACCACCCCGCGGCTGGGCATCGACCTGGCCGGGGGCACCAGCATCACGCTCTCGGCGACGACGGACGAGAAGAACCAGTCCGCGATCAACCCGACCAATCTGAACACCGCCGTCTCGATCATCGAGCGCCGGGTCAACGGTCTGGGTGTCCAGGAAGCCGAGGTCCAGACCCAGGGCGACCGGAACATCATCGTCAACATCCCCAAGGGCACCGACAGCGAGCAGGCGAGGCAGCAGGTCGGCACCACCGCCGAACTGGGCTTCCGGCCGGTGCTCTCGGTGGGCTCGGCGCTCCCGCTGCCCGACGACGGCGGTGAAGGCACCGATCAGGGTGATGGCACCGACCCCGGCACGGACGAGGAATCCGCCGACACCGGGGACAGCGCGGACACCGGCGACACCGGGGACGAGGGCGCGAACGGCGACCAGGGCGAGGGCACCACGGACCAGAGCCTGGCCCCGGCCGGCAGCGCCGCCGCCACCGCCACCAACGCCTCCTTCCGTACGGATGACGCCGCCACGGACGACTCCGGCGACACCGCCGAGGACCCCGCCACCGACCCGGCCCAGCAGGAGGCCGCGGATCTCCAGGCCCGCCTCGAGGCGCTCGACTGCTCCACCGACGACGCCCGGAACGCCGCCCGCGAGGCGGCCGCCCAGACGGACACCGACCAGCCGATCGTCTCCTGTGACACGGACGGCGTGTACAAGTACGCCCTGGGCCCGGTCGCCGTGCCCGGCACCGGTGTGAGCAGCGCCAACGCGATCTACGAGACCCAGCGCGGTCAGGGCTGGATCGTCCAGATGGAGTTCACCAACTCCGGCGCCGACCAGTTCGCGGACGTCACCGGCGAGCTGGCCGCCCTGCCCTCGCCGCAGAACCAGTTCGCCATCGTGCTGGACGGCGAGACGGTCTCCGCGCCCAGCGTCAACCAGCGGCTGTCCGGCGGCAACGCCGAGATCTCCGGCACCTTCGACCAGGAGAGCGCCGAGAACCTGGCGAACGTCCTGAAGTTCGGCGCGCTGCCGCTGACCTTCGAGGAGTCCAGCGTCACCACCGTCTCGCCCATGCTGGGCGGCGAGCAGCTGAAGGCCGGTCTGATCGCGGGTGGGATCGGTCTCGTCCTGGTGGTGCTCTACATGCTCGTCTACTACCGGGGTCTGTCGCTGATCGCGCTCGCCTCGCTGGTGGTCTCCGGCATCCTCACCTACTCGATCATGGCCCTGCTCGGCCCGGCCATCGGCTTCGCGCTGAACCTGCCGGCCGTCTGCGGCGCGATCGTCGCCATCGGTATCACCGCCGACTCCTTCATCGTCTACTTCGAACGCATAAGGGACGAGATCCGCGAGGGCCGTACGCTGCGCACCGCCGTGGAGCGGGGCTGGCCACGCGCCCGGCGCACCATCCTGGTCTCCGACTTCGTCTCGTTCCTGGCGGCGGCCGTGCTCTTCGTGGTCTCGGTCGGCAAGGTGCAGGGCTTCGCCTTCACCCTGGGTCTGACCACGGCCCTGGATGTCGTGGTGGTCTTCCTGTTCACCAAGCCGGTCATGACGATCCTGGCCAAGAAGAAGTTCTTCTCCGGCGGCCACCCCTGGTCCGGGCTCGACCCCAAGCGTCTGGGCATCCAGCCCCCGATCCGCCGCAGCTACAAGCCGGTCACCGTTCCCAGCGACCCGAAGGAGGCGTGAGATGTCACGGCTCGGTGATATCGGAGCCAAGCTCCACCGCGGTGAGATCGGCTACGACTTCGTCGGCAAGCGCCGGCTGTGGTACGGCGTCTCCATCCTCATCACGATCCTCGCCTTCGCCGGCCTCGGGGTCCGGGGCCTGCACATGGGCGTGGAGTTCGAGGGCGGGGCGGTCTTCACCACGGAGGCCACCGATGTCAGCGTGGAGCGGGCCAGGGAGGTCGCCGAGGAGGCGTCCGGCAGCCAGGCCCTGGTGCAGTCCCTGGGCAACGACGGGTCGCTGCGGATCCAGGTCTCCGGTCTGGACACCGATCAGTCCAACATCACCCGTGAGGCACTCGCCGAAGAGCTGGGCATCCCCACCCAGGAGCTGAACGCGGAACTGGTCGGCCCCAGCTGGGGCTCCCAGATCGCCAACAAGGCGTGGCAGGGGCTCGCCATCTTCATGGTGCTGGTGGTGATCTACCTCGCCATCGCCTTCGAGTGGCGCATGGCCATGGCGGCGCTGATCGCGCTCATCCACGACCTCACCATCACGGTCGGGGTGTACGCGCTGGTGGGCTTCGAGGTCACCCCGGGCACGGTGATCGGTCTGCTGACCATCCTCGGCTACTCGCTGTACGACACGGTGGTCGTCTTCGACGGTCTGAAGGAGACCACGAAGAACTTCACCAAGCAGACCAACTACACCTACGGCGAACTGGCCAACCGCTCCCTCAACGGCACCCTGGTGCGGTCGATCAACACCTCGGTCGTCGCGCTGCTGCCGGTGGCCGCGCTGCTGTTCATCGGCGGCGGGGTGCTGGGCGGCGGGATGCTCAACGACATCGCGCTGTCGCTGTTCGTGGGTCTGACGGCCGGTGCCTACTCCTCCATCGTGATCGCCACCCCGATGGTCGCCGACTTCAAGATGCACGAGCCCTCGATCAAGGCGCACGACAAGAAGGTGCTGGCCAAGCGGGCGAAGCGCGATGCGGAGGAGAACACCGGCACGGTGTCCGGGGCCGAGGCGGAGGACCCGCCCCAGGACGCGGGCGACGACGAGGGCCGGGACGAGAGCGCGGCCGGCGCCGTGGTCGGTCCGCGGCGCCAGCCGGTCTCCCGTTCCCGGGGCCGCAACCGCCCGTCCGGAAAGCGGCGGTGAACCGGTGACCTCGGTGACCCCCGACGCGGCCGGGCTGCGGGAACTGCTGCTCGACCGCATCCGTGACGTGCCGGACTACCCCGAGCCGGGCGTGGTCTTCAAGGACATCACCCCACTGCTCGCCGATCCGGTGGCCTTCGGCGCTCTCACCGACGCCCTGGCGGAGATCGCCCTGACCAGCGGCGCCACCAAGGTGGTCGCCCTGGAGGCCCGCGGCTTCATCCTGGCCGCCCCGGTGGCCGTACGCGCCGGGACCGGCTTCATCCCCGCCCGCAAGGCGGGCAAGCTCCCCGGCGCCACCCTCGGGCAGCGCTACGAGCTGGAGTACGGCACGGCGGAGATCGAGATCCACGCCGAGGACCTCAGCGCCCACGACCGGGTGCTGGTGATCGACGACGTGCTGGCCACCGGCGGGACCGCCGAGGCGGCACTGCGGCTGATCCGCCGGACCGGTGCCCAGGTGGCGGGGCTCGCGGTGCTGCTGGAGCTGTCCTTCCTCGTTGGCCGCGACCGGGTGCTGTCCGAGCTGGACGGCGCCCCGCTGCACTCCCTCATCACGCTCTGAGAGCGGGCCTGAGCGCCCCGGAACCGTGCCGGGCACGGATCCGGGGCGCTTGCGCGTCCGGGGCCCCGCACCGTCCGCCCGCACGGCGCCCGGCGGGAAGGGTTGGCCTAGGCTCGTTACCATGGCAGTCCGATCGTTTCCCGGCCGGACTCTCCTTGGGCCCCCCGTGGCCCGGAGTACCGCTCCCTGTCCCGACCGCCCCCGGTCGGGACAGGGCCCGAGAAGGAGTGCCCTTGCCCGACGAGGCCCAGCCGCTCACCTCCACCCAGCGGAAGAACGCCGCACCGTCCCCGGCCACCACCCGGCGTGACGGTCCGGACAACCGCGCCCCGGCGCCCCCGGCCGCCGTCTCCGGGGTCTCGGGACGCTCGGGCTCCTCCAACCGGGTACGGGCCCGGCTCGCTCGGCTCGGTGTCCAGCGCTCCACCCCGTACAACCCGGTTCTCGAGCCCCTGCTGCGGGTGGTCCGCGCGAACGACCCCAAGGCCGACACCGCCGTGCTGCGCCAGATCGAGCGCGCCTATCAGGTCGCCGAGCGCTGGCACCGCGGCCAGAAGCGCAAGAGCGGCGACCCGTACATCACCCACCCGCTGGCGGTGACCACCATCCTCGCCGAGCTGGGCATGGACCCGGCCACCTTGATGGCGGGACTGCTGCACGACACGGTGGAGGACACCGAGTACGGCCTGGACACCCTGCGCCGCGACTTCGGCGACCAGGTGGCGCTGCTGGTGGACGGCGTCACCAAGCTGGACAAGGTCAAGTTCGGCGAGGCCGCCCAGGCCGAGACCGTGCGCAAGATGGTGGTGGCCATGGCCAAGGACCCCCGGGTCCTGGTCATCAAGCTCGCCGACCGGCTGCACAACATGCGCACCATGCGGTTCCTCAAGCGGGAGAAGCAGGAGCAGAAGGCCCGCGAGACCCTGGAGATCTACGCCCCGCTGGCCCACCGGCTGGGCATGAACACCATCAAGTGGGAGCTGGAGGACCTGGCCTTCGCCATCCTCTACCCCAAGATGTACGACGAGATCGTCCGGCTGGTCGCCGAGCGCGCCCCCAAGCGCGACGAGTATCTGGCGACCGTCATCGACGAGGTCCTCGCCGATCTGCGCGGCGCCCGCATCAAGGCCACCGTCACCGGGCGGCCCAAGCACTACTACAGCGTCTACCAGAAGATGATCGTGCGCGGCCGGGACTTCGCCGAGATCTACGACCTGGTGGGCATCCGGGTCCTGGTGGACACGGTCCGCGACTGCTACGCGGCGCTCGGCACGGTCCACGCCCGCTGGAACCCGGTTCCGGGGCGGTTCAAGGACTACATCGCCATGCCGAAGTTCAACATGTACCAGTCGCTGCACACGACGGTGATAGGTCCTGGCGGCAAGCCCGTCGAGCTCCAGATCCGCACCTTCGACATGCACCGGCGCGCCGAGTACGGCATCGCCGCGCACTGGAAGTACAAGCAGCAGGCCCAGGCCGGCGCCTCCAAGGTCCGCTCGGATGCTCCCAAGAAGGGCGACAAGGGCGAGGGCGTCAACGACATGGCCTGGCTGCGGCAGCTGCTGGACTGGCAGAAGGAGACCGAGGACCCCGGAGAGTTCCTGGAGTCGCTGCGCTTCGACCTGTCCCGGCACGAGGTGTTCGTCTTCACGCCCAAGGGCGATGTGATCGCGCTGCCGGCCGGCTCCACCTCCGTGGACTTCGCCTACGCGGTGCACACCGAGGTCGGGCACCGCACCATAGGGGCCAAGGTCAACGGCCGGCTGGTGCCGCTGGAGTCCACCCTGGACAACGGCGACACCGTGGAGATCTTCACCTCCAAGGCGGAGGGCGCCGGCCCCTCCCGGGACTGGCTGGGCTTCGTCAAGTCCCCGCGGGCCCGCAACAAGATCCGTGGCTGGTTCTCCAAGGAGCGCCGCGACGAGGCCATCGAGCAGGGCAAGGACCTGCTCACCCGCGCGGTGCGCAAGCAGAACCTGCCGATCCAGCACGTGCTCACCGGCGACTCGCTGGTCACGCTCGCCCACGAGATGCGCTACCCGGACATCTCCTCGCTGTACGCGGCGATCGGCGAGGGCCATGTGTCCGCGCCGAGCGTGGTGCAGAAGCTGGTGCAGGCCGTGGGCGGCGAGGAGGCCGCCAGCGAGGACATCGCCGAGACCGCCCCGCCGATGCCCACCCGTGGCCGGCGCCGTTCCAGCGCCGACCCCGGCGTGGTGGTCAAGGGCACCGACGACGTGTGGGTGAAGCTGGCCCGCTGCTGCACGCCGGTGCCCGGCGACCCGATCATCGGCTTCGTCACCCGGGGCAACGGCGTCTCGGTGCACCGCACCGACTGCGTGAACGTGGACGCGCTCTCCCGCGAGCCGGAGCGGATGCTCGCCGTGGAGTGGGCGCCCACCCAGTCCTCGGTCTTCCTGGTGGCCATCCAGGTCGAGGCGCTGGACCGCTCCCGGCTGCTGTCGGACGTCACCCGGGTGCTCTCCGACCAGCACGTCAACATCCTGTCCGCGGCGGTGCAGACCTCCAGGGACCGGGTCGCCACTTCCCGGTTCACCTTCGAGATGGGCGACCCCAAGCATCTGGGGCACGTCCTGAAGGCGGTACGCGGCGTCGAGGGCGTCTACGACGTCTACCGGGTGACCTCGGCCCGGCGGCCCTGACGGCGAACGGCGGTGGCCCCCGTACGGAAGAACTCCGTACGGGGGCCACCGCCGTTCACACGCTGCCCGCTCAGCCGCCGAACTCGGCCAGGCCCTTCAACGCCTGGTCCAGCAGCGCCTGCCGGCCCGCCAGCTCCCGCTCCAGCTTGTCCGCCTTGGCGGTGTTGCCCGCCGCGCGCGCCTGGTCGGCCTGCCGGCGCAGCTTGTCCACCGCGTCCTGCAACTGGCCGGTCAGCCCGGCCGCGCGCGCCCGCGCCTCCGGGTTGGTGCGCCGCCACTCGGACTCCTCGGCCTCCGCCACGGCCCGCTCCACCGCGTGCCAGCGGCCCTCGATGGCGTTCTTGGCGTCCCGTGGCACGTGGCCGATGGCCTCCCAGCGCTCCCCGATGGAGCGCAGCGCCGCCCGGGCAGCCTTCACGCTGGTGATCGGCAGGAGCTTCTCCGCCTCGGTGGCGAGCTCCTCCTTGCGGGTCAGGTTCTCCCGCTGCTCACCGTCGCGCTCGGCGAAGACTGTGCTCCTGGCCTGGAAGAAGACATCCTGCGCGGCCCGGAAGCGGGTCCACAGATCCTCCTCGGCATCCCGGTGCGCGCGGCCCGCGGCCTTCCACTCGGTCATCAGCTCCCGGTAGCGGGCCGCCGTCGCACCCCAGTCGGTGGACGTGGACAGCGCCTCCGCCTCGCCGATCAGCTTCTCCTTGCGGCGCCGGGTCTCCTCGCGCTGCGCGTCCAGCGAGGCGAAGTGCGCCTTGCGGCGCTTGGAGAACGCCGAACGGGCCTGCGAGAAGCGGTGCCACAGCTCGTCGTCCGCCTTGCGGTCCAGCCGCGGCAGGCCCTTCCAGGTGTCGACCAGGGCCCGCAGCCGTTCGCCGGCCGACCGCCACTGCTCGCTGCCCGCCAGCTCCTCGGCCTCGGCGACCAGCGCCTCCTTGGCGGCCCTGGCCTCCTCGCCCTGCTTGGCGCGGGCCGCCCGCCGCTCGCGACGGCGCTCCTCGACCACCGTGCCCAGCTGGTCAAGACGGCGCCCCAGGGCCGCCAGATCGCCCACGACGTTGGCCGCGTCCACCTGCTCGCGCAGATGACCGATGGCCGTCTGCGCGTCCTTGGACGCCAGGTCGGTGGTGCGCACCCGGCGCTCCAGGAGATCGATCTCCACGACCAGGCCCTCGTACTTGCGCTCGAAGTACGCGAGGGCCTCGGCCGGCGAACCGGCCTGCCAGGAGCCGACGGTCTTCTCCCCGTCGGCCGTGCGGACGTACACGGTGCCCGTCTCGTCGACCCGGCCCCATGCCTCGCCGTCGCCGGCCGTCCCGCTCGCCGCGCCCGCCGCCGGGGTGCCCGCGTCACCCGCGGCCACCGCCTTCGCCTCCGGCCCCGACGGGCCGGGCACCGGTACGGTGTCCGGCCGCGCTCCGGCATCCTGCCGTGCGTCGCGCGCCGCTGCCTCGTTCGCTTCGCCGCCCGGCAGGCCGAGTGTCGACTCGGTGTCTGTCTGCGGCCCGGCAGCCTGTCGTGCGTCGCTCACGGCGCCTCCCTCACACGATGCCGCGGTGCGTTGTGCCACGGCATCTTCCACGAATTTCATCCGGTCTCATCCGGCTTTCGGGCCCACCTGACCGGCGAGGGGCCCTGTCCCCGCCAAACATAGGCGACGCTCCGCCCGGCTGTCCGCCCCTGACGGAACGGAAATTACCGCCGGGCACGCGTCAGCCGGCCTCCACCGTCGCCGAGTCGATCACCACGGTGGCGTTCGGCGGGGTGTTCCCGGTCTCCGGGTCGGTCGTGCTGCCCGCGGCCACGATGGTCTCCAGCACGTCGAGACCGCCGGTGACCGTACCGAACGGGGTGTAGTCGGGCGGCAGCGGGCTGTCCTCGTACACCAGGAAGAACTGGCTGCCGCCGGAGTCCCGGCCGCTGTCCTCCTGCGGGTTGTACTGGTTGGCCATCGCCACCGTGCCCGCCGGGTAGATCCCGTCCGCCACCTCGGGGGCGTCCAGGTTCTCGTCCGGGATGTTGTAGCCGGGGCCGCCCGCACCGGTACCGGTCGGGTCGCCGCACTGCAGCACGTGGATGCCCTCGGTCACCAGCCGGTGGCACGGGCTGTGGTCGAAATAGCCCTCCCCGGCCAGGAACGCGAAGGAGTTGACCGTGCGCGGGGCCGCCTCGGCGTCCAGCGCGATCTCGATGTCACCGCAGGTCGTCGCCAGCCGCATGGTGTGGGCCGCCGACGTGTCCACCGTCAGCTCCGGCTCCGCGTCCCACTGCTGCTGCGAGGGCTCACCCTCGGCGGGGGCCGCACAGGGGTCCTCCGCCGGCGGGGCCTCGGTCTCCTGGTCCAGCGGATCCTGGGCCGCCGCGTCCGTGGTGTCGTCGTCGCCGGAGAACACCCCCATGGCCACCGCCGTACCGCCACCCGCCACCAGAACCACCAGCACGGCGGCGAGGACGGCCTTGCGCCGCCGCGTCCTGCGCCACCGATCCCCGCGGCGCTGCTGCTGGCGTTCCCACTTCGCCCGGGCGAGCTGCTTGCGCCGCTGCTCTTTGCTGACCACCGCGCTCCTCCTGACGTTCCCGGTAAGCCTTGCGCCACCGTATACGGGTTCGCCCGCCCCGTACCGTCGCCGGTAGGCTTTCGATCACAGCCGAAGCCGAGAACCACATAAGGACGCCTGTGCTCATCGCTGGCTTCCCCGCCGGGGCCTGGGGGACCAACTGCTATCTGGTCGCCCCCGCCGCCGGCGAGGAGTGCGTGATCATCGACCCCGGGCACCAGGCCGCCGAGGGAGTCGCCGCCACCATCGAGCGGCACCGGCTCAAGCCGGTCGCCGTGCTCCTCACCCACGGCCACATCGACCATGTCGCCTCGGTGGTGCCGGTGTGCGGCGCCCACGACGTGCCCGCCTGGATCCACCCCCGGGACCGCTACATGCTCGCGGACCCGGAGAAGGCCATCGGCAGCGCCATCGGGCAGCGGCTGCTGGGCGAGCTGACCGTGGGGGAACCCGGCGATCTGCGCGAGCTGACCGACGGCACGTCCATGGAGCTGGCCGGTCTGGAGTTCGGCGTCGCGCACGCCCCGGGCCATACCCAGGGGTCGGTGACCTTCGGGATGCCGGAGACGGGGGACGTCCCCCCGGTGTTCTTCTCCGGTGACCTGCTGTTCGCCGGCTCCATCGGACGCACCGATCTGCCCGGCGGCGACCACGCCGAGATCCTGCGCTCGCTGGCACGTGTGTGCCTGCCGCTGCCGGACTCCACGGTCGTCCTGTCCGGGCACGGCCCCCAGACCACCATCGGCACCGAGCGCGCCACCAACCCGTACCTGCGGGAGGTCGCCGCCGGCCAGGGCACCGGGGACACCCCGGCGCCGCGACGAGGAATGTGAAGACGTCTTTCCGTGAGCACCTTCTCCGCCCCCAAGGGCACCTACGACCTGCTGCCCCCCGACTCCGCCGGCTACCTCGCGGTCCGCGAGGCGATGGCCGCGCCGCTGCGCCGGGCCGGCTACGGCTACGTCGAGACCCCCGGATTCGAGAACGTCGAGCTGTTCTCCCGCGGGGTCGGTGAGTCCACCGACATCGTCACCAAGGAGATGTACACCCTCACCACCAAGGGCGGCGACCACCTGGCGCTGCGCCCCGAGGGCACCGCGTCCGTGCTGCGCGCCGCGCTCCAGGCCAATCTGCACCGGGCCGGCAATCTGCCGGTCAAGCTCTGGTACTCCGGCTCCTTCTACCGCTACGAGCGCCCGCAGGCCGGCCGGTACCGGCACTTCTCCCAGGTCGGCGCCGAGGCGGTCGGCGCCGAGGACCCGGCGCTGGACGCCGAGCTGATCATCATGGCGGCGGACGCCTACCGGTCGCTCGGGCTGACCCAGGTGCGGCTGCTGCTGAACTCGCTGGGCGACGCCGAGTGCCGTCCCGCCTACCGGGCCGCTCTCCAGGAGTTCCTGCGCGCCCTGGACCTGGACGAGGACACCCGGGCCCGGATCGAGATCAACCCGCTGCGGGTACTGGACGACAAGCGGGAGTCCGTGCAGCGGCAGCTGACCGGGGCCCCGATGATGCGCGACCACCTCTGCACGGCGTGCGAGGAGTACCACGAGCGGGTCCGTGAGCTGCTGACCGCGGCGGACATCGTCTTCGAGGACGACCCCAAGCTGGTGCGCGGTCTCGACTACTACACCCGTACCACCTTCGAGTTCGTTCACGGCGGCCTGGGATCCCAGTCCGCGCTGGGCGGCGGCGGGCGCTACGACGGGCTCTCGGAGATGATCGGCGGCCCCGCGCTGCCCTCGGTCGGCTGGGGCCTGGGCGTGGACCGCACGGTGCTGGCCCTGCGCGCGGAGGGCGTGGAGCTGGACCTGCCCGCCGGCACCGACGTCTTCGCGGTGCCGCTGGGCGAGGAAGCGGCCCGCACGCTGTTCTCCCTGGTCACCACGGTGCGCCGGGCCGGGATCGCGGCGGACCTGGCATACGGCGGCAAGGGGCTCAAGGCGGCCATGAAGGCGGCCAACCGCAGCGGCGCCAGGTACGCGCTGGTGGCGGGCGAGCGCGATCTGGCCGAGGGCGTGATCCAGCTGAAGGACCTCGCGAGCGGGGAGCAGCGGCCGGTACCCGCGGACGCGCTGGTCAGCGAGCTGACGCGACTGCTCGGCTGACCGGGGTACGCCGAACGGGTGATACGGGACCCTTGGCAGGGGCTCCCGCTGGTGCAGAATTGGGGCCGTATCCGACGACGAGCGGGAATGGCGAGATGACGGCATCGGCGGTAGACGTGGAACGGACCCAGGAGCCTGCTCCGGACGCGCCCGGGGAGGTGGGGGCGGGTCGCGGTTTCGCGCTGCTGCTGGTGATCACCGGCTTCATGGGCCTGCTGGCCGCCTGGGTGATCACCTTGGACAAGTTCCACCTGCTGGAGGACCCGGACTTCACACCGGCCTGCAGCCTCAACCCGATCGTCTCCTGCGGCTCCATCATGGAGAGCGAGCAGGCCAAGGTCTTCGGATTCCCCAATCCGATGCTCGGCCTGGTCACCTACGGCGCGGTGATCGCGATCGGCATGGGGCTGCTGGCCGGGGCCCGCTACCGGCGCTGGTTCTGGCTGGGGCTGCAGGGCGGCACGCTCTTCGGCGTCGCCTTCTGCACCTGGCTCCAGTACCAGTCGCTGTACGAGATCAGCGCGCTGTGCCTGTGGTGCTGCCTGGCGTGGGTCGCGACCATCTTCATGTTCTGGTACACCACGGCGCACAACATCCGGCACGGGATCATCCCGGCGCCCGCCGGTGTCAAGCGCACCTTCGAGGAGTTCCACTGGCTGTTCCCGGTGGTGCACGTCGCGATCATCGGCATGCTGATCCTCACCCGCTGGTGGGACTTCTGGACCGGCTGAGCCGCCGGGGGCGCTCCCGCCCCGCTGTCAGTGGGGTGACTTAGGGTTTCCGGTGTGGAGCCCGATCTGTTCACCGCCGCCGCGGAAGACCGTCAGGAGCGCGACCCGTCCGCCAGCCCGCTGGCCGTACGGATGCGTCCGCGCACGCTGGAGGAGGTCCTGGGGCAGCGGCATCTGCTGCGCCCGGGGTCGCCGCTGCGCCGGCTGGTGGGGGAGAGCGGCGGCGGTCCCGCCGGCCCCTCCTCGGTGATCCTGTGGGGGCCGCCGGGCACCGGCAAGACCACGCTCGCCCATGTGGTCAGCAAGGCCACCGACAAGCGCTTCGTGGAGTTGTCGGCGATCACCGCGGGGGTCAAGGAGGTGCGCTCGGTCATCGAGGGCGCCCGCCGTTCCTCCGGCGCCTACGCCCGGGACACCGTGCTCTTCCTCGACGAGATCCACCGCTTCAGCAAGGCCCAGCAGGACTCGCTGCTGCCGGCGGTGGAGAACCGCTGGGTGACGCTGATCGCCGCCACCACGGAGAATCCTTACTTCTCGGTGATCTCACCGCTGCTGTCCCGGTCGCTGCTGCTGACCCTGGAGCCGCTGACGGAGGATGACCTGCGCGGGCTGCTGCACCGCGCGGTGGCCGCCGAGCGCGGGCTGAACGGGGCGGTGGGGCTCCCGGAGGACAGCGAGGCCCATCTGCTGCGGATCGCCGGGGGTGACGCCCGACGGGCGCTCACGGCGCTGGAGGCCGGAGCGGGAGCGGCGCTGGCCAAGGGGGAGCCGGAGATCACCCTGGCCTCCCTGGAGGAGGCCGTGGACCGGGCCGCCGTCACCTACGACCGGGACGGCGACCAGCACTACGACGTCGCCAGTGCGCTGATCAAGTCGATCCGCGGCTCGGACGTGGACGCGGCGCTGCACTACCTGGCGCGGATGATCGAGGCGGGGGAGGACCCGCGGTTCATCGCCAGACGGCTGATGATCTCGGCGAGCGAGGACATCGGGATGGCCGATCCGACCGCGCTGACCACGGCGGTGGCGGCGGCGCAGGCGGTGGCGATGATCGGGTTCCCCGAGGCGTCGCTGACCCTGAGCCAGGCCGTGATCGCGCTGGCCCTGGCACCCAAGTCCAACGCGGCCACGGTGGCGATCGGCGCCGCACTGGCGGACGTCAGGGCGGGGCTGGCGGGCCCGGTGCCCGAGCACCTGCGGGACGCCCACTACAAGGGCGCGCAGAAGCTGGGGCACGGGGCGGGCTATCAGTACCCGCACGATCTGCCGGACGGTATCGCCGCCCAGCAGTACGCGCCGGACGCGGTCCGCGACAAGCGTTACTACCAGCCGTCCCGGCGGGGCGCCGAGGCCCGGTACGCGGATGTCGCCGAGCGGGTACGGGAGCGGCTGGCGGGCGGCCGGGACCCCCGCCCGTAACACCGGCGCCCCGCACCCCGGTGCCGGCGGTTCACTCCTGGACGGCCGCCGCCTCGAACAGCTGCCGCATGGCCCGCCGCAGCTCGGTCACGTCGCGCACCGGCTCGGGGAAATCGAAGCGGGCGTCGAAGCAGTGCTCGCCGGCGCAGAACCGCACCCGCAGCCCGAACCGGTCCAGCCCCAGCGGCACCACCTGACGCCAGGTGCCGCAGCTGTTGCCCCGGTCACCCAGCAGGACGCACAGCGAGCGCAGCTGCGTCTCGTGGGAGGCCGCCAGGTGCTGGAGCAGTTCGGCCTCGTGCCGGGCCAGTGGGTCGGGCGAGGCGGCGCTGAACTCGTCGGGCTCCACCTGGGCGGCGCCCCACAGATCGTCGGTGTACGCCTCGCCGACCTCCAGGCGCAGCAGGGTCCACTCGGGGCCCGGTACGGGCCCGGCCGGATGCCGTTGCGCGAGCAGCCGGGCGGCCGCCGCGCGCTCGCTCCCCGCGACCGCGGTCAGCCACCCGGCGACCCATCCGCGACCCCGGATACGATGGGGTACGGAGACGGGGGCGACGTCGGTGATCTCCATCACCGCAGTAAGATCGTCACTTTGGGCGTGAACGGCGGCCCTGGCCGCCGGGGCACGGGCCGGGATCAGCAGCATCACATCTCCCGAGGCCGCGACGGCGCGGGATTCGGGTGTGCTGAGCCCTGGTTCGTCCAGTTCGGTGCCCGGAATGGTCAGACTCGCTGACGCGTTCGACTCCACGAGGGTGCGCACCCGCTCGGCTGCGGTGGGCTGTTGGGCGCTGATGGCGCTCCCAGGTCGAAGCATGCGTTCTCCTCCGCTAAGGTAAGCCTCACCTAACTTACACGGAGGTTTGTTCCACGTGAACCAGTCACGCCCCAAGGTCAAGAAGTCGCGGGCGCTCGGCATCGCACTGACCCCCAAGGCCGTCAAGTACTTCGAGAAGCGCCCCTACCCTCCCGGCCAGCATGGGCGTGGCCGGAAGCAGACCAGTGACTACAAGGTCCGGCTGTTGGAGAAGCAGCGGTTGCGCGCCCAGTACGACATCAGCGAGCGGCAGATGGTCCGCGCCTACGACCGTGCGCGCAAGGTCGAAGGCAAGACCGGTGAGGCTCTGATCATCGAGCTGGAGCGGCGACTTGACGCGCTGGTGCTCCGCTCCGGTCTGGCTCGTACCATCTACCAGGCCCGCCAGATGGTCGTACACGGTCACATCGCGGTCAACGACCGCAAGGTGGACAAGCCGTCCTTCCGGGTCCGCCCGGACGACGTGGTCACCGTCCGCGAGCGCAGCCGGGAGAAGCACCCCTTCCTGGTCGCCCGCGAGGGTGGCTACGCGCTGGACGGGGAGACCCCGCGCTACCTCCAGGTCAACCTCCAGGCGCTCGCGTTCCGGCTCGACCGGGACCCGCAGCGCAAGGAGATCCCGGTGGTCTGCGACGAGCAGCTGGTCGTGGAGTTCTACGCCCGCTGATCCCCGTCAGGCAGGCAGGCTAGCTCGCGATCCCCCGCCCGTACCCCGCATCCCCCTCGCCGGGGAAGGGATACGGATGGGGGGTCGCGGCGGGCTCCACCGGCAGCGGCAGCAGCCCACCGGCCGGTGCCGGGCCTCCGTCTCCGGGTCGCAGGGCCCGCTCCACCGCGACCTCCGGCGTCAGCGCCGCGCCCTCCCGCACCGCCTCCAGATAGCTGCCCTCACCCAGCGCCGCGCGCGCCCGTCGCTCGCACTCGCTGTGCGGCGCGTTGAAATACTGCGAGCCGAACAGCGGCATCCCCACCGAGGGCCACAGCCGCCCGGCCGCCCCCTGGAGCACCGCGGCCTCCCGCGCCCGGTCCTCGCTCACCGCGACCAGCGCCAGCATCTCCAGCATCAGCACGGTCGCCACCAGGTCCCGGAAGCCCGCGCTGATCGCCAGCCCCTCCCGCAGCAGCGCCCCGGCCCGTGCCGGCTCCCCCTGTGTCCAGGCGGCGAACCCCAGGCCGAACAGGGCGTAGGCGCGCGCCCACAGCTCACCGTGCTCCGCGCACTCCCGGCGCACCTCCTCGCACAGCGCGACAGCGCGCTGCAGATCACCGCCGAAGGCGAGCGTGAGCGCCAGCTCCACCCGCCCCAGCAGCACTTGGCTGTTGAGCTCACCGAGCTCCGCGTAGCGTTCCAGCGCGCCGCTCAGCAACTCCTCGGCCCGCCGCACGTCGTCACTGATCAGTGCCAGGGCACCCATCCGCAGCAGGCTGTAGGCGATGGCC
The DNA here is from genome assembly GCF_050916115.1 of Streptomyces sp. JH002. Taxonomy (NCBI): domain Bacteria; kingdom Bacillati; phylum Actinomycetota; class Actinomycetes; order Kitasatosporales; family Streptomycetaceae; genus Streptomyces; species Streptomyces sp. JH002. The sequence goes on from NZ_CP087989.1 coordinate 5,877,671, forward strand.
CGTTCGTCCCCGGTGCGCTCCGCCTCCTCCAGACACTCGTGCAGCGCCGCCAGTGCCGTGACCGTGTCGCCCCTGAGCACCGCCAGATAGCCCGCCAGGCCCAGCGCGCGCAGCCGTACCGCGCTGTCACCCGTGCCGTCCGCGCCAGGGCTCACCGGGTCGTACCGCTCGCGCTCCAGCGCCCGTTCCAGCCAGTGGCGGCCCTCCTGGATCCGGCCGCAGCCCACCCAGCAGAACCACAGCGTGCCCGCCAGATACAGCCCGTGCCGGGGGTCGTCGTCCTCGTCCACGGCGAACTCCAGTGCCGCCCGCAGATTGGCGAACTCGTCGGTGATCCGCAGCGCCACCTCCTCCTGGCGCGGTGAGAACCACTCCAGCTCGCACCAGCTGACCAGGCCCGTGTACCAGTCGCGGTGCCGCTCCCGCAGCCGCCGGGTCTGACCGGTGGCCGCCAGCCAGTACGCGCCGTACGCCCGCAGGGTGTCCAGCATCCGGTAGCGCACCCCGGACGGCGCGTCCTCGCGGGTCACCAGCGACTGCGCGACCAGCTGGGCCAGCACGTCCAGCACCTGTTCCGCCGGGAGGTCGGGGCCCGAGCACACGTACTCGGCCGCCTCCAGGTCGAAGGCCCCGGCGAACACCGACAGCCGGGCCCACAGCAGCCGTTCCCGGGGCGAGCACAGCTCATGGCTCCAGCCCACGGCCGTGCGCAGCGTCTGGTGGTGCGGCGGCGCGTCCCGGGTGCCGCCGGTGAGGAGTGCGAAACGGTCGTCGAGCCGCTCCAGCATCTGCGGCAGGGACAGGGTGCGCAGCCGGCCAGCCGCCAGCTCCAGGGCCAGCGGGATGCCGTCCAGGCGGTGGCACAGGTCCGCCACCTGCTCGTGGTTGTCCGGGCCGAGCGTGAAGCCGGGCCGTACGGCGGCGGCCCGGTCCGTGAACAGCCGGGCGGCGTCCGGGGCGGCCAGTGGGGACAGGGGGAACAGCTGCTCCCCGGCGATCCCCAGCGGGCGGCGCCCGGTGGCGAGCACCCGCAGCCCGGGCAGTCGGCGCAGCAGCTCCCGTACCAGGCGGGCGGATTCCTCCACCAGATGCTCGAAGCCGTCCAGCACCAGCAGCAGCCGGCGGTGGGCCAGGTGCTCCAGCAAGGTGGTGAGGGGAGCACGGCCGGAGTGGTCGTTCAGCCGCAGCGCGGCGACCACGCTGTGCTCCAGCAGTTGGGGATCGTGCGAGGCGCTGGCCTCGACCAGCCAGACACCGTCGGAGAACCGTTCCTTCAGCTGCTCCGCGGCCCGGGCCGCCACCCGGGACTTGCCCACCCCGCCGGTGCCCGTCACGGTCACCAGCCGGGCCCGGATCACCTCGTGCCGTAACCGGTCGAGCTCGCTCTCCCGGCCGTGGAACGTGGTCAGCTCCACAGGGAGATTGCCCGGCGTACGCCGGGGGCGGGAAGAGTCTCCGGCCGGTGATCCGGCGTCCTGGATGCCTCGCATGGGAAACGCAGCGTACTCGGAGGTAAGCAGAACGTACAAACCTGAACGTTTATCTTCGCCCCGCTCTTGGCAGCACGCGCGGATATGCGGTACAGGGGCGCCCCGCGGGCGCGATAAGGTCGGGACGCCGCGGCAGCCGCCCGGCCGTCTGTCATGGTCAGCGGCGCGCGGCCCCAACTGTCGGAGAAACCCGAGGGAAGCGGTGCACGTGACCGGTGGAGAAGTGGCCGGCCTGCTGGTGGCTGTCTTCTGGGCGATCCTGGTCTCCTTCCTGGCCGTGGTGCTGGTGAGGCTGGCCCAGACGCTCAAGGCGGCCACCCGCCTGGTGACGGCGGTGACCGAACAGGCCGTTCCGCTGCTCGGCGAGGCGTCGGCGACCGTACGCACCGCCCAGACCCAGCTGGAGAAGGTGGAGACCATCACCACCGACGTCCAGGAGGTCACCTCCAACGCCTCCGCGCTCTCCGCCACCGTGGCCACCACCTTCGGCGGCCCGCTCGTGAAGGTCGCGGCCTTCGGCTACGGCGTGCGCAGGGCGCTCACCCGGCGCCCCGCGGACTCCGGGCGCGCCCCCCGACGCACCGTCACCGGCCGCCGGCTGCCGGGCCAGCGCCCCTGGTCCCGCCGCGGCGGGAAGGACTGAGGAGCCCCATCATGTTCCGCCGCGCCTTCTGGTTCACCACCGGCGCCGCCGCCGGCGTGTGGGCCACCACCCGGATCCAGCGCAAGCTGCGCACGCTCGCCCCCGAGAGTCTCGCCGTCAGGGCCGCCGACCAGGCGGCCGCCGCCGGGCACCGGGTGCGTGACTTCGCCCTCGACGTACGCTCCGGCATGGCACAGCGCGAGCACGAACTCACCGAGGCCCTCGGTCTCACCGCCGACCCCGACGGCCCCGACGGAGCCGCCGCCGAGCACCCGAACCCGACCACCACCTTCCGGGCCGTGCCGCGCCCGGCCGAACCCCGGGCCGTGATCCCCGGCCCGCACCGACCCGAAAAGAGGACCCACTGATGGAGTCGGCTGAAATCCGCCGCCGCTGGCTGAGCTTCTTCGAGAAGCGCGGGCACACCGTGGTGCCCTCGGCGTCGCTGATCGCGGACGACCCCACGCTGCTGCTGGTCCCCGCGGGCATGGTGCCCTTCAAGCCGTACTTCCTGGGTGAGGTCACCCCGCCCTACCCGCGCGCCGTCAGCGTGCAGAAGTGCGTACGCACCCCGGACATCGAAGAGGTCGGCAAGACCACCCGGCACGGCACGTTCTTCCAGATGTGCGGCAACTTCTCCTTCGGCGACTACTTCAAGGAAGGTGCCATCACCCTCGGCTGGGAACTGCTCACCAGCTCCCAGGAGTCCGGCGGCTACGGCCTGGACCCCGAGAAGCTGTGGATCACCGTCTACGAGGGCGACGACGAGGCCGAGCGGATCTGGCGCGACATCGTCGGAGTGCCCGCCGAGCGCGTGCAGCGCCTGGGCAAGGAGACCAACTACTGGGACATGGGCGTCCCCGGCCCGTGCGGACCCTGCTCCGAGATCAACTACGACCGCGGCCCCGAGTTCGGCCCCGAGGGCGGCCCGGCCGTCAACGACGAGCGCTACGTGGAGATCTGGAACCTGGTCTTCATGCAGTACGAGCGCGGCCCCGGCGAGGGCAAGGACTACCCGATCCTCGGGGACCTGCCCGCCCAGAACATCGACACCGGGCTCGGCCTGGAACGCCTGGCGATGATCCTCCAGGACGTCCACAACATGTACGAGACGGACACCCTGCGGGTCGTCATGGACAAGGCGAGCGAGCTGACCGGGGTGCGCTACGGCGCCGCCGACCACTCCGACGTCGCGCTGCGCGTGGTCGCCGACCACATGCGCACCTCCGTGATGCTCATCGGCGACGGCGTCACCCCCGGCAACGAGGGCCGTGGCTACGTGCTGCGCCGCATCATGCGCCGCGCCGTGCGCAACATGCGGCTGCTGGGCGCCGACGGTGCCGTCGTCGGCGAGCTGGTCGACGTGGTCCTCACGAGCATGGGCCAGCAGTACCCGGAGCTGCTGACCGACCGCAAGCGCATCGAGACCGTCGCGCTCGCCGAGGAGGCCGCCTTCCTGAAGACCCTGAAGGCCGGCACCAACATCCTCGACACCGCCGTCACCGACACCAAGGCCGCCGGCTCCACCGTCCTCGCCGGCGACAAGGCGTTCCTGCTCCACGACACCTGGGGCTTCCCGATCGACCTCACCCTGGAGATGGCCGCCGAACAGGGCCTGTCCGTGGACGAGACGGGCTTCCGGCGGCTGATGAAGGAGCAGCGCGAGCGCGCCAAGGCGGACGCCCGCGCCAAGAAGCAGGGCCACGCCGACCTGTCCGCCTACCGCGAGGTCGCCGACTCCTCCGGCGCCACCGAGTTCATCGGCTACCAGGACACCTCGGGCGAGGCCACCGTGGTCGGACTCCTGGTCGACGGTGTGAGCGCCCCCGCCGCCCAGGAGGGCGACGAGGTCGAGGTCGTGCTGGACCGCACCCCGTTCTACGCCGAGGGCGGCGGCCAGCTCGCCGACACCGGCCGGATCACCTTCTCCTCGGGCGCCGTGGTCGAGGTCCGCGACGTCCAGCGGCCGGTTCCCGGGGTCATCGTGCACAAGGGCGTGGTCCAGGTCGGCGAGGTGACCCTCGGCGCGGCCGCCGACTGCCGTATCGACGTCACCCGGCGCCGCTCCATCGCCCGCGCCCACAGCGCCACCCACCTCACGCACCAGGCGCTGCGCGACGCCCTGGGTCCCACCGCCGCCCAGGCCGGCTCGGAGAACGCCCCCGGGCGCTTCCGGTTCGACTTCGGCTCCCCGGCCGCGGTGCCCGGCTCCGTGCTCCAGGACGTGGAGCAGAAGATCAACGAGGTGCTGGCCCGCGACCTGGACGTCACCGCCGAGGTGATGTCGATGGCCGACGCCAAGAAGCAGGGCGCCATCGCCGAGTTCGGCGAGAAGTACGGCGACCGGGTGCGGGTGGTGACCATCGGCGACTTCTCCAAGGAGCTGTGCGGCGGCACCCACGTGCACAACACCGCCCAGCTGGGCCTGGTGAAGCTGCTGGGCGAGTCCTCGATCGGCTCCGGCGTACGCCGGGTGGAGGCCCTGGTGGGTACCGACGCCTACCGGTTCCTGGCCAGGGAGCACACCGTGGTCGCCCAGCTGACCGAACTGGTCAAGGGCCGCCCCGAGGAGCTCCCCGAGCGCGTCTCCGGGATGCTGGGACGGCTGCGGGAGGCCGAGAAGGAGATCGAGCGCTTCCGCGCCGAGAAGGTCCTCCAGGCCGCCGCCGGGCTCGCCTCCGGGGCCCGCGACATCCACGGCGTGGCGCTGGCCGCCGGCCGGGTGCCGGACGGCACCGGCGCGGACGACCTGCGCAAGCTGGTGCTGGACGTGCGCGGCCGGATCCCGGGCGACCGTCCCGCCGTGGTGGCGCTGTTCACCGTGGTCAAGGACCGTCCGCTGACCGTCATCGCCACCAACGAGGCCGCCCGCGAGCGCGGTTTGAAGGCCGGCGACCTGGTGCGTACCGCCGCCAAGGCGCTGGGCGGCGGCGGGGGCGGCAAGCCCGACGTGGCCCAGGGCGGTGGCCAGAACCCGGCCGCCATCGACGACGCGCTGGCCGCCGTCGAGCGTCAGGTCGCCGAGAGCGTCTGACGGATGAGACGCGGAAGACGACTCGCCATCGACGTCGGCGAGGCCCGGATCGGGGTCGCGAGCAGCGACCCCGACGGGCTGCTGGCGACCCCCGTGGAGACCGTCCCGGGGCGCGATGCGCCCGCCGCTCAGCGGCGGCTGGAACAACTGGTGGCGGAGTACGAGCCGCTGGAAGTCGTCATGGGCCTGCCCCGGTCCCTCGCCGGGGGTGAGGGACCGGCGGCGGCCCGGGTGCGGGCCTTCGCGCAGGAGACGGCCCGGCGCATCGCGCCGGTGCCGGTGCGGCTGGTGGACGAGCGGATGAGCACGGTCACCGCCGCCCAGTCCATGCGGGCCTCCGGGGTGAACGCCAAGAAGGGCCGCTCACGCATCGATCAGGCGGCGGCCGTGGTGATTCTGCAGAGCGCGCTGGAGACGGAGAGGGTGTCGGGCAGCCCGCCCGGGCAGTGCGTCGAAGTGGTTGTCTGATCGCGATACGGTAACGTTCCGCGCGACATGGCATGTCGTTCCACCAGGTCCCGCCGCGGCGGGACTACCGGGGATCTCACCCCCGCGGACGAATGGCTGCCGCCTGCGTCACAAGGGGATCGATGACTGAGTATGGCCGGGGGCCCGGCGCCCAAGGGTGGCAGCCCGAAGACCCGCTCTACGGAGACCAGGGCTGGGCCGAGGGGCAGGGCGCCCAGGGCGCCTCCCAGGGCCAGGGCGACCCTTATGGATCCTGGGACCAGTACGGCCAGCAGCAGTACCCGGAACAGCAGGCGTACGGGCAGCAGCAGGGCTACGGCCAGCAGCAGAACGACCCGTACCAGCAGCAGTACCCACAGCAGCAGCAACCTTACCCTCAGCAACAGCAGTTTCACCAGCAGCAGGGGCAACAGGACTGCTACCAGCAGCCCGGCCAGAACCAGGGGTGGGACAGCCAGGGCCAGTACTACGGCGATCCGTACGCCCAGCAGCAGGGCGGCGGTTACGACACCGGCGGCTACCAGGACCCGTACGGCGCGCAGCAGCAGGGCTACCCGGCCGCTGACGCGTACCAGCAGCAGCAACCCCACCAGCAGCCCGGCCAGCAGCCGCAGCCGTACCAGCAGCCGCGGCAGCCGGAGCCCGCGACCCGGCAGCGCCGCCCCGAGCCGGAACCGGCCGGCGCCCCGGGACCCGACCCGGACACCGGCTGGGATCCGGGCCCCGACCAGGGCGAGGCCGACTTCTTCTCCCGGGCTGACGACGATGTCGACTGGGCCGACGAGGACGAGCCGCGCGGGCGGGAGCGGCGCGGCGGCAAGAGCAAGAAGAAGGCCAAGGACAAGGGGCGCAACGGCGCCGCCTGTCTGGTGGTCGCCGTGGTGCTCGTCGGCGGCCTGGGCGGCGCGGTGTACTTCGGTTACGACTTCTATCAGAGCCGCTTCGGACCGGCCCCCGACTACGCGGGGGAGGGCACCGGCGAGGTCCAGGTGACCATTCCCTCGGGCGCCTCGGTCTCCCAGATGGGCAACATCCTGAAGGAGGCCGGCGTCGTCAAGAGTCATGACGCCTTCGTCTCCGCCGCGACCAAGGACGGGGTCGCCCCGATCCAGGCCGGTGTCTACACCCTGCGCCAGGAGATGTCGGCGGACGCCGCGGTGGCCCTGCTCACCGACCCGGCGCAGCTCAACACCCTCATCATCGCCGAGGGCATGCGGGCCTCCCAGATCTACACCGCCATCGACCTCAAGCTCGACCTGGAGGAGGGCAGCACCGAGGAGGCGGCCGAGAACGGTGATCTCGGTCTCCCCGACTGGGCCGAGGACGATGTCGAGGGTTTCCTCTTCCCCGCCCGCTACGACGTGGGGGACAGCACCACCCCGGAGTCCCTGCTGAGCGAGATGGTGGACCGGGCCGAGGCCGAGTTCATCGAGATCGACCTGGAGGGACAGGCCGAGGCCCTGGGCTTCACGCCGCGCGAGGTCATCATCATCGCCTCGCTGGTGCAGGCGGAGGCGCAGCTGCCCGAGGAGTTCGGCAAGGTCTCCCGGGTCATCTACAACCGGCTGGAGATCGACCAGAAACTGGAATTCGACTCCACCATCAACTACGTGCGTGACGACCCGTCCCTGGACGTCTCCTTCGAGGACGTCAAGATGGATTCGCCGTACAACACGTACCAGGTGAAGGGCCTGCCGCCCGGCCCCATCAACAACCCGGGGCACCAGGCGTTCGAAGCCGCCTCCAACCCGACGGAGGGCACCTGGCTGTACTTCGTCACGGTCAAGCCCGGGGACACCCGCTTCGAGACGGACTTCGACAAACACGAGGAACACGTCAAGGACTTCAACGCGGAACAGGCCAGGAACCGCGAGAACAACGACTGATGACCACCGCACCGCACCACCGCAGGGCCGCCGTACTCGGCTCGCCCATCGCCCACTCGCTCTCCCCGGCACTGCACCGCGCCGCCTACGCGGCGCTCGGCCTGCCCGGCTGGAGCTACGACCGCTTCGAGCTGACCGAGGACGGCCTGCCCGGCTTTCTCGACGGCCTCGGCCCGGAGTGGGCCGGGCTCTCGCTGACCATGCCGCTCAAGCGAGCCGTCATCCCGCTGCTGGACGGGATCGGGGAGACCGCGGCCGCCGTGGAGGCGGTCAACACGGTCATCCTCGGCCCCGACGGGCACCGGCGCGGTGAGAACACCGATGTGCCGGGGCTGGTCGCCGCGCTGCGCGAACAGGGCGTCACCCGGGTGCCCCGGGCCGCCGTGCTCGGCGCCGGGGCCACCGCCTCCTCGGCCCTCGCCGCGCTGGCGCAGCTGTGCGACGGTGAGGTCACGGCCTACGTACGCGGCCCCGAGCGCGCCGCCGAGATGCGCGGCTGGGGTGAGCGCCTGGGTGTCCCCGTCACCACCGCCGCCTGGGAGGACGCCGCGCGGGCGCTCGACGCCCCGCTGGTGATCGCCACCACCCCGGCCGGGGCCACGGACGCGCTCGCCGCCGCGGTGCCGGCCGCGCCCGGCATCCTCTTCGACGTGCTGTACGAACCCTGGCCCACCGCCCTGGCCGCCGCCTGGTCGGCCCGCGGCGGGCGGCTGCTGGGCGGGCTCGACCTGCTGGTGCATCAGGCGGTCCTCCAGGTCGAGGCGATGACGGGCGTGGCCCCGGCCCCGATCGAGGAGATGCGCGCGGCCGGCGAGGCCGCGCTCTCCTCGCGCGGGAACTGACCCCACCCCCGGCCCGCTCCGGCCCACCTGTCGGACGGGGCGGCGGCCCGTGCTGCCGGGCGTGGGAGGATCGGGGCAGCAGTTCAGCACGGGTCGAGCACCGAAGGAGCACCGTTGAGCAGGTTGCGCTGGCTGACCGCGGGGGAGTCGCATGGCCCCGCCCTGGTCGCGACGTTGGAGGGGCTGCCGGCCGGGGTGCCGATCACCACGGAGATGGTGGCGGACGCGCTGGCGCGGCGGCGGCTCGGCTACGGGCGTGGCGCCCGGATGAAGTTCGAGCGCGACGAGGTCACCTTCCTCGGCGGGGTACGGCACGGCCTGACCCTCGGTTCCCCGGTGGCGATCATGGTCGGCAACACCGAGTGGCCCAAGTGGGAGAAGGTCATGGCGGCCGACCCGGTGGACCCGGCGGAGCTGGCCGATCTGGGCCGCGCCGCCCCGCTCACCCGCCCCCGCCCCGGCCACGCGGATCTGGCCGGCATGCAGAAGTACGGCTTCGACGAGGCCCGCCCGGTGCTGGAGCGCGCCTCCGCCCGGGAGACCGCGGCCCGCGTGGCGCTGGGCACCGTCGCCCGCTCCTACCTCAAGGAGACCGCCGGGATCGAGATCGTCTCGCACGTGGTGGGGCTCGGTGCCGCCGTCGCCCCCGCCGGTCCGGTTCCGGCCCCCGGCGACGTGGAGCGGCTGGACGCCGACCCGGTGCGCTGTCTGGACCCGCAGGCCAGTGCGGCGATGGTCGCCGAGATCGACCAGGCCCACAAGGACGGCGACACCCTGGGCGGCGTCGTCGAGGTGGTCGCCCACGGCGTCCCCGTGGGGCTCGGCTCCCACGTGCACTGGGACCGCCGCCTGGACGCCCGGCTCGCCGCCGCCCTGATGGGCATCCAGGCCATCAAGGGTGTCGAGGTCGGCGACGGCTTCGAGCTCGCCCGGGTGCCCGGTTCGAAGGCCCACGACGAGATCGTGCCCACCCCCGAGGGCGTGCGCCGCTCCTCCGGCCGCTCCGGCGGCACCGAGGGCGGCCTGAGCACCGGTGAACTGCTGCGGGTCCGCGCCGCGATGAAGCCGATCGCCACGGTGCCGCGCGCCCTGGCCACCATCGACGTGACCACCGGCGAGGTGGCCGCCGCGCACCACCAGCGCTCGGACGTGTGCGCCGTGCCGGCCGCCGGCATCGTCGCCGAGGCCATGGTGGCGCTGGTGCTGGCGGACGCCGTCGCCGAGAAGTTCGGCGGCGACTCGGTCCCCGAGACCCGCCGCAACGTCACCGGCTACCTCGACCACCTGGGGATCCGGTGACCGCTCCCCGCGTGGTGCTGGTCGGTCCGCCCGGCAGCGGCAAGAGCACGGTGGGCGCGGTGCTCGCCGAACGGCTCGGCACCACCTTGCGGGACACCGACACCGACATCGAACAGGGCGCCGGGCGCGCCATCCCCGACATCTTCGTCGAGGACGGCGAGGCGCACTTCCGCACCCTGGAGGCCGCCGCCGTACGGGCCGCGCTCAGCGGGCACGACGGCGTGGTGTCCCTGGGCGGCGGCGCCGTCCTGGACGCCGGCACCCGGGCGCTGCTGGCCCCGCTGCCGGTGGTCTTCCTCCAGGTCGCGCTGCCCGACGCGATCCGCCGCGTGGGCCTGGACGCGGCCCGCCCCCTGCTGGCTGTCAACCCCCGCCAGCAGTGGCGCGCCCTGATGGAGGCGCGCCTGCCGCTGTACGAGGAGGTGGCCTCCACGGTCATCGACACCGAGGGCCTGACACCGGAAGAGGTCGCCCAGGCGATCGTCGACGCGATGGAGCTGACCGCCGCATGACCATCCCCGAACCGACGCCGCCGACCCGGATCTCCGTCGCCGGCAGCGAGGGCACCGCCCCGTATGACGTGCTGGTGGGCCGGGCGCTGCTGGGTGAACTGCCCGCGCTGATCGGCCCGGCCGCCAAGCGGGTGGCCGTGCTGCACCCCGAGGCGCTGGCCTCCACCGGCGAGGTGCTGCGCGACGACCTGGCCGACCAGGGGTACGAGGCGATCGCCGTCCAACTGCCGAACGGTGAGGAGGCCAAGACGGCCGAGGTCGCCGCCTACTGCTGGAAGGCCCTGGGTCAGACCGGCTTCACCCGTACCGATGTGATCGTCGGCGTGGGTGGCGGCGCCACCACCGATGTCGCCGGGTTCGTCGCCGCCAGCTGGCTGCGCGGGGTGCGCTGGGTCGCGGTGCCCACCACGGTGCTGGGCATGGTGGACGCCGCCGTGGGCGGCAAGACCGGCATCAACACCGCCGAGGGCAAGAACCTGGTCGGCGCCTTCCATCCGCCCGCCGGGGTGCTGTGCGACCTGGCGGCGCTGGAGTCGCTGCCGGTGCACGACTACGTCTCCGGGCTCGCCGAGATCATCAAGGCGGGGTTCATCGCCGACCCGGTCATCCTGGACCTGATCGAGGCCGACCCCGAGGCCGCCCGCAGCGCGGTCGGCCCGGCCACCGCCGAGCTGATCGAGCGGGCCATCCGGGTGAAGGCCGAGGTGGTCTCCGGCGATCTGAAGGAGTCGGGGCGCCGCGAGATCCTCAACTACGGGCACACCCTGGCGCACGCCATCGAGAAGAACGAGCGCTACAACTGGCGGCACGGCGCGGCCGTCGCCGTGGGCATGGTGTTCGCCGCAGAGCTGGGCCGGATCGCGGGCCGCCTGGACGACGCCACCGCGGACCGGCACCGCGCCATCCTGGAAGCGGTCGGACTGCCCGTGACCTACCGTGGCGACCAGTGGCCCAAGCTGGTGCAGACCATGCGGGTGGACAAGAAGACCCGGGGCGATCTGCTGCGCTTCATCGTGCTGGAGGGGCTGGCCAGGCCGGCCGTCCTGGAGGGCCCCGACCCGGCGATGCTGCTCGCCGCGCACGCGGAGATCGCCGCCTGACCACCCGGGGCGGCGGCTGTGGTACCCGCCACATCCGCCGCCCCGGAAACCGGGACAGACCCGGACCGTCCCCCGCGTACCGGCGATCGGTCCGGTACCTCCCGGCACTCCACGGCCCCATCGCGCGTTCCCCGGGCGTCACCCTGGCCGGGTACGGTGTGTCACCGACCGGCAAAGCCGCGCGGAACTGACTGCCGTGCCCTCAGACATCGGAGTGGAAGCCGGATGCATCAACCCGGGATGCCCCCGCCGCCGCCCGCCCCGTTCGACGGCGGAACGAGTGGCGGGATCCAACTGCCGGCGGGCACCGCGGTGCCCGCCCCGCCGCCCGCCACCGCCCCCCTCCACCCGGATGTCTCGCACACCGGGGTGGCCGTACTGCTGATCGGTCCGGCCGGCGCGGGCAAGACCACCGTCGCCCGGTACTGGGCCGACCGCCGCCCGGTGCCCACCGCCAGCATCAGCCTGGACGACGTGCGCGAGTGGGTGCGCGCCGGGTTCGCCGACCCGCGCGCCGGGTGGGATGACCGTTCCGAGGCCCAGTACCGGCTGGCCCGCCGCACCTGCGGCTTCGCCGCCCGCAACTATCTGGCCAATGGCATCTCCTGCATCCTGGACGACGCGGTCTTCCCGGACCGCCCCGCCGTCGGCCTCGGCGGCTGGAAGCGGCACGTGGGCCCGGGGCTGATCCCCATCGTGCTGCTGCCGGGCCTGGATGTCGTGCTGGAGCGCAACGCGGCCCGCAGCGGCACCCGGCGACTGTCCGACGAGGAGGTCGCCACCATCCACGGACGGATGGCCGGCTGGTACGGCTCGGGGCTGCCGATCATCGACAACTCCCGGCACGACGTGGCCACCACCGCCCGGATGCTGGACGAGGCGGTGGCCCGCAGCCTGTCCAGCCCGCCCGCCTGGTGAGGGCCTCGCCCGGCGCCGCGTGACGCACCGGCGCCACGTTAGGACGTGTTGAAGGCGCCTGGCGGCGCCGGGCTGCGTAGGCTCGGTCCATGTCCGAGGTACATGCCGCCCGGCGCTCCCGGCTGCGGGCCCGCTGCTCGGCTGCCGGCAGCACCGCCCTGGTCGTCTCCCGCCCCGCCAATGTCCGTTATCTGGTCGGCGCCGCCCCCGCCGACGCGGTCCTGCTGGTGGGCCGTTCGGGGGACGATGTGCTGCTCAGCCACTGGGAGGCGGCCGACGCCATCGCCGACCCACGCCCCGCCGACGCGGAGGGGATGCGCACCGAGGTGCTGCACGGGGAGAGCGATCCGGCGACCGCCGCCGTCGCGATGGCGATGAAGGCCGGTGCCGATGCCGTGGCCGTCGAGGAACATCATCTGACCGTCTCCCGCCACCGGGCGCTGGCCGCCGGCGCCCCCGGGGTGCGGCTGACCGATCTGGGCCGGGCCGTGGAGGACCAGCGGCTGGTCAAGGACGAGGACGAGATCTCGTCCCTGCGGATCGCCGCCGAGATCACCGACCGGGCGCTGGGGGAGCTGCTGGAGTCGATCCTGGTGGGCCGCACCGAGCGGCACCTGGCGCTGGAGCTGGAGCGGCGGCTGGTGGACCACGGCGCGGACGGCCCGGCCTTCCCCACGTCGGTGGCCACCGGCACCCACTCCGGGGTGGCCGGGCACCGGCCCACCGACCGGCGGGTGGAGGAGGGCGATTTCCTGTCGGTGTGCCTGGGGGCCAGGTTCCGCGGCTACCGCTGCCGGATCGGCCGTACCTTCGTGATCGGCTCCAGCCCGGCCGACTGGCAGATCGAGCTGTACGACCTGGTGTTCTCCGCGCAGCGGGCGGCCCGGGAGTCCCTGGAACCGGGCACCGAGTACCGCGCGGTGGACCGGGCGGCGCGTACGGTGCTGGAGGCGGCGGGCCACGGTTCGGCGCTGGGACCGGCCACCGGGCACGGGGTGGGACTGGAAATCGGGGAGGACCCACGGCTGTCCCCGGCCGCCATGGGTAGACTGGGCCCTTGTGTGCCGGTCACCGTCGAGCCGGGAGTACACCTCCCGGGCCGGGGCGGAGTCCGGATCGATGACACGCTCGTCGTTCGCTCCCCGGCGGACGGCGGTCCTGAGCTACTTACCATCACGACCAAGGAACTCCTCGCTCTGTGACCGGCTTCGCCCGGCGCACGGGGGTTCCTCCGGTCCCCCCAGCAGCAGTCTGTAGGAGATTCCGCGACCGTGGCCACCACGAACGACCTCAAGAACGGCCTCGTGCTCAAGCTCGACGGCGGACAGTTGTGGTCCGTAGTCGAGTTCCAGCACGTCAAGCCCGGCAAGGGCGGCGCCTTTGTGCGCACCAAGCTGAAGAACGTGCTCTCCGGCAAGGTCGTCGACAAGACCTTCAACGCCGGCACCAAGGTCGAGACCGCCACCGTCGACCGTCGGGGGATGCAGTTCTCCTACAAGGACGGCACCGACTTCGTCTTCATGGACACCGAGACCTTCGAGCAGCTGCCGATCGACCCCAAGACCGTGGGCGAGGCGGCCAACTTCCTGCTGGAGGGCTTCGAGGCCACCGTGGCCATCTACGAGGGCACTCCGCTGTTCGTGGAGCTGCCGGCCTCGGTCGAGCTGACCATCGAGTACACCGAGCCCGGTGTCCAGGGCGACCGCTCCACCGGCGGCACCAAGCCCGCCAAGCTGGAGACCGGCTACGAGATCGGCGTCCCGCTGTTCATCACCACGGGCGAGAAGATCAAGGTCGACACCCGCTCCGGTGAATACCTCGGCCGGGTGAACAGCTGACGTGTCCGCGCGCAGCAAGGCACGGCAGCGGGCGCTCCAGATCCTCTTCGAGGCGGATCAGCGCGCTGCCGACCCCACCGATGTCCTGGCCGAGTGGACGCGCAAGGCCCTGAGCGATCAGGCGAATCCGCAGGTCAATCCGTACACCAGGGAGCTGGTGGAGGGGTTTTCGGAGCGGGCGGAGCGGATCGACGAACTGCTGGCGCAGTACACGATCGGCTGGCCGCTGGACCGGATGCCGGCCGTGGACCGCAACATTCTGCGGCTGAGCGCCTTCGAGCTCATCTGGCGGGACGATGTGCCCGATCCTGTGGTGCTCGACGAGGCCGTGCAGCTGGCCCGGGAGTTCTCCACCGATGATTCGCCGGCCTTCGTGAACGGCCTGCTGGGACGGCTCAAGGAGCTGAAGCCCTCTTTGCGGCGCTGAGGCGCCACGGCAGGGGCGGGCGGCGGGCCATGTGTGGCCGGCCGCCCGCCCCTGTGCCGTACACCGCTCCGGGCGGTGCACTGCCGATGCGACGCGCGTTGCGTACGCCCCGGGTCAGCTCTCCTCGGCCTGCACCGCACGGCGGGCGTCGGCGCCCAGCACACCCCAGCTGATCAGCTGTTCGGTCAGCACCGAGGGGGACTGGTCGTAGATCACCGCGAGGGTGCGCAGGTCGTCCTGGCGGATCGAGAGCACCTTGCCGTTGTAGTCACCGCGCTGGCTCTGGATGGTGGCGGTGTAGCGCTGCAGCGGACCGGCCTTCTCGCTGGGCAGCGTGGCGAGCCGCTCCAGGTCGAGGACCAGCTTCGGCGGCGGCTCGGCGGCCCCGCCGGGCGTGGTGCCGGGCAGCAGCTCCTGGACCGGCACGCCGTAGAAGTCCGCCAGCTCCGCGAGGCGCTGCACGGTCACCGCGCGGTCACCGCGCTCGTACGAGCCGACCACGACCGCCTTCCAGCGGCCCTGGGACTTCTCCTCGACCCCATGGAGCGACAGACCCTGCTGGGTACGGATGGCGCGGAGCTTGGCTCCGAGCTGTTTGGCGTATTCGCTGGACATGTGTCTCCCCGGACGGCGGTTTTGTTACTCAGTGTGAGGTTACGCAGCGTGATATCTCTCGTCAAGCCGGACCGGCTTCCTCCTCTCTGACCTGGGGCGATGCGGAGCGTATCGAGTGCCCTGCTATGGTTCATTCGAACACCAGACGTCCTTTAAGGCCCGTCCCGTGAGGCGGGGAAGGAGGTCCTTTCGTATGGACACCCAAGAACCACCGCCGGCCCGCTCCGTCCTGGAAGCGCCGGACATCGCGCGGGCACTGACCCGCATCGCCCACGAGATCGTCGAACGCGCCAAGGGCGCCGACGACGTGGTGCTGCTGGGCATCCCCACCCGAGGGGTCTATCTGGCCCACCGGCTGACCGCCCGGCTCGCCGAGATCACCGGACACCCGGTGCCCGTGGGCTCCCTGGACATCACCATGTACCGCGACGACCTGCGGCTGCGCCCGGCCCGCGCCCTGGCGCGCACCGAGATCCCCGGCGCCGGCATCGACGGCGCGCTGGTCGTCCTGGTCGACGACGTGCTCTTCTCCGGCCGCACCATCCGGGCCGCCCTCGACGCCCTGGGCGACATCGGCCGCCCGCGCGCCGTCCAACTGGCGGTCCTGGTCGACCGGGGGCACCGCGAGCTGCCGATCCGCGCCGACTACGTCGGCAAGAACATCCCCACCTCCCTGCGGGAGACGGTCAAGGTCCAGCTCACCGAGGAGGACGGCCGCGACGGCGTGCTCCTGGGCGTACGCGAGGACGCCTCCGCCGCCGAGCGGTAGCGCGCCCCGTACGGCCCGGCCCCCCACCCGGCCCGGCCGTGCCCGCGCCTGCCCGCACGCCCTCAGCTCCCCTTCACCTCTGGGAAGGCAATGATGAAGCGCCATCTCATCTCGGCCACCGACCTCAGCCGTGACGACGCCGTCCTCGTCCTCGACACCGCCGAGGAAATGGCCAGGATCGCCGACCGGCCGATCAAGAAACTGCCCACCCTGCGCGGCCGTACGGTCGTCAACCTCTTCTTCGAGGACTCCACCCGGACCCGGATCTCCTTCGAAGCGGCCGCCAAGCGGCTCTCCGCCGATGTGATCAACTTCTCGGCGAAGGGCTCCTCGGTCTCCAAGGGCGAATCCCTCAAGGACACCGCCCTCACCCTCCAGGCGATGGGCGCCGACGCCGTCGTCATCCGGCACCACGACTCCGGCGCCCCGCACCGGCTCGCCACCTCGGGCTGGATCGGCGGCTCGGTGGTCAACGCGGGCGACGGCACCCACGAACACCCCACCCAGGCGCTGCTGGACGCCTTCACCATCCGGCGCCGGCTGGCCGCCGACGGGCAGGGCCTGGGCAGCGACCTGGCCGGCCGCCGGGTCACCGTCGTCGGCGACATCCTGCACTCCCGGGTGGCCCGCTCCAACGTCCAGCTGCTGCACACCCTCGGCGCCGAGGTGACCGTCGTCGCCCCGCCCACCCTGGTGCCCATCGGCGTCGAACACTGGCCCTGCGCCGTCTCCTACGACCTGGACGCGGTCCTGCCCAAGTCCGACGCCGTCATGATGCTGCGCGTCCAGCGCGAACGGATGAACGCCGCCTACTTCCCGACCGAGCGCGAGTACGCCCGCCGCTACGGCCTGAACGGCGACCGCATGTCCCGGATGCCGGGCCACGCCATCGTCATGCACCCCGGACCGATGAACCGGGGCATGGAGATCACCGCCGAGGTCGCCGACTCCCCCCGCTGCACCGCCGTCGAGCAGGTCACCAACGGCGTCAGCATCCGCATGGCCGTCCTGTACCTGCTGCTCGGCGGTGCCGAGCCCGCCGCCACCAAGGAAACCCATGAGTGAGACGACAACCCACCGGCGCACCCTGATCAAGGGCGCCAGGATCCTCGGCGGACGGCCGCAGGACCTGCTGATCGACAACGGCGTCATCGCCGAGATCGGCACCGGCGTCCCCGCCGCGGGCGCCAGCGTGATCGACGCGGACGGCAGCATCGCGCTGCCCGGCCTCGTCGACCTCCACACCCACCTGCGCGAGCCCGGCCGTGAGGACTCCGAGACCGTCCTCACCGGCACCCGGGCCGCCGCCGCCGGCGGCTACACCGCCGTGCACGCCATGGCCAACACCTTCCCCGTCGCCGACACCGCCGGCGTCGTGGAGCAGGTGTGGCGCCTGGGCCGCGAGTCCGGCTACTGCGACGTCCAGCCCATCGGGGCCGTCACCGTCGGCCTGGGCGGCAAGCAGCTCGCCGAGCTGGGCGCCATGCACGACAGCGCGGCCGGCGTCACCGTCTTCTCCGACGACGGCAAGTGCGTGGACGACGCCGTGATCATGCGCCGTGCCCTGGAGTACGTGAAGGCGTTCGACGGCGTGATCGCCCAGCACGCCCAGGAGCCCCGGCTCACCGAGGGCGCCCAGATGAACGAGGGCGTCGTCTCCGCCGAGCTGGGCCTGACCGGCTGGCCGGCCGTCGCCGAGGAATCGATCATCGCCCGCGACATCCTGCTCGCCGCGCACGTCGGCTCCCGGCTGCACATCTGCCACCTGTCCACCGCCGGCTCCGTGGAGCTGGTGCGCTGGGCCAAGTCCAAGGGCTGGCGCGTCACCGCCGAGGTCACCCCGCACCACCTGCTGCTCACCGACGAGCTGGTGCGCTCCTACGACCCGGTCTACAAGGTCAACCCGCCGCTGCGCACCGAGACCGACGTGCTGGCGCTGCGCGAGGCACTCGCGGACGGCACCATCGACATTGTGGCCACCGATCACGCCCCGCACCCCCACGAGGACAAGGACTGCGAGTGGGGGGCCGCCGCCATGGGGATGATCGGCCTGGAGACGGCGCTCTCCGTGGTCCAGCAGACCATGGTCGACACCGGACTCATGGACTGGGCCAAGGTCGCCGACCGGATGTCGTACGCGCCCGCCGCCATCGGCCGCCTCGCCGGACACGGCCGCCCGCTCGCCGTGGGGGAGCCCGCCAACCTGACCCTGCTCGACCCGGCATACCGTTCGGTGGTGGACCCCGCGGGATTCGTCTCCCGCAGCCGGAACACCCCCTACCGGGGGCGTGAGCTGCCGGGCCGGGTGACGCACACCTTCCTGCGGGGCCGGGCAACGGTCACGGACGGGAATCTCACATGAGTCACAACTTCACGGCGCACCTGATCGCACTCGCCGACGACGGTGTCGAACGCAAGTCGGCCGAGGTCACCGACTGGGCCGCGCGCATCGGCTGGGTCGTGGGCCTGCTGCTGCTCGTCGCCCTCGTCTATTGGCTGATGCGCGAGGGCTGGAAGTGGCGCGGCAGCCTCCAGGGCGACCTGCCCGCGCTGCCCGCACTGCCCACCGCCCCCGGCGAGCCCCGGCTGCGGATGGCCGGCCGCTACCACGGCTCCACCACCGCAGGACAGTGGCTGGACCGCATCGTCGCGCACGGCCTGGGCGCCCGCAGCCGCGCCGAGCTGACCCTCACCGACGAGGGCATCGCCGTGGTGCGCCCCGGAGCCCCCGATTTCCTGATCCCGACCGGGCGCGTCCGCGAGGCCCGGCTCGACAAGGGCATCGCCGGCAAGGTCCTCACCGAGGGCGGACTGCTGGTGATCACCTGGGAGCACGGCGACCGCCTGCTGGACTCCGGCTTCCGGTCCGACCGCGCCGAGGAGCACGCCGCCTGGATCCAGGCCCTGGGCCCCGCCGCCACCACGGCCGCCGCCCCGCACACCCCCGAAGAAGGTGCCGCATGACCACCGCCACCACCCGCACCCACCCCGCCGTACTCGTCCTGGAGGACGGCCGCACCTTCCGCGGCCGCAGCTACGGGGCGGTCGGCCAGACCCTCGGCGAGGCCGTCTTCTCCACCGGCATGACCGGCTACCAGGAGACCCTCACCGACCCCTCGTACCACCGCCAGGTGGTCGTCATGACCGCCCCGCACATCGGCAACACCGGCGTCAATGACGAGGACCCCGAATCGGGCCGGATCTGGGTCGCCGGCTATGTGGTCCGCGACCCCGCCCGGGTCCCCTCCAACTGGCGCTCCGCCCGCACTCTGGACGACGAACTCACCGCCCAGGGCGTGGTCGGCATCAGCGGCATCGACACCCGCGCCCTCACCCGCCACCTGCGGGAACGCGGCGCCATGCGGGTCGGCATCTTCTCCGGCGACGCGCTCGCCGCCGAGGACGAACTCCTCGCCCGGGTCCAGGCCGCCCCCCAGATGAGCGGCGCCGACCTGGCCGCCGAGGTCGCCACCACCGAGCCGTACACCGTGCCGGCCCAGGGCGCGCGCCGCTTCACCGTGGCCGCCGTGGACCTCGGCATCAAGGGCATGACCCCCCACCGGATGGCCGAGCGCGGCATCGAGGTGCACGTGCTGCCCGCCACCGCCACCGTCGAGGAGATCTACGCCACCGCACCGGACGGCGTCTTCTTCTCCAACGGACCCGGCGACCCGGCCACCGCCGACCACGCCGTGGCCCTCATGCGCGGCGTCCTGGAACGCGGCACCCCGCTGTTCGGCATCTGCTTCGGCAACCAGATCCTGGGCCGCGCCCTGGGCTTCGGCACCTACAAGCTCAAGTACGGCCACCGGGGCATCAACCAGCCGGTCAAGGACCGTGCCACCGGCAAGGTCGAGGTCACCGCCCACAACCACGGGTTCGCCGTCGACGCCCCGCTCGACACCGTCTCCGACACCCCCTTCGGCCGCGCCGAGGTCTCCCACGTATGCCTCAACGACAACGTCGTCGAGGGGCTGCGACTGCTCGACCGGCCGGCCTTCAGCGTCCAGTACCACCCCGAAGCGGCAGCCGGCCCGCACGACGCCGCCTACCTGTTCGACCGCTTCGTCTCCCTGATGGAGGACCAGCGTGCCTAAGCGCACCGACATCCAGTCCGTCCTGGTCATCGGATCCGGTCCGATCGTCATCGGACAGGCCGCCGAGTTCGACTACTCGGGCACCCAGGCATGCCGCGTGCTGAAGTCCGAGGGACTGCGCGTCATCCTCGTCAACTCCAACCCGGCCACGATCATGACCGACCCGGAGATCGCCGACGCCACCTACGTCGAGCCGATCACCCCGGAGTACGTCGAGAAGATCATCGACAAGGAGCGGCCCGACGCGCTGCTCCCCACCCTCGGCGGCCAGACCGCCCTCAACACCGCCATCTCCCTGCACGACGCCGGCACCCTGGACCGGTACGGCGTGGAGCTGATCGGCGCCAACGTCGACGCCATCAACAAGGGCGAGGACCGCGAGCTGTTCAAGGGCGTGGTCGAGGCGGTACGGGAGAAGATCGGCCACGGCGAATCCGCCCGTTCCGTCATCTGCCACTCGATGGCCGAGGTGCTCGCCGGCGTCCCCGCCCTCGGCGGCTACCCCGTTGTGGTCCGCCCCTCCTTCACCATGGGCGGCGCCGGCTCCGGCTTCGCGCACGACGAGGAGGAACTGCGCCGCATCGCCGGCCAGGGCCTGGCCCTGTCGCCCACCACCGAGGTGCTCCTGGAGGAGTCCATCCTGGGGTGGAAGGAGTACGAGCTGGAGCTGATGCGCGACCGCGCCGACAACGTGGTCGTGGTGTGCTCCATCGAGAACCTCGACCCGATGGGCGTGCACACCGGCGACTCCATCACCGTCGCCCCCGCCATGACCCTCACCGACCGCGAGTACCAGGTCCTGCGGGACATCGGTATCGCCGTCATCCGCGAGGTCGGCGTCGACACCGGCGGCTGCAACATCCAGTTCGCCGTCAACCCCGAGGACGGCCGTGTCGTCGTCATCGAGATGAACCCCCGGGTCTCGCGCTCCTCCGCCCTCGCCTCCAAGGCCACCGGCTTCCCGATCGCCAAGATCGCCGCCCGGCTCGCCATCGGCTACACGCTGGACGAGATCCCCAACGACATCACCGAGCAGACCCCGGCCTCCTTCGAACCCACCCTCGACTACGTGGTGGTCAAGGTCCCGCGGTTCGCCTTCGAGAAGTTCCCGGCCGCCGACTCCTCCCTCACCACCACCATGAAGTCGGTGGGCGAGGCCATGGCCATCGGCCGCAACTTCACCGAGGCGCTCAACAAGGCGCTGCGCTCCCTGGAGAAGAAGGACTCGCAGTTCGACTTCAGCGGTGAGCCGGGCGACAAGGCGGAGCTGCTGGTGCGCGCCCAGGTGCCCACCGACGGCCGGCTGAACACCGTGATGGCCGCCATCCGGGCCGGCGCCACCCCCGAAGAGGTCTTCGACGCCACCAGGATCGACCCCTGGTTCGTCGACCAGCTGTTCCTGGTCGCGGAGATCGCCGCGGAGATCGCCGCCGCCGAACTCCTGGACGCCGACCTGCTGGCCCACGCCAAGCGGCACGGCTTCTCCGACGCCCAGATCGCCGGCATCCGCGGCCTGCGCGAGGACGTGGTGCGCGAGGTGCGGCACGCCCTGGGGGTACGCCCCGTCTACAAGACCGTGGACACCTGCGCCGCCGAGTTCGCCGCCCGCACCCCGTACCTCTACTCCTCCTACGACGAGGAGAGCGAGGTCGGCCCGCGCACCAAGCCCGCCGTGATCATCCTGGGCTCCGGGCCCAACCGCATCGGCCAGGGCATCGAGTTCGACTACTCCTGTGTGCACGCCTCCTTCGCGCTCAGCGAGGCCGGCTACGAGACCGTCATGGTCAACTGCAACCCCGAGACCGTCTCCACCGACTACGACACCTCCGACCGGCTCTACTTCGAGCCGCTCACCCTGGAGGACGTCCTGGAGATCGTGCACGCCGAACAGCAGGCGGGCCCGCTGGCCGGAGTCATCGTCCAGCTCGGCGGCCAGACCCCGCTCGGCCTGGCCCAGGCCCTGAAGGACAACGGCGTCCCGATCGTCGGCACCTCGCCCGAGGCCATCAACCTCGCCGAGGAACGCGGCCACTTCGGCCGCGTCCTGGAGGCCGCCGGACTGCCCGCGCCCAAGTACGGCACCGCCCACTCCTTCGAAGAGGCCCGCACCATCGCCGCCGGCATCGGCTACCCCGTGATGGTCCGCCCCAGCTACGTGCTCGGCGGACGCGGCATGCAGATCGTCTACGACGAGCCCTCGCTCGCCGACTACCTGCAGCGGCACGCCGGGCTGATCTCCGAACACCCGGTGCTCATCGACCGCTTCCTCGACGACGCCATCGAGATCGACGTCGACGCCCTCTACGACGGCCAGGAGCTCTACCTGGGCGGCGTCATGGAGCACATCGAGGAGGCCGGTATCCACTCCGGCGACTCCGCCTGCGCCCTGCCGCCCATCACCCTGGGCGGCCACGACATCAAGCGGCTGCGCGCCTCCACCGAGGCCATCGCCGCCGGGGTCGGGGTCCGCGGTCTGATCAACATCCAGTTCGCGCTCTCCGGCGACATCCTCTACGTGCTGGAGGCCAACCCCCGCGCCTCCCGCACCGTTCCCTTCACCTCCAAGGCCACCGCCGTCCCGCTGGCCAAGGCCGCCGCCCGCATCTCGCTCGGCGCCACCGTCGCCGAACTGCGCGCCGAGGGCCTGCTGCCCGCCCACGGCGACGGCGGCACCCTGCCGATGGACGCGCCCATCTCGGTCAAGGAAGCCGTGATGCCCTGGTCGCGCTTCCGCGACGTGCACGGCCGCGGCGTGGACACCGTGCTCGGGCCCGAGATGCGCTCCACCGGCGAGGTCATGGGCATCGACTCGGTGTTCGGCACCGCCTACGCCAAGTCCCAGGCCGGCGCCTACGGAGCGCTGCCCACCAAGGGCCGGGCGTTCATCTCCATCGCCAACCGCGACAAGCGGGCCATGATCTTCCCGGCCCGCGCCCTGGTCGAGCACGGCTTCGAACTGCTCGCCACCTCGGGCACCGCGGAGGTGCTGCGCCGCAACGGCATCGAGGCCACCGTGGTGCGCAAGCAGAGCGAGGGCGAGGGCCCGAACGGTGAGCGGACCATCGTCCAGCTCATCCACGACGGACACGTCGACCTGATCGTCAACACCCCCTACGGCACCGGCGGCCGGCTGGACGGCTACGACATCCGTACGGCGGCCGTGGCGCGCGCCGTGCCCTGCCTCACCACCGTGCAGGCGCTGGCCGCCGCCGTCCAGGGCATCGACGCCCTGCGCCACGGCGATGTCGGCGTCCGCTCGCTCCAGGACCACGCCCGGCACCTGATCAGTGCCAGGGAAGCCGCCGGCGAGGGGGCGGGCGCCTGACATGGGACGCGCCTACTCCCTGCTGTTCCGTACGGTCCTCACCCGGATCGACCCCGAACGCGCCCACCACCTCGCGTTCGGGGCGATCCGGGCGGCCGCCTCCGTCCCCGTGCTGCGCGACGCGGTACGGGCCGGGTTCGCGCCCCGCTTCCCGCAGCTGCGGGTGCGGGCGCTGGGCCGCACCATGCCGGGGCCCTTCGGGCTCGCCGCCGGCTTCGACAAGAACGCCGTGGGCATCGACGGCCTGGCCATGCTCGGCTTCGACCACATCGAGATCGGCACCGTCACCGGACAGCCGCAGCCCGGCAATCCGCGCCGCCGGCTCTTCCGGCTGGTGGCCGACCGCGCCGTGATCAACCGGATGGGCTTCAACAACGACGGCTCGGCCGCCGTCGCCGCCCGGCTGGCCCGCCGCACACCCCGCCCCGGCGGCACCGTGGTGGGCGTCAACATCGGCAAGACCAAGGCCGTCCCCGAGGCGGAGGCCGTCGCCGACTACGTCACCTCCACCGAACGGCTGGCCGAGCACGCCGACTACCTGGTGGTCAACGTCTCCTCGCCCAACACCCCGGGACTGCGCGCCCTGCAGGCCGTGGACCAGCTGCGCCCGCTGCTGAGCGCGGTGCGCGAGGCGGCCGACCGCGCGGTCACCGCGCGCCGGGTGCCGCTGCTGGTGAAGATCGCCCCCGATCTCGCCGACGAGGACATCGACGCCGTCGCCGATCTCGCCCTGGAACTGGGCCTGGACGGCATCATCGCCACCAACACCACCATCGGCCGGGAGGGGCTCGCCACCCCCGCCGATGAGGTGGCCGCCATCGGCGCGGGCGGACTGTCCGGCGCCCCGCTCACCGAGCGCTCGCTGGAGGTACTGCGGCGGCTGTACGCGCGCACCGGTGGCCGGCTCACCCTGATCGGGGTCGGCGGCATCACCACCGCCGAGGACGCCTGGGCCCGGATCCGGGCCGGCGCCACCCTGATCCAGGGCTACAGCGGCTTCATCTACCAGGGCCCGGCCTGGGCCCGGCACATCCACCGCGGACTGGCCGGGCAGCTGGCGGCCAGCCCGTACGCCACGCTGGCCGAGGCGGTCGGCACCGAGGTCACCGAGGCGACCGGGGCCACCGCGAGCACCCGGGGCGACAGCGGCCCCGTGGGCACCGAGGCCGAGGAGGGCCGGGCATGAGCGCACCGGAGCCGTTCGGCGCCCGGCTGCGCCGGGCCATGGACGAGCGCGGGCCGTTGTGCGTGGGGATCGACCCGCACGCACAACTGCTCGCCGACTGGGGGCTCGGCGACGACATCGCGGGCCTCGAGCGCTTCACCCGCACCGTGGTGGAGGCGCTCGCCGACCGCGTCGCCGTCCTCAAACCGCAGTCCGCGTTCTTCGAGCGCTTCGGCTCGCGGGGCGTGGCCGTCCTGGAACGGGCCATCGCCGACAGCCGTGACGCCGGGGCGCTGGTGCTCACCGACGTCAAGCGCGGGGACATCGGCTCCACCATGGCCGCCTACGCCTCCGCCTACCTGGAGCCCGGCGCCCCGCTGTTCTCGGACGCGATCACCGTCTCCCCGTACCTCGGCTTCGAGTCGCTGCGGCCCGCGCTGGACCTGGCGCGGGCCAACGGGGGAGGGATCTTCGTCCTGGGCCTCACCTCCAACCCGGAGGGTGCCCAGGTGCAGCGGGCCACCGCCGCCGACGGCCGTCCGCTGGCCCAGCTGATGCTGGACGCCATCGCGCGCGAGAACGCGGGCGCCACCCCGCTGGGCTCGGTCGGCGCGGTGATCGGCGCCACCCTGGGCACGGCGGGGGTCGACCTGGCGGTCAACGGCCCGCTGCTGGCTCCCGGAATCGGCGCGCAGGGCGCCACCGCGGCCGATCTGCCCAGGCTGTTCGGCGCCCAGAGTGGTCATGTGGTGCCCAGTGTCAGCCGGTCCGTGCTGCGTCGCGGGCCCTCGGTCGAGGGGCTGCGCACGGCGGCGGCGGAGGAGGTCCGGGCGCTGTCCGCAGTGGTCTCTGACCACCGTTGAGCCCTCTGCCGTAGAGAAATGTCCGAAAAGTTCGTACTGATTGAACGCTGACCTGGACTTTTTGACGATTCTCGCTGACTCGAGCCGCATCGGCCGCTAGTCTCCGACGAGAGCGGAGCAGCCAGGCACCCAGCCGACTGCCCGCCGGTGCGGGGCCAGATGGCCGCGTGCTGTCCGTATCCAACAGATTCGACACCCGAGGTGACGTAGGCGTGGCTCTTCCGCCCCTAACCCCTGAACAGCGCGCAGCCGCGCTTAAGAAGGCCGCCGCGGCTCGCCGGGAGCGCGCCGAGGTCAAGAATCGGCTCAAGCACTCCGGCGCCTCCCTGCACGAGGTCATCCAGCAGGGACAGAAGAATGATGTCATCGGAAAGATGAAGGTCAGCGCGCTGCTGGAGTCGCTGCCCGGCGTCGGCAAGGTCCGCGCCCGGCAGATCATGGAGCGTCTTGGCATCTCCGAGAGCCGCCGGGTCCGCGGTCTCGGCTCCAACCAGATCGCCTCGCTGGAGCGTGAGTTCGGCGACAAGGCAGCCTGAGATTTTCCCGCTCCGCATGGAGACGGGATAATCGGCACATGAACGATCGTCCGCGGCTGACCGTGCTCTCCGGCCCCTCAGGGGTCGGCAAGAGCACGGTCGTCGCCCATATGCGCCAAGCTCATCCGGAGGTGTGGCTGTCCGTCTCGGCCACCACCCGTCGCCCCCGCCCCGGGGAGCGCCACGGTGTGCACTACTTCTTCGTGGAGGACGAGGAGTTCGACAAACTCGTCGCCAACGGAGAGCTCCTGGAGTGGGCCGAGTTCGCCGGCAACCGGTACGGCACTCCGCGCCGTGCCGTCCTGGACCGGCTGGAGGCGGGGGAGCCCGTCCTCCTGGAGATCGACCTCCAGGGCGCCCGGCTGGTGCGCTCCTCGATGCCCGAGGCACGGCTGGTCTTTCTCGCGCCGCCCAGCTGGGAGGAACTGGTGCGCCGGCTGACCGGCCGGGGCACCGAACCGCCCGATGTCATCGAGCGCCGGCTGACCGAGGCCAGGAAGGAACTGGCGGCCGAGTCGGAGTTCGACGTCACCCTGGTCAATACGTCGGTCGAGGACGTCGCGGGTGAGCTGCTAGCCTTGCTGTGTTAACCAGGGGGCAGTCTTTGTTTCCCCCGCCCCCGACCCCCTGCGGAAGGTAGAGCGTGTCCTCTTCCATCACCACGCCCGAGGGCATCATCAACCCGCCGATCGATGAGCTGCTCGAGGCCACCGACTCGAAGTACAGCCTGGTGATCTACGCCGCCAAGCGCGCGCGTCAGATCAACGCGTACTACTCCCAGCTCGGCGAGGGCCTGCTGGAGTACGTCGGCCCGCTCGTGGACACCCATGTGCACGAGAAGCCGCTGTCGATCGCGCTCCGCGAGATCAACGCCGGCCTGCTGACCTCCGAGGCCATCGATGGCCCGGCGGACCCGAGCCCGCGCCAGAGCCGCTGAGTCGCCGTACGCGCACCACAGCATCGATCCGCCCACGGGCCCGGCAGCACGCTGCCGGGCCCGTGCTCGCGCCGGGAGAAGGGCAGCGATGGACAAGCCGAAGATCGTTCTGGGAGTCAGCGGCGGGATCGCCGCCTACAAGGCGTGCGAGCTGCTGCGCCGGCTGACCGAATCCGGTCACGATGTGCGGGTGCTGCCCACCTCCAACGCGCTGCGCTTCGTCGGCGCGGCCACCTGGGCGGCGCTGTCCGGGCATCCGGTGGACACCGAGGTCTTCGAGAGCGTCCACGAGGTGCCGCACGTACGGATCGGTCAGCAGGCCGATCTGCTGGTGATCGCCCCGGCCACCGCCGATCTGCTGGCCAAGGCGGCGCACGGGCGGGCGGACGATCTGCTCACCAACACGCTGCTGACCGTACGGGCCCCGGTGATCTTCGCGCCCGCGATGCACACCGAGATGTGGGAGCACCCCGCCACCCAGGAGAACGTCGCCACTTTGCGCCGCCGCGGCGCCGTGGTCATCGAGCCCGCCAGCGGGCGGCTGACCGGCGCCGACACCGGCAAGGGCCGGCTGCCGGACCCCGCGGAGATCTTCGAGGTCTGCCGCCGGGTGCTGGCGCGCGGCACCACGGGGGCCGCCCCCGATCTGGCCGGACGGCATGTGGTGATCTCGGCCGGCGGCACCCGCGAACCGCTGGACCCGGTGCGCTACCTGGGGAACCGCTCCTCGGGCAAGCAGGGCTACGCGCTGGCCCGCACCGCCGTGGCCCGGGGCGCCCGGGTGACGCTGGTGGCGGCGAACGCGGCGCTGCCGGACCCGGCCGGGGCCGAGGTCATCCCGGTGGGCACGGCGCGCGAACTGCGCGAGGCCGTCCTGAAGGCCGCCGCGGACGCCGACGCGGTGGTGATGGCGGCGGCGGTCGCCGACTTCCGGCCTTCGCACGAGGTGGACAGCAAGATCAAGAAGCGGGACGGGGTGGAGCCGGAGCCGATCGCCCTGGTGCGCAACCCCGACATCCTGGCGGAGCTGTCCGCCCACCGCCCCGCACCCGCCCAGATCGTGGTGGGGTTCGCCGCCGAGACGGACGACGTCCTGGCCAACGGCCGGGCCAAGCTCGCCCGCAAGGGCTGCGACCTGCTGGTCGTCAACCAGGTGGGCGGCGGGCGCGCCTTCGGCACCGAGGAGAACGAGGCGGTGATCCTGGAGTCCGGCGGCCCGGAGACCCCGGTGCCGCACGGCCCCAAAGAGGCTCTGGCGGACCGTATCTGGGACGTCGTGGCCGGGCGTCTGAGCACGGCCTGATTCCGTACGACCCCCTTGCGCCGTCTCGCACTGCGATCCACCTCTCCCCAGCCGGGGGCAGGACCGTTACTGTAAGACAGGGCCGCGGCAGCCGTGGTTGGACCGCTGTCCGGCGACCCTTGAGCCGATAGACTCACACCGACGCCCGCCGGGAGGCCCCGGAGCGTGTCGGACCAGTTCAGTCAGCAGCCGCTGCAACCCCAGGGAGCGATGTGTCCCGCCGCCTGTTCACCTCGGAATCTGTGACCGAGGGTCACCCCGACAAGATCGCCGATCAGATCAGCGATGCCATCCTCGACGCCCTGCTCCAGGAGGACCCGACCTCCCGCGTGGCCGTCGAGACGATGATCACCACGGGCCTGGTGCACGTGGCCGGTGAGGTCACCACCAAGGCTTACGCGGACATCGCGTCCCTGGTGCGCAACAAGATCCTCGAAATCGGGTACGACTCCTCCAAGAAGGGGTTCGACGGCGCGTCCTGCGGGGTGTCGGTGTCGATCGGGTCGCAGTCCCCGGACATCGCCCAAGGGGTGGACACCGCCTACGAGTCGCGGGTCGAGGGCGAACTGGACGAACTGGACCGGCAGGGCGCGGGCGACCAGGGCCTGATGTTCGGCTACGCGTGCGACGAGACGCCCGAGCTGATGCCGCTGCCGATCCGGCTGGCGCACCGGCTGTCCTCCCGGCTCTCCGAGGTGCGGCGCAACGGGACCATCCCCTACCTGCGCCCGGACGGCAAGACCCAGGTGACCATCGAGTACGACGGTGACAAGGCCGTGCGCCTGGACACCGTGGTGGTCTCCAGCCAGCACGCCTCGGACATCGACCTGGAGTCGCTGCTCGCCCCCGACATCCAGGAGTTCGTGGTCGAGCCCGAGCTGAAGGCGCTGGTCGCCGACGGCATCAAGCTGGACAGCGAGGGCTACCGGCTCCTGGTGAACCCCACCGGGCGCTTCGAGATCGGCGGCCCGATGGGTGACGCCGGGCTGACCGGACGCAAGATCATCATCGACACCTACGGCGGGATGGCCCGGCACGGTGGCGGCGCCTTCTCCGGCAAGGACCCGTCCAAGGTCGACCGGTCGGCGGCCTACGCCATGCGCTGGGTGGCCAAGAACGTGGTGGCCGCAGGGCTCGCCTCGCGCTGCGAGGTGCAGGTCGCGTACGCGATCGGCAAGGCCGAGCCGGTGGGTCTGTTCGTGGAGACCTTCGGCACCGCCACGATCGAGCCCGAGCGGATCGAGAAGGCCATCTCCGAGGTCTTCGACCTGCGGCCGGCCGCCATCATCCGCGACCTCCACCTGCTGCGTCCCATCTACGCGCAGACCGCCGCGTACGGGCACTTCGGCCGTGAGCTCCCCGACTTCACCTGGGAGCGCACCGACCGCGTCGACGCGCTGCGCGCCACCGTCGGTCTCTGAGGTTCCCGGCCCGGCGATGTCCGAGCCATCTGCTGTACTGCTCGGGTGAGCGGCGAGCAAGAACACCGGGCGGCGGGCGCGGAGCAGCTGGCGCTGATCCGCGCGAGCGTGCGGGCGGGCCGGAAGGAACCTCCGGCCCGGCCCCGCACCTGGCGCGGCGCCGCGCTCGCCGAGGAGCTGCCGGTCGCCCGGGTGCTGGTCGACAAGGGTCTGGTGCACCTCGACCGCTACTTCGACTACGCGGTACCCGCCGCCATGGACGCGGACGCCCAGCCGGGGGTCCGCGTCCGGGTGCGGTTCGGCGCGGGGGAGCGGGGCGGGCGCCGCGAGGGCGGCGGTCTGATCAACGGCTTCATCGTCGAGCGGTGCGCCGAGAGCGACTTCCCCGGCACCCTGGCGCCGATCGCCCAGGTGCTCTCCACCGAACCCGTCCTCACCCCCGCCCTGCTGGCGCTGTGCCGGGCGGTCGCCGACCGGTACGCCGGGGCGCTCGCCGACGTCGTGCAGCTCGCGGTGCCCCCTCGCCGGGCCCGCCCCGAGAAGCAGCCCTCACCCCCCGCACCGCCTCCGCCCGCCGCGCCCGAGCCGGGGGGCTGGGCCCGCTATCCGCGCGGCGCCGGCTTCCTGGCGGCGCTGGCGCGCGGCGAGGCGCCGCGCGCGGTGTGGACGGCGCTGCCGGGTCCCACCTGGCCCGGCGAACTGGCGCGCGCCCTGGCCACCACGCTCGCCGCCGGGCGCGGCGCGCTGGCCGTCCTCCCGGACGGGCGGGCCGCCGCCCGGGTGGACGCCGAGCTCACCGCACTGCTGGGGCCGGGCCACCATGTCCTGCTCACCGCGGACGCCGGGCCCGAGGAGCGGTACCGCAAGTGGCTCGCGGTCAGCCGCGGCGCGGTGCGCGGGGTCGTCGGCACCCGGGCGGCGATGTTCGCGCCGGTGCGTGATCTGGGTCTCGCCGCGATCTGGGACGACGGCGACCACGCGCACGCGGACGACCACGCGCCCCAGCCGCACGCCCGCGATGTCCTGCTGCTGCGCGCCGCCCACGAGCGGGCCGGCCTGCTGCTGGGCGGCCACGCCCACACCGTGGAGGCGGCCCAGCTGGTGGCGACGGGCTTCGCCGCGCCGCTGGCGGCGGACCGGGAGACGGTGCGCGAGGCCGCACCGCAGGTGCGCACGATCGGCGAGGCGGACGAGGCACGGGACGCGGCGGCCCGCACCGCGCGGCTTCCGACGCTCGCCTGGCAGACCCTGCGCGAGGCACTGGGCCGCGGCCCAGTGCTCGTCCAGGTGCCCCGCCGCGGGTACGTTCCCCGGCTGGCCTGCGAGCGCTGCCGGGAACCGGCCCGCTGCCGGCACTGCCACGGGCCGCTGACCGTGCCGGACGGCGGCGAGCTGTGCTGCGGCTGGTGCGGGCGCGAGGAGCCGGCCTGGCACTGCCCCGAGTGCGGAGGCGGACGGCTGCGCGCCGTGGTGGTGGGCGCGCGGCGCACGGCGGAGGAACTGGGCCGGGCGTTCCCGGCGGTACCGGTGCGCACCTCCGGGCGCGATCACATCCTGGACACGGTGCCCGACCGGCCCGCGCTGGTGGTCGCCACACCGGGCGCCGAGCCGGTGGCCGAGGGGCCCGGGTACGCGGCGGCGCTGCTGCTGGACGGCTGGGCGCTGCTCGGCCGCCCCGATCTGCGGGCCGGCGAGGAGGCCCTGCGCCGCTGGCTGTCGGCGGCGGCGCTGGTGCGGGCACGGGGGGAGGGCGGCACCGTGGTGGTGCTGGCCGAGGCCACGCTGCGGCCGGTGCAGGCACTGGTGCGC
Organism: Streptomyces sp. JH002; assembly: GCF_050916115.1. NCBI lineage: Bacteria > Bacillati > Actinomycetota > Actinomycetes > Kitasatosporales > Streptomycetaceae > Streptomyces > Streptomyces sp. JH002. Next base: position 5,908,968 of record NZ_CP087989.1, read on the forward strand.
TGGGACCCGGCGGGGCACGCGGAGCGGGAGCTGGCCGACCGGGCGGCGCTCGGCCAGCCGCCGGTGTCCCGGATGGCGGCGGTGAGCGGGTTGCCGGAGGCGGTGGACGGGCTGCTGGAGACGGCCGGACTGCCGCCGGACGCGGAGATCCTGGGCCCGGTGCCGCTGCCCGTACGCGCGCCGGGCCAGCCCCGCAGGCCGGGCGATCCGCCGCCGGGGGAGGTGTGGGTGCGGGCCCTGGTGCGGGTGCCGCCGGGCAGCGGTGGCGCACTGGCCGCCGCGCTGAAGGCGGCGCAGGCCGCCCGGGCGACCCGCCGGGAGGGCCCGCCGGTCCGGATCCGGATCGACCCGCCGGACATCGGCTGAGCCGGCCCGGCGGGTGGCCTCGTACCCTGGGGCGTTCCCGCTCCGGGTGCGTGCGTCGACGGGAGTGCGCCGACGGGCGGGCGCCGTACGGGTGACCGCGCGTCGCCTGCCCGGCGTACGCGGCGACACGGTGATCGCACCGGTGGTGGCCCCGGCACTCGGGGACGACGCGCGGCACGGTCCTGAACAGCTGCGGACCGCGCCGAGTGGCGGAACGACTCCTCGGCGGCGGCCGGACCACCCGTGATCGCGGGGGACCCGGGCATCGGGACGGACACTGCCACGGGGCGGGTGTCACGCCCGTCCGGCCCACCCCGTGATGGCGGCTCAGCCGCGCCTGCTCACACCGGCGGACGCGGCCGGCGGCGCCGCGCGGGGATCACCGCGACAGCCGCTCCAGCCTCAGGGTGTTGTCCCTGTGGTGGAGCTCCTCGCCGTTGGGGAGGACGCGGGTGCGCTCGTACTCCTCCGCGGTGCGGACCTCCCAGGCACCCTCCGCGAGTTCGAGTGAGGCGATGACCTCCGCCGGGGTGGGGAAGTGCACCTCGGGGTGATCCTCCGGTTCGTGGCCCCGGGGCCAGCCGGCGTGGCCCACGATGAGCAGCGTGCCACCGGGGGCCACCGCCGTCGCCGCCCGGCGCAGGATCCGCTCCCGGGGGAGATCGACGGTGGAGTGCAGAAAGTGCGCGGAGACCAGGTCGAAGGTGCCCTCGGGGAAGGACTCCCCGAGGTCGTGCCGCTGCCAGTCGATCCGGTCGGCCACCCCGCGCCCGGCCGCGTGCGCCGCCGCGCGCTCCAGGGCGACGCCCGAGATGTCGGTGGCGGTCACCCGCCAGCCGCGGTCCGCCAGCCACACCGCGTCGCCGCCCTCGCCGCAGCCCAGATCCAAGGCGGTGCCCGGGGTCAGTCCTGAGACCTCGCGGACCAGTGCGACGTTGGGCTCGCCGCTCCAGATCCGTTCGTTCTCCCGGTACCGGTCGTCCCAGTGCTCCTGTGCCGAACGCTCGTCCTTCGTCATGGATGACCTCCGTGTCGGTTACCGGAGATGGTCCGCCCCCGCACGGTCCATGGCAAAGACTGTTGCCGGATCGGCAACTCAGCCGGTGCGCGGCCCGGGGAAGGGCGCGGCCACCGGTTGCTGCTGCGGCGCCGTGCCCAGCGGCTCGCGCCCCAGGGATTCCCTGCCGACCGGTTCCCGGCCCAGGGCGTCGCGGCCCAGCGACTCGCGGCCGAGGGACTCGCGGCCGAGGGACTCCCGTACGGCACTGGTGCGCTCCGCCGTGCGCCGGGTGCCGTAACGGCGGTGCACCGCCTGCTTGGTGACGCCGAGCGCCGAGCCCACCGCGTCCCAGGAGAAGCCGAGCGAACGGTCGAAGTCCACGGCCGCCGTCACCAGTGTCTCCACGCTGTCCCGCAGCTCCTGGGCCAGCCGGACGGTCGGCGCCGGGGCGCGCCCGTACACGACGAACCCGGCCGCGGAGCCGGTGCGTCGCGGGCGGTACACATTGCCCAGCTGTGCGGTGAGCGTGCGCAGCGCGTCCACCTGGCGGCGGACCCGCTCGATGTCCCGCACCAGCAGATGCAGGCTCGCTCGTGCCTGGGCGTCAGGGGTGGCGTGGTCGGCCATGAGGACCCTCTCGAACCGGCGTCAGGGATTGTCGGAATGGTCAATCTGCCTTGACCAACGCCTTACACGTGGCCTGGGTCACGCTGCTGGACCGGATCGTCCACGCCAAGGGGCGCGTTCCGCTCCGCACGCCCCGGGGGTCCACGCCGGTACGGACCGTAGACTGACGCACCGTTTCGGGTTGTTCCCGTAGCTCCCGTACCCCGCACTCACCCGAGAAGGTGACACCCGCACCATGAGGCTCGTCTTCGCCGGCACCCCCGAGGTGGCCGTACCGGCCCTGGACGCCCTGCTCGCATCGGACCGGCACGAGGTCGCCGCCGTGGTCACCCGGCCCGACGCGCCCGCCGGGCGGGGGCGACGGCTGGTCGCCAGCCCCGTCGCCCAGCGTGCCGAGGAGGCCGGGATCGAGATCCTGCGGCCCGAGCGCCCGCGCGACCCCGACTTCCAGGAGCGGTTGCGGGCCATCGCCCCCGACTGCGCCCCGGTCGTCGCCTACGGCGCGCTGCTGCCCGAGTCCGTCCTGGACATCCCCCGGCACGGCTGGGTCAATCTGCACTTCTCGCTGCTCCCCGCCTGGCGCGGCGCCGCCCCGGTCCAGCACGCCGTCATCGCGGGCGACGAGGTCACCGGCGCCTCCACCTTCCAGATCGAGAAGGGTCTTGACTCCGGCCCGGTCTACGGGGTGCTCACCGAGGAGGTGCGCCCCGAGGACACCAGCGGCGACCTGCTCACCCGGCTCGCCTTCGCGGGCGCCGGACTGCTGGCGGCCACCATGGACGGCATCGAGGACGGCAGTCTGCGCGCCGTGCCGCAGCCCGCCGAGGGCGTCACCCTGGCCCCCAAACTCTCCGTCAACGACGCCAGGATCGACTGGGACCACCCCGCGCTCGGCGTGCACCGCCTGGTGCGCGGCTGCACCCCGGCACCCGGCGCCTGGACGGTCTTCCGCGGCGAACGCCTCAAGGTGCGCCAGGTCGCCCTCGCCCCCGAGCAGTCGGCCCTCGCCCCGGGCGAACTGGCCACCGGCAAGCACAGCGTTCACGCCGGTACCGGCTCGCACGCCGTCGAACTCGTCTGGGTACAGCCCCAGGGCAAGAAGCCGATGGCCGCCGCCGACTGGGCCCGCGGCGTGCGGGTGCGCCCGGGGGAGCGGCTGGGCTGACCCCGGGGGGCCACGGGCCCGGGCCGTGCCGGACACGGCCCGGGGGTGCCGTCAAAGTCCCGCCTGCCCCGCCACGTCCGGCACGGCACCTCGCTGCCTTGTCGCGTCGCCCGAATACCCGCTACGAGGGCGACCCTGCGCCTCGCGGTGCACCGCACCCGGGGGCACCTCCCGGCCGAAGGCCGGGGGAGCCGCGGGGCCCGCCCTTCGGGCGGACGGCCCTCCTTCGACGACACCCCCTAGGCTTGACCCCCCGCACCACCTCTCACCAGCAGCAGTCGGAGTCATCGTCCCCGTGAGCAATCGGCCCGCCCGTCGTCCCGCCAGGCCCTACCGCCGTCCCCGCAAGGACCCGGTGCGTTTCCTCGCCTTCGAGGCGCTGCGCGCCGTCGACGAACGCGACGCCTACGCCAACCTCGTGCTGCCCCCGCTGCTGCGCAAGGCGCGCGCCGCCGGGGACTTCGACGACCGGGACGCCGCGCTGGCCACCGAGCTGGTGTACGGCACGCTGCGCCGCCAGGGCACCTACGACGCGGTGCTGGCGGCCTGTGTGGACCGGCCGCTGCGCGAGGTCGACCCGCCGGTGCTCGACGTGCTGTCGCTGGGCGCGCACCAGTTGCTGGGCACCCGCATCCCCACCCACGCGGCGGTCAGCGCCAGCGTCGAACTGGCCCGCGTGGTGCTGGGCGACGGCCGCGCCAAGTTCGTCAACGCCGTGCTGCGCAAGGTCGCCGCCCACGACCTGGACGGCTGGCTGGAACGGGTCGCCCCGCCCTACGACGAGGACCCCGAGGAACACCTGGCCGTCGTGCACGCCCATCCGCGCTGGGTGGTCTCCGCCCTGTGGGACGCGCTGGGCGGTGGCCGCGGCGAGATCGAGGCGCTGCTCGCGGCCGACAACGAACGCCCCCGGGTCACCCTGGCCGCCCGCCCCGGACGGATCGGCCCCGCGGAGCTGCTGGAGCAGGCCGGCCCCGAGCGGGCCACCCCCGGCGACTGGTCCCCGTACGCCGTACGGCTGGCCGAGGGCGGGGAGCCCGGCGCCATCGAGGCGGTCGCGGACGGCAGCGCCGGGGTCCAGGACGAGGGCAGCCAGCTGGTCGCCCTCGCGCTGGCGAACGCCCCGCTGGCCGGTGACGGCGGCGACACGCGCTGGCTGGACGCCTGCGCGGGGCCCGGCGGCAAGGCCGCCCTGCTGGCCGCCCTCGCGGCCGGACGCGGCGCGGCGCTGCTGGCCGCCGAGAAGCAGCCGCACCGCGCCGCCCTGGTGGCCCGCGCGCTGGCCGGCAACCCCGGTCCGTACCAAGTCGTGGTCGCCGACGGCACCCGCCCCGCCTGGCCGGCCGGCGGCTTCGACCGGGTGCTGGTCGATGTGCCCTGCACCGGTCTCGGCGCGCTGCGCCGCCGCCCCGAGGCCCGCTGGCGCCGCCGCCCCGAGGACCTGGACGGCTTCGCCGGGCTCCAGCGCGGGCTGCTGCGCGAGGCGCTCACCGCGGTACGTCCGGGCGGAGTGGTCGGGTACGCCACCTGCTCGCCGCATCTGGCCGAAACCCGCGCCGTGGTCCACGACGTGCTGAAGAATCCGGGCAGCCCCGCCGCCGAATGGCTGGACGCCAGGCCCCTGCTGCCCCGCGTCCCCGCCCTGGGCGACGGCCCCGACATCCAGCTGTGGCCGCACCGGCACGGCACCGACGCGATGTACCTCGCGCTGCTGCGCCGCACCGCGTGACCGGCGTCACCCCACCCCCTGACCATGCTGAATACTGAGGACATGGCACAGATCAACCCCAGCATCCTGTCCGCGGACTTCGCCCGCCTCGCCGAGGAGGCCCAGGCCGTCGAGGGGGCGGACTGGCTGCACATCGACGTCATGGACAACCATTTCGTGCCGAATCTGACGCTGGGCCTCCCGGTGGTGGAGTCGCTGCGCAAGGCCACCGACACCCCCCTGGACTGTCATCTGATGATCGAGGACCCCGACCGCTGGGCCCCGGCCTACGCGGAGGCGGGCGCCGGCTCGGTCACCTTTCACGCCGAGGCGGCGACCGCGCCGATACGGCTGGCACGGGAGATCAGGGCGCAGGGCGCGCGGGCGTCGATGGCGCTGCGCCCGGCCACCCCGATCGAGCCGTTCGAGGATCTGCTGCCCGAGCTGGACATGATCCTGGTGATGACGGTGGAGCCCGGGTTCGGCGGACAGGCGTTCCTGGACGTGACGCTGCCCAAGATCCGCCGCACCCGGGAGCTGATCGCGCGGCACGGGCTGCCGCTGTGGCTCCAGGTGGACGGGGGTGTCTCGGCGGCGACGATCGAGCGGTGCGCCGAGGCGGGCGCGGACGTGTTCGTGGCGGGCTCGGCCGTCTATGGCGCCGAGGACCCGGCGGCCGCGGTGCGCGGGCTGCGCGAGCAGGCGGAGCGCGCGGCGGCCGCGGCCCGGGGAGCCGGCACGGCCGGGTGAACGGGAACGGCGTCCCCGCTCCGGCGGGCCGGGCGCGAGCGACATCAAGGACCTTACGGATCTGCGAGGATGGCCGAGCGGACCGTGAGCGGGACAAGCCGGAGGACTGAGAGGTGAGTGCCGTGTCGACCGGGAGGTCAGCCGCACGGATGGGACCCGCCGAGCTGATGCAGGCGGCGGCGATGGCCCGCCGTTTCTATCTGGAGGGCAAGTCGAAGATCCAGATCGCGGACGAGTTCGGGGTGAGCCGCTTCAAGGTCGCCCGGGTGCTGGAGTCCGCAGTGGAGCACGACCTGGTGCGGATCGAGATCCGGGTGCCGGCGGAGCTGGACGCGGACCGCTCGGACGCGTTGCGGGCGCGGTACGGGCTGCGGCACGTGGTGGTCGCCGAATCGCCCACGGACACCGCCGACGACACCCCCGACCCGGAGCACCTGGGTGAGGTGGGCGCCGAACTGCTGGGTGAGCTGGTCGCCGAGGGCGATGTGCTGGGCCTGGCCTGGGGCCGTTCCACGATCCACATGGCGGCGGCGCTGCGCGAGCTGCCGCCGTGCACCGTGGTCCAGCTGACCGGGGTGTACGACGCGGGGACCGCCGAGCGCGGTTCGGTGGAGGCGGTACGGCGGGCCGCCGCCGTCTCCGGCGGGGAGGCGCATCCGATCTACGCGCCGATGCTGCTGCCGGATTCCGCGACGGCGGACGCGCTGCGTGCCCAGCGCGGGATCGCGGCGGCGTTCGAGTTCTTCGACAAGGTGACGATCGCGGCGGTGTCGATCGGCTCCTGGGAGCCGGGCATCTCCACGGTCCACGACATGCTGAACAAGGACGAGCGCGAGCACTACGCCTCCCTCGGGGTGGCCGCCGAGATGTCGGCGCATCTCTTCGACGCCGAGGGGCGCCGGGTGGGCCGCGATCTGGGTGAGCGGTGCATCACCGTGGAGGCCGAGCGGCTGCGCCGGATCCCCGAGGTCGTGGCGATCGCGGGCGGGCGGCGCAAGGCGGAGGCGATCGGCGCGGTGCTGCGTTCGGGCCTGGTGACCAGCCTGGTCACCGACACGGCGGCGGCCGATCTGCTGCTGACCCAGTCGCCGGGTGTGCGTCCGGCGCTGGAGCGGGCCGACCCGGACAGCGTCCCCCGGTGAGGGGGCCGCGCCCGGGTGCGGTCCGTCACCCCTTCGGCCATCTGTTCGCCCGCTTCGGGGTGGATCGGGGATAATGCGGTAGGAGCCGCGTGCGAACGCTGCCGCTCCCACCCTCCCCCGACCCCGGCCGGGAGGTGCCCCCAGGGCAATGCGAGAACGCAGGTGAGAGAGCAGGCATGAAGTTCCTCAATGACTCCCGACCGTCGTACGACCTGACCTATGACGATGTGTTCATGGTCCCGGGTCGCTCGGCGGTGGCATCCCGACAGGACGTCGATCTCGCCACTCCGGACGGCAGCGGCACCACCATTCCGCTGGTGGTGGCCAACATGACGGCCGTCGCGGGGCGGCGGATGGCCGAGACGGTGGCCCGCAGGGGCGGTCTCGCCGTCATCCCGCAGGACATCCCGCTGGACGTGGTGACCGAGGTCACCAGCTGGGTCAAGCAGCGCCACCTGGTGCTGGACACCCCCATCACCCTCGCCCCCTCCCAGACCGTGGCCGATGCCCTGGCGCTGCTGCCCAAGCGGGCGCACAACGCGGGCGTGGTCGTGGCCGAGGGGCGCCCCGTGGGCATCGTGACCGAGGCCGACCTGTTGGGCGTGGACCGCTTCACCCAGCTCAGCGAGGTCATGTCGAAGGACCTGCTGGTGCTGGCGGCGGACATCGATCCGCGCGAGGCCTTCGCCACCCTGGACAGCGCCCACCGCAAGATCGCCCCGGCCGTGGACACGCAGGGCCGGCTGGCCGGCATCCTCAGCCGCAAGGGCGCGCTGCGCGCCACCCTGTACCGCCCGGCCACCGACGCCGCGGGGCGGCTGCGGGTGGCGGCGGCCATCGGCATCAACGGCGGCAGCGTGGCGCGCGCCGAGGCGCTGCTGGCCGCCGGGGTGGACACCCTGGTGGTGGACACCGCGCACGGCCACCAGGAGTCGATGCTGGCCACCCTGCGCGCGGTGCGGGCGCTTGACCCGCGGGTTCCGGTGGTGGCGGGGAACGTCGTCTCGGCCGCCGGGGTACGCGATCTGATCGAGGCGGGCGCGGACATCGTCAAGGTCGGGGTCGGCCCCGGCGCGATGTGCACCACCCGGATGATGACCGGCGTGGGCCGTCCGCAGTTCTCCGCGGTGCTGGAGTGCGCTGCCGAGGCGAAGAAGTTCGGCAAGCACGTCTGGGCGGACGGCGGGGTGCGGCACCCGCGCGACGTGGCGATGGCGCTGGCCGCCGGCGCCTCCAACGTGATGATCGGATCGTGGTTCGCCGGGACGCACGAGTCACCGGGCGACCTCCAGCAGAGCGCCGACGGCCGGCTGTACAAGGAGAGCTTCGGCATGGCCTCGGCGCGCGCGGTGCGCAGCCGCACCAGCGAGGAGTCGGCGTACGACCGGGCCCGCAAGGGGCTGTTCGAGGAGGGCATCTCCACCTCGCGGATGTACATCGACGGCGCGCGCCCCGGCGTGGAGGACCTGATCGACTCCATCGTGGCCGGTGTGCGCTCCTCGTGCACCTACGCGGGCGCCGGCACCCTGGCGGAGTTCGCGGACAAGGCCGTGGTCGGCATCCAGAGCGCGGCCGGCTACGCGGAGGGCAAGCCGCTGCACGCCAGCTGGTAGCGACGTCCGCTCCAAGGGCCCGGAACTCACGAGGAGTTCCGGGCCCTTGTGCTGTGATGGACGGCATGACGCAGAGGGCGCGCGAGGGGTATCAGGGCACCGGGTCCGGTGCGATCACCCTGGGGGCACCTCCCGGCCGAAGGCTGGGGGAGGTTGTGCGGTGGAGCACTGGCTGCGGCTGCCGCCGGGCCCCGAACCGGGGATTGTCGCGCACGCCGTGCCGGGCGGTGGCACGCTGCTCGAACTGGGCTGCGGCGTCGGCCGCCTGACCGGGCCGCTGACCGCGGGCGGCTTCCGCGTCACCGCCGTCGACGAGTCGGCGGCGATGCTGGAGCACGTACGGGGGGCGCGTACGGTGTGCTCACCGATCGAGTCGCTCGACCTGGGGGAGGAGCGCTTCGACGCTGTGCTGCTCGCCTCCTTCCTCGTCCACAACGGCGATCCCCGGGTGCGGGAGGGCCTGTTGCGCACGCGCCGCCGCTACGTCGCGGAGAGTGGCTGGGTGCTGATCCAGCGGGAGCGGGGCAGCTGGCGCGATCAGGAGGTGGGGGAGGCGTCGCTGCCCGGCGGTGGGCTGGTCCGGGTTGCCGCCATCGAGCCGGCCGGCTCCGGCCTCACCTCCGTTCTGGTGGAGTACGCGTACCCGGACGCCTGGTGGACGCAGCGGTTCCTGTCCTACGGCTACCCCGGTGACACCTTCGAGGAGGCGCTGGCGGGGGCCGGACTGGCCATCGACGCGTATCTCACCGAGGACCGCACCTGGTTGCGGTCGCGTCCGGTGTGAGAGGTGGCAACTACTGGACGGGGCGCCGTCAGGAAGTTGCCGTTGAATCCAACTGATGTTCTTCAACAAGGTGTTGAGCTTTCGTCAGGCGCTCCGTAGCTTCTGAATCCGGAACCCCCACCGGCCCGCGATCCGGGCCGCCGACTCCGGAGGACGCGTCATGCGCCTGCGTCAACGTCTCGCCACCGTCATCACCACGCTCGCTCTCGCCCTCGGCGCCGTGGCCGTCTCGGCCGCCCCGGCCACCGCCGCGCCCGCCGACAAGCCGCAGGTGCTCTCCAGCTGGACCCAGACCAGCGCCGCCAGCTACAACTCCTGGCTCTCGGCGCGCAACAACCAGGGCGCCTGGTCCGCGTACGCCTTCGACTGGTCGACCGACTTCTGCTCCTGGTCGCCGGACAACCCCTTCGGTTTCCCCTTTGAGATGTCATGTGCGCGGCATGACTTCGGGTACCGGAACTACAAGGCCCAGGGCACCTTCGACGCCAACAAGACCCGGCTGGACAACGCCTTCTACGAGGACCTGAAGCGCGTCTGCAACCGCTACTCGGGCGCCACCAAGACGGCCTGCGACGGCACCGCCTGGACCTACTACCAGGCGGTCAGGGCCTTCGGCTGACCCACCGGCCACCCGGCCCGCGCTGTGAGGCGCCCCACAGGCGCGCATACGGCGCGGGCCGACGTGGCAGACTGGTGGACGTACAACACGACACAAGCGCACTCCGGGGTCGGTGAAAGTCCGAGCCGGCGGTTACAGTCCGCGACCCGTCCGCCCACCAGCGGCCGGTTGACCAGGTGGAACTCCTGGACCGACGGTTAAAGTCCGGATGGGAGGCAGTGCGCGGCGGAGCGGGACCGGCATGTCCGGCCGCGGGCCGTCCCGTGACCCGGGACACCCGTGTGACCTGGGCGTTCCCCCTGCTTTCCGTTGGTCCCGTGATGCCCCGGAGTCCGTGCCCGAAGAGGCAGGAGGACCCGGTGGCCGCCCCACCCGAAGCGCCCGAGGCCGAGGCGATGCGTCATGCCGTCGCACTCGCCGCCCGGGGCCTGGGCCGCACCAGCCCCAACCCCGTCGTCGGCTGCGTGATCCTGGACGCCGCCGGCCGCCCCGCCGGCGAGGGCTGGCACCAGCGGGCGGGTGGCCCGCACGCCGAGATCCACGCCCTGGAGCAGGCCGGTGAGCGCGCCCGCGGCGGCACCGCCGTCGTCACGCTCGAACCCTGCAACCACACCGGCCGCACCGGTCCCTGCGCCCAGGCCCTCATTGCCGCCGGCGTGCGCCGCGTCCGCTACGCCGTCCCCGACCCCACCTCCGCGGCGGGCGGGGGCGCCGCCACCCTGCGCGCCGCCGGGATCACCGCCGAGCCGGGCCCGTGCACCGAGGAGGCCACCGCCGGCAACATCGCCTGGCTCACCTCCGTACGGCACGGCCGCCCCCACGTGCACTGGAAGTACGCCGCCACCCTGGACGGCCGGATCGCCGCCGCCGACGGCAGCAGCCGCTGGATCACCTCGCCGCAGGCCCGCGCCGACGTGCACCGGCTGCGCGCCGAAGCGGACGCCGTCGTGGTCGGCTCCGGCACCGCCCGCGCGGATGACCCCCACCTGGCCGTACGCGGCGTCCCCGGCGCCCGGCAGCCGCTGCGGGTGGTCGTCGACACCGAGGGCACCGCCGTCGCCCCCGGCGCCCGGATCCTGGACGACGCCGCGCCCACCCTGATCGCCGTCGCCGACGACCGCACCCCCGCGCTCCCCGGGGCCGAGCTCGTGCGCCTGCCGCGCGCCGCCACCGGCCGCGGCCTGGACATCCCCGCGCTGCTGGCCGCCCTGCACCGGCGGGGCATCCGGTCCGTGCTGCTGGAGGGCGGGCCCACCCTCGCCGGGGCGTTCGCCGCCGCCGGCGCCGTCGACCGGGTCACCGGCTATCTCGCCCCCGCCCTGCTGGGCGCGGGACCGGCCGCCCTCGGCGACGCCGGAATCAGCACCATCGCGCAGGCGTTGCGCCTGCGGGTCACCGACTGGGACCGGGTGGGGCCCGACCTGCGCGTCACCGCCGTTCCCGTCCCCGCCACCGTCACCGCTCCCGTCCCCACCGGCAAGGAGTCCTGAATGTTCACCGGAATCGTCGAAGAACTGGGCGAGGTCGCCGCCATCGAGACGCGGGGCGACTCCGCCCGGCTGCGCCTGCGCGGACCGCTGGTCAGCGACGGCGCCGCGCACGGTGACTCCATCGCCGTCAACGGGGTGTGTCTGACCGTCACGGACACCGGTGACGGCACCTTCAGCGCCGATGTGATGGCCGAGACCCTCAAGCGCTCCTCGCTCGGCGCGCTCACCACCGGCTCCCGGGTCAACCTCGAACGCCCCATGGCGCTCGGCGGCCGGCTCGGCGGACACCTCGTCCAGGGCCACGTGGACGGCACCGGCACCGTACTCGCCCGCGAACCCGCCGAGCACTGGGAGCTGGTCACCGTCTCGCTCCCCGCCGAGCTGTCCCGCTACGTCGTCGACAAGGGCTCCATCACCGTGGACGGCGTCAGCCTGACCGTGGTGGAGGCCGGCGAGGACCGCTTCACCATCAGCCTCATCCCCACCACGCTGGAGCTGACCACGCTCGGCGTCAAACAGCCCGGCGACCCCGTCAACCTCGAGGTCGACGTCATCGCGAAGTACGTCGAGCGGATGGTGACCCGATGAGCTCCGTCTTCGACCCCCTGCACGAGGTCGCCTTCACCGCCTTCGGGCAGGACGTCATCTGGTCGGACATGACCGGCAACCTGATCGGGCTCGCCGCCCTCGCGCTGGGCTGGCGGCGTTCCATCTGGACCTGGCCCGCCCAACTGCTCTCCGGCCTCGTGCTGATCGCCGCCTACGCCTCCGCCCAGCTCGGCGGCGGCGTCGGCAAGCAGCTGCTGGTCATCATCGTGGCCCTGTGGGGCTGGCGGCAGTGGCGCGGCGGCCGGCAGCAGGCCGCCGACGGCCAGATCGCCGTACGGTTCGCCACCGGCCGCGAACGCCTCGCGCTGGCCTCGGGCGCCGTCGTGGGCACCGTGGCGGTCGGCTGGCTGTTCGCCGCCTTCCCCTCGCTGTCCTGGAACCCGTGGCCCGACGCGTACATCTTCATCGGCACCCTGGTCGCCATGATCGCCCAGGCCAGGGGCCTGGTGGAGTTCTGGTTCGCCTGGCTGCTGGTCGACGTCGTCGGCGTGCCGCTGGCGTTCAGCAGCGGGCTGGCCTTCTCCGGACTCGTCTACGTCTTCTACCTCGTCCTCGTCCTGTGGGGGCTCCGGGACTGGTGGCGGCGCTCCGGCGCACCCGCCTCCCGCCCCGTTCTGGAAGGAGCAACCGCATGACCATCGCCGTGCCGGACCGCGACCTCGCCCTGGACCCCGTGGAGCGTGCCGTCGCCGACATCGCGCTGGGCCGGCCGGTGGTCGTCGTCGACAACCCCGACCGGGAGAACGAGGGCGACCTGATCGTCGCCGCCGAGAAGATCACCCCCGATCTCGTGGCGTTCATGATGAGCGAATGCCGCGGTCTGATCTGCGCGCCGATGGAAGCCGCCGACCTCGACCGGCTCGACCTGCCGCAGATGGTCACCGCCAACACCGAGCCGATGGCCACCGCCTTCACCGTCAGCGTGGACGCCGGCCCCGCCCACGGCGTCACCACCGGCATCTCCGCCGCCGACCGCGCCGCCACCATCGCGCTGCTGGCCGACCCGGAGGCCACCGCCCAGGACTTCGTCCGCCCCGGCCACGTCTTCCCGCTGCGCGCCCGGCCCGGCGGCGTCCTGGCCAGGGCCGGCCACACCGAGGCCGGCGTCGACCTGGCCCGGCTCGCCGGACTGCGCCCCGCCGCCGTGATCGTGGAGATCGCGGGAGAGGACGGCGCCATGCTGCGCCTGCCCGAACTGGTGCCCTTCGCCCGCAAGCACGGCCTGTCGATCATCTCCATCGAGGATCTGATCGCCCACCGCGCCGCGGCCGAGCCCGACGCCGCCGCGCCCGACGACGAGCCGGCCGTACGCCGCGAGGCCCGCACCACCCTGCCCACCCCGCACGGCGACTTCCAGGCCCACGGCTACCGCTCGGCGCCCGATGGCACCGAGCATCTCGCCCTGGTGGCCGGCGACATCGGCGACGGCGAGGACGTCCTGGTCCGCCTGCACTCCGAGTGCCTCACGGGCGACATCTTCGGCTCCCAGCGCTGCGACTGCGGGCCGCAGCTGGCCGCCTCCCTGGAACGGGTGCGCGCCGAGGGCCGCGGCGTGGTGCTGTACCTGCGCGGCCACGAGGGCCGCGGCATCGGGCTGCTGTCCAAACTGCGCGCCTACGAACTCCAGGAACACGGCCGGGACACCCTGGACGCCAATCTCGAACTCGGCCTGCCGGTCGACGCCCGCGACTACGGGGCGGGCGCCCGCATCCTCACCGACCTCGGGGTGCGCTCCGTACGCCTGCTCACCAACAACCCGGCCAAGACCGCCGCGCTGACCGAGCACGGGCTGCGGGTCACCGGACGCGAGCCCATGCCGGCCCCCGCCGGGCGTCACAACCTGCGCTATCTGCGCACCAAGCGCGACCGGATGGGCCACGATCTGCCCTGGCTGGACGGCGCCGAACTGCCGGCCTGCGCCGGACAGTGACCGCCGCACCCTGACCACCCGCACCCTCTCCTCCCACCACCCCTCCCCGAAAGGCAGGACCCAGACATGAGCGGAACCGGCGCCCCCGAGGTGACCGTGGAGCACGGCGGCGACCTGCGGGTCGCGGTCATCGCCGCCCAGTGGCACCGCACCGTGATGGACGGCCTGCTCGACGGAGCACAGCGCGCCCTGAAAGACCTGGGCGTCACGCACTCCACCGTGGTGCGCGTGCCCGGCAGCTTCGAGCTGCCGGTGGCCGCCCGCGCCCTGGCCGGCCAGGGCTACGACGCCGTCGTAGCCCTCGGCGTCGTCATCCGCGGCGGCACCCCGCACTTCGACTACGTGTGCCAGGGCGTCACCACCGGCCTCACCCAGGTCAGCGTGGAGACCGGAGTACCGGTCGGCTTCGGCGTCCTGACCTGCGACACCGAGGCACAGGCCCTGGACCGGGCCGGACTGCCCGGCTCCGCCGAGGACAAGGGCCACGAGGCGGTGACCGCCGCCGTCGCCACCGCCGCCGCCCTGCGCTCGGTGACCGCACCCGCGCGGTGACCCGCGCCGCGCACGCCGTAGGCTGAGCGTCACCATGGCCAACAAGACATTCGAGCAGCTCTTCACAGAGCTCCAGCACAAGGCCCTCCACGGCGACCCCGCTACCTCGCGCACCGCCGAGCTGGTCGCCTCGGGCGTGCACTCCATCGGCAAGAAGGTCGTCGAGGAAGCCGCCGAGGTATGGATGGCCGCCGAGCACGAGGGCGCCGACCGTACCGCCGAGGAGATCTCCCAGCTGCTGTACCACCTGCAGGTGATGATGGTCGCCCGGGGCATCTCCCTGGACGATGTATACGCTCATCTGTAAGGCGCAGGCCCGCCGTCCGCCCCTCTTCCCGTCCCCGCACTCCCGAAGGAATCACGCCCCATGCTGCGCATCGCCGTCCCCAACAAGGGTTCCCTGTCCGAGCCTGCGTCGGCGATGCTCCATGAGGCCGGCTACCGGCAGCGCAAGGACAGCCGCGAGCTGGTCCTGATCGACGCCGACAACCAGGTCGAGTTCTTCTTCCTGCGCCCCCGCGACATCGCGGTCTACGTCGGGTCAGGCAAGCTCGACATCGGCATCACGGGACGCGATCTGCTGCTCGACTCCGGGGCCGACGCCGAGGAGATCAAGCAACTGGGCTTCGCCGCCTCCACGTTGCGCTACGCGGCCCGGCCCGGCGGGGTCACCGACGTCACCCAGTTCGACGGGCTGACGATCGCCACCTCCTTCCCCGGCGTGGTGCGCGCGCACCTCACCGAGAACGGCGTGAAGGCCTCGGTGGTCCGGCTGGACGGGGCCGTGGAGACCGCCATCCAGCTCGGGGTCGCCGAGGTCATCGCCGACGTGGTGGAGACCGGCACCACCCTGCGCAACGCGGGCCTGGAGATCATCAGCCGGCCGATCCTGGAATCCGAGGCGGTGGTCATCCGCCGCCGCGGCGACGAACGCGCCGAACCCAAGGTGGAGCAGTTCCTGCGCCGCCTCCAGGGCGTCCTGGTGGCCCGCCGCTACGTGATGATGGACTACGACATCCGCGCCGAACTGGTCGAGAAGGCCGTGGCCCTCACCCCCGGCCTGGAATCCCCCACCGTCTCCCCGCTGCACGACCAGGGATGGGTCGCGGTACGGTCCATGGTCCCCGTCCAGGACGCCCAGCGCGTGATGGACGACCTGTACGACATGGGCGCCCGCGCGATCCTCACCACCGGCATCCACGCCGCCCGGCTGTGAGCGGCACCATGCCCCGTACCGACAAGGACATCACGGTGACCGGCGACCGGCCCACCCCGCCCGACCTGCCCGAACTCCCGGTGACCTTCCAGCCGCGGCTCACCAGGATCATCCTGATGAGCACCGGCGCGGTGGTCTTCACCGTGCTGCTGATCATCGCCGTCATCGTGCCGGTCAGCGCCAGCACCTGGGGGCTGGGCGACCGGTTCACCGTGGCCGGCACCGGCATCGCCGCCTGGGCCGTGCTGGCGGTGCTCAGCCGCCCCAAGGTGCTCGCCGACCGCGACGGGGTGACCGTCGTCAACCTCACCACCAAGCGGCGGCTCGCCTGGGCTGAGATCGTCCGGGTCGGGCTGCGGCCCGGCGACCCGTGGGTGACCCTCGACCTCGCCGACGGCTCCACCCTGGCCGCCATGGGCATCCAGCCCGGGCTCGCCAAGGAACAGGCCCTGGCCGACGCCCGCGCGCTGCGCGCCCTCGTCGAGACACACAGCAGCGCCGCCGCCGGGCGCGGCTGAGCGGCGGGAACCCGTCACGGCAGCGGCGGGCGCCGGCCCTGATCGGGGCGGCCCCGCCCGCGGGACGCCAGTACCTCCCCGTACGCCTGCATCAGATCCGGCAGCCGCAGCGTCGCCAGATCCTGCCGGCCCGGGTCGGTGGCCGACTCCGCCAGCCGCACGTCCCGGAACGCGCAGCTCGTCTCGTACAGGGTGCGCACGAAGCGGCCGTTGCCCAGCTCGTCGATCCAGCCCTCGGCCACCACGTGCTCGCTGATGCTGCGCAGTTCCTCCAGCGCCTCGGGATCCCACACATCGCCGTGATCGGCCGCCAGCAGCTCCCCGATCGCCGTCAGCTCCACCGGACGGTAGCTGGGGAACTCCACCCGGGCCGAAAAGCGCGAGCCCAGACCGGGGTTGGCGTTCAGCAGCCGGTCCATGCCCTGCGGATACCCGGCCAGGATCACCACCAGATGCTCCCGGCTGTCCTCGGCCCGCTTCAGCAACACCTGGAGCGCCTCGTCCCCGTACGCGTCGCCCTTGCTGTAGCCGGAGTGCACCAGCGAGTACGCCTCGTCGATGAACAGCACCCCGCCCAGTGCCGAATCGATCAGCCGGTTGGCCTTCACCGCCGTCTGGCCCAGGAACTCGCCCACCAGATCGGCGCGCTGCGCCTCCACCAGCCGGTCGTGGCTCAGCAGCCCCAGCGCGTGGAAGACCCGGCCCAGGATGCGGGCCACCGTGGTCTTGCCGGTGCCCGAGGGGCCGGAGAAGACGAAGTGCCGTTTGGGCGGCTGCACCGGCAGCCCCTGGCCCGAGCGCAGCCGTGCCATCCGCAGCTGCGCGGACATCGCCCGCACCTGCTCCTTGACCGGTTCGAGCCCGACCATCCGGTCCAGTTCGGCCAGGGTGTGGGCGAGCAGCGCCGGATCGGGCGCCGGCGGCAGCGCGGGCCCGGCCGCGGGCCGCGGGCCGTGCCCGGCCACCGGGCCCGGTCGGCCGGGCGTCCCGGGCGCCCGCCCCTCACCGGCGGCGGCCGGCAGCCGCTCCCCGCCCAGCTGCCCCGGCACCGGCAGCGGGGCCGGGGCGGGGGCCGGGCCGTACGGGGCCAGCGCCAGCTGGGCGGTGTCCGCGTCCTCCACCGCGAGCGCGGTCAGCCGCTCCGCGGTGTCCATGAACTCCGCGTCCACCTGGTGCACCGCCCGGTACAGCGGGATCGCCGCCGCGCTGCGCCCGCTGCCCTCGCGGGCCCGCGCCAGCCAGTACCGCAGCTCCTTGCGCTGGGGCTGTTCGCTGCGGCAGCGCATCAAGGCGGCCGCCAGCATCGGTTCCGCCTGGTCGTACATCTCCATCCGCACCCGTGCCATCCCGGCGAAAAGACCTGCCTCCACACCCAGTTGCGGATCGGACTGCAAGGTGGAGGTGAGCCGGAACAGCCCTTCCCAGTCCCGGGTGAGGTAGCAGCGGCACGCGTGCAGGAAACGGGCGAAGGGGTCGGTGTCCGGCGGCGGGCACTGGGCCAGCGCCCGGTCCAGCTCCGGCAGCCGGTGACCGTCCAGCAGCTGCGAGGCGTGCGCCAGCAGCAGATCGCGGTCGGTCTCCAGCACCGGCTGCACCCACCAGCCCAGCCAGTACCAGGAGCTGAGCGCCCGTCCGTGCCGGGCCCGCTGCTCCCCGAACCGCGCCCGGTGCCGGTACATCTGGAGCAGCGCCGGTGCCACCTCGGTGCGCAGCGCGTGCAGCCCGAGCCAGGCGTCGGCCATGCCCGGGTCCTCCCGCACCGCCGCCCGGAACTCCTCCTCGGCCTCCGGGTAGGCGGCCGCCGCGTAGGCGTCCACACCGCGCAGCCAGGCCAGATCGGCTCCGGTGTGCGGACCGTGAACGTCTTGCGTGCCAGACATCATGACGACCCCCATGCGCGGATACCGCTCAGCTGTCGCACCTCGGTGAGATCAGGATATCCGCCGACGGTTCCGAGGGATCATCGGCGAAGTGCCGCCGTTCCGCGGCCTCCCAGCCGCGCCAGAAGGCCGCCTGGGCGGGGCCGTCCCGGTGGCGCCCGGCGGCCCAGGCACGCTGCCGGGGCACCGCCAGCCAGATGAGGTGCGCCAGCCGGCCGCGCAGCGCCCGCCGGCCGGCCCCCACCCCCTCCAACAGCACCACGGGGGCGGGCGGTAGGCGGGCGGTACGGGTGTAGGCGCGGCGCT
Organism: Streptomyces sp. JH002; assembly: GCF_050916115.1. Taxonomy (NCBI): domain Bacteria; kingdom Bacillati; phylum Actinomycetota; class Actinomycetes; order Kitasatosporales; family Streptomycetaceae; genus Streptomyces; species Streptomyces sp. JH002. Next base: position 5,927,243 of record NZ_CP087989.1, read on the forward strand.
CCCAGTCGTACACCTCGTAGTGGGCGGTGCCGCCCCGCGCCAGCGGGTCCAGGACCTGCTCGGTGAGCCGGTCCATCCAGCCGAACAGCGCGTCGTGGCTGGCGAGGTCGTCCAGGTGCACCACGGGGGCACCGTCAAGCTCCGTGGACAGCCGCGCCGCCAGCGTGGACTTGCCGGAGCCGGCGTACCCGTCGACACCGATCAGCCGCACCGGGCCCACCGAGGGCGGCAGGGCGCGCAGCCGGGCGGCGAGTTCACGCAGGTCCGGCGGTCCTGGGGCGGGGGAGAGGGACACGCTGCCAGCGTAGTGCCACAGGTGGGACCAATAATGAAGCGCACCGTTGCCCCGGGGTTACTGGCCGTCAGCAGGCGCAGCCGCGATAGTGGGAGCCCGCATCCTGCGACCTCACCGGGAGGCCCCACCGTGACCCAGACGCCACGCCGTACCGTGCTGACCGCCGCCGCGTTCGCCGCCGTCACGGCGGCCACCGCCGCCACCGCGGCCGCCGCCGTGCCGGGCCGTCGCGACGCCGCGGAACCCGACCCGGCCCAGGCCCCCACCGACGCGCTCACGGTCGCGTCCTCGACCATCGCCTACCACGCCTGGACCTCGGCGTCCGACTGGCGCTCGGGCACCGGCCGGGGCACCGCCCTGGTCTCGGGGGACCGCTCGGGCGTGCTGCTGCGCCGCTCCCAGGGCACCGTGGACTACACCGACCCGCACACCGGGAACACCTCCGCGTGGGAGCACGCCACCTGGCTCTCGCCCGAGCACCGGGTGCGCACCCCCGGCAGCGAGCTGATCGCCTCGTGGAACGCCGACACCCCCGCGGGCACCTTCGTACGGATCGAGGTGCGGGCCACGTACACGGACGGCACCGAGAGCCCCTGGTACACGCTGGGCGTGTGGGCCTCCGGCGACGAGGACCTGCGGCGCACCTCGCTGAACGGCCAGCGGGACGGCAAGTCCAGCGTGTGGACCGACACCGTGGCCGTCGACGACACCGACGGGCCGCTGCGGATCGCCGGCTACCGGCTGCGGCTGACGCTGCACCGCAAGCCGGGGCTGACGGTCTCCCCGGTGGTGTGGCGGGTCGGCGCGATGGTCTCGGACGTGCCCGACCGCTTCGAGGTCCCGGCCAGCACGCCGGGGGTGGCGGCGGGCACGGAGCTGCCGGTGCCGCCGCACTCGCAGAACATCCACATCGGCCGCTACCCCGAGTACAACGGCGGCGGCCAGGCCTGGTGCAGCCCGACGTCCGCCACCATGATCCTCGAATACTGGGGCAAGGGCCCCGGCGCCGATGACCTGGCATGGGTGAACCCGGCCTACGACGACCCCCAGGTGTGCCACGCCGCCCGCTTCACCTTCGACTACGAGTACGAGGGCTGCGGCAACTGGCCCTTCAACACCGCCTACGCAGCCTCCTACCCCGACATGCAGGGAGTGGTCACCCGGATCGCCTCGCTGGCGGACGCCGAGACGCTGATCGCCGCCGGCATCCCGCTGATCACCTCGCAGTCCTTCTACGAGGCGGAACTGGACGGCTCCGGCTACGGCACGGCGGGCCATCTGATGACGGTCATCGGCTTCACCGCGGACGGCGACGTGATCGCGAACGACCCGGCCAGCCCCAGCAACGCGGCGGTGCGGCGGGTCTACAAGCGGCGGCAGTTCGAGAACATCCTCTTGCGCACCAGACGGCTGGACGCGGGAGGGGTGGAACGCGGTGGCAGTGGCGGCGTCGTCTATCTGTTCTTCCCGGCCCGGCCGACCGCTGCCCAGCGCCGGGCCCTGGCGGCCGTCGGGGTCCGCTGAGCGGCCCGGCCCGCTCAGTTTTCCCCCAGCAGCGCCGCCCGCCACAGTTCCTCGCGTTCCTCCGTGTACGCGGCGTCGGCCGACCAGACCCCGCCGTGGCCCTCGCGCCACAAGGTGGCCCACGGCTGGTCGCCGGCCGCGTGCCGGGCCCGCAGGAAGTCGTGCATGGAGCGGGCGCGGCGGGCCAGCAGCGGCACCAGCGCCAGCCGCTGGGTCTCGTCGAGACCGTAGGCGTCCGCCAGGGTGCGCAGCCGGGCGCCGGCGTCCTGGTCGGTGCGCCGCCAGTGCGGGTGGGCCATCAGTGGCAGGAATCCGTGGGCGGCGTAGGCGAGGTCCCACAGCCGGGTCCCGGGGGCGGCGTTGTCCCAGTCGATGATGGTCCACCGGCCCGCGTCGCCGTCCTCGGCCACCAGATTCCACGGGGCCAGGTCGTGGTGGACGATGATCTCGTCGCCGATGTCCGGGATCAGGGTGTTCCAGCGGGCGCCCGGTGGCGGGGTGAAGCCGGCGAGTGCGTCGTGCAGCTCGCGGATCAGCCGGCCCACCCGGGCGAGGCGGGCGGTGGGCTCCACGACGGCGAAGCGGTGCGGCCACACGGCCTCGCCGGGGGCGAATTCCAGCACCTCGCGGCCCCGCTCGTCGATGCCCAGCGGGCGCGGGGCGGCGGTGAAGCCGCAGGCGCGCAGATGGGACAGCAGGGCGTGCACGGCCGGGGTCCAGAATCCGGCGGGGCGCCGTACGGTGCCGCCCACCCGTACCACCGAGGCGCTGACGTTGCCTCCGGACAGCGGCTGTTCTTCTTCACGGGACACGGTGTCAAGGTGTCATCCGGCACCGGTGACGTGCGAACGGGTTTCGGGCATACTCCCAACCGCCGGACCGTGGTGATCATCCACGGCCGGCCGACCGATGACCCCGAGGCAGCGCCGCCCGCGACCGCGTCACGTGCTGCCCGGTGCCACCACATGGGAGGAAAGCGCGTGACGATCTCCGCCGAGGGGCTCCAGCCGGTACGGCGAACCCTGCCCACCCCCGAAGCCCGCGATCTGCTGGATCTGGTCAGGGAGCTGATCCAGCGGGAGATCGCGCCGGGCGCGGACGCGGAGGAGGCGGCCGGCGTCTTTCCGCGCGCGCTCTTCCGCCGGCTGTCCGCCACCGGGCTGCTGGGCCTGCCCTACGCGCAGGAGTACGGGGGCGGGGAGCAGCCGTACGAGGTGTACCTGCAGGTCCTGGAGGAACTGGCCGCGGCCCGGCTCACGGTGGGGCTCGGGGCCAGCGTCCACACGCTCGCCTGTCACGGCCTGGCCGGGTTCGGCACCAAGGAGCAGCGGGCCGAGTGGCTGCCGGCGATGCTGGGGGAGGGGCTGCTGGGCGCGTACGCGCTCTCCGAGCCGGCCGCCGGATCGGACGCGGCGAGTCTGCGCACCCGGGCCGTGCGGGACGGCGACGCGTGGATACTGAACGGCACCAAGGCGTGGATCACGCACGGTGGCATCGCGGACTTCTACACCGTGATGGCCCGTACCGGAGGGGACGGGCCCGACGGGATCACCGCGTTCCTGGTGCCGGGGGACGCCGCCGGGCTCAGCGCCGCCGCGCCCGAGCGCAAGATGGGCATGAACGGTTCTCCCACCGCTCAGCTGCACTTCGACGGTGTACGGGTGCCGGACACCCGGCGGCTGGGGGAGGAGGGCGCGGGGCTGCGGCTGGCGCTGGCCGCGCTGGATTCGGGGCGCCTGGGCATCGCCGCGTGCTCGATCGGGGTGGCCCAGGCGGCGTTCACGACGGCGCTGGCCTTCACCCTGGAGCGCAAGCAGTTCGGCAAGCCGGTCGCCGACTTCCAGGGGCTGCGGTTCATGCTCGCCGACCTGGCCACCCAGATCGAGGCGGGGCGGGCGCTGTACCTGGCTGCCGCCCGGCTGCGGGACGCCGGGGAGCCGTTCGGGCGGCAGGCCGCGATGGCCAAGCTGTTCTGCTCGGACACCGCGATGCGCGGGGCCACCGACGCCGTGCAGTTGATGGGCGGGTACGGCTACACCGCCGACTTCCCGGCGGAGCGCTACATGCGGGAGGCGAAGGTGCTCCAGATAGTGGAGGGCACCAATCAGATCCAGCGCGCCGTCATCGCCAGCCGGCTGACCGGGAGCGGCGACGGCGGCGGCAAGGCTCGCTCCGGCGGGCGTGGTTAGCGCGGTTCAGGCCGCCTGGCGCAGGCCGGTCGTCCGGCCCGCCCGGGCGGCCGTGTCCGTCGCGTGCGAGAACGGCTGCAGGCGCCAGTCCAGGCCCTCGGGCAGCCCGGCCGGGGCGGGGTCGCCGATCAGCGGCTCCACCGGCAGGAAGACCACGGCGCCGTCCCCGGTCACCCGGCGCCCGGAACCGGTGCACACGGTGAGGCCGAATGGCTGCCACAACGTGGGGCACCAGGCGTGCTCGGGCAGTGCCTGGGCCTGCTCGGCCAGCGCGACCGGCCGGGCGCAGTCCGGGCAGGACACCCGTACCGCCCAGATGTCGGCCGGCTCCGCCGGATCGGCGAGGCCGGCCGCCCCGTCCGGCTCGGTGTCATCCGGAAGATCGGGATCCTCGTCGATGCGGTGGACAGTGGTCGGTACGGAGCGCATGGCATCCCCCTCGGACGGCGCGGTGGCCTGGGCCACAGCAAGCACTTCCCGCCGGTCAGCGCGGTTAATCGCAGCGATGATCAGGACTCGGACGGGAGTTTGTGGCGTTCATCACACCGGATGGCGGCGCCTGGGGACACCGCCGATCTGCTGGCATCCTCACGCCCACCCGCACCCCAACCACCCCCGCCGGGAGCCGTCATGACCACCGAGACCCACGCCCTCGTCCCCGAACCGCTGTGGCGCCCGGACCCGGAGCGGATCGCGGCGGCCCACCTCACGCGCTTTCACGCCTTCGCCGCCCAGCGGTACGTAGCGCCGGCGCCCCCATCCGTACCCGATGACCCCGCGGCCGCGTACGCGGCGCTGCACCACTGGTCGGTCACCGCCCTGGACGCCTTCTGGCGGGCCATCGCCGACTGGTTCGCGGTCGATTTCCGCACCCCGGGGGAACCGGCGCTGGCCGATCCCACGATGCCGGGCGCCCGCTGGTTCCCCGGTGCCACCCTCAACTACGCCGAACACGCCCTGCGGGCGGGCCTGGAACCGGGCCGTGCCGACACGCCCGCGCTGCTGTGCCTGGACGAGCGCCAGCGTCCGGAGCCGGTCAGCTGGACGGAGTTGCGCCACCAGGTCGGCTCGCTGGCCGCCGCACTGCGCCGTCTCGGGGTACGGCCGGGGGACCGGGTCAGCGGCTATCTGCCCAACATTCCCCAGGCCGTGGTGGCGCTGCTGGCCAGCGCCGCCGTCGGCGCCGTGTGGACCTCCTGCGCCCCGGACTTCGGGGCGCGCAGTGTGCTGGACCGGTTCGCCCAGGTGGAGCCGGTGGTGCTGATCACCGTCGACGGCTACCGATACGGGGGCAAGGAGCACGACCGCCGGGAGACGGTGGCCGAACTGCGCCGCGAACTCCCCACTCTGCGCGCGGTGATCCACGTACCGCTGTTGGGCACCCGGGCGCCCGAGGGCGCGCTGGAGTGGGCTGAGCTGACCGGCGGGGCGATCGAGCCGGAGTTCACGGCCGTGCCGTTCGACCACCCGCTGTGGGTGCTGTACTCCTCCGGCACCACAGGGCTGCCCAAGGCGATCGTCCAGTCCCAGGGCGGCATCCTGCTCGAACACCTCAAACAGCTCGGACTGCACTGCGATCTGGGCCCGGGCGACCGGCTGTTCTGGTACACCTCCACCGGCTGGATGATGTGGAACTTCTTGGTCTCCGGGTTGCTGACCGGCACCACCGTGGTCCTGTACGACGGCAGCCCGGGGTACCCGGCCATCGACGCGCAGTGGCGGATCGCCGAGCTGACCCGGGCCACGGTCTTCGGCACCTCGGCCGCCTATGTGATGGCGTGTGCCAAGGCCGGGGTCCGGCCGGGGCGGGACCTGGACCTGAGCGCCACCCGCTGCGTCGCCACCACCGGATCCCCGCTGCCCCCGGACGGTTTCCGCTGGCTGCACGAGGAGGTGGACCCGGGGCTGTGGATCGCCTCGGTCAGCGGCGGCACCGATGTGTGCAGCTGCTTCGCGGGGGCGGTGCCGACGCTCCCGGTCTACCTGGGCGAGCTCCAGGCGCCGTGCCTGGGAACCGATCTGCGGTCCTGGGACCCGGCCGGGGAACCGCTGGTGGACGAGGTGGGGGAACTGGTGGTGACCACCCCCATGCCGTCGATGCCCCTGCGGTTCTGGAACGACCCGGACGGCACCCGGTACCGGGAGAGCTACTTCGACACCTACCCCGGGGTGTGGCGGCACGGCGACTGGATCACCCTCACCTCCCGCGGCACCGTCGTCATTCACGGCCGGTCCGACTCGACCCTCAACCGGCAGGGCGTGCGGATGGGGTCAGCCGACATCTACGAGGTGGTGGAACGGCTCCCGCAGATCGGCGAGTCGCTGGTACTCGGCGTCGAGCAGCCGGACGGGGGGTACTGGATGCCGCTGTTCGTCCGGCTCGCGGAGGGGGTGGTGCTGGACGACGCACTGCGGACGGTGATCCGCACCGCCCTCCGCGAGCAGCTGAGCCCGCGTCATGTGCCGGACGAGATCCTCGCGATCGACGCGGTCCCGCACACGCTGACCGGCAAGCGTCTGGAAGTGCCGGTCAAGCGGCTGTTGCAGGGGACACCGCTGGAGAAGGCGGTCAACGCGGGCTCGGTGGACGACATCGGCGCCCTGCGGTTCTTCGAGCGCCTCGCCCGCGAGCGCGCCATTGTCAGTGACCCCGATTACGGTGAGTGACCACAAGGTTCTGATCCGTCGAAGGGGGAATCATGGCACGGCACGGGGAGCAGCGGCCGGTGTGCCGCAAGGAGAGCAGCGGGACGGTCGGGGTGATCGCCGACCCGGTGGGCTTCGCCCGGATGCGCCGCTATCCGAGCTTCGGCTTCACCGACCACCGCGGCTATCTGCGGCACACCGAGCGACTGCTGCGCACGCTGGCCGGGGAGTCGGGGCATGTGCGGGTCGCGCTCTTCGACCCGGAGGGGTTCGCGCTGTGGTGCGCGCGGCAGCGGCTGGATCCGGACAGCGCGGCCAGCCGGGCCCGCTACACGGCGGTGGACGCGGCGCGCGGGGCCACGCTGCCCTTCACCGGACGGCGCTCGCTGCGCCGGCTGCTGCCCGAACTGCTCGTCGAACGGGAGCGGTTGCGTTCCTGGGAGCGGGCCACGGAGCTGCTGGGCGAGGCCGGCGGGTGCGTACGGTGCGGGGAGCCGCTGGCGCGCTGCGCGTTCCGCCGGGCGGCGGCGGTGCTGCCGCTGCTGCTGGAGGACGCCGGCGGCGGCCGCCGGCATCTGGTGTGCACGGTGCTGGTACGGGGCGTGCCCCTGTCGGCGGCACTGGACACGCCCCCGGAGCCGACCGAGGCGGCGACGCTGGCCCTGTGCGCGGTCCTGGGGGTGGCGCTGGCCACCGGAGCCCCCGGCGGTCTGGTTCTGCGGAGGGCGGTGGACGGCGGCCGGACGGAAGCGGTGGGCTGGCGCCTGGAGGCGGGTGAGGTGGTGCCGCTGACCGAACCTGAGGTCTTCAGCGCCTACTGCACCGACCCCATGACCGGCGATCCGATCCCACCCGAACACGGCGTCGACTACCGCGACGCCCCGCCGCTGCCGACGATCCTCTGCGAGGGCCCCTGACCGGGCCACCCCGCCCACCGGTCACGAGCCGATCCCCGGGTACGCGGAGCCCGTCCTGTTCCGGGCCGGGCGATCGGAAGGTTCGGCGACGGCTCGGTGCGGCGGTCGTCGGATGTGTCGGTGGAGGAGGGGGACGGCTCGTTCCCGTGTGCCCGCTCCGAGGGGCGCCCTGTTCCGGGTGGGCGGTCCGGTGAGCCCGTGCGGGTGAGGGCGGCGGCCGTCGGGGGCCGCCGGTGGGCCGGGACGGCCCGGCCTTCCTGCCCGGCTCCCCGGGGGTAGGTGCGTCCACGGGGAGCCGTCCCGGCCCCGCCCGTTCGGGGGCGGGGCCGGGAAAGACTCCGGGGTCACTCGCCGGAGAGGACCGCCTCGGCCGCCGCGCGGGCCTCTTCGGCGGACTCGGCGGCCCGGGCGGCCGCGGCCGCCCGTTCGCACTGAGCCAGCGTGTGGCGCGACAGCGCCGCCCGGACGTACGGGATCGCGGACGCGCTCATCGACAGGCTGGTCACGCCGAGGCCGGTCAGCACACAGGCCAGCAGCGGGTCCGCCGCCGCCTCGCCGCACACGCCACAGCTCTTGCCCTCGGCCTTGGCCGCCTCGGCGGACAGCGACACCAGGTCCAGCAGCGCCGGCTGCCACGGGTCCTGGAGCCGGGACACGGCCCCGACCTGGCGGTCGGCCGCGAAGGTGTACTGCGCCAGGTCATTGGTGCCCAGCGACAGGAACTCCACCTCCTGGAGCACCGACCTGGCCCGCAGGGCCGCCGAGGGGATCTCCACCATCGCGCCGAACTTCGCCCGCAGGCCCGCCGCGCGGCAGGCGTCCGCGAACGCCTTCGCGTCCGCCCGGTCCGCCACCATCGGGGCCATGACCTCGAGGTAGACCGGCAGGCCCTCGGCCGCGGCCGCCAGCGCCTTCAGCTGGGTGTCCAGGACCTCCGGGTGGTCCAGCAGGGTCCGCAGCCCGCGCACGCCGAGGGCCGGGTTCGGCTCCTCGCCCGGGCTGAGGAAGGCCAGCGGCTTGTCCGCGCCGGCGTCCAGCACCCGCACCACCACCCGGCCCTCCGGGAACGCCTCCAGCACCTGGCGGTAGGTGGCCGTCTGGGTCTCCAGCGACGGCGCGCGCTCGCTGTCGTCGAGGAAGAGGAACTCGGTGCGGAACAGGCCCACGCCCTCCGCGCCGGCATCCAGCGCGCCCGCCACGTCGGCGGGACCGCCGATGTTCGCCAGCAGCGGCACCTTGTGGCCGTCCGAGGTGGCCCCCGGGCCGGTCGACGCCGCCAGCGCCGCCCTGCGCTCCTCGGCGGCCCGCGCCAGCGCGGCGCGCTGCTCACCGCTGGGGTTCACGGTGACCTCGCCGGTGCTGCCGTCCACCGCCACCACGGTGCCCTCGGCCAGCTCGCCGACGCCCGGCAGCGCCACCACGGCGGGCACCCCCAGCGCCCGCGCCAGGATCGCGCTGTGGCTGGTCGGACCGCCCTCCTCGGTGATGAAGCCGAGCACCAGCGCCGGATCCAGCAGCGCGGTGTCCGCGGGCGCCAGATCCCGGGCCACCAGGACGAAGGGCTCGTCACTGTCCGGCACCCCGGGCATCGGCACGCCCAGCAGCCGCGCCACGATGCGGTTGCGTACGTCGTCGAGGTCGGCCACCCGGCCGGCCAGATACGCGCCGGCCGCCGCCAGCAGCTCCCGGTACGCGCCGAACGCGTCGTACACGGCCCGTTCGGCGGTGCTGCCGCCGGCCACCCGGCGGGCGACGTCCGCCGCCAGCTCCGGGTCCTGCGCCATCAGCGCCTGCGCCTCCAGGACCGCCTGGGCCTCACCGCCGGCGAGGTTGCCGCGTGCCACGAGGTCCGCCGCCACGGCGTCCACCGCCTGCTTCGCCCGCGCGTTCTCGCGCTCGGTGTCCTGGCCTGGCACCTGGTCGGCCGGCGGTTCCAGCACCGCGGTGCCCATGTGCCGCACCTCGCCGATGGCCACGCCATGACTGACGCCGACTCCCTGCAGCATTGTCTCCATCACACCTGTCTCCGTCAGTTCCAGCCGAAAAGCGGGTCACCGGCCAGGACCTCGATGTCCGCGGCGACCTCGGACAGGGCGTCGGCGGTCGCCTGGAGCGCCACCACCGGGCACACCGGGGACTTCCCCGCCGCGGCCACGGCAGCCGGGTTCCACCGCACCACCGGGTCGCCCCGGCGCACCGTGTCGCCCTTGTTGGCCAGCGGTTCGAAACCCTGTCCGTCCAGTTGAACCGTATCGAGACCCAGATGGGTGAGAACGCCCCGTCCCCCGGCGTCGACCACCACATAGGCGTTCGGGCGCAGCGAGACGATGATGCCGTCGACGGGGGCCACGGCCGTACAGGGGGCGAGGAGCGGCTCGACGGCCGCGCCCGACCCGATCACCGCCTCGGCGAACGCCGGATCGGGGACGTCGGCGAGGGGGATGGCCCGCCCGGCCACCGGAGATGTGACAGTGGTCATGAAGGGCCTCTCAAAGGGCGAAAACAATCAGGGTCCATCACTTTTCGGACGGCACACCATATAAAAGCGTAAGTCATGGGATCCGGAGCACCCCGATCACCGGTCGACCCGAGCGGTGAGGCGGCCGCCGCTCCCGGTAAGGTCAAGGCGCACAAAGGCGCACACCGGCCGGAACAGGCATGAACAACGGGAGGCTTCCGGGTGGACGTCCAGGATCCGGACACGCAGACCAGCAGGGTCTTCACCATCCCGAACATCCTGAGCATGGCCAGGCTGCTGGGCGTGCCCGTGTTCCTGTGGCTGGTGCTGTCCCCGGTCTTCGACGGCCCCAACCGGGACGGCTGGGCCCTGCTGGTGCTCGTCCTCAGCGGAGTGAGCGACTACCTCGACGGCAAGCTCGCCCGCCGCTGGAACCAGGTCTCCGACCTGGGCCGCATCCTGGACCCCGCGGCCGACCGGCTCTACATCCTGTCCACCCTCGTCGGCCTCACCTGGCGCGAGATCCTCCCGTGGTGGGTCACGGCGCTGCTGCTGGCCCGCGAGGCCATGATGGCCGTCACCGTCTTCGTCCTGGACCGCCGAGGCTACGCCCCGCTCCAGGTCAACTACGTGGGCAAGGCGGCCACCCTCAATCTGATGTACGGCTTCCCGCTGCTGCTCCTCAGCGACGGCGACGGACTCCTCGCCTCCCTCGCCGCCATTTTCGGATGGGCGTTCGTCGGCTGGGGTACAGCGCTCTACTGGTGGGCAGGAGTCCTGTACGTGGTCCAGGTCCGCCGAATCCTCAAGGCGGATGCCACGGCCGACTGAGCCCGCCCTGGCAGTGTCGCAGGGGCCTGGCGCCCGCACGTGCCGCAGTTTTCCGGGGAGCCACCCCGGGCCCGGGCCCCTCCAGACGGGTGCGGTCGGCATGACTGCCGTCTCCCCAAGGAGGACACTTCCGATATGAAGGCCGTCGTAATGGCTGGTGGCGAAGGCACCCGGCTTCGCCCCATGACCGCGAGCATGCCCAAGCCACTGCTGCCCGTGGCGAACCGTCCGATCATGGAACACGTGCTCCGGCTGCTGAAGCGGCACGGTCTGACCGAGACCGTGGTCACCGTGCAATTTCTCGCTTCTCTGGTGAAGAACTACTTCGGCGACGGTGAGGAACTGGGGATGGACCTCACCTACGCCAACGAGGAGAAGCCCCTGGGTACGGCCGGAAGTGTGAAGAACGCCGAGGAAGCCCTGAAGGACGACTCCTTCCTGGTGATCTCCGGCGATGCCCTCACCGACTTCGACCTCACCGACCTCATCGCGTTCCACCGTGAACGCGGCGCCCTGGTCACCGTCTGTCTCACGCGGGTGCCCAACCCCCTGGAGTTCGGCATCACGATCCTCAAGGAGGACGGCCGGGTCGAACGCTTCCTGGAGAAGCCCACCTGGGGCCAGGTGTTCTCGGACACCGTGAACACCGGCATCTACGTGATGGAGCCCGAGGTCTTCGACTACGTCGACCCGGACGTGCCCGTCGACTGGTCGGGCGACGTCTTCCCCCGGCTGATGAAGGAGGGCCGGCCCATCTACGGCTACGTCGCCGAGGGCTACTGGGAGGACGTGGGCACCCACGAGAGCTACGTCAAGGCCCAGGCCGACGTCCTGGAGGGCAAGGTCGACGTCGACATCGACGGCTTCGAGATCTCCCCCGGGGTCTGGGTCGCCGAGGGCGCCGAGGTGCACCCCGACGCCAAACTGCGCGGCCCCCTCTACATCGGCGACTACGCCAAGATCGAGGCCGGCGCCGAGGTGCGCGAGCACACCGTCATCGGCTCGAACGTCGTCGTCAAGGCCGACGCCTTCCTGCACAAGGCCGTGGTCCACGACAACGTCTATCTCGGCCCGCAGACCAATCTGCGCGGCTGCGTCATCGGCAAGAACACCGACATCATGCGCGCCGCCCGGATCGAGGACGGCGCCGTCATCGGCGACGAGTGTCTGGTCGGCGAGGAATCCATCGTCCAGGGCAACGTCCGCGTCTACCCGTTCAAGACGATCGAGGCGGGCGCGTTCGTCAACACCTCGGTCATCTGGGAATCCCGCGGCCAGGCCCACCTCTTCGGCGCCCGCGGCGTCTCCGGCATTCTCAACGTGGAGATCACCCCGGAGCTCGCCGTCCGGCTCGCCAGCGCCTACGCCACCACCCTCAAGAAGGGCTCCACCGTCACCACGGCGCGCGACCACTCCCGGGGCGCCCGCGCCCTCAAACGCGCCGTCATCTCCGCCCTCCAGGCCAGCGCCATCGACGTCCGCGACCTGGAGAACGTCCCCCTGCCCGTCGCCCGCCAGCAGACCGCCCGCGGGAGCGCGGGCGGGGTCATGATCCGTACCACCCCGGGCGTTCCCGACTCCGTCGACATCATGTTCTTCGACGAACGCGGAGCCGACCTCTCCCAGGCGGGACAGCGCAAGCTCGACCGCGTGTACGCCCGCCAGGAGTACCGCCGCGCCTTCCCCGGGGAGATCGGCGACCTGCGCTTCCCCGCCAGCGTCTTCGACGCCTACACCGGCGCCGTCATCCGGGCCGTCGACACCACCGGCGTCCCCGAGTCCGGGCTCAAGATCGTCGTCGACGCGGCCAACGGCAGCGCCGGGCTCGTGCTGCCCAGCCTGCTCGGCCGGCTCGGCGTCGACTCGCTGGTCATCAACCCCGGCCAGGACGAGGCCCGTCCCACCGAGACGGCCGAGACCCGCCGGGCCGGCCTCGTACGCCTGGGGGAGATGGTCTCCTCCTCCCGCGCCGCCTTCGGCGTCCGCTTCGACCCGGTCGGCGAACGGCTCGCCCTGGTCGACGAACGCGGCCGCATCATCGAGGACCAGCGCGCCCTGCTGGTGATGCTCGACCTGGTGGCCGCAGAACGCCGCAGCGGCCGGGTCGCGCTGCCCGTCACCACCACCCGCATCGCCGAACAGGTCGCCGCCTACCACGGCACCCAGGTGGAGTGGACCACCACCTCGCCCGACGACCTCACCCGCGCCGCCGGCAAGGACGCCGTCTTCGGCGGGGACGGCCAGGGCGGTTTCATCGTCCCCGAGTTCTCCAGTGTCTTCGACGCCACCGCCGCCTTCGCCCGGCTCACCGGTCTGGTGGCCCGCACCCAGCTCTCCCTCAGCCAGATCGACGCCCGCATCCCCCGGGCGCACGTCCTGCGCCGTTCCGTCGCCACCCCCTGGGCCGTCAAGGGCCTGGTGATGCGGCGCGTCGTGGAGGCGGCGGGCGATCGCTCCATCGACACCACCGACGGGGTACGGGTGGTGGAGGCCGACGGCCGCTGGGTGCTGGTGCTGCCCGACCCGGCCGAGGCCCTCACCCACCTGTGGGCCGAGGGTCCCGACGACGCCACCGCGCAGGAACTCCTGGAGCACTGGTCGGCGGTGGTCGAGGGCGCCGACCACTGACCGACCCGGCTGAACCACCGGCCGCGGGCACCGCCCGGCGGCCGGACCGCACGCCTCCCCAGGGGCCCGTTTCGAAATCCCCCGGGGTGGCGTGCGACCATGTGCGCCATGTCATCGCAGCCCAACGGGCCACGCCCGCCGGCGCGCCCCGACGCCTCCATGTCGCTGCTGACCACCGTCATGAACCACACCCTCGACGAGGGGTACGCCCAGGCGGCGGCACGCAGGCACAGCGAGGGCCGGTCCGGGCTGCCGCGCACCCTGCGCGCCAAGCTCTGGCTGGCCACCGGGCTCGTCCTGGCCGGCCTGGTGGTCACCCTGGGCGCCGCCCAGGCGCGGGAGGCGGCACCCACCGTCGCCCGGGAGCGCCAGGAACTCCTGGAGCGGGTCGAGTCCGGCACCGAGGCGATGGACGCGCTCCAGCAGGAGGTGGATGCCCTGCGCACCGAGGTCGCCGCCCGGCAGCGCGACCTGCTCAGCGACAGCGGCGGCGACCCGGGCGAGCTGACCGCGCTGCTCGCCGGCGCCGACGCCGTCCAGGGGCCCGGGCTGGAACTCGTCATCAACGACGCCAAGGGTGTCGCCGAGGGCGGCGGGGACGCCAGGGAGGGTTCCGGTTTCGACACCGGCCGGGTCCGCGACCGCGACCTCCAGCGGGTGGTCAACGGACTGTGGACCTCGGGCGCCGAGGCCATCGCCGTCAACGGGCAGCGGCTCACCGCCCTGTCGGCCATTCGCGCGGCGGGCGACGCGATCCTCGTCGACAACCGTCCGCTGGTCCCCCCGTACACCGTCCAGGCCATCGGTGACCCGCAGGACCTGCGTACCCGCTTCGATTCCACGGTGGACGGCCAGTACCTCAACGTGTTGCGCGACAACTACGGCATCCGGGCCGCCACCTCAGACCAGCAAGAGATCCGCATACCCGCCGCCACCAGCCTCACGGTCCGGACGGCGCGACCCGCGGACACGGGAGAAGGAAACACACAGTGATCGCCGTACTGGGGCTCGTGCTGGGCGTCGTGGCCGGAATCCTCACCCGGCCCGTGGTGCCCATGGGACTTGAGCCATACCTGCCGATCGCCGTGGTAGCGGCGCTCGACGCGGTCTTCGGCGGGCTGCGCGCCATGCTGGACGGGATGTTCGACGACAAGGTCTTCGTCGTCTCCTTCCTGTCCAACGTCGTGGTCGCCGCGCTGATCGTCTTCCTCGGCGACAAGCTCGGCGTGGGGGCCCAGCTGTCCACCGGCGTGGTCGTGGTCCTGGGCATCCGGATCTTCTCCAACGCCGCGTCCATCCGCCGACACCTCTTCCGGGCGTGAGTGCCATGAGCGACCCCGAGCAGGACCGCGACCGCCGACCGGGGCCCGATCCCCGGGACGCACCGCAGGGGGCGCCCGAGGCGCCCCGCGCGCCGGAACCGGATACGGAGCGCAAGGCCCTCCCGCCCGCCCCGCCCGCGCGCCTGACCGGCCGCGATGTGCTGTGGGCCGGCCTGTGGCCGCCCCGCGTCACCCGCAGCCAGCTGATCGTGGCCGCGCTGCTGTTCGTCCTGGGCCTCGGCCTGGCCATCCAGGTACGGGCCGCCAGCGCCGAGGACAGCGCGCTGCGCGGCGCCCGCCCCGAGGACCTGGTGCGCATCCTCAGCGATCTGGAGGACCGCAGCGGCCGTCTGGAGGACGAGCGCAACGACCTGGAGGAGCAGCGCACCGACCTGGAGACCAGCTCCGACCAGGCCGAGGAGGCCCGGCGGCAGACCGCCGAACGCGAGCGGCAACTGGGCATCCTGGCCGGTACGGTGGCCGCCGAGGGCCCGGGGATCGAGCTGCGGGTCACCGACCCGGCCGGCGGGGTGCGCGCCGACATGCTGCTGGACGCCGTGCAGGAGCTGCGGGCGGCCGGCGCCGAAGCGATCCAGATCAACGACGTACGGGTGGTGGCCGGTACCTTCTTCACGGACGAGAACGGCCAGGTGCGCGTCGACGGCCGGGCGGTGAACGCCCCGTACGTGATCGACGCCATCGGGCGGCCGCAGGACCTGGAACCGGCGCTGAACATCCCCGGGGGCGTCGTGCAGTCCCTGGAGAAGGAGCAGGCCGGGGTCACGGTGGAGCGGCCGGAGACCGTCCTCGTGGACGCCTTGCGATCGGCGGACCGGCCTGACTACGCTCAGTCGTCGTCGTGACGGGGAGCCATCGCCGGGGGCTGCCCGATGTGGTGGCTCTCGGTAAGGGAAACTGAATACGGGCCGCGTACGTTGGCAGAGTGTCCGGCGCGGCGGATGAGAGACAATGGACCGCCCGTCCACCGACGGGGCGGGCTAGGTGCGAGGGGATCGCTGGTGAGTTTTTTCGCTAGGTTGTTCGGCAGGCGTCAGGGTGGCTCGCACAGTGCCGCACGGCCTCATGCCCGCCGTGGCGAGCAGCCTGCGGGGGCGCCCGCGACGGAGGCGGGGCGCCCGCTGTTCCGTGACGAGGTGGACGGCCAGGCCGGCGGCATAGGCTCCCAGGCTCCCGCGGCGCAGGCCGCCGGCACGCCCTGCGGGCGCTGCGGCTCGCGCAACGCCCCGTCGAGCCGCTACTGCTCGCAGTGCGGCAACCCGCTGCGGCCGGGCGTGGAGGGCTCCTCGGAGACGACCTCCACCATCTCGATCTCCGGTCTGGAGGCGTACGACTCCGAGATCACGGGTCAGCACGCGGTGATGCCCGCGCTCTCCCCGGAGGCCCAGGCCGCCGTGGACGCGCTGCCGCCGGGCTCGGCCCTGCTGGTGGTGCGGCGCGGGCCGAACTCCGGCAGCCGTTTCCTGCTGGACGGTGACCTCACCACCGCGGGCCGCCACCCGCAGAGCGACATCTTCCTGGACGATGTGACGGTCTCCCGCCGCCATGTGGAGTTCCGCCGCCGTCCGGAAGGCGGTTTCTCGTGTTTCGACGTGGGCAGCCTCAATGGCACCTATGTCAACCGGGAGCCCATCGACTCGGCGGTGCTCGCGCACGGTGACGAGGTGCAGATCGGTAAATACCGTCTGGTCTTCTTCACCGGCCAGTACGGTGGGTGACGGCTCACGGAGAGCACACGGCGCCGCGCGGCGGTTCTCGACTATCCAAATGCCCCGGTCACGACCTAGGGTTGATGTGTGAACCAGCTCGACGTCGTGGGTGTCAGGGTCGAATTGCCCAACAACCAGCCCATCGTGCTCCTCCGTGAAGTGGACGGCGATCGCTACCTCCCCATCTGGATCGGCCCCGGGGAGGCCACCGCGATCGCCTTCGCCCAGCAGGGGCTGGCCCCTGCCCGGCCGCTGACGCACGACCTGCTGAAGAACGTGCTCGAGGCGATCGGGCAGGAACTCACCGCCGTGCGGATCACCGATCTGCGCGACGGTGTCTTCTACGCCGAGCTCGTGTTCGCCAGCGGCGTCGAGGTCAGCGCCCGGCCCTCCGACGCCATAGCGCTCGCGCTGCGCGTGGGTACCCCCATCTACAGCAGTGACGGGGTGCTGGACGACGCGGGGATCATCATCCCCGACGAGCAGGAGGACGAGGTGGAACGGTTCCGGGAGTTCCTGGACCAGATCTCTCCCGAGGACTTTGGCTCCAGCAATCAGTAGCCGGTGTGGCGATCGTTGACGCGCTGAGTGTGCATGCTTAGCGTCTGTGGGGCATGTCTTGGGAGGAGCGCTGTGCGCGTGCTCATCGTCACACGCGGTGAGTGGCGAGGGCACGGTCGGGGCGTGCGGAACGGAGGCCGGCGTGACAGGTAACGGCGAGGGTACGGCGGTGGGCGGGATCTCCTCGCTGCCGGGCGTACCGCCGCGGCAACCCCTGCGGGCGCCGGCCACCCCCCAGGGGCAGGGCACAGGGCGCGAGCGCCTGGGCTACCGGGGCCCCAGCGCCTGCGCCGCCGCGGGGATCACCTACCGCCAGCTCGACTACTGGGCCCGCACCCAGCT
This sequence comes from Streptomyces sp. JH002, assembly GCF_050916115.1. NCBI lineage: Bacteria > Bacillati > Actinomycetota > Actinomycetes > Kitasatosporales > Streptomycetaceae > Streptomyces > Streptomyces sp. JH002. The sequence goes on from NZ_CP087989.1 coordinate 5,944,683, forward strand.
GGTGCAGCCCAGCATCCGCCCGGCCCACGGTTCGGGCACCCAGCGGCTGTACAGCTTCCAGGACATCCTGGTGCTCAAGATCGTCAAGCGGCTGCTGGACGCCGGGGTCTCCCTGCAGAGCATCCGTACGGCGGTGCGCGCCCTGCGCTCCGCCGACCTGGCGGAGCTGGCCGGGCTGACCCTGATGAGCGACGGGGCCACCGTCTACCGCTGCGAGTCCCCCGAGGAACTGGCCGAGCTGCTGCGCGGTGGCCGGGGGGTCTTCGGGATCGCGGTCGGCGCGGTGTGGGGCGATGTCGAGGCGGCCCTCGCCCGGCTCCAGGCCGAGCGGGTGGACACCGGGGAGGCCGTCGGCGGCGCGGGCCATCCCTCCGACGAACTGGCCAGGCGCCGACAGCGCGGAGCCCGCTGATCCCGTCCGCTCCCGGGGATTGTCAGACCCGTGGGGCACCATCGGGAGGGTGAGAGGCCAGCCGACGATCCTGCACCTCGACATGGACGCCTTCTACGCCTCGGTGGAGCAGGCGGCCAAGCCGTCGCTGCGCGGCAAGCCGGTGATCGTCGGCGGGCTGGGTCCGCGCGGCGTGGTGGCCACCGCCTCCTACGAGGCCAGGCGGTTCGGGGTGCACTCGGCCATGCCGATGGGCCAGGCCAGACGGCGCTGCCCGAACGCCGCCTATCTGTATCCGCGCTTCGATGTCTACCGCTCGGTCAGCGAGACCGTGATGGGTCTGCTGCGGGAACTGTCCCCGCTGGTGGAGCCGCTGAGCCTGGACGAGGCGTTCGTCGATCTGGTGGCCGGCGGCACGGCGCACACCGCCGCCGAGGCCGAGGCCGTGGGGCACGCACTGCGCGCCCGGATCCGGGCGGCCACCACACTGAGCGGTTCGGTGGGCCTGGCCGGTTCCAAGATGCTCGCCAAGATCGCCTCGGAGCGGGCCAAGCCGGACGGGCTGGAGCTGATCGTGCCCGGCACCGAGCGTGACCTGCTGGCCCCGCTGCCGGTCCGTACCCTGCCCGGGGTCGGCCCGGCCACCGACGGCGTGCTGCGCCGGGCCGGGATCAGCACCGTGGGCGACGTGGTGCGGGCCGGTGAGACGGAGCTGCTGCGCCTGCTGGGCACCGCGCACGGCGGCGGGGTGCACGCGATGGCCCTGGGGATCGACGACCGTCCGGTGGTCGCCGAGCGCGACGCCAAATCGGTCTCGGTGGAGGACACCTTCGACGTGGACCTCACCGACCGGGCCCGGGTGCGCCACGAGGTGGACCGGCTGGCCGAGCGGTGCGTACGGCGGCTGCGCGAGCACGGCCGCTCCGGGCGCACCGTGGTGCTGAAGGTGCGCAGCCACGACTTCTCCACCCTGACCCGCTCGGACACGCTGCGCGGGCCCACCGACGATCCGGCGGTGGTGCGGGAGCTGGCCGCGCGGCTGCTGGAGGGGGTGGACACCACCAACGGTGTCCGGCTGCTGGGGGTGGGCGTCACCGGACTGGCGGACTTCACCCAGGAGGATCTGTTCGCGCAGGCGGGCGCGAGGGTCGAGGGCGAGGAGGACGGCGGTGACAGCGCGCCCGAGGGGCCGGCGGACCCCGCCGGGGCCGCCCCGGATGCCGAGCCGGCCCCCGACCGCCGGTGGCTTCCCGGCCTGGACGTGGAGCACACCGGGCACGGCCCCGGCTGGGTGCAGGGCAGCGGCGTCGGGCGGGTCACCGTGCGGTTCGAGACACCGGGCTCCGCGCCGGGCCGGGTGCGGACCTTCGCGGTGGACGATCCCGAGCTCAGCCGCTCCGGCCGCCCGCTGCCGCTGACCGGCGGCCCTCAGCGCTCCTCGTCCGGCGGCGAGGCCAGCCGGCCGAAGTCCTGATCGGGCGGCGTGGCGTCGTCCTCGGGCGCCGCCATCGGCACGTCGAGACCGTAGTGGTGATACAGCTGCAACTCCTGCTCGGGGGAGAGGTGCCGCCCCACCCCGAAGTCCGGCGCGTCCTTGATCAGCGCCCGGTCGAAGGGCACCCGCAGGGACTCCTCGACCAGTTCGCTGGGCTCCAGGGGCACGAACGCGTCCCGGCTGAAGAGTCCGGTGCGCACAGCCGCCCATTCGGGTGCACCGGTCGCGTCATCCAGATAGACCTCGTCCACCGTGCCGATCTTTGCTCCGTTCCGGTCGAACGCCTTGCGCCCGATCAGGCTGCGGGGATCGATATCGGTCTGCACGGTTCCTCCCACGGTTCATCACTGCCGGGCCGCACGCCCCTTCGCCTTCACGTAACGGCACATACCCGGAGTCGGCCAGTCGAGTCCACCGGCACCGGGAGCGGGGCTCCCTCTCCATGTTCGCAGCCCGAAGGCCGCTGGTAGGCTCGAAAACGGTTGACGACCTCGTGCGGGAGAGTCCACCGGTCCTGTGGCCGGCGGCGCCGAAGGAGCAAATCCTCCCCGGAATCTCTCAGGCCCCCGTACCGCACGGGCGAAACCACTCTGGAAAGCAGGGTGACGGCCGGACATCCGTCCCGGCCCCGCCCTCACCGACGGTGAAAGCCGTGCCATCGCCCGACGGGGCGGCGGCGCGGTGAAGCTCTCAGGTCGACATGACAGAGGGGGAGGCCGCAGCAGGCACCGCCCGGTGGTTGCGGGTCCCAGCGACCAGGAGGCCCCCAGATGTCCGAACGCCCACTCCCGCTCAGCGCACTGGAGCACGGCTCGCCGTTCGCGGCCCGCCACATCGGCCCCGACGCCACCGACCGGGCGAAGATGCTCGCCCAGGTCGGCTTCGGCTCCCTCGACGAGCTGACCTCGGCCGCCGTGCCCGCCTCCATCGCCGGCTCCGGACCGCTGCGGCTGCCGCAGGCGCGTTCGGAGGCTGCCGTGCTGGCCGAACTGCGCGCGCTGGCCGACCGCAACCAGGTCCTGACCTCCATGATCGGCCTGGGCTACTACGGCACGTTCACCCCGCCGGTCATCCTGCGCAACGTCATGGAGAACCCCGCCTGGTACACGGCGTACACGCCCTACCAGCCGGAGATCTCCCAGGGCCGCCTGGAGGCCCTGCTGAACTTCCAGACCGTGGTCTCCGAGCTCACCGGGCTGCCCACCGCCGGCGCCTCGCTGCTGGACGAGGGCACCGCCGCCGCCGAGGCCATGGCGCTGTCGCGGCGGGTGGGCAAGGTCAAGCAGGGCGTCTTCCTGGTCGACGCCGACACCCTGCCGCAGACCGTCGCCGTGCTGCGCACCCGCGCCGAGCCCACCGGGGTCGAGGTGGTGGTCGCCGACCTGACCGAGGGCATCCCGCGGGAGGCCGCCGAGCGCGGGATCTTCGGCGTCCTGCTCCAGTACCCGGGGACCGGCGGCGCGGTGCGCGACCCGCGCCCGGTCATCGAGCGCGCCCACGAGCTGGGGGCGGTCGTCACCGTCGCCGCGGATCTGCTCGCCCTCACCCTGCTCGCCTCGCCGGGCGAGCTGGGCGCGGACATCGCGGTGGGCACCAGCCAGCGGTTCGGTGTGCCCATGGGCTTCGGCGGCCCGCACGCCGGCTACATGGCGGTCCGCGAGGCGTACGCCCGCAGCCTGCCGGGACGCCTGGTGGGCGTCTCCCGGGACGCGGACGGCAAGCGCGCCTACCGGCTGGCGCTGCAGACCCGCGAGCAGCACATCCGCCGGGAGAAGGCCACCAGCAACATCTGTACGGCGCAGGTGCTCCTGGCCGTGATGGCCGGCATGTACGCCGTGTACCACGGCCCCCAGGGGCTGGCGGACATCGCGCGCCGCACCCACCGCTACGCCGCGCTGCTGGCCGCCGGGCTGCGCGCGGGCGGCGTCGAGGTGGTGCACGGGGCGTTCTTCGACACCGTCACCGCCCGGGTTCCGGGCCGCGCCGAGCAGGTCGTGGCCGCCGCCCGCGAGGCGGGCGTCAATCTGCGCCAGGACGGGTCCGACCTGGTCGGCATCGCCTGCGACGAGACCACCAGCCGCGCCGAACTGGCCGCCGTGTGGGCCGCCTTCGGCGTGGACGCCGCGCACACCGACATCGACGAGCTGGACGCCGCGACGCCGGACGCGCTGCCCGGCGCGCTGCTGCGCACCGACGAGTACCTCAGCCACCCGGTGTTCCACCAGCACCGTTCCGAGACCGCGATGCTGCGCTATCTGCGGCGTCTGGCCGACCGGGACTACGCGCTGGACCGCGGCATGATCCCGCTGGGCTCGTGCACCATGAAGCTCAACGCCACCGTCGAGATGGAGCCGGTCACCTGGCCGCAGTTCGCCGCGCTGCACCCGTTCGCGCCGATCGAGCAGGCCGAGGGCTACCGCACCCTGATCCGCGAACTGGAGGACGGGCTCGCCGAGATCACCGGCTACGACAAGGTCTCGCTGCAGCCCAACGCCGGGTCGCAGGGCGAGCTGGCCGGGCTGCTCGCGGTGCGCGCCTACCACCGCGCGAACGGTGACCCGCAGCGCACCGTGTGCCTGATCCCCTCCTCGGCGCACGGCACCAACGCCGCCAGCGCCGTGATGGCCGGGATGAAGGTGGTCGTGGTGGCCACCGGCGAGAACGGCGATGTGAACGTCGAGGATCTGCGCGCCAAGATCGAGCGGCACCGGGACGAGCTGGCGGTCCTGATGGTCACCTACCCCTCCACGCACGGGGTGTTCGAGGAGGGCATCCAGGAGATCTGCGCGGCGGTGCACGACGCGGGCGGCCAGGTGTACGTGGACGGCGCCAACCTCAACGCGCTGGTGGGGCTGGCCCGTCCGGGACGGTTCGGGGCGGACGTCTCGCACCTGAACCTGCACAAGACCTTCTGTATCCCGCACGGCGGCGGTGGCCCCGGGGTCGGTCCGGTGGCGGTGCGCGAGCACCTCGCCCCGTACCTGCCCGGTCATCCGCTCCAGCCCACCGCGGGACCCGTGGACGGCCCGGTGGGCCCGGTCTCCGCGGCGCCGTGGGGCTCGGCCGGCATCCTGCCGATCTCCTGGGCCTATCTGCGGCTCATGGGCCCCGAGGGGCTGCGCGAGGCGACCCAGACGGCGGTCCTGGGCGCCAACTACATCGCCAAGCGCCTGGAGCCGCACTACCCGGTGCTCTACACCGGGCCCGGCGGTCTGGTGGCGCACGAGTGCATCATCGACGTCCGGCCGCTCACCAAGGCCACCGGTGTCAGCATCGACGATGTGGCCAAGCGGCTGATCGACTACGGGTTCCACGCGCCGACGATGTCCTTCCCCGTCGCCGGGACGCTCATGATCGAACCGACCGAGAGCGAAAATCTGGCCGAACTCGACCGTTTCTGCGATGCGATGATCGCGATTCGGGCGGAGATTGACCGAGTTGGTGCGGGGGAGTGGCCCAAGGACGACAACCCGCTGGCCGGCGCCCCGCACACCGCGGCGCAGCTCACCGAGGAGTGGACGCACCCGTACAGCCGTCAGGACGCCGTCTTCCCGGGCGACGCGGGCCGCGAGGACAAGTACTGGCCGCCGGTGCGCCGCATCGACGGCGCGTTCGGCGACCGCAACCTGGTGTGCTCCTGCCCGCCGGTGGACTCCTACGAGGACTGAGCACCGAGAACCCGGGGCTGAGCGCCCAGGACCGAGGCCGACGCCCTCCGGGCCGGCTCCCCGCAGCGGGGAACCGGCCCGGACACGTACCGCCTGCGTGTGGTGCGCCGCCGGTCAGCCGGTCGGCGCCGTGATGGTCAGGCGGCCGGCGAGCACCGGCAGCAGGGTGTCCGCGCGCACCGGGAGATCCCCGGCGATCCCCGGCGGCGCCGGAGCGAGCGGCACCAGGATGTCCTGCGGCAGCGGCGAGCCGGCGCCCGGCTCCGCCGTGGGATCCGAGTGCAGCCACAGGGTGAGCATGTACAGCTCCGGAATCGACAGCAACCGGGGCTGATAGGTGCCGGGAAGCTCCTCGGCGCGCCGTACGGCCCGCTCCGTGGAGGCGATATAGGGGCCTTCCCCGAAATGCGAGAAAGCCCAGCCGTCCGGGGTCAGCATGGTTTCCGCGGCTCCGACGGCGCGGCCACCACTCTCCAGCAGAAAACGCCATCCGGTCAGCCGGGAACGGGCCGCTCCGGTGGGATCGGGGACCGGCGTCAACCGGTGCACGGGCAGGGGAAGCACGGGGCGCAGAGCCCCTCGATTCAGATAGATCGGGTGCGGGGAACGCACCGTGGTGGACTGGAGTGCGGCACTCAGGCTGCGCTCGGCGGCAGCAGGAGCGGGCGGGATGTTCAGGGGCATGTCGGGTCGCCTCTCGCTTCGGAGTAGGTCGCCTCTTCCAGGGGAGACATGGCGCTTCAGGATGTTATACGACGCGTGTTCTCGTTATGTTTCCACTAGCCCACCGAAAAAGTTTCGGCAAGAGGTAATCAGGCCGCCCTGTGCGCGAAGTATCCCTCTGGGATATGCCCATGTGTGGGCCGCGCCACGCACGGTCCGGTGTTATCGGCCGATGGTGGTGGGCATGATCGGTGCACCGACGGACGAGGAGGTGTGCCGCATGGGTGTGAAGGTCGCGGCCGACCGGTTCGATCTTGCTGACCGGGAACTTTTCCGGGCCAGACTGCATGCGTGCGTGGAGAGCCTGCGCCGGCTGCTCGCGGAGCGGCGCTTCGACGGGCCACGGGAGTCCATCGGCCTGGAGGTGGAACTCAGCCTCGCCGACCGCGACGGCGCCCCGCGCATGGTCAATGGCGAGGTGCTGGCGAGAATGGCCACCCGGGATTTCCAGACCGAGCTCGGTCAGTTCACCCTTGAATTCAATATGACCCCGCGCACCCTGGCGGGCCGGGTGTTCGACGACCTGGCGGAGGAACTGCGCATCGCCTTTGGTTATGCGGACACCGTGGCCGGGGAATTCGACGCCAACATCGTGATGATCGGAGTTCTGCCCACTGTCACAGGAGACGAGCTGGCTCCCACCAGCCTCTCCCAGGTCGACCGCTATATGATGCTGAACGACCAGATACTCGCGGCACGCGGCGAAAGAATCAAGGTCGAACTGGCCGGAGCCGAAACGCTGGAACGCTCCTTCGACTCCATCGCCCCGGAATCCATCTGCACCTCCGTGCAATTCCACCTCCAGGTCACTCCGGACCGGTTCGCCGACACCTGGAACGCCGCCCAGTGCGTCACCGCGGCACAGATAGCGGTGGGCGCCAATTCCCCGTTCGTCTTCGGTACCCAGCTGTGGCCGGAGACCCGGCCGCCGTTCTTCCTCCAGGCCACCGACAGTCGCCCCCCGGAGCTGGCAGCCCAGGGCGTACGCCCGCGCACATGGTTCGGCGAACGCTGGATCGACTCCGTCACCGATCTCTTCGAGGAGAACCTGCGCTACTTCCCCGCGCTCATCCCGCTGCGCGACGAGGAGGACCCGCTCGCCGTTCTGGCCGCCGGCGGCATCCCCCAGCTGTCCGAACTCGGCCTGCACAACGGCACCGTCTACCGCTGGAACCGTCCGGTGTACGCGGTGGCCGACGGCGTACCGCATCTGCGGGTGGAGAACCGGGTACTGCCCACCGGCCCCACGGCCACCGACACCGTCGCCAACGCGGCCTTCTACTACGGACTGGTGCGCGCCCTGGCCGACCAGGAGCAGCCCGTGTGGCACCGGCTGCCGTTCGCCACCGCCGAGGAGAACTTCCACACCGCCTGCCGGGAGGGCATCGACGCCGAGCTGACCTGGCCCGATCCCGACGGCGGCGGGCTGATCACCCGCCCCGCCGCGCGGCTCATCGAGGAGACCCTGCTGCCGCTGGCCGCCTCGGGCCTGGACGCGTACGGCATTCCGGCCACCGACCGCGACCACTACCTGTCCGTCATCGCCGAACGATGCCGCCGCGGGATCACCGGGGCCGGCTGGCAGACTCGGGTCTACCACCAGGAGGTGGCGAACGGAGCCGACCGCCGTACGGCCCTGTCCCGGCTCGTGACCCGCTACTGCGAACTGGCGCGCACCGACGCGCCGGTGCACAGCTGGCCGATCGGGAGCTGACCGCGCCGCGCGCCCGCGCCGCTCCGTCCAGCCGCCCCCGCGGTGGCGGAGCGTCGGCGCGGCGAACGGAGTGAAGGTGCGGCTGTTGAACCCGGAGAGTCCGGTCTGGGCGGGCGGCGGGCGGGTGCCCGCGCTGCCCGGGGAGAACGACCGGCGGACGCTGAGCCGGGAACTGCTGCTGGTGCTGGCCCTGTCCCTGGGGGCTAGCGGCGTCGCCGCGGTGATCCGCTTCGTCGGGGCGCTCACCCGCCCCGGCGGACTCGCCGACCAGGCCGCCACCCTCAACGGCTCGCGTGCCCCCGGCCGCCCCTGGCTCGACCTGGTGTGGCAGGTGTTCGCGATCAGCACCGCCCTGGTGCCGGTCCTGCTGGTGGCCCATCTGCTGCTGCGCGAACCGGGCCCGGGCGGCACCGGGATGCGCGTGATCGGCTTCGACCTGAGCCGGCCGCGCTTCGACCTGGCCTGGGGCGCGGTCGTCGCCGCCGGCATCGGCGGCAGCGGCATCCTGCTCTACCTCGGCGCGCACGCGGCCGGTGCCAACCTCACCGTGGTGCCCGAGTCACTGCCCGAGGTGTGGTGGAAGTTCCCGGTGCTGATCGCCTCCGCGCTCCAGAACTCCATCGTGGAGGAGGTGATCGTGGTCGGCTATCTGCTGCGCCGCCTGGACCAACTGGGGTGGAGTGCACCGGCCGCGCTGCTCACCTCCTCGCTGCTGCGCGGCTCCTACCACCTCTACCAGGGCATCGGCGGGTTCATCGGCAATGTCGCCATGGGCGTCATCTTCGTGTGGCTGTACCGCCGCTGGGGGCGGGTGATGCCGCTGGTGGTGGCGCACGCCCTGATCGACATCGTGGCCTTCATCGGGTACGCGCTGCTGGCCGGTCATGTGAGCTGGCTGCCCACCGCCTGACCCGGGCCCGCCAGCAACGCGCCGTCCATGACGGTGACGGCCGTGCCCGTCAGGAGCGTGCGGTCACCGGCCATCTCCATGCGCACGGTGCCGCCGCGGGCCGAGAGCTGGCGGCCGGTCAGCCGGGTACGGCCGGTGCGCCGCGCCCAGAACGGGCCGATCGCGGTGTGCGCGCTGCCGGTCACCGGGTCCTCGGGGATGCCGACCGCCGGGAAGAAACAGCGGGAGGCGATGTCGTAACCGGATCCCGGGTCATCGGCGGGGGCGGTCACGATGACCTGGCCGAGCCGGCCGATGTCCGGGGTGAGGCCGGCCACCGCGCGCTCGTCCGCCAGTTCCACCAGGAACTCGGCGATCGCGGGGCCGGGGGAGTGGACCGACACCGGCCGCGCCCCCAGCGCCTCGGCGAGCCCCGGCGGGATGTCCAGCGGCGTCAGCGGCGCGGTGGGGAAGTCCAGCGTGATCGCCCCCTCCGTGTCCGGGCGGGTGGTGACGATGCCGGAGCGGGTGGCGAACCGCAACAGGCCCGGGGCGACGCCGTCCCCGTACAGCACATGGGCGGTGGCGAGGGTGGCGTGCCCGCACAGATCCACCTCGGCGGTCGGGGTCAGCCAGCGCAGGGCGTAGTCGGCGTCGTCCCGGCCCGGGGTGGGCACCGCGAACGCGGTCTCGGACAGGTTGACCTCGGCGGCCACGGCGCGCAGCCAGTCCTCCTGCGGCCAGCTGTCGAGGAGGACCACCCCGGCCGGGTTGCCGGAGAAGGCGCGGTCGGTGAACGCGTCGACGATGCGGATTCTCATGGCCGGCACGCTAGGCGGCGCGGCGCGCGGCCTGCCACGGCCAATCAGGCGTTCGTGGACCGCTGTGCGCTCAGATAGGGCGGGACGGTGACCCCGGCGGCCAGATCCGGGGCCGCCACCGGCGCGCCGGTCGTGACGGAGACCGGCAGCACGCCACTCCAGTAGGGCAGTTCCCGGTCCTCGGGTTCGTCGTTGGGACCGCCGGTGCGGAACTTGGCGGACACCTCGGTCAGCTCGATGGCCAGGACGGCGGTGGCGGCCGCCTCCTTGCCGTTGGCGGGGCGGCAGTCGGCGGAGCGGCCCGGGATCGCCTGATCGACGATGGCGTCCAGCGCGGCGGCCTTCTCGGCCGGATCCGTGACCTGCCGCGCGGTGCCGTGCACCACCACCGAGCGGTAGTTCAAGGAGTGGTGGAAGGCCGAGCGGGCCAGCACCAGGCCGTCGACATGGGTGACGGTCACACACACCGGCAGCCCCTGCGGCGCGCCGCTCGCCGTGCGCAGCGGGTACGAACCGGTGGAGCCATGGACGTACAGCCGCTCGCCGACCCTCGCGTACAGGGTGGGCAGCACCACGGCCGCACCGTCGCGGACGAAGCCGAGATGGCACAGATAGCCGTCGTCGAGGATGCCGTGCACCCGCTCCCGGTCCCAGGAGGCACGCTGGGCGGCGCGGGTGGGGGTGGTGCGCGCGGTGCGCGGGTAGCTGCCGGTGGTGTGGTCGGCGGTCGGCACGCGTTTCTCCTTGCCCTCGATATTGCATTAGTGCATAATCTCGTTTGTGCTAGGAGATTATCGCATTACGGGACGGGGTGCGGCCGATATCGCCGCGAGCGTGGAACGGGGCATCGGCTCCGGAGACCTCGCGCCCGGCCACCTCCTCCCGCCCCAGCGGGAACTGGCCGCATCCCTCGGGGTCAACCCGAACACCGTCGCCGCCGCCTACCGCACGCTGCGCGAGCGCGGACTGATCGAGACCGCGGGACGGCGCGGCAGCCGGGTGCGGCACCGCCCCGCCAGCACCTCGCGCGACGACACGGTCCGCGTCCACGTACCGCCCGGCGCCCGCGACATCTCCGACGGAAACCCCGACCCCGCCCTGCTGCCCCCGCTGGGCCCGGCACTGGCCGCGGCCGGCGAACGCTTCGCCACGGCCCCGCCGATGTACGGCGCGCCCCCGGTCAGCGAACGGCTGGCCGCCGCCGCCCGCGCCGAACTCGCCGCCGACGGCGTCCAGGACGCCCCGCTCACCGTCGCCTCCGGCTCCCTGGACGCCATCGAACGCGTCCTCGCGGCCCATCTGCGCCCCGGCGACGCCGTCGCCGTCGAGGACCCGGGCTGGGGCAGCCTCCTGGACCTCGTCCCCGCGCTCGGGCTGCGCACCCTGCCCATGATGGTCGACGACGAGGGCCCGCTGCCCGGCGACGCCGAACACGCCCTGGCTCGCGGTGCCCGCGCCCTGGTGGTCACCGCCCGCGCCCAGAACCCCACCGGGGCCGCCGTCACCGCACCGCGCGCCGCCGCACTGCGGGCCGTCCTCGCGGCCCACCCGCAGACCCTGCTCATCGAGGACGACCACGCCCACCACATCGTCGATCTGCCGCTGCACACCCTGACCGGTGTCACCCGGCACTGGGCGTTCGTCCGCTCGGCCGCCAAGGCGTACGGGCCGGACCTGCGGGTCGCCGTGCTGACCGGCGACGATCTGACGGTCGACCGGGTGGGAGGGCGGCACCGGCTCGGACCCGGCTGGGTCAGCCATCTCCTCCAGGAGACGGTCGCCGGGCTCTGGCTGGGCGGGGCCGTCGATCCGGTCGCCGTGGCCGCCTCCTACGGACGGCGGCGCGAGGCACTGTTGGCCGCCCTCGCCGACCGCGGCGTCCCCGCTCGGGGACGCAGCGGTATGAACGTCTGGGTGCCGGCCCCGGAGGAGACCGGCGCCGTGGCCAGGCTGCTCACCGCCGGCTGGGCGGTGGGCCCGGGCGCCCGCTTCCGGCTGGCCTCACCACCCGGTATCCGGCTCACCGTCTCCCCCCTGGCCCCGGCCGACATCGCCCCCCTTGCGGACGCCGTGGCGACGGCCCTCACCCCGGGCGCCGTGCGCCGGTACGACTAGCCGGCCGCCCGCCGCTCCGTGGCCGCCAGGTACTGGCGCAGTGTCCGACGGGACTGGAGGAGCATGTCGATCCGCTCGTCCAGTCCGGCTATGCGCGCCCGAAGCAGTTCCAGTGTTTCCGGGCAGGGCTTCAGATCGGGGTCCCCGCCCGTGACGCACGGTTGGAGGTGGCCGATCTCCTGAGTCGACAGCCCGGCCGCCAGCAGTTTCCGGATCTGGGACACGGTCAGCACGGCGTCCTCGCCGTACTCGCGGTAGCCGTTGCCGCCACGGACGGGCATCAGCAGGCCCTGAGCCTCGTAGTACCGCAGTTGGTGCGCATGGACCCCGGTCCGCCGACTCAGCTCCCCGATCAGCACGCACATTCCCCCTTGACCTTCATACCGGTGTGAACGTTGACGATTGTGCCAGCGAACGGAGAAGGAGCACCTGATGCACAACGGCACACCTGTCACGGTTCTGGGCCTTGGACTGATGGGCGGCGCCCTCGCCGAGGCGTTCCTGCGTGCGGGACACCCGACGACCGTGTGGAACCGCACGCCGGCCAAGGCCGACGGTCTCGTGGCTCGGGGCGCGATGCTCGCACCGTCCCCGGGGGCCGCGATCGCGGCATCCCCGCTCGTGGTGGTCTGCGTATCCGACGACGACGCCGTGGCGGATGTCCTCCACGGACCGCTCGACGGTCGCGTCGTGGTGAACCTGACCTCGGGCACGCCCTCGGGCGCCAGAGAGCTCGCCGCTGAGGTGGTGCGCCGCGGCGGTGGTTACCTCGACGGCGGGGTCATGGCCGTCCCGGAGGCAGTCGGCACGGCTGACGCCGTGCTCGCCTACAGCGGGCCGCGACCGCTGTACGACGCCCACGCGTCGACCCTCGGCAGTCTCGGCACGGGCCTCCACCTCGGAGAGGACCCCGGCCTCGCAGCCACACACGAGATGGCCACCCTCGTCCTGATGTGGAGCATGCTCGACGGCTTCCTCAACGGCGTCGCGATCCTCGGCCCGGCCGGTGTGTCCGCCACGGCGTACCTCCCCGTCGCGCAGACCGCGATCGACATGGTGGCAGGCTGGCTCCCGGGCTACGCGCGACAGGCCGACGACGGCGTCCACCCGGCCGACGACGGCACCGTGGACACCCACCTGACGGCAATGACGCAAGTGGTCCAGGAGAGCGAGCTGCTCGGCGTCAACTCCGAGCTTCCGAGGCTCATCAGGGCACTGGCGGAGCGAGCGGCGACCGCCGGCCACGGCGGTAGCGGCTACACAGCCCTGGTGGAACAGTTCCGCAAACGGTGATTCGCTCGCGCGGCGGCCGGGCCCGGACTCGGGCCGGCCCGGCACTGCCGGCCGACCGCCGGTACCGGACCGTGATCGGAGGGCTCGACGAACACTCCGCCCGGCGGTTCTTCTATCCCCAGCGCGCCCTGAGAGCGTGCATCGATCGAGCCCCGGGCGTACTGCTTGGTGCCGGAAGCCGATCGGCGGCATGATCGTGGCCATGTCTGAGCTGCCTTCCCGCCTTTCTGTGGTGACCCTCGGCACCCGTGACCTGCCGAGGTTGCGCCGGTTCTACCGTGCTCTGGGATGGGAGGAGATCCCCTCCAGCGACGATGAGTGGGCGGGTTTCCTGCTCGGTGGCGTGCTGCTGGCGTTGTACCCGGTGGATGAGCTGGCAGCCGAGGCGGCGACCGCGATCCCGTCTCCCGCTGTGTGGTCGGGCATCACGCTCGCCTGCAATGTGGACAGCCCTCAACAGGTGGATGCTGCCTTCACGAGCGCGGTGGCGGCGGGTGCCGTCGCAGTGGCTGATCCGGTGGACCGCCCGTGGGGTGGCCGGTCGGCGTACATCGCCGACCCGGAAGGCAATCGCTGGGAGATCGCCTGGGCATCCCGTGCGAGGTTTGACGACCGTGGCGCGCTGACCGGTTTCGGAAGCTGAGGATCCGTGCTCGTCACAGCCACTCGTTGGTGGCCGCGACGGGAACGGTTGCCTCGTGGCGGACCACGAGCTCGTCGTACCTCGTTGCCACGGCCCGGTATCTCCCGGCTCGGTCGACGCCGCACTCGAACAACACGGCGCCAGAACCCCAGCCGGGGTCTTCGCCTTCGATCGATCAACCCCTGACCACTGTCGACAACGCCCGTGATCAATACACCTGGCCCTCGGCCCACATGCGCAGCAGCGCTTCGCGCTCCTCCGGGGGCGGGGTCGTGTCGTCCGCCTGCTCGCGGCGCCAGGCGAGCAGGTCACCGACCCGGGCTCCGCCGCCGGCGATCCGGTCCAGGAGAGTCCGGGAGAGCGCGAACTCCGCCGGCGAGTAGATCCCGCCGACGGCGGAGGCGTAGAAGCTCAGTTCCGCGGTGCGGTCTGCCGTCTCCACCCGCAGAGTGCAGGAGGGGGGTTCGTCGGCGTCGCCGGTCACCGCCGCGTACAGCGCCCCGAGGGTCAGGGCCACCCGGCGGCGTGCGACGGAGCGCACCTTCACGTCGCGGATCTCGACCCGCCGCACCTCGTCCCAGCTCCAGGACGGGTCGGGGGCGTTCCCCAGGCCCTGGACTCCGTCCTCCGTCAGCCGCACCCCGGATGTCGGGCCGATCGGCTCGGCCCCCAGATGGACCGACTCCTCGGTGATCCAGAACAGGCCGACCATGGCCACGGGTGCCTCCAGCGAGAGCGTACGAGGGGCGTACGGCCATGCGTCCGCCGGTGTGCGTGTCGGCAGAGGGGACGACCGGGGCCGCCGCGCAGTTCCCCGCGCGGTCACCCCGGGGCCAGGTCAGCGGCGCGGCTCCCAGCGGAAGAGGCGCGAGGCGAGCGCCACGGAGGCGATGACCCAGCCGAAAGTGGGCGCGAGCAGGATCAGCGAGTCCGTGACCGCGACCCCGCCGTTCCAGGAGTCGATCAGGAGTTCGGTGGCCGAGCCGCCCGGCAGCAGCCGCTTGAGCGTGGCGAGTTCCTCGGTGCCGCTGATGCCCACCCAGCTGGCGACGGCGATGACGCCGAGGCTGACCGGCAGCGTGGTCACCTGGGCGTGCTCGGGCGAGTTCGTCAGCCCGGCGGTGGCCAGCGCCAGGGCGAGCATCATCGCCACCACGGCGAGGACCCCCACCGCCAGCAGCGCGACGTTGGCAGGACTGCCGCTCACCCCGGCCAGTGCGGCGAGGATCGCGACCACCTGGACCAGCGCGATGACGGTGGCCGGGAACACCAGGCCGGACAGAATGCTGGTGTCGCCCGCGGCGGTGGAGCGCAGCCGCTTGAGGAAGAGGTTCTGGCGGCGGGAGGCCAGGGTGGTGACCGTGGTGGTGTAGAGGCCGAAGGCCCCCACGGTGAACACCACCACCGCCGCGATGTAGCCGAGGCTCCCCAGGTCGGCGAAGACCTCGTGCTGGTAGATGAAGTAGGCGCTGACCGCCACGGGCATGATGAAACTGGTGACCAGGATCAGCCGGTTGCGGAAGATCTGGATCAGCTCGCTGAGCGCGATGGAGAGCATGGTGAAGGCGTCTTTCCGGGAAGGGTGCCGGGTGGGGGCTGGTGGTCAGTTGCTGCCGATGGCGCGGAAGACGTCGTCCAGCCGCGTCGGTCCTGCCTGGAGGTCGCGCAGTTCCACCGCGTTGTCCTCGGCCCAGCCGAGCAGGGCGTGCAGGTCCTTCTGGAGCCCGAAGGTCTCGATGACGTACCCGCCCTCGCGCTCCCCGTCGGGCCTGGCGTGGAGCGGGAGCGCCGACGCCTGTGCCGGGAGGGTGAAGCGGATGACGGCGGGCAGGGTCCGGGTCAGCTCGGCGACGGTTCCCTCCCGGTGGAAGGTGCCCTGGTGCATGAGTCCGATCCGGTCGGCCCGCTGCTGGGCTTCCTCCAGGTAGTGCGTGGTGAGCACGATGGTGGAGCCGTCCTCGCGCAGCTTGTCCACGGAGTCCCACAGATCGTCCCGGGACTGGATGTCCAGACCGGTGGTGGGCTCGTCCAGGAAGATCAGCTCGGGTGATCCGTAGATGGCGGTCGCGAAGTCCAGCCTGCGCTTCTCGCCCCCGGACAGCTGGGAGACCTTGGTGCCGGCCTTGTGCGTGAGGTCCACGATGCCCAGCACGCGTTCGGCCTTGTCGGTGCGGCGGGTGAGGTCCCCGATCAGCCGGACCGATTCGCGCACCGTCAGGTCCGGGGAGAATCCGCTCTCCTGGAGCATGATGCCCATCCGGGGCCGCACCGTGCTCCGGTCGCGCGGGCTGTGGCCGAAGACCCGTACGGTCCCCGACGTGGCGGTGCGGTGGCCCTCGATGATCTCCAGGGTGGAGGTCTTGCCGGCTCCGTTGGTGCCGAGCAGCGCGTAGAACTCTCCGCGCCCCACCTGGAAGGACAGGTCCTTCACGGCGTGGAAGTCGCCGTAGACGAGGTTCAGACGGTCGACGTCGATGACGGGTGTGGTGGTCATGCACCGATTCCATCCGGCGCGGGCCGTCCCCGGCAGTGGCGTGGTGTCATCGGCGGCGATGACGTTCCTCAGCCGAAACCCATGACACGGTGTCACTGGTGTGCCGTCCGGTCCGGCCGGAATACTGCGGACAGTGACCCCGCCGTTCGATCCCGGGAGAGCCGCACATGGGCGCCAGATCCCCGCGCATGCCGCTGATGGCCGGTATGACCGTCCTCGTCGTGGTGTGCGCGGTCTGCCTTTGACCTTGGCCAGTGTTCCGCCGTTTACGGCGGGGGTGAAGGTCATCTCAGAGCTGCTCTGACCCGCGCTGGTGCAGGGGTCCGGGGTGTCGTCCTCAGCCGGCGGGGCGCTGCTGGTTCTCGATGTACTGCTTGACGGCGGTCAGCGGTGCCCCGCCGCAGGACCCGGCGAAGTAGGAGCCGGACCAGAAGTGTCCGCCCCACAGGTACCGGCGGACGTGCGCGTCGTATTCCTGGCGGAGCCTGCGGGAGGAGACGCCCTTGAGGCTGTTGACCAGCTTGGAGAGCTGGACCTTGGGCGGGTAGTGGACGAGGAGGTGGACGTGGTCCTGTTCGCCGTTGAACTGCTTCAGCTCGGCCGCGAAGTCCGTGCAGACCTCGCGCATGATCTCCTCGCAACGGTCAGCATGACGTCGGTGAACGCCTTCCGCCGGTACTTCGTCACAAAAACCGAGTGGACATGGAGGTTGTGGACAACGTGACGTCCGGTGTGTACGTCGGGGTTTGAGTTCCAGCGTGTTGACATAAACCAATATAGTATGGTGTCGTCCATGAGTGATCATGGTGTGGAGGTGCGGCAGTTCGGGTACCGCGCCCGGCTTGCACTGTCCCCTGCCATGGCGCTCAAGGCTGACGGCCAGGCGCACGCGGCCCGCACGATGTGGAACTGCCTGCACGCGTGGTGGCAGATGATGCCGAAGGAGAAGCGCACGCTCGGATGCGCGGACGCCGCGATCCGCCAGGCCCGCCAGGAGATCGATTTCCTCGCCCTCCTTCCCGCTCAGGCCGCGCAGGCGGTGCTGAAAACGTATTTCCAGGCGTGGAAGAACTGCTGGGACGGCCGGGCGGACGCCCCGAACTTCAAGGCCCGTTTCCGCACCGCCCTGACCGTGGACGTGCCGCAGGGCCGGGATCTGAACATCGTCCGTGTCCACCGCCGGTGGGGCATGGCCAACCTGCCGAAGATCGGCCGTGTCCGCTTCCGCTGGACCAAGGACCTCCCCGTCGGCAAGCGCGCCGACAAGGACAACCGGATCACCGGTGCCCGGCTGGTCAAAGACCCGCTCGGCTGGCATATCGCCTTCCGTGTCCAGACCCTCGAACCCGTCCCCGAACCCCACCAGGGGCCGGAAACCGGCATCGACGTGGGCATCACCGTGCCCCTCGCCCTGTCCGACGGCGAGACGTACGGGCACGGTGAATGGCTGACCGTCAGGGAACAGGCCAGGCTCCTGGGCCTGGAGCAGCACGCCGCCCGCCGCAAGAAGCACCGCAAGCCCGGCGAACGCACCTCCCGTCGCCTGCACCACACCTACGACCAGATCGCAGGGCTCCGCGCGAAAGCCAAGCGCCGGGCCTCGGACTGGCAGCACAAGACCACCACCAAGATCGCCGACACGTACGGCACCGTTGTGGTGGAAGCACTCCAGATCACGAACATGGTCAAGTCCGCCAAGGGAACCGTGGACCAGCCAGGCAGGAACGTCGCCCAGAAATCCGGGCTGAACCGCTCGGTCAGCGAGGAGGCGTGGGGCCGCACGGTCACCATGCTGACGTACAAGCTCGCCCGACGGGGCGGCACCCTGGCCAAGGTCCCCGCCCCGAACACCTCCCGACGCTGCTCCGCGTGCGGCTTCACCACGCCCGGCAGCCGGGAGACCCAGGCCCTGTTCGTGTGCAGGAACCCCGACTGCGGATGGAGGGGCAACGCCGACCACAACGCAGCGCGGAACATCTTGCACCTGTACCGGACGGGCCACGCGCTCGTCCCGGCTGCCGGGAGGGCAGTCGCCAGGCGCGCTCGCCGCGTCAAGCCCGCCACCGCAAGGTAGGCAGGAATCTCCCTGCTTTGGCTGGGAGAGCACTTCAATTTCTCCACGCCCTCGACCTCGGCCTCTACCCTGACGGCATGGAGTCCCGGCTGGAGAACAACCGGTGGCCGCTGTGGACGGCGGCCGCCCTCACCGTGCCGGCCGCGCTGGCGTTCCCCCTGCTGGGGCAGATCACCCCGCGGCCCGGGGAGGACCGGTGAGCACCTTCTACCTGGCCCCGCACTCCACGATCGATCACCACGAGACGATCTCCGGGCGGCTGCGTACGCTCAACCGCGCCACCGTGCTGCCCCCGCTTACCCTCGTGGGTGTGATGCTGGTGGTCGTCGACTCCAGCACCTGGTGGGACGCCACCGTGCTGACCGTGAGCCTGGTCGTGGCCCTGGTGTTCATCGAACGCTGGGCCCGGGGCGACACCTCCCGCATCGCCCTGCCCTGTCTGGCCATCACGGCGGGGGTGTGGGCGTACGGGGCGCTGTTCGCCGGCCTCCAGACCGCGTCCTACGGCCTCACGATCGTGGGTCCCACCCTCATTCCGCAGCTGCGGCGGCACCGGGCCCTGGCGGCCGTGGTCCTGGTCGCCTTCGTCGGCGCCGTGGGCGCGGGGCGGCTGATCGTGGCCCCGCACGCCTTCTCCGAGGACCTGCTCCCGTACTTCGTCGTCCCCACCGGCGTCACGGCGATGGCCACCGGTCTCACCTTCGCCAACGAGATGTTCTACAAGCTCATGAAGGAGTCACGCGAACGCGAGGCGGAGCTGGCCGTCTTCCGGGAACGCGTGCGGTTCGCCGGCGATCTGCACGACATCCAGGGCCACACCCTGCACGTGGTGAAGCTGAAGATCGCGCTGGCCGAGAAGCTGCTGCACAGCGATGTCGGGCGCGCCGAGGAGGAGCTGCGGGAGGTACGCGCCCTGGTCGGCGACACCATCACCCAGACCAAGGAACTCGCGCACGCCGAACGGCGGCTCAACCTCTCCGTCGAGCTGGAGAACGCGAAGAACCTCTTCGAGGCCGCCGGCATCCGGGTGCGCGTGGACCGGGACCCCGGGATGGACGAGCGGACGGCGAACGAACTGCTCGGTCAGGTCCTGCGCGAGACGACCACCAACATCCTGCGGCACGCGCAGGCCACCCACGTACGGATCACCCTCGACGGATCGGGCATCACCATCGTCAACGACGGAGCGGGGACGGCTGCGCTCACCCGGCTCAGCGGACTGTCCGTCCTGCGCGAGCGGGTGGGGGACGGCGGAGGCGAGCTGACGGTCGAGCAGAAGGACGGACGCTTCCGTACGTCCGTGGCGTTCCCGGCCGTGGCGGGGGAGGAGGTCCGATGACCACCGTGGTGCTCGCCGACGACGAGGCGCTGCTGCGCAAGGCACTGGCCGCGCTGCTGGCGCTGGAGGACCGGATCACGGTGCTCGCCGAGGCGGAGGACGGCGCCTCGGCGGTACGGGCCACGCTGGAGCACCGCCCGGACGTGCTGGTCATCGATCTGGAGATGCCCGGGGTGGACGGGCTCGGCGCCGTGGAACAGATCCGCCGGGTCCGGCCGCAGCAGGTGATCCTCATGCTGACCCGGCACGCCAGGCCCGGCGTGCTGCGCAAGGCGCTGCGGCTGGGGGTGCGGGGCTTCGCCAGCAAGTCCGCCGAACCCGCTCACCTCACGGAGATCATTCACGCCCTGCACGAGGGCCGGCGGTGGATCGACCCGGACGTCTCCGCCCTCGCCGTCGTCGACGACTGCCCGCTCACCGAACGGGAGATCGACGTGCTGCGGGCGACCGGCGAGGGGTACTCGGTCGTCGACATCGCCGCCCGGCTGCACCTCGCGCAGGGCACCGTGCGCAACTACCTCTCGCACGCGATGCAGAAGACCCAGACCAGGACCCGGCACGAGGCGGCCCGGTACGCGCGCGAACACGACTGGCTGTGACCGGGCGGTGCGCCGGGGTCCTTCGGGCGCACGGTGGCGCCCGAAGGACCCGGGAGCGTCCGCCCGGCCCCGCGTGTCAGCGCGGCGGCACGCGCGGGAAGGTGTAGGTGAACCGGTCGCGGGACGCCGCCGGCTGCCGTCGATTCGGGGGGTGATTCCGGCACGCGCGGGTCCTCGCCGGTCGGGCCGGCCGGTTCAGCGGGCCCCGAAGGAGTACACGGTGGTGGAGCGGTAGGTGCCACCGGGGCGCAGCACGGTGCTGGGGAAGCCCGGTTGGTTGGGGGAGTCCGGGAAGTGCTGGGTCTCCAGGCACAGGCCGTCGCCCTGCCGGTAGAAGCGGTCGCTGGTGCCGCTCAGCGTGCCGTCCAGGAAGTTCCCGCTGTAGAACTGCACGCCGGGCTCGGTGGTGTGGACGGACATCGAGCGGCCGGAGGCGGGGTCGTCCAGGGTGGCGGCGGGGCCGGGGCGGGAGGTGATGCCCTTGTCGAGCACGAAGTTGTGGTCGTAGCCCTGTCCGTACCGCAGTTGCTGGTGGGCGGTGCGGATGTCCCGGCCCACCGGCTTGCGCCGGCGGAAGTCGAAGGGGGTCCCGGCGACGCGGGCGAGTTCGCCGGTGGGGATGAGCGTGGCGCCGACCGGGGTGTAGCGGGAGGCGGCGAGCTCCAGCCGGTGGTCGAGGACGGATCCGCTGCCCTCGCCGCTGAGGTTGAAGTAGGTGTGCTGGGTCAGGTTGACGACGGTGGGTGCGTCGGTCGTGGCGTGGTAGTCGATCCGGAAGTCCCCGTCGTCGGTGAGGGTGTAGGTGACGGTTACGTCCAGGGCGCCGGGGTACCCCATCTCGCCGTCCGGGCTCACCCGGCGCAGGGTGAGGGCGGCCGGCCCGGTGGCGGTGATGTTCCACACCCGCTTGTCGAATCCGGCGTCACCACCGTGCAGGCTGTTGGGGCCGTCATTGCGCGGGAGTTGGTGGGTACGCCCGTCGAGGGTGAAACGGCCCTCGGCGATGCGGTTGCCGTAGCGGCCGATCAGCGCGCCGAAGTAGGTGGTGGCGCTCAGGTACGGCTCCAGGGTGGCGAAGCCGAGGGAGACGTTGGCGCCGTGCCCGTGCCGGTCGGGTATGTCGAGGGTCTGCACGATGCCGCCGTAGCTGAGCACGCCGAGCCGGGTGCCGCCGCGGGCGAGGGTCCAGCGGTCGATCCGGGTGCCGTCGGGCAGCCGCCCGAAGGTCTCCCGGCGCGGGGTGGCGTCGCCCGGCCGGTGCCGACCGGCGGCCCGTGCGGTGCCGGCCTGGGCGACCCCGGCGGCGGTGGCGGCGACGCCGGCGGCGGCCGAGGTGAGAACGGTGCGTCTGTCGGGACTCATGTCGGGTGCGGCTCCTTGGAGGTGACGAGGTGTTCGCTGGAACGGCGCGCACCTCGCCGCGAACTCGGGAGCGGCTGTCACGCCGTGCCTGTCCAGAATCTCGTACGCAGTTCGAAATCCGGGGCGAACGTAGTGACGTGACGATGACCCGTCAAGAGGGTGGGGCCGGGCGAGGCGTCAGAGGGCCCGGGCAGGCGTATCGCCTCCGGAGCGTCGGGTCGTCGAGGATCACGTCGATCACCTCCGTGGGCCCCGTGACCTCGGTGACCCACAGGTCGTGGTCGGCGCACAGCACCCGCAGCCAGCCGGCCGTACCGGCCGACGCGGGAGACCAGCGGGCCGGCAGTGCGTCCGCGCCGTCGTCCCTGCGTGCGTTCTCCGGCGCCGAACCCGGACGCCCGGGTGGCCGGGGCCGGGGCGACGGCGGTCGGTGTTCGCCGCGGCATCGCGCCCGGTGACGTCGGTGACCCCTCCGGCCTGCCCGGACGGCGGGGGACGGCCCCGGTCCGGCCCCGCCCGGTCGGGTAGGCTGACGATCACCGATCAGAACCACCTCTGCCTGACGCAGAGCTGGCGCGACCGTATGGCGGCCGGATGCTCCCTTCGACGAGCTCCGGTATCTACCGCAGTTCAGCGCAAGAGGACAGCTCTCGGCGCCGCCACGGGCGCGCTACCAGGCCGCAGAAAGGCAAGGGCCGTGGTAGCCACGGTCGCACCGACGTCGACCTCCCCCCGCCCCGGATACGGACAACTGCTGCGCACGCGCGGCGCGTGGACGTTCCTGCTCCCGGGTTTCGCGGCACGCCAGCCGTTCGGCATGCTCACCCTGTCCATCGTGCTGCTCGTGCAGCACACCACCGGCTCCTACGGCGCCGCGGGCGCCGTCGCGGCCACCACCGGGGTGGCCATGGCGGTGTGCGCGCCCCTCGCGGGCCGGCTGACCGACCGGTACGGCCAGGGCGCGGTCCTGGTCCCCAGCGTCCTGCTCCACGCGCTGTCGGGACTGACCCTGACCTGGCTCGCCCTGTCCCACGCACCCCTGTGGGCGCTGTTCGCGGTGGCCGTACCGACCGGGGCCAGCGTCCCCCAGATCGGCCCCATGGTGCGGGCCCGCTGGAGTGTCCGGCTCAGGAACTCGCCGCTGGCGCCCACCGCGGCGGCCTTCGAATCCGTCACCGACGAGTTCACGTTCGTCATCGGCCCCCTGCTCGCCACCGCGCTGTGCACCGGTGTGACACCCGCCGCCGGGCTCGTCGCGGAAGCCTCGCTGACCCTGGTCGGCGGACTGCTGTTCGCGGCGCAGCGGCGCACCCAGCCACCGGTGGTCCGTGCGCGGCGGGCGCGGGCGGCACGGGGGAGCGCCATCCGGGTGCCGGGGGTGCAGGTCCTGGTCGTCGCGTTCCTCGGCATCGGATCGGTCTTCGGCGGCATGCAGGTGTCCCTCGCCGCGTTCACCGAGTCCATCGGCCGGCCCGGGCTCAACGGTGTCCTCTACGGCGTCTTCGCCGGGGGGAACATGATCGCGGGCATCGTGTGCGGCGCGATCATCTGGAAGACCGCCCCCCGGCACCGGCTGCTCGGCGCCTACGCGGCGCTCGCGCTCGCGGCGTCCTGCCTGTGGACGACGGACTCCGTCCTCGTGCTGGCCGGCCTCGGTCTCCTGGTGGGCGTGTGCATCGCCCCCGCCCTCATCACCGGCTACACCCTGGTCGGCGACATGGTGGCCGGCGGGGCGCGTACGGAGGCCTTCACCTGGCTGACGGGAGCGGTCGCACTCGGACAGGCCATCGCCGTCACCGCGGCCGGTCAGCTGGAGGACCGGCTGGGGGACGGTGCCGGATTCCTGGTCCCGATGGCGGGCACGCTGTTCGCGCTGCTCACCCTCACCGCTCTGCGGGACCGGCTCACGGTGCACGGTTCCGCTCCGGATCCTGACTGAGGGCGAAGAGACCGCTCGGGGCGCGTACGGAGGACGGCCTCCCCGCGACAGCCGTCGTTGTGCCCGATCCGTCCGCCTTTCAGTCTTCGGTAAATCCGGTTGTAGGATGACTGGGCAAGAAGCCGATAGGTCTGAAGGAGGGGCGCTCATGGCACTGCACGCCGCAGGACGGCAGTCGCTGGTGGACACGGTCGTCGAACAGCTGCGGGCGCAGCTGACCTCCGGCGAGTGGGCGGTCGGTGACCGGCTGCCCACGGAGCACGCGCTCGCCGAAACCCTCCAGGTCGGCCGGAACACGGTCCGCGAGGCCGTCCGCGTCCTGGTCCACTCGGGGATGCTCCGCTCCCGCCAGGGAGAGGGGACGTTCGTGGTCTCCGTCACGGATCCCGCGTCCGCGCTGCGCGCCGTCCAGCGATCCTCGATCCGTGACGTCCTGGAGCTGCGCACCGCGCTGGAGGCCGAAGCCGCCCGGCTCGCCGCACTGCGCCGCGAACCGGCCGACCTGGAGCGGATGCAGTCCTCCCTGGACGCACAACTGCTCCTGCGGCAGGAGAACGGCCCCGGCGCGGGGGACACCGAGCTGTACGCCGACCACGACGTGGCGTTCCACCGCGCCATCGTCGACGCGGCCCGGAACACCGCCCTGACCGCGCTGTACGACTGGTTCGCCGCGAGCGTGCGCGAGGCCCTGGTGGCCTCCCTCGCGGACCGGGAGATGGCACGGGTGAACCACGCCGATCACCGGGCGCTGCTGGACGCCATCGCCTGCGGAGACCCCGCGGCGGCGGAAGCGGCGTCCCGGGCACTGCTAGAGCGACCGCTCCGGCAGGTCGAGGAATTGCTGGCCGACGACTGACCGGCCCGGTGGCCCCCGACCGGGGCAGCACCGACAGCAACCCGCAGAACGGAAAGGTGACGCACGTTGTCACAAGCACGGCCCGGCATACCCCTGATCGATGCCGGACAGGACCTCCCCACCCCGCCACCGGCCATCCGGCCCACGCGGCGGCCGGCGCTTCCGCACCGCGGACTGGTGCTGCTGGGCATCGTCCTCGCGGCGCTCAACATGCGGGTCGCCGTGGCCGGTGTCTCCCCGCTGCTCACCGACATCGGGGACCACTTCGGGCTGTCGGCCACGGCCGGCGGGCTGGTCACCACCGTGCCGCTGGTCTTCATGGGGCTGGGGTCACTCGTGGCCCCGAGGCTGGCCGCCCGTCGCGGGACGGAGGCGGTGCTGTTCGGGGCGCTGGTGCTGCTGTGCGGGGGAATCCTGGTACGCGTCGCGCCCCCCGTGATCGCGCTGTTCGCCGGCGGGATCCTGGTCGGCGCGGCGATCGCGCTGCTCAACGTGCTGATGCCGGGGCTGATCAAGCGCGACTTCCCCGACCACGTCGCGCCCATGACGGCGCTGTACTCCACGACCATGATCCTGGGCGCGACCGTGTCCTCGGCCACCGCCGTACCGCTGGAGCGGGCGCTCGGCGGCTGGCAGGGGCCGTTTGTCTCCTGGTCGCTGCTCGCCGCGCTCTCCGCCCTGCTGTGGCTGCCCCATGTCGTCCTCGCCCGCAAGAACAGGACCCCCGCCGCGGCGGCCGGGCGGCGCCCGGCGCCGCGCCCCGGGCCGCGCCTGACCTCCCTGCCGCTGGCCTGGCAGATCACGCTGTTCATGGGGGGCCAGTCCCTGGTCGCCTATGTGGTGATCGCGTGGCTGCCCACGGTGCTGAGCGACCACGGCATGGACAAGGGGGAGGCCGGCCTGGTTTTCGCCTTCAGCACCCTGGTGCAGATGAGCGGTTCGCTCCTGGTGCCGGTGCTGGCCGGGCGCATGCGGCGCCAGCGGGCGCTGGGCGCTGTCACGGCGGGCCTGATGGCCGCGGGCGTGGCGGGTCTGCTGATCAACCCGGTGGGAGGCGCCTGGCTGTGGGCCGTACTGCTGGGCGTCGGCCAGGGCGGCACGCTGGGGCTCGCGCTCACGCTGATCGTGCTGCGCACCCGGGACGCGCACACCGCCGCCCGTCTCTCGGGGATGTCCCAGACGTGGGGCTACCTGCTGGCCTCGCTCGGCCCCTTCGTCCTGGGCGCCCTGCACCAGGCGACCGGCGGCTGGACCGTGCCGCTGACCGCCCTGTTGCTGGTGTGCTGCGGTCTGATGCTGCTGGCCCTGGGCGCGGGCCGCGACCGCCGGATCTGACCCCGCCCGGTCGACCGGGCGGGCGGTGGGCCGGCCCGCCCACCGTCACCGACAGTGGTGCTCGCACGGTGAACGCATATGCAGGTCACCGCGGTCAGTGGTGATCATTTTCTGCCTTTGACAGGCCAACTGCCCCCCGCCGCCGCGCATGGCTGTAGACATGAGCCGACAGGGCCCGGTGCCGGGCCGCGCCGCTGTGCTGCCGGACGCGGGGGAGAGGTCGAGCGGTTGCTGAACATCAACGTCGCCGTGCTGCTCGCGGTCGTCGTCCTCCTGCGGTTGCGGCGGCGGACCGAGGCCCGCAGCCGCGCCGACGAGAAGCTCACCGTGTTCCTCGTGCTGGTCCTGGGCGTGCTGCTCGCACCCACCCAGGTGGGCCAGATCCTCTTCGGCGCCGTGGAGGACCTCACGAACGGCTTCAACGCGTCAGGTCCGTGAACCTTCTCATGTGCGGAAGAGGGACTCGGTGGCCACCATCGGCCGGCGCTGGTGGGCCTGGGCGATGGTGCTGATCGGCATGGAGTCCTCGGTCTCCGAACAGGCGGCGCTGAGCACCAGGGGGCCGGGGTCGGCGGTGTGTTCGGTGAAGCTCCGGCGCAGTTCGGTCGACGGATTGCGCCGGAAAGTCACTCGAGCGCTGTCAATCGCGGGCCGGGCCCCCTTTTTTGTCACCAGCCCTGCGTGGAGCTGCCATGGCGAAATCGCCGAGCACAGCGGCGGTTTCGCGACGATTCGACGTGATGTTGGGCGGTCGCGAAGCGGAACACGTTATCGAGGTCGGCTCAATGCGTCGGAAAGCGGGCGGTGTCGGCCTTCGCGCGTCCGCCCGTGACGGTATTCCACCGCTGCGAGCTGTGGTCTTCGTTCACCGGCGCAGGTATCCGGAAAATGATGTCGGACCTGCACCGGGAATTGATGAGGGTCCGAACCGGACGTCGGGTGGATACGCGACAGGAAACAAGAAGGGTTCCCCCTTCAACCGAATCCCGGCCAGGTAAATCGTTGATTGCGGCCCCGCACACCCCTATCGCGCCGCCTCCCGATTCGGGGCCGGACACGGCAGGGACGTAGGTCGGCAGGGGCCGGGCAGAGCTCTCACCGCTGGGTGAGCAGTTCCTCGGTGACAACGGCCAGCCGGGCGGCGTTGCCCTTGTCGAACATCTTCAGACCCAGGTCCACCGGCTTGCCGCGGTCGTCCACGGTCAGCCGTGTGGCGGGCGGGTTCTCGATCCACTCGACCATCGGCGCCGCTGAGTCGGTGACCGATTTGGCGCCCACCTTGGCGTACAGCTTCACGATCGAGCGCAGCGGCTGGTTGAACTGGTTGATCGCGTCGGTCTGGGTGAATCCCGGGTGGTAGAGCACGTACTTGGCCTTGCTGGAGGGGTCCTCCGCGAAGGCGACAGCCAGCAGGTCGTTGGCCCGCCCGGCCTGGAGTTGCGCCCGCATGGTGTTGTACTTGCCGTTGAGGTGGAGGTCGTCCCAGAGCACCGCGCCGGCCTTGGTGCCGGGGCCGGCGACATTGATGATCACCGGGTCGGGCGCGGCGTCGAACTGCGGCGCCAGACCGTGCCCGAGCAGGTAACGGGCCACGTAGTACAGCGAGAACGTGGACTCAAGTCCCTCGGGGGACTCCTGACGCTTCATGTTCTGCCTGTTCGCCGTCAGCACCAGGGCGTCCACCACCGGGTACGCCTCGGCGATGCGGGCGATCACCTTGCGCACCTCGGCGATGGATCCCAGGTCGGCCTTGATGAATGCGAAGCGATCGGCCGCGCCGAGCCGTTCCGCCTGCCCCGCGAGTCCGGCGGCCTTCTCTGCGCTCCGTCCGATCACCACGACCGTATCGCCGCGCTCGAGACGGGCCAAGGCGGTGGCCCGACCCATCCCATCGGTTCCGCCCGCCACCACGATGGTTCGGGCAGAAGTGTTCCGCTGCATTGATGGACTCCCAACAAGCCAGGAACGAACATGGAGGTCGGTGAAAACCCTAGCGTCCGCCGGGCGAAACGAAAGGCCGCTTTTCATAAACCTCCTGGCCCCCCGATGGCCATCGAATGCGTAGGGGTCCTGCCAAGAAAACATAGGGATTGACCGAGGATGGACGGGAAAGTGCATCGAGGACAAGGACGTCCGTGAATCGCCGCGATTCGGCGACACCCCCATGCCCGAACCGGCCCCGGACGAAGCGCTGGTCGCGGTGACCGCGAGCCCCGTCCACCACAACACCGCCGGGCCGGCACCTTCTAACCGGCACCGAAGGTCGCCTTTCTGCGCTCCTTCGGCCAACAGCGTCGCCATGATCAAGATCATCGGCATGGGCCTGCTGGTCGGCATCGCCGTGGAAGCCCTCCGCGTCCGCCCTGAGCCGGGCACCGGCCACCCTGCACCTGACGGGCCGCGGCACCTGGTGGCCGGACCGTGGGAGCGGTGCGGCGCCGCCGGACCCCGGCTGCGCCGCACCCGTCAACCGGGCCGATGGCTCACCGGGGCCCGGTCCCGTCACGGCGACGGCGCCCGACGCCCCCGCCCGGGGGAGGGGCGGCTACAGGTCGGTGCCCAGACCCAGCTCGCCGACCGGGACCGGCTGCCCGGTGCGCATGGCCTCGTTGGCCGCGATGCCGACGGCGACCGCGCGCACCCCGTCCAGGTAGCCGGCCGGGCGGCGCAGCGGGTCCGGGGCGAGCCGCAGGTCGCCGCGGAAGACGTCCATGAGCAGGATCGCGTCGCCGCCGCCGTGCCCACCGATGCCGGCCGGGATGGGGACCTCCTCGGCCCGCTCCCAGTGGCGCTGGACGATCAGGCGTTCCCCGTCCGGCCGCAGCGCCTCGCCGGCGGAGGGGACAGGGGTCGCCGACGGGTCGAGGACGGCCTCCCCGTCCTCGGGCAGGTCCACGAAGCCGCGCTCGACCACTTCGAGTTCGGCGCGCCCGGCGGTGCCGTTCACGGTGACGCGGTAACCCTCCCAGGGGCTGTGCGCGTTGAGGGAGTAGGTGAGGAGGGCGCCACCGCGGTAGTCGACGAGCACGGCCATGTTGTCCTCGATGGTGATCCCCGGCGCGAACGGGTCGAGGTCGCGGCGGTAGCCGTCGTGGTGCTCGGCGTCCAGGTAGAGCCCTTCCAGCCGGGGGTCCGAGCGCAGATCGAGCGAGAAGGGGTCGCCCGGGGCGTCGGTGCCGCGCTCGGGCCGCTCGCCCACGCCGCGCTCGCGGGCGTTGACGTCCCCGTAGAACCGCAGTCCGCCGGATGCGAAGACGCGGCGGGGGACATCGTTCAGCCACCAGTTCACGAGATCGAAGTGGTGGCTCGACTTGTGCACCAGCAGGCCGCCGGAGTTCTCCTTCTCCCGGTGCCAGCGGCGGAAGTAGTCCGCTCCGTGCACGGTGTCCAGCGCCCACTCGAAGTGGACGCCGGTGACGGTCCCGATGCGGCCCGAGGCGATCACCTCGCGCAGCGTGGAGTTCCTGGGTGCGTAGCGGTAGTTGAACGTCATCACGACATCGCGGCCGGTCTCGGCGACGGCTTGGGTGATGCGCCGGCAGCCCTCGGCGTCCGTCGTGAGCGGCTTCTCCACCACGACGTCCGCCCCGGCCCGCAGCGCGCGCTCCACCAGCGCGGCGTGGGTGTGGTCGGGGCTGGTGACGATGACGACATCGACCTTCTGCTCGGCCACCATCCGTTCGAGCTCGTCGGGCGTGTAACGGGGGAGGGCCGGGGGCCGCGCGTCGGAGGTCCCCGCGTCGCGCACCTGCGCGTCGTACCAGTCGATGCGGCCGGGGTTCGGGTCGAGCCAGGCGACGATCTGGCCGACGTCCGCGTGGTCCCCGGTCAGGGCGGAGACGTACATGCCCGCCCGGTGACCGGTGCCGGCCACGGCGTAGCGCTTGCGCGGACGGTCCGCCGGCGGGGGCGCGAACTCGGGCACCACACCGGCTGCCGGGGTCGCGCTGCGGCTCGACGCCGGCAGGGGCGCCGTGGGGTTCTGGTCGACGGGGCTGTGGATGCTCATGGGTCCGTTCTCGTCCTTCGGTCTCGGTCGGCACAGGGGGCGCGGCTGGCCGCGCGGGGACCCTCGCCGTACCGGTCGGGGATCGGATGCGATGACGAAGTGAACGTTCACCTGCTCGCCGGTCCGAGGAGTTGTTTCCTTGGAGCGATGAGTGAGACAGCCTGTTCAGAAGCGTTTTCCGGGACGGTCCCGAGGTGGTTCGGCACGGAGTGAACGGTCACTCAACCGTAGGTTTGCGTTCTTCCGTGTGTCAAGATGTTCCTCCGTGACCGCTCGGAAGGGAACGCCATGAGCAGTGAGCCCCCGGGGGGCGGACACGCGGCGCCGCGGCGTCCGACCATGCGGGAGGTCGCGCGGCTGGCCGGGGTCTCCCACCAGACGGTCTCCCGCTACTTCAAGGCGGACGGCACCGTCCACGCGGACCTGCGTGCGCGCATCGGCCTGGCCGTCGAACAACTCGACTACCGGCCCAACCTCGTCGCCCGGGCCATGCGCAACCGGCACACCGGGCGGCTGGCGTTCCTGCTTCCCCACGGGACGGCGGTCAGCTCGCTGGAGATGCTCGCCGGCGCCCAGGACGAGGCGCACCGGGCCGGATACGGGGTGGAGGTCTTCACCCTGGACGGGACCTCCCGGGCCCGGGCCGAACGCGCCCTCGAACTGGCCGACTCGGGCTTCTACGAGGGCCTGCTCGCGCTCACCGCCCTGCCGCTGGACACCCGCCGGGCCTCCAGCGGCACCCCGATCGT
Source organism: Streptomyces sp. JH002 (assembly GCF_050916115.1). Classification (NCBI taxonomy): domain Bacteria; kingdom Bacillati; phylum Actinomycetota; class Actinomycetes; order Kitasatosporales; family Streptomycetaceae; genus Streptomyces; species Streptomyces sp. JH002. Next base: position 5,975,191 of record NZ_CP087989.1, read on the forward strand.
GGTCACCCCGCATTACGACGCGCACATGCGCAGCATCGGTGAACTGGCCGACGCGCAGGCCATGGCCGAGATCGTCACCGGGCTCGCCCGGCAGGGGCACCGCCGTTTCCTGCACCTGGCCGGCGGCTACGAGCACCTGTCCGCGCGGCGCCGCCGCGACGTGTACCTGGAGACGATCGAGCGCCTGGGCCTGACCTCGCACGCCGTCATCGACTGCCACTGGCTCGCCCAGCGGGCCCGCGAGGCCGTCGTCGCGCTGCCGGCCGACAGCGGAGTGACCGCCGTGATCGCCGCCAACGACCTGCTGGCGGCGGGGGCCATCAGCGGGGCCGTCGCCCGTGGCTGGCGGGTGCCGCAGGACCTGAGCGTGACGGGCTGGGACAACAGCCCGGTGGGGGCGGCCATGCCCCCCGCGCTCACCACCGTCTTCGTGGACCACGACATCATCGGCCGCCGCGTCGCCCGCCAACTGCTGGCGACGCTGAAGGGGGAGACGGCCCCCGAGGAGAACGCGCCGTTCACCGAGGTCATCTGGCGCGCCTCCACCGGTCCGGCCCGCTGACCCGTACGGCCCCGCCTTCGACCCGAACCCCCGACACGTCCCTGGCCCGAGGCATCCGTTGCCGCCCTGCCCCCTGACGGGGCATGCGGGCGGGGCGCGCGGCCCGGTCGTGCGCCTGGTGGGGCGGGCGGCGTGCGGCGGGGGCGCTCCCGCCCGGCCCGGGCCTCGGATCCACCTCTCCCGGCGGTTTGCCCCGGGCAGCGCTTTGCGGCCCGGCATCGGTGGGGAGGTCATCGCGGGCCGCGCTCGGCCGGGCGGCCCGTACATTCCCCATGTTCGGCCGGGAACGGAGGTGAGCTGTATGGAGGATGCGGAGTCCTACGAGCCGCCGCGGGTGACCGAGGCCGGTGACTTCACCGAGGTCACCCTCGGGGGGTTCGGCACCCGCGCCGATGGGGGCGCGCCGCCGTTCCAGACGTGGGGCTGAGAGCGATCGTCGCGATGACGGGGGCGGGACAACCGGAGATTCGTCCCGCCCCCGTTGGCCCGTCCGCCCGGCGGGCGCGGAACGGACCGCGTGCGGTTCCCGGGTGGCGTAGGCGTGGAGGACGGTGGGGCTGATGAACGGTTCGTGGGTGGTGCTGCCGGACACGGAAGCCGCCGCCGCCCTGGCGCACCGCCTGGCAGAGCCGGGCGCGCGGAGCCTGCGGCACGCCTCGGGGCGCCCCTGGCTGGTGGGCGCCCGGCACGGCAGCGCGGCGGTGACGGCGCGGGTGGGACACGTCCGCGTGGCGGTGCTGGGGCGCAGCGCGCTGACCCCCGAGGAACTGAGAGCGCGGATCGCCCGGGTCCGTGATCTCCCCGGCGTCGAGGCGGCGGTCGCCGGTACGGCGGGAAGCTACCACCTGCTGGCGACCGTGGACGGCAGGGTATGGGTACGGGGCGCCGCCTCGGCCACCTGCCGGGTGTTCACCGCCCGCGTCGACGGTGTGCCGGTCGCCGCCCCGGACGCGGGCACGCTCGCCGCCCTGCTCGGCGCGGCACCGGACGCGGAGATGCTGGCCGCCCGGCTGCTGGACCCTCCGATGCCCTGGGCGGCGCTCGGCGGCCGCACCCTGTGGCCGGGAGTGACGGCGGTCCGCCCCGACGACGCCCTGACCTGGGACCGGGACGGCTCCGAGTGCAGGGTCCGGTGGTGGAGCCCGCCCGAGCCCGAACGCTCCCTGCGCGAGGCCGCCGGTGAGGTGCGGCAGGCGCTGACCCGCGCGGTGGCCACCTGCACCGCCGGCGGCGGCACCATCAGCGCCGACCTGTCCGGCGGCCTGGACTCCACCAGCCTGTGCTTCACCGCCGACTCCCTGGGCGGGGCCCGGCTGGTGACGGTGCGCTGGGAGAGCGCCGACCCCCGCAACGACGACGCGCTCTGGGCGCGGCGGGCCGCCGGCGCCCTGCCGGACGCCCGCCATCTGGTGATCGGGGCGCCGCGGACCCCCGACTGGTACGCCGGGATCGACACGCTGCGCCTGAGGACGGAGGAGCCGGTGCCCTGGGTCCGGGACGTCGCCAAGCAGAGCGATGTCCTGCGGCGCGCGGAAGCCGCCGGGTCCCGGCTCCATCTCATGGGCGGCGGCGGGGACGAACTGTTCACCGCCGCGCCGCCCTACCTGGCCGATCTGGCGCTGAGCCGCCCCGGGCACGTGCTGCGCCACCTGCGGCGCCGCTGTCTCGACCACCGCGTCCGTACCCTCTCGGGACTGCGCGCCGTCGCCGCGCCTCCCGGATACCCGCGGTGGCTGCGCCACCTCCTGCGGGACCTGGACGGGCCACCCGCCCACGAACTGCTGGGCCGGCTCGGGTGGCAGCCGCCGCCCCGGATGCCGCCCTGGGCCACCCCCGAGGCGGTGCACGCCGCCCGCGCGGTGCTGCGCGGCGTCCTGGAAGGCCGGGCCGAGCCGCTGGCGGCACACCGCTGGCAGCACTTCGTGCTGTGCCTGATCAGGGAAGGGGGCAACGCCGTACGGCAACTGAGCTCCACCCTGGCCGGGCCCCCGTACGCCTCCCCCTACCACGACGATCACGTCGTCACCGCCGCCCTGTCGGCGCGGCCCACCGAGACGGACCTGCCCGGGCGCTTCAAGCCGCTGCTGATTGCCGCCATGGACGGCGTCGTCCCGCCCGGGAACCTGAGCCGGACGACCAAGGGCCGGTACGACGCGGATCTCCACCGCGCGCTGCGCCGACAGCGACGCCCCCTGCGGTCCCTCCTGGACACCTCGCTGCTCGCCGCCGGGGGCCTCATCGACCCGGAGCGGGCACGCGGCGCGCTGCACTCGCACGCCACCGTCGCCGACATCAACGGTCTGCTGCCCACGGTGGCGTGCGAGGTCTGGCTCCGCTCACCCGCCCGCTGACGGGCGCGGCCGGCCACCCGCCCGCGGGCCACCGGTCGCGGACGGCGGACAGTGCGGGACGGTGCGTGCCGACTGCCCCCGGGGGCAGTCGGCGGGGTCTCCGGGTGCACCCGGCGTCAGGGCGCGTTCCCGCCGGGGCGCGGGACCTGATAAACAGATCTCGCGAAGGCGGCCCGCTGACGCGTCGCCGACGGAACCTGTCGGTCGGGGAAGCCGCGCGAGCACGTCCTCTCCTGCGGCGACGGGGAACAAGGGGAGCGGCGGAACATGGCGACATGCAAGAAGTGCGGTGGGCGAAAGCGCCGTTGGCCCCGTTCGTGCCCCACCTGCCGCGCCGGGTCGTACCGCGCGGACGCGGCAGTGCTGGGGGCCGATGTGTCCGTGGCGGCGGGGCTGTTCGGGGGGATCAGACGGACCGTCACGGGCCTGGTCCGGCGGATCATCGACTGGACCTGACCGGCGCACACCACCGGCCGGCCCCGCGCCCGCGGCCTTGTCCTCACGAGAGCCCGTCCGCGGACGGTGCGCGAGGCGTCGGGCGCCCGGCGCGGGGCCGGGAGACGACGGCCTTGTTGCGCATGAGGAAGTCGCCCACGTAGTCCTCGTGCGGCAGATCACCGTCGCTGTGCACCGTCGGTGTGTCGCGGTACACGTTCGTGATGCTCGGCTCCCGCAGCAGCGCGTCGATCAGCTCCCCGTCCCCGCCGATGACGTTCACCACCAGCGAGTCGCGCAGCGGACCCGTGCCGTCCGCAGGCGTCCAGGGGGCGACCCACACGCACGGGAAGGGCAGTTCGGCGCCGAACACCCCGCCGCCACCGGAGCCGGAGGCGGTGAACACCGCCGGCCCCAGCACCACACCCCCCTGCGGATGCGGTGTCGCCACCTCCTCCAGGGGGATCTCCGCGCGCGCCCCGCGCGTACCGCCCCGTACGTACGCGATCAGGGACCGCGCGGTCTCCTCCGCGACCCGGGGCCCCAGGTGCCGCTCCGTGGTCTGCCGCCCGGCGGCCCGTTCGCGCAGGACGCCGGCGAGCTCCCGGGCGAACCGGACGTGGTCGCCTTCGACGAGCACCGTCGTGGTGTTCACGCAGGCCGTCCCGGAGAGGTCGGCCACGGAATCCGCCACCGCCTCCAGGGCCTCTGGTGACGGCCGGCCCCCGGTGACCAGCGTCTTGGACCGGCCGGGCCCGGCGACCTTGACGGCCGGTGAGGCACCGTACGCGGCCTCGATGTCGGCGCCGCCGTAGGCCAGGCCCAGATCGGCGCGGCGCAGCAGGACGGGCACCCCCGCGTGCGCCGAGGGCAGGTACAGCGCGTCGGAGTCCCGGAACCCGGCCGCGCGCAGTGCCGCGATGACCCGGTGGGCGGTGAAGGGCTCCCGGCGCGAGGGCCGGACCGCGACGCGGTACCCCAGGGCCAGTGCCTGCAGCCAGCCGTTCTGGATGGTGGGGGTGTTCCCTGACAGCACCGCGGCCAGCGTCTCACCGCGCCGGGTCCACACGCCGCTTCCGGCCCCCGGCTCCCGGGCGGCCTCCCGCCAGGAGCGCACCGACCCGAGAGGCCGGGCCCGGTCGGCGCGGGACGGAGCCCGCGCGATGCCCTCGGCCACGGCGCGGCTCAGCGCCGCCGTCAGCGGCGCGTTGTGCCCCGACACCGCCTGGACACGGGCGCAGTGCTCGGCGAAGGACAGCCCGCCCAGCACATCGCCGAGGAACCGGTCCGCCGCCTCGCCCAGCCGCCGCTCCCGCTCCGGGGCGGGCAGCGGATCGGCGCGTCGCTGGGCGGCCAGGGCCTGGGAGACGAGCAGCTCCGGAGCGAGGGACAGGGTGGCGAGCCGGCGGCCGTCCACCCCGTGCACCGTCTCCCGGGCCCGGGTGCGCAGGGTGCCCTGATGTGTCAGCAGCGGCAGGTCCACCACGGTCTCCCGCACGGCGGTGGCCGGCCCGGCGCCGGGGGCCATCAGTAGACCCCCTGGACAACAGGCTCGCCGTCGAACGCGGCCAGCGGCCGGGGCGCGCCCAGGGAGTCGCCCACCGCCCCGGGCGGCGGCAGCACCCGGACGGCCGAGTCCCGTTCCAGGTTGTTGGGGATGAACACCCCGCTGCTGAGGTGGCTCATCCGGACCTGGCCGCGCTGCCCGTACGCCACCGGCCGGTGGGTGTCCGGGTCGACGACGGAGAAGGTGACGAAGGGCGGATAGCCGTCGTACACGGCGGCCGGTGGCGGCGCGGCGGCGTCGCGCAGCTTCGCGGTGGTGAGCACCATCGTGCTGCCGTAGATGTTCTGGACGACGGTGCCGGGCAGGGCCGCGGCGATGAGGTCGTAGGTGTCCTCGTCCAGGTGCGCGCCGGCGAGGGCCAGGTAGGACAGGCCGCGGCGCAGCCGGTCGGCCAGTTCCTCGTGCAGCAGGAGTTCCGACAGGATCGGCGGCGTCGTGGTGAGCGCGGCGATGCGCTGGGTGCGGATGACGTGCCCGAGCTGATCGACGAGATGCGCCAGGTACGGCTCCGGGCCGGCACCGGAGGAGATCAGCTTCTTCACCCAGCGGGGGTCGAGGTCGACGGTGTGCAGCACGGACCCCAGCGCCTTCGCCTGTGCCCGGGTGGTGTGCCCGAAGGCGTGCGGCCCCGACGGCATCGCGACCAGCCACGGCTCACCGGCGGGGAATCCGGCCTCGCGCAGCTCGGCCGTCTTCCACCGCAGGGCCCGCCGCGTCCAGCGTTCGGTGTAGAGAAGGCGTTTGGGGGAGCCGGTGGTGCCGCCGGTCTCGAAGACGGAGGGCGGCGGGTCCTTCGCCAGCCCCGCCGGGAGGAGGTCGCCGACGGGTCGCTCCCGCAGCGGCCCGGCGATGTCCGGGAAGCGGGCGAGATCCTCGAAGGAGGTGATGTCGCGCAGGGGATCGAAGTCGAGTCCGCGCGCCAGCTCCAGCCACAGCGGGGAGCCGGTGTCCGCCGAGAAGTGCCAGCGCAGCGCGGCGCGCAGATACTCCTCGGGGTCGATGTCCTCGATGTCCTCGGTGTCTTCCAGGTCGGGCAGGGAACGCGTCATGAGGTCTTCTCCTGTGGCCGGTACGCGGGGGTGCGGGAGGCGGTGCGCGGGTTGCGTGGGCTCATGCGCGCCAGGCACCCAGGACGCGGGCGGTCTGCTCCGGGTTGAGCCGGGGATCCAGCAGCGAGCGGTAGCGGGTCGCGTCGCGCGGCTCGCGGGAGTTCTCGGCGCACTCGTACACGTCCTCCGGGGTGGCCTCCAGGTGCAGCCCGGCGGGGCGGCGGCCGGCGGCCGTGACGACGGCCTGGAAACCGGTCAGTTCGGCGATGACGTGCTCGACGTGCCGGGTCTTGAAGCCGGTTGCGGCCTGGACGGTGTTGCCGTGCATCGGATCGCTGATCCACAGCACCTGTTCGCGGTGCCGGTGGACCGCGCGCACGATGGGCTCCAGCGCCTCGATGTTCCGGTGGCCCATGCGGGCGATGAAGGTCAGCCGGCCGGGTTCGTCGCGGGGGTTCAGGGTGAGGGCCAGTTCGGCCGCCTCCCGCGGGGAGGTGTCCGGTCCGATCTTCACGCTGACCGGGTTGCTCAGGGTGGCGGCGACGGCGATGTGCGCGCCACCGGGGTGCCGGGTGCGGGCCCCGATCCACGGCCAGTGCGTGGTGGCGAGATGATTGCCCTCCTCCGTGCCCCGCAGAAAACGCAGTTCGTAGTCGAGCAGGAGCATCTCGTGGCTCGTCCAGATCGGATCCAGGTAGGCCGTCGCCCGGTGGTAGTCGGCGATCGCCGCGTACGCGGACCGGGCGGCGGTGTGCGCCTGGGCGACGCGGGCCGGTGAGGGGCGGCGCGCGGACCGGTTCGGGGCGGGGGAGTTGATGATGGGTCCGCGGTAACTGGGCAGCATCACACCGTCGATGACCTCGTACTCCTGGGAGCGCGGTTTGGCGTACTGCCCGGCCAGGCGTCCCACGGCGACGATGTCCCGGCCGGTGCGGGTGCGCAGATGGGACCGGAAGTGGGTCAGGAAAGCGATCTTGTTGCAGGTGGCGGAGGTGACGTCGGTGTCGATGTCCTCGACGCAGTCGCCCAGTTGCAGGATGAGCCCACCGCCCGCGTCCAGGTTGCCCAGCTCGTGCCGCAGCCCGTCCACCGCCCGGCGGCTCACCAGATCATCCTGCGGGAGCGCCCCTAAGACCGCCTCCAGGGACGCCCGGTCGGGCCACTCCGGCTGCTGGTGGGCGGGCAGCGCGGCGAAGCCGGCCCGGTGTGCGGCCGCGGGCGCGTTCAGCTCGGGCCCGGTGTGTCCCGTCATGGCTGGTGTCCTTCGGAAGCGGGGCGGTGTCCGGTACCGGACGGGGGGAGGTCACGTGCGGCGGTCCACACACATCCGTTGCCGTCACGGCCCGCGGTGAGTTCGTGCCCGGCGTTGAGCCCTTTCGCGGTGATCATGGCCGTCGTGGCGGGCACGCAGTACTCGCACGGCGAGGCCAGCGTGATCGTCACCCCGCGCGCGCGGGCCAGTTCGCGGTAGTCCCAGATGGCGCAGTGCCCGACGCGCAGCACGGCACGGTCCGCCCCGCGCTCCTGCCACTCGGTGGCGGAGCCGTACAGGTCCGCCTGGTGATCGAGCCGTTCCAGCGGAACGGCGGCGTCGTGTTTGGGAGCGGAGTCGACTGCGGCGTAGACGGCGCTGTTCGACGCCGCCCAGGCCGCCAGCTGGCCGTGCCCGAAGTGGGCCACGACGAACTGCTCCATGAGCGCCTGGCCCCGGAAGAACGCGGCCTTCCACTCCTGCTCCCCGTTGCCCGGCGGGAGCGACTCGAAGATGGCGTGCTTGACCTTCAGCAGGTTCTGTAACTGGGCCCCGCCCCGTGTCTCGACGACGAACCGGGTCAGGCCCGCCTCCGCCTCGAAGAGGCGGCGTTTCCACAAGGCGGTACGGGAGCCGGCGCCGCTCGGCACCGCCCCCGTCTCCGTGATCACGCCGCGGGCCGGCGTCTTCTCGTTCTCGGTCATGCGTGGTTCCCTGTCCTGCTCGATGGGACGGCGGGCGGTGGCGCATTTCCTGTGGGCGATGGACGGGCGGGATCGAGATCACAGAACGGCGCCGTTGCCGATCAGCCGGGGGACGACGCGCTCGCACAGCGCGTCGAAGTCGTTGCCGAGGATGGTCTGGAAACCGTCGACGCCGCCCTCCTCGTACCAGCGGCGCATGTCCTCCCCGACCCGTTCGGGGGTGCCGGAGAACTGCGCGTGCTCGCTCAGCGCGAGGACCTCGGCCGCGTACTCCCCGACGCTGCGGCCTGGCCTGCGGGCCAGATCCCACAGCGGCAGATAGCGTGAGCCGAACTCCGCGAACACCTCGTCCGGATCGGGCGACAGCGCCCCGGGCGGGAGGGGATCCGCCGGGCTCGCCCCGTCGAGCCGCAGCCCGGGGAACCGGTTCCGCAGCGTGTCCACGGCCGCCTGGCCGACGGGGCCGTGGGCGGCGCGCCGCTGCGCCGCGAGCCGGCCGGCCTCCTCATGGCCACCGTGAAGATGCAGATAGCTGCCCGGGAGCAGGGCCACGCTGTCCGCCGGCCGTCCGGCCGCGACCACCTCCCGCCGCAGGATGCGCCGCAGCGCCTTCGCCGCGCCCAGGGTGGGCGTGCCCGCGAAGACGGCGTCGGCGGTCGCGGCGGCCAGCCGCAGACCGGCGAGCGAGGAGGTGGCCTGGAGGGTGAAGGGGAACGCCGCCGAGTACGGGCCCATGTCCAGCGGCCCCGACTGCGTGTAGAAGGCGCCCTGGTGCTCGACCTCCGTGATCAGATCCTCGCGGACGAAGCGGTCGCCCGCCGGGTCCGGGACGTTCGCGGCGGGCGGCCAGCTCGACCACAGCCGCCGGGCGAGTCCCACGAACTCCTCGGTCTGCGCGTGCCGTTGCCCGGAGGAAACCTCACGCCGCATGCCGATCGCCGTGCCCGGCCGGAAGGATGACACGACGTTCACCCACGCCCGCCCCCGCGATATCCGGTCCAGGCTGGCCAGGCTGCGCGCGAAGCCGAACGGGTGGGTGTGCAGGGTGGAGACGGTCGGCATGACCGCGATGCGGGTGGTCGCGGTGGCGATGAGGGCGGCGAGCTGGAACGGCTCGAAGACGGTCAGCGGAGGCCCCGCGCGCAGCCCGGCGCGGTTCACCCCGGAGAAGTCGGCCTGGAAGACCGCGTGGAACCCGGCGGCCTCGGCCTGCTGCGCCGCCCGCACGAAGGTCTCCGCCCGGAACGGGGAATCGGCGCGGCCCCGCGCGGTGCGCCAGTCGTGGCTGGACGGCAGGTACTGCGCGTTCAGCAGGACCGTCGGCGTGCCGGGCGCCGGGCGGCCGGCGCCGTCCGGAGCCGGGGCGGGAGGGGACGGGGTGGTCATGGTGTCCTTCCATGGATGAGCGCGTCACTGCTGTCGCTGTCGCTGTCGCTGCCGCAGGCCGGGCGCGGGACACGGGATCCTCCGGTGCGCCCCGCGCCCCGTGGCACGGCCGGGAAGGTCAGCCCTTGCCGACCCGGTACAGGAGCGGCTCCCACGCGTTGACGGGGAAGGTCAGTCCCCGCACGTCCGTGCGCGCCAGCAGCACCTGCGAGGAGTCGAACAACGGGATCCCGTAGCCCTGCCCGATGATCTCCGTCACCGCTTCGTCGACGAGGCGCTGACGCTCGGTCTCGTCCACGGTCGCCGCCTGCTCCGCGAGCAGCCCGTCCACCTCGGGCCGGGGCGCCTGCCCCTGCCAGGCCGTGAACTCCGTGGAGTAGAACGCGGCGATCCCGTCGGCGTCCCCCCCGGCTCGCGCCCTGATAGACGGCCAGCTGCCAGTCGGTGGACGTCCGCAGATCCGCCTGCTCGGCCTGCGACACCTGGTGCAGGCGCACCGCGACGCCGATCTCGGCCAGCTGCGTCCGCAGATACTCCCAGCCGGAGGACACCGTCCCGATGTCCGACCCGACGAACGTCAGCGACACCTCCAGCCGCCGCCCCTCCCTGACCCGGATGCCGTCCGCGCCGGCCTCCCACCCGGCCTCGTCGAGCAGCGAGCGGGCGGCATCCGCGTCGTGGCGCAGCAGTTCCGTGCGGTCGGTGTAGAAGCGATGGCCGCGCGAGACCACGTCGGTCGCCGGCTCCACGCCCTCCCCGTAGAACGTCTCCACCAGCTCCACCCGGTCGATGCCGCGCTGGATCGCCTGCCGCACCGCCGGATCGGCCAGCACCGGATCACCGGTGTTCACCACCAGGGTGTTGACCACACTGCGGTCCGGCGCGAGCACCGCCTCCACGTCCTCGCGGCCCCGCGCCTGCGCCAGCCCGGCGTCGGTGATCGAGTACGCGAGGTCGTACTCGCCCGCCACGACCCCGGCCGCGCGCACGCTCTCCTCGGGCACGATCTGGATCGTCACCCGCTCCAGCGCCGCCTCGCCGCCGCCACCGAACCCGGCGGGCGCCCAGTCGTAGCCGTCGCGCCGGACATACTCCACCCGCTCGTCCTGGACCGCCTCCGCCAGGACGAAGGGACCCGAGCCCACCGTGCCCCCCGCGCACCGCTGCTCGGGGGTCCGCGCCAGCGACTCGGGGGCGAGGATCCCGAACTGGCCCTCGGTGTTCGCCTGGAGGAACCCCGCGTTGGGCTCGGTGAACTCCACCCGCACCGTGCGCGCGTCCAGGGCCCGGGCCTGTTCGTAACCGCTCAGATAGGCCCCCGCCGTGGAGGACACCCCCTGACCGGCCAGCTCCCACAGTGTCTCGAAGTTGTCCGCGACCACCTGCGCCGTCAACTCCTCGCCGTTGCTGAAGGTCACCCCTTCACGGATCGTGAACTCGTAGGCCCGGCCGTCCTCCAGCGTTTGCCAGGACTCGGCCAGATACGGCTCCAGCTCCCCGGTCGCGGGGTCCTCGCTCAGCAGCGTGTCCAGCACCTGCCGGCCGAACAGGGCGAAGGGGTTGGACTGCGCGTAGTCGAAGCACGTCGGGTACCAGCCGTACGCGACCCGCAGATGCTCCGGGGCTGCGCCGCCGCCCGTGGTGGCACCGGCGGCGCAGCCGGTCAGCGCGAGTATCGCGGCCGCGGAGGCGGCGGCCGGGCCTGTCCGGAGTGCGCGGGTCATGATGACGACATCCCATCGTGAGGTGAGGTGGCAAGAGGAAGACGGACGGTGGGCACCGCGTCCAGCAGGGCACGGGTGTACGCACTGGCCGGGGTGGAGAACACCGTCCGCGCCGGCCCGCGTTCCTCGACCCGGCCGCGGCGCAGGACGAGGACCTCGTCGGCCACCGCCCGCACCACCCCCAGATCGTGCGAGACCAGCAGGTAGGCGATGCCCCACCGCTCCTGGAGGGAGCCCAGCAGTTCCAGCAGGGCGAGCTGCACGGCCTGGTCCAGCGCCGAGACCGGTTCGTCCAGGACCACGACGTCCGGCTCCGGGGCCAGCGCCCGGGCGATCGCCACCCGCTGCGCCTGCCCACCGGACAGTTCCGACGGCCGGCGCTCGGCGAAGGCCGGCGGCAGGCCGACCTGTTCCAGCAGTTCGCGGGCCCGCTGCGCACGCCACCGCGCCCCGCCGACGCGGTGCGCCTCCAGGGGCTCGGCGATGACCCGACCGACCGGCAGGGAAGGGTTCAGGCTGCGCGCCGGGTTCTGGTACACGAGCTGGACCCGGCGGGCGAAGTCCTTGCGGGCGGTACGGTCCCGGCCCACCGGCGCGCCGTCCAGCAGGACGGCACCGCCGTCGGGCCGGTCGAGGCCGGTGAGCAGTCGCAGCAGGGTGGACTTTCCCGCCCCGGACTCGCCGACCACGGCCAGGGTCTCGCCCCGGCGCAGGGTCAGGCTCACCTCCCGCACGGCCTCGACGCGTTCCACGCCCCGGCCCCCGCCGAAGGACTTGCGCAGGCCGCGCGCCTCCAGGACGACCGGCGCCGCCGGCCCGGCCGGCGGGTGGAGGGCCGCTCCCCGGATCCGTGCCCGGCCCGGCACGGATGTCAGCAGCCGGCGCGTGTACGGGTCGTCGGGATCCCCGATGACCTTGTCCACCGGCCCGGACTCCACCACCCGGCCCGCCCGCATCACGATCAGCTCGTCCGCGCGCCGCGACGCCACCGCGATGTCATGGGTGACCATCAGCAGCGACAGGTCCCGCCGCACCCGTACCTCGTCGAACAGGTCGAGAACCCGCCGCTGCACCGTCACATCCAGATCGGAGGTCGGCTCGTCGGCCAGCAGCAGCCGGGGCCCGCCCACCAGGGCCAGCGCGATGAGGACGCGCTGTGACAGGCCGCCGGACAGCTCGTGCGGGTACTGGCGCAGCCGCTCCGCGGGCCGGTCCACTCCCACCGCTTCCAGCGCGGCGACCGCGCGCCGCCGGCTCTCCCGCCGGTCCCGCAGCCCCAGGAAGTGCCGGTGCAGTTCGGCGAAGTGGGACCCGATCCGTACCAGTGGGTCAAGCGAGCGGGCCGGATCCTGCGGCACCAGGCCCACCGACCGGCCGCGCAGGCGCCGCGGATCGTGGATCCGGCGCGCCGGGCCTTCGCCGTCGCGGAATTCCAGCAGCCGGTAACCGGCCCGCGCGGTGCGTGGCGTCAGGCCCAGCAGCGCGTGCAGCGTCGTGGACTTGCCCGAGCCGGACTCTCCCACGATGGCCACCGTCCGGCCGGCCGGCACCGTCAGCGAGAGGTCCTCGACCGCCGCCGTCCCGGGCCCGACCTTGCCGGGATACCTGACGGTGAGTCCCTCCAGCCGCAGCACCGGATCCCGGTCCGCCGCCGTGTTCCGTACGTCGCTCATGCCGGTCCTCCTTCGCGGGCGCCCAGGGACCGCCCCAGCCGGTGCAGGGCCAGCACCACGGCGGCGAGAACCGCCCCGGGCAGCGCGGTCAGCCACCAGGACGTCACGAAATAGGTCCGTCCCGCGGCGATGAGGTTGCCCCACTCCGGATCGGGTGGCTGCGCGCCGTAGCCCAGGAAACTGAGGGCCGACACGGAAAGGATCATGGTCGCCAGCTCCAGCGCGCCCAGCGCGACGATGGGGCCCCGCGCGTGGGGCAGGACGTGCCGCAGCAGAATGCGCCGCCGGGACAGGCCGTAGCCCGCCGCCGCCTCCACGAAGGTCTGCGAGCTGACCCGCAGGACCTCGGCGCGGGTGACGCGGGCCAGCGCGGGGACCGACGCGATGCCCACGGCCACCGCGAGGTTCAGCTGGCCGGTGCCCAGCCCGGAGACGATCAGCAGCGAGATCAGCAGGGACGGCAGGGCCAGCAGGACATCGATCACGGCCATCAGCACCCGGTCCACCGCACCGCCCAGATAGCCGGCCGACAGGCCGATCAGCACGCCGAGGCCGGCCGCGAAGGCCAGCGCCCCCAGCGCGGTGGACAGGCTGGCCCGCGCGCCGTGGACGACCCGGCTGAGCAGGTCACGGCCGAGTTCGTCCGTTCCGAACGGATGACCGGCCGACGGTGGAGCCAGCCGTTGGGCGATGTTCTCCGCCAACGGGTCCTGGGGCGCCAGGACCCCGGGCAGCAGCACGGCGGTCAGGGCGAGGACGAGGACGGCGAGTGCCACCCACGGAACGGCGGCCCTGCGCCGCGCGCGTGACGGGGCGACGGTCGGCACGGTCATGTGCGCGCTCCGGTGACTCGGCGCACCCTCGGATCGAGGAGCGGGTAGAGCAGGTCGATGACGAGATTGAGCGCGGCGAACACCAGGGCGGCCAGCACCGCGATCGCCAGGACGACCGGCGCGTCCTGTGTCTGGACGGAGGAGGCCAGCAGCCGTCCCAGCCCGGCCCGCGCGAAGACGGTCTCCGTGATCACCGTGCCGATCAGCACCCCGCCCACCGTCAGGCCCGCCAGTGTGAGGAAGGGCAGCAGCGCGTTGCGCGCCACGTGGGCGAGGTACACCCGCCGCCAGGGAAGCCCCCGGGCCTCCAGCAGCCGCACGAACCCGGCCTGCTGCACATCGTCCAGACTCCGCACCAGGACCGCCGTCAGCGAGGCCGACACCGGCAGGGCCAGCGCGACGGCGGGCAGCACCAGGGCCGACAGACCGCTCCCGCCCGCCGAGGGCACCCAGCCCAGGGTGAAGGAGAAGACTTGCAACAGCAGCAGCCCGAGCCAGAACGCCGGAATCGCCGCGATCAGCGCCGGAACGTTCACCAGGAACCGGTGCACCGCGCTGCCGCGCCGCCACGAGGTCACCAGTGCGAGGCCGAGGGAGAAGGGCAGGGCGAGGGCGAGGGCCCCGGCGGCGAGCCCGATCGTGTTCGGCGCCACGGCGGCGAGAATTTCCGGCACCGGTCTCCCGGACTGGAAGGAGGTGCCCAGGTCACCGCCGAGGAACTGCCCCAGGGTGCCGAGGTACCGGGTCAGCAGCGGTTCGTCCAGCCCGTGCTGTTCGCGCAGCGCGGCGATCTGCTCCGGGGTGCCGCCTCCGGCGCCCGAGGAACGGCGGTCGAGCATCAGGGCGACCGGATCGCTGGGCAGGGCGTACAGGAGAAAGAAGGCCAGCGTGTACACGGACAGCACCACGACGGCGAAGTAGCCGCAGCGGCGCAGCACATGGACGGCCACCCGCCGGGGGGTGGAACCCACCGCGGGGCCCGTCACGGCGTTCGTCCCGGCGTGCGGTGACCGGGCGGCGGCGCGGGGCTGCCGGCCGGATGGCCGGTCGGGGCGGGTGCCGTACGGCCGCGGGGGCACGGACGGCGGTGATCACAGGCGTGGTGCCGGGTACGAGGGGCGGACACGTGACGCTCCGGAAGTGATGCGGGGCAGGGCGGAGGGCAGGACGGCGCCGAGGGGGCCGGGGCCCCGCCGGTGTCGGTCACAGGGCCAGATGCGGGGTGTACTGCCGCAGCCAGGAGGCGAAGTTGAGGATGACCTCGTTCTCGAAGTTGCTGACGAGTCCGTGGGCGCGCGCCGCGTCGCCGCGGCGGCGGGCGTCGAGCACCTGCGGGGCGAAGATGTCGCGCAGCCCGTCGGGCGGGTCGGCGAGCACGGCGGTGAGGTGCTCCTGGAGCAGGCGCGCGTACGCGGGGTCCGGCGAGGTCGGGTAGGGGGACTTCGTGCGGTCCACCACGCTCGCGGGCAACAGGTCACGGACCGCGTCCCGCAGCACGCCCTTCTCGCGGCCACCGGCGTTGTGGATGTGCCGCGAGAGCGTGACGACGTGCTCGACGATCCGGTGGTCGCAGAACGGAACCCGGACCTCCAGGCCGGCGGCCATGCTCAGCCGGTCCTTGCGGTCCAGCAGGGTGGGCAGGAAGTGGGTGACCGCGAGGGAGATGATCTCGCGGTGCCGCCGCTCCGCCGCGCTCAGCGCGGGGTCGTGGGTCAGCCCGCCGAGCGCGGTGGTGTACGCGTCGCGCAGCTGGCCGGTGATGTCCAGCTGTTCCACGAGAGCGGGGTCGATCGTGCTGAGCATGCGCTGCTGGAGGTAGCCGTGGGCAGGGCTGTCGGCGATCCAGGGAAACGTTTCTGCCCAGACGGCGGTGGGGTCCTGGAACCACAGGTAGCCGCCGAGGATCTCGTCGGCGGCCTCTCCCGACAGGGCGACGGTGGCATGCTCGCGCACCGCGCGGCACAGCAGCAGCAGGCTCATGTCCAGATCGCCGAAGCCGTTGGGCAGGTCCCGGGCGCGGACGGTGGCGTCGCGGACGGAACGATCGGCGAGCAGCGCGCTGTCCAGCACGATGCTGGAGTGGTCGGAGCCGATGAAGTCCGCCGCCTCCCGCGCGTACCTCCGGTCCAGTGCGGAACGCGAGTCACCGGTGCCCGCGGCGTCGGTGAAGTCCACGGAGAACGAGCGGATGCCGTCCCGCTGCGGCAGCGCACCGGTGATCGCGGTGATGGCGGAGGAGTCGAGGCCCCCCGACAGGAACGTGCCCAGCGGCACGTCGGCGACGGTCTGCCGGGCGACCGTGTCGTGCAGCAGCGACCGTAACTCCTCCACGGCGTCATCCAGGTCCTCCGTCCCGGCCCGCCGGCTGAGGACATCCCTGACGTCCCAGTACCGCGTCGTGCGCACCCCCCGCCGGGAGAACTCCAGGACCTGACCGGGCAGCACCTCCGAGACGCCGCGATAAGGGCTGGTGCCGGGGAACTTCAGCAGTGGCACGAGCAACTGCCGCAGCCCGTCCTCGTCGACGGCGGTGTCCACGTCCGGATGCGCGAGGACCGACTTGGCCTCCGAACCGAAGATCAGGCGCTCGCCCCGGTGGTGGTAGTGCAGCGGCTTCACCCCGAGGTGATCGCGCACGAGCCACAGGGTCTGCGCCGTCTCGTCCCACACCGCGAACGCGAAGATCCCGTTGAACCGTTCGACGGCGCCCACGCCCCACTCGGCCCAGGCCCTCAGGACCACCTCGGTGTCGCTCGACGTCCGGAAGCGGTGGCCGCGCACGGCCAACTCACGGCGTAGCTCGGCGTAGTTGTACAGCTCACCGTTGTAGGAGAGCACCAGCCGCACCCCGGACGCGGACGGGGAATCCGCCGCGGTGGGCAACACCATCGGCTGCGCGCCGTTCTCGATGTCGATGACGGATAATCTGCGGTGCGCGATCACCGCGTATCGGGAAAGCCACGTTCCCGACCCGTCGGGGCCGCGGTGAACGTGCTCGTTGTTCATTTTCTCCGCGACCGCCGGGGCATCGGGGCCGAGCCCCGCATAATCAATCCAACCGGTAATTCCGCACACGGCAAACCCTCCGCATTTCTCGTACTGGCCTCGAAATGGTGGATCCCGAGCCGCCGGATCAATGAGGCGGCGTCATCACGTGCTGCTCAGCGGGGACATCGCCCGGCGTACGCCAAGACGCCCGCGGGTGCGATCACGCGGACAGTGGCGAGGGCGGAGCGGGAAACTGCGGTCATCGTGACTCCGGACGCGACGGTCACCGGCGTACGGGCACGGTGGACCGGCAGGGTCGAGGGCTGAACCGGACGGGGGGGTTCAGGCCTGACAACAACAGCAGGAGGCCACGCCACGGGGGACGCCGGGGAGGGCGACGAGGGTGCGGGCCGAAGGAGTCACACGGGTCATCCTGCCGGACCGCGCGCGCCCACCGCAAGAAGTCCCGGCGATCCTCTCAGCATCCGAGACGGCCACGGCAGGCCGGCTCACACGGGCAGTTCGTCCAGCACCCGGTCCCGGGTGAACGCCTCCCGCAGGAGCCCGGAGAGCGCGGCCAGTTGGGGCGTGGCGCGGTCCGTCCGCCAGATCAGGCCCATCTGAGACCGCTCCCGCAGACCGTCGATCCCGAGGTAGCGCACGTCCCGGCGGGTGGCCCGCTCGGCCAGCGGCCGGCAGACCAGCATGGCGTGCTCCCCGGCGGACACCAGGGCCAGACCCTCCTGCACGGTGCTGATCCCGGTGGAGGAACGCACGGGCCTGCCCCGGGGGGTGTGGCGCGGCACCCGCGCCACCCTCCAGTAGTCGGGTGCGTCCCCGAAGGGGTGCAGGATGTCCAGCCCCGCGAGGTCCTCCACATGGACCCGGCCGGCGTCGGCGAGCGGATGCGAGGAGGCGAGCGCCAGCAGCCGCTCCTGCGGAGGAAACCGGAAGCCGACCGTCAGTGCCTCCTCGCGCACGGGGAGTTCGACCACCGCGGCGTCCAGCCGCCCGTCCAGCACGGCGGAGAAGGGCGACCCCAGCGGAATCTCGCTCAGCACCATGGCGACCTCCTCGCGTGCCCGCAGCTGCCGGAACGCCTCGGTCACCTCCTCGTAGACGCTGCCGTGGAAGCCGACGCGCAACTGGCGCAGCGCGCCGCGCCGGGCCCGCTGCTGTGCGTGCACGACCACGGTGGCCAGGGCCGCGTACGCCGGGCGTACCTCCTCGACGAACTGTGCCCCGAAACGGCTCAGCTGCACGCGCCGGCTGGTACGGTCCACCAGCCGCACCCCGACCCGCCGTTCGAGGGAGGCGATCAGCTGGCTGACCCGGCTCTGCGAACAGCCGAGACGCTCGGCGGTCCGGCCGAAGTGCAGCTCCTCGGCGAGAGCGAGCAGGCACTCGATCTCCTGCACATGGACCTGATGCATCCCGTTCCGCCTCTCCACGGCCGATCGATCAGCGTAGCTGATCGATCGTTGAGAACTTCGCCGTTGTTCCCGCCACCCCGCGCTGCTTGGCTCAGGTGCATGGGTTCGTATGCGCCGGTCACCGACTCCGGCACCGATCTTCGCCGCACCACGCCGAGACAGTGGGCGGCGATCGCCGTGCTCTCGCTGAGCACCTTCGTGGTCGTGACCTCCGAGATGCTCCCCGTCGGCGTGCTGACCCCGATGGCCGACGGCCTGGGCATCAGCACCGGCAGCACGGGGCTGAGCCTGACGATCACCGGTCTGGTCACCGCCGTCACCGCCCCCGCCGTGCCGCGCCTGCTCGGAACGCTCGACCGGCGTGCGGTCCTGGCCGTCGCCATGCTCATCCTGGCGGCGGGCAACGCCCTGACCGCGGTGGCGAACGGCTTCGGCCCGCTCCTCGTGTCGCGGATCATCCTCGGCATCGGGATGGGCACCGTATGGGGCCTGGCGGCGGCCGTCGCACCGCGCCTGGTCGCGCCCCGCGACGCCGCGCTCGCGGTGTCCTTCGCCGTCAGCGGTGTCGCCGCCGCCTCCGTGGCCGGGGTGCCGCTGGGCACGTTCATCGGCAACGCCTTCGGCTGGCGCGCCGCGTTCACCGCCCTGTCCGTCGCCGCGGTGGTCCTCGCCGCGGTGCTGCTGCCGGTCCTGCCCCGGCTGCCCCGTGTCACGGCACCCGCGGGCAGCGACCCGCGCGCCGACCGCCGGCCGCTGCTGCGCATCCCCGCGGTGGCCGTCGGCCTGGCGCTGATCACCGTCCTGGTCACCGCGCACTTCGCCGCCTACACGTACGTGCGTCCCGTCCTGGAGGACCGTACCGGCCTGACTCCCGGAGCCATCGCCGGACTCCTGCTGCTCTACGGCGTCTTCGGGCTGATCGGCAACTTCGTCACCGGAGCCCTCGCGGCGCGCCGGGCCCGCCTCACGGTGACAGCACTGGCCACCGGCATCGGTGCCTCGCTCGTGCTGCTGGCGCTCTTCGGCGCCCTGGCCGGCGTCACCGCGCTGAGCATCGCGCTGTGGGGCCTGACCTACGGCGGGCTGTCCGTGGCCGGGCAGATCTGGATGACCCAGCTGGCCCCGCACCGCGCCGAGCACATCACCGGGCTCTACGTCGGAGTCTTCACCGCGGCCATCGCACTGGGCGCCTTCATCGGCGGCACCCTGGTGGAGGCCGGCGGGGTCACGCTCGTGCTGTGGTCCGCGGCGATCCTGTCCCTGCTGGCCGTCGTGATCGGCCTGAGCGGGCGCACTCCGGGCGGCGACGGGCCCGGCGGGCGGCAGGAGGGCGCGGCACCCCAAGCCGAGGCCGTGCGCAGCTGACCCCTGACGGTCACCTGCCGCGCCGTCATCCGGCCCCCGTCACCGGGCGGATGCCGCAGGTCCCACAGGACGGGGGCGGGACACCTCCGCGCCCCGCCCCGTCCTGTGCCTCAGCGGCGCGTGACACCCTCCGCCGCGTTCGCCGCGAGCCGGGGCCCGGTGACGGGCGCGCTGCCCAGCGCCTCGTCCACGGCGGCCAGGATGTCCTCGGACAGAAAGACGCCGGAGGCGGCTGCGTTGGCGTGCACCTGGCCGGGACGGGACGCCCCCGTGATGGCGGAGGCGACCTCCCCGCGGCGCAGCACCCAGGCCAGTGCCAGGGTGGCCACGTCGATGCCGAGCCCTTCCGCGATGGGCAGCAGCCGCTGGACCGCCCGGAGGTTGGCCTCGTTGTAGACCAGGTCCCGGGCGTCGGACATGGTGTCGCTGGCGAAGCGGCTGCCTTCGGGGACGGCCTGCCCCGGCTCGTACTTGCCCGTCAGGACACCCTGGGCGAGGGGCGACCACACGGCGTGCGAGATGCCGTTGGCGGCGCACAGCTCGAAGAGTTCGGCCTCGGGGGCCTGCCAGAGCATGGAGTACTGGGGCTGGGAGGCGACGAACAGGTCAGGCCCCGCGATGTCGAGGGCCGCCCTGATCTGCTCGGTGGTCCACTCGCTGAAACCGAGGTACCGGGCCTTCCCCTGCTCGACGACCTTCTGGAGCCCTTCGATGGTGTCCTCCAGGGGAACGGAGGTGTCGAACCGGTGCGCGTAGTAGACGTCCACGTGATCGGTCCGCAGCCGGCGCAGGGAGGCGTCGATCTGCCGGGCGATCTGGGCCGCCGAGAGCCCCTGGTCGGCGGGGTCCTCCGACATCCGGCCCCAGACCTTGGTGGCCAGGACGTAGGAGTCGCGCGGGTGGGCGGAGAGGATGTCGCCCCACGCGGATTCGGCGGCGCCGCGGCCGTAGACGTTGGCGGTGTCGAAGAAGGTGATGCCCGCGTCGAATGCCGCCTCCGTGCAGGCGCGGGTGGCATCCGCCTCGATTCCCCCGGAATAGGTCAGCCAGGATCCCAGTGCGATCTCCGACACTTCCAGGTGGGAACTGCCGAGTGTGCGGTATCGCATGATGTCGCGTCCTCTCTGAACACGGGAATTCCCGCCGGGGCGGGGCAAGACCATTCAGCGCGTGAGGTGTTCGGGTTTCGGAGCCCTCTATATCTGGCCGCCCGCCGTGGAGACAAACGCCCCGTCATCATGTTCATACAGATGTCATGGGCGGGCGCATGCGGCGCGGCGGCCGGGCCACGCGTGAGTGACCTCTGTGCCCGCAGGACATGCACCGGGAAATGGCCCGCCCCGGTCAGCTGCGCGCGTACGGTCCCGCCGCCGCCGTGAGCATCCCGTGGGCGACGGTGTCGGCCTGCCGGAAGAGCGCGGCGTTGCCCCCGGCGCGGGCGCCGATCGCGGTGTTCCACTCGATGCCCTCCAGCGGAATGCCGCAGGCGAACAGATCGGGCTGCGGCACCCCGGCGGCGTCCCGCACCCGCAGCGTGACCGGATCCACGTCCAGCGCCCCGGTCGGTACCGCCGCGTCCCCCGCACCGGCCCGGTGCGGGCGGCCCAGCCCGCCCGGGGCGAGTGAGGCCAGCAGCGCACTGCCGGTGGTGGCCAGATCCGCCCCCGGCAGCCACGCGTCCAGCAGCGCGCCGGCCCGTACCTTCTCCCCGCCCACCGTCGGGGACTCGCCGGTGAACAGCCCGGCGGCGCCGTCGGTGCCCACCGTCAGCCCCGCGCCCGCGAACTCCACCACCCCCGCCTCGTGCAGCGCCAGCAACTCGGCGATCCGGGACGCCGGCGGGCCACTGGCCGTATGGGCGCCGAACCCCCGGAACCAACGCAGCTCGCGCGGCCCCGCCGCGTTCAGCACCCCGGCCACCGCCAGCCGGCGCACCTGCGCCTTGGTCGCGGCGATCGCCGCCGCCGCGGCCTTCAGCGGGCTCTGCTCCGGGTCCCGGGCGGCGGCGAGGTCGGCGCGCAGGAACCGGCGCATCCAGGAACCCAGCGCCTCCCGGTCGGGGAAGACCCGGCCGGCCAGCGGACGGTCCAGCGCGGCCGGGTCGAAGCGGTCGGCCGGGTCGGGAAACGCCTCGGCCAGCAACGCCGCCCACCGCGGCGAACCGTGCTCCACCGCGCCGTACCGCTCCAGGAACTCCGCGCGCGGCAGCCGCGACATCTCCGGCCGCAGCCGCAGCGCCACCTCGTACCAGGCCGCCCCCGCCTCCCGCGCGATCAGCGGCCACACCTCCGTGCGGAAGTCCACCCGGCCGGGACCGCGCGCCGCCAACTGCCGCGCCCGCTCCGCGTCGAAGTACCGCGGCCGGTGCCCGCGCGGCATCGCCCCGGGCGCCTGGCCCCGGGCGAGGTACGGCACGCCCCGCCCGGATCCCGCGATCAGCCGGGGTTCACGCCCGGACGGCAGATACCGGGCACCGCCGTCCGGGTTCTGCGTGAAGCGCCCACCACGTCCCGCTGTCAGCAGGGTGAGCTGGTCGAAGAAGTTCAGGGCCAGACCGCGCACCAGGACCGTCGCCCCGGGCTCCAGCCGGTCCAGGGCGGCCTCGTGCGGATACCCGGGCCGCAGGTGCACCAGGCCGTGGTGTTCGGCGAAGCGGCTCAGCTCCCGCTCCCGCGCCCCCGGGAGCTGATCGGTGTGCCCGGTCGCCAGCACCACCGCGTCGGCGGTCACCGCCGGTGCCCCGTTCTCCAGTCGGACCCGTATCCCGCCGGGCACCCGCTCCAGCGCGGTGGCCCGGGTCCGGTGCGGCACCACGCGGACACCGTCCGGCGCCCGGTGCGACAGATCCTCGTACGCCCAGGCCAGGTACCGGCCCATCAGCGCCCGGCCGGGGTGCTCCCAGGGGGCCAGGGCCGGCCCTCGCTCCCGCGACCACTCCAGCAGACCGGGCCCGGTGAGCGCGGGACCCGCCATGCGGACCGAGTCGTCGGGGTAGGCGGTGGCGTGCCCCGCCAGGGTGTTCATCAGCAGCGCCTCGGGCTGGTCCGGTGACCACACCCGGCCCGCGCCCGGCACCTGTGGCTCGACGACGTGCAGGTCGGCGCCGGTGCCCGCCCAGGACCCGCCGGGACCGAGGTGGGCGAGGAGCCGGCCGAGGACGGCCAGGCCACGCGGGCCCGCCCCGATCACCGCGACCACCGGCCGGCTCCGGCTCACCGCCGCGTGTCCCAGATGTCGCTCAGGACCCGGCGCAGATTGCCGCCCAGCACCGCCGTGATGTCCTCCGCGCCGTAGCCGCGCCGCGCCAGCACCTCGGTGATGCGCGGGAGATCGGCGGGGGTGCCCATGCCCTCGGGGTGGATGATGTCCAGGTTCAGGTCGTCCCCGATGATCGGGATCTCCGGGTACAGCCGCCGCACCCGCGCCATGCCCGCCTTGGAGTACTTGCGCTCGTCCCCGACATCGGTGCCCAGGATGACGTGGTCGATCCCGACCAGGTCCACCAGGTGGTCGATGTTGTCGGCGAACACCTCCGGGTCGGCACCCCGGGTGAGGCCGCTGGGGGAGAGGAAGCCGGACT
This sequence comes from Streptomyces sp. JH002, assembly GCF_050916115.1. Lineage (NCBI taxonomy): Bacteria > Bacillati > Actinomycetota > Actinomycetes > Kitasatosporales > Streptomycetaceae > Streptomyces > Streptomyces sp. JH002. The sequence goes on from NZ_CP087989.1 coordinate 5,998,093, forward strand.
TGGCGGCCAGCCCGAACACCCCGCCCCGGGCGGCCAGTTCCCGCACCACCTGGTCGCTCTTGTTGCGCGGGCTGTCCACGAACCGGGTCAGCCCGGCATGCGTGACCAGCACCGGCTTCTCGGACAGTTCGATGGTCTCCAGCGTGGAGCGCTCACCGGTGTGCGACAGGTCCAGGGCGACCCCCAGGTCGTTGCACTCCTTGATCAGCGCACGCCCGAACCGGCTCAGCCCGCCGTTGGCACTCTCCCCGCTGCCGTCGGCCGCGTAGTTGCGGTTCTGGTACGTCAGGCCCATGAAGCGCAGGCCCATCTGGTACAACGCGTGCAGCCGCCACAGGTCCTCACCGACGGGCTTGCTGTCCTCGAAGCCGGCGAACCAGGCCACCGTCCCCTCGGCGTGCGCCCGGTCCACGTCGGCCAGACCGTAGCCCTGGAAGACCCGCCCGCCGGTCTCCGCCAGCCGCCGCTGCCAGCCCGCGATGCCGGCCGCCGCCGCGTCGTAGTCCTGCGAGATGGACACCGCGTGGTTGACGGCGGTGACCCCGGACGCGGCGAGCTTGCCGAGGTAGATCTCGTCCGCCCAGTTCAGCGGGGTGCAGTCCAGGGCGTTGAAGACGACGCTGTCACGGTGCAGCGCGGCCGGGTCGAAGGCCGGGGCGGCGGGTGCGGTGGACACGGGGAACTCCAGGGGTGGGGTGGGGATTACGAACGCAGGCTCTGGCGCAGCCCGAGGCCGCGCTCCACGAGGACGACGGCCACGACGGACAGCAGCACCAGGCACACCGACAGCGCCGCGATGGACGGATCGCTGCGGTACTCGACGTACTGCAGGACGGCGACCGGCAGCGGTCGCACGTTGTGGCCCGAGACGAACAGCGAGATCACCGTCTCGTCGAAGGACAGCAGGAAGGCGATGATCCCGCCGGAGAACAGACCGGGCCGGATGGCCGGCAGGGTGATCCGGCGGAAGACCGTGAACGGACCGGCGCCCAGCGTCCGGGCGGCCTCCTCGGCCCGGGGGTCGGCACCGGCCAGCGCCGCCGAGATGGTGCGCACCACGTACGGGATGGTGACGCCCAGGTGGGCCAGGATCAGGCCCCAGTAGGTGTCGGTCAGCGGAATCGGCGCGAACAGGATCAGCAGGGCCAGGCCCAGCACGATGTTCGGCACCAGCAGCGGCGACAGGAACGCCGCCTCCACCGCGCCGCGCCCGCGGAACCGCAGCCGCGACAGCGCGAGCGCCGCCGGGATGCCGCAGGCCAGGGCCAGCGCGGTCGTGGTCGCCGCGGTGATCGCGCTGACCTTGATGCCCTCCTGGAAGTCCGGGTTGGCGAACACCTGCCGGTAGGGCTCCAGGCTGAACCCCTCGGGCGGGAACCGCAGGAAGGTGCTGGTGTCGAAGGACACGATGAGGACGATGATCACGGGAGCGAGCAGGAACAGGTACAGCACGGTCAGCAGGACCGCCCAGCCGGTCCGGGCCGCGAGTCCGGCTTTCATGACGCTTTCCTCTCCCGCCCGGTGATGCGGGCCTCCAGCACGCGCTGCGCCCACAGATGGAGGGCGACGACCAGGCCGAACAGCATGAGCAGCAGCACGGACAGCACGGCGGCGACCGGCCAGTTGAGCGAGTTCATCGCCTCGTCGTAGATCTCGGTGGCCAGCACGAAGACCCGTCCGCCGCCGATGAGGCGCGGGGTGACGTAGCCGCTGAGGCTGAGCACGAAGACCAGCAGCGACGCGGTGATCACCCCGGGCGCGGTCAGCGGCAGCACCACCCGGCGCAGCACCGACAGCCGGTTCGCGCCCAGTGAGGCGGCGGCCCGCTCCAGTTCGGGGTCCAGGCGGCCGAATCCGGCGAGCATCGCCAGGATCGCGAACGGCATGTAGATCTCGGTGGAGGCGATCACCACCCCGGTCATGTTGTTGGCCAGCCGCACCGGGTCATCGATCACCCCGATGGCCAGCAGCGTCTTGTTGATGACGCCCTGGTTGCCGAGGATGGCCATCCAGCCGAAGGTGCGGGCCACCGAGGAGATCAGCAGCGGTGCGACGGCCAGCGCGAACAGCAGGCTGCGCCACCGGCTGGTGGTGCGGGCCAGGAAGAGCGCCACCGGGTAGGCGAGCAGCAGGGTGAACACCGTGGTGAGCAGCCCCAGCTGGAGGGTCTGCCCGATGACGTTCCAGTAGTGCGCGCTGGTGAGGACATCGGTGAAGGTGGACAGCGTGAGCGTCTGGAGGATGGCGCCGCCGGGCAGCGGCTGGTTGAGCGCCATGCGCACCACCCACACCAGCGGCAGGGCGTAGGTGAGGAGCAGCGCGAGCGCGCCGGGTGCCAGCAGCCACAGCGCCGGGCGGCGGTGCCACCGGCGCCCGGCGGGGGCCGGTGGTGCGTCGCTGGTGGGGGTCTCGGCGGGGGGCGCGGCGGGGGTGGCGGTCACGCGGCGTCCTGGTTGTCGGCCACCAGGCGGGGCGCGGCGGCGTCCCAGCCGAGGGCGACCTCGGTGCCGGGCCCGAAGGTCCCGCCCGCGCCGGCCGGCTGCTCGACCTCCAGCTCCGGGCCGCCGTCCGCCGTCCGGACCCGGTAGGAGATGACCTCTCCGCTGTAGCCGGCGGAGAGGACCGTGCCGTGCGGGTCTCCGGCGCGGCCGTCCGTACCGGGGGGGCGCAGGGTGACGCGGTGCGGGCGGAGCATGACGGTGGCCCGGCCGTCGGGCGTCACCGCGCTGCCTGCGGCCCGGACGGTGCCGAGGCCCGGGACGGAGACGTCGGCGCCGTCGCTGTCCTGGCTGGTGACCGTACCGGCCACCAGGTTGGCGCGGCCGACGAATTCGGCGGTGAACCGTCCCGAGGGCCGCTCGTACACGTCCTCCGGGGTGCCCAGCTGCTCGATGCGGCCGGCGTTCATGACGGCGACCCGGTCCGCCATCGACAGCGCCTCGCGCTGGTCGTGGGTGACGAACACGGTGGTGATGCGGGTCTCCTGGTGGATGCGGCGGATCTCGTCGCGCATCGCGCCGCGCAGTTGGGCGTCGAGGTTGGACAGCGGCTCGTCGAGCAGCAGCACGTCCGGCTCGATGACCAGGGCCCGGGCCAGCGCGACACGCTGCTGCTGGCCGCCGGAGAGCTGGGAGGCGCGGCGCCCGCCGAGGTGGCCCAGGCGGACCAGGTCCAGCGCGCGGGCGACCCGTTCGCGTACCTCGCTCTTGGCGACCTTGCGCATCTCCAGGCCGAACGCCACATTGCGCGCGACGTCCAGATGCGGGAAGAGCGCGTAGGACTGGAAGACCACGCCCATGTCACGGCGGTGGGCGGGCAGCCGGGTGATGTCGCGTCCGCCCACCTCGACGGTTCCGCCGCTCGGCTCGATCAGGCCGGCGATCATGCGCAGGGTGGTGGACTTGCCGCAGCCGGAGGGCCCGAGCACGGCGAGCATCTCGCCGTGCGCCACCGTCAGGTCGATGCCCGCGACCGCGGCCCCGGCCGGGGTGGACCGGCCGGGGAAGACCTTGGTGAGGGCGCGGAGCCGGAGGTAGTCCGTCCGGCCGGCGGCGGGCGGGGCCGTGTCCGCCGTCTGCTCCGTCACGGCCGGCTGCTGGTCAGCCACCGATGACCTCCTGCTTGATGCGGTCGACCCAGTCGGTGTAGCGGGAGGTGATCCAGCTCCAGTCGACGGGGATCTGGTGGGCCTGCTGCTCTTCGGACGCGGTGGTGCGCTCCCGCACCTCGGGGGAGAGTTCGACGTCCTGGTTGACGGGCGCGTAGTAGGCGGCCTCGTCGAACGCCTTCTGGGCCTCGGCCCCGATCGCGTAGTCGATGAACTTCTGCGCGGCCTCGGCGCGGGGGGTGTTGTTGACCAGGTTGATCGTGTTGATCTGGGTCACCGTGCCCTCCTGCGGGAGCACCGGCTCGACCACGCCGCCCGAGGTGTCCTTGTAGTACTGGCCACGGGCGTTCCAGCCCACCGCGATTCCGGCCTCGCCGGACTGCACGGCGGTGTACACGTCGGGGGCGGGCTGCCAGGTCTCCACGCCGGGCGCCAGCTCCTGGAGCCGTTCGATGGCGGGGTCGATGTCCTGCTGGTAGTCGGTGCCGAGGATGTCGGAGAGCGCGATGATCAGCGCCACCCCGCGGGTGTCGGCGATCGGCATGGCGAGCTTGCCCCGGTACTCGTCCTTCCACAGGTCGTTCCAGCTGGTGGGCGCCGTGTCGATCTTCTCGGTGTTGTAGAGGATGGACAGGCTGTCGAGGGTGAGGCCGGGGCCGAAGCCGTCCTTGCTTCGGGCCTCGTCGACGAGCTGGTCGAGGTGGGGCACCAGCTCCGGGTCGAGCCGGGCGAACAGGCCCTCCTCGTTGGCGGTGGGGGCCACCGAGGAGTCCATCAGCGCGACGTCGGCCGCCGGGCGCGCGGTGCTGGCCCGCAGTTTGGCCAGCACCTCGGCCGAGTTCTGGATCGGTACGTAGGTGACCTTGATGTCGGGGTTGGCGTCCTCGAAGGGCTTGATGACGTGCTCGGTGAACTCGTCCTGGAAGGTGCCGTAGAAGCCCATGAAGGTGATGGTGGTGGTGTCACCGTCCTGGGCGGCGGTGTCCGGCGAGGCGCAGGAGGCGGCCAGGACGGCGGTGAGGGCGGCGGTGGTGGTGAGGACCAGTGGGCGGCGTGAGCGCGAAGGCATGGCGGTGCTCCGGGGGTGATGACGGGCGGGGAACGGACGCCCGGCGGGCGCCCCGGGGACGACGTCCGGCCGTCAGCGGGCGGGTGCCGCTGTGCTCAGGGGGGAGCGGGGACCGGACGTCCGGCTACAGGAACCGGAGAAACAGGGCGGGCCGCTGACCATGTCCGCCCTCCTTCCGTGAACATCCGTCCGCATGGTGGCCGGTGTCATGAGACGCCACGGGGCGAGAGGCGCCCCGCTCGTGCGTCACTGTGTGCCGCCTCAGCAAAGTAGCTGGCCTTGTCCCTCACCGTAAAGCCGTGACCGGCGCAAACAGCCCTTCCAGCGAGCACCGGTGGGAGGCCGCGAGGCCCTTGCGGCACACTGATCCTGATGCATCAAGTGGCCGGGAGTGGGGTGTGCGGCGCCGGAAAAGGGCGCTTTCGGTGGCACCTGATGCATCAGGTTGCTCAGTGTGCCCTGCTGTCGCGTCCGATAGTCTCCGTGGCACCATCGATTTTGCCCCGTGCGACGTCTCGAATAGCGAGACGATGTCCAGAAAGTGAGACGCGCGATGCAGGTGCCGGCCTACCGCAGGGTGGCGGACCAGCTGCGGCAGCGCATCGCGGCCGGTGAATTCCCCGCCGGCCGCCGACTGCCCTCGCGGAGCGAACTCTCCCGCCAGTACGGCGTCGGCTCGAACGTCGCCGCCGCGGCCGTCCGCCTGCTCACCGCCGAGGGCGTCGTCCGGGGCCGCCCCGGTCAGGGCGTCTACGTCCGCGAACAGCCCTCCACCGGAACCATGGCCCGCTCCTGGACCAGGGAACGGCTGCTGGGCACCCTCGCCGTGTCCGGCGGCGCCGACGAGGACGAGGGCCGCACCGTCCGCAGCACCCCCGTCTCCACCACCGAGCCAGCCGGCCCCGCCATCGCCGCCCGGCTGGGCCTGGATCCCGGACAGCAGGTGGTCCGCAGCCTCTACCGGCTCAGCCGCAACGACCTTCCCGCAATGCTCTGCGTCAGCTGGGAGCCCCTGGGCATCACCGGCGGCACCCCCGTCACCCTGCCCGGAGCGGGCCCCATGGCGGGCGAGAGCGTGGTGGCCCGCATGGGATACATCGGCATCCGGGTCACCCACTCAACCGAGACCGTCACCGCCCGCGCCTGCACCCGTGACGAGGCGGCCGCCCTCGACCTCGCCCCCGGCGCCCCCGTGGCCGCCATCGAACGCACCTACTACGCGGACCGCCTGGCGCTGGAGACGGCCGACCTGGTCGTCCCGGGCGAACGGTTCCGGCTCGCCTACGAGATCCCCGCCGACAGAACAGGCCCCACCAGATGACCGATCCGATACCCACCGACCCCCAGCACCCGGCCGACGCAGTCGGCCGGTGGCGGTTGCCGCCCGGCGGGACGAACACCGAACTCCTGCTGGCCATCGCCGAGTTCGACACCCCCTTCCTGCTCACCGCCTCGCTCTCCCACGGTCTGGGCTCCAGCGCCCTCACCCTCGACCGCGGCAAGGCCGGCCCCGACCTCCTCGCCACGTTCCGGCGCGCGGGCGACCGCGTCCTGCTCCTCGTCCACAACAAGCACCACCGCGCGGCCGGCGACACCGCCGCGACCCGGGCCGGGACGGAAGGCTTCGCCGGCTCGGTCCTGTGGAGCGGCCCGATCGTGCGCGAGGACGGCCCGGCGGCCGTCGTGGACGTCACCACGCTCGCCCTCACCGACCTCCACGGCATCGCCGACCACCTGCGCGAACGCGACCAGGGCGACTACACCGTCGACCCCGCCACCAGCCTCGCCCACCCCGCGGACGCCTCGGGCGGCCCGCACGGCATCCGGCTGCCCGCCCTGCTCACCCTGCGCGGCCGGGCCACCGGCGCGGCCGTACGCTCCCTCGCACCGCTGCCCGACACCCTCACCCTCGTCCAGCGGATGGAACTCCTGCCGCTGCCCGCCGACCCGCTCCCGCCGCGCCCCTACCACCCGGCATCCGGCGGCTACGGCGTCGGCCACCGCGACCACGGCGGCCCCGTCCCCGGAGCCGAGGTCCGCTTCCAGCCCCGCTTCCGCCTCACCGAACCGGTGGTCTTCCTCGTCGACCCCGCCGTCCCCGAACCGATCCGCTCCGCCGTCCTCGAAGGCGGCAACTGGTGGCAGGAGGCCTTCGACGCAGCCGGCCTCCCCGGCGCCTTCCGCGTCGAGACCGCGCCCGAGGACCTCGACCTGAGCGACCCCGCCCACCACACCGTCTGGTGGGTCCACCGGGACGGCCGCGGCTGGTCCCACGGACAGACCCTCTCCGACCCGCGCACCGGCGAGATCCTGCACGGCCGGGTCAGGCTCGGGTCCCAGCGCGTCGCCCAGCTCACCGCCCTCGCCGAAGCCCTGCTCGCCCCCTACGGACAGCCCGACGAAGCGGCCCGCCTCGCCGCCGTCCAGGACCTCGTCCTGCGCCGCATCCGGCACCTGGCCGCCCACGAGATCGGCCACGCCCTCGGCTTCATGCACAACTTCGCCAGCCACCACCACCCGCGCCCGTCCGTCATGGACTACCCCCACCCCCACCTCACCGTCACCCCCGACGGCGAGCTGGACACCACCCACGCCTACAGCCAGGGCCTGGGCCCCTGGGACCACTTCCTGGTCGCCCACGCCTACGGGCAGACCCCGGGCGAGGAACTGCGCCGCGCCGCCGCGGCCCAGGGACTCCTCTACCTGGCCGACGAGGACGCCGGCGGTCCCGACGCCGCCCACGCCGACGCGGTGCCCTGGACGGTGCCCGTCGCCGACCCCTTCGCCGCGCTCGACCAGGCACTGGAGGTACGCCGCACCGCCCTCGCCCGCTTCTCCCGCTCCGTCCTCCCCCCGGACCGGCAGACCGGGGAACTGGAGGACCGCGCACTCCTCCTCCACCTCTACCACCGCCACCAACTGACCGCCGTCGCCCGCCTGGTGGCGGGCGTACGGTACGGCTACGCCCAGGCCGGGGACCCCGGCGCGGCCGGCACGACCCCCGTCGCCGCCGCCGACCAGTGGCGCGCCCTGCGCCGCACCGCGGACCTGCTGCACCCCGCCGTGCTCACCCTGCCCCCCGCGGTCCTGCACACCCTGACACCGCCGGCCATCCGGTACCGGCGGGACCCCGACGCCCTGCGCGGACAGACCGGACGGACCTTCGACCCGCTCACCGCGGCGGCCGCCGCCACCGCCCTGGTCACCACCGAACTCCTCACCCCCGCCCGCCTGAACCGCCTGGCCTGGCAGCACGCCACGGACCCGGCCGTGCCCGCGCCCGCCGACGTGGCCGGGACCCTGCTGGGCGCGCTCGCACCGGACCCGGAAACCGACGACGGCGTCGCCCGGCTGGTCCGCACGACGGCGACCGCCGTCGTGCAGCGCCACCTCCACGCCCTGCTGGCGGACGAGCGCACCCATACGGTCGTCCGCGAGGCCCTGCGCCCCCACCTGGACGCGTCACCCGCCCACCCGGACCCCGACCCGGCCCCCCTGCCGTGGATCCCCCCGGGCGCACCGCTGTGACGGGCGTGCTCCGGTAGCCCCGGAACCGGCTTCTGAGGGTGCGGCACCACGGGCCGGCCACGGACGAGTGATCTGTGGCCGGCCCGCACAGCCGCGTCATCGGGGCCGTGGAACAGGTCATCTGTGCTGAGCGCACCGTGTCCCAGCTGCTGCCCGTGGCCACCTTGGTGCAGCCTGGTCCCAGGAACGCACGGCCCGCCCGCCGGCACGCGCCGAGGCGCGAGTGCGGACAGCCAGGGGCGCGTTCGGCGGCACGCCCTCTCCCACCGCCACCGAGGGAGCGACTCATGAGCGACTACGGCCACGCACTGTGGTTCGGCAGCTTCATCACCCCCGTCGCCGGCCGGCCTCAGGCGCCGGTCGAGCTGGCACTGACGTCCGAGCGGGCCGGCCTCGACCTGGTCAGTTTCCAGGACCATCCCTATCAGTCGCAGTTCCAGGACACCTGGACCCTGATGTCCTACGTCGCCGCCCGCACCGAACGGATCCGGATCAGCGGCAACGTGCTGAACCTTCCCCTGCGGCCCCCCGCCGTGCTGGCCCGCGCCGCCGCGAGCCTGGACCGGCTCAGCGGCGGGCGGGTCGAACTGGGCCTCGGCGCGGGCGCGTTCTGGGACGGCATCGTCGCGATGGGAGGCCGCCGGCTCGAACCGGCCCAGGCCGTACAGGCGTTGGAGGAAGCCGTCGACGTGATCCGGGGGCTGTGGGCCACCGACGAGACCGGTCCCCTCCGTGTCACGGGGGAGTTCTACACCGTGACCAGCGCGAAGCGCGGGCCGGCACCCGCCCATCGCATCCCGATCCACCTCGGTGCCTACAAGCCGCGCATGCTCCGGCTGACCGGCCGGATCGCCGACGGCTGGCTGCCCTCCCTCGGCTTCCTGCCCCAGGGCCCCGCGTCGCTGGCCGCGATGAACGAGCGGATCGACGAGGCCGCCTCCGCTGCCGGACGCCCACCCGCGGCGGTCAGCCGCCTGCTCAACATCAGCGGCCGATTCACCAGCGGCAGCGGCGGCGGGCTGCTGGAGGGCGGGAGCGATGACTGGGCCGAACAGATCGCCGACATCGCCCTGCAGTACGGCGTATCCGGGTTCATCCTCGCCTCGGACAAGCCTGCCGACCTGAACCTCTTCGGCCACGAGGTCGCGCCCCGAGCCCGCGAACTCGTCCACTCCGAACGCGGGGCATGACGCGGAGCGCCACCGCGAACGAGGGGCGCCGCAACCGACCGCGCACCAGGTGCTGAACGCAAAAGCGGCATGACATCGGCAAGTTCGGCAAGGTGATCCCCAGAGGAGTGTTCTGTGCCGCAGCGGTACCCGAGCGGGGCACAGGGCCCCGGGTTTCACCACGTCCGGAGCCCGGGCCGCCCTCGTTATGGCTGATCAACAGCACTGTGCCTGAAGAAAGGTGGGAAGACTGGCCCGCTTGTGAGGTAAGGACCCGCCCGGTGAGGATCGCCATGGCGGAGCACAGAAACGTCCCCCCGTAGCACCACACTGTGAAGGACAGCATGAAGATAGGTTTCGCCCTCCCGCAGTTCAACAACCAGGCGTACGGCATCGCCCACACCGCCACGTTCGCCTCCGCGATCGAGGAGGCGGGTGGTGCCAGCCTGTGGGTGGGCGACCGGAACCTGGCGGCGGTGCGGCCCGCCGTCGGCTACGGCGGGCAGGGCAACACCATCCCGCCGGAACTCAACGCCTCCGCCGACCCCTTCGTCCTGCTCGGTGTCGCCGCCTCCGCGACACGTCGCGTACTGCTGGGCTCCCACATCCTGATCGCCCCGCTCTACGCTCCCGTCCAGCTCGCCCGGTCACTGACGACGATCGACGTGATCAGCGGCGGACGGCTGCTGCCCGGCTTCGGGATCGGCTGGTCCCCCGAGGAATACCAGGCGGCCGGAGTGGACTTCACCCGCCGCGGAGCCCGCATGGAGGAACTGCTCGACGCGCTCGACGCCATCTGGACGACCGACCCGGCCCAGTACGAGGGCGCGCAGCTCTCCGTGCCCGAGCACCACTCGCCGCTGAAGCCGGCGCGTGCACCCCGGCCGCCCTTCTACCTGGGCGCCATGTCCGAGCGCGCCCTGCGCCGCGTCGCCCGGCGCGGCGACGGCTGGCTGCCGCTGGTCGTCGTCCCCAGCTACGTCGACATCGACGGCCTCGTCCAGCAGCGCGCGTTCCTGAACGAACTGGGCCGGCAGAACGGCCGGGACCCCCAGGCGATCGACACCGTGCTGCGGGTGAACATCGACGCGGGCACGAGCACGGCGCTGGTGGCCGACACCATCAAGGAGATCCACGAGCGAACGGGCATCGACCACTTCATGGTCGACTCGATGTACGACGTGGACACCGTCGACGGCTCCGTCGAGCACGCACGGGAGGTTCTCCACCTGGTGGACAAGGGCTGAGCCCACGCCGCCCCGGCGGACCGCGGAAGACGCTCGGGCAGACGGGGGACTCCACCCTGACGTCCCAGCCCCGGCACCGTGCGTGGCAGGCCGGAGCGAGAACCGGGAGGTCGAACGCCGCACCCGCGAGGTCGGCACGGTCGCCGACCTGGTGGTGATCACGGTGCGCTTCGAGGGCATCGGCCAGAGCGAGGCTGAAGCTCCCCTCGTACCCGTCCACCAACGGGGGCAGCAGCACGGCCGGCCGGTGAAAGGAACCCCCGGTCCTTGGCCTTCTCGGCCTCCCGCGCCGCACGCTGAGCCGCCTGACCGGAATCCACCCCCGTCAGGCAGGCGTGCGGGACCGCCGACGAGCGGTGTGGGCGGATCCGTCCGCGTCGGCGCATCCGGGGCCGGTCTCGACGAGGGGAGACCGGGGCGCGGAAACCGTTGAGTGTCGCGGTTGCGCGGGTGGCTGGTGTACCCGCACGGCCGTGAGGCCGTCCCTTTCGGCCGGGGGAGCCCGCCGTCACCGACGTGGACGGAAGGCGGCTGGGGCTCGCCGGCTGCCGGGACACGGGGCCCCGAGCATGCCGCGAGGAAGGCGGCGTCGGGCATCGATGGTGAGGTGGGGGGGTTGTCCACGCCGATCACGAGGCCGAGGTGCACGGCGAGCGTGCCCGCAGGGTCGCGGCCGACCACGGGGCATGCGTCGCCACGGCCGCCTTCGCGAGTCCGACCGGCGGCGGGTTCATCCGCACCCCGGCAACTCGGGCATCTGGCCGGCCGACGGGGAACCGGTCGCCGAGGCGGGCTCCCTCCCCGTTGAGATCGTGCGGGCCGTCTTCTCCCTCTGAGGCCGGGCCATCCCGAACCAGGTCTCACGGGCCTGTGTGGAGTCGGCCGGGGAACGACGCACGGGCCTTGATCACGTGTGGCTAACGTGGGGCCATGACTCATGACTGGCGCACGGATCGTATCGGGGCCGCTCTTCGGGGTGAGAATCCGACCGTGCTGCGGCGGCTCGTGTCGGGGTTCGCGGTGATCGGCGACGTGCAGTTCCTGCCGGGATACTCGGTTCTCCTCGTGGACGAACCCGGTGTTCAGCGGCTGTCCGATCTGCCGAAGGCCAGACGCCTGTCGTTTCTCTCCGACATGGACCGGCTCGGGGAAGCCGTTGAGCGTGCCTGCCGACGTCTGGACCCCGGCTTCCGCCGGGTCAACCTGGAGATTCTGGGCAACACCGATCCGTTCTTGCATGCCCACATCTGGCCCCGGTTCGCGTGGGAGCCGGCCGAGCTGGTGAGCAGGCCCGTGTGGCTGTATCCGGCCGACCGGTGGAGCGACGAGAGGTTCCGGCTGGGGCCGCAGCACGACGTGCTGCGGGAAGCGATCGCGAGCGAACTGGACCGGCCGGGTCCGACGGGCTGACCCCCGAGCCCGTACTCGCAACAGACAGCCGTGACCTGCTCCCCCTCGCCGTGAACCCAAGAAGCCCTGGACGCCGCGGATATGAGTCCGAGAGTCGGGTCGCACCGGCCCGCTCCGGATCCCGCCACGGGGCGCGCCCGGCGTGCTCATGTGGCCTTCGCGCCGATCGCCACGCCCGGCACCGGGCCGCCGCGGTCGTGGTCGTGGTCGTGCTGAAGGGGACCGCTTGCCTCCCAGCCCGGGAACGGATCGTCGTAGCCGGTCCATCGCACCGCTCCGGTCACGGAGCCGGCCCCCGCGCCGGCGGCCCGGCGACGGGCACGCGGCGCGCGGGTGCGGGGGAGTCCTCCACGGCGATGGGAGGACGACCGTCGGGGTGATGGACGGTGCCGGGCCGGCCGGTGCCAGGCGGAAGGTCCGGGGGCGACGCGGTCACGGCGCCGTCCCCGGGGAGCGGTGCCCGCGTCCTGTTCCTATGGTGGTGATCACCGGTGGCGGGTGCTGAGGCGGGCTGGCATGACAGACACAGGGATCGACATCGACTACACGGCGGTGTTCCGGAGGCTGCCCAGCATGGTGGCGCTGCTGACCCCCGAACTGGTCTACGCGGACGTGAACGACGAGTACCTGCGGATCTCCGGACGCACCCGCGAGCAACTGGTGGGCCGCTATGTCTTCGACGTGTTCCCCGACAGCCCGGACAACGCCGACGCCCAGGGCGCCCGGAACCTGCACCTCTCGCTCCAGCGGGTGCTGGCCACCGGGGAACGGGACAGCATGGCGCTCCAGCGCTACGACGTCCAGCGCGCGGACCGGCCCGGTGAGTGGGAGCAGCGGTACTGGAGCCCGGTCAACACCCCGGTGCTCGGGCCCGGCGGCCGGGTGATCCTGCTGGTGCACCGGGTGGAGGAGGTGACCGAGCTGATCAAACTGGGCCCGCTTCCCGACGGCGGCAGGACACGGGTGCTGGAGGCCGAGCTGTACACCCGGGCCCGCGAGCTCCAGGAGGTCAACGAGCGTCTGCGCCGCGCCCACGCCCGCGAACGGGAGGTGGCCCTCGCGCTCCAGGAAGCGATGCTGCCCGACCCCGGCGACATCGGGCACCACCGTGCCGCCGTGCGGTACCAGCCCGCCGTCAGCGCCCTGAACGTGTGCGGCGACTGGTACGACCTGGTGAACCTGCCGGGCGACCGCATCGGAGCGGCCGTCGGCGATGTCGTGGGTCACGGGCTGCGCGCCGCCGGTGTCATGGGGCTGCTGCGCAGCGCCCTGAGCGCGACCTCCCGGGTCGCCGAGGGCCCCGCCCAGGCCCTGGACGTGCTGGGGCTGTACGCGCGCTCGGTCGAGGGCGCTGAGAACACCACCGTCGTTCAGGTCACCGTCGACTGGGCCAGCCATGTCCTCACGTACAGCTGCGCCGGTCACCCACCGCCCGCCCTGCTGCGCGCCGACGGGGCCGTGGAATTCCTCGACGGGGCCACGGACCCCCCGCTCGGCGCCCGCCTCGAACATCTGCCCAGGCCGCAGGAGCGGGCGGGCTTCACCGAAGGGGACACCCTCGTCCTCTACACGGACGGTCTGATCGAGCGCCGCCGCGAGGACATCGACGTGGGGTTCGCCCGTCTCTCCGAAGCCCTCACCCGCCACCGCGACGCCCACCCCGAGCGCCTCGCCGACGCGATCCTGCGTGACCTGCTCCCACCGGACGGAGCCACCGACGACACGGTCCTCGTGGTCATCCGGCTCTGACCCACGGGCCCCGTGGCACCGCCGCGACCGTTTTCCGTGCCGGACCGCGGTTTTCCTCCGGGCTCCCGTTCGCCGCCCCGGTCGTTCAGGGCAGCGGAGCGCCGCCTGTGGCGTTGACGATCTCGCCCGTGATGAACGACGCGTCCTGCGAGGCGAGGAAGACGTACGCCGGTGCCAGCTCGGCGGGCTGCGCGGGCCGTCCGAACGCGGATTTGGCGCCGAACTCGCTGGTGTCCGGCAGCGTGGCGGGGATCAGCGGCGTCCACACCGGCCCGGGGGCGACGGCGTTGACCCGGATGCCGCGCTCCGCGACATGGCTCGCCAGCCCGTGGGTGAAGGTGACGATGGCCCCCTTGGTCATGGCGTAGTCCAGCAGGTGCGGCCCGGGGTGGTACCCCTGCACCGAGGTGGTGTTGATGACGCTGCCGCCCTCGCTCAGGTGCGGCAGGCACATCTTGGTCAGCCAGAACATGCCGTACAGATTCGTGCGCACCACCCGGTCGAACTGTTCGGTGGTGATGCCCTCGATGCTGTCGGGCTGCGCCATCTGATGGGCGGCGTTGTTGACCAGGACGTCCAGGCCGCCGAACTCGGTGACCATACGGTCGGTCAGCGCACGGCACTGCTCCTCGTACCGGATGTCGCACTCCACGGCGACGGCCCGGCGGCCCGCCTCGGTCACCAGCCGGGCGGTCTCCCGGGCGTCGTCCGCCTCGTCCGGCAGGTGGGTGAAGAGCACGTCCGCGCCCTCCCGGGCGAAGGCCAGGGCCACGGCGCGGCCGATGCCCGAGTCGCCGCCGGTGATCAGAGCGCGCCGCTCCCGCAACCGGCCGCAACCCCGGTAGCTGTCCTCGCCGTGGTCGGGCCGCGGGGTCATCTCCCCGGTGGTGCCGGGCGGCTGCTGGGACTGCTGCGGGAACTCCGGGCTCGGGTGACGCTCGGCGGGGTGCTCACTCATCGCGGTCGCCTCTCCTTTTCGGGGTTGGGGGATGCGTGCCGCTTCGGGTACCTCGCACGGGAAGAAAAACTCCTGTTTGATTGAGTTTCGTCCGGGTACCTAGGGCGGCCATCGACGCGGCGGCCGAACCGGTGCCGGCCGAGCGCGCGACGCATCGCCGTGTGGGTGGGCGTGGCCATGTCCCCTGGCTTCGGTCCGGTCCACCGGGTCGGGGCGGCCGAGATCGGCAGGCCGCCCCGGGTCGGCTGCGCCGGTGGTCCCGGCGGCCCGCACGTGTGCCGCATCCGGTCCCTCGTGTGCGTCGTCGGCCATGGGCTGACCGCCCGCGTCGCCGAACGCTGTCAAGCCTCGCCGGGGCACCCCGGGCCAACGAGCCGTCGCGGCGCCCCGGCCCTCCAATGGCCGATCCGGCTCAGCATCACCCAGCCGACAAATGCCCCTTGCAGTGCTAATAAGGACCTAAATGAATAATTTCTGAATGGGGCTGTGGCATGAGGGAGAAGGTCGCCGACCATCTGCTGCGCCGTTCGCGTGCAGGGGACGTCGAATGTGCCCCCGCCCACGCGGGAGACGGCATCGACGGGCTGCCGGCGGCCCGGGGGAGAGCGGATGACCAGCCGCGGTGCGTGCGGGCGCGGCTCCCGTACCGCCGCACGCCACCTGGGCCCAGGCCACCGCCCACCGCCCTGATCGAGGCGACCCCGACCGGGCCAACGTGGACAAGGAGGGCGGGAAGCACAAGCTCCAGGACTTCCGGCCCGGCCGTCCCGGCCGAACACCCCGACACAGGGAGAAGACCATGACCACGGAACGGCAGACCGTACGGGACCCTCGGCCCGCGGATTTCAACGGACTCGACCTGCGGCGACTGGAAGCGGACCTGAGGGAACGCGTCGACGGGGAGGTGCGCTTCGACCCCGGCAGCCGCGGGGCCTACGCCACCGACGCCTCCAACTACCGGCAGGTGCCGATCGCGGTCGTCGTTCCCCGCACGGTGGACGCGGGGGCCGAGGCGGTCGCGGTGTGCGCCGCGCACGGCGCGCCGGTGCTCTCCCGGGGCGGTGGCACGAGCCTGGCCGGGCAGTGCACCAACGTCGCCGTCGTGCTCGACTGGACCAAGTACTGCCACCGCCTGGTCTCCGTCGACCCCGAGGCCAGGACCTGTGTCGTGGAACCGGGCATCGTCCTCGACGAGCTCAACCGGCAACTCGCCCCGCACAAACTGAAATTCGGCCCCAAGCCGGCCACCCACACGCACTGCACCCTCGGCGGCATGATCGGCAACAACTCCTGCGGCGCCTCCGCGCAGAAATACGGCAAGACCGTCGACAACGTCCGCCGCCTGGAGGTCGTCACCTACGGCGGCTGCCGACTGTGGGCCGGGCCGACCGACGACCAGCGGTACGCGGACATCCTGACCGCCGGTGGCGAAGCCGCCAGGCTCTACCGGGGAGCCCGTGAGCTCGCCGACACCTACGCCGACGACATCCGGGCCGGCTACCCCGCCATCCCGCGCCGCGTCTCCGGCTACAACCTCGACTCACTCCTCCCCGAGCAGGGCTTCGACCTGGCCCGTGCCCTGGTCGGCAGCGAATCCACCCTGGTCACCGTCCTGCACGCCGAACTCGACCTGGTGCCCGTCGAGGCGGCCGACGCCCTGGTCGTCCTCGGCTACCCGGACATCTGCTCTGCCGCCGACGACGTACCGAGGCTGCTGGACCACTGCGACCCGCTGCAACTGGAAGCACTCGATGACCGCATGGCTCAGCTGATGCGCGAGGAGCACGTGCACAGCGAGTCACTGGCCCTGCTGCCCGCCGGGCAGAGCTGGCTGTTCGTCCAACTGGGCGGCGAGAGCCGGCAGGACGCCGACAGCAAGGCCCGGGCCCTGCTCGACGCGCTGGGCCTTGCCGAGGACGACGCACGGGTCGCGATCTCCGACGACCCGGCACGCGAACAGCGATTCCTCCAGGCGCGGGAGGCGGGCCTGGGGGTGACCGCCCGCCCGCCGGACGGCCGCGAGACGTGGGAGGGCTGGGAGGACTCCGCCGTGGCGCCCGAGCGGCTCGGCGACTATCTGCGGGACCTCAAGAGCCTGTTCGCCGAGTTCGGCTACGACCACCCCTCGCTCTACGGGCACTTCGGCCACGGCTGCGTCCACACCCGCATCCCGTTCGGCCTGAAGAACGAGCCCGGGGTCGCCGCCTTCCGCGAGTTCATGGTCCGCGCCGCGGACCTGGTGCACTCCTACGGCGGCTCGCTCTCCGGCGAACACGGGGACGGCCAGGCCCGCGGCGAACTGCTGACCCGGATGTTCGGCGAGCGGCTCGTCGGCGCCTTCACCGAGTTCAAAGCCCTGTTCGACCCGGACAACCGCATGAACCCCGGAAAAATCGTCTCCCCCCAGCCGGCCGGCGGCCCGCACCCCATCGACGGCCAACTGCGCCTGGGGCCCCTGTGGCAGCCCCACGAGACCCCCGAGCAGCACTTCGACTACCCCGACGACGAGCACAGCTTCCGGCGCTCGGTCATGCGCTGCGTCGGCATCGGCAACTGCCGTTCCCACGAGGGCGGCGTCATGTGCCCCTCCTACCGGGCCACCGGTGAGGAGGAACACTCCACCCGGGGCCGCTCCCGGCTCCTGTTCGAAATGCTCAACGGACACGCCGACTCCGCCATCACCGACGGCTGGCGCTCCACCGCCGTCCGCGACGCCCTGGACCTGTGCCTGGCCTGCAAGGGATGCAAATCGGACTGTCCCACCGGCGTGGACATGGCCACCTACAAGGCCGAATTCCTCTCCCAGCACTACGCCGGACGGCTTCGCCCGGCCGCCCACTACGCCCTGGGCTGGCTCCCCCTGTGGGCCCGCGCCGCCCAGCTCTCCCCACGCGCCGCGAACGCACTCCTGCACGCCCCAGGGCTGTCCCGGGCCGGCAAACGGCTGGCCGGGGTCACCGCCGAACGCCAGGCACCGCTGTTCGCGGAGGAATCGTTTCTGAGCTGGTGGCGCCGCCGCGCCAGCCCCGAACCGGCCCCCGGCGACCCCCGGGCCGTCGTCCTGTGGCCGGACACCTTCAGCACCTACTTCCACCCGCACGTTGCCCAGGCCGCCGTCGCCGTACTGGAACACGCGGGACTGCGCGTCGCCCTCCCCAGCCGCCCGGTGTGCTGCGGACTGACCTGGATCTCCACCGGCCAACTCGGCCGCGCCCGACGGGTCCTGCGCTCCACCGTCGACACCCTGCGGCCCTGGCTGGCGGCCGGCACCCCGATCGTCGGCCTGGAACCTTCGTGCACCGCCGTCTTCCGGGCCGACGCTCCCGAGATGTTCAGCCAGAACGAGGACGTCCAGCGCCTGGCCCAGTCCACCGTCACCCTCTCCGAGGCCCTGCTGCGCCACGCCCCGGACCACTGGCGGCCCCCGACCGTCGCCCGCTCCGCGCTGGTACAGACCCACTGCCACCAGCACGCCGTCCTCGGCCAGGACCCCGACCGCGAACTCATGCGACGGGCCGGCATCGACGCCGACATCCCCGACACCGGCTGCTGCGGCCTGGCCGGCAACTTCGGCTTCGAACGCGGCCACCACGAGGTCTCCATGGCCTGCGCAGAGCGCGAACTCCTGCCCGCCGTCCGCCGGGCGCCCGCGGACGCCCTCATCCTGGCCGACGGCTTCAGCTGCCGCACCCAGATCGACACCTCGGACACCGGACGCCGGGCCATGCATCTCGCCGAGGCCCTCGCCCTGGGCCTGCCCGGCGCCACCCCCGCCCCCCGCGAACGGCCCGAACGCTCGGCGGCCCCCCGCACCGCCCGCCGTAGCCTCGACACCGGGCTGATCACCGCCGCCGCACTCGCCGTCGCAAGCGCCGCGGCCCTCGGCACCGCACGCCGGCTCACCCGTCGCCGCTGACCACAGCGGACGACCTGGGCGCGCCGGACGGAGAGAGCCGGGCCCCGCCGCGACGCACCACGGGAGGTGAGCTGCGCCGTGCCGGGAGTGGCTCCGGCGATGCTGTGCTGTGTGATGGCGAACGGCGGCGGCGGGAGCGGCCGGGTACGCGGCTTCCCCACCCCCGGGGTCTGGCGGCGCCCCGGGCTGCGCTGGACGGACGCGCTGGTCGCCGCCGCGCTGCTGGGCCTGCTGTACGGAGTGCTGCGGCTGGCCCCCGCCCTCAACGCGCCGTTCCTGCCGGACACCGCGCCCAGCACCGTCTCCACCGACCCGGTCCATCTTCCGTACTACGCGGCCCGCTCGCTGCTGCGGATGTTCGCCGCCCTGGTCCTGTCCGTGCTGTTCACCCTCGCGTACGCCACGGTCGCCGCCCGGGTCCGGCGGGCCGAACGCGTCATGCTCCCCGTCCTGGACATCCTCCAGTCCATCCCGGTGCTCGGCTTCCTGTCCATCACCGGCACCGCGTTCCTGCGGCTCTTCCCCGGCTCCGTGCTCGGCCTGGAGTGCGCCGCCGTCTTCGCCATCTTCACCGCCATGGCGTGGAACATGACGTTCGCCCTCTACGCCTCGCTCGTCTCCCAGCCCGCCGACCTGGACGCGGCGGCCCGGCTCATGCGGCTCACCCGCTGGCAGCGCTTCTGGCGCCTGGACGTCCCCAGCGGCATGATCCCGCTGATCTGGAACGGCATGATGAGCTTCGGCGGCGCCTGGTTCTTCCTCGCCGCCTCCGAATCCCTCTCCGTCCTGGGCCACCACTACGCCCTGCCCGGCCTCGGCTCGTACGCCGCCACCGCCATCCGCGCCGGCGACCTGGGACAGGTCGGGCTCGCCATCGCCGTGACGGCGGTCCTGGTCATCGGCGTCAACGCCCTGTTCTGGCGCCCGCTCACGGTGTGGTCGGAACGCTTCCGGATGGACGAGGTCCCGCCCGCCGAACGCGTCACCTCCCGCTCCCTGGTGCTCGACATCCTGCGCCGCTCCGCCGTCCCCGGCCTGCTGGCCCGTCCGCTGCGCCCGGCCGCCACCGCCCTGGACCACGCCACCCGCCCACTGGGCCGCACCCCGCGCGCCGCCGCCGGGCCCGCACCCCGCACCAGGGGCGGCCCGCGCGTCCTGCTGCCCGGCGCCGCCGCCGTCCTCGCGGCGCTCGCCGGCTGGCGGGCCCTGGCCTATCTGCACGACACGGTCGGGCTCGGCGAGCTAGGGCACGCCCTGGGCCTGGGCGCCCTCACCCTGGCCCGGGTCGTCGTCCTGGTGGCCGTCGCCACCCTCGTCTGGGTCCCCATCGGCGTCTGGATCGGCCTGAACCCGCCCGTGACCCGCTTCGCCCAGCCCGTCATCCAGGTGCTGGCGGCGTTCCCCGCCAACCTGCTCTTCCCGTTCGCCGCCGCCGTCTTCCTCGCCTGGCACATCCCGCTCAACCTCGGTGCCGTCCTGCTGATGGCGCTGGGCGCCCAGTGGTACATCCTCTTCAACGTCATCGCCGGTGCCGCCGCCATCCCCGCCGATCTGCGGGAGGCGACCGCGAGCCTGGGCGTACGGGGAGCGGTGCGCTGGCGGACCTTCCTGCTGCCGGCCGTCTTCCCGGCCTACGTCACCGGCGGCATCACCGCCGCCGGCGGGGCCTGGAACGCGTCCATCGTCGGCGAGGTCGTCCAGTACGGCGACCACACGCTGACCGCCACCGGCCTCGGCGCGTACATCACCGAGGCCACCGCGAACGGCGAGGTCCCCAAGATCCTGCTCGGCATCAGCGTGATGGCCCTGTATGTCGTCGCCGTCAACCGTCTGCTGTGGCGCAGGCTGTACGCACTCGCCGAAACCCGCTACCGCCTGTGAGGCCCTCCGACATGCGCCCCGCGGACGAGCCCCCCGCGATCCTGACCGCGGACTCCGTCACCCAGACCTTCATCACCCCCGGCGGTCGCGCCGTCCCGGTGCTCGACGGGGTCAGCTTCCGGCTCGCGGACGGCGAGATCGTGGCGCTGCTCGGCAAATCGGGCTCCGGCAAGTCCACCCTGCTGCGCTGCGCGGCCGGACTGATCACCCCGTCCTCGGGAACGGTCCACCGGCGCGGGAGCGTGGCGATGGTGTTCCAGTCCTTCGCGCTGCTGCCGTGGCTGACGGTGCGGCAGAACGTCGAACTCGGCCTCCAGGCCCAGGGCGTGGCGCCCGCCGAACGCCGCCGACGGGCGCTGGAGGCCATCGACATGATCGGCCTGGACGGCTTCGAGGGCGCCTACCCGCGCGAACTGTCCGGCGGCATGCGCCAGCGCGTCGGCTTCGCCCGGGCGCTGGTGGTCGAACCGGACGCGCTGCTGATGGACGAACCCTTCTCGGCCCTCGACGTCCTCACCGCCGAGAACCTCCGCACCGAACTCCTGTCGCTGTGGGAGGGCCACACCGCGCCGGTGAAGGCGATCCTGCTCGTCACCCACAACATCGAGGAAGCGGTGCTGCTCGCCGACCGGGTGCTGGTGCTCTCCGACAACCCGGGGCGTATCCGCGCCGAGTTCGCCGTGGGCCTGGCCCGCCCCCGCGACCGGCACGGCGCGCGCTTCGAGGACCTGGTGGACGCGGTGTACGACGTCCTCACCGGCCGCGGTGAACCCGCCGCCACCCCGCCACCGGCTCCGACCCCCATCAGCAGTCCGCTGCCACGTGCCTCGGTCGGCGGCATGGCGGGCCTGCTGGAGATCCTCGCCGCGCGCGGCGGCGAGGACGGGCTCGCCGAGATCGCCGAGGCCCTCACTTTCGAAATCGACGACCTGCTGCCCCTGGTGGACGCGGCCGTCCTGCTCGGCCTCGCCCGCACGGCCCGCGCCCGGATCGAACTCACGCCCTCCGGTCGCGAATTCACGGTGGCCGGCATCCTGCGCGGCAAGGAACTCTTCTCGCGCCATGCCCTGGAACGTGCCCCGCTCGTCCGCGCGATCGTCCAGGCCCTGCGTACCGCCCCCGGCCACACACTGCGCGAGGACTTCTTCCTGGACCTCCTGCACCGCGGCTTCACCCCCGAGGAGGCCCGGACCCAACTCGGCATCGCCATCGACTGGGGCCGCTACGCGGAGCTGTACGACTACGACAGCGACAGCGCCAACCTCACCCTGGAGGAGCCCCCGGGCTGACCTGGTGCCGAGGGGCACAAGGGCCGTACGCGCGGCCGGAGACGGGCGACGTGCCGGCCGAGGTGCGAGACGGGCCGGCGCAGACGCGTGGTCGGCTCCGGGGTGGTAGGCATCCAGCAGTGTGAACTCGCTCTCCAGCGGATCACCGCGCTGTCTTCAACGCGAACCGCTCGGACACGAGCACGAGCGCTCGCTTCCCGTGTAGCTGTCGCTCAGCCGCATCCAGGAGTAGGCGGGTTCCTGGGGCGTGCCTGCGGGCGAGTTCTCCCAGTCCTCCTGCCGTCCGAAGGGGGTGAGGTCCAGGAGGTCGAACACCAGCATGAAGGGCTCTTCCCCGCGGGCCTGGGTGGACCAGGTGTGGAAGACGCGTTCCCCTTCGGCGAGGAACACACTGATCGCCTGGCGCTCCTCACCCTCGACGGTCGCTCCGAAGTCGGTGTTGAACCGGTCGCCGATGGTCGAGTACCAGGGCAGGTCCCACCCCATGCGGTCGCGGAAGGCCTGCAGGCGTGGCAGGGGCGCGCGGGAGGTGAGTGCGAACGAGGTCCGGCGGGCGTGCAGGTGGGACAGCGGCCCGATGTGCTCGGCCATCATCGAGCAGCCGTCACATCCTTCCCGCCACTCGGGCGCGAACATGAAGTGCTGCACGATGAGCTGCTGGCGCCCCTCGAAGAGATCGAGCAGCGTGACGGTGCCCCCGGGCCCGTCGAAGGCGTAGTCCGGACGCACTTCGACCATCGGCATCCGGCGACGGCCCGCGCTGATCGCGTCCTTCATCCGGGTCAGTGCTTTCTCCTGCTGCAACAGGACACCCCTGGCATCGTTCCAGGTGGCGCGGTCGACGATCGCGGGCCGGTTCTGCCGCGCGCTCACCGGTAGAAGCCCTCGCGCAGATTGATGCCGTGCTCCAGCCAGACTTTCAGCGCGGCGAGCATGCCCGTCCACCCCTCGCAGTTGCCGAACGCGGCCTTGGCGCCGTCCGGGGTGGCCCGCCAGGAGGTCTCGGTGATCGTCACCAGCGTCCGGGAGCCGCCGTCGATGGGCTCGAACTCGAAGGTGACGCGGGTGGTGCCGCTCTTGCTCACGGACGCCTCGGCACCCCATTCGATGATGAGGCGGTGGGGAGGGGCGGCCTCGATGACCGTGACGGGGAAGGCGCCGGGGAAGTCGGCGAAGTCCCACTCGACCTGCGCACCTGCTTCCAGGCGGCCCTTCGCCCCGCCCGTGGTGAAGTATCGCGAGAGCTGCTCCGGATCCGCCACGGCCTCGTACGTCTCCGCACACGGACGCGCGATCCGTCCGGAGACGGTGAAGGACAGCTCGGCAACCGGTTCGTTCGTCATGTTGTATTTTTACAACATGACAGGGTCGATCGACAACGCCTCCGACGACGACCGCGTGTTCAAGGCGCTGTCCTCACCGGTGCGCCGGCGGATGCTCGACGCGCTGAAGGCCTCCACCCACACCACGGGATCGCTGTGCGCGCTGTTCCCCGAACTCGACCGCACCACGGTGCTCCAGCACCTGCGCGTGCTGGAGCGGGCGGAACTGGTCACCGGCCGCAAGTCGGGCCGGGAGCGTCACCTCGCCCTGGCCCCGCTCCCGATCAAACGCATCCATGACCGCTGGATCAGCGGCTACATGCAGGCCGCTGTCCAGCTGCTCGACGACCTGGACGGCGACTGACCGCGGCCGGCCGCCACGGAACCTCGCGGCCCCAGGGGCTGCCGGGCCAAGGCGCTTTCGGCCGGACATCTCCCGTGGTCCGCCGGATCACAGCAGCGCGCTGCTCAGGAGGAAGATCGCCAGGGCGTGGGCCAGGGCGGCGGCGAGGACACCGCGGCGGTTGCGCAAGTGGGCGCAGATCAGGCCCTCGTACAGGGTGAAGGCCAGCAGGGGCCAGCCCACGTCCGTCACCGTCGAGGCGAGGAAGATGTGGCAGGCGGCGAAGAGCGCGGCCGACAGGAGCGTGGCGCGGGTGGGGCCGGTCACGGCTTCCAGGCGGGTCTGGAGCAGGCCGCGGAACAGCACTTCCTCGGCGAGGTTGCCCGCCAGCGCGAAGAACGCCAGGGCGGGCAGCAGGGACAGGGCGACCGTTCCACCGCGTTCGTCCAGCGGCCGGGCCGCGGCCAGGGCCAGCACCGGTGTGGCGGCCAGCAGCCCGCCGCCGAGGCCCCAGCCCAGGGTGCGGAGGTCCGCCCGGCCCCAGGGGACCAGCGCCGCCAGGCGGTGGTCGGTGCGCAGGATCAGCGCGATGGTGGTGAGCGTCAGGGTGCCGCACACCACGAGCAGCGCCGGGTCGGGGGTGAACCGCAGCCAGGGGACGGCCCCGGCGGTGCCGATGTGCCACAGCCCGGCCGGGGTCATGGCGTCCCGGACCAGGACGAAGCCGAGGATCAGGACCGCGATCCGGGGCAGCGGGTCGCCCAGGGGGCGCGTCAGCAGGTAGCAGAAGGCCAACAGGCCAAGACCCGGCAGGATCCGGAGGGCATAGGTGAGCAGGTCGGAGAGCACGAGGCAGGGTCTTTCGCGGAGGGGGCGGTGAGGTGGGCGGGCCCGCCCCTCCATGATGTGAGCGATCCTCAGTTTTTGGTACTCGCATGGGAGCCCCATGGTCCAGCCCCGTAAAAGCCCACGTCAGCAGCGGTCCCGGGAGACCGTCGAAGTGATTCTGGAGGCGGCGGCTCAGCTTTTCCAGCGGCATGGCTATGCCGCGACGACCACCAACAAGGTCGCCGAGCGGGCCGGGGTGTCCATCGGTTCGCTGTACCAGTATTTCCCCAACAAGGACGGGCTGCTGACCGCGCTGGCCCGGGAGCACCTGCGCGCCGCGGCCACCGAGCTGGACGGGTTGCTGGCGGCGGCGACCGCCCGGCGGCTGCCGTTGCGGGCGCTGCTGGAGGAGCTGGTGGGCGGGGTGGTGGCACTGCACACCGAACGGCCCGCGCTGCACCGGCTGTTGTTCGATCAGACGCCCCGTACCGCCGAAACCGTGGCGGAGCTGCGGGACTTCGAGCAGCGGGCAGCCGCCGGGCTGGCCGCCCAGCTGCGCCGGCTGGGAGCCGGCGGGGACGCACCGGAGGTCACGGCGCTGCTGGCGGTGCAGGGCATCGAGGCCCAGGTGCACGGCGCGGTGCTCGACCCCGCTGACGACCGGCCGATGGAGGAGCGGGCGCGGTCGGTGGTGGATTTGTGGGAACGGGCCCTGGCGCCCGAGGGGCGGGGGAGAGGTTGAGGGAGCGTAGGGGACCTGGGTCACCGTCGGTGGCAGGGACCCAGCCCCGTGTCCGCGGTGTGCTGAGTGCATGCGTGACGGATGTGTGACGCGGGATCACATCAAGATGGGGCATCCCCGCGTGCTGCCTCCGGGGGGAGCGCGGGTCCGGTGATGAAGGGTGGCAGCCGGCTCCACGCTGCCGATCGTGGCTCGCGGAGGCGCCGCCACGGGCCGCGTGCTTCGGGCCGCACCCGGCCGCCGGGTTGGCGTGTGAGCTCTACGAGGGTCACCCGGTGATGCTGCGGGGTGATGCACCAGGGGGAGAACCGTGGCACCCGGCTACGGCCTGCCGGACCGCGCGGCGCGGCGCCGTCGCAGGAGGCCGGCGATCCCGCCGATGGCGAACGGCGCGGCCAGGAGCGCGGCGAGGACGAGCAGGGGCGCGGCGATGAACAGCACGACCAGGGTCCACTGCGCGTCGGTGACGATGTCGGCGGGGTTCACAGGTTGATTGTGCCGGGTCGCAGAACGACGATGGCCCCGACCGTGGTGGTCGGGGCCATCGTCATGGACACCCATGTGTGATGCGGGGGGCGGCATTCCTGGACATCATCGTGTTCGCCCGCGTGGGACGGCCTGTCGGCGCCAGTCCATGCCGGTCACGGTCCACCCACGCTCGCGCGGGGAATATGCACAGATGACTACCGGTCCGTGATCGGCTTCGATCCGGGTCGGTGATGCCCTGGGGGCCGATCGCGATGTCGGCGAATGTCGCCGCGCTGACCGGAGCGCGGAAGGCATCCGGGACGACGGCGGTCTCCCCGCCGTTCACCGCAGATAGGACGCCCCGTTCAGGTCCAGCACGGCGCCGGAGGACCAGGCGGCCCCCGGTGAGGCCAGGTACACGATCGCGTCGGCGATCTCCTCCGCCGACGCCACCCTGCCGAACGGGCTCTGCGCCCGCAGCGCCTCCCCCTCGGGACCGGAGAGCTTCGCCTGCTGCCGTTCGGTGGCGACAAACCCGGGCGCCACCGACGTCACAGCGATCCGGTGGGGCGCCAGGGCGACGGCGGCGGACTGCCCGAAGGCATGCAGGGCAGCCTTGCTCGCCCCGTACGCCGGATGGTCGGGCTCGCCGCGAAAGGCGCCGCGCGACCCCACGTTGACGATGCTCCCCGGTGCCCCGCGGCCGATCAGCTGATCGGCGAAGGCCCAGGTGACGTTGACCGCGCCCAGCAGGTTGGTGCCGATCATCGCGTTCCAGGAACCGAGCCACGTCTCCCAGTCCACGTCGCCAATCCGGTGCCGGTTCTCCCGCTTCGGGGCCACCGCCGCGTTGTTCACCAGGACCTCCAGGCCGCCCAGCGCCCGCGCCGCCTCCTCGACGACGCGGCGCGCGGTGGACGGGTCGGAGAGATCACCGCCCACGACCGTGTGTCCCTCCCCGGCGAGCAGGGCGAGCGTCCGGTCCGCGTCCTCGCGGTGACACCCGTAGTGGACGGCGACGCGGTGCCCCGCGGCGGCCAGGGCGACGGCGGCGGCACGTCCGATGCCACGCGAGGCCCCGGTGACGAGTGCTCCGCGGCTGATGGAGTCCGGCACGACTCAGTCCTTCCGGATCGATGAAGCGCCGCACCGCGCGGCACCTGCCGAGGGAAACGGCGACGACAGAACATCACACCGGCACCGCCCCACTCCGCGCCGGCGTCGTCGCCGCAGGGCTGTGCACGCGCAAGTGCGGACCACCCGTACGTCAAGGCAGGCTCGACCGACTGGCGCATCTTCCGGGGCCGGCCCTCCACAGCCACTTTCTCCACGCAGCAGGCCTCTGTCGGCTCCTTGGTGGAGATCCGGCTCACGTCCGCCCGCTGATCCGCACCCATCTCGACAGCCAGGTCGAACCTTTGTGGGACGAGGATGTCCCTGTGCCCCCGGGCTCGTCGCCGACTGCCGCACCGAACAGCATCTCCCGCCCCGAGCCGCGGCGGTGAAGGAGTTGTTCCGCGTCAGGCCTCGCTTCGCGTGGGGAGATTTCGTTCGCTCCAGTGTGCCAACGGCTGCAGGGCGGAGATCAGCTCTTCGGCGTCCGCCGTGAGGGCGTACGTGATCAGGACCGGCGTGCTGGGGGCGACCGTGCGTTCGATGAGCCCACGGCTCTGCAACTGCTTCAGCCGCAGAGTCAGCTGCGGGTCCGAGATGCCGGGGACCAGTGCGCGGTACTCCTTGAACCGGCGGGCGCCCCGGGCCCCCGCGAGCAGGATCGGTCCGGTCCAGCGGGCCCCGATGATGTCGAGGGCGCGCAGGATGCGGTGGCAGTTCTCCTCGTCGACGGGGGAGTCGGGGGAGTCGGGCGATCTCGTCACTTCTCCAAAGTAAGTAACTTCGGTGCTCTTTGTCGACGCGGCAGCCGGAACGGATGCTGTGTGAGCCGAAGAGAAGGAGGGCACGATGACCGCACGAACCGCGCCGGCGGACCGCCGGGTGAACCGGGTCGTCGCCAGGGTGGACATCGGTCCGACTCCCACGTCCGACCACAGTGCGCTGATCATTGCGCCGGGCGACGACGCCCGGACCGACCCGTTCCTGCTCATGGGAGAGGAACGGGTCAATCAGCCGGGGTTCGAGTGGCATCCGCACCGCGGGATGGAGACCGTGACCCTCGTCCTGTACGGAGCCCTGGAACACGGAGACAGCATGGGCAACGCCGGTGTGCTGGGGCCCGGAGACGTGCAGTGGATGACGGCCGGACGGGGCGTCATCCACCGCGAGGTCGCCGCCCGCGCGGAGCACGCCCACGTGATCCAGCTGTGGCTCAACCTTCCGTCGCACAAGAAGTCGGTGCCCACCGGCTACCAGGACCTCCGGGCCGGTGGCCAGGCCGTGCACACCGAGCCGGGTGTCCTGGTCCAGGTGATCTCGGGCGAGGCGGGGGCGGTGCGCGGGCCGGCGGTCAATCACTGGCCGATTCTGGGCATGGTGATCACGCTCGACCCGGGAGCCGAGTACCGGCAGGTACTCGACGGGAGCGAACGCTCTTTCGTGTACGTGATCGCCGGCTGCCTGACGGTCGGCGGGCGGACCGTGCGCGCGGGAGAGATCGCCTGGTCCGATCCCCTGTCCCGAAGGGGTGGCCCGACCACGCTGGCCCTGGCCGCCCGCGACGCCGACGAACGGACCAAGGTGATGGTGTTCTCCGGCCGGCCCATCGGGGAGCCCGTCGTCGCCCACGGTCCGTTCGTGATGAACAGCGAGGCCGAAATCGTCCAGGCCTACCGCGATTTCCATTCCGGCGGCTTCGGCAGCATCCCCCGGCACACCCGCTTCACCGCCGGGGCCTGACCGACCGCGCGCACCGTCGCAGGACAGGCACGCATGGAACACCCTCGTCGCCGCGCGCAAAGAACGCGAGGACCGGCCGCCCGGGTCTCATGACGCCGTACCGGGCGGGCGGCCATCCACAAGCAGATCGAACAAGGAGTAACCGCAATGACGACAGTTCTGGTGGCGGGCGCGACCGGCAGCCTCGGCAGCCTGATCGTGAAGAACCTTCTGGAGCGCGGGGCGGAGGTACGCGCGCTGGTCCGTAGGCCCTCGACGGACAAGCCGGCGGCACACCCGAATCTGACCCTGTGCGTCGGCGACCTGGCAGACGGCTCCGACGCACTGCAGCGGCACGTCGACGGCGTGGAGGTCGTGGTGTCCGCGGTCCAGGGGGGACCGGAGGTGATCATCGACGGGCAGCGGGAACTGCTGCGCGCCGCCGAGCGGGCCGGAGTGCACCGGATGATCCCGTCCGACTTCTCGATCAACCTCTTCGGCTACGGCTACGGCATCAACGTGCTGTCCGACCTGCGCCGGGTCTTCGCGGACACGTTCGCGACCTCGACCGTCGCGCGCACCTCGGTGGCGATCGGCGCGTTCCCGGAGTTCTTCCTCGGCCCGGTCCACGAGGTGCTCGACCCGGCCGCGGGCACGTTCTCCGTATGGGGCGACGGCATGCGCGCGATCGACATCACCACCATCGCGGACACCGCCGCGTTCACGGCCGCGATCGCGCTCGACCCGACAACCGCGGGCCGCGAGGTGCACGTGGTCGGCCAACAGCTGACCATGCTGGAGCTGCGGAACGAGATCGAAGCGGCGTCCGGGCGGCGGTGGGAACTGGTGCGCAGGGGCACCCTTGACGACCTGCGCGCGGAGATCGTGCGTCGGCAGTTCAACGCGTCCAGCGTGGTCGAGTACGCGGCGCTGCAAGCCCAGGTCGCGATGTTCGACGGAACGGCCGCGTTGCGCGACGTGCGCAACGCGGACTACCCGGACGTCATACCGACCTCGCTGGCCGCCTATCTGGCGCGCCGGGGCGCGGCGCACTTCGCGGCGCCCCAGGTGGAGCGGCACCGGGGCGAGTGGCCGACGCCTGTCTGAGATCCACCGCCCGGCACGTCCGGTCGAGGAGAAAGGACGCGCGTGCGCACACACGCGAGCGTCATCGGCTCCCGGAGCACGCCGTTGGGGCTGCCGCACCGCGACCAGGCGGTGCGGCAGCCGTGGGCAGCGGGGGCGTTCACAAGGAACTGGTGGCGATGAGTTCGATCTCGAAGCCGTCGGTGTTCTCGAGGTAGGCGGCGTATTGCTGGGGGCCGCCGGCGTGGGGGTGGCGGTCGGGGAACAGCAGGGTCCAGCCGGTGGCGATCGCTTGGTCGGTAAGGGTGTCGACATCGTGGCGGGTGCCGGCGTGGAAGGCGAGGTGGTTGAGCCCCGGGGCGCAGCGGTCGTGGCGGGGGCCGGTGAGTGCGGGCGATTGCTCGAAGACGAGGTAGGTGTGTGCGAGGCGCCAGCTTCTGCCGCCCGGCCAGTCCTGGTGGGGGGTGTAGCCGAGGGCTTCGAGGAGTGGGCCCCAAGTATGGGTGGCGCGGGTGAGATCGGGGACCCAGATCTCGACGTGGTGGAGTGCGCCGGTGGGCGGGTTGGGGGAGTGACCGGTCATCTTGGGGCCTTCGGGCGTGGGGGTGGGGGTGGGGCGCAGCCCTCTCGCTGGTTCAGTCCCCATCACCGGGGAGTCCACACCGGCAGGACTCCCGCAGTGTCGGGCGACAGGAGGGTCACCGCTCACTGACCCCCTGCCGGAGCAACCAGCCCAGGATCGAAGCGTCCTCGTAGGTGGGGCCGAACGCGGCGTGGTAGTCCGGCTCCGAGAACGCCTCGTTCCTGTACTCGGTGTAGCGCACGAGGTCCTCGGCCCTCCCGGGGTCCACCCCGGCCGCCGTATAGGCCTCGCGCAGCGATCGCGCCGAGTCACGGCCGTAATCGACCGGCAGCAGGTGGTCGTTGAGACCGTGGGTGACCCAGATGGGTGTCCGGGCGGAGGCGATGCGGGCCGCCTGCTCGTCATCCACCGCGAAACCACCGGTGATGAGAGCGGCGGCGAACAGTCCCGGCCGCTCCGCCATGGCTTCCCAGGCCAGCCGGGAACCGTAGGACACGGTCGAGGCGTACACCCGGCCGGGGTCGACGGCGTGGGAGCCGATGAAATCCTCCACCAGGGCCGTCATGATCTCGGCCTCGGCCGCCGGACCCACGCGCTGGTTCTGGGGCACGAGCACGATGACGTCCTCGCCCGTCCCGTTCCATTCGTCGGTGAGCCAGGCGGTTGCCGGGATGTCGGCGGCGAGGGAGACGCCGAGGTTCTCGCCGTCCCAGCCCATCCCGTGACCGGGCAGGATCACCATCAGCGGGTAGCCGCGCCCGGGGTCGTAGCCGGCGGGCAGGTGGTAGGCGTAGGGCAGGACGCTGCCGTGGTGGAGATACGTGCTCTGTTCGAAGTCGTCGACCAGCAGGTTGACCGCCGGCTCCGTCAGCGGGAGGGCGGCCGAGGACGCGGGCGCGAGGATGGGTCCCCGGCCGTTTCCGTTGCCGCGGAGGGCGTGGACGGGCTCGTTCTGGACGATGCGTGTGGGAGGTTCGGGGTTGACCTTCACCGAGCACAGGAAGGTCGGGCAGCGGGACACGATGACGGTATTGCCGCCGGGATCGGCGGGCGCCAGTTCGACAATGACATACCGGCCGGTACGGGAGCGGCCGTCCGGACGCGGTGCGGGCGCGTCGTTGGTGTAGACCCTGACGACTTCCCGGTCCGCGTACCGGGTGAGGTCCTCGATCGGGTCGTAGCGGAAGTTGTACACGCTGTCGGTGACGGTGTAGGTGTCCGGGCCGAGCGTGCGGGGGTTGACGTCCGCCGCGTACTCCACAGCCACGGCGTCGATCTTCTGTCCGTAGGTGTGCACCCGGGTGATGGCGGTGACGCTCTGGACACCCCGGTCCGGGTGCCGGTCGCCGGTGGCGGCGGACGCCGCGGGCATCAGGGACGAGCCCAGCAGCCCCAGGGACAGGCAGACCAGGGCAAGTCGGCGTAGCAGCATGGCGACCTCCGCGTGGGCCGGGCCGCTTCCGCGGTGGTGTCCGGGACAGGACGGCACGGCCTCGACGAGTTGCTAAATCGTGTTAGTGATGCCGTGGCAGTGTGGTGACGGTCGCCGCCGCTGTCAAGAGGCCGGGCCCGCGACGCCTGACGCCCGGCAGGAGGAGACGCGTCGTCAACTGTCGGTCCGCGCACCGGGTGTCAGCCGGCGGCAGGTGCCACCGACTCCCGCAGCCGGGTCGGCATGGGGACCCGGATCTGCCGGTTCTCGGGGGGCAGCCCCTGGCGGTGCCGGTCGATCTCCGAGAAGAGCGCGTCGACGGCCGCGCGGCCCAGTTCGTGGTGCGGGAGCGCCACGGTGGTGAGTTTGGGCCGGATCCAGGTGGCGATGGGGTGATCGTCGAAGGAGATCACGGAGACATCGTCCGGCACGGTCAGCCCCGCCGCGTCGAGCGCCTGATAAGCACCCAGTGCGAGCCGGTCGTTGAGGCAGATCAGCGCCCGCGGCCGGTCGCAGGACAGCAGTTCGCGGGTGGCTTCGTAGCCGTACTCCGGCTGCCAGTCGGGGCACATCCGGCCACTGGCGATCTTCACCGACTCCCGTGCGAAGATCTCGCGGATACCCGCGAGCCGTTCGGCCCCGGCCACGGCTCCGGGTGGCACGTCGCGCACACCGGGCCCGGCGCCGATCAGATGGATGCCGTCCCGGTGCCCCGCGCC
Organism: Streptomyces sp. JH002; assembly: GCF_050916115.1. NCBI lineage: Bacteria > Bacillati > Actinomycetota > Actinomycetes > Kitasatosporales > Streptomycetaceae > Streptomyces > Streptomyces sp. JH002. The sequence goes on from NZ_CP087989.1 coordinate 6,030,271, forward strand.
GAGAAGCACCCGGGCCGCCTCACGGCCGGCGCCGATCTCATCGGGGATGACCGAGGGCAACGGCGGGGACGCCTGGGCCGGCAGCGCGTTCAGCAGGACGGCCGGCCCCCCGGAGAGGACGGACGGCACCACGAGGGTACGGGTGAACATCGAGGCGAAGATGACCCCGTCGACCCGCCGGTCGTGCATGGCCTGGAGCAGACCTTCCTCCAGGTCGGGCTCGCCCTCCGTCTCACCGATGAACAGCATGACGCCGCGTTCGCGTGCTGCCTCCAGCGCTCCCTTGATCATGTCTCCCGCCAGCCGGGAGGTCGCCACGGTGTCGGAGACGAACCCGATGGTCCGTGTCGTACCGGTGCGCAGCGCGACGGAGACGATGTCCGGCCGGTACCGCAGCGCGTCGGCGGCTTCGAGGACGCGCCGCTCGACATCGCGGGAGATCCTCATCTCCCGGCCCCGCCCCGAGAGCACCAGCGAGGCGGTGGTGCGGGACACACCGGCGCGCCTTGCCACATCGGTCATGGTCACCCGTCGCACTCCCACCGGAGAACCTCCCACGTATCGAGCCTGACAAGAACCTTGACACCTAGCCGAACGGGGCGTAACACTAACCGCCGCTAACACGATTTAGCAACGGCTCAGGATGTTCTGCCCCCGGCGGTTCGTCCACGAAATCCACGGAGTGTGCGCAATGACGCGTTCCATCAGCCGTCGGCAAGCCGCGCTCGGTTTCCTCGCCCTCGCGGGAACGGTGGCCGCGGGCTGCAGCGGGCCGGGAAGCAGCGGGCCAAAGCCGTCGAACCCCGGCGCATCCCCCTCCCAGGCACCAACCATCGGCAGCGAACCAGTCACGCTCAAGGCGTATTTCGAGACCGGCTTCCCCATGGCGCGTGCCCTGACGGAGGAGTTCACCCGGCAGTACCCCAACGTCACCTGGGACATACGCGAGGACCAGTTCGCGGTGATCACCCAGAACGCGCCGCGCGTACTGGCGGATGACCCGCCGGACCTCATGCGGCTTCCGCAGCTCTCCGAGCTGGTGAGCAACGGCCTGCTGCTCGACCTGGACGGATACGCGAACGTCTTCGGGTGGGACCGGTGGCCCCCCTCCCAGCTGGAGCAGCTGCGCTCCGCCCCCGAGGGCTCACCGCGCGGTGAGGGATCCCTGTACGGCATGGGCCTCAACTTCAGCATGACCGGCGTCTTCTACAACAAGACGCTCGCCGAGCGGATCGGCATGTCGGCCCCGCCGGCCACGCTGGACGAGTTCGACGCCCTGCTGTCCGACGCCCGCGACGCCGGCATCGTGCCGATCGTCCAGTTCAACGGCGGCGCCACCGGCGGCTTCGCGTTCCCGCTGCAGAATCTGATGGCGGCCTACGGGCAGCCCGGTCCGATCAACGACTGGATCTTCCAGCGTCCCGGCGCCGACATCGACACACCGTCGAACCTCTCGGCGGTCGGCCACCTCCAGGACTGGATCCGGGCGGGGTACTTCGACCCGGACGCCAACGCGATGGAATACGCCCAGATGATGGGCAAGTTCCTGGCCGGCGAGGGACTGTTCATGTTCAACGGCGACTGGGAGTCCGGGAATCTGGACGCGGAGATGCCTGGGGAGGTGGGATTCTTCGTGATGCCGCCCCGCGAGGCCGGTGGCCCGGTCGCGGCGATGTCCGCGCCCCTGACCTACGGCATCGGCGCGCACGCGAAGAACCCGGATCACGCGGCGTACTTCCTCAACTGGGTGGCCACCGACGAGCGTGCCCGGGAGATCGCGGTCGAGATCGGCGGGTCGCACCCCATGGGTCTGCCCGACGCGCCCATGCCCGAGGTGGCGGAGGGCACCGTCACCGCTGAAACGCTGGCGGCCGGGGCCCTGGTCTCCGGGGACAACGGCGCCATGGACTTCATCGCCAACGCCACCGGCTCCATCTACGCCAAGGGCTGGACCCCGCAGCTGCAGCTGCTGTTCGCGGGTGAGCAGTCACCGGAGGGGCTGCTGGCGGCGGTCCAGAACGAGTACGCGTCCGGAACCGGGAGCTAGTGTCCGTGAACTCTCCGACGACGGAGCCGGCGGCCGGCAGGGCCGGCGCCGCGTCCCGCAGGACCGGGGGGCGTCCGCCCCGGCTGCGGGGCGGCGCCCGGCCCGCCGGCCTCTCCACCCGGTGGTGGGTCAGCTGGCTGTTCGCCGCCCCGGCCCTGGCGGTCTACGCCGTGTTCGTCCTGTGGCCGATGCTCCTCACCTTCCAGTACTCGCTCTACGAGTGGAACGGCATCGGGGCCTCGACCTGGGTGGGACTCGACAACTACCACCGGGTGTTCCGCGATCCCGAACTGTTCAACACGATCCTCAACGCCTTCCGGCTCATCGTGTTCTTCAGCGTGGTTCCCGTGCTGCTCGGTCTGGCGATCGCCGCGACCATCCGGCGCATCGCCGCCAGCCGGCTCGCCCTGGTGGCCAGAACGGTCGTGTTCATCCCCCAGGTCATCCCCCTGGTGGCGGTCGGCATCACCTGGACCTGGCTGCTGTCCTCCAACGGCCTGGTCAATCAGGTGCTGTCGGCCATCGGTCTCGGCGGGACCACCCGTGCCTGGCTCGGTGATCTGTCCACGGCGCTGCCCGCCGTCGGTGTGATGGGCGCCTGGGTGATGCTCGGTCTGTGCACGCTGCTGCTGCTGGCGGGCATGAGCAAGATCGATCCCGCCCTCTACGAGGCGGCCCGGCTGGACGGCGCGGGCCCGGTACGGGAGTTCTTCTCCGTCACCGTGCCCAGCCTGCGGCAGGAGATCGGCGTCTGCGTCACCGTGACCGTCATCTCCGCGTTGGCCAGCTTCGACATCATCTACATCTCCACCCAGGGCGGCCCGGGCAACGCCACCATGGTGCCCGGCCTGGAGATCTTCTACCAGGCCTTCTCCGACCGGCAGATCGGGGTGGCGTCCGCGCTGGCGGTGGTCCTCATGGTGCTGGTGCTCCTGTGCGTCCTGCCCGTCCAGCGGCTCACCAGGGAGCGGCCATGATCGTCGGCAAACGTGAAGCGTGGACGGGACGTCTGTTCCTCGTCGCCCTGATGGTCGTCACGATCGTGCCGTTCATCAGCCTGTTCGTCACCGCCCTGCATCCGTCGGGGAGTTATCCCTCCGGCCTGCAGTGGCCCGATGAGCCGCAGTGGGGGAACTTCGTCCGCGCCTTCGAGGCCGCCCACATGGGCGACCTGTTGTGGTCGAGCACGCTCATCGTGCTGGGCGTGGTGCCCATATCGCTGGTCCTCGGCACCATGGCGGGGTTCGCGCTCGGCCACCTGCGGATGGCCGGCGGCCCGCTGCTCTTCCTGCTGTTCGTCCTCGGCCTGACGCTGCCGTTCGAAGGCATCATCACCCCGCTGTACTACCTGGTGCGCGACCTGGGGTTCCTCAACACCCGGTGGGCCATCATCCTGCCGCTCATTGGGCTGTACATGCCGTTCGCGGTCTACTGGATGCGCGCGCACTTCGTCAATGTGCCGACGGAACTCTCCGAGGCGGCCCAGATCGACGGCGCGAGCGTCTGGCAGGTGTTCTGGCGGATCCATGTCCCGCTGGCCGCCCCGGCCATCTCCTCGCTCGCGATCCTGCTGTTCCTGTGGACGTGGAACCAGTTCCTGCTCGCGATCGTGCTCGTCGACGATCCACGGCAACGCACCATGGCCGGCGCTCTCGGCGCCTTCCAGGGGCAGTGGGGAACGGACATCCCCCTGCTGTGCGCCGGATCGCTGCTGATCCTGGCGCCCACCCTGACCGTCTTCCTCATCTTCCAGCGCCGTTTCGTCTCCGCCCTGCTCCAGGGCTCAGTGAAGGGCTGACCGACTCATGGCAACCGACAACGGCACGAAGGCGGACGCGGCGTGACCGATGTCCGCACCACGCGGTGGACCCGAGCCGACCTCGACCGGCTCGCCGACGACCCCGCGACCACCGCCCCCCCGATCGGCGATGCCCCCACCCGGGTGCTGGCGGACCGGGACGTGTGGGACCTGTGGCCGGTGCAGGAGGAGGACGGCTCACCGACCGTCCTGAACGGCCGGGAACTGTGGATGACGCTGTCCGCCCCCGCGTCGGGCCACCCGGAACTGCGCCACGACATCGCCCGTCTGTGGCTGCTCGCCCGGGCGGGCGACAACTGGACGGACCTGGGCCCGGTCTTCCCCGACGGGGCCTCCCCGGGCAGCCGTGAGTGGTCCGGGTGCGCGGTGCGGCGCCCCGACGGCACGGTGTCGGTCTTCTACACCGCGACCGGAACGCGCGGGGAGGCACACCCCACCTTTCACCAGCGGGTCATGGAGGCCCGCCCGGCCCTGATCGGGACGGACGGTACGGTGCGGCCGTCTCCCGAGGCGGAGCACCGCGTCGTCCTGCGTTCCGACGGCCACGCCTATCTGCCCGCCGACGAGGTGGACGGGGGGCCGGGGCGGATCAAGGCGTTCCGCGACCCCGCCTGGTTCCGGGACCCGGCGGACGGATCGGAGTACCTGCTCGTGGCCGCCAGTGTCCCCTGGGGCGACCGCTTCATGGGGGCCGTCGCCCTGGCCCGGTGGTCGGACGGCGCCTGGCGGCTGCTCGCGCCGCTGGTCGTGGCCGAGGGCGTCAACCACGAGATCGAACGGCCCCATGTGGTCGTCCACGACTCGCGCTACTACCTGTTCTTCTGCACCAGCCGGCAGGCGTTCCACCCGCCGGGCGCTCCCACCGGGCTGTACGGGTTCGTCGCCGACGCGCTGACCGGGCCGTACGAACCGCTCAACGGCTCCGGGCTGGTCCTGCGCAACCCGCCGGCGCAACCGGACCAGGCCTATGCGTGGTGGGTTCTCGATGACCTGCGGGTGGTGGGCTTCGCCAACTACCTGCGCGGCGACGGCGCCGATCCCCGGCACCTGCCGGCCGCCGAGGCGCGCGCGTCCTTCGGCGGTACCGCCGCACCGGTCCTGCGGCTGGGTCTCCACGGGGCGACCACACACCTCACTCCCGGAGAGTTCCCCACGGAATGATCTCCGCGGCGGTGGGACCACCCCGGGACCGATGAATCCGGCGGCGGGGGAGGGGCCGGCCGAACCCGTGTGCGGTGCAGGTCGGATGGCGGACGGTGGCCGCACCACCGCCGCTCAGGGGCGAGGGCCGGGACCGTCCTCCGGGACGCGAACGGCACCCGGACCGGCTGGTGTGCCGGGGCATCCCGTTGCGCGGCACCACGGGATCGCCCGGGGAGCACCCGCCGAAGGAGTACGGCCTCGGGTCGGGCATGACCCGAAGCCGCAGCCCCGCACGGGCGGCCGGTCGCGCCGGCATACCCGCCCCGCCCGCAGGGGCCGCCCGGCCGGGCATGGCGGCGGACGGGACCGCAGCCCCACGCCTTCTTCGGTAAGGCTTACCTCATATAGTGTCGTAGCCACGCCCCGCCCCGTGATGTGGGCGTGCCGGGGCATCCGGCCCACCCGTACGACAGGACCCTGATGCGCGTCACCTCCCGCGGACTCCTCGCGGCACTTGTGCTCGCCCCTTTGCTGACCGGCTGTTTCGCCTCGGGAGGGAACACCTCGGACGCGGGGGGCGGGGCCGACCCGGCGGGCCGGCTGCGGGTGGCTCTCGCGGTGCCGCCGGTGCAGGCACTGTCCCCGTACAGCAATGACGCCACCGTCCTGAGCAAGCTGTCGGTCACCGAAGGGCTGACGGCACTGGACACGGACGGTGCCGCAGCGCCCGCGCTGGCCGAGTCCTGGACTCAGCGGGACGACACCACCTGGGCCTTCGTGCTGCGCGAGGCCACCTTCCAGGACGGCACCGAGGTCACCGCCGAGACCGTCGTCAACGCCCTCGACCACGCCGGCTCCGCCGAGATCAAGCCGCGCGTCCTCAGCGACGTCACCCTCACCGCCACGGCCGAGGACGAGGACACGGTCGTCATCACCACGGCGAGCGCGGACCCCGTGCTGCCGCTGCGGCTCGCCAGCCCGGCCCTGGGGATCCTCTCCCCGGCGGCGTACGCGCAGGACGGGACGGTCAGCCCGCTCGGCACCGGAACCGGCCCCTTCGAGATCACCCGGCTGACCGGCAAGACCGCGGCCACCCTGGACCGGTACGACGCCTACTGGGGCGGTACCGCCCAGGCCCCCGGCATCGACGTCACCTGGATCGCCGACGGCACCGCCCGGGCGAGCGCCCTGCGCGCCGGGGACGTCGACATCGCCGAATGGATCCCCACCGCCCAGGCCGGCCTGCTCGATGCGCAGACCCGCCACGAGGTGCCGTCCGTCCGGTCCGACAGCCTGGTCCTGAACACCGGCAGCGGCATCTTCACCGACCCCGCGCTGCGCGCCGCCGCCCGTGAGGCCATGGACGGCTCCGCCCTCGTCGACTCCGTCTTCGGCGGGTACGCCGACCCCGCGCAGGGCCTGTTCGGGCCCGCTGTCCCGTGGGCCGCCGGCCACCGGGTGGACGTCACCGGACGCGCTACGGCCGCGACCCCCGACGAGGTCGCGGAGGCGACCGGCGGCCGCACCCTGCGGCTGGCCACGTACACCAACCGCGCCGAACTCCCCGAGGCCGCCACCGTCGTCCAGCAGCAGCTGGAGCGGGCCGGGTTCACCGTGCGGCAGGACGTGCGCGAGTACACCCAGATGGAAGCCGACCTGCTCGCGGGCGGGTACGACGCCCTGGTCTTCTCCCGGGTGACGCTGCTCGACACCGGTGACGCCGTCGCCTACCTGGCCAGCGACTACACCAGCGACGGCGTCTACAACATCGCGGCCCTGCGGGACCCCGCGGTCGACGAGGCCATCGCCGCCGCCGCCCAGCAGGGCGACCCCGAACTGCGGCAGCGCGACATCATGCGGGCCGAGGCGGAGATCCTGCGCACCGACGCCGTCGTCCCGCTCGTCCACGAGAAGGTCGTGCAGGGCATCGGTGCCCACGTCGAAGGGGTGCTCCTCGACCCGCGAGAGCGCTCCCTCATCGACGTCAACACCCGGCTGAAGTAACGACCGATGCGTGCTGTGAGGGGCGACTTTGGCCGGGCCCCCGTGCGCCGCGGCGCAGCGGCCGGGCGCCTGGTCGCCGGGGCCCTGCTGCTGGCGGCGGTCTCGATGCTGCCGTGGCTGTCCGGGACCGACCCCGCCCTGACCGTCCTGCGCGCCCGCTCCGCCGACCAGGACCCCACACCGGAGCAGCTGGACACCGTACGCGAGCAGCTGGGCCTGGACTCCGGGCCGTTCGCGCATCTCCTCCAGTGGCTGGCCGGGCTGGCGCGCGGCGACGCGGGGACCTCCTGGGTGTCGGGCCAACCCGTCCTGCCCCAGGTCACCAGCGCCTTCGCCGTTTCCCTGACGCTGATGTCCGGCGCCCTGGTGGTCACCCTCGTGGTGGCCGCGCTGATCAGCGCCCGTACGGTGCGGCTCGGCTCCCGGCGGCGGCTCCACCACCGCGGCGCCGGCACGGCCGCGGCCGTCCTCGCCGCCCTGCCCAAGTTCCTGCTCGCCTCGCTGCTCGCGCTGGTGGGCGGTGTCTGGCTGGGCTGGTTCCCCTCCAGCGGCTGGCAGGGCCCGCAGTCGATGGTGCTGCCCGCGCTCGCGCTCGGGCTGCCGTCCGGGGCGATGATCGGGGGCCTGCTCGACCAGGCGCTGCCCGCCGCGTTCAACGAGCCGTGGGCGCGGACCTGCCACGCCCTGGGGCTCGCGCCCCGGCTGGTCGCCCGGCGCGCGGTACGCCGGACGCTCCCCGGCATCCTCCCCCAGTTGCTGCCGACCGTGGTGGCCCTGGTCGGGGGCGCCGTCGCGGTGGAGAAGATCTTCAACATCCCGGGCCTGGGCCGGCTCTCGCTCGACTCCGCGCTGGCCCAGGACCTGCCGCCACTGCAGACCGCGACGCTCTTCCTCGTCCTGCTCGGCGTCCTCGCCGGCCTGCTGCTCCAGACACTGCGGTACGCGCTCATCGGCCCCGCCCTGAGGGGCGGGGCCCTGCCCGCCCTGCACGCGCGCCCGCTGCCCCGGCGGCGCTCGCACTACCTCCTCGCGGCGGCGTGCGCCGCCGCGCTGTGCGCGGTGGTCGTGGCGGGACTGCTGCGCGATCCCCTCCAGGTCGACACGGCCGCCCGGCTCCTGCCGCCCTCCTGGGCGCACCCGCTGGGCACGGACGCGCTCGGCCGTGACCTGCTGGCACGCCTGGGCCACGGGGCCCTTCGCACGACGGGGGTGGCGGTCGTGGTGGCGGCGGTCTGCGCCGTCACCGGGCTGCTCATCGGCATGGCGAACCGCTGGAGCGCGGGCCTGACAGAAGTGATGTCCACGCTGCCGGCCGTGGTCGCCGGACTGCTGACGACGGCGCTGACCGGCCCCTCGGTCTGGGGCGCGGCGCTGGCGGTGTGCCTGGTGGGCTGGACCCCGTACGCGGCCCAGAGCGCGGCACTGGTGGAACAGGAACGGGCGAGCGGTCATCTGCTCGCCTCGGTCTCGCTCGGCGCCGGGTCCCCGCATCGGCTGCGCCGCCACTACCTGCCGGCGGTGCTGCCCGCCGTCGTGCGCAACGCCGTGCTGCGGCTGCCCACCACGGTCCTCGTGCTGGCCTCCCTCGGCTTCCTGGGGCTGGGCGAACAGCCGCCCACCGCCGAGTGGGGCCGACTGCTCTCCGAGGGCCAGCCCTATCTGGAACTGGCCCCGTGGACCGTGCTCGCACCGGCCGGCGCGCTCATTCTGCTGTCCGTGCTCGCCATGTCGGGAAGCACCTCGGCGGGGCGGGTGACCGACCGGCACGGGCGCGTACGTCGGATCCGGCCCGGGGACGTCCCCGCGCGCGCCGGAGCCGGAACCCGGGAGACCGTGCCGGCGGCACGTGAAGGGGGCGCCCTCACGGACCGGTTCGGCACCGCCGGTTGACGCACCGGCATCGGCGCCCGGCGCCCGCGACAGCGCGGCGGTCAGGGGCCGAGCGGTGCGCGGGAGCCCACTGCGCCGGCGCACCAACGCCACCGGCGGGGCGAACTCCTGCTGGAGAGGTGTTCAGTCGCCGCTCGGGGCCTGTTTTCTGGACCAGGCACCGGCATCGGCGCCGTAACGTCTCAGGAGCCGAGCGAACTGGATCCGCTCCTCCGGCGACCAGGCGACGGTGATCTCCTCGAACGCTTTTCGCTGTTCGGCGGCGAAGCGACTGCGTTCGGCCTCGCCGTGCTCAGTGAGTTCGAGTACGGTGCGGCGTCCGTCCGATGGGGACGCCGCCCGGCGCAGCAGCCCTTCTTCGATGCAGGCGGCGACGGTCCGACTGGCAACCGGCTGAGCGACCCCCATCTCTGCGGCGAGGCCACCTACGGTCGTCTCGCCCGGTGCGTCGGCGATCACATTGAGTACGAGATTGCGCGAGAGGTCCTTGTTCGATGCCGGCGCGCGTCGTCGCAGACGTGACAGGGCCGGGCCGATCTGGTCCAGCGCCACGTCGTCGGAAGACCGCTCAGAGGAAGACGCGCTGCTCATGCGGCCGATTCTAGACCGAGCGAGCACATTTGCATACCCAAGAACATGTGCATAGCATTTGCTATGTAAAGCAAGTGTGAGCGAGAACGAGGTAGACCGCCATGGCTCTTACTGCCATCACCAACGCGCAGATCTTCGACGGAGAGAAGACGGTGGGCACGCCGACCGTGGTCATCGACGGTGGGAGGATCACCCGCATCGGCGGCGACGCCCCTCGGGACAGCGAAATCGTTGACGGCAGCGGCGCCACACTGTTGCCGGGGCTCATCGACGCCCATGTTCATTCCGCCCCGGGCTCCCTGGCGCTCGCCCTGCGCTTCGGGGTGACGACCGAACTGGAGATGCAGGGGATGAACACACGCGAGAACCGAGGGCTCATCACCGACGACGACACCCTGGCCGACGTGCGCTCCTCCGGCTTCGCCATCACGCCTCCAGGAGGCCACCCCAGCGAGCTCATGCCTGAAGGCTTCCGGCCGAAGTGGGACCTCCCCCCGGAGATGCCCCTGATGCCCTTCTCCACCACTCCCCGGGAAGCGGCCGCCTTCATCCCCCAACTCCTCGCGCGAGGATCGGACTTCATCAAGTTCATGATCGACGACGGCAGCGTGGAGGGACACCCCGGGCTGCCCTCGCTCGACCAGGCAACCGTGAACGCGGGCGTGGCCGAAGCCAAGAAGTACGGCGCTCTCACCGTCGCCCACGCGCTGACCCTTGAGGCCACCAGGATGGCCGTCGAAGCCGGCATCGACGGCGTTACCCACGTCTTCATGGACCAGCCGCACACCGACGAGATCATCCGCCTCATCAAGGACGCGGGAATGTTCGTCATTCCCTGCATCACTCTCAACGCCTCGATGATGGGACACACCGGCAGCCAACTCGCCGACGACCCCCGCGTCGCCGCGCGCCTCGACAGCGCGTGGGACCGAACCCTGCGCTCCAGCTACAACCGTTTTCCGCAGGGCAGGCTCGACGACGTGTACGACACCGTGCGCGCCCTGGACGCGGCGGACATCGACATCTTGGCCGGTACCGACGTCTCCATGCCCGAGACGTTCTTCGGAGGGCTGGCGCACGGAGCGAGCCTGCACCACGAACTGCACTACCTGGTCGCGGCCGGGCTCACACCCTCACGGGCACTGCGCGCGGCCACGGCGACGACGGCCCGCCGTTTCCGACTCAGCGACCGGGGGCGCATCGCCGAAGGGCTCCGCGCCGACCTTCTCCTGGTGGACGGCGATCCGACCAGTGACATCAGCGAGACCCTCAACACCCGTGCCATCTGGCGCCGCGGCACCCGCCTGTCGGCATGACCGCGATGCCCCGCGCAAGGCAACCCGTGACACGACAGAACGCCTACCTGCAGGCCCTCGCCAGCAGTGGCTTCGACGCGGCCTGAGCAATTCCGATGCGCATGGTCTGCTCAGAACCGTTCCCCCGCCGCTGTTCAGCACCGCTCTTCGCCTGGTCGACGCCACCGCCACCGACTCCGTCCGCATCGAAGCGAACACCTGGGTCGAGGCCAGGACCGACATCTCCAACAGCATTCTCGCCACCGTCATCGCGCACTCGCCGCCCGGAACAACTTCAACAGCGCCCCAACCGTCCTGTCCGGATGCGCCGCCGTCGGACTCCTGACCGCGGCTGTCCTGCCCTCTCGGAAGATGGCTGAGCTGTCGAGTTCCCTCATCGACCCGCAATCAGCGGGGAGGACTCGTGGCCGTCTTCACACGCCGACGGAGCTCAGCGACGCCGCGCTCGAAAGAGGCGTCGGCCCGGTCTGCCGACTTCGCCGGCGCCGGCAGGGTCACGAGGGATCCATCGGTGAGCACAAGGGTGACCTGAGAGTGGGACGGCTCCAGGAAGGCGATACTCGCGATCTCCCGCCACGGGCAGAAGCGTGGCCGCGCAGGACGCTTGATATGGATGCCCTCAGCGTTGACCACTGTGCGCGAGAGCGCCCGGTCGATGAAGAAGAGCGCCGAAGCCGCACAGCCCAGTGTGGAGATCAGCCCAGCGAACAGCAGGCGTTCATCAAGCTGCCCCGTGCTCAGCCCCCAGAACAGCGGCACCAGCAAGGACACTGCCAGAGCGGCCAGTGCCACACCTGTCAGCAGCCATTGACGGCGGTGCGAGTGACGGTACTCGGTCTCATCCACGGACAGAGAGCGTAAACGTCGTCATGTCGCAGCCCAGCGGTGAGGCCCGGTCGAAGAGCCCGCCTGCATCCGCTACAGATGTGCGAGCTGCCCGACACCGTAGCCACCAGCGTCCGGACGCGACAGCGAACTGCTCCGCCACTTCGCCCGGGCCTTGCGCCGACCAGCGTCTTCACCGGCCCGTCGGCGCACGGCATGACGTCGGTGAGTTCGAACAATGCGACGTGAGCTAACGATCGGGCAGAGCGCGCGGGGCACGGCCGGTGAGGACGCCTGCAAGTCGTTCTGCTCCGCCGGACAACGCTTTCCAGGGTGGATGTTTAACAGGCTGCGTTGTCTCGCCGAGACAGCTGCTGCGGTGATTCACTGAAGGGCGGAGAGCTGAATCGGCTCACCTGGAAATAGCCCGAAGTGTGCCGCATCGGAGAGATCATTCCAGGGCCTCTCGACGCAGTGATCGACATGCACCAATTTCACGCGTGTGCTCCTATATGTAGAGGAACAGCGAGGCTTCGGACGAGACGCCGCCTCGTTGCAAAAGTCGCCTTGGCCCTGACCTTCTGTTCATTATCTTTTGGAGCTTCACGGCTGGAGTTCCGCGAGGGCTCATCCGTCCGTTAACCTTTCGTCGCTCTCCCTTTAGCCACAGGCCTGTCAAAGCTGAGGGTTCAGTATGCCCGTTTCGGTGAATGCTGGCTTTGTGCTGGAGGAACTGTGGTCTTGCAGTTCTGGCAAGCCTCCCGTTGATAAGGAGTATGGATATGCAGATGAATTCGATGTACGAGGATGCCATTAGAGGGAAGCTGGTGGCGAAAGGCGGCGGTGAGGTCCTGCCACAGATCCCGGTTTCCAGTAGGCTGCCGATCCCGGTCGCGCTGTACGGAGACGGCTTCGGAGGCCGTACGGGTGTCAATCCGGAAACCCGGGATCTGGAGCCGGGGCGGCCTCCGGCGATAATTCCGCCATATGGGGGTGGCGAGCCGAAGCCCGTCATGGTGCGACCAATCACAGGAGCCTATTTGGTTTTCACGAGTGCCCTGAGCGGAGCTTTCGTCGCCGTCGTGGAGGTGACTGCGGAGACCAGGGAAATATGCGTGAGCAGTTGGCACCTCCTGGAGCCGAACGATATCGGTATGGTGCCCGAACCCGACGCAGGAGCGGGCATATACATTCCCGACGATTCACAGCCCATCGTCGTTGGATGCGGAGTTATTGAAAATGTATCCGGACCAGTCGCCAAGCCGAACATCGTGATACGGGAACAGTTCTGGGAAATATTGCCGAACTCCTACAGCATCGCGCCTGGCGAGGAGAAAAGGTACAGCCTCCAGATTACATCTGGAATGCAGAGTACGACTTCGGATCAGCAATCGGTCGAAGCCTCAATCGGTGCGTCCGCCGGGGTGGGATGGGGTCCAGTTTCCGCTTCGGTATCCGCTGCGCTGAGTGCGTCTTCGGCAACATCTCAGCAAGTGGTTATGAGTGAGGAGGCGACCGAGAATGTATCCAATACGTACACGCTGGACGAGGAGCGTCACAGCCCCGCGAGGATGGTCATACGCTGGCAGCTTAGTGACCGCGTCACTTTGTACGACGGCGCTACGGTCTTGAGTGACCCAGGAAAATCTGCCCTCAGCTCTGTGGTGGTGAATGCACAGCCGACGCTCGTGAGCGCATCAGAAATCCTCCCCTGACTTCTGCCCCCGCCTTGGCTCAGAAAGAAGCCTCAAACATGCCCGATAAAATCTTTCAGCAGGCCAGCGACGGAACGCTGGCTTCGGCCGCCAGCGGCAACGGTCTCGCGGGCTGGGCCCGCTTCGACAACAGGACGCCGCTGCCTCTCGGTGCGTACCTTCTGTCCGACACATCAGTTCGCCTGGGAATAGCTCCCGGGAATGCGAAGGAGCGGGCGCTGGGAGTGGGATACCCAGCTATTCCCATCCCGCCCATGAGCAAGACCGAATTCAAGGTCGGGCCGATCATTGACGGTTGGTGCTTCGTTATCGTCAACACCTGCACCGGTGCCCTCGTCGACGTGCAGCAAGCCGTGATCAAACAAGAAGGCGCGGACTGGATGGCCATCATCACGCCGAAGCATTTCCGCAGGCCCAATGCCATCGGCAAGTGGCCAGAGCCCAACAAGGACATTGTCATCCCCCCAGACTCCCCACGCATCACCGTCGGCTGCGGGCAGATCCAGCACAACGAAAACATCATCGCGCTCGAACAGTACTGGCGACGCCTCCCACAGTCCTACAGCCTGGGACCGGGGGAGACACGGGTAGTGAGCCACACATCCACCTCCGGTCTGGACACAACAACCTCAAACATGACGCAGGTGGCTGCCTCGGTCGGTGTGAGCGCGAGCGGCGGTTGGGGACCCGTCTCCGCAAGCGTCTCGGCCTCCCTCAATATGAGTTCCAGCGCCACTCAACAGGTGAACGTCAAGTCCCAGACGACATCCTTCATCTCCGAGACATTCACGAACAATACCGAGACCAGCAAACTGGTATTCGTCTGGGAACTCACAAGCATGGCAACAATATTCACCAAACAAGGTGCACCACTGGCATCAATCGTATACCGGCAGGAGGACCCCGCAATAATCGCGGGCCCCTACAGCATGGATACTTTGCCCTTGCGCCCCGGGAGAACAGAGCCCATGACTCAGCACATGCGCGAGATACTCGCGGGTGAAAAATCGCTGCAAGGTTAAGAGGCGAACATGCCCTGCTACTATCTCGTGTACCAGCACGACGCCAACGGAACACAAATCCTCGTTGCCCGAAAGAATCTGTACTACGGTGGAAATCGCCATCAATACGACCCGGTACATGGCCCCCTTCCTCAGGGGAACGCGGGACAATATGTGATCCCAGGAGGAGTTCCACGGGCCTTGGGGGCTGTCGTCGTCGGACTCGCCGGATGCCAGCAGGAATTTGAGGAAGAAATCGGGCTGGATCCTTCTGGCGGACCGCGGGGTCAGCGTCAGCAATTTCACTGCATAGGGCAAGAGCGAACAGAAAATCGCAACCGGAACGGGCCGTACACAATAACCTACCAACGCGTGCAGAATGTTGCCGCAGTGTCAGCGGCGGCGAATGGAAATATCAGTGGCCGGCGGGTGCGAGATCCTGAACTCCTGACCACCGAGGTGGTGGGTGCCCAGCAGCATGTGTTCGGAGCAACGAGCATCCCTCAACTTGCTCATATTCGAGAAATGCAGAGCCAGGCCCAGGATATTTGGGAGTGGGATGTTCTGCACCAGGACGGCAGATTTTCTGTGGCCGAGCGCTGTATGGCGGATCCGAATTTCGGCTGGTTTATCGATGCCACCCAAAACCTAGTGGCCAATGTAGTACCTGCGCCGTAGCGGGTTCGCGCAGATCGTCTGCCCCGGTGGGCGATGCGATCGCCGCCACTGCCACGGCGGTGGAGATCCACGTCGCCACCATCGACGACACGGTCCGCGTCCCTGACAGTGAAGAGGACGACGACACGTGACCGCCTCAGCGGCCGCCCCAGGCCGGCCGGCCAGATGGTCGGCGGGGCGCCGCAGTACCGCGGCGCCGACCAAACCGCTCCGTGAGCCCGAGAACACCCGAGGAGGGTGTGATGAGCCCTACGTCGACGGCGAGCGGATGGAACTGCCCGCGAGCATCGACGGGATCCGGGCCGCCTTCCCCGTTGAACGCTGCTCCGACTTCGACCGGGAGACGGGTGCCGCCGCCCCGGGAACCGAGGCCGCCTTCAGGCGCTGCGCCGATTCACTGCCGCCCCTCTGGCCAGAGCGAAACACCGGAGCGCGGCGGATCAGTTCACCCAGGCGCTGCAAGCCGACAGCACCCCGGCACAGCGCCACGGAAACCTGCCGATGGACATGGTCAACGCCGCGCGGTCCTGGACCGCGACGACAACGCCGCGTCGAGGCGGGCCCACCGATCGAGGCCGGCCGCCGGGCTGAACTCCAGCTGACCAGAGCCCTGCACAGCCGCCTGGCCGCCGCGGTCCGGAACCGCGCCATGCTGCTGATGTGGTTCGTCACCCCCTTCGGCCCGGTACTCCCTGCACGCGGAACGGTGCAGCGGATGAACCTCGCGGTCGCTGTGCTGCTCTACCGGATGGAGCACTCGGTCACCAACCAGGTCCTCGCGCTCGGCCCGGTCCCGCCCCGACCGCCCCAGCACTTCCAGTGCCATCAGGACCTGACGGAGAAGCTCCGCCGGCGGGACTGAGTGGCCCCGCCGCCGACTGCTCAGCACATGGCCGGCGTCCGATGGGTGGTCGAGCAACGAATGGGCCAGGTGCGGCAGGTGAGATCAGGTCGGTCTGCCGCCCCCGGCAGGGGAGAGCCCGAGGTAGCTGCCGGACGCTGTCGTCAGGGCCGGTTCGGGTCGGAGTGCAGCACCATGAAGAGCGACCAGGCGGGCGCGGCTGGGTCGTCCGGGCGGGCGGCGAACTCGTCGAGCAGACCCTTGAGGCGGGTGCGGAACTCCTCCATCTGTGGCGGTGGCAGGCGCAGCGCCATCCTGGTGCCCTCGGCCTGGGCCTCGGGGACGAGGGCGAGTTCTTCCAGGAACGCGTCGAGCATCGGCCGGTCCATCGCGGGCGTTTCGAGGTGCCAGCTCTTGTACGTCGTCAGATACGGGATCTCTCGTGCGCCGCGCGCGCCGCGCCGTTCTTCCTGTGCCTCCAGGAATCCGGTGCGGACCAGCGTTCTGGTGTGGTGCAGCACGCTGGCCGGGTCTCGGCCGAGGATCGCCGCGATCTCCTTGTTCGTGTGCGGCTTCCGTACGCAGATGCGCATGATGCGCAGGCGGAGGGCGGAGGCGAGTGCCTTCGCCTCCGCGTCGGTAGCCGGCCGGCGTTCGGTCATGACCAGCAGCGTACTGAAGAGCGGGCAGCCCGGGGAAGGGCCGGACGACGAGTGATTGACAAAACCCAATCAGTCGTTCAGGGTTTCGCTGTGCCCTTCGCAGCCCGGGGATCCGCGGATCTCCCGCCACGCCCACCGTGGCCCGAACGAACGAGGTCAACCATGTCGAACCGCCCCGGAACCACCGGCGGGACCGCCGCTCCCGAAAACCCCGCAGAACACGCGGATGTCCCACCGAACCGGCAGACGGCGTCCTGGGTCAGTCCCGTCGAGGCGCCTCCTGGGCCCGGGGAGAGGGTGAACGACTACGACAGTTTCGCCGAGGCGTATGCGGCCGGGAACGAGACCAGCCTGCTCAACGCCTACTACGCGCGCCCCGCGATCGTGGACCTGGCCGGCGACGTGGCGGGCCGCCGCATCCTCGACGCCGGCTGCGGCGCCGGCCCCGTGGCCGCAGACCTGCACGAGCGGGGCGCCGTCGTCGCCGGCTTCGACTCCAGTGCCGGGATGCTGGCGCTGGCCCGGCAGCGGCTCGGCGACGAAGCAGTGCTGGAACGCGCCGAACTGGGCGGCCCGCTGCCCTTCACCGACGCCGAGTTCGACGACGTCGTCGCCTCCCTGGTCCTGCACTACCTGGAGGACTGGACGACGGCCCTGGCGGAACTGCGGCGCGTGCTGAAGCCCGGCGGCCGCCTCATCGGGTCCGTCCACCACCCCTTCGTCCAGCACATGACGGCACCGCCCGGAACCGACTACTTCGCGATCCGCCCCACCTCCCAGTGGTGGGAGCTCGGCGGCACCAAGCACCTGATGACCTTCTGGGACCGGCCGCTGCACGCGATCACCGACGCGTTCACCGCAGCCGGCTTCCGGATCGACGTCCTGAGTGAACCGGCCCCGGCACCCGGCGCCCGCGAACGGTTCCCCGAGATCTTCGAGCAGCGGGAGTCGGGCAGGTTCGCGTGCTTCCTGTTCTTCGTCCTCACGAAGGCATGACCTCCGCCCGCAGGCGCGAGCCGTCGGCTCAAGAGCAGGCCCCACGCACGCCTCTTACGGCGTCCCGGGGCTGACCGACTGAACCGTCCCCAAGGACACGCAGGGCCCACACTCTGATGTGTGGGCCCTCTCCCTTTCCGCCATGCTGGCGGAATTTCCATGTCCGGGCCGATATTCTGAGGTATTGAAATGCTGAATTCTTCCGGGCATTCGTTTGCCTATGCTCAGGCCATGCTGGCGAGCATGCTGAGCCCTGCTGGACAGGCAGCCGACCACGGCCCTGGCCTGCTGGAGCACCGGCCCATGTGCCGGACCATGCCTGTGGGGTGGGGGTTTGCCGATTTCAACCTCTCTATGTGGGGTGTTAAGAGAGGGCAGGGGCGTGCATTCAGAGTTTGATGATGGTCGGCTGGTTCCTGTGGTGTTGCATGGCGGGCCGCTCGACGGGATGGAGACGGTGGTGGATGCGGGGGATCCAGAGCCCGGGGTGGGGATCATCGCGGACGGCTGCTCGTTCCCGGGCGGCAAGTCCTCGTACGAGCCGGACGAGACCGGGCGGTGGGCCCGCCGGGGCGACATCCCATGGGAAGCGATGCAGGACTGCTGGCGGCCCGTCAGCCGCCCGGTCCGGGCCGGTACGGTGGGGACGATGGGCACACCCGACATCGCGACTCCGAGCCCGTTCAGGGCAGCAACAAAGTCTCCCGGTCCTGACCACCCACATCCAGCGGAGAGCCGATCACCGTTGACGGCCAACCGGCAACGGAGAACGTCATGACCGATCCGCGTGGTGGACGGACCGGTTATCAAGCCAAGCGTCCTGCTCGTGCAGTCGGGGAGCAGCTGGCGACGTGTCTGACGGCGGCGGTGAACGCGTTGAGCACCAGAGGACAGCTTTCTCCGACGCTGACTCTCCCAAGCCGTCCCACGACCACGGCTGCACCTACCGGCACGACGTGCCCCCCGCCGGCGCGCCTGAACCAGCAGAGCACCAGCTGAGGGAAGCCGAAGATCACGCCAATGGTCGACCCGGGGCACCGACGGGCTGCGTTCAGGGTTTGCGGGCCACGAGCCCTGTCTGATCCACGCGTGGAAGGACGGGCATCCCCGGATCCGGCCGCCACTGGGCGACAGAGACGACCCCGGGAGGCAGGATCTCCAACTCTCGGGCCTGCGCCCCGATCTCCTCAGTGGTCCGAACGTAGTAGGGCACGGCTCCACTGGCCGCGTACGCCGCCTGCGCGGCCAGGGATTCCTCGCTTCTTGCGGTGTCGCAGGTGACCAGATAGCTGCCGGGTGCCAGCTCGTCCATGTAGGCGGCGACGAGGTCGGCGGCACGGTCCGCGCTCGGAATGTGGCCCAGCACGCCCAGCAGCATCAGAGCCACAGGCTGCGTGCGGTCCAGGTTGCGCCAGGCCAGCTCCAGCACGCCCTCGACGTCGGACAGATCGCGCTCGATGTAGGTCGTTGTGCCCTCTGGCGTGGATGTCAGCAGGGCCTGTGAGTGGAGCAGCACCACCGGATCATTGTCGACATAGACGATCGCCGCATCATGCTGGTACCGCTGGGCGACCTCGTGTGTGTTGTTCTCGGTCGGCAGGCCGGTGCCGATGTCGAGGAACTGCCGGATGCCCGCATCACGGGCCAGATAACGTACTGCGCGCCCGAGGAAATCCCGTGACGCCACGAACGATTCCGCAACGCCGGGAAACTCGGCCCTGAAGTGCTCCGCGACTTCCCGGTCGGCCTCGTAGTGAGCGGTCCCGCCCAGCAGAGCATCGGTGACGCGGGCCGAGTGCGCGACCGTCGTGTCAATCAGAGGCGGCTGATGCGTCGAGTCAGGTTCGGACATCGTGCTCTCCCGTCCAGCGGCGCTGTGGTCACCTCCAGAGAATCACAGGTCACCGAATCCCCGCCGCCCAGGCGACACGAATCCCCCCTCATGTCGGCACCCTTGCGTCCCTCACCGCGCCGCGCACGCGGGTAGCCGAGCCCGCGGTAGTGCGGGGAGACACAGATATGGCTGATCCAGACCTTCTCACCGTCCAGAGCAGCATCGAGGTATCCAGCGAAGCGCTGGTCTGCTGTGGGCAGCTCACATACGAGATGGGGTGATGGCGCGGGACACAGTAGAGGTGAAGCCCATCGCTGAGATCGATGACCCGCACAGGTCTTCCAGCCCGGCGCACCTGTGGAGCGGTCGAACAACGTGTTCGAGGACTTCCTCTTCGGCCCACCGATCGCATCCTCGGCCGCGTTGGGACGGCACGGCTCGTCAGACGGTCTTTGCCGTGCGGAGCCGCCGTATGTCCCGGGCGAGCGTGTATGAAGCACTGAGGAAGATCACAGCTCCAGCACCGATCCAGAGGGCCGACGCCCCCGTGCGGTACTCGCGGACAGCGAGAACGAGCAGCATCACGCTGACAAGTACACCGAAGGCCGAGATCAGAGCACTGATGCGGTGAGTCACGTGGACATCATCAACGATGACCTCGGCCGGCGGAAGCGATGCAAACCGAAAGCCCGGCTGGCTTGAACCGGTCTGGTGCGAGACGAGCCGCCGTAACGCCTCGGCCGAAGGTCCGTTAGGAGAGCGCTGGCACTCCCTCCTACGGTGGCAAGGGGAAGCGATGCGTCATCGGCATGCCTACATCACTCGAACGTCTCCATGGGAGACCCCTCGGCATCGGTGCAGTTCTGACCGCGCCCAGCTTCAGGCCTCGGGGCGGGTATGAGCGGCGACGAAAAGAGGGAGAGCAAGCGGCGGACGTCCGTGCCGACCCCGCGGGGCGCGGAGCTGGACCTGCCACCGGACACGGTCTCTGCCGGGCCTGAGGAGGAGGACCTCGCGGCCAGCATGCGCCAGGCGTACTGGTCCCTCTACGACGGTGCCGCGGCGCAGGCCACCGTCCGGGAGATCGCCGTCCGGCTGCCGCGCATCGTAGGACGCGTGGGCAGGCTGGCCTGGCAGGCAGACCGGCCGGCGACGATCGGTGTCGTGGTGCTCCAACTGGTGTCCGCGGTGATGACGGCCCTGGGGATCCTCGCTTCGGTCGCCGTCCTGCAGGAACTGTTCGCCGCGGGGCCGACCCCGGACCGGGTCCGCGCCGCCGTCCCCCAACTCCTCCTGGTGGTCGGCCTTCTCTCCATCCGGGCGCTCCTGGAGGCAGGTGTCGCCCTCGCCCAGGCGCGCGTGACACCGAAGATCCGGATCGCGCTGGAGCACGAGTTCTACACGCTCACCGCCCACGTCCGGCTGGAGGCCGTGGACGACGCCGACTGGCAGGACGGGGCGTACCGGGCGAGCCAGCGCGGACTTTTCTACGCGCGGCAGATCGTGGGCCAGGTCGTGTCCCTGGGCGCGGCCCTGACGGGCCTGGTCGGGACGGCCGGCGTGCTGGGCATCCTCCACCCGGCGCTGCTGCCGCTGCTCGGGCTGTCCGTGCTGCCGGTCGGTGTCGCCGCGGTGCGCTCCGCGCGGGCACGCTTCCATTCGTTCAAGCGGTACAACGCCATCCAGCGCCGGGTTCAGGTCTTTTCCTGGCTGCTTCTCGAGCGGGACGCGGCCGCCGAGTTGCGCTCGGACACTGCTCAGGACGCGCTGTTGCGGGAGCATCTGCGGCTGTCGACCCGGATCGCGCAGGAGGACACGCGGCTGGGGGTGAACGCCGCCCGGCTGAACGTGGCGGGGCGCGCCGTGGGTGGTATCGGGTCCGGCGTCACGTACACGGTGCTGGGAGGAATGCTGATCGCCGGATGGCTGCCGCTGGCCGCCGGCGCGGGCGCGGTCCTCGCCATTCAGGCGGCGCACACCCAGCTGACCCGGCTCGTCGACATCTCCCACCTCGTCTACGAACACGCCCTGTGGGTGGATGACCTCCTGGCGTTCCAGGAGCGCTGCCGCCAGTTGCAGCCCTCCCGGGGCGGACGTCCCGCCCCCAGCTCCGTGGACGCCATCACCTTGGACAAGGTGTCCTTCACCTACCCCGGCAAGGACACCCCCGCCCTCGACAGCATCTCCATGACGCTGCGGGCAGGGGAGACGGTGGCGTTCGTCGGGGTCAACGGCTCGGGCAAGTCCACCTGCGCCCGGCTGCTCGCGGGCCTGTACGACACACAGGGGGACGGGGCGGTGCGCTGGGACGAGGTGGACGTACGGGAGCTGGACGCCGCCTCCCTGCACGCTCAGGTCGCCTGCGTGCTCCAGGACCCTCTCCATTTCCCCTTCACCGCCCTCGCCAACCTGACCATCTCGCGCGGCACTCTCACCGAAGCCGACCCCCGGATGGCCCTCGACGCCGCTCGGGCCTCGGGCGCCGACCAGGTCATCGCCGGCCTGCCCGGCACCTGGGAAGCCATCCTGTCCAAGCGGTTCCGCGGCGGACAGGAACTCTCCGCCGGCCAGTGGGCCAAAATCGCCGTGGCCCGCGGCCTCTACAAGAACGCCCCCGTGCTGCTGCTCGACGAACCCACCGCCAGCATGGACCCCCGCGCCGAACACGCCGTCTACCAGGCCGTCCTCCACGACCAACTCCGCCCGGACCAGATCAAGGTGCTGATCTCCCACCGCCTGGCGAGCGTCGTCGGATGCGATCGCATCTACGTCTTCGACGGCGGACGCGTCATCGAAACCGGCACCCACCACGAACTCATGCACCTCGGCGGCGAATACGCCGCCATGTTCACTCTCCAGGCCGACGGCTACCGAACCGACTCCGAAGAGGCAGTATGAGCCCCCTGTCACCTCGGGACGCGCGGCCGGCACCATGCCGTCGCGGCATGTCAGGGGTGGCCCACAGCGTGCTCGATGACCCTGTCAATCACCTGCTCGTCCTTGCTCATGGAGATCGGCTGAGCATCGCTGTCGCAGCGCACAGCGACGCTGATCGTGCGCCGGCGGGTGGCGTTGTCGCTGAAACGGCTGTTGCGGATATGGCCGGTGACCTCGGTGACCTGTTGTTGCATGTGCCGCAGGGCGGCGCGGCTGCCGCCCTCGGTGTCGTCCAGGCGATGGCAGGACTCCACCGTGGCGGCGATGTCGTCGGCGATGCCGGGGGTGATCACGGGGCCACTTGCGCCGCGGGCCGGCTCAGGGGACGCGGTTCCTTGCCGCGGCCCCCCTTTCCTCCGTCACTGTCTCCAGTGCTGCCGGCGTCTTGGCGTCCACCCTCATGCCGCTCGCGTCGTGATGCGCTCCCGCTGTGGTGGAGTCGACGCTGACCAGGGAAAGGTCCACCTGGTCCCGCCGTGCGGCCTCAGCGATCACCGCCTCCATCAGGGCCTGGAAGACGCCCGCGTCGCGCCACTGGCGGAACCGGTCGTAGACCGTGGGCCGGTTCCCGAACCCCTCCGGGACCTCCCGCCACTGGGTCCCGGAGCGAAACCTCCAGATCACGCCCTCGAAATGATCCCGCAGCCGGTGCGGATACGGGCCGTAGGCGCCTGTCGGGAGCAGCGGCCCCACCAACGCCCATTCGTCATCACTCAGTTCACGCCTCGCCACACGAGTTCTACCAACCGGATGATCACGACCCCCACAGGCCGTAGAACGCCGAGGACCGCGCCGCGGACGTGCTGGCGGACCGCGTGGCGCTGCTCCTCCATCAGTCCGCGGTACGCCTCGGTCCGCTGCGGATCGTCGGTGCTTCTGGCGGAGGGGAAGCCGCAGAGCCCGTGTCGGGTTGCTCGCGCTTGATGGCCGCGTCCACCGCGGCACCGATGCGGCGCAGTGCCGCCAGATCTTCGGGCCCGAGATCATCGATCAGGTACTCGCGGACTGCGGCGACGTGTCCCGGCGCCGCTGCCACGACCACCTCGTAACCGGCCTCGGTCAGCGTCGCAGCGGTGCGCCTTCCGGAACCAGGGATCCGGTTCCGTGCGAGCAGTGCGCGCTTCTCAAGCCGACCGACGACATGGGACAGCCTCGACAGTGACGCCGCCGTTCGAGCGGCCAGGGCGCTCATCTGCATGGTGCGAGTCGGCTGCTCGGACAGGACCGAGAGCACCATGTACTCGAAGAAAGTCAGCTGAGCCTCGCGCTGCATGCGCGCGTCCAGCGCAGCCGGCAGGCTGATCATGATCGCGGAGTTGGCCAGCCACGCCGCCAGCTCGTCGCTGTTCAGCCATCGTGTTTCGGCAACCGAACCAGTGGACTTTCTCAAGCCGGAGCTTTCTCCGGCAAGCGCCGGCGCCTCGGGGGTCGACCCGTTCCGTGGACGCGGGCGGCGCCGGCCGTTCGTGTCATCTGCCGTGCTGGCCATGAGGACATCCTAGACGCACTTATTGACGCGTCAAGTTCCAAGGAGTAGAACTTGACGCGTCAAGTTCCCTTCGCTGCCGACCGAGCACGCGATCGACAGCGGCGCCATGTGCCATCGACCCCGTTACGCCCCCTTCTGCGGCGCTGAGGCCTGCCCCTCACGGAGGCGCAGGGCCGGCGGGCAGATTCAGGAAAGGACAACAGATGCAGTCCACGTCTCTCGGCAGGCTCGATGTCTCGCGCATCGGCCTGGGTGTCATGGGGATGTCGGCGTACTACACCGGCGCCGGTCGGGACGAAGCCGAGTCGATCCGCACCATTCATCGCGCCGTCGACCTCGGTGTCACCCATCTGGATACCGCCGAGGTGTACGGGCCCTACGTCAACGAGGAACTGGTGGGTCGCGCGATCAAGGGCCGCCGGGACGACGTTGTTCTCGCCACCAAGTTCGGCCTCGTCTCCCACACCGGCCGGCCGGGCCCGGACAGCACTCCCGCCAACATTCGCACGGCTGTCGACGGCTCACTGCGGCGGCTCGGAACCGACCGCATCGACCTCTACTACCAGCACCGGGTCGACCCCGGCACTCCCATCGAGGAGACGGTGGGGGCGCTCAGTGAGCTGGTGGAGGCGGGGAAGGTCCTCCACATCGGACTGTCGGAGGCGGCAGGGGCGAGCATTCGCCGGGCTCACGCGGTCCATCCCGTGGCCGCCGTCCAGAGCGAGTACTCGCTGTGGACACGAGATCCCGAGGCCGAAGTGCTGCCCACGCTGCGTGAGCTCGGCGTCGGACTGGTTCCCTACTCACCGCTGGGACACGGCTTTCTCGCCGGCGACATCCGCACTCTCGACGGCCTGGACGCCACCGACTGGCGTCGCTCCAATCCCCGGTTCACCGGCGACAACCTCACGCGCAACCTGCGCATCGTCGACCAAGTACGCGAGGTCGCCGACGAAGTCGAGGCCACCCCCGCGCAGGTCGCCCTGGCCTGGCTGCTCGCGCAAGGCGACGGCATCGCGCCCATTCCGGGGACGAAACGTTTCGACCGCCTCAGGGAGAACAGCGCCGCCGACGGTATCCGGCTCACCCCAGGCCAGATCACCCGCCTGAACAACCTGACACCGGCGTCCGGCGAACGCCATGCCGAGCCCGACATGGCCGCCATCGACCAGTGAGAGAAGCACGAAGCCGCCCATTCGCCCCGCGCCATCCGCCGAGTGAGCACGTCGAGCCCAGGCATCGAGCGGCGAACCGGGCGAAGCACACCAGATCCTGCTGCAGCGAAAGAAATGGAACACCAGATCATGTCAAGCAATCTCATTCGTGTCGGCATCATCGGCGCGGACACGAAGGCGAGCTGGGCGGGGGCAGCGCACATACCCGCGCTGGCGGCACAGCCCGACTTCCACCTGGCCGGTGTGGCGACGCGGCACGAGGAGAGCGCGCGCAGGGCTGCCGAGGCGTTCGGCGCGGAGCGTTGGTTCGCCGACCCCTACGAGCTCATCGGTGACCCTTCGATCGACCTCGTCACCGTCGCGGTGAAGGTCCCGGCTCACCGCGAGCTCGTCCTGGCGGCCCTCGCGGCGAACAAGGCCGTGTATGCGGAGTCGCCGCTGGGCGCGACCGTTGCGCAGACGGAAGAGATGGCTGACGCGGCCGGCTCACTGCACACCGCGATCGGCCTGCAGGGCCGGCTCAACCCCTCGGTACGCCGCGCGGCGGAGATCATCGCTCAGGGCCGGCTCGGGCGGCTGCTCTCGGCGCGAGTCGCCGCGACGACCTTCGGCAACGGCCCGGAGTCGGTGAGCGCGTACGCGTACTTCGACAAGGCAGCAGCCGGAGCCGGCTTCCTCCCCATCGCCGCGGGCCACGTCCTGGATGTCGTCGAAGCCGTTCTCGGCGACATCACCGAAATCGACGCCCGCACCGAACTCCTCTGGCCGCAGGTGAAGTTGGTGGACACCGGCGCGATATCCGTCCGTGAGGTCCCGGATCACCTCGACGCCATCGCCAAGACCTCCTCGGGGGCGCCGGTCGGGGTGCAGATCCTGGCGGGCGTGCCCGCCCCCGACGCCCACTTCAGCCTGGAAGTACGCGGATCGGAGGGCTGGCTGAAGCTGACCGGCGACCACCCCGCAGGCGTTCAGGTCGGCGACCTCACCCTCTCCTCGAGCGTCGACTTCACCGCGCCCGACAGTCCCGTCGCCACCGGCACGGGACCCACCGCCGCCGACATCTGGACGGGCGCTTCCATCAACGTCGGAGAGGTCTACGCCAGCCTGGCCCGCGACATCACGAACGGCACCCACCACACCCCGGGATTCCGGCACGCCGCCCACAACAGCCGGCTCATCGCCCGAGTCGAACAAGCCGCCCGGACCGGCGTCCGGCACTGACGCCACCACACCTCGCGGCACCGTGCACCACTGCCGCAGATGCACGGACAACCGACCGAGACGCCACGCCCCGTCAGGCCCTGGTGTCCGCGATCAAGGTCGCGGACACCAGGGGCCCCATGGCGGCAGCCTTCGGGGATCCGGGCCCGTGACGGATACGGCGACCGATCCGCGAGTACGGGCAGCCGACATAGGTTCGGACCCGCTGAAGGGTTCCTGAGGCCCACAACCCCGATCAGGGAGTCGTTGATGATTTCAGTTCCTCGTGACCATGGCGCTCGCGGCGCTTCGCGGCAGGCTCACGGCGTATGACCACTTCCGCGCGCGCCGCCGTTCTCGAAGCGCAGGATGGGCCTTTCGAATTCCGCGACATCGAGATCGAGGACCCGCGGCCCGACGAGGTGCTCGTTCGCATGGTCGCGACCGGAATATGCGCGACCGATGCTCACGTGCGGGCGCAGCGAATGGCGACGCCGCTGCCGGTGGTGCTGGGGCACGAGGGAGGAGGAGTCGTCGAACGCGTGGGGGCCGCTGTCACCACCGTCGAGCCCGGTGACCACGTCGTCCTCTCCTACCACTCGTGCGGCCACTGCAAGCCGTGCATGTCCTCTCACGCGGCCTACTGTGACAACGTCTGGGCGGCCAACTTCGCGGGTGCCCGCCTGGACGGCTCGAACGGTCTCCGCGTCGCCCACGGTGCTGAGCCGCACGGTCACTTCTTCGGCCAGTCCTCGTTCTCCACCCACGCCCTGACCCACCAACGGAACACGATCAAGGTCCCCCGCGATCTGCCGCTCGACGTCATGGCGCCGCTGGGGTGCGGGCTGCAGACGGGCGCGGGGGCCGTACTCAAGGCCCTCGCCGTGCCGGCGGGAGCGTCCTTCGCGGTCTTCGGCGTGGGAGCGGTGGGCCTGGCGGCGGTCATGGCGGCACATGTCGCGGGTGCCACCACCATCGTGGCCGTCGACGTCGACGCCGGCCGCCTCGAGCTGGCCCGCGATCTCGGAGCGACGCACCTCGTCAACCCCGGGAAAGTCGAGGATCTGACCGACGCGCTCCGGACCGTCGACGAACGCGGTCTGGAGTACGTCCTCGACACGAGCGGCCGCGCGGAGAACCTCGACGCCGGAGTCGGCGCCCTGGCACCGCTGGGCCGATTCGGCTTCGTGGCGTTCCACGAAGGAGCAGGCGCCATGCTCGACGCCGGCCGGCTCACGCTCGGCCAGTCGCTTCAGGGCATCATCCAGGGCGACGCTGTCTCGTCGCTCCTGATCAACGACCTTGCCCAGCTCTATCGAGCGGGCCGGTTCCCCATCGACCGACTGCTGTCCTTCTACGACTTCGCCGACATCAACACCGCGTTCGAGGATGCGGGCTCGGGCCGCGTCACCAAGGCGATCCTTCGATTCACGTCACCGGGATAGACCACCCGTCCGACAGATTCTCAAGAACACAGAGAGGCATCCCGTCGATGTGCCAGAGCAGTCAGATACCCATCAACGTCGAAGAAACCCCGAGCTTCTACGGGATCGACCACTACGGATTCCCTCGCGCGGGGGCTGACGACCCCTCGGACCCCGAGGGATATTACCCCCCATATTTCCAGAGCGAGCACTTCCAGAAGTACGGCTACCACGTTGAAGAACTGCGCGGCGGCTTCTACTGGGTCACCAGTGCCGGCTACGACGCCGCATTCGTGGTGACCGAGGAGGGTGTGGTCGCCATCGACGCACCCCCGACGCTCGGTGAGAACATGCTGGCGGCGATCGAGGACGTCACCGACCAACCGGTGACCCACGTCATCTACAGCCACTGGCACGCCGATCACATCGGCGCGGCCTCCGTGTTCGGTCCCGACGTCGAAATCGTCGCCCACCGCATCACCAAGGAACTCCTGGAGCGCTTCCCCGACCCGAAGCGTCCCCTGCCGACGATGACATTCGACGACGAACTCGTCCTCGAGGTGGGCGGCGTGAGCCTGCAGCTCTCCTACAAGGGAGAGAACCACTGCCCCGGCAACATCTTCATCTACGCACCCCGGCAGAAGGTGCTCACAGCCGTGGACATCATCAGTCCGGGAAGCGTCACGTTCATGCACTGCGACGCCTCGCAGAACATCTCCGGCTGGTACGAGGCTCAGTCTCAGATCCTCGAATACGACTTCGACTACTTCGTCGGCGGGCACCACATGCACTACGGCACCTACGAGCAGGTAAAGCTGTGCGTGGAGTACTTCGCCGACGTGCTCGAGGGGGCGACCGCTGCGGTCGAGCGGTTCAGCCGCTCGGATGCGCTCGCCGACATCGTGACCGGCACCGGCTGGGACAGGATCTTCGTCGGCACCGAGAACTGGATCAGCTCCATGGCGAACTACACCACCCGCCACGTCCTCGAGAAGGAAACGAGCGACGGCCGGCTCTGGTGGGAACGGCTGGCAGGAGCCACCACCCAGACCAAGTACCACGCGTACACCGTGCTGGAATCGATCCGCCTCGAACGGCCACGACCCGACTACCGCCTGCGGGGCGAGAATCCTCCGGTCTTCCTGACCTGACACCGTTTCTGAACGGTGCGAGCAAAAGACCCTTGTATGCGAGAAGGAACATCATGAAAGCCGCCGTCATCACCTCGTTCGGCGAACCCTCCGTGTTGCGGGTTGCGGAGGCTCCGCGACCGGTGCCGGGTCCGGGTCAGGTACTGGTGCGGGTTCACGCCGCCGGGGTGAACCCGGCGGAGATCCTGGCACGTGCCGGAGCGTTCCGCCTGCGTGCTCCCGCCATCATCGGATTCGAGTTCGCCGGCGTCGTCGAGGCGGTCGGCCCGGGCGTCGTCGAGGGCGTGGTCGGCGACCGCGTCGCGGGGTGGCCGGACTCCGCCACCCAGGGCTCCTACGCCGAGTACACGGTCAGCAGCAACTTCGCGACGATCCCCGACGGCGTTTCCTTCGAGGAGGCCGCGGCTACTGTCATCGGCGCCGACAACGCGGCGAGGGCTCTCGGGCTTCTGAACGTTCGCCCGGGTGAGACGCTCGTGGTCACCGGCGCGAGCGGTGCTCTGGGCGGCGCCGCCGTGCAGTTCGCGCGACAGCGGGGTGTGACGGTGATCGGAGTCGTCGGGACTGCCAACGCCGACTTCGTCAGGAGTCTCGGAGCGACCCCTGTCGTCCACGGCCCGGGCCTGGTCGATCGCATCCGTGCCGCCGCTCCGGGCGGGGTCGACGCCGCGCTCGACACCGCCGGCAAGGGGCTTCTTCCCGCCCTCGTCGATCTTCTCGGCGGCCCCGACCGGATCGTGACGCTCGCCGACCGCGATGCCGCACAACACGGCGTCGCATTCAGCCCCGGAGGCAGCGGGAACCGCGACCGTGGCCCTGTCCAGGAAGCCCTGAATCTGATCGCCGTCGGCGCATGGACCGCACGCATCGGCCGGAGCTTCCCACTCGACGAGGCCGCGGACGCTCATCGCCTCGTCGCCACGGGCCACACCCACGGCAAAGTCATCCTCCTTCCCTGACTCGGCCGACCGGCCATTCAACCACGACAACAATCAATTGGAGAATTCGAAATGCCTGCGGTCCTCGTCCATGGTGTACCTGATACCCACCGGCTTTGGGACACCGTCCGTTCCTATCTTCAGCGCGAAGATATTGTGACGATCGACCTCCCCGGGTTTGGCGTACCCCTGCCAGCGGGATTCGCGTCGACGAAAGAAGAGTATCTCGATTGGCTTATTAAGAAGATCGAAGAAATCGGCGAACCCGTCGACCTGGTCGGTCATGATTGGGGGTCTCTGCTCACGGGCCGTCTCGCGTCTATCCGACCAGATCTGGTGCGGACATGGACTGGCATCAGCGGACCAATCGACCCGGAGTATCCGTGGCACTATCTTGCCAAGATCTGGCAAACGCCAGGCGAGGGCGAGCAATGGATGGCGGACCTCGACCTCGAGGCGTTCGCAGCAAGCCTCAACGAGGCGCAGATGCCGCGCGACGCGGCAAACGAATCGGTCCGGCATATCGATGCCACTATGAGGGCAAGCATTCTCGCCCTTTACCGTTCGGCGATCGAGGTCGGGGCGGAGTGGAAGCCAGCTTTGAGCAACGTGACCGCACCGGCGCTGGTGATATGGGGCCTGGACGATCCGTTTCTTCCTCACCGCTTCGCCGACGAGCTCGGTAATGCCACACGCGCACGTGCCGTCTTCAAGCTGCGCAGCTCGCACTGGCCGATGATAGAGCGTCCGGCCGATGTCGCGCGCGAACTCGAGGCGCACTGGGCTCACGTGTAAAACCTGCGCTTGGGTCACTCGGGCTCAAACCCCGCAGCCGCTACGCGAACGGCAATAATTGCTCGCTCGCCATGGTGAGCCCGAGTACCCACGCATTGTCCGGAAACGAATCATCGTGACGCAGCCCGGAGAGCGTTGCCGGGGCTGCACACGGCAGGAGCATCCTCATGACGAATTCAGCAAATACCCGGATCGGCGTCGGCCTTATCGGGGCCAGTGCCGATCGGGGTTGGGGCGGAATTGCTCACGTCCCGGCGCTGCAAGCGCTCGACGCGTTCCAGATCCGCGCCGTCAGTACGACCCGTATGGAGAGCGCGAACGCGACCGCTCGTCGGCTGGGCGCCCATCTCGCCTTCGACACACATGAGGCTCTGGTCGTGCGACCGGAGGTCGACCTGGTGGTGGTTGCTGTCAAGGTGCCGGAGCACAAGCAGATTGTTTCCGACGCGCTGGCCGCGGGCAAGATGGTTTATTGCGAATGGCCGCTCGCAAGAAACCTATCGGAGGCCGAAGCGCTGGAGAGGTTCGCCCGCGAGCGGCGGCTGCGGACGGTTGTCGGGTTGCAGGGCGGCCTGCACCCGCCGATCCTCTTCCTTCGCGACCTCATCGCGCAAGGCGTGATTGGCAAGCCGCTCAGCACGAGCATCCGAGCGCATTTGACCGACGACATGTGGGTCGGCCGATATGACCCGCCGGTCGAGTACATGGCGCACGCAAAGCATGGCGCCACGCTTCTGAGCATCATGCTCGGCCACGGGCTCGAACCGCTTGCGCGCGTGCTCGGCACATTCGAGAGTCTGTCCGCCGTCGTCGCCAATCAGCGCGGTGACGGCGTCCGCCTCTCCGATGGCGCGTCGCTGCCGAAGGACGCGCCGGATGAGATCGTCGTCGCCGGCGTTCTCGAAGGCGGGATCGTCACTTCGCTGCACTACAGTGCCGGGCAGTCTGCCGGCTCGGCGATGGTATGGGAGATCCAGGGCACCGAGGGGAGTGTGCGTGTGGAGTCGGCGTCGGGCTACATCCATTTCACCGATTTCACCATCACGCTGCGCCGCGGCAGCGAGCCTGTCCACGTGCTACAGGTCCCCCCGCTTATGCGGCTCCTGACCTGCAACTCGACGCACCCGCAGCGGGGGTCGCCCGCCTCTACGCCCAGTTCGCCGCCGACCTCCGCGACGGAACCGCCGATGCGCCGGATTTCGCGGTCGCACTCGATCGCCACCGGGTACTCGAGGCGATCACACGGGCCGCTGAAACAGGTCATCGGCAGCATCCGTCCCGCCCCGACCGAACGAACTCCAATCTTTGAACCCGGGAGAGGCACTGCCGCAGGACCCGAGGAGAAGGCGATCCGCGAGCTCACCCTGACTTGATCACACAGAGCTGACTCGCACCGTGTCGAAGAACTCCGCCGACCAGCGGGACCTCGCCCTCCGTCCCTCTTCTTCAATGCGGCGCCGATTGCGTCGCTCGCCCATCGCTTCCCCCGCGCCGTGCAGCGCTCATCCGCATCGCCGAATCGTGCCCATGTGTGCTCCACGGCGCGGGTGCTCAGGTGGCATTCGACACCAGCCGGCCCGAAGGCACAGCTGGCCCTCATGGCGGCAATGCGGCTCTTCGCAGATGAGGGTGTGGTCACGGGACGCCCGACCGGCGCCGGGTAGAGGTCGAGGCCCTCCAAGATGGAAGTTCTCACACTGCCCATCGCCGGAAGACCTCGACGGTGCCCCACCTTACGTTCAGCGCCCGATTTGACCAGGTTGTGCGATCTCGATGACCTCGGCCTGGTCGTCGTCGGGCGGCACCGCAGCCCGGAGCAGACGGTGCTGGAGTGCCGGGTCGCCGGGCCGGTCCCGTGGTGCCTACGCTGCGGGGCCGAGGGCACGCGTCGCGACACGGTGACGCGCCGCCCGGCGCATGTCCCTTTCGTCATCGGCCCACGACGCTGCTGGTTCGTGTTCGTCGTGACAAGTGCACAGGGTGCGGGCGGGTCTGGCGGCAGGACACCGCTGCGGCGGCGGAGCCGGGGGCGAAGCTCTCTCGCGGCGGAATGCCCGGCTCCATGGGCAGCGTCTTGAGCGTCGGGGTGGCCTGTTCCATGATCACGCGGCCGACCGCGGTGGAGCCGGTGTAGCTGACCACGTCGACATCCGGGGAGGAGACGAACTCCGGAGCCCCGGCGTTGCCGCTCTCGGTGAAGACGTTGAACACGCCCGGCTCCAGGCTCGAAGTGTCGGCGATGATCTCGCTCAGTACTCCGTTGACCGGACCGGTCTGCGCCGGCATCTTCATGACCACGGTGCAGCCGGCGGCCAGGGTGAGTGCGAAGGACCGCGCCGGGAGGATGACCGGTGAGTTCCACGGCACGATCACAGCGGCGACGCCTGCGGCTTCGCACAGTGTCATCGAGTACATACCGGGCCGCATTTCCCCGGCCCTGCCGTAGTCGGTGAGGGAAAGCGCCGCGTGGTAGCGGAGCTTGGGGATGGTGCCTTCGACCTCGAGGGCCGCCTCGGCAAGCAGTTTCCCGTTCTCTCGCGCCGGCAGAGTGATCAGTTCGTCCTTGCGGTGCCCGAGCCGGTCGGCCAGTTCGTGCAGCGCTGCCGCACGCCGGTGGCGATCGCGGGACCAGGCGGTGGAGTCGAAGGCCCTTCGGGCCGCGGCCACGGCGGACCTCGCCTCCTGCGCACCGCCGTCGGCGAAGGTGCCGAGCAGGTCGTTGGTCGCGCGGGGCTGCGTGACTCGCCGCGGGAGCCGGAGTCCTGCCACTGCCCGCCGATGTCGTGGCGCGCGTGGGGCAGGGTTTCGGCTGTGGGCATGAGGTGACCTCTCGTCATGCGTCCACCGGCGTTTCGCCGCGGGCCCGCGGGACAACGTCAGCGACGCTCCACATCAGGGCCGGTGAGCGAATCGGGCGGGCGATCCTCCGTTT
The DNA here is from genome assembly GCF_050916115.1 of Streptomyces sp. JH002. Lineage (NCBI taxonomy): Bacteria > Bacillati > Actinomycetota > Actinomycetes > Kitasatosporales > Streptomycetaceae > Streptomyces > Streptomyces sp. JH002. The sequence goes on from NZ_CP087989.1 coordinate 6,063,674, forward strand.
CGCCGGAGGCATCGCGCGGCCGCCCCGCCGCGGTCTCCCTGCGCTCACAGCGGCTCGGAACCGGTGTGGATGTGGCTCAGCTCGGTTCGCGTGTTGATGCCGAGCTTGGCGAACACGTTCCCGAGGTGGTGGCCCACGGTGCGGTGGCTGATCCGCAGCTGGACCCCGATCTCGCGGTTCGTCAGCTGTTCGCCGGCCAGCTGCGCGACTCGCTGTTCCTGGGCGGTGAGCCGGTTCATCGCCCCGGTGTCCGAGCCCCCGCGGCGGCCCGGCGGCCCGGTGAGGTCCTGTTCGCGCTGCGCGCGATGGTGCAGCGGCTCGGCCCCGAGCCGGTCGAACGCCTCCGAGGCGGCGCCGATCTGGACACGCGCATCGATCCGCCGACGGCCCCGCCGCAACCACTCGCCGTAGGACAACTGAGCGCGCGCGTAGAGCAGCGGGTGGCAACGGGCACCCGGCACCTCGAGTGCGGCCCGGAAGGCACCCTCGGCCCGGGCGCCTCCGAGGAGCCCGCGCGTGACGTGCGCGGCACAGCGGGCCCACGGCGCTCCCGTGCGCCGCGCCCAGGCTTCGAGCACCCGTATCCGTTCGTCCGCGAGGTCGCTTCTCCCGACGCGCACGGCCGCCTCGGCCGTGTCGAAAGCGGCCAGGAGCGCAATGGTCCGGTGCTCCGCGCCATGACCCGGCTCGGTCAGGTGCACCAGGATGTCCAGTGCTTCCTCGGGACGCTCGTGAAACAGCGAGGCCATACCGCGGTTCCAGTACGCGGCCGCGCTCAGCGCGCGGACGCCCTGCGGGAGAGACGTCTCCAGAGTCCTGGCGGTGGCCTCCGCGACGGCGCGCTCGTCACCACGCGCGGCGGCGAGCCAGCCCAGGCTGGTGCGGCAGTGGGAGGCGATGTGGTCGGCACCCAGGTCCTGGGCCAGCCGCAGTCCCTCCGTGGCCGAGGACTCCGATTGCGGCCAGCGGCCGGCAGCGTTGTCGAGCATCGCGGTCTGGGCCAGGACGATGGCGAGTCGAGCGCGCTCGCTGCGCCGCCGCAGGTGCGGTAACCGGCGGCGCAGCGCATCCACCATCGGCTTGTCGATCCCCCAGGCCAGGGCGAGGGGTGTCGGTGGCAGCAACGGCAGGATGGTCGTACGGGCCCGCGCGGCGGCATCGCCGGCGTCGGGGGTGTCTGCCGGCGCCGCGTCGGCAGACACGTCGTCGCTCCACCAGGCCGGCGTGCCGGGTAATCCGGTCCGGCCCTCGAGGCCGTCTTCGAGCAGCAGCTCCAGCGCCGTGTCCCGCAGGTCGCCGCGTCCGACGGACCAGGCGGCGCGCATGGCCAGCGTGCCCAGTTCCAGCGCCGTTCCCGGTTCCGAGACGTGCTTCATGTCGGTGATCAGGAAGTGGTGCGCCATCTCGGGCATGCCTCGGGCGAACTCGATGATCCCCCGCAGACCCCGGCTCCGCCGGGCGATGTGAGCACCGGGGTCCAGCCGTTCCGCGTCATCGAGCAGGCGCTCCGCCGTGGCCGCCCACCCGGCGTCCCAGGAAGCCCTGGCCGCCTCGGCAAGGCGTTGTGAAGCGTCGATCGGCGCGGCCGACAGTTCGGCGGCCCGCCACCACGCCCGTGCCGCCGTCTTCGTGGCCCCGCGGAGCCGGGAGCGGGCCGCGGTCCGTTCGAGGAGCCTCGCGACGTTCTCATCGCGGTCATGGGCCATGGCGGCGAGATGCCATGCGCGCTCTTCCGCCTCGTCCGGCATCGTGGCGGCCAGGGCGCGGTGAGCCCGGCGCCTCGTCGCGGCATCGCACCCCTCGTAGACGGCTCTGCTCACGACGGGGTGCCGAAAGCCGACGCGGTTGCCCGCCACGTGGAGCAGGCCCGTGTTGGTCACTTCTTCCCAGGCGGCGTCGCCGGCACCCGACGCACGGCCGGCACGCCGCACCGTGAGCCGGTCGCCGTGTTCCTCGGCCGCCGCGAGCACGGTCAGCAACTGCGCCGGAGGGCTCAGGGCCTCGATCCCGGCACGGATAGCCCGCTGCAGGCGTGGCCCGACGGGCGGTCGTCCTCGCTTCCGGCGATGCTCGGCGTCGTCGAGGTCGCCCCCGAGCGTGGCCAGTTCGTGCAGCGCCAAGGGGTTGCCCCCGGCCTCCCGGACCATGTTCCGCGTCGTCGCCCTGTCGGTGAGCGGCGCCACGGCCGCCACAAGCTGCCACGCGCTCTCGTCGCTCAGGCCGTCGACCCGCACGTCGGCCACACCTTCCCAGGGCCGGGCGGCCGGATCGCAGTGATCGGCAAGCACGACCACCACGGGATGCGCCCCCACGCGTCGAGCAACGAACCCCAGGCACAGCGCGGTGGCCTCGTCGAGCCACTGCCCGTGGTCCACCACGACGAGCACAGGCTGCCGCTGGGCGAGCCCGCAGAGCAGCGACAGCACAGCCGCCCCGACCACCAGGCGATCCGTCGGCTCACCGTTCAGCCCGAGCGCGGCACGCACAGCAGCCGCTTGGGCCGTCGCCAGCAACTCGACACGATCGGCCAGCGGCCGCAGCAGCCCGTGCAGCCCCGCGAAAGCCAGGTCCGACTCGGTCCGGGCGGCCGAGTGGCTCAGCCTGACGAAGTCCGCAGCCTGGCTGTGCACGTAGCGAAGCAGAGCAGACTTGCCGATACCCGGCTCGCCCCACAACACGAGCGCGCCGCCGCTCCCGCCGCGGGCCTGCGTAAGCAGCCGGTCGAGAACCGCGGTCTCCTCGCGGCGTCCGAACAGCTCCGTCGGCGCTGCCGCTGTCGCAGCTCCCTCACCGGGCCCGCCATGCCCCACCCGCGTCATGCCCCGCGTTCGGAGTGGACGAGTTCGCGGGCTCGGGGGGCGACCTCGTGGCCGAAGAGGTTCAGGTCGGCAGGCTTGTCCGAGGCGAGGATGAACCCGGATACGCCGTACTGCAGGGCGATGTCGGCGATCTGTTCGGCCCAGTCATCGCTCCCGCCCTCCAGCAGCCCGCCGCCGCTGCCGCTGGTGAATCGGCCGCTCAGGTTGAGCAGGCGGCTGACCGCCGCGGGTGGGCGTCCGGCGGCGGAGGCGGCCTCGTCGATCCGCTCGTTCATCGCGGCCAGCGACGCGGGGCCCTGGGGCAGGAAGCCGAGGGAGGGCAGCCAGCCGTCGGCGATCCGGCCGGTCAGCCGGAGCATGCGCGGCTTGTAGGCACCGAGGTGGATCGGGATGCGATGAGCGGGCGCCGGCCCGCGCTTCGCGCCGGTCACGGTGTAGAACTCGCCCGTGACACGGAGGGGACCGGTCTCGTCGGTTGCCCATAGCCCCCGGATCACGTCGACGGCTTCCTCCACCGCCTGTACGGCTTGTCCGGGTTCGAGACGGCGGCCGCCCATCGCGGCGATGCCGTCCCAGAACGCGCCCGCGCCGAGGCCCAGTTCGACCCGGCCGCCGCTGAGCCGGTCCAGGCTCGCGGCGGCGCGGGCCAGCACGGCGGGGGGCCGCAGGGGAAGGTTCAGCACGTTGCCGCTGATCCGGATCCGTTCGGTGCGGGCGGCGACGTAGGACATCAGGGTCCAGGTGTCCTGGAACTGCGACTGATAGGGATGGTCCTGGAAACTGACCAGGTCGAGGCCGGCCCGCTCGGACGTCAGGGCCAGCTCGACCGGCGCCTGAGGCCGGCCGGCGACGGGGGTGATGAAGCTACCGAACCACAGTGCGTGGCCGTAGTCGCTCATGGGGTGCCTCCTCCGGGGTGGTTCGGGGCGGGCGTGAGGGCGAAGTTGTCGCCGAACACGCCCTCGGGGTCGTAGACGCTCTTCAGCTCACGCAGACGCGAGAGGGTCCGTGGGGGCCAGGCCGCGGCGATCCGCTCGGGCCGGAGGCTGGACTCGAAGCTGATGTAGAGGCCGTCGAGGAAGGGGCTCAGCCGGGCCCAGGCCCGGTCGACCACCTCGTCGGCACCGCCCATCACCACGAGCGAGAAGTTCGCGTCGCGGTGGGCGTAGGCCGTGGCGTCCGAGGGAACATCGGCGACTGTGCCGCCGACCGAGCGGAGCTGGAACCAGCCGATCGCGCCGCTGCGGATCACGCGAGCCGCCGCCGCGGCGAACTGCGGGGTCACGTGCCGGAGCAGACCGCTGCGTGAGACCGGTTCACCGTGGGAGACCGGTGGGTCGTCGCTCGCGTTGTCCATCACGGCCGCGTAGGAGGTGATGACGATGTCCTGGGCGTCTATCGCGGAGATCGCGGCCAGTGGCTCCAAATGGGCGCGCACGGTCTCCGGGTCCGAGGATTCGACCATGGTGCGGCTCACCGCGAGCGCTGGTCGCCCGCCGCGCGGGGGCGGCACGATGACGAAGCTGGTGAGGTCCCGCGGGGAGTCCTCGACCGCCCGGCCCCACTCGACGAGGTAGCGCTCGAGGTCGCTCGCGTCCTGGGTGAGCCGGGCGAAGGCGACCGCGCCCACGTCGTCGGCCTCGAACTCGAAGGCAGTGACGATCCCGAAGTTCGCGCCCGCCCCTCGCACGGCCCAGAAGAGATCGGGGTTCTCCGAATCGTCGGCCCGCACGACGGAGCCGTCCGCGAGCACCATCTCCACGGCCCGCAGGCGGTCGATGGTCAGTCCGTGCCCGCGCGCGAGGTACCCGATGCCCCCCGCCGTGGCGAGGCCGCCCACCCCGACGCCCCCGTAGTCGCCCGAACTCAACGCCCAGCCGTAGGGCTCCAGTGCGGCCGCCACCTCGGCCCAGCGCGCACCCGGGCCGATGCGCACCCGGCGTGTCTTCCTGTCGAGCACCTCGATCGCATTCATCAGTGACACGTCGATGACGATCCCGCCGTCATTGGTGGAGCGGCCGGAGACCCCGTGTCCGGCGCTTCGCCGAGACAGGGCCATGCCGGGATGCCGGCGGGCGAACGCGAGCGCCTGTGTCACCTGCTCGTTCGTCGCCGCCCGCAGGATGATGCCGGGCGCACCGCCGCGCAGGTATCCGGACCGCAGCCGGGCGTAGGCCGGATCACCGGGCTCGACGACCTCGGCCATCTCCGGCGGAGCGCCCTCGTAGTCGATCCCCGGCCGGCGCCTGGCGCGCACGGCGGACCGCCGGACCCGCGCGCCCGACCATCCGCGCGGAAGCACCGCGTCCACGGCCGCCCGCAGGGCCGGGGCGACCTCGCTCGCGAAGCCTGCCGCGACGTCCCGCTCCACGGTGTCCAGCACGATGGTGCCCACCCCGTGCTCGACAACGAGTGGCAGCAGGTCGTTCACCCAGTCCGCGGCGGTCCCGGTGAACGTGCCTGTCCGCTCGCCGAAGCCACCGCGGATCGTGACCCGTCTGCGGATCTCGCGGGGATCGCGGCCTGCCCCTTGCGCCGCCTCGTCGACTGCGCGGTTGCCCTGCGTCAGCGTGACGGCGTCGTACCCCGTCGACCACTCGTCAGCCCACAGTCCGATCAGCCGGAGCAGGTCTTGGCCCTGGCCGTCCACGGAGATCGGCACGTCGTGCGCGGGCGCGGCCTTCTCAGCTCCCGCGAGACGGTAGAAGCGGCCGGTGAACCGGCCGAGGCCACGGTCGAGGACATTCCACAGCTCGCGAACGACGGCGATCGCTTCACCCAGTGCCGCGACCGAATCGGCTGTCCCGGACGCGGCGGCTGACGGGCCCGCCCGGAAAGCCAGTTCGACCCTGCCTTCGGTGAGCCGATCCAGGCCTGCGACGGCTCGCGCGAGTATCGCCGGATGGAGGGTGGCAGGGCGTGCCTCCAGCACCAGTCCGAGAGAGACCGTCGCCCCGGCGATCCAGGACGCCACAGTCGACGGTTCGAGATCGTCGCCGGCGGTTCCGGCCGGGACGACCAGCAAGTCCAGTCCCCACTGCTCGGAAAGGCCCACCACTTCGACCAACCGGCCGGGCCCGCAGCCGGCGTTAGAGGGCAGGTGCAGCCCGAACCTCAGCGCGTGCCCGTAGTTCATCGCGCGTGGTGACAGGCCGAGTGTGCGTTCATGGACCAAGGCTGCACGGTGATGATCACAGGCAACAAACGGGACATGACCAGGTCATCAAAAGTGACACGCTCCAGTATCGTGACCGTATGACCGGTCCTCGACAGTCCGATGATTCCTCCGCCACCGCGGGCCAGAGCCGCCCGGAAGCGAGCTACGAACACATCGACGACGACGTGTGCCGCAGTTTTCAGCGCTCGGTCGAGATCGTGGGCAAGAAGTGGAGCGCCGCGGTGCTCCTGGCGGCGATGCGGGGCGCGCGCCGATTCGTCGACTACCGAGCGCGGATCCCCGGAATCTCGAACCACCTTCTGTCCCAGCGTCTGCGTGAACTCGAGGGCCACCGACTCATTGAGCGGCTCGTGGTACCGACGACGCCGGTCCAGATCACGTACCGGCCCACCGAACAGGGCGCCAGCCTGATGCGTGTCCTGCATCCGCTGATCGAATGGAGCGCCAAGAACGAGGACATGGACACCTGACGAGCTGGTCGCATGCCGCCCACGTACCCGATCCGTTGTGTACTGGGACCGGTGATTGCGCGGGCGGCCGCTCGCGGTGTGGTTTCCACGGTGCGGGGACAGGAACTGGTTACGGGACCAGGACGATCTTTCCCGTGGTGTGGCCGGCCATGATCTCGCGGTGGGCAGTGGCGGCCTCGCGCAGGGGGTAGCTGTCCGCGATCACGATGCGCAGGCGGCCTGCTGTCGCGGCTTCCGTGAGCTGCAGGCGGGCGGCTTCCCGGATCTCGGTGCCGGGATCCGCGCCCGGCGCACCACCCAGGAGCTGGATTCCCGCGCGAGCCCCGCGCTCGTGGCCCGCGATGGTGGCGATACGCAAGCGGTCCGGCACGAGCTCCACGGAGACGTCCACCGCCTCCTCGGTGCCCACGAGATCGGCGGCCGCGTACACGCCCCCCGGCGCCACCGCGCGCACCCTGTCCGCCAGCCCCGGCCCGTAGACGACCGGGATCGCTCCCAGCTCTCGCAGGAGGTCGTGCTTGGCCCGGCTCGCCGTGGCCACGACCGTCGCGCCGCGTGCCACCGCGAGCTGCACGGCCACGAGACCGACGCCCCCCGCGGCACCGTGGATCAGCGCCGTCTCGCCCTTGCCCAAGCCGATCGCCTCAAGCGTGTGTACGGCGGTGACCCCGGCGGCCAGCAGCCCGCCGGCCTGCTCCCAGGACAGGGCGACGGGCTTCGGCACCACGGACGGGGCGGGCACGACGATTTCGGCGGCGTAGGCCCCCGGCGCGGAGTAGGTGATCACTTCGTCACCCACCGCGATCGGACCTGCGGGGCCGATCGCGTCGGCACCGACCGCTGTCACCACGCCCGCCGCCTCGACACCGAGCCGCACCGGCAGTCTCTCCGGATCGACACCGAAGGCCCCGCTGTACGACTTGTAGTCGAAGGGATTGACGCCGGCCGCGCGGACCGTGATCCGTACCTGGTTCGGCTTCGGCTCCGGGACGGCGACATCGATCACCGACAGGACCTCAGGGCCGCCATATGCGCTTGCCACTACTGCATTTGTTCCGCTCATACGGGAGATCAACCGTTGCGCGAGGTGCCCCATTCCTCCGGTCCAACGGGACCGATCACCCGTGTCAGGCACCATGCCGGAAGGCTGTTGTGAGGAGGTGCACGCCCTGACCCGCACCGGCCGGAGCCACCCTTCCGTGGTCAGGGAGCCCGACCTGGACCGGCACACGGTGCGCACTGAACCTGACGCTTCCCGTCGCGAAGAGCTCGACTGGTACATCCAGCACCACCCCGACTCCGCACAGTGGACGATTGGCGAAATCCTCCGCGAGACCAACGCCCGCTGGGACATCCCAGCCCACGACACCGGCCGGGCATTGCGCAGCTCGCTGTCCATGGACGGCCAGATGAGCAAGGACGACCTCGAGAAGTATTTCGAGCTGGTCATTCCCCGGGAACCGACCAGCTGACAGCCGCCCCAGGAGGAAGCGCCTGGTACCGAGACGGGACCCGCCCTGACTCCTCTTCCAGGCAGGACCGTCGCCCCGGTTGTCCGTCGACAGGGGCGACGATCGTGCCAGTCGACGCCGGGCACGCAGAGGTGATCACGGCGCACAACGCTGCCGACCCCCCTGTCACAAACCGCACATCCCCTTCCTTGTACGGCTGCAGGGCACCTCGGGCCCGGAACAACCGGCACCAGAGCTGTGCCGGCGCCACTGTCCACAAGGGGAGTGAGCATGACGCCACTGAACTCGGGCGATCCACGGCCCATCGGTACCTACCGTGCCGGCCGCACCATGACCGCCCACCGCACCGGGGCCAACCGATGACCGGCCTCATCGCGTCCGCCGCTGATGGCTGGTGGTACTCCCTGGCTGTCGCCGCCGGTCTCGGCACCGCGGCCTGTCGGCTGCCCCGGGCCCGCGCCAGGATCAGCGTGCTGTGCATGGCGGTCGTGCCGCTGTGCCTCGTCCCGCTGGTGGCGAACACCGCCGCCGGGGGCGACACCTCGCAGATGACGCCGTGCACCTTACGCGGTCATCGCGGGCACCGCCGCCAGCATCATCGAGGCCGCCCGGGCCCCGGCGCCCGCCGCGACACCGCCCGCGCCCGCCCGCGTCCCGCTCCTGCCGGCCGTCGAAGGAACCCTGCGGGCCGCCGGGTTCCCGCTCATCCCCGAGACCGTGGACGCCGGCCACGTCCAGGCGGTTGCTGACCGCTACGGCACCATCATCGTGCGATGGACACCCGGCACGGCGCCCGTACGGCCCGATCAGCAGACCCCCGCCGCCGCCCTGGGCCGGGGCCCTGTCGCCACTGTCCGGCGCAGCAAGACGAAGGGGGGCGCCGGGAGGCTTCTCCCCGCGCCCCGCCCCTACTGTGCCTGCTGGCGCACGTTCAGGCCCGGCCGTCGCCGGCTGCCGCCAGCCCAAGAGTTTCGGCCGCCAACTGCCGCCGGTGCCCGTGTGTCTGCTCCAGGTCCGCCATCAGCCGCTCGGCGATGACGGCCGGCCTGATATCGAGCGGCTCGACGGGCGGGTGCCCCGCGGCGAGGATCTGCCGGTACCCCGGCAGTTCCTGCTCGCTCATCCGGTTCCGACCCAGTGCCGTTAGTGGCTGACCACGACCTTGCCGAAACGTGAGCCGTGTGCGAAGTGCTCGAATGCCTGTAGGGCCTCGGAGAAGGGGAAGACTCGATCGATCACGGGGCGGACGCGGTGTTGGGCTATGACGCGGTTCATCGCCTCCAGGTCGCTGCGGCTTCCGACGCCGATCGCGCGGAGTGTGGCGAAGCGCAGGGAGAGAGGCATCAGGTCCATGCCCTGCCCGGCGCCGCCGAGGTGGCCGACCAGGGAGATGGTGCCGTGCAGGGCGAGGGCCTCCACGGACTGGGAGATGGTGGCGGCACCGCCGACTTCGACGACGATGTCGACGCCACGGTCGTCGGTGACCTTGCGGACGACGGAGCCCCAGTCAGGGGTCTCGGCGTAGTTGACGACGTCGGAGGCGCCGAGTTCGAGCAGGCGCTCGGCCTTGGCCTCGCTGGAGGTGGTGGCGATGATTCGAGCGCCGACGGTGCGGGCGAACTGCAACGCGAACAGCGACACGCCGCCGCTGCCCTGCACCAGCACGGTGTCGCCAGGCCCGACGCCGGCCACGGCGGACCAACCGGTCAAGGCCGCGCACGGCAGCGTCGCGGCCTCTTCAAAGCTGAGGTGCTCGGGCATGGAGACCAGGACGTTCTCGTCGACGACGGCGTAGTCACTGAGCCAGCCGTCGATGTCGGTGCCGTACATCTGGCCCAGCTTTCGCACCGAGCCGCCATACCATGTCGGGTTGAACGAGTTGACCACGCGGTCGCCGACCCGGAACCGGGTGGTGTCCGGCCCAACAGCCTCGATCACGCCGGCGGCGTCGGAGAGCTGGATCAGGTTCGGCAGTGGCGGGAACGGGTAGAGGCCGCTGGCGATCACCAGGTCACGGCTGTTCAGGGAGGTGGCCATGACGCGGATCAGGACTTGGCCACGTCCGGGCGTGGGCGTGGGGCCCTCTACCAGTTCGAGGACGCGGTCGGCATTCAATCGGTATGACTGCATGATCGTGACACTAGGATGCCCGGGCTGGACGACCGGTATCCTGGAGTCCAAAGTTTGCAACCGATCGTCCAGGGCCCAGGAGTCATGGATCTCGTCGACACCGTGCTCACCACGATGAGCATCAGGCCCTCCCAGTACGCCCGGCTCAACATCGGCGCACCGTGGGGCATCTCCGTGCGGTCGCGCGACTCCGCCCGACTGCTGCTGGTCGCGGAGGGCTCCTGCTGGCTCGGCACGAAGTCGCTCGACGAACCGCAACTGCTCGTCGCCGGCGACTGCTGCCTGCTTCAGAGCAACGTCGAGTTCACGCTCCAGGACGCGCCAGGCCGCGCCCTCGTAGACTGCGAGTCGCTGTCCGAGGGCCACATCGCCGAGCACGGCGGCGATGGTGAGCGGACGCTGATCCTCTCCGGCCGGTTCTCCTTCGACGCCGCAGCCGCAGGACCGCTCTTCGACGCTTTGCCGCCGTTGCTGCGCATCGATCTTGGCAACGCCGCCGGCCAGTCGCTTCGTGCCACCTTCGACCTGCTCGACGCAGAGGCGTCCGAGGGCGGCATCGGCTCCGCACTGATCGCCAGCCGACTCGCCGATGTGCTTTTCGTGCAGGCGATGCGAGCCAGCTGCGCCTCCATCGGCAGCGGCGGCATCGGCTGGCTCGCCGCGCTCCGCGACCCTCAGCTCTCCGCCGCCATGAACGCCATGCACGGCGACCTCACGCAGGCTTGGACCGTCGCCGAACTCGCCCGTACCGCCGGCATGTCCCGCTCCGCCTTCGCCGCCGCATTCCATGCCAAGACCGGGGAGACGCCGCTGGGCCACCTCACCTCGTGGCGGCTCTACCGGGCCAAGACCCTGCTCCGTGACACCCCGTTGAGCGTCCAGGAGATCGCCGTGCGGGTCGGCTACGAGACCGGCACCGCCCTCAGTCGCGTCTTCTCCCGCCGTGAAGGCGTCTCCCCTGGCGCTTGGCGCAAAAGTCGACGGCGCCCGCAGGCCGCTTGATCCAGGATCGGCCGTATGGCAGACGAAAGCTCCACCCATCCCCCGCCCGCCGCCTTCTACGACGTGCACGAGGGCAACCCGTTCGACCTCGTCGGCGCTCTCGCCGGGGTGCTGCGGGGCCGGGGTCGTGGCCAGACAGGCCGATACGTTCCCCCTGGGGCCGGACCCGAAGGTCTGCTGGGGCTCGCTGTCGGCAGATGAACTGTCTACCCGTACGGAGCACAGCGGATGGGACCCGGGGCTGGATGCCTCAGTCGAAGAGCTGACGCCGCGGTGGACAACCTTTGACGGGGCACCACCATGGAGGAACTGGGCACGCCGAAGGTGCTGATGGACGAGCGGATGGGGCACATCGATACGTCGGTGTCGGCGCAGTACGCGCAGGTGACGCCGGCCATGCGGGCGGCGCTGGTGCGGGGGCTGACGGAGGTGGGGGAGGCATCCCTCGACGCGCGGCTTGAGCTGGCGGACGGCTCGGCTGTGGCGGTTCTGGATCGGCTGTTGGGGGAACGGGCCGCCTCAAGATCGACTCCCAGCTGACTCCCAGATGTGCCCGGAAATGCGTCAGGGCCTGTTCTCCGTGAGGGAGAACAGGCCCTGACCTGCATCTACACCGTCGGGACGACAGGATTTGAACCTGCGACCCCTTGACCCCCAGATCATGGGAGTGGGCATTTCCGCAGGTCAGACTGACCGGCGGAAACGAGATGACGTAGGTGGGAGGTGCTTCGGGGCTGGGCTGTGCGCGACGTGTGGTCCCAAAGTGGTCCCAGCCTTGCAGGGGCGCCCGGCATCGGAGTGGTCGCACAAACGCGCCGACCTGGTCGGACGCGGGCGCCGAGGGGACCTGCGGGGCGCGGCTGTGCTTGCACGGTGGCCGGACCGACGCGGGTGTCACGCACGGGGCAACGACCTCTGGAGGGCCGACGCACCCACCCACGCTTCCGCAGTGAAACGAAAGTCTATGCCCTGTTCCCCCTCTCGCCGCAGGACCATGTTCGCGTCCTGACGCGCGGACGCCGCTGGGTGGGAGGGCGCCCCATGCCCAGGCTCACTTCGTAGGGCGTACCCGGGAGGTGGAGGTGGCGGCCGCCGTGCCAGCGCCTCGTGAGCTGGCGGCGGTCGGTCCGCTGTTGCACCGGGAGCAGGCGGAGATCCTGACGATTCTGCGGCCGGTGCTGCCGGAGTCCTAGGCCCTGTTGCGAAAGTGAGTGCTGAGGCGCGTTAGCTATGGAGTTAGGTGAGTTGTCGGTTGTGCCCCTGCTGCCCTGAGGATTTCGGCAGTGTCAGGGTGAGGGCCGCTGTTCGCCCAGTCCAGCGGGGACTTGCCTGTGCCGTGGTCTTCGTGAATGTTCGGATCGGCGCCATGCGCCAACAACTGCCGGATCGTTTCGGTGTGCCCCCAGCAGGCGGCTGCGCAGAGCGGTGTGCCCTCAGAGCCGAGGCCGCTGCTTTCGGTGTCGGGAGAAGCACCGGCTTCCATGAGTAGACGAGCTATCTCGGTTTCGCCCTGCACTGAAGCCAGGTATAGCGGAGTGGTGCCGTCACTGTTCCGTCTCTCTGGACTTGCTCCACTGCGCAACAGGGCTTTAGTGCGCACGGCGTCACCTGCCAGGACTGCTTCGAAGAGGTGGCGGGAGAGCTTCTTCTGCTGGCGCTGCTTCATAGCCGGTGAGGCTAGCAATCATGAGTACGCCGGAGCCGTTGATATCCATTCGTTGATCGCCGCGACCAACACAGTGGCTTCGTAGCGGACGGCGAGTTTGTCGTATCTCGTGGCCACGGCCGGTGCCGCTTGAGGCGATTGATCCCGCACTCGACCGCGTGGCGCTCGCGGTAGTCGGCAGGATCGAAATGCGGCGGCCGGCCGCCACGGGAGCCGAGCTTCTGGCGGTTGCGTGCCTGGTCTGCCTTGTCGGGGATGGTGCAGCGGATCCCGCGTCGGCGCAGGTAGGCGCGGTTTCTGCGGGAGGCGTACGCCTTGTCGGCCCGCACGCGATCGGGGCGGACGCGTGGCCGGCCCGGCCCGATGCGGGGTACGCGAACCTTCTCCAGCACGGGTTCGAACTGCGGTGAGTCCCCGCTCTGCCCGGCGGTCACCACGATCGACATAGGCTTTTGACCCTGCTCGACGGCCAGGTGCAGCTTGGTGGTAAACCCGCCGCGCGAGCGTCCCAGTCCGTGATCTCCGGGCTCGGTGAACACACCGCCCGGTGGTTCCTTCTGCAGGTCACCCTGCTTGCAGGCCCCAGCCGCATGCTGATGGGCGCGGCACACGGTGGGGTCGACACTCAGGTCCCACGCGATTGCGCCTTTCGCGTCGGCCAGGGACTGGAGCTGGGTGAGAATCCGGTGCCACGTGCCGTTCCGCTGCCACCGGCGGAACAGGTCGTAGACCCGGTTCCACGGTCCGTATCCGACCGGGATATCTCGCCACGGAACTCCGGTTCGGACCCTGAACCGTATGCCGTCGATCAGTTGCCGTCGGGGCCAGACCGGTGGCCGCCCCGCCCTGGCACCCTTCGGCAACAGTGGCTCCAGCACTGCCCACTGCTCATCTGTGAGATCTCCCCGACCCATGACCTGTGATCATTCACAACCCAAGATCCACTTTCGATACACGGCCTAGGCCACCGCAATGGGGAAGATCATCCTGGCGCGGCTGATGGGCGAGCGCCCTGAGCTGGAGCTGGCCGAGACGCTGCCGTAAGCGGCGATGTTCCTCGCGGAGAAGGGCCACACGCCGAAGACCGTCAGCCGGTTTCAGTCGAGCTTCGGCGCGCGGGTGTCCAACCGCTTCGGTGGCAGTGCACGCGCCAAGCGGCGCGAAGGCTCAACGGATGCAGACGTTGGCCCCTGCTCTGCCTGCCGATACCACCAGAGCTTCGTGGCCGCGAGTGCCTTCGTTCCCGGGCGGCCACAACGCATCTCAGCTCACTGCTTTACTGTCCACTCTTGCTGAGCGGGCTTCTTGTGTCCTCTGCCTGCCGGCCTTGCCCTGCTTGAGCAGATTCATCGCTGAACAGATGCGATGGCACCTCTGGCTCGACAACTCACTAACCTCCCCATTTCGCTTCGGGTGGCTGAGCTGGAGTGATGGCTGTGTAGTGGGGTTTCTGATCGTTGGCTGCCGGGCGGGCATGGTCGAGGCCCGACGCGCGGGTCGGGTTCTCCAGGGTTTCCTCGGGTCGTGGGTGTGCAGGGACGGTGCCGAGGTTCAGGTGGCTGGCCGTGGCAGTGCCGCAAGGCGGGAGAATGCGCTGGTCAGATCGTTTCGCCAGGGCCAGTTTGCGGCGATCCGCAGGTGCATGCGGCGCCCGCCGCGGGTGATGCGGGCAGCCGCGTGCAGCAGCCGGTAGCGGAGCTTCTTCGGCTCGGCGGCTGCCAGTTCGCCCTCCAGCAGCAGGAGGCGGGTCCAGGCGAGCAGGTCCAGGGTGGTCAGGGACAGCTCCAGCCACGCCTGGTTGACGTGGAAGTGCCGGGAGGGGAAGCGGCCGAAACCGGTCGTCTTGCCGCAGCGGATGCGGTCCTCGACGCGGGCGTGCGCGCGGTGGCGGACTTCCAGATACTGCAAGGAGCCTTCGCCGTAGGGGGTGTCGGTGAGGAAGACCTGGTGGCGCATGCCCTCGTCGAGATCGAACAGGGACAGTTGGGCGCCGGGATGCGGGCGCTCGCGGCGGACGATGATCCGTGTGTCCTCGGGCAGGCCCGGCAGGTCGACCAGGCCGGTGAGCTCGGCGACCTGGGCGCCTGGTCGCAGGGTGCCGTCCTGTTCGAGGGCAGGGTGCCAGACCTGGTCGGGCAGTTGGCGTATCGCCCGGCGGACCGGTTCGGTGATGGACCATCCGACGGAGAAGGAGGTGTGGATCCCGCGCGAGCGCAGGTGGCGGATGTGGGCCAGGAACGCTTTGGTGGATCCGGCGCTGTCCGCGCGGATGAGGATGCTGGTGCCGTGGCGGTGGGCGTTGGGGAGCTGGGCGAGTGCGGCGTCGAGCACGGTGATGTGGTCGGTGGCGGTGTTGGCCGCGGCGTTGCCGGGCCGCAGCAGGCCGGCCAGGGCCTCGCCGGTGTTGTCGAGGAAGCACAGCAAGCGCAGGGCCGTCTCCATCAGGTCGCCCGCCTCGCGCAGCCGCTGGTTGTACGCGCTTTGCGACAGCAGCCGGGGGAAGAGGTGCCCGACCAGAGCCGGGGCCGAGCGCAGCCAGTGCCGCTCGTCGTTGAACCGCAGCAGCACCTGGGCCACGGCCAGGCACACCAGCTCCGCGTCGGTCACCTCCCGTGGACGGCCGGGACCCGAACGCGGCATGCGCGAGGGGATGATGCCGTCGTCCAGCTCGACATACAGTGCGGTCAGGAGAGTGTCCAGATCGGTGTGCATGGCGATCCCTCGGGGTCGAACGGGCTTCAACACCACCGATTCTGGACACTCTTCGCCTTTCCGGGCAGCCCGCAAAGCAGATCAACCATCTGGAGGCAGGTCCTCGAGGTTCGGTAGCGGTGCATCGGCGACCGCCGCGGATCAGGTAGACGCACTCACGGGACAACTCTGCCGCTTCGGCGACGGCGGTGGCCAGGGCCTTGTTGCGGGCGAGGGCCGCCAGGATGGCCGGACGTCAAGGTCGCCGGAACCAGTGGACTGTGGTGCACGACCCACGGCCGAGAGCCTCTCGAGGTCGAGCCGGACCCCCGGTTCGACAAACTTACAGTCAAGCTTGTAGCGTGACTGTAAGTCGAGAGGAAGAAGGACCATGTCCAACGAACAGCGCAGTCTTGAGATCGCGATCGTGGTGTGCCCCGACTATGCACCGGTCGACGTCATCGCGTTCCACGCCGCCCTGGGCTGCATGCCCGGAGTGAATCTGCACCTCGTCTGGAAGGACTTGGAGGAGTTCTCGGGTTTCGCGGGGTTCCCCACACGCGCGACCACCACTTTCGCGGACTGTCCCGCCGACCTGGACGCCCTGTTGATCGGGGCGACGCCGCCCGAGCTGATGGAGGACCCCGACACGCTTGCGTTTCTCGCCGACCGGGGCTCCCGTGCGAAGTGGGTCGCTGGCGTGTGCGAGGGCAGCCTGGTTCTGGGTGCAGCCGGTCTGCTCCGCGGATACCGAGCCACGACCAACTACCACTTCTACGGCCTGCTGGGTCAGTTCGGTGCGACGGTGGTCGAGACCAGCGAAGTCGTGGAGGACCGGAGCCGGATCACCGCGGGCCCGCCGGCGACCGGGTGTTTCGAGATCGCAGAGCGGCTGATCCAGGACTTCTTCGGCACCGAAGCCGCGCGCCGGATGGAGCTGAATGCCGAGTACGCGCCGCACCCCCTGTTCGGAGTGGGCACCCCCGAGCTGGCCGGCCCGGAACTCACCCGGGATGCCCTCGCGGAAACGCACGCGTGGACAGAGGCCGTCTCCCCGATCGCACGTCGGGCTGCGGAACGGCTGGGGATCTCCGATCCGGTGTGATCCCCTGAGTCTGGGAGACTGTGCCGGAAGCATCCGACATGGGGAGAGACTCAGATGAGCGGCGAGGCGTCGGAGAGTGCACTGTCGACCGTGATGCTGCTGATCACTGGCGGCCGCCGTCTGCAGGAGAGACTGGACGAGCGGCTCGCCGGCCTCGGCCTGTCGATGCGCCTGCTCGGGGCCCTTGGCCACGTCGCCCGCGACAGCGACCTGTCCTACAGCGACCTGGCCCGCAGAGCCGGCGTCACGAGCCAGAGCATGCGCGCCACCATCCTCATGCTCGAGCAGCTTGGGGCGGTGCGCCGCACGCTGCCCGGACAGGGACATCGGGCACGTCTCGAACTGACCGACCGCGGCAGCTCACTGCTCTCCGACGCCCGCACCGTCGCCGCCGAGCTGGACGCCGAGCTGTTGGCCGGCATCACGGCGGAGAACAAGCGAGCACTGGATCACGTCCTGCTCCACGCCCTGGGGCCGGTCGGCGCCGGATCGCCCCCGACCGCTCCCGGCTCCCTGGGCTGAGCGGCACTTATTCGCAACCTCGCGGTCATGGACTCATGGAGCGGGCCGAACTCCTCGACACGAACCGCACCGCACTCCCGCACCCCGTCGGCCGGAAAGAAGGAGAGAAGGGGGTGCGGTGCGGCGCGGGAGTGCCTCCGGGGCGGTGCGTCGTCTGGCGGGTTGTGTGTCGGCGTGGCCCGCGTGCTGCACGCGCCGAAGAAGACCGAGACTAGAGAAGGGGCGAGAGGGAGTTGGTGGCGCGGCGTTATGGGGGAGAGGACAGTGCTTGCGGATCACCACCGAGCTGCGTGTCCTGATCACCCACACCGCGGCCCAACTGCTCGCGCTACCAAGCGTCGGCACCGAAACCGCCGGGCAGCTGTTGGTCACCGCCGGGGCCAACCCCGACAGTGAAGCTTCCCCTTGATCGTGGACACCTGGAGACTGGGACCTAGGCCGCTTCGTTTGGATCAGTCGGTCGTCGGTCGGGGTGTGCCGTTGACTGATGCGCAGTGGGCGCGGATCGAGCCGTTGCTCCCGGACCGGACGCCGAAGCGGGGTGGCCGCTGGCGTGACCATCGTGAGGTGATCGACGCGATCGCCTACACGTTCCAGACCGGCACGCGGTGGGTCCACCTGCCGGAGAAGTACGGTAACTGGCGAGGGGTCTACAACCGGCTGCGGATGTGGGCCGTCGACGGCACCTGGGAGCGGGTGTTCACCGCTCTGGTGGCGCAGGCCGACGCGGACGAGGACCTCAACTGGGCCGTCTCGGTCGACTCCACGATCGTGCGGGCCCACCAGCACGCGGCCGGAGCCCGCAAAAAGGGGCCCCGGCCGGCGAGCCGCCCGATCACGCCATCGGCCGCTCCCGCGGCGGACTGACCACAAAGATCCACCTCGCCGCCGATGCCCGCTGCCGGCCCCTCGCGTTCGTCCTCACCGCAGGCCAGGCCGGTGATGCACCTGCCTTCACCGAGGTCATGGCCCGCCTGCGTGTTCCCCGTCCGCGAGGCCGGCCCCGCACCGGACCGGACGTGGTCCTGGCCGACAAGGCGTACTCCTCCCGCGCGATCCGCGCACACCTGCGCAAGCGCGGTATCCGGGCCGTGATCCCCGTTCGCGCAGACCAGCGCAGCCACCGGCTCCGCCGAGGCAGCCGAGGCGGCAGGCCACCGGCATTCGACCGCGAGACCTACAAGCAGCGCAACACCGTCGAGCGGTGCATCAATCGCCTGAAGCAGTGGCGAGGCATCGCCACCCGCTACGAGAAGACCGCCACCATCTACCTTGCCGGACTCCACATAGCGGGCATCTTCCTCTGGTCCGCCCGATGATCCAAACGAAACCGCCTAGCTCGCGGGGCTGGCGCACGGTGATCGAGGCCATCAGGGTCTCGATGACGGCTTGGTGGTCGTCGTAGAGGTAGAACGCCTCCAGCGGACTTACCGTGCGTGGGGTGCCGAGGGGGAGATTGCCGAGTGAGACCGACGGCAGCAGCATCACGTTCAGCAGCTGCGTGAGTTGGCCGGCCTTTTCCTCCTCGGTGCCAATGAGGGAGTGGAGCACCCACTCCTCGAGAAGCACGACGAACCGGTGCCGGCCCTCATACAGGTACCGGGCGCGGGACAGGCGCGCGCAGACCGCCTCGGCGACGTCGTCGGGGGCGCCCTGGAAGTCGGCGATGCTGCGCACCAGGGCGGTGGCGTAGGGGGCGGTCTGGAAGAAGCCGGGATGACGTTGGAGGTGTAGACGCGGCAGGTCAGGGAGGCAGCGGTGTGGGTGAGGACGTCGTCCTGGCCGCGGCGCATCCCAGCGCGGTGCAGGCGGCGCCACTCCACGTACAGGAAGTCCGCGGCGCGGGCGGTGGCGACGAGGTCCTCGGTTTGGTCCCGGCGCCGCAGGACGGTGGTCCAGGCGCGCAGGTCGGCGTCGGAGGGGGTGGCTCTGGCGGTGATGATGCGGGAGTTCTCGGCCGGGTGCCAGCCGCACCGGGCGAACAGAGGCCGGCCCAGTCGACGGCGGTGTCCAGTTGGGCGCGGGTCTCCCTGGGGGTGATGCCGCGGTGTAGGAGGTTGAGGAAGAAGTCCTCGCGCAGAGTGCGCAGGGCACGGGCGACGACTGGACCAGCGGGGCGCGGGCGAGGGCGTGGCGGGAGAAGAGTTCCTTGAGCCGCAGGATGCCAGCTCCCGTGTACTCGCGGCCCGCCGGGGTGAGGGAGATGCGGGCGCGGGCGGCGCCGGCGAGGCCGAGCAGCATGGCCGCGGTGACCAGGGGCAGCGCGTTGCCTAGGCTGGAGCCGGAGGGCCGCCACCCGGTTGTTGCCGAGGTGACGACGGTCGTCGCGTAGGTGGTGTGGTTCATTGCCAGTCGTGGGAACGTGTCCTCCGCACTGTCGGCCGAACACTTGGGGCCAGCAAGGGGCCAGCTCGTGATCTTGGTGCGCCGCGGCGGGCGTGGGTCTTCGGGAGAAACCGCAGGCCGGGCGCTTGCGTGCCCGGCCTGCCGGGGTGGGGCGGGTGGGACTCGAACCCACGGCCGACGGATTATGAGTCCGTTGATGCTCTTGGGATTCCCGCTGTGTGAGATTACGTGATTGCTGGGTGCTGTTTTCCGGGATGGTGATTCTGCCCCAGGAGAACTTGTATCACGTTTGTTGGGGTGGCCGGAATTCTCTGGCTAATGTTCCGGGCTGCCAGCTCATATTGGGCGGGCGACCCGGAAGGAGATTCTGTGCGGAAAATTTCTCGGGGCGGCAATGTGGTGACGATTGCCCAACTGGCAGGGCTATTGGGGCAGGCGGGGGAGCAGGGGGGCGCGGATGGTCCCGCTGATCTTCTGCACCAGGGCTGGTATACGACCGAAGAGGTCGCGTCCTTGATAGATGTGGATGCTTCGACGCTGCGGCGGCGGACGGTATCGCCTCTTCAGGGGCCTCCGTTCGTGCGGCTGACGTCGCGGACGACCGTGTACAGCGCGCCCGATGTCGAAGCCTGGCTGGCCTCACGCCGTATCGTCCCCGACGTGGCTGCCTGATGATGGTGCGGCTGCCTCCGATGGGGGTGAAACTGTCGGAGGACATCGAGTTCCGGGAAGGCAATCCCCATCCTTTCCGGGCCCGTGTGCGCTGGTTCGATCCGGAAACCCGGCGCCGCCTGTCCCGCTCGGAAATGCTGCCGGATGAAGTTGCGGCCAAACAGTGGCTGGAGCGCATGCGCCGGGCGGCGAACCGGGGCATCACACCGGATCGTGCGGCGGCGAAACTCGCCGATTACGGGGAGAGCGAATGGGCCCTTGCGATGCGGGGCCTGGAAGCGAAATCCATGGACCCCTACGGTGCCGGATGGCGCCTTCGGATCGTTCCCGCACTCGGGCATCTGGAAGTGCGGGACATCCTCGCCGGGACCGTGGACCGGGCCGCCTACGGGTGGATCGCCGATGGCTGCGGCATGTCCACCGTCAAGAACACCCTCGCCGCGCTGGTGCGGGTAATGGAACAGGCGGTGCGCGACGGCATCATCGACATCAACCCGGCCCGCATCACCGGCTGGAAAGGCGAGTTCAAGCGCGCCGAGGACGAACTGGATGACCCGCGCTCACTTGCCCTGCGGGACTGGCAGGCCCTGGAGGAACTCGCCCAGGCCCTCGTCGAGCGATCGGCCGACCAGTACGCCGGCTGGGGCAGCGCCGTGAAGTTCACCGCCTGCACCGCAGCGCGGATCGGTGAGACGTCCGGGGTGCGGACCAAGGACATCAACACCCGCACCTGGGAATGGGACGTGTGCCGCCAGACCACGCCTGGCCCCGGCGGGCTGATGGACAAGGCGACCAAGGGCAAGCGGCGGCGGACGGTGCCGATCATTCCGCAGATCCGGCCTCTGGTGATCCAGCGCCTGGAAGCCGTCGGATACCGGCCCATGGCCCGTCTGTTCACCGGTCCCAGGGGCGGGAGGATCACCACCGCCGTCCTGCGTGACGCCACGCACTGGGACGAGGTCGTCGTCGCTCTCGGATACGAACATCTGCGCCGTCACGATCTGCGGCACACCGGGCTGACGTGGATGGCCGACGCGGGGGTCAAGGTGCACGTGCTGCGGCTGATCGCCGGACACGGATCGCTGTCACCACGCAGCGGTATCTGCATCCCGACCGCCGGGCCATCGGGGAGGCCGGAATGGCCCTGGCAGCTCACCTCGCGGAGGGCCGGGAGGCGGCTGGTCCCAAAGTGGTCCCAAAGGAGAGGCCTCAGCGGCATCTGCGCGTCGTCCGGTGAACCAGAATCGGAGCATAGAAAGGGCCGGTGAGCTGGGAGGATTCTCCCGGCCCACCGGCCCTTCGCACCGTCGGGACGACAGGATTTGAACCTGCGACCCCTTGACCCCCAGTCAAGTGCGCTACCAAGCTGCGCCACGTCCCGGTGCCTTGTGACCTGGGGCTTTGCCCCTCGTCTGCGTGCAGTAGAACCATACCGCATTTCAGCTGGTGCTTGCTCCGGGTGGCTGTTGGCGGCGCCGGGGCGGGAGGTGATCGCCCAGCTCGGTGCGGTGCCACCAGGCGTGGGTGGTGCGGTGTTCCGCCCGGGTCGTGAAGCGGTAGCGGTACAGGCGGGCCCTGATGTATGTGGGCGGGGTGTCGGGGAAGGGGTTGACGCGCAGCAGGCGCAGGGTGGGGCGGTCGCCGGCCAGGAGGCGGTCGACGAGGCGGGGGAGCCAGGGGGCCGGGTAGCCGGGGGTGAGGGCCGCGAACCACATGAGCCAGTCCAGGCGCAGATGGAACGGGGCGAACTGGCGCGGCCTGCGGTGCACCGCCCCCGGCTTGCCGTGGAACTCGTACGCCCGCCACTGGGTGAGCCTGCCCGGCTCCGGGTCGTCGGTGCCCTCCAGGATCACCTCGTACCGCTGCCGGGTCACGGTTCCGAACGCTCCGTAGGTGTTGACCAGATGGAGGCTGTTGAAGGACCGGTTCATCGCCTGGGCGGGGGAGAGGAGGTTGCGGACCGGCCAGTAGCTGAGCACGGCGATCAGCACCGTCACCGCCCCGACCAGGACGGCGAACCACACCGGGGCCTCGCCCTGGCCGCCACCCGGCGGGGCCGGCAGGGGCAGGTGGCGGGCCGCCAGGGCGCCGTCCACCGCCGCCACGGCCAGCAGCAGGGTGAGCCAGTTGAGCCAGGCGAAGTTCCCCGAGGCGATCAGCCACAGCTGGGTCACGATCACCACCGCGGCCGCCCAGCTGCCCACCGGCTGCGGTGCGAACAGCGCGAAGGGGACGATCAGCTGGGCCACGTGGTTGGCGGCGGTCTCCACCCGGTGCAGCGGCCGGGGCAGGTGGTGGAACCACCAGCTGAGCGGTCCTGGCATCGGCTGGGTCTCGTGGTGGTAGTACAGGCAGGTCAGTCGCCGCCAGCAGCGGTCACCGCGCCATTTGATCAGTCCGGCGCCCAGTTCGACCCGGAAGACCAGCCAGATCAGCAGGTACAGGGTGAGCACCGGCGGGTCGATCCGCGCGTTTCCCAGGAAGATCGCCACGAAGCCCGCCTCCAGCAGCAGCGTCTCCCAGCCGAACGCGTACCAGACCTGGCCGATGTTCACGATGGACAGATACAGCGCCCACAGAACGAACCACAGCAGCATCGACGTCCACAGCGGGACCGCGTCCGCCGCGCCCAGGGCCACCGCGGCCGCCAGCGCTGCGCCGGTTGCCGCCACCACGGTCAGCCGGCGGTCGGTGTAGCCGAGCGAGAGGAGGCCGGGGGCGTCCCGGAACCGCACGGACCGCAGGAACGACGGCGCCGGGGTGATGCCCCGCTCCCCGGCCAGCGGGCGGAACTCCCGCAGCGCCCCGAGGAAGGCGAGCAGGTAGATCAGGGCCAGTCCGCGCTGGATCACCACTCTGCTGAGCCAAGCGTCGGGGTCGCCGAACCACTCCATGCCGTATCCGTATCATCCACCCGTTGACCACGGCGGGAACTGCGGCTTGGCTTCTGCCCTGGTAAGCGCTTGAACAGCGAGAAAACGAGGACCCTGATGCCGCTGACCGATCTGCCGCTCGATGAGCTGCGCGAGTACCGTCCCGAGGTGCCGGCCCCTGCCGACTTCGACGACTTCTGGGCCAGGACCCTGGCCACCGCGCGCGCCGCCGCCGGGCAGCCCGCCACCTACACCCCGGTCACCGACTCGCCGCTGGCCGCCGTCGATGTCTTCGACGTGCGGTTCCCCGGCTGGGGCGGCCAGCCCATCGCCGCCTGGCTGCTGCTGCCGCGCGGCGCGCGGGGACCGCTGCCCGCGGTGGTGCAGTACATCGGGTACAGCGGCGGGCGGGGGCTGCACACCGAGCACCTGCTGTGGAGCGCCGCCGGGTACGCGCACCTGATCGTGGACAGCCGCGGCCAGGGCCACGACACTCCCGACCCGGACCCGGTGCCCTTCCCGCAGCACGTCAGGGGCTTCATGACCCGCGGCATCGAGGATCCGGAGCACTACTACTACCGCCGGATCATGACCGACTGCGTCCGCGCGGTCGACGCGCTGCGCGAGCACCCGGCCATCGACCCCGCCCGCGTCATCGTGGCCGGCGGCAGCCAGGGTGGCGGGCTCGCCCTGTCCACCGCCGGGCTGTTGGGCGACGCGGTGGCGGCGGCGCTGGTCGATGTGCCGTTCCTGTGCCACTACCGGCGCTCCGCCGACATCGCGAGCGCCGGCCCCTATCCCGAGATAGCCGACTACCTCGGGGTCCACCAGCGGGAGAACCCGGACCGGGTCTTCCGTACCCTGAGCTACTTCGACGGGCTGCACTTCGCTCCGCGGGCCTCCGCGCCCACCCTCTTCAGCGTGGCCCTGATGGACCCGGTCTGCCCGCCCTCCACCGTCTTCGCCGCCTACAACCGTTACGCCGGCGAGAAGGACATCACCGTCTGGCAGTTCGGCGACCACGCGGGCGGCCGGGCCTCGCAGCCGGTCGAGCAGCTGCGCTGGCTCGGGGCCCGAGGGCTCGGCGGCGCGACGCTGAGCTGATCACTCTTCCCCCCACCGCCCCCGGTCATCCACCGGGGGCGGTGTCATGTCCGTCACCCGGCTCGCCCTTCCCCGTCTCCTGCCCGTGCGATTTAATTGCGAACGTTTTGCAGGAGCGTCTGGTGATCAGAAGAAGGTGCACATGACGGCCCGGACCGTACGTACGGCGGTCGCGGCACTCGCCGCCGGCTCACTGCTGGCGCTCGCCGCCTGCTCCACGCCCTCCCAAGGCGACAACGGCGACGACGGTGCCCCGGGCGGCGCTGACTCCCTGGTCGTCGGCATCGCGAACGAGCCCGACACCCTCAGCCCGCTGCTCGGCTACGGCAAGGACGGGAACTCCAAGATCTTCGACGGCCTGCTGCGCCGCGACGCCGGAATGAACCTCCAGCCGGCCCTCGCCGCCACCCTCCCCGAGGTCAGCGACGACGGACTCACCTACACCTATCCGCTGCGCGAGGACATCACCTTCAGCGACGGCAAGCCCTTCACCGCCGAGGATGTCGTCTTCACCTACGAGACGATCCTCGACGACACCACCCTCAACCCCAACAAGGACGAACTCGACGCCGTGGAGTCGGTCGAGGCCCCCGACGAGCACACCGTCGTCTTCACCCTCGGCTACCCCTACGCGCCGTTCGCCGAGCGCACCGTGCTGCCCATCGCCGCCGCCCACGCCGCCGCCGGCCAGGACATCAACACCGGCCCGTACAACACCGACCCCATCGGCACCGGCCCCTACCTGCTGACCGGCTGGACCAGGGGCGAACGCCTCACCTTCGAGGCGAACCCCGACTACTGGGGCGGAGCACCCGACATCACCCGGCTCACCATGGCCGTCATCCCCGACGACGACGTCCGCGCCACCCGGCTGCGCACCGGGGACCTCGACGCCGCCGTCCTGCCCCCCAACCTCGCCGCCACCTTCGACGGCGAGCCCGGCCTCACCACCCTCCAGGCCGAGAGCGCCGACTTCCGCGCCGTCACCCTGCCCACCGGCCACCCCGTCACCGGCGACCGCGACATCCGCCGCGCCCTCGACCTGGCCGCCAACCGCGAACTGATGGTCGACAGCATCCTCACCGGGGCCGGCCACGCCGCGTACGGCCCGGTTCCCACCGCCAGCGACTGGTTCGCGCGGGGCACCGAGCGCCCGTACGACCCCGAGGCCGCAGCCCGGCTGCTGGAGGAGGGCGGCTGGGAGGCGGGCGGTGACGGCATCCGCGCCAAGGACGGACAGCGCGCCGCCTTCACCCTGTGGTACCCGGCCGGCGACCGGCTGCGCCAGGAACACGCCCTCGCCTACGCCTCGGACGCCAGGGAGATCGGCGTCGACATCACCGTGGAGTCCGGTTCCTGGGAGGTCATCGAGGGCCGCCTGGCCACCGACGCCGTGCTCTCCGGCGGCGGCGACCCCGCCGACCCCGACTTCGAGCTGTACGGACTGCTGGCCTCCTCACTGGCCGGCGACGGCTGGAACAACATGGGCCACTACGACAACCCCGCCGTCGACGCACAGCTCGACCTCGGCCGCCGCAGCGCCGACCCCGCCGAACGGTCCGCCGCCTACGACGCCGTACAGCGCGAGTTCGCCGCCGACCCCGGCTACACCTTCCTCACCCACATCGACCACATGTACGTGATGAAGGACGCCTGGGAGAACGTCACCACCCAGGTCGAACCGCACGACCACGGACTCGGCCACGGCCCCTGGTGGAACGTCGAGGAATGGACGATCCGTCCGTGACCACCGCCGGCACCGGGGCCCGGGCCCGTACCGGCCGCGCGCGCGGTACGGGCACTGGCCGTTCCGGGCCGCCCTGGGCCGCCATGGCCCGGCTCGCCGGCCGCCGCGCGCTGGCCGCCGTCCCGGTCCTCGCCGTGGTCACGCTCGGCATGTTCGCCGTCGCCGCCGCCTCGCCCTTCGACCCGGTACGCCAGTACGTCGGCTCCGACGCCCTCGGCGCCTCCCAGGACACCCTCGACACCCTGCGCGCGAACCTCGCAGCCTCCGGCGGCTTCGCCGAACAGTGGTGGGCCTGGCTGCGCTCCGCCCTCACCGGCGACCTCGGCCAGTCCCTGACCCTGCGCCAGCCCGTCACTCAGGTCATCGCCGAACGCGCCGGCTGGTCCCTGCTGCTGTGCGGCACCGCGTTCGTCATCTCCCTCACCCTGGGCACCGCGCTCGGCGTCCTCGCGGCCCGCCGCCCCGGCTCCGTCCTCGACCGCTGCGTCAGCTCCCTGAGCTACGTCCTGCAGGCCGCCCCGCCCTTCTGGCTCGCGCTCCTCGCCATCTGGTTCTTCGCCCTCCAGCTCGGCGTGCTGCCGGCCGGCGGCCTCACCGACACCGGCTCGGACACGGTCACCGCGGGCGCCGTCGCCCGCCACCTGGTGCTGCCCGTCGCCGTGCTCGCCATCTCCCAACTGCCGTGGTTCGTCCTCTACACCCGGCAGGGTGTCCTGGACGCGCTCGGCGAGGACCCGGTACGCGGCGCCCGCGCCCGCGGCATCGGAGAACGCACCGTGCTGCTCGGCCACGCCCTGCGCTCCGGCCTGCTCCCCGTCCTCACCCTCATCGGCACCCGCGTGCCCGAACTCATCACCGGCGCCCTGCTGGTGGAGACCGTCTTCAGCTGGCCCGGCATGGCCTCGGCGACCGTACGGGCCGCCACCGCCGCCGACTTCCCGCTGCTGGCCGCGCTCACCGTGATCTCGGCGCTCGCCGTCCTGGCCGGCAACCTGCTCGCCGACCTCCTGTACGGGCTGGCCGACCCGCGCGTCGACCACGACGAGATGTGACCCCGCCATGACCGACACCCACACCGACCTGCCCTGGCGGGAACCCGCCGCCACCGCCCGGCGGCGCGGCACCCGCACCGTACGCGTCTGGTCCGCCGGCGTGCTGGCCGCCGCCGCGGGCGCGGCCGCCCTGCTCGTCCCGCTGTTCGCCCCGCTCGACCAGCAGGCCGTGGACCTGACCGCCAAGCTGCTGGCACCCTCCGCCGACCACCCCTTCGGCACCGACGAGGTGGGCCGCGACATCCTGCTGCGCTCCGTCCACGGACTGCGCGTGTCCCTGCTGGTCGGTATCACCGCCGCCCTCGTCGCCTCGGTGCTCGGCCTGCTCGTCGGCGCCGCCGCCGGAGCCCTCGGCGGGCGCACCGACCGCCTCGTGATGCGTGCCGTGGACACCTTCACCGCCGTGCCGCACCTGCTCATGGGCATCTTCATCGTCGCGATGTTCCGCCCCGGGATCTGGCCCGTGGTCGCCTCGGTGGGCCTCACCCACTGGGTCTCCACCGCCCGCATCGTGCGGGCCGAGGTGCTGTCGCTGCGCTCACGCCCCTACATCGACGCGGCCATCTCCGGCGGCGCCTCCCGCCTGCGGGTCGCCCGCCGCCACCTGGTGCCCGCCGTCCTGCCCCAGGCCGGGCTCGCCGCCGTGCTGATGGTGCCGCACGCCATCTGGCACGAATCAGCGCTGTCCTTCCTCGGCCTGGGCATCCCCGCCCACCAGGCGAGCCTGGGCACCATGATCAACGGCGCGCGTGGTTCCCTGCTCACCGGGGAGTGGTGGCCCACCCTTTTCCCGGGGCTGTTCATCATCGTGCCCACCCTCGCCATCGCCGGACTGGCCGGCGTGTGGCGGGAGCGGATCAACCCGCGCCGCCGATCGGAGCTGGTGCTGTGACCACCCCTCTGCTGTCCGTACGCCGGCTGTCGGTGCGCTTCCTGATGCCCGGCGGGGCAGACATCGCCGCCGTCGATGACGTCTCCTTCGACCTCGCCGCGGGGGAGTGCCTGGCCCTGGTGGGGGAGAGCGGCTGCGGCAAATCCGTCCTCGCAGGCGCCCTCCTGGGGCTGCTGCCCGGCAACGCCCGCACCCGGGGCAGCGCCCTCCTCGCCCCGGACCCGGCGGCCCCCGGGAGCGGTGCCCGGCCGCTGGACCTGCTGGCAGCCGACGAGCGCACCCTCGCCCGTACGGTACGGGGACGCCGGCTGGGCCTGGTGCCGCAGAGCCCGGCCGACCACCTCACCCCGGTGCGCACCGTGCGCTCCCACCTGCGCGAGACCATCCGCGCGCTGCACGGCACCCGCGGCACCGCCCTCGCCGCCGCCACCGAGGCGGCGGCCGCCCGCGCCGCCTTCCCCGCCGACCACCTCGACCGCTACCCGCACCAGCTCTCCGGCGGCCTCGCCCAGCGCGCCGCCACCGCCCTCGCCCTGGTCGGTGACGCCCCGCTGCTCATCGCCGACGAACCCACCACGGGGCTCGACCGCGACCTCGTCGCCCGCACCGTCGGCGAACTGCGCCGCCACACCGACGACGGACGCGGCCTGCTCGTCATCACCCACGACCTGGCCGCAGCCGAACGCGTCGCCGACCGGGTCGCCGTCATGTACGCCGGCCGCATCGTCGAACTCACCCCGGCGGCCGGCTTCTTCGGCACGCCCGGCCCCCGCCACCCGTACGCCGCCGGATTGCTGGGCGCCCTGCCGGAACGGGACTTCACCCCCATCCCGGGACAACCCCCGGGGCTCGACGCCCTGCCCGGGGGCTGCGCCTTCGCCCCGCGCTGCGCCCGTGCCACCGCCCTGTGCGCCGAACAGCCCGAGCTGATCGAGGGCACGGCCTGCCACCACCTCCCGGAGCCCGCCGATGCCTGACCCCACGGCACCGACCCCCGCCGTACCCGTACCCGCGCTCGACCTCACCGCGATCACCGCCGGTTACGAGCGCCGCCCCCCGGTCGTCCGCGACGTCTCGCTGCGGGTCGCGGACGGCGAGGCGGTGGGTCTGCTCGGCCCCTCCGGCTGCGGCAAATCCACCCTGGCCCGCGTCGCCGCCCTGCTGCACCGCCCCCGCTCCGGCACCGTGCACCTGGCCGGACAGCCGGCCACCGGCTTCCGGCACCGCGCCCCGCGCGCCCTGCGCACCCGCGTCGGCGTCGTCTTCCAGCAGCCCCGGCAGGCCGCCGACCCCCGTCTCACCCTCCACGACCTGATCGCCGAACCGCTGCGCGCCACCGCCGACACCGCCGCGCTGCCCGACCGCGTCGCCGCCCTCGCCGACGCCACCGGACTCGGCACCGAACTGCTGCACCGCCACCCCCACCAGGTCAGCGACGGACAACTGCAGCGTGCCTGCCTGGCGCGCGCCCTCGTCCTGCGCCCCGCCCTGCTGATCTGCGACGAGATGACGGCGATGCTGGACGCCTCCACCACCGCCGCGCTGGTGGCCGTCGTCGAGGACTACCGGCGCGAGACCGGCGCCGCGCTGCTCGCGGTCGGCCACGACCGGGTGCTGCTGCGCCGCTGGTGCGACCGGGTCGAGGACTTCCCGCTCCCGCTCACCCCGGCCGCCTGAGCCATCCGGCACGCGCGCACACCACGATCCCCAGCACGATCAGCACGAGGTTCGCGAAGATCTCCATCCCCTCCAGCGGTCCCGCGATCCGGTGCACCAGCGACCACGCCCCGCACCGGCCGCTCGCCTCATGGGCCAGCCCGGCCGCCCCGTTCAGCACCAGCAGCACGCCCACGGCCCCCAGCAGACTCCTCATGCCACCACCCTCACCCCGGCCACCGCCGACGGGCAGCCGCCGAAGGTATCCCCCGGCCCGACTTTGGTACCGCACTCCCGGCGGCCCCGCCGGCCGCCCCGGCCCGCCCGCTACCGTCGGAGCATGGTCACCCGCAGCAGACGCGACTGGATCGTCGACATCACCGCCATCGCCGTCGCCGCCTGCTTCTCCGTGCTCACCTCCGGGGTGCTCTTCGGCGAGGTGCGCCATCCGCACTGGCTGCTGGTGCTCGACCAGATCGCGGCCGCCGGGGCCTGCGCCGCCCTGTGGCTGCGCCGCCGCCACCCCTTCGCGCTCGCCCTCGTCCTCGTCGTGCTGAGCGCCTTCTCGCACTTCATGGGCGGCCCGCTGTGGGTGGCGCTGTTCACCGCCGCCGTCCACTGCCGGCCCCGCGCGGTGGCCCTGCTGGTCGGCATCCAGCTCCTCCTGCGCCCCATCGGGCTGGCGCTGCGCCCCGAGTCGCAGGTCCCGGACGAACTGGCCCTCGCCGCGTCGCTGGTGGCGATGACCGCCGTCATCAGCTGGGGGATGACCGTACGGTACCGGCGCCGGCTGATCGCCACCCTCTACGAGCAGGCCCAGCGCGCCACCCGGGAGAGCATCGCCCGCGAGATGCACGACGTCCTCGCCCACCGGCTCTCGCTGCTCAGCGTGCACGCGGGCGCCCTGGAGTACGCCGCGGGGGCCTCACCGCAGGACGTGCGGCGGGCCGCCGGGGTGATCCGGTCATCCGCCCACCAGGCCCTGGAGGAACTGCGCGACGTCATCGGCGTGCTGCGCGCCGCCCCCGGGGAGGAACCGGGCACCGAAGGCACCCGCCCCCAGCCCACCCACCGCGAACTGCCGCGGCTGGCCGAGGAGTCCCGGCTGGCCGGTGCCCGCGTCACCCTGGACCAGCGGCTGGCCCCACCCGACGCCGACGCCCTGCCGGAGAACACCGGACGCACGGTGTACCGGATCGTCCAGGAAGGGCTCACCAACGCCCGCAAGCACGCCCCCGGCGCCGAGACCACCGTCACGGTGGACGGCGCCCGCGGCACCGGCGTCACCGTCGAGATCCGCAACCCGCTCGGCGCCCCGCAACGCCCCGGCGCCCGGCTGATCCCGGGATCGGGGCGCGGCCTGACGGGACTGCGCGAACGCGTGGCGCTCGCGGGCGGCCGGATCGAGGCCGGCCGGGACCGGGGACACTTCCGGCTGCACGCCTGGCTACCGTGGCCCCCATGACGATCCGGGTACTCCTCGTGGACGATGATCCGCTGGTCCGTGCCGGGCTGCGGCTGATGCTCGGCGCCGCCCCCGACCTGCGGGTGGTGGGGGAGGCGGCGGACGGTGCGGAGGTCGGCGCGCTGGTGGCGCGGCTGGCGCCCGACGTGGTGCTGATGGACATCAGGATGCCGGGGACGGACGGGCTCACCGCCACCGAGGCCCTGCGCGCCGCGCCCGACCCGCCCGAGGTGGTGGTGCTGACCACCTTCCACGCCGATGACCAGGTGCTGCGGGCGCTGCGCGCCGGGGCGGCCGGCTACGTCCTCAAGGACACCCCGCCCGCCGAGATCGTTGAGGCGGTACGCCGGGTCGCGGCCGGTGACCCGGTGCTCTCCCCGGCCGTCACCCGGCGGCTGATCGGCACCCTCACCAGCGCCGGACGCGACACCCGCCGCGCCCGCCGCCGGCTGGACTCCCTCGCGGAGCGCGAACGGGAGGTCGCCGTCGCGGTGGGCCGCGGACTGTCCAACGCCGAGATCGCCGCCGCCCTGTATCTGAGCGTCCCCACCGTCAAGGCGTACGTCTCCCGCGTCCTCACCAAGCTGGACCTGAACAACCGGGTGCAGATCGCGCTGCTCGCCCAGGACGCCGGCGTCATCGACCGGGAATCCTGAGCGCCCACCGCTGTTGCATCTGGTGTGGATGCGACAACGAGGACGGTGCGCTGGTCGGTACTGGACCGGGCGCTGATCAGGCGCGGGCAGAGTGCCGCCGGGGCGCTGCGGGAGACGGTGGAGTTCGCGGCGGAGATCGAACGGCTCGGCTACCGGCGGTTCTGGGTCGCGGAACACCACGCGGTGCCGGGCATCGCCGGCTCCGCGCCCACCGTGCTGGCCGCGGCCGTGGCGGCCGCCACCTCCCGCATCAGGGTCGGGACGGGCGGGGTGATGCTCCCCAACCACCGGCCGCTGGTGGTCGCCGAGCAGTTCGGCGTGCTGGAGGCGCTCTTCCCGGGCCGCATCGACATGGGGCTCGGCCGCTCGGTCGGCTTCACCGGGCCGGTCCGCCGCGCCCTCGGTGTCGACAAGTCGGCCGCCGACCGCTTCGACGAACAACTCACCGAGCTGCTGAGCTACTTCGGGGAGATCCCCACCGACGGTGCGGTCCTGACCGCGATGCCCTCCCAGGGGCTGCGGGTCCCGGCCCATCTGCTGGCGGTCGGCTCCGGCGCGGAGATCGCCGCCGCCCACGGGCTGCCCGTGGTGATGGCCCTGCACGCCGACACCGACCGGACCGTGGCCGCGCTGGAGCGCTACCGGGCCGGCTTCCGGCCCTCCGCCCAGCAGCCGCGGCCGTACGTCCTGCTCGCCGTCAACGCCGCCGTCGCCGCGACCCACGAGGAGGCGGCACTGCTCCAGCTCCCCGAGGCGTGGGCCACCGCCCGCTCGCGGATCGACGGGGTCTTCCCGCCGCTGGACCCGCCCCGGGAGATCGCCGCCCGCTCGATGACCGAGCGCGAGCGCGGCTACGTCGAGCAGACCAGGGCCGGTCAGCTGTACGGGGACGCGCCCGCGATGGCCGCGCGGCTCGACGCGCTGATCGCGCGGACCGGCGCGGACGAGGTGCTGGTCACGCTCAACACCCACGATCCGGCCGACCGCCTCGACTCCTACCGGCGGCTGGCCGCGCTCGCCGCTCTGCCCGGCGGCGCGGCCTGAACCCGCGGTCCTACTTCTTGTACGCGATGCCGCCGCTCATCAGCCGCTGCGCCACGCTCAGCGGCTCGTCGACCGGCTGCTCGGGGCGCCATTGCGGCAGGGCCACCACGCCGGGCTCCTGGAGGTCGTACCCCTCGAAGTAGTCCTCGATCTCCGCCATCGTGCGGAACCGGCCGGTGCCCAGGAACTCCAGCATCGTCTCCTCCACGGCGCGGGCCTCCGGGCCCGTGTCGCTGAAGCAGGTGATGGCCAGGTAACTGCCGGACGGCACCGCCGACATGTACGACTGGACGATCCCCTTGGGGTCCTCGTCGTCGTGCAGGTGGTGCAGGATGCCGATCAGCAGCACCCCGACCGGCTGCGAGAAGTCGATCAGCCGCCGCACGTCGGGGTGGCCGAGCACCCCCTGCGGATCGCGCAGGTCCGCCGTGACCACGGCCGTCTGGTCATCGACCTGGAGCAGCGCCTGGCCGTGGGCGAGCACGATCGGGTCGTTGTCGACGTAGACCACGCGCGCCTCGGGGGCGTGCCGCTGCGCCACCTGGTGGGTGTTCTCCAGGGTCGGCAGCCCCGCGCCGAGGTCGATGAACTGGCGTATGCCGGCCTCGGCGGCCAGATACCGGACGATCCGGCCCAGGATCTGCCGGTTGTACTGACCCACGTCGCCGATGTGCGGCATGGTGACGCGCACCTGGTCGGCGACGACCCGGTCGACGTCGTAATGGTCCTTGCCACCGAGAACGGCGTCGTACACCCGTGCGATGCTCGGCTTGCTGGTATCGATGAAAGTGGACTTGCCCTGCTCGGAGGCGGTGTTCTCGTGTGACATCGCGGTTCTCCATCCCTCAGCACGTGCGGGTCAGACTAACCGCGCCCCACCAGCCCCGCGAAGGTGCCCCGAGCTAAGCCGACATCGTGTCAAGTACACGAAAAGCGAATGGAGTTACTCATCGGGCAGTACCTGCGGGAAGAGGGTGCGGAACGCCTCCGTCGAGTCGGAGAGCCCACGGGCGAACGGGGCGTCGAAATGCCAGATGAGGTACAGCAGGAACACGATCAGTGCGCTGAAGAGCCCCGCCAGCAGCAATTCGCGCCCGGTGCGCCGGATCTGGAGCGCGAACAGCATCCCCACCACCACGACGGCCCCGGTGATCAGCCCCAGCCACACCACGCCCGGCAGCGTGGACTCCGCGCTCATCCCCCGGGAGGTGCGCGCCTCCGAGGCGGTCGCCAGCTGATGGTGCATGCCCTCGTACGCGTAGCTCTCCGGCGCCGTGAATGGCTCCAGCGCGGCCACGCTCTGCCGCACCGCGGCGAACAGCAGATCGCCCTCCTCGCTCAGCCCCTCGTTGTCGATCATGTACGGCCACTCCTCGTCGACCGTGTAACCGACGTACGCCTCCACGGACTCCCGTACGCCCTCCTGGCTCGCGGCGGGGAACGCCTGGGCGCGCTCGCCGAGTTCGTGCAGCGCCTGGGCCTCCTGGCGCACCCATTCCTCGGCCGCGCCGCGTTCCTCCCAGACACCGGCGATGGCCAGTCCGAGCACGATGGCGTACACCACGCCCACCATCATCGTCATGTACTCGATCACGTCCGGGGTTTCGGACGGATCGGCCGCTTGATCGTGGACGGTCGCGCGGCGGTGCCGCAGCTGCACGATCACGAAGATCACCGCGCAGGTGGCGATGATCAGGAGCAGGAGAGTGAACCAGTCGGACAATCGGGTCTCCTAGGAGGTGCCGCGCGCGCCCGGCCGGGTCCGCGGGCGAAGGATCGCGGCGGCCAGCACAGCGGGGGCGAGGATGAGCAGGGTGCGGGTGGTCATCGGCATGCCGTGGTCGGGCCGGTCCGGGCCGGCCGGGGGCGGCCCGGCGACGATCTGCACCGGCGCGGATTCCGGCTCGGGTTCGGGTTCCGGCTCGGGGGCCGGCCGGGGTGCGGGTTCCGGCTCGGGCGCCGGCGGCGGGGCGGTCGCCGGTGGCGGTTCGGGGGCCGGCGCCGGGGGAACGGCCTCCGGCTCGGGTTCCGGCTCCGGCTCGGGCTCGGGTTCCGGCTCGGGCGCCGGTGGCGGCACCGGTTCGGAGGGCTCGGGTGGCGCGGGCGGTTCGGGCACGGGCGGCGTCGGTGGCTCGGTGGGCTCCGGAGGCTCGGGCGGGAGACAGATCCCGTCGGAGATCACCACGGACGAGCCGCCGCGCGACGCGCTCACCGACACCGAGGAACACCCGCAGCGACCGCCGGCCCGGATCACCACGGAGGCGGAGCCACCAGGGCCGTCCGCCTCGATGGTCAGGCTGAGATCGGAGCCGGGGCCGAACGGCTCCGGCCCCGGCGTCTTGGCGGCCGCCCCCGAGGCGGCGGCCAGCACGAGGAACGCGCACCCGACACCGACCGCGCCGCGTCGCATTTGCTGCCCAGTGGTCACGGGGGCGATTGTGCGCGGGGCGTCCGCGAGGTCGCACGGCCGAGACCATGTTTTCGCCTGATGTGATGAAAAACGGTTCAGGGGCGCATGATGCGGCGCGGCACGCTCACGCGACCCCGAACTGCCTCTGAACGCCGCCTCATCAGGCCATCCGACCGTCCCCGGGCGGCGCCAGCAGCCGGGCGGGCGTATCCAGCGCGCCCCGCACCGCGCTGCGCGCCGCTCCCAACAGCGGCCCCGCCGGGCCGATCAGCGAACCGGTCACCGGCGTCTCGGTGGTACGGCCGCCCGCCGTCAGCATGGTGCGGCGCGCCAGTTCCCGGCGGACCGGCGGCAGCAGCCAGGGTGTGAGCCGCGCCAGCGAACCGCCGATCACCACCCGCTGCGGATCCAGCAGATTGACCGCCCCCGACAGCGCGATGCCCAGTGCCGTACCCGCCTGCCGCACCGCCCGCAGCGCGGCCGGGTCCTGCGCCGTGCAGCGGTCGGCCAGTTCACCGGTACGCTCCCCGGGATCGCCCCGGAGGTCCAGCCCCGCGGCGCGCAACAGCGCCGCCTCTCCGGCATAGGTCTCCAGGCAGCCCCGGGCGCCGCACGAGCACAGCGGCCCACCGGGCCGCACCGGAACATGGCCCAACTCGCCCGCGAAACCGTGTGCACCGCGCAGCACGGCCCCGTCGACCACGATCGCGGCCCCGATCCCGATCCGGGCGGACACATGGACGAAGCTGCCGGGCCCGTCCGCGCCCGGATCCCCCCACAACTCGGCCAGCGCCCCGTAGTTGGCCTCGTTGTCGACCCTCAGCGGGAACGGTCCCGACGGCAGCAGCGGCGCGAGATCCACCTCGCTCCACCCCAGGTTGGGCGCGCGGGTGACCGTCGCGGTGCCCCGGGCCACCAGCCCCGGCACCGCCACCGCCAGCCCCGCCGGCCACAGGCCGAGCGCGCCGGCCTCGGCGGCCAGCGCCTCCAGCAGCGTGGCCAGTTCGGCCAGCACCGGCTCCGGATCGCTGCCCGCCGGCCGCAGCCGCCGCTCCAGGCGGGCCCGCACCGTACCGCGCAGATCCATCGCACACACCGTCAGGTGATCGACCCCGATCTCGGCCCCGAACCCGCACGGCCCCCGGTTCGCGAGCAGGAGTTGGCTGCCCGGGCGCCCCACCGACCCGGACCGGCCGGGACCGCGCTCGCTGAGCAGCCCGCCCCGCAGCAACTCGTCCACCAGCGTGGACACCGCCGCTCTGGTCAGCCCGATCCGCCCGGCCACTTCCGCGCGCGACAGCGCTCCCTGGTCGGCGAGGGAGTGCAGCACCCGCGAGAGGTTGTGCTGCCGCAACTGCGCCTGGGACTGCGGGGATCTGGGCGTCAACGGACCTCCTGGGCCAGGATCGACGGATGGGGGAGCGGGGCGGCGAACGGAGCCCGCGGGCGGTCCCCGGTGCCGCGAGCGGCGCGGGTGGCCGGAACGGGCGGCGAACCGCCGCGGACGCCCGCCACCCGCCCCGCACCGCTCCCGGTGCCGCTCAAGGGCGGCCCAGCAGCGGACCCGCGTCACGCAGCGTCGCCGACAGCCGCTCCAGCGCCGCCTCGTCGCGCTCCACCGCCGCGTACGCCGGGCCCTGCGCGGTGTCCCACTCCCGGGCCACCGCCGCCGCCTCGCGGCCCAGCAGCAGGCCCGCGGCCTGTGCCGCCGCGCCCAGGGCGACCAGTTCCTGGGCCCGGGGGACGACGACCGGACGCCCGGACAGCCGGCGGACCGTCTCGCGCCAGGCCACCCCGCGCGCTCCGCCGCCGATCAGCAGGATCGGCGCCGCCGGGTCGGCGTCCTCGTCCAGGACCCGGTCCAGCGCCTCCAGGAGGGCGAACACCGCCCCGTCGTAGGCCGCCTGCAGCACCTGGCCGCCGCTCGTGTCGTGCCGCAGGCCGGTCAGCAGCCCGCTCGCGTACGGCAGGTCCGGGGTGCGCTCACCGTCGAGGAACGGCAGCACCACGGCCTCGCCGCCGCTCTCCACCGCCTCGCGCTCGCGGCCCAGCAGGGCCGCGAACCGGTCCACGGCCACCGTGCAGTTGAGCGTGCAGGCCAGCGGCAGCCAGTGCCGCCCCGCGTCCGCGAACCCGGCCACCACGCCGCTGCCGTCCGCCGACCGCCGTTCGGAGACCGCGTACACCGTGCCCGAGGTGCCCAGGCTCAGGACCGGCTGCCCGGGCGCCAGGCCGAGCCCCAGCGCGCCCGCCATGTTGTCGCCGGTGCCGCCCGCCACCAGGATGCCCTCGGGCAGCGGCAGCCCGGCCCGCACCGTCCCCGCCGGCTCACCGGCCGCCACCACACGCGGCAGCGCGGCGGGGTCCAGGCCGATGTGGGCCAGGATCTCCGCGTCGTAGGACTCGCTCGCCGAGGACCACCAGCCGCTGCCCGAGGCGTCACCGCGATCGGTGGTGCCACCGCTCACCCCCTGCCCGGTCAGCCGCCCGGTCAGATAGTCGTGCGGCAGCCGCACCGCCCGCGTGGCGGCCGCCGCGTGCGGCTCGTGCTCGCGCAGCCAGGCCCACTTGGTGGCCGTGAAGGAGGTGGCCGGCACGCTGCCGGTGCGCTCCGCCCACCAGGCCGCCCCGCCCAGCTCCTCGACCAGCCGGTCGCGCTGCGGAGCCGAACGGGTGTCGTTCCACAGCAGCGCGTTGCGCACCGGGAGGCCGTCCGCGTCCAGCGTCACCAGGCCGTGCTGCTGCCCGGCCACCGAGACCGCCGCGGCCTCCCGTATCACCGGACCGCACTGGTCCAGGGCCTCGCCCAGCGCCTGCCACCACTGCTCGGGGTCGCTGTCGCCCTCCGCGGTGACGACGTGCGGCGCCTGGCCGCGCGCCACCACCGTGCCGGTGGCGGCGTCCACCACGAGCGCCTTGGTGGACTGCGTGGAGGAATCCACGCCCACCACGAGGGGTCCATCGGGTGCGGCCATGATCGCGTCCTTCCGTCGCCCGGCGCCGATGGTGGCGGCCGGGGGCTTCCACTCCGGGGCAGGGGCATACTAATTTGTCAACGGACATGACGAATAGCCGCAGCACACGCCGAGGAGCCGCGATGTCTTACCAGCCCACCCCCGACGACAGGTTCACCTTCGGTCTGTGGACCGTCGGCTGGCGCGGCAACGACCCGTTCGGGGACGCCACCCGCCCCGCCCTGGACCCGGTCGAGTCCGTCCACCGGCTCGCCGAGCTGGGCGCGCACGGCGTGACCTTCCACGACAACGACCTCATCCCCTTCGACGCCACCGAGACCGAGCGCGACGCCATCGTCAAGCGCTTCAAGGCCGCCCTGGAGGCCACCGGGATGAAGGTCCCGATGGCCACCACCAACCTCTTCACCCACCCCGTCTTCAAGGACGGCGGCTTCACCGCCAACGACCGCGACGTGCGCCGCTACGCCCTGCGCAAGACCATCCGCAACATCGACCTCGCCGTCGAACTGGGCGCCCAGACCTACGTCGCCTGGGGCGGGCGCGAGGGCGCCGAGTCCGGCGGGGCCAAGGACGTCCGCGACGCCCTGGACCGGATGAAGGAGGCCTTCGACCTGCTCGGCGACTACGTCACCGAGCAGGGCTACGACCTGCGCTTCGCCATCGAGCCCAAGCCCAACGAGCCGCGCGGCGACATCCTGCTGCCCACCGTCGGCCACGCCCTCGCGTTCATCGAGCGCCTGGAGCGACCCGAGCTGTTCGGCGTCAACCCCGAGGTCGGCCACGAGCAGATGGCCGGGCTCAACTTCCCGCACGGCATCGCCCAGGCGCTGTGGGCGGGCAAGCTCTACCACATCGACCTCAACGGCCAGCACGGCACCAGGTACGACCAGGACCTGCGGTTCGGCGCCGGCGACACCCGCGCCGCGTTCTGGCTCGTCGACCTGCTGGAGCGGTCCGACTACACCGGCCCGCGGCACTTCGACTTCAAGCCGCCGCGCACCGAGGACATCTCCGGTGTGTGGGCCTCGGCCGCCGGCTGCATGCGCAACTACCTGATCCTCAAGGACCGGGCCGCCGCCTTCCGCGCCGACCCGGAGGTCGCCGAGGCGCTGCGTGCCTCCCGCCTGGACGAGCTGGCCAGGCCCACGCTGGAGCCTGGGGAGACCGCCGCCGCGCTGCTGGCCGACAAGAGCGCCTTCGAGGAGTTCGACGCGACCGCCGCCGCCGAGCGCGGCATGGCGTTCGAGGCCCTGGACCAGCTGGCGATGGACCACCTGCTGGGCGTCCGCGGCTGACCCCGGCACCCGCCCGGCCGCCGTACTCGCCTCTGGAGGGCCGGTACGGCGGTCAGGCCGGTGCCCCGGTGGCGGCACGGGTGCGGGGCGGCGCGGTGGAGTCGCGCAGCACCAGGCGGGTGGACAGCTCGGTACGCACTTCTTCCGGCCGGTCGCCCGCCATCGTCCGCAGCAGCAGCCGCAGCGCGGTGCCCGCCATCTCGGCCAGCGGCTGGCGCACCGTGGTCAGCCCCGGACTCGCCCAGCGGGCCTGGGGCAGATCGTCGAAGGACACCACACTCATCTCGCGCGGCACCCGCAGCCCGCGCGCGGCCAGCGCCCGGTACGCGCCGAGCCCCATCGGATCGGAGCAGGTGAACACGGCGGTCGGCGGCTCGGGCAGTGCCAGCAGCCGTTCCATCTCCCGCCGGGCGCCCTCCTCGCAGAACCCTCCGTACCTCACGTACTCCGGCGGTACCCGCAGCCCGGCCGCCGCCATCGCCGAGCGGTAGCCGGCCATCCGCGCCGTGCTGCACTGCTTGCGCCGGAAGCCGCCGATCACCGCGATCCGCCGGTGTCCCAGGGCGATCAGATGCTCGGTGGCACTCACCCCGCCCTGCCAGTTGGTGGCGCCCACCGAGGGGACCCCGGGCGGAGGTTCGAGCACCGGGTCGATCAGCACGAACGGGATGCCGTGCCGGTCCAGCCAGGTGTACTGGGCGGTGCTCAGCTCGGCCAGATTGAACAGCATCCCGGCCGACCCCCTGGCGCGCAGCCGGTCGAGCCAGCCGCGCTCGGGACGGCCGCCACGCGTCCTGGTCAGCGCGGCCGAGACCACCACGGACACCCCTGCCTCGTGCGCGGCCTCCTCCACCCCGTGCAGCACCGCGCCCGACCACGGCGAATCCAGCTGATGCATCACCAGATCGACCAGCGCCGGGGCCCGTCCGGCGGTGATCCGGGGCCGGCGCACATAGCCCAGCCGGTCCAGCGCCTCGGTGACCCGCCGCCGGGTCTCGGGGGAGACGTCCTCACGCCCGTTGGCGACCTTGGAGGCGGTGGGCACCGACACCCCCGCCTCCCTGGCGATCACGGCGAGTGTCGGCCCTGCGGCCGTCGCTGCGGGACGGACCATGCGAACTCCTACTCTCCCGGCCCCGTCCGGCGAGAATTCCCACTCTCCCGGGTGCACCGGTCGGCGCATTGACCTGGCAGCAAGCGCTTCCTACGGTAATGGCGGCCCACCGGCCTGGGAAGGGCCCCACGAGCGAGCGCGGCCACCACGGACGGCTTTCGCGACCCCTGCCCGACATCCCGAACAGTCGCCCGCCCCGCCCCGCCCCGCTCCGTCGGAGGCGCCTTCCCGTCCTTTCCTCCGGCGTGCCCGTCACGCCCGTGGTACCCACACCCGCATCGCGCCGTCCGCGCGGTTGGCCCAGGCGCAGTACGGCACTGCCGTCAGTTCGACCGGTTCGCCCGCCGGTTCCGGTGCGTCCGCTCCGTAGGGCCACCCCTCCTCGCGGTACCCGGCGGCGCGGGCCCGGCCGCCCGCCGTCAGGACCGTGACGCCGCCCAGCAGTTCCGGCCGGTGTTCGGCCTCGGGGGTGATCGCCGGATCCAGGGTCAGCGCGTCCAGGCGTACTCCCGGCGGCAGATCGGTCTGCTCCAGGCAGTACACCAGCGGCCCCCGCTCCAGCGCGAGGGTGCCGCGCAACGCGTCGACGCGCGGGTCCGGCCGGGTGAAGCGGACCTCCAGCGGCAGCTCCAGCACCACCCGCTCCCCGGCCGACCAGGCCCGCTCAAGACGCAGCCAGCCGGTGTCCGGTCGCTCCAGCGTCCGGCCGTCCAGCCGGACGCGGTCCGCCCACGGCGGGACGCGCAGCGCCAGCGTCCAGGAGCCGGCCGGTGCCTCGTCCACCGTGATCGCGATCCGCCCGTCCCACGGATAGTCACCGGCCACCGTCACCGTGCCGCCGCCCGCCGTGTACGTACCGGCCGCGTACTGGTGCAGTTGCAGGCCCGTGCCGTCGCCGCTGGCCAGGTAGTGCGGCAACGAGGCGAGCAGCCGCATCACATTGGGCGGGCAGCAGGCGCACCGGAACCACGGCGTGCGGCGCGCCGTGTGGTCGCCGGGCCGGAACTCGTACTCCTCGCGCACCTGGAGCGGGTTGACGTACAGCCAGTGCTCCCCGTCCAGGCCCACCCCGGACAGGAAGCCGTTGTACAGCGTGCGTTCGATCAGGTCCGAGTAGCGTGCCTCTCCCGTCAGCAGCGCCATCCGCCAGCTGAACTGGACGGAGGCGATGGCGGCGCAGGTCTCCGCGTACGCCCGGTCCGGCGGCAGTTCGTACGCCTCGCCGAAAGCCTCGCCCTCGTGGCGGGCGCCGACCCCGCCGGTCAGATACGTCTTGGTGGCCGCCGTCACCGTCCACAGCCGCGCCAGGGCGTCCCGCAGTTCCGCCTCCCCGGTCTCGGTGGCCAGATCGGCGGCCCCGGCCAGCAGGTACAGCTGCCGTACTGCGTGGCCGGTGGCGGTCCGCGCCTCGCGCACCGGCTCCTGGTCCTGCCAGTAGGGGGAGCCGGGCGTGGGCGCACCGCCCCGCCGGAAGCCGGCCTCCAGCGAGCCGTGGCCGCGCAGGTCAACGAAGTACGCGGCGAGGTCGAGCCAGCGCCGCTCGCCGGTCTCCCGGTACAGCTCCACCAGGGCGGTCTCGATCTCCGGGTGCCCGCACACGGCGTCCACGGCCCGGCCTTCACCGAAGGTGGCCTCGATATGGGCGGCGAACCGCAGCGCCACCTCCAGCAGGGCGGTGCGTCCGGTGGCCCGGTGGTGCGCGACGGCGGCCTGGATGAGGTGGCCCGCGCAGTACAGCTCGTGGCCCCAGCCCAGCTCCTTCCACCGGCGTTCGGGGTGCTTGACCTGGTAGTAGGTCTGGAGGTACCCGTCGGGTTCCTGGGCGGCGGCCAGCAGCGCGATCAACCGGTCCACCTCCCGCTCCAGCTCCCCGTCCGGGCCGTGCGCCAGCTGCCAGGACGCCGCTTCGAGCCATTTGTGCACATCGGAGTCCTGGAACGGGAAATCCCCGGTGAAAGCCGTCTCGGTGCCACCGGCCGCGGCCCGCAGATTGGCGAGATTTCCGGCCGCCTCCAGCTTCGCCGGGCCCTGCGGAATGCTGACGGCGGCATTGGTCCGCCGCCTCGCCGCCCAGAATCCGCCGGTGATCCGTGCGTCGTCGGCCGGCCGCAGCCGGGCGTGCGCGCCGTGCGTCAGTCGTATCGGGCCGTCCGTCATACCGAACTT
The DNA here is from genome assembly GCF_050916115.1 of Streptomyces sp. JH002. Lineage (NCBI taxonomy): Bacteria > Bacillati > Actinomycetota > Actinomycetes > Kitasatosporales > Streptomycetaceae > Streptomyces > Streptomyces sp. JH002. The sequence goes on from NZ_CP087989.1 coordinate 6,106,196, forward strand.
CCTTTCCGCAAGCGTTTACTGCGACGCAGATCGACAGTCATACGTCCGTTTTCTGTTTCTTTCGAAAGTTCTCGGCTGCCCGGGAGGACTCCCGCCCGGGCGGTGCGGCGCTTACCGTAACGGGCATGTCCCACCATGCGCCGTCGTACACCAATCCCCTGATCCGGCAGCGCGCCGATCCGCACATCACGCGACGCCCGGACGGCCGTTACTGGTTCACCGCCACCGTGCCCGCGTACGACCGCATCGTGCTGCGCCACGCCGACACGCTCCAGGGCCTGTCCACGGCGCGCGAACACACCGTCTGGAAACGCCACGCCGGCGGAGAGATGAGCTCCCACATCTGGGCGCCCGAACTCCACTACATCGACGGCGCCTGGTACCTCTACTTCGCCGCCGGGCGCGCCGAGGACCCGTGGGCGATCCGCATGTACGTCCTGCGCAACGCCTCGCCCGACCCACTGACCGGAGTGTGGAGCGAACTGGGTCAACTGCGCACCCCGTGGGACAGCTTCTCGCTGGACGCCACCACCTTCGAGCACCGGGGCACCCGTTACCTCGCCTGGGCCCAGCACCACCCGCAGCGGGAGAACAACACCTCGCTGTTCCTGGCCGCGATGGACACCCCGTGGTCGGTCACCGGTGCTCCGCTGGAGGTCAGCCACCCGGAACTGGACTGGGAGACCGTCGGGTTCAAGGTGAACGAGGGCCCGGCCGTGCTGATCCGCAACGGCCGGGTGTTCCTCACCTACTCGGCCGCCGCCACCGACGCCAACTACTGCGTGGGGCTGCTCACCGCCGACGCCGACAGCGATCTGCTGGACGCGGCCTCCTGGACGAAGAGCCCGGTGCCCGTGTTCCGCAGCAGCGAGCAGACGGGCCAGTACGGCCCCGGGCACAACAGCTTCACCGTCGCGGAGGACGGTACGACCGACATCCTGGTCCACCACGCGCGCGGCTACCGCGACATCACCGGCGACCCCCTGGACGACCCCAACCGGCACACCCGGATCCAGCCGCTGGGCTGGCACCCGGACGGCACGCCCGACTTCGGGGTGCCCGCCGCGGACGGACGCACCGATCCGCTCCCGGTGACGGGAGCGTCGACCGGCTTCCGGTACACGCTGACGGGCTTCACCCAGCACGGCGAGGCGTCCCTGTTCACCGCCGAGTCCGCCGACGCGCTGCACTACGAGCCGCTGCCCGGGCCCGGTTACGTCCCGCCCGCCGGCCTGCTGCGCGACCCCAGCCTGCTGCGGCACACCGACGGTTACTACTACCTCGTCTACACCACCGGCTGGGAGGGCGACACCATCGGCTTCGCACGCAGCGCCGACCGGCTGCGCTGGAGCCATCTGCGCGACCACCGGCTGCGGGTGCCGGGCCTGGCGCGCACCTGGGCGCCGGAGTTCTTCCGCGACGAGGACGGCAGCATCCATGTGATCGTCTCCCTGGACACCACGGGGGACCATCGCTTCACCCCCCACGTGCTCACCGCGACCGGCGGGAGCCTGACCTCCTGGACGGAGCCGCAGCCGATGGCAGGTCTTGACGGGTCCAACTACATCGACACCTGTGTGATCCGCGTGGACGGCACCTATCACGCGATCACCAAGCAGGAGACCACCAAATACCTGGAGCACGCCACCGCCCCGTCCCTGCGGGGCCCGTACACCGTGAAGGGCACCGGCGACTGGGCCGGCTGGGGCAACTGGGTCGAGGGCCCATCCCTGGTGCCGCTGGACGGCGGCGGCTGGCGGCTGTACTACGACGCGTACCGGGACGGCGCCTATCGCTACAGCGACACCCACGACGGGCTGCGCACCTGGAGCACCCCGCGCGAGCTGCCCGGACTGTCCGGCACCGTACGGCACTTCTCGGTCCTGCGGGAGGAGATATGAGGACCTCGCGCGGAGCGTGGCGGCTGTCGGTCGCCGCTGTCCTGGGGCTGCTGCTCTCGCTGCTGACGGTCTCCCCGGCGCAGGCCGCCCCGGTGTCGGTGCTCAACGGCACCCAGTTCACGGACCCAGGCGGCCAGCCGGTGCACGCGCACGGCGGCGGGGTCATCGAGGTGGACGGCTACTACTACTGGTTCGGTGAGAACCGGCAGGAGAACAGCAACGGCTTCCGCTACGTCTCCGCCTACCGTTCCACCGATCTGCGGAACTGGGAGTTCCGCAACCATGTGCTCACCCAGGCGTCCGCCCCCGAGTTGCAGGCCGCCAACATTGAGCGGCCCAAGGTCATCCACAACCGGGCCACCGGCCAGTTCGTGATGTGGATGCACAAGGAGAACGACCAGAACTACGCCGAGGCCCGCGCCGCCGTCGCCGTCTCCGACACGGTGGACGGCGACTACACCTGGCGCGGCAGCTTCCGCCCGCTGGACCACATGTCGCGCGACATCACCGCGTTCGTCGACGACGACGGGACCGGCTACATGGTCTCCGCCGCGCGCGAGAACTACGACCTGCACATCTACCGGCTGACCGCCGACTACACCGCCGTCGCCGCGCTGGTCGCCAACCCGTGGCCGGGCGGCCACCGCGAGGCACCCGCCCTCTTCAAGCGCGACGGCGTCTACTTCATGCTGACCTCCGGCGCCACCGGCTGGAACCCCAACCAGCAGCAGTACGCCACCGCCACCTCGCTCGCGGGACCGTGGAGCGCGATGGCCGACGTCGGCGACTCCACCACCTTCAACTCGCAGACCGCCTACGTGCTGACCATCCAGGGCACCGCCGGCACCTCCTACCTCTACATGGGCGACCGCTGGGGCAACTCCTTCGGCGGCCGGGTCAACGACTCCCGCTACGTGTGGCTGCCGCTGACCTTCCCCACCTCCCGCACCCTGAGCATGAGCTGGTCGCCCCAGCTCACCATCGACACCGCCGCGGGTACGGTGCGCGGCGAGGGCGGACCGTACCGGACGCTGGCCGCGCGGCACTCCGGCAAGTGCGTCGACATCCCCGGCCAGTCCCAGACGGTGGGGGCCCAGGCCATTCAGTACAGCTGCAACAGCGGCCTCAACCAGCGCTTCTGGACCCGGGACGCGGGCGGCGGGTACGTCGAGCTGATCTCGCGGCACAGCTCGCTGTGTCTGGCCGCCTCCGGTGGTTCGACGGCGGACGGCGCGGCCGTGGTGCAGACCACCTGTTCGGGGGCGGGCAGCCAGCAGTGGCGGCTCGCGGACGCCGGGAGCGGCCATGTCCAGCTGATCGCCCGGCACTCCGGCAAGTGCCTGGACGTCTCGGACGAGTCCACCGCCGACAACGCCCGGCTGATCCAGTACGGGTGCGGGTCCGGCGGTCACCAGCAGTGGCGGACCACGACGGTGTGAGCCGGTACGCGGTGCGCGGCGCTCCTCCCTCCCCGCGCCGGGGGAGGGAGGAGCGCCTTCGCGAACTCAGCGGCGCCGTACGGTGAGCACCAGCAGCCCGGCGACCACCAGCGCCACCCCGCCCCAGCCCCATGGGTTCAGCCGTTCACCGACCACGGCCACGCCGAGCGCGGCGGCCACCACGGGCTCGAACAGCGTCAGTACGGTCGCGGCGCTGGCCCGGACCCGGACCAGGCCCGCGCCGAAGAGCAGATAGGCCAGGCACATCGGGATCACCGCGAGATAGCCGACGACGGCGAGCCCCCGCTCCGATGCCAGCAGTTCCCCGCCGGTCAGCGCGAACAGCGGCACCAGCAGGACGGCGCCCAGCCCGAAGAGCGCGCCCATCGCGGCGCGTGAGGAGTGGCCGTGCCGGATGAGGCGCCCGGCGTAGTAGGCGTACCCGGCGTACGCGGCGCCCGCCAGCAGGCCGAGTGCCACCCCGGCCGGCACCCGCGCCCCGTCGGAGTGGCCGTGACCGCCGGCCACCACCAGGAGGGCACAGCCGCCGGCCGCCGCCCCGGTCGCGGCGACCCAGCGGCGGGTCAGTACGGCGCCGTCCAGCACGCGTTCGAGGAGGGCGGCGAAGACGGGGGCACAGCCGAGGGAGACCACCGTGCCCACGGCGACCCCGGCCCAGGCCATCGAGGTGTAGAAGGCCAGCGGGTAGATCACCACGCCCAGGGCGCCCAGCAGCGCCCAACGCAGCACCTGGGGTCCGCGGCGCAGCACGGCGAGGGCCGAGCGGCCGGCCAGGGCGAGGGTCAGCAGCCCGCCGATGCCCATGGTGCCGGCGCCGATGGCCAGGGGTGAGGCACCGGCGGGGGCGAAGGAGGCCACGGTGCCGGTGGTGCCCCACAGGGTGGCGGCGGCCAGGATCAGCGGTGTCCCGCCGCCCGTGCGGCCCCTGGAGGTGTGCGGGCCGTCCGGTACGGCGGGGGAGCCGGGGGCCGGGGAGGAAGGTGAGGGGGATGATGCGGTCGAAGACATGAGGTGAGTGCGTCCTGCTCCGTCGAGATCCGGTCGGGGATGCGGAGTGAGGACACACGGAACGAAGGCTCCGGCCCGGATCAGGTTCCGGGCGGGCCGGTCACGCGGGGATGCGCCGTGCCGTGGGCCCTCAGCGGGCGGACGGCGGCGGAGTGACGGCGTGCCAGTATGTCGATCGCATGAGCGTAAGAATAGGGGATCGGTTCAGCCCTGTGGCCCCCCGGCGCCGGTCCGCGCGCACCACCCGATCAGCAGCTCCACCAGCTCCGCGGGGCGCTCCTCGTGCGGGTAATGCCCGGTGCCCTCCCACAGCACCGCCCGCGAGAGCGGATGGTTGAACGTCGTCTCCTCCCAGCGCGCCGCCGGCCGCCCGGTGTGCAACCCCAGGGCCGGGCAGCGCCGCCGCGCCAGATACCCCTCGGCGGCCGGCCGCAGCCCGAAGGCGCCGGGCGCCAGATACATCGCCTCGCGGTACGCCAGCAGCACCGCGGGATCCATCGCCGCCATCAGCCGCTCGTGACGGGCACGCACCCACGCCGGCGTCGCCTCGGTGAAGGCGCCCCGGACGAAGCGCAGCGCCCACGCGACTCCCTCACGGCGCAGCGCCTCCTGCTCACCCGGCAGCCGGCCCGCCCGTGCCGGATCGCCGCCGTAGGCGGTGGCGATGGTCACCACCGAGCGCACCAGCTCCGGATGCTCCACCGCCAGCGCGGTCACCACCTGCCCGCCCATCGAGTGCCCCACGGCCACCACGGGGCCCGTACGGCTGCGGTGCAGCTCGGCGGCCAGCCGGTGGGCGACGGCGAGCGGCGACAGTTCGAACCCGGCCGCCGGGGTACGCCCGTGCCCCGGCAGATCGGGCACCAGCACCCGGTGCCGGGCGGCCAGCGCCGGAAGATGCGGCGCCCAGTCCTCCCCGTCGCTGCCCCAGCCGTGCACCAGCAGCAGCGGTGCCGTGCCCGTGCCACCGGGGACCTCCCCGGAATCCGTCATCCACCATGTCATCGCACACCCCCGTGGTCGCCCCACCGCCCGGCCCGGCGCGGGCAGCACAGCGGCGCCCCGTCGGCGACCCCCGGGCGGGAGAACCCGAGCGGGCCACGGCAACCCCGCCGAGGCGGGAACCGGGGGGGAAATCCGCCGCATCGGCGTCCGCGACCCGCGCACGTTCGCGCCGCACTCCCCGCCGCTACGCCAACGCGCCCTCCAGCGCGAAGGCCGCCGCCCCCAGACTCACCGGATCACCCTCGACCGGCGAGAGCACGATCTCGGCGCTCGCCAGCGGACGCCCCAGAGCGTACCGGCCGACCGCCCCCCGTACCGCCTCCAGCAGCGGCACCCCCCACTCCCGCGCCACCCAGCTACTGAGCACCACCACCTCGGGGTTGAGCAGATTCACCAGGTCGGCGACCGCAGCCCCCAGCTGGTCCGCGCACACCTCCAGTACCCGCCGCGCCACCGGATCCCCGGCAGCGCAACCGGCCGCCAGCGCCGCGATCGTGCCCATCTGGTCCCCGGGCCGCAGCAGGGTGCTCCCGGGGGCCACTTCCGTCAGCGTCCGGATGATCCCCGGCGCCCCCACATAGCTCTCCACACATCCGTGCCGCCCGCAGCGGCACGACCGGCCCCCGTGCACGAGCGTGGTGTGCCCCCACTCCCCGGCACTGTTGGAGGCACCCCGGTGTACCGCCCCGCCCAGTGCGAGCCCGGCCCCCACCCCGGTGCCCAGGTTCACCACCACCGCGTCCCGCCGCCCGCGCGCCGCCCCGAACCACAGCTCGGCCACGGTGGTGGCCCGCAGCGGATTGTCCAGGTACAGGCGGTACGGGATGTGGCGGGCCAGCAGCCCCAGCAGCGGAACCCCGTGCCAGTCCCAGTTCGCGGCGAAGACCGAGACGCCGCCCTCCCGGTCCACCATGCCCGGCATGGCGACGCCCACGCCCAGCACCGGCACCCCGGGCGGTGCCCCCCGCTCCCGCACCCGGGAGACGGCCTCGGCCGTCCGCTCCACCACCAGCTCCGGGCCGTCCTCACCGGGCGCCAGCGGCAGCCGTACGGTGGCCAGCACCCGCAGCGTGAGATCGAACAGGTCGGCGTGCACATAGGTCTCGGCCACATCGACCCCGATCAGCGCACCGCCCACCGGATCCACCGCCAGCAGCGCGGCCGGCCGGCCCCCTGCCGCATCCTCGAAACCGGCCACCCGCACCAGACCCCGCCGGTACAGCTCCCCGGTGACGGTGGCCACCGTCGCCCGGCTGAGCCCGGTGGCCGCGGCCAGCGCGGGCCGCGAGACGGGGCCGTCGGCCAGCACCTGCCGCAGCACCCGGTAACGGTTGGCGGTACGGATGAGCCGGGAGGCATCCCGCGCCCCCCGGCCGCCCGCCGCGCTCACTCCTGCTCGTCGCCCTTGTTCTTGCGACGGAACCAGCGCCGCTTGCGCGGACGCTGCGCCCGCTGCCGCCGCCGGGACGAGCTGAAGATCCAGCCTGCCGGCGGCTCGTCCGAGCGCCACGGCTGCGGGTCCGGAGCCTCGTTCTTCCAGCGCTCGGTCAGCATCCTGGTACGCGCGGTCGGCTCGGACACCTCCGCGCCACGGACGAAGTTCTCGTCCAGTACCACGTCGTCCCAGCTGTCACCGGGCTCGGGCTCGTCCTCGCCACCCCGCTCGTCCCGGCTCTTCGGCCCCGTCCCCATGACCCGCCTCCCGTCCCGCCGACTGCGTGCGGACGTCACACCCAAAGGAGTAAACGTTCCATCTCCCTGTCGTGTTCCTGCCCGCACGCACCCTACCGAAGACCTCAGGAACCGGTCTTCGAGCCCTCCCGCGTCTTCCTGGTGGCGTACAGCGAGGTGATGGTGGTGATGACCAGCACGCCGCCGATCACGGTGAGCGAGAGCGGGATACCGATCTCCGGCACGTGCACCCCGCTCTCGTGCAGCGCGTGCAGCACCAGCTTGACGCCGATGAAGCCCAGGATGATGGACAGCCCGTAGGACAGGTGGACCAGCTTCTTCAGCAGCCCGCCGATGAGGAAGTACAGCTGCCGCAGCCCCATGAGGGCGAAGGCGTTGGCGGTGAAGACGATGTACGGGTCCTGGGTGAGCCCGAAGATCGCCGGGATCGAGTCCAGCGCGAACAGCACATCGGTGCTGCCGATCGCCAGCATCACGATCAGCATCGGGGTGATCAGGCGCTTGCCGTTCTCCACGATCGTCAGCTTGGTGCCGTGGTACTCGTCGGTCGCCGGGAAGCGCCGCTCGACCGCCTTCATGAAGCGGTTCTCCTCGAAGTCCTCCTCCTCGTCGCTGCGCGCGTCCTTGATCAGCTTCCAGGCGGTCCAGATGAGGAAGGCGCCGAAGATGTAGAAGACCCACGAGAAGGTGGAGATGAGCGCCGCGCCGGCGGCGATGAAGATCGCCCGCAGCACCAGGGCGATCAGCACACCGACCAGCAGGACCCGCGACTGGTACTGGGGCGGCACCGAGAACTTCGCCATGATCAGCACGAAGACGAACAGATTGTCCACACTCAACGACTTCTCGGTGACATAACCGGCGAAGAATTCACCGGACGCCTGGCCACCTCCGAACACCGCGATGCCGATGCCGAACAGCACGGCCAGGAGTATCCAGATGACGGTCCAGGTTCCCGCCTCTTTGAGCGAGACCTCATGGGGCTTGCGCCCGAAGAAGAAGTCCACAGCGATGAAGGCGCACAGCACCACGATGGTGAGCACCCACATGGGCAACGAGACGTCCACTGATCCTCCGGTATATCCGTTGTCCCGTCCCATCCTGCCCGACGCCGCCCCAAGACCCCTGATGCCCCCGTATTCGCACGCATGCGGTACCCATCACGCACACATCCGGCGCCCACTGTTTCCCTGAGCGTTCACCCCCGTTCATCCGACCGGCCGACGGCGGCACTCCGCCATCGGCGAAATGCGGGTGCGCGCCTCCACCCCGACCGGAATGATGCGGATCATGGGACAGACTGCCGCGGGGCTGCGGAGCTACGGTGAGATCTTCCGGGTACCGGGCGCCAAGCAGTTCATAGCGGCAGGCTTCATCGGCCGGATGCCCGCGGCGATGCTCTCGCTCGGCACCGTCTTCCTGATCACCGCGATCACCGACAGCTACGCCACGGCCGGCCTGGCCTCCGCGGCCGGTGCCCTGTGCTACGCGCTGATCGTCCCGCAGCTGGGCTACCTCATCGACCGCTTCGGCCAGCGCCGCGTGCTGCGCCCCCTGGCCGCCGCCTTCGGCACCGCCGCCGCGCTCTTCCTGCTCGCCGCGCAACTGGACGCCCCGGTGTGGCTGCTGTGCGCCTCCGGGGCGGCCTTCGGCGCCTTCATGCCCCCGCTGGGAGCGCTGGTCCGCGCCCGCTGGAGCCATCTGGCCGAGCGGGACGAGGGCGGGCGACTGCTGAAATCCGCCTTCTCCTTCGAGTCCGTCGCCGACGAGCTGATCTGGGCCGTCGGCCCGCTGCTCGTCGCCTTCGCCGTGCTCGTCCACCCGGCCGCCGGGGTCGCCGCCGCCGCGCTGACCGGGGTGACCGGCTGCCTGCTGCTGGCCCAGCAGCGCGGCACCGAGCCGCCGGTCGCCCCGGTGCAGAAAGTCCGCGCCCGGGCCATCACCGCGCCCGGCATGCCCTGGATGTGCGCGGTCTACCTCTTCACCGGGGCCATGTTCGCCGCCTTCGAACTCGCCACCATCGCCTTCGTCGACCGGTACGGCGAGACCTGGATGACCGGCGCCGTGCTGGGCACCTACGCCGTCGGCAGCGCGATCGGCGGCCTGTGGTACGGCGCCCGCGACTGGTCGCTGCCGCTGGACCGGCTGTTCCTGCTCGCCATCGCGTCCGTGGTGGCGGGCATGGCACCGTTGTGGGCCATGCCAGGCGTCCCGGCCCTGTGGGCGATCTCGCTGTTCGCCGGCATCCTCACCGCGCCCGCGATCATCGCCGGCTACAGCCTGGTCCGCGAGGGGGTGCCCTCCCACATGATCACCGAGGGCCTCACCTGGCTGTCCACGGCGGTCGGCGTCGGCCGGGCCACCGGCGTGGGGCTGACCGGCCTGGTCATCGAACACCACGGGCCGCGCTGGGCGTACGCGCTGGCCCTGGGCTTCGGCGTGCTCGCGGTGGCCATGGGGCTGTCGGGCGCCCGCACCCTGCGTGCCATGGCCACCGCCCGGCTCACCCGCGCGGCGTGAGCAGGTAGACCTCTCCGGCCCGCGTCCCGAACTCCGTCACCCCGTCCGCGTCCCGACGGGCCACCACCTCGGCACCGTCCAGGGTGACCGTCACCGGCGCCGCCGTACGGATCCGGGCCGTCGTGCCGGCCCGCGAACCGATGCGCGCCCCGGCCAGGGCCCCGCCGGACCAGGACAGCGCCACCTCGAAACCGCCGCGCGCCAGCAACCCCCGCACCCGGCCCTCCGGCAGCGCCCCGGGCAGCGCGGGCAGCAGCTCGATCTCCGCGCCGTGGCTCTGCACCAGCCACTCGGTGATCCCGGCCGTGGCACCGAAGTTGCCGTCGATCTGGAACGGCGGATGGAGATCGAAGAGGTTCGGAGCGGTCCGCTCCGGCGTCAGCTGATCGGTCAGCAGCTTGTACGAACGGTCGCCCGCCGCCAGCCGCGCCCAGAAGTTGATCTTCCAGCCCAGCGACCAGCCGGTCCCCGCGTCCCCGCGCTGCTCCAGCGTCACCCGGGCCGCGTCGAACAGCTCGGGGGTGTGCCGGGTGATCTGCGCCCCCGGATGCAGCCCGTACAGGTGCGAGATGTGCCGGTGGCCCTGCTCGGGGGCCCGCGCGTCCCAGTCCTGCTGCCACTCCTGCAACTGCCCCTGGGCGCCGACGCGCATCGGCGGCAGCCGGTCGGCGGCGGCCCGCACCTCGGTACGCAGCTCCCCGTCCACCTCCAGCACCCCGGCGGCACCGTCCACCGCGGCGAACAGATCCCGCACGATCTGGCCGTCCATGGTCGGCCCCGCACACAGCGTGCCGCCCTCGCCCTCGTGGTGCGCATTCTCCGGGGAGATGGAGGGACAGGTCACCAGCTGGCCGGTACCGGGGTCCTCCACCAGGCTGTCCAGGAAGAACCGCGCGGCCTCCGCCAGTACCGGGTAGTCGGCGCGCAACCGCTCGGCGTCCCCGGTGAACCGGTAACGCTCCCACACCGCCAGCGCCAGCCAGGCCCCGCCGGTGGGCCACATCCCCCAGGTCGCCCCGTCCACCGGCGCGGTGCCCCGCCACAGATCCGTGTTGTGGTGCGCGACCCAGCCCCGGGCCCCGTACATCTGCCGGGCGCTGCGCGCACCGGACACCCGCAGGTCGTGCAGCAGGGCGAACAGCGGCTCCCAGCACTCCAGAAGGTTGGCCGGGCCGGCCGGCCAGTAGTTCATCTCGGTGTTGATGTTGATGGTGTACTTCGACCCCCACGGCGGATCGGTCAGGTCGTTCCACAGCCCCTGGAGGTTCGCCGGCTGGGTGCCCGCGCGGGAGGCGGCGATCAGCAGATAGCGGCCGTAGTGGAAGTAGAGCGCCACCAGTTGCGGGTCGTCACCGCCGTCCCCGAAGGCCGCGACCCGCTCGTCGGTGGGCAGCGCGGCCGCCCCGGTGGCCGGGATCTCCAGGGCCGTGCGGTCGAACAGAGCGGCATGATCGGCCACATGACGCGCCAGCAGTTCCTCGTAGGGCCACTTCGCCGCCTCGGTCAGATCGCGCAGCGCGCGGTCCGCCGGATCGGCGCCGAGGTCCTGCCAGTCGACGTGGTTGGTGCCCGCCGAGACCAGCAGCGTCACCGCGTCGGCCCCAAAGACGCGCAGGACCCCGTCCGCCGAGGAGACCTCGCCGCCGGTGGCCAGCGCCCGCACCAGCGCCCGGTAGCGCACCCGGCCCGCCACGCCGTCCCGGTCGCCGCCCCGGCCGTCCAGGGCGATCGTGGCACCGTCCGGGGACAGGGCGGTGCTCGCCATCGGGCTGTCGAAGGAGGCGGTGAACCCCACGGCGCCGGGCGCGTCCGCGCTCAGCCGCACGGCGATCACCCGGTCGGCGGCGGTGGCGATCACCTCCCTCCGGTGTCGTATCCCCGCGCGGACGAACTCCACGGTGTGCACCGCGCGGGACAGGTCCAGCTCCCGGCGGTAGCCGCTCACCGGCTCGTCGCCGCCGTCCAGGGCCAGCCGCAGGCTGCCCACCGTCTGATAGGGCATCTGCCGGACCGGAACGCCCATCACCTCGGCCTCCAGCAACCGGTGGGCCGCCGCCCACTCGCCGGCGAAGACCTGCCGCCGCGCCTCGGGCAGCGCGGCGGCCGCCCCCGGGTTGTCGTAGTCGTGCGGGCCGCCAGCCCACACCGTGTCCTCGCTGAGCTGCAACTCCTCGGTGTCCGTGCCGCCGTACACCATCGCGCCGAGCCGGCCGTTGCCGACCGGCAGCGCCCGCAGCCACTCATCGGCGGGACGCGGATACCACAACACGTACGGGGAGCCACTGCGCTGCATGCCGAACCTCTCGGTAAGTGCGGTACGCACGCCGGGAGGTGAGCCGGATCGGCGGGTGGGCACCGCTCAGCGTGCGGCCGGGCCGATCGCCAGGTCGGCCCAGACTACGTGCCCGGTGCCCGCGTCCCGGGGCCGTACCCCCCAGACCTCGGCGAGCGTGCACACCAGCAGGAGTCCCCGGCCGCCCTCGTCCTCCATGGCGGCCGCCGTGGGCATCCCGGCCGGACCCGCACCCGCGCTGGAGACCGCGATCCGCAGCAGCGATCCCAGTATCCGCACCTCGCAGCCCACCGACCGACTGCCGGTGTGCCGCAGGGCGTTGGTCACCAGCTCCGAGACGATCAACTGCGCGTTGTCCGTCAGCTCCACCGGGGACCGCCACTCGGTGAGCTGGGCCCGGACCCGGCGCCTGGCCTCGCCGACGGAGGCGTCCACGGCGGGCAGCCGGAAGATCAGACGCTCTTTCCCGAGAAGGGAGGTGTCATAACGCTCTAAGGGCTGAGCGTGTGAGGAGGAAGCCACCCCCATACTCTGAGTGTTGACCGTCGCATCCGGCAAGGGGCATCCTGCAAATTACAGAACCGTTGATATCACTCTGTTGTACTTGCCGGGCCGCGTGGCACACTGCTCTCCGATGACAGCAGCCGGATGGGGGCGGGCAGTGGCAGGAACGCCGGGCGCGGCACCGACCGCCCTGCGGGTGGTACTGGGCAGAAGGCTCCAGGACCTGCGCGAAGAAGCGGGCTACACCTTCGAGGAGGCCGCCGCCGCCCTCGACGTCACCCACGCCACCATCCGCCGGATGGAGAAGGCCCAGGTCGGGCTCAAGGTCCCGTACGTGGAGAAGCTGCTGCGGATCTACGGGGTGACCACCACCGAGGAGATCGACGGCTTCCTCAACCTCGCCCGCGAGGCGAATCGTCCCGGATGGTGGCACCACTACCGCGATGTGCTGCCAGAATGGTTCAGTGCCTTCGTCTCCCTGGAGGCAGAGGCCGACCAGATCCGTGCCTACGAACCGCACTACGTACCAGGGTTGTTGCAGACCGAGGCCTACGCCGCCACGGTGCTGCGCTCCGGGATGCCGCACGCACCGGCCAGCGAGATCGACCGGCTGGTCGCGCTGCGGCTCGCCCGCCAGGACCTGCTCCAGCGCAAGCAGCCGCCGCTGCTGTGGGTCGTCATCGACGAAACCGTGCTGCGCCGCCCCTTCGGCGGACCCAACGTCATGCGTGCCCAGATCTCCCGGCTGATCGAAGCCGTCTCCGCACCGCATGTACGGCTCCAGATCATGCCGTTCAGCGCGGGACCGCATCCCGCGATGTACGGCCCCTTCCACCTCTTCCGGTTCCCCATCCCCGAACTGCCCGACGTCGCCTGTGCGGAGAGCCTGATAGGCGCCGCGTACTTCGATCAGCGCGAGGATGTCTCACTGTTCCGGGAGGCGCTGGACCGGATGTGCGCACAGGCCGCGCAGGTGCACCGTACTGAGGTGATCCTCAGTCGTATTCGCAAGGAGATCTGACCATGGATCGGATATACAACGGCATGCCGGCCAGCCAACTGGCCGCCGAGGGCTGGCGGAAGCCCTGGAGCGGCGGCAACGGCGGCAGCTGCGTGGAGGCGCTGCGGCTGCGGGACGGCCGGGTGGCGCTGCGTCAGTCGACCGACCCGGACGGCCCCGCACTCATCTACTCCGGCCATGAGATGGCCGACTTCATCCAGGGAGTGAAGTCGGGGGACGCCGACTTCCTGCTGGTGTGATCCCCTACCGGTGGCCGGGACCGGCCACCGGGCTCCACCACCCGGTGGCCGCGGCCCCCCGCGCCGCTACGGGGCCGCCGTCACCCCCCGGGCTCCTCCGACGGATCCCGCCCGGCCCGCTGCGCCCGGCACGGCACCTCGCCGCGTTGCGGAGGCGCCCGGGTAACCCACGACGAGGGCGCCCCCGCGCCGTGTGATGCTCCCCCGGCCTTCGGCCGGGAGATGCCCCCAGCGCCGGACACCGCGGGCCCGACCGGCGCTATCCGTCGGACGAGCCCTGGCCCAGCGCCCTGAGGACCACCGAGAAGGCGGTCGGCTCGGGCGTCAGGTGGTACCGCGGCAGCGGACCCGGGCCGCAGGACTGTGAGCCGATGCCGTGCTGGCCGGCGTCCAGATGCACCCACACCGTGCCACCGGGCGTCAGATCCGGGGTGTGCGTGGCCGCCTCCAGCTCCCGGGTGCTCCAGCGGCGCGCGGTGAAGTACAGCGGCTGCTCGCCCGCGGCCAGCCGCAGCCCGGCGGTGTCGGGCCCCGTACCGGGCAGCGCGCGCAGCTCGGCCCAGCGGACGTCGGCGCGGGCGCCGTTCTCCTGCGGGCGCACATAGGGCGTGTGCAGGGCGTCCACGGTGGCCTCCCAGCGGCCGATCCTGGCGGCGGCCCGGGTGTCCGGGTACGCCTCGCCGGGCCCGCCGCCGTACCAGCGGGCGAGGCCGAGACCGGCCGGCAGACCCAGCCGCAGCCCCAGCCGGGGGAGCGGCACCTGCCAATCGCCCTGCGGGGTGACCTCGACCTCCAGGCGCAGCTCCCCGTCCTCGCCCGCACTCCAGCGGTAGACCGTGGCCAGTCCGACCTCGGCGGCGGCCGGGGCGACGCGGGTGCGCACGGTGAACGTGCCGTCCCCGGCGAGCTCCACGGCGTCCACCCGGTGACGCATCCGGTCCAGTCCCAGATCGCGCCAGCGCTTGGCGAGGCGCGTCTGGTTCACCCACTCCATGCCCTCGTCGTTGTCGGTCGGGGCGCGCCAGACATCCAGCCGGGGGCCCTGGTGGAGGGTCAGTCCGGACAGCGAGCGCAGTTCGCCGCTCGCCGCGTCGAAGACGGCCGGACCGAGCGCCACGGTGGTGCCCTCCCGGCGCGCGGCAACAGCGGACGCGCCCGCGCTCGGTGTAGTCCGGGGGCGCGCGACGTCGGGGAACTGACCCCAGGCCACCTCGTGCCCTGCCGGAGCCCAGGCGGTGTCCGCCGACAGCACGGCGGTGACGGTCCAGAATCCCTCGCCGGCCGCCGCGGTGTCGGGCGCCGCGGGCAGCGGGACATCGACGGACGCTCCGGGGGCCGCCTCCGGGACGGTCAGCTCGCCGGACGCGATGAGCTCGCCCTCGACCTCGTAGCGCCAGGCGAAGGAGAGGTGGGCCAGGCCGAGGAAGTCGTGGCCATTGCTGACGGTGATCGTTCCGGCGGCGGAGTCGCCGGTGATCCGCACCGGTTCGATGACCTTCTTGTATTCGATGAGGCCGGGGGAGGGGGTGCGGTCCGGGAACAGCAGCCCGTCGCACACGAAGTTGCCGTCGTGCAGTTCCTCCCCGAAGTCGCCGCCGTAGGCGTAGTAGGGGCGCCCGTCCGCCGTCCGCTTCGGCAGCCCGTGGTCGATCCACTCCCACACGAAGCCGCCCTGGCAGCGCTCGTAGGTCTCGAACAGCCGCTGGTACTCGCTGAGTCCGCCGGGGCCGTTGCCCATCGCGTGGGCGTACTCGCACAGCAGGAAGGGCAGCGAGGCACGGTGCGCCTCCAGCTCCGGGTCGGCCAGCGGCTCCTCGGCGCGCTGCCCGATCCGCTCCACCTCCTCGTGCGGCGCGTACATCCGTGAGTAGAAGTCGCTGTCGCGGTAGGTGGAGTCGTTCTCGTAGTGCACCGCCCGTGAGGGGTCGCGCTCGCGGATCCAGGCCGCCATCGCCGACAGACCCTGCCCGGCGCCGCATTCGTTGCCCAGCGACCAGATGACGACCGAGGGGTGGTTCTTGTCGCGCTCCACCATCCGCTGCGCCCGGTCGATCAGGGCGGGCGTCCACCGTTCGTCGGCGACGGGGTTGCCGCGCCAGTCGGGGAAGTAGCAGAAGCCGTGGGTCTCCAGGTCGGCCTCGTCGATCACCCACAGGCCCAGTTCGTCGCACAGGTCCAGGAAGGCGGGGTGCGGCGGGTAGTGGCTGGTGCGCACCGCGTTGATGTTGTGCCGCTTCATCAGCTCGATGTCGGCGCGCATGGTCGCCTCGTCGACGGCGCGGCCGGTTTCGGGGTGGAACTCGTGCCGGTTGACGCCCCTGAAGAGGATCCGCCTGCCGTTGGCCTGGAAGAGGCCGTCGCGCACGCCCACGGTGCGGAAGCCGACCCGCAGTGGGATGCGTTCGCCGGCGGTGGTCAGCTCACCCGCGTACAGCCGGGGGTGCTCGGCGGACCACGGCTGGACCGGGACCCGTACCTCCTCGCCGGTGGGCACCTCGATGCCCAGTTCGGGCACGGTCACGGTGCCGGCCCGGTCGCACTCCACGCGCAGGATGCCCTCGCCGGTGGTGTGGTCGTATCCGGCGTGCGTGAAGAAGTCGGTGGGTGCCTGCTCGGGGCGGTGCAGCACGGTGACGTCCCGGAAGATGCCCGGCAGCCACCACATGTCCTGGTCCTCCAGGTAGCTGCCCGCGGACCACTGGTGGACGCGGACCGCCAGGACGTTGCCCGCGGGCCGCAGCAGGTGCCCGACGGCGAACTCGTGCGGGAGCCTGCTGCCCTGGAAGGTGCCCAGCTCCCGGCCGTTGAGCCAGACCCGGGCGCAGGACTCCACGCCGTCGAAGCGCAGAACGGTGTCGCCGCCGGCCGGCCAGTCGCCGGGCAGGTCGAAGACGTGCCGGTGGTCGCCGGTGGGGTTCTCGGTGGGGGTGCGCGGCGGGTCCACCGGGAAGGGGTAGCTGACGTTGGTGTAGGCGGGGGCGCCGTGGCCCTGGAGCACCCAGTGACCGGGGACGGTGACGGTGTGCCAGTCGCCGGCGGCGAGCTCGGCGTCCTCGGCGGTGAAGCCGGTGTCCGCGCCCTCGGCGGTGGGTGAGAGGCGGAAGTCCCAGGTGCCGTTCAGGCTCAGACGGGCGGCGTCGGAGGCGGCGTACCAGGCGCGGGCGGGGAGGGTGCCGCTGCCGGGCGAGGGCTGCTCGTAGTAGGGGAGCGGATCGTCCTTGGGCCGGGTGTGCATGCGTCTCCTCGGGCGGCGTGGCGGAGCCCGCCGCGCGCGCCGTGATGTTGAAATGTGTTCTGCGCTGTTCGGTCACGCTAAAGCGCCAACCCCCTTCCGACAACCCCTGGGGAAAGTCGGAAAACCGACAAGAGGTGCGCGTCGGCCACAACTTCGATGCCCCTTTTGTCGTTGACGTTGACGCGCTGTTCATCTCCTTGGCATGGACGCGACTTGCGCCGGGTACAGCGCAGGCGGAGTGATCAGCCAACCCACCCCCCACAGACCTTCCTTGGGAGGCTCCATGAAGTTGAGCCGTATGGCGAAGGTGGCCGCTACCGCGGCCCTCGCCCTCTGCGTCACCGCCCTCGGCCCGGCCGCCGCATCCGCGCAGGACACCCCTGCCGCCGCGGCGGACGCCTATGTGGCGCTGGGGGACTCGTACTCCTCCGGCGTCGGCGCCGGCAGTTACGACGACGCCAGCGGTGACTGCCGCCGCTCCACCGTCGCCTATCCGCAGCTGTGGGCCAACGCGAACGCCCCCTCGTCCTTCGACTTCACCGCCTGCTCGGGGGCCCGCACGGCCGACGTCATCAACTCCCAGCTCGACCCGCTGAACGCGGGCACCACCCTGGTGAGCATCAGCATCGGCGGCAACGACGCGGGCTTCGCCGACACCATGCAGACCTGCGTGCTCAGCGGCACCAGCGCCTGCGTGGCCGCGGTGAACACGGCCAACGAGTACATCACCACCACCCTCCCGGGGCAGCTGGACACGGTCTACGACGCGATCCGGGCCAAGGCGCCCAACGCCCAGGTGGTCGTGCTCGGCTACCCGCGCATGTACCAGCTCGACGGCTCCTGCGCGGTGGGCATCAGCGAGGAGGCCCGGGCCGCGATCAACAGCGCCTCGGACAACCTGAGCGAGGTCACCGCCAAGCGGGCGGCGGATCACGGCTTCGGCTACGGCGACGTCCGCCCGGCCTTCTCCGGTCATGAGATCTGCTCGTCCGACTCCTGGCTGCACAGCGTGACCTGGCCGATCGGCGACTCCTACCACCCCACGGCGGCCGGTCAGTCCGGCGGCTACTACCCGGTCCTGGAGAACCTGGCCTGAGGCACCGGCAGCCCTCACCGGCGGGGCGCCCCCGACCCCGGGGGCGCCCCGCCGGTGCGCTCAGCCCCGCTCCGCCGCCTCACGGGCCGTCAGCAGGGCCCCGGCCGGGTCGGCGGCGGGCGCACCGGCCGGCGTCCAGCGGCCCGCCTCCTTGCGGAACGGCCACCACCGGCCGTCCGCCCCGTACCGCACCTGCGCGCCCTCGCCCACCACCGTCCAGTGCGTGCCCGACGCCCGCAGCCGCGGCCCGGCCGCCGCGTCGTCCGCCCACGCCGCCGCCAACTGCTCCACGGCCCGCGCCGGCGCCGGCCCTGGCGGATCCTCCAGCACCGCGAGCCCCGCGCCGCCGCCCGCCCGCCAGGCCCGTACCGCCAGCCGCAACTCCCGCGCCGTACGCCCGCAGCCGCGTGCCAGCCGCGCGGCCACCGGATCGGCCGGTCCCGCCGCGGCCAGCCGCACCGCGTCCTGCCACACCCCCTCCTCCTGCGGCACCGGCTGCCCGGCGTGCCCGGGGCGCAGCGCCAGCGTCAGCAACACCCGGGCGCGGGCCGCCGCGTCGGCGGCCAGGAACTCCAGCGCCGCCGCGTCCACCCCCGGCACGTCGCAGGGCACCAGCGCGGGCGGGACGCCCGCCCGCTCCACCGGTGGCGGAGGCGGCGGCAGCGCGGGATCGCCGTGCGCCGCCCGCGCCGCGTACCGCTCGGCGGCCGGCACCCCCGCGGGCTCGCGCGCCACCGGCACCCCGGCCGGCGCCGAGGCCGCCCGCAGCTCCCGCAGCAGTTCCTCCTCCCCGCGCCCGCGCAACAGCAGCAGCACCCACGGATCCTCGTCCAGCAGCCGCGCCGCCTGATAGCACAGCGCCGCGCTGTGCACGCAGTGGTCGAACTCCCCGCACTCGCACTGCGGCTCCAGATCACCGATCCCCGGCAGCAGGTCCACCCCGGCCGCGCCCGCGTCCGCCACCAGATCCGGAGGCATGTCCCGGTCCAGCAGCGCCGCGATGTGCCCGGCCTCGCCCGCCACCACGGCCAGCAGCCGCCGCCACTCGTCCGCCGTCAGCCGGCGCAGCGTCACATCCGCCCGCCGGCCCACCCCGTCCCGGTCGCGCACCACCGCGGTCAGCCGCCCCGGCCGTACCGACACCGCGCCCACCGCCCCGGCCCGCGCGGCGCGCCGCCCGTCCGCCATGCGCGCGCTCTCCAGCGCCGAGTCCTCGACCGCCCGCAACCAGCCGACCCCCCACCAACTGCTCGCGAACCCCCGGCCGCGGGCCGGCGGCAGCGCGGCGAACACCCGTTCATCCTCGTGCGGTGCTTCCTCGTCCCAGGTCATGACACCCTCCGCAGCGTCACCAGTTCGGCCAGCTCGGCATCCGACAGCTCGGTCAGCGCGGCCTCGCCCGCACCGCCGAGCACCGCGTCCGCGAGCGACTGCTTGCGCCGCAGCAGCGCCGCGATCCGGTCCTCGACCGTGCCCTCCGCGATCAGCCGGTGCACCTGGACGGGGCGGTCCTGCCCGATGCGGTACGCGCGGTCCGTCGCCTGCGCCTCGACCGCCGGGTTCCACCACCGGTCGAAGTGCACGACATGCTCGGCCCGGGTGAGGTTCAGGCCGGTCCCGGCCGCCTTGAGCGACAGCAGGAACACCGGCACCGCACCGCTCTGGAAGTCCCGTACCAGCTCCTCGCGCCGGGCCACCGGCAGCCCGCCGTGCAGCAGCGCGCTGGGCACCGCGCGGGCCCGCAGATGCTCCGTCAGCAGCCGTGCCATGCGCACGTACTGGGTGAAGACCAGCACCTGGGCACCCGAGGCCAGGATGTTCTCCAGCAGTTCGTCGAACGCCTCCAGCTTCCCGGAGCGGCCCCCCAGCCGGGGCGCGTCCTCCTCCTTCAGGAACTGCGCCGGGTGGTTGCAGATCTGCTTGAGGGAGGTGAGCAGCTTGACGATCAGGCCGCGCCGCGCGACGCCCCGGGCGCCGGAGATCTCGGCGAGGGTCTCGCGCACCACGGCTTCGTACAGCCCGGCCTGTTCGGGGGTGAGCGAGACCGCCCGGTCCGTCTCGGTCTTCGGCGGCAGCTCGGGCGCGATGCCGGGGTCGGACTTGCGGCGGCGCAGCAGGAACGGGCGTACCAGGGCGGCCAGTCGCTCGGCGGCGGCCGGATCGGCGCCCGACTCCACGGCGTCGGCGTAGCGGGTGCGGAAGGCCGGCAGGCGGCCCAGCAGGCCCGGCGTGGTCCAGTCCACGATGGCCCACAGCTCGGTGAGGTTGTTCTCCACGGGGGTGCCGGTCAGTGCGACGCGCGCCGAGGCGGGGAGCGTGCGCAGCGCCTTGGCGGTGGCGGAAGCGTGGTTCTTGATGTGCTGGGCCTCGTCCGCGACGACCAGACCCCAGTCGGCCGCGGCGGCCAGCTCCGCGGCGTCCAGCCGCATGGTGCCGTAGGTGGTGAGCACGAACTCGCCGTCCGCCAGGCCGGTCAGATCGCGGCCGCCCCCGTGGTGGCGGCGCACCGGTGTCCCGGGGGCGAACGCCTCGATCTCCCGCTGCCAGTTGCCCAGCAGCGACGCCGGGCACACCACCAGGGTCGGCCCCGTGTGCTCCGCCGTGCTGTGGCGGTGCAGATGGAGCGCGATGAGGGTGATGGTCTTGCCGAGCCCCATGTCGTCGGCGAGCACCGCGCCCAGACCCAGCGAGGTGAGCCGGTGCAGCCAGCCCAGACCGCGCAGCTGGTAGTCGCGCAGGGTGGCGGCGAGCGCGGGTGGCTGCGGGACGGGCCGGTGCAGCGGGCTCTGCGGGTCGGCCAGTTGACGGCGCAGTTCCTCCAGAGCGCCGATGGCCCGTACCTCGATCGGCTCGCCGTCCTCGGCCTCCTCCGTTCCGCCACCGTCGCGCTCCACCTGTCCGGTGAGCGCGGCGCGCAGGGCCTCCACGGCGGTCAGCTTGCGGTCGGGGCGGGCTCGGGCGCGGCGCAGCGCCTCCGGATCGACCAGCACCCACTGGTCGCGCAGCCGCACCAGGGGGCGGCCGGACTCGGCGAGCCGGTCGAGTTCCTCGCGGGTCAGCGGGGTGTCGCCGAGGGCGAAGCGCCAGTCGAAGGCGGTGAGCGCTCCGGGGGACAGCAGGGAGGGCGCCGGACCGGGGCCGGGGTGGTCGGCGGAGCCGACGACGGCGTGGGTGGTGAGGGTACGTACCAGGTCCCGGGGCCAGTGCACCTGGACGCCGGCGGCGCCCAGCGCGCGGCTGACCGGTGCGCCGAGGAGCTCGGCGATCTCCTCGTCGGCGAGGTCGACGGCGTCGGGGACGGCGGCGGACAGCAGCGGCGTGAGGGCGTCCCAGGCGGCGGCCGCGCGGCGCAGTGTCAGCAGCGCGTCGGTGCGGGCGGCGGGGGAGAAGGCACCGGCGGGGGCGGTGCCCGCGAAGACCTGCGCGGCGTCGGCGACGACGGTGGGATCGGTGCGGCTGTGCAACTGCGCGACGGCCCGGAACCGGCCGCCGGGGAGGTCCGGCTGGTGCGCCTCCACCCGCAGGGACAACCGCACCCCGGCGTCCTGTCCCGCGGCGACCTCGGCGGCCCAGGCGCGCAGCCGGGGGCGGGGCTCGGGGCGGGCGGCACGGTCGGCGAAGGCCGGGCCGCCGGCCGCCAGCGCGGCGGCGGGGGTGCGCGGCAGGGTGTCGGCGACGGCGTCCAGGAAGGCACGCAGGAGGGAGTGGGGCGCGGGCAGCAGCGGCGGGTCGTCCGGTCCGTGCCCGGGCAGCGGCACGGCGTGGGCGTGCACCGGCATGGCGTCGGCCAGCTCCCGCAGCCGCTCGGCGTCGGAACCCTCCAGCGGCCCGAGCCGCCAGGCGTCGTGCTCCTGGCCGCTCAGCCCCGGCAGCAGCCGTCCCCGGGCGGCGAGTTGCAGGGCGAGGACGGCGGCGGCGCCCCAGAACGCGGCGGAGCCGGTGGCGGAACCCGACCTGGCCCGGGTGAGCAGCGGCAGCGCGTCGCGCACCGGCAGGACCAGCGCCGGCACGGTCACCGCCGTCACGGTGCCCCCGTCGGCCGGGAGGGCCACCGTCAGCTCCCTGGGCTCGGCCGTGACGGACGGGGGCAGGCGTCCCGGCAGCTCGGGGGGCGCGCCGTCCGGGCTCCAGAAGGCCACCTCGGAGGCACGCGGTGGGTCAGCCGGGAGAAAGACGGCGGCGCTCATGCATTCCTCAAAGTTGACTAGCTGGCGGGGCAGCGGCCGAGGGTACCCCATAGCCGGGGGAGGGCGGAAACCCCCGCCGGGGGGTGGGGCTGGGTACACCATGGCTCGGGGGCTGCGGCCATGGCCGGGGGCCACCGGCGGTTCATAGATTCGTCACGACCGATCCGATCAGCCCGTACCGGAGTTGCCATGCCCGAAGCCCCGGCCCCCGCCGCGCCCGTACCCCTTTCCGTGTCCGCGCCGGTGACCCCCGCGCCGCACGGGGACGAGTTCGCGCCACTGCTGCGGCAGATCAGGAGCCAGGGTCTGCTGGAGCGGAGGCGCGGCTGGTACGCGGCCTCCATCGCCGTCAACGCGCTGGCGCTGGCCGCGGTGATCGCGGCGATGGTGTGGCTGGGGGACACCTGGTGGACGCTGCTGCTGGCGATACCGCTGGCCCTGTTCTCCACCCGCACCGCCTTCATCGGGCACGACGCGGGCCACTCCCAGATCGCCGGCCGGCGTGCCGGCCGGGTGATAGGGCTGATCCACGGCAATCTGCTGCTGGGGATGAGTTCGGCCTGGTGGAACGACAAGCACAACCGGCATCACGCGAACCCCAACCACCTCGACAAGGACCCGGACGTGGGGGTCGGGGTGCTGGTGTGGACCGCCCACCAGGCGGAGAAGCGGGAGGGCTTCGGCCGCTGGCTCACCCGCAACCAGGCGAGGCTCTTCTTCCCGCTGCTGCTGCTGGAAGGGATGGCGCTGAAGGTCTCCAGTGTGCAGATGGTGCTGTCCTCCAAGGGCTGGGAGCGACAGGGGCCGCGGCCGCGACTGGTGGAGGGGCTGCTGCTGGCGGCCCACATCACCGGCTACGTGCTGCTGCTCGGCGCCGTGCTCTCCCCGGGGAAAGCGGTGGTGTTCGCCCTGATCCACCACGCGCTGTTCGGGCTGCACCTGGGCTCGGTCTTCGCGCCCAACCACAAGGGCATGGAGATTCCGGGTCCCGAGGACCGCTGGGGGCACCTGAAGCGGCAGGTGCTCACCTCGCGCAACGTGCGGGGCGGTCTGGTCACCGACTGGCTGATGGGCGGGCTCAACTACCAGATAGAGCACCATCTCTTCCCGAGCATGGCCCGCCCGCACCTGCGGCTGGCCCGCCCGCTGGTGCGGCACTACTGCCGCGAGGCGGACGTGCGGTACACGGAGACCGGGCTGCTCGACTCCTACCGGCAGGCGCTGGGCCACATGCACGCGGTGGGAGCTCCGTTGCGGGAGGGGCGTGTTCCCGCCGGAACGGGGGACACTGGGAGTGCGTTCAACTGAGGGGCGGCGACCGTCGCCCCTCGCGGCGGAGAGGAATCGGACGATGTCGACAGGTGGGAAGGTCGCGATCGCGGGGATCGCCGTGGGGCTCGTGCTGTGGTGGATGACCAGCTTCTGGATCGCGGCACTGGTGATCTTCGGGGTGCCGGCGGGCGCGTACCTGTTGCTGGACCCCTCCCAGCGGCGCCGGGTGCGCCGGGTGGGGCGCAAGGAGCTGGGCCGCTGAACCGGGGCGCCCGCCGGGCGCCTTCGGCCGGTGACGGTGTGAGATCCCTCATGGAGTGCCCGCCGCGGCACCCGCAGGTGCGGCGGCGGAGCGGAAGCGGTACGGTCCCTTCCGGATGGCGCTGAGAACAGGTGGTTGCCGACGGCCTCTTCCTGGGGAAGGCTGACACAGCAGTCGCCTTACGAGAAGGGGGAGCTGGGGATGGCACTGAGCACCACACTCGACTGGATGCTGGATGATCTGGTCAAGCGCCTGCCGCGGGTGCGGCATGTCCTTCTGCTGTCCAGCGACGGACTGGTGACGTCGGTGAGCAGAGGGCTGAAGCGCAACAGCGCCGAACATCTGGCGGCGGTGGCCTCCGGGTTGCACTCCCTCGCCAAGGGAGTGGGAGAGCATTTCCGCAGCGGCGGCGTACGGCAGACGATGATCGAGTTCGACGACGGAGTGCTGCTGGTGACGGCGGCCGGTGACGGCAGTTGTCTGTGCGTGCTGGCCGGCTCGGACGCGGACATCGGGCAGGTCGGGTACGAGATGACGCTGCTGGTGAACAAGGTGGGCGAACACATGGGCCTGCCGGCCCGGGAGACGCCCTAGTCACTCTGTGGAGTGATATCGCCACAAATTGTTGCAGTGGGTGATGGTGCGGCCTACTCTGATGACACAGCGTAGTCAGAGTTCAGGGAGAAGAGGCCGCCATGTCCCCCCACCCCATCACCCACCAGCACACCGAGACGGCGCGGATCCCGACGGCCACCGGGGCCAAGGGTCCGACGCCTGCCGCCGGCCGTCCTGGCCGGTCCATGGCCCAGGGGAGTTCCGGCGCCGTGCGAGGCCCGCACGACGGCGCGCCGTGTGCCGGGGAGGCCGCCGTGCCGACCCTGGCGGGCGAGCCGGCCACCGTGCCCGGATGCGTTCCGACCGCCCGCGCGGGGCGGACGCTCAACGGCACACCGGAGTCGGGGGACGGGCCTCCGGTCCCCTGCGCGGCGGCGTGTGCCGGAGCCGAGGAGCCGTCCGCCATCGCTCCGGGCCCGCCCGACGCTCCCGACAGCGCACTCGGCTCCGCTCTCCGCGCCCGATCCGCACCGGCTGAGGCTCTCCACGGTCCGCCGGGACGGGGGAAGGTCAGGCGGCATCCTGGTGACGCGTCGGCGTCGGCCCCGGCACGGATCGCCGAACCGGCCGCGCTCACTCCGCCGCCGGCCGGGGCGTGCAGCGGGGCGAACGTTCCCCGTGGCGGGGTCCCGGTGACGGACCCTGTCCACGGTGTGCCCCGCCCGGGAGCCGACGCCCTCCAACCGGCCGTGTGCTTTCGCGGTTCCCGTCGCGCCGCGGACGCCTGCGGGGCAACCGCCGATCGGCCACCACCGCTGCCCCGTGCCACCTGGCCCGGCGGAGGGCTGGCGCCCGCCGCTGATCCCGGCCACGATCCCACCCAGGCCCCTCCCGCACCGCCGCTGCTCCTCCCCGAGGACGACACCGGGCCGCGGGCCGGAGATGTGCCCGTCGGCCTCTGGAGCCGTGCCATCCGCACCACCGTCCGGGAACTGGGCTTCACCCGGCACGAGTTCGAGGCCGCACTCGATCTGGACGAGCTGCCCACCGTGGACTGCGCCGGCGCACCCTGGCGCCGCAGGGTGCCGCGCGCCGCGCTCGACCGGCTGCGCGGCGACCGCCGCACCCGCACCGGACTCCGCGACCGCGTCCACCTGGTCAACGCCTCCGGCGGTGCCGACCTGCTCGGCATCAGCACCGCCCGCTTCGCCCGGCTGGCCAGGGGCGGCTGCTTCAGCCCGGTCGGCTTCCACCTCAACCGCTACCACGCGCTCGTCTGGCGCTACGCCGCCGGCGAGTTGCGGGACCTGGCCGGGCACCGCCCCGAACTGCTGCGCGGAGCCGCACCCGAGGGACTGCGCAAAGCTCTCGCGGCCGGGCAGGACTGGCGGCCCAGGAAATGGCGCGGCCGCCGCACCGCGCTGCTGATGCGGCAGGCCGCCGGCCCCTGGGAGAAGGCGGCGGTGCCCGCCGCCCTCCTGGAACCCCCGGTGCTGCGCGAGGTGGTCCCGGACCCCGACGAGCGCGCCCACCTCGCCCTGCTGCGCCCGCCGCTGCTCAGCCTTCCACCGGGGGGCACCCGCAACGAACCGATCCGCGACGTGCTGCGGGCCACCGACCCGGAAGAGGTCCGCTGGTACCGGTCCCTGCTGAAGCGCCACCTCGGCGCCGCCAGGGCCGTCCGCCCCGCACCCGGAACGGGCCCGGCACCGTGCGGTGCCTGATGGGCGCGCACCGCTCAGAGCTGGCCGACATCCACGACCTGGAGCACCGCCCGCCCCTCGGCGTCCGAGGCGGTCAGATCCACCTCGGCGGTGATGCCCCAGTCGTGGTCGCCCGCCGGGTCGGCGAACGTCTGCCGCACCCGCCACAGGCTGTCCTCGGGCCGCTCCTCGATGCTCAGCAGCTTCGGGCCGCGGGCATCGGGGCCGGTACCCAGCTCGTCGTACTCGTCCCAGTAGGCATCCATCGCGCGCGCCCAGCGCTCCGCGTCCCAGCCGGCGTCGCCGTCCAGCGCGCCGAGTTCGGCGGTACGGTCCCAGGCCGCCAGCTCCACCCGGCGGAACAGCGCGTTGCGCACGAGCACCCGGAAGGCCCTGGCGTTCGCGGTGACAGGCTTGACCTGGTCGGCCCGCTCCTGGGCCTCCTCCGCGTCCTCCTCGGCAGGGTTGGCCAGCTGCTCCCACTCGTCCAGCAGGCTGGAGTCCACCTGGCGGACCAACTCGCCCAGCCAGGCCGTGATGTCCTGGAAATCCTCCGACTTCAGGTCCTCGGGGACGGTGTGCTCCAGCGCCTTGTAGGCCCCGGCCAGATAGCGCAGCACGATGCCCTCGGTCCTGGCCAGCTCATAGTTCGAGACGAACTCCGAGAAGGTCATCGCCCGCTCGTACATGTCCCGCACCACCGACTTGGGGGACAGGGGGTGGTCCCCGACCCACGGGTGGCTCCTGCGGTAGACGCCGTAGGCGTGGAAGAGCAGTTCCTCCATCGGCTTGGGGTAGCTGATGTCCATCAGCCGTTCCATGCGCTCCTCGTACTCCACGCCGTCGGCCTTCATGGCGGCGACCGCCTCACCGCGCGCCTTGTTCTGCTGTGCGGCGAGGATCTGGCGCGGGTCATCGAGCGTGGACTCCACGACGGAGACCATGTCCAGGGCGTAGGAGGGCGATTCGGGGTCCAGCACCTCGAAGGCGGCCAGGGCGAAGGTGGACAGTGGCTGGTTGAGCGCGAAGTCGGCCTGGAGATCAACGGTCAGCCGCACGATCCGGCCCTGGGCGTCGGGCTCGGGCAGCCGTTCCACCACGCCGCCGTCCAGCAGCGAGCGGTAGATGGCGATCGCCCGCCGGATGTGCCGCAGCTGGGCCCGGCGCGGCTCGTGGTTGTCCTCCAGCAGCCGCCGCATCGCCTCGAACGCGTTCCCGGGGCGGGCGATGACCGACAGCAGCATGGCGTGGGTCACTCGGAACCGGGAGGTCAGCGGCTCGGGCTCGGAGGCGATGAGCTTCTCGAAGGTGGACTGGCTCCAGTTCACGAAGCCCTCGGGGGCCTTCTTGCGGACCACCTTGCGCCGCTTCTTCGGGTCCTCGCCCGCCTTCGCCAGGGCCTTCTCGTTCTCCACCACGTGCTCGGGCGCCTGCGCCACCACGAACCCCGCCGTGTCGAAGCCGGCCCGCCCGGCCCGGCCGGCGATCTGATGGAACTCCCGGGCCCGCAGCACCCGTACACGATTGCCGTCGTACTTGGTCAGCGCCGTGAACAGTACCGTGCGGATCGGGACGTTCACCCCCACCCCCAGGGTGTCGGTGCCACAGATGACCTTCAGCAGCCCGGCCTGGGCCAGCTTCTCCACCAGCCGCCGGTACTTGGGCAGCATCCCGGCGTGGTGCACCCCGATGCCGTGCCGCACGAACCGGGAGAGATTACGGCCGAAGGCGGTGGTGAAGCGGAAGTTGCCGATGAGCGCGGCGATCTGGTCCTTCTCCGCCCGGGTGCACATGTTGATGCTCATCAGCGCCTGCGCCCGCTCCACCGCCTGTGCCTGGGTGAAGTGGACGATGTAGACCGGGGACTGATGCGTCTCCAGCAGTTCGGTGAGGGTGTCGGTGAGTGAGGTGGTCCGGTACTCGTAGCTCAGCGGTACGGGACGGGTGGCGGAGCGGACCACCGCCGTCGGGCGGCCGGTGCGGCGGGTCAGATCCTCCTCGAACCGCGACATGTCGCCGAGCGTCGCGGACATCAGGACGAACTGGGCCTGCGGCAGCTCGAGCAGCGGGATCTGCCACGCCCAGCCCCGGTCCGGCTCGGCATAGAAGTGGAACTCGTCCATCACCACCTGGCCGATGTCCGCCTCGGCGCCGTCCCGCAGCGCGATGGAGGCCAGCACCTCGGCGGTGCAGCAGATCACCGGCGCGTCCGCGTTGACCGAGGCGTCACCGGTGAGCATGCCGACGTTCTCGGTGCCGAAGATCTTGCACAGATCGAAGAACTTCTCCGAGACCAGGGCCTTGATGGGCGCCGTGTAGAAGGTCACCTCGTCCCGGGCGAGTGCGGCGAAGTGCGCGCCGGCCGCCACCAGGGACTTGCCGGACCCGGTGGGCGTGGACAGGATGACGTTCGCGCCCGAGACCACTTCGATCAGCGCCTCCTCCTGAGCGGGGTACAGGGAGATTCCCCGCTCTTCCGCCCATGACGAGAACGCGTCAAAGAGGGCATCGGGGTCGTTGGCGGCAGGCATCTGATCGATAAGGGTCACCGCTCCATACTGCCCGCACCCAGGCGCTAAACCGCAACCGGCTTCTCATCCCAAGATCACATGGGACTACGCTGTGCCGCCAACAGAACTCCACAGACGACGAGTAGAAGGCGGGGGCGCTACCAGATGATGGGACCGGCGCATTCACTGTCCGGCGCGATGGCCTGGCTGGGGGTGGGCCTGGCGGCGGCTGCCGCCGATCATCCGATGCCCTGGCCCGTCCTGCTGGCCGGAACGCTGATCTGCGCGGGCGCCGCCCTCGCACCCGATCTCGACCAGAAGGGCGCCACGATCTCCCGCGCCTTCGGACCACCGTCCAAATGGCTGGCCGGGCTGATCGACAAGCTGTCGGTGGCCGTCTACAACGCCACCCGGGCCAAGCGCGAGAGGCGCCGTTCCGGCGGCCACCGCACCCTCACCCACACCTTCCCCTGGGCGCTGGCCGTCGGTGTCGGCTTCTCCGCCGCCGCAGTCCTCTTCGGCCGGTGGGCGGTGCTGATCATCCTGTTCATCCACATGGTGCTCGCCGTGGAGGGACTGCTGTGGAAGATGGCCCGGATGTCCAGCGACGTCCTGGTGTGGCTGCTCGGTGCCACCAGCGCCTGGATCCTGGCCGCCGTCCTGGACGAGCCCGGCAACGGCTCCACCTGGCTGTTCAGCGAGCCCTACCTGTGGCTCGGCATCCCCATCGTGCTCGGTGCCATGGTCCACAACTTCGGCGACGCCCTCACCATCTCCGGCGTCCCCATGCTGTGGCCGCTGACCATCAAGGGCCGCCGCTGGTACCCCATCGGCACCCCCTCCGTCCTGCGTTTCAAGGCCGGCGCATGGGTGGAGAACAAGGTGTTGATGCCGGTCTTCATGGTCGTCGGCGCCGCCAGCGGCATCGGAGCCCTGGTCCTGGCCGCCTGAACCGGCTCCCGGAGGCCGGGCTGGCGGCCCCACAGGACCCGCCACCCCGGCCTCCGGGTCACCCGGCCGCCGCCCGGCACTCATCGACTGCCACGTTCCGCGGCCGGGCCCCTCAGCGCACCGTCCCGGCGTCCTCCTCCCGCGCCGGGGACCCGTGCCACGAGCGCCACAACGCCGCGTACGCCCCGCCGGCCGCCACCAGCTCGTCATGGCTGCCCAGCTCGCTGATCCGGCCGTCCTCCACCACCGCGATCACATCCGCGTCGTGCGCGGTGTGCAGCCGGTGCGCGATCGCGATCACCGTACGGCCGTGCAGCACCCGGCCCAGCGAACGCTCCAGATCACGTGCCGCCCGCGGGTCGAGCAGCGAGGTCGCCTCATCCAGCACCAGCGTGTGCGGATCCGCCAGCACCAGCCGCGCCAACGCGATCTGCTGCGCCTGGGCCGGGGTCACCGCCACCGCTCCGGAGCCCACCTCGGTGTCCAGACCCCGCGGCAACTCCCGCACCCAGCCGTCCGCGTCCACCGCGCCCAGCGCCGCCCACAGTTCGGCGTCCGTCGCCCCCTCCCGGGCCAGCCGCAGGTTGTCCCGCAGCGGTCCCACGAACACGTGGTGCTCCTGATTGACCAGCGCGACCTGCTCCCGTACCCGCTCCGCCGGCATCCCGGCCAGCCGCGCACCTCCCAGCGTGATGTCACCGCTGCCCGGCGCGTAGATCCCCGCCAGCAGCCGGCCGAGCGTGGATTTCCCCGCCCCCGACGGGCCCACCAGCGCCATCCGGGTCCCCGGCGGCACCCGCAGCGACACCCCGTGCAGCACATCGCGCCCGGCCAGATAACCGAACCGCACCTCCTGGGCCGTCAACTCCCGCCCGTCGGGCGACAGCGAGGCATCCGCGTCGGGGTCCTCGACCTCGCGCACCCCGACCAGCCGGGCCAGCGACACCTGCGCCACCTGGAGCTCGTCGAACCAGCGCACGATCATCCCGACCGGCTCCACCAGCATCTGCGCCAGCAGGGCCCCCGTCGTCAGCTGACCCACCGTCATCCAGTCGTTCAGCACGAAGACGCCGCCGATCATCAGCACCCCGGACAGAATCAGCGCGTGGTACACGTTGATCGTCGGAATCAGGATGGTGCGCAGCCACAATGTGTACCGCTCCCACTGGGTCCACTCACGCACCCGGCGTTCCGACAGCTCCACCCGCGCCGACTCCAGGCGGTGCACCTCGATGGTGCGCCCGGCGTCGACCGTCTCCGCCAGGGCGGCGGCCACCGCCGCGTACCCGGCGGCCTCCGCCCGGTAGCCGGCCGGTGCCCGCCGGAAGTACCACCAGCAGCCCGCCACCAGCACCGGCAGCGCTATCAGCACCCCCAGCCCCAGGGCCGGGGCCGTCACCACGATGCCGCCCAGCAGCAGCCCCGCCCACACCACCGCGATCGCCAGCTGCGGGACCGCCTCGCGCATCGCCTGCGCCAGCCGGTCCACGTCCGTGTTGATCCGGGCCAGCAGATCCCCGGTTCCCGCGCGCTCCAGCACCCCCGGCGGCAGTGCCACCGAGCGCACCAGAAAGTCCTCGCGCAGATCCGCCAGCATCCGCTCGCCCAGCACCGCGCCGCGCAGTCGCACCATCCGTACGAAGAACGCCTGCACCGCGAGCGCCACCGTGAACAGCGCGACGGTCCGCGTCAGATGCAGTTCCTCGGCGCCCGCCGCCAGATCCTGCACCACCCGACCCAGGAGGTACGGGCCCACCATGGAGGCCAGCACCGCCAGCGTGTTCACCCCCACCAGCAGGGCGAACGCGCCCCGGTGCCGCCGCAGCAACTCCCTGACGTACGCCCGCACCGTGTGCCGGCCCGCCACCGGCAGGATGGTGGCGTGCTCCACGGACGCCGGATCGTACTCGGGAGGCGAAACGCCCATCATGCCGTCTCCTCGGCGTAGTGACTCGTCTGCGGTTCCCGGGTGACAACCGCCCGGTACTCCGCGTGGGAGCTCAGCAGCTCCCGGTGCCCGCCGGTGGCGGCCACCCGTCCGTCCGGCACGAACACCACCTCGTCCGCGCGGTCGAGCAGCAGCGGCGACGAGGTGAACACCACCGTGCTGCGCCCGGCCCGCAACTCCACCAGCCCTTCCGCGATCCGCGCCTCGGTGTGCGAGTCCACCGCGGAGGTCGGTTCGTCCAGCACCAGCACCTCGGGGTCGGTCACCAGCGACCTGGCCAGCGCCAGCCGCTGCCGCTGCCCCCCGGACAGCGAACGGCCCCGCTCGGTGATCCTGGCCTCCATCGGGTCGCCCGCCGGGCCCGCGGACGACCGGGACAGCGCCGCCAGGACGTCCTCGCACTGCGCCGCCGCCAGCGCCGCCGTCACCTCGACCTTCCCCGAGGACGGCACCGCCAGCAGTTCCCGCAGCGTCCCCGACATCAGCACCGGATCCTTGTCCTGCACCAGCACGGCTGTACGCGCCGTGGCCAGCGGCACCTCGTCCAGGGGTACGCCGCCCAGCAGCGCCGAGGGCTCACCCCGGCCGTGGATCGGATGCCCGCCGAGCCGTTCGGCGAGCCGCTCGGCCGTGTTCGGATCCCCGCACACCACCGCCGTCAGCAGCCCCTCGCGGACCACCACACCGCTGGCAGGATCACTCAGGTCACCACCGAGCGGGCCCTGCTGCCCGGCCCCCGGGTCCGTCCCGCCGGTCTCCCGCAGCAGCCCCAGAACCCGCACCGCCCGCTGGGCGGAGGGCCGCGAGAATGTGAACGCCATCGCCGTCTCCTGGAAGAGCCGCAGCGGGAACATCAAGAACGTGGCCGCCCCGTACACGGTGACCAGCGCACCCGTCGAGATCCGGCCCTCACTCGCCATCCCGGCTCCCTGCCACACCACCGCGATCAGCAGCAGCCCCGGCATCACCACCTGCACGGCGTCGATCAGCGACCACATCCGCGCGCTGCGCACCGAAGCCGCCCGCACCTCCTGGGAGGCCCGGCGGTAGCGGTCCAGGAACAGCTCCTCGCCACCGATACCGCGCAGCACCCGCAGCCCGGCCACGGTGTCGGAGGCGAGTTCGGTGGCCCGCCCGGACTTGCCGCGCTCGGCGTCCGCGCGGCGCACGGCGGCCGGCAGCAGCGGGACGAAGGACAGCACCACGGCCGCCACCCCCGCGAACACCAGCAGCCCCAGCTGCGGCTCGAAGATGATCAGGCCCGTGCACACCGACAGGGCCACCACCACGGCGGCCCCGAACCGGGAGACCGACTCGACGAACCAGCCGATCTTCTCCACGTCACCCGTGGAGACCTTGACGATTTCACCCGCGGCGACCCGCTGGGTGAGCATCCCGCCCAGTTGGGTGGCGCGCCGGGCGAGCAGTTGCTGGACCCGGGCGGCCGCCGTGATCCAGTTGGTGACGGCGCGGCGGTGCAGCATCGTGTCCGCCAGCGTCATGGAGAGCGTGATGCCGAGCATCAGCAGGCCGGTGAGGGCCAGGTCCCGGCCCGATTGGTTCACCACCGCCTGGACCACCAGGCCGAGCGCCAGCGGCAGCATGGCGATGCTCGCCTGGTGCAGAATGCCCCACAGGAGGGCCTGTACCTGACCGCCCACCTGTTTGCGGAACAGCCACAGCAGAAATCGGAAACCGGACCGTACGTCGGGTTCGCCGGGGTCGGAATGCGGAAGATCGCGAATGTGCATGACATCCCAGAGTCAGTACGTGCGGAACTGGGCAACCTGCCAAGCCTCACGGCCCGCACCCGCCAAAATCAACGGGTTTTTCCCGGCCACCACCGCAATTCACCAGCACGCGCGGAAAACCACCGATAATCCCCCGGAAATGCTTTCTCCGCGACGGCCGCTCTCCCGGACCGCCGGGCCCGGCACGTACCATGCGGGGATGGGACATGGAGCCGACCGCCGGGACCCCCCGGCCGCCAAACTGGACGCGGAGAGCGCCGCATCCGTGGCCGCGACCCTCCAGGCGCTGGCCACTCCCTCCCGGCTGCTCATCCTCGCCCGGCTGCGGGAGGGGCCACTGCCGGTCACCGAACTCGCGGCGGCGGTCGGCATGGAACAGTCCGCCGTCTCCCACCAGTTGCGGCTGCTGCGCACCCTGAGCCTGGTCAGCGGCAGCCGGCAGGGCCGCCGGATCGTCTACAGCCTGCACGACCATCACGTGGCGCAACTGCTGGACGAGGCCGTCTACCACATCGAGCACCGGCGCCTCGGTCTGCGCGACCGGGACCCGTACCCGCAGCCCTCCTAGACCCGGCTCGCACGGATGCGTCCCGCTCCCGGTGAGGTGCTGCACTTCTCCGAGGACCCCACCATCGCCCGTTTCGTACCCCACGTGGCCCGCACCGCCCGGCAGCCGCAGCCGTACGTGTGGGCCGTGGACGCGGCCTGGGCCCCCGACTACTGGTTCCCCCGCCAGTGCCCGCGCGCCATGGTCTGGACGGTGCCCGGCGCCACCGTGGAGGACCGGGAGCGTCTGATCGGCCCGGGTGGCGGGGAACGCGTGCACGCCATCGAGTACGACTGGCTGGAGCGGATGCGCACCACCCGGCTGTACGCGTACCGGTTGCCCGCCGCCCTCTTCCGGCCCTTCGGGCAGCCGGTGCCGCACGCCCATGTCGCCACCGTCACGGTGGAGCCCCTGGGGCCGGCGGAGCCGGTGGGGGCCTGCTGGAGCTGCACCGGGCGGCCGGGATCCAGTTGCGGGTCCTCGACAACCTGTGGCCGTACTGGAGGGCGGTGACCGCCGCGGGCCTGGGATTCAGCGGTGTCCGGCTGCGCAATACGAAGCCGGCACCCCCCGATCCGCGTCCGGCGGGCTGATTCCCCTTCAGAAAAGTAATGCGCGAGGTGTTGACGCAGGACACCCGTGCTCCCACCATGAGGGGCATCCCCACTGAGTGGGAGCGCTCCCATCCGGGTCGCGTGGCGCGCTCCCACTCAGCGGTGGTTCAGCTCGCCGCGCACGATGGAGAAGGGCCGCAGCCATGCCATCCCCCACGTCACGCCGCACTCTGCCCCCCAGGGCCGTCCCATGATCACCGGGCCGGTGCCCCGGATTCCCTGTGAGCGCCCGGCCGTCCGGCCGTCCGCAGACCACCGCCCGCTGCTGCGGGCCCGGCTCCGCGAGGCCAACCGGCGCAGCGCGTTCAACCGCCGAAGCCGGGCCGAAGGGCTGTAGCCCCGGCCCCACCGACACGGCCGCGCCGCGACACGTGCGGCCGCCGTACCGCCCACCGACCTCCGCGCCCGCCGTCGTGCCGCCGCTCCGGACCCCTGTACGGGGGAGCCCCGGCGGGTCGCGGGTGCCGCGCCGCTTTGGTCCTGTCAGGGACGGCAGGGACCGAAGCGGACCTCGCCCCGGACGACCGCCGCCTCCAGCCGGGCGGCCGTCCGGGGCGGACGCGGCGCCGCTCCGCATGATGTGCCAGTAGTGCGCCGTCGTCTGGGAGCGCTCCCAGGCACGCAGGGCTCCGACGCTGTTCACGAGCCCCGGCCGACGGCCGCCCCCGCCACGACCATGACCGAGAAGGGCCTCTCGCCATGCCATCCCCCATCACCGCGGATCCTTCCGTCCGCACCTCCCGGCACTCCTCCCCACCACCGGCGGCCGACCCCCCGCTGCCGCTCACGGTCCGCCGCGCGCTGGCCGCGCTGCGGATCGCGACCGGCGTCATCTTCCTGTGGGCCTTCATCGACAAGACCTTCGGCCTCGGCTACGCGACCGCCTCGCAGAACTCCTGGCTGAACGGCGGCTCGCCGGCCCGCGGCTATCTGCTCAGCGTCAGTTCCGGGCCGCTGGAGTCGGTGTTCCACTCCTGGGCCGGGCAGGTCTGGGTCGACTGGGCCTACATGGCAGGCATGCTCGGGGTGGGGTTAGCGCTGGTGGCCGGGGTCGCGCTGCGGATCACCGCGCTGGCGGGTGGCCTGATGCTGCTGACGCTGTGGGTGGCCGAGTGGCCGCCGGCCCGGCATCTGTCGGACGGTTCGCCGAGCATGTCCCCGAACCCGCTGGTGGACCAGCATGTCGTCTACATCGCCGTTCTGGTGGTGCTCGCGCTGTGCTCGGCCGGCCGGACCTGGGGGCTCGGCGGCACCTGGGCCCGGCTGCCGCTGGTCGCCCGCCACCCCTGGCTGCAATGAGGGACCGCGGGCGCGCGGGGAGTGGGTGACGGCCTCCTCCCGCGCCCGCTCCATCCCCGGCCCGGAGCATCGCGCCGCCGCCCACGGGCGGCGCGCTGCACCGGGCCCCGGGGCTGTTCACGGCCCACGGCGCGGCGTTTTCCCCCGCCGGGCGCTGCCGCGATCCGGGGCGGGTGCGCGTGGTGCCGGGGAGCGCCGTCCGCCATCACCGAGCGACGCTCCGTTCGACGTGGTCGGCCGGCAGCCACCGAACGGTCCCGGCTCGCGGGCGGATCACGCTGTGCGTGGCGCCGCCGCCCGCCCGGCGCCTTGCGTCGCGTCGACTGGTGGCCGCTGCCGCCGGGGTGTCATCGCGTGGCACCCGGCGGCAGCGGCGGTCGGTGGGGGAGTGGCACGGAGGTGGACCGGTCAGCGACCGGTCACCGCTCGCCTCACAGGTCCACGTCCGCGCAGGAGTAGAAGGCGTTCGGAGTGTCGGCGACGTCCCAGACCGCGAGGATCATGTGGCGTCCCGACTTCTGGGTGGGCACGGTGCCTTGGTGCTGCTCGTTGGCGGCTGGGTGCCGGCCGCCCAGCGGCACGGTCATGAACGGCTGCGGTTCCAGGTCGGCCCGGGTCAGCGGCTGGCTGGGGTTGTATCCGTCGCGGGTGATGTAGTAGCGGAAGTCGCTGGTGCTGTGCGTGACCGTGAAGGTCCAGCTGAAGGTGTAGCCCTGACCCGGCGTCAGCCGGGTGGCCGGCCAGCTGCCACCACGCGGATCGTCCAGCTGGGCGAACCGCGCGTTGCCGCCGGCACAGATCTGTCCGTCGGCGGGGCCGCCCTGCGGGAAGCCTTTGGGGCCCTCGACGCTCTGCGGCTCCCACTGGATCTCGCCGCAGTTGCTGACCGCGCCCTGGGCGCAGAACGACTGACGGCTGGTCGGTGCCGTGCTGTAGCCGTGGGCGTGGGCGGTGCCGCCGGTGCCGAGCACCGTGATCGCGGCGAGCCCGAGCCCCGTGGCGGCGGCGGTGATCTTTTTGCGCATGCTTCGCTCCCGGAGATGTGGGGGGTGGAGAGCTCCGTGCACGGGTGCGAGTGCTGCGGTCTAGACCAACTCCGACGGTAGCGCCGGGCGATGCGTCATGTCCAGACCAATGTGCGGACCGGGGCGCGGATCCGGCGCGCCGCCGTACGGGTGAGGGAGTGCCGGGCCTCACCGGCACCGCCCGCCTCCCGTGGATCCTGGCTCAGACAACCTGGACGTTGTAGCGGCCCTTCACGTGCCGCCGGACGTCACGCGCCGTCCACACGTCGAACTCCGTCACCCGGCCTGCCGAACCCGCCCTCATCAAGAAATTCGGAACCCCTGTCGGCGTCCCGTCGTAGAAGTCGTCCGGCCCGGGCCGAAGCTGCGCGCTCACCGGCGCGTCGGACTCCCGGCGCACGCAGTAGTCGAGGTGGCCACCGCCGTCGGCCATCAGCTGGGAGGTCTGCTCCACGTGCTGCCAGACCTCGTTCAGCGGCCGGACGAGGTGCGCGGGGGATTCCACTCCGCCGCCGTGCCGATGTCCGACGGCGCCTGCCGGCCCGCCGTCGCCACCTGCGGCGCCGCGCTGCTCTCCCGCTTCACCTCCGGCTGCACGGCGGTCGGTGCGAGGCCGGGCCGCCGACGCGGGAGCCGTCAGCGCCGTACCCGGACCCGTGGCGGCCGCGGCCACCGCGATCACCACCGCGGCGCGCCGTCGTCGCCCGGACCTCAGGGGGACATGCCCTCGCCTGGAGTGAGAGGAAGACGGACAGGGGTGACGGACGGCGGCGTTCGCGCGGCCGTGCCGAACCCGGTCGCCCGAACGCCCCGTCCGCCTGTCCGTCGCCGCCCGCGAGGCGGAGGTTGCCGCCCGGACGGGCGCTCAGGCGATCGTGTCCAGATCCGATCGCCGCACCCGGTGCCGCAGCGGCCGGCCCGCGCACAGCGCTGCCGCCTCCTGCGCCACCACCTCGCCCAGCCGCTCCAGTTCATTGCCCAGCGCCCCGGCGATGTGCGGCGTGAGCAGGACACTCTCCAGCCCGAACAGCGGTGAGTCCACCGGCAGCGGCTCCGGTTCGGTCACGTCGAGCACCGCCGATATCCGGCCGGACACCAACTCCGCCTCCAGCGCGTTCTGGTCCACCAGCGACCCGCGCGCGGTGTTGATCACGGTGGCGCCGTCCGGCAGCAGCGCCAGCCGCCGGGCGTCCAGCAGGTGCCGGGTCGCGGGCACGGCCGGGGCGTGCAGGCTCAGCACCGTACTGACGGCGCACAGTTCGTCCAGCGGCAGCGCGGTCACTCCCAGCTCCCGCGCCTCCTCCACCCGCAGATACGGATCGTGCACCGCCACCTCGAAGTCGAAGGGGCGCAGCAGTTCGATCACCCGGCGCCCGATCCGGGACGCGCCCACGATGCCGACCCGCCGCCGGTAGTTGCCCATGGTGTGGGTACGTGCCGCCGCCGGCGGGCGGCGTTCGGCCGCGTACCTGGCCGCCGTGCCCAGCGCGTCCTTGCCGCTCAGCAGAATCGCACCCAGCGTGAACTCCGCCACCGGCAGCGCGTTGGCGGCGGCGGCCGAGGACACCGAAAGGCCGCGCTCCCAGCACGCCTCGGTGATGTGGTGCTTGACGCTGCCGGCCGCGTGCAGCACGGCGCGCAGCCGGGGCAGCCCCGACAGCACCGGCTCGGTCAGCGGCGCACAGCCCCAGCCGGTGATCAGGACCTCCACCTCCGCCGGGTCGATGCCACCGGCCGGCACCGGGAGCGGCGCGGCATCGTCCGGCAGCCGCAGCACACCCGACAGCCGCTCGCGCACACCCGGGGGGAAGAGCCGGGGGAGATGGGCCGGGTCCATGACGAACAGCGCGGCGGGCCGCCCCGCGCCGTTGTTGATGCTGGGCATTGGTGCTGGTCAGCTCCCCATGACAGAAAACGTTGTCTGCCCAGCCTGAACACCGGCCCAAGGGCACGTCAAGGGCGTGAAGCGGCGAAGTCACGTGCCGGCCCCTCCCGTTAGACTGCGCCGGATGAGGAGAAACGCTTTCTGCGGAGCGCTGCCATGACGCCGGCCGGCGGAGCGCCGGCCACGCTGCGCGATGTCGCGCTACGGGCCGGTGTGTCGATGGCCACGGTGTCCCGCGTCCTCGCCGACAACTACCCGGTCGCCCAGCGCACCCGCCAGCGGGTGCTGCGCGCCATCAAGGACCTCGACTACGTCGCCAACACCCACGCCCGCGCGCTGCGCGGCCGCGGCACCCCCACCGTCGCCTTCGTCCTCAACGACGTGCGCGGCGCCTCCTTCGCCTCGGTCGCACACGGCGTCGAGCAGGAAGCGGCCAGGCGCGGCCGGATCTGCCTGATCTGCACCACGCAGGGCGACCCCGAACGGGAACTGTCCGTCGTGCGCACCATGCGCGAACAGGGCGCCGGTGCCGTCATCCTCATCGGCGGAGTGGTCGACGACGCCGCCTACCGCGGTCAGATGACGGCCATCGCGCACTCCCTGGACGCCTCCGGGTCCCGGCTGGTGCTGTGCGGACGCCCTCCGCTGGGCCCCGATGTCCCCGCCACCGTCGTGGAGTACGACAACGAGGGCGGCGCGTACGCCGTGGTCAGCCGGCTGCTGGCCCAGGGCCACCGGCGCATCCTCTTCCTGGGCGCCGCAGCCAACGGCTCCACCACGGCTGCCGGCCGCCTCGCCGGCTACCGCCGCGCCCTGGCCGACCACGCCGTGGCGGCCGACGAAGCCCTCGTCGTCGCCACCGAGTTCAGCCGGGCCGACGCCTACGAGAAGCTGACCGCCCGGTTGCGGCAGGGCCGCGACTTCACCGCGGTGTGCGCCGTCACCGACACCGTCGCCGCCGGCGCCCTGGCCGCACTCGGTGACCGGGGTCTGCGCGTCCCCGAGGACGTCTCGCTCACCGGCTACGACGATGTCGACCCGGCCACCGACCTGCGCCCGCAGCTGACCACCGTGCACGTGCCGTACGAGGAGGTCGGCCGCACCGCCGTACGCCTGGCGCTGGGCCTGCGCGCGGGGGAGGTCTCCTCGGCCGCCCAGCACGCGGTGCTCGGCACCCACGTGGTCATCCGGGACTCCACCGCCCCGCCCCCGGCCCGCCAGGGCCCTTCCGCCCCGGCCGGGGAACCGGCGTGACCGGCACCCACCCGGTCCGGCCCAGCCACCATGCCGACCCCGGCTTCCCGTTCACCGCGGGCGGCCGGTGGCTCCACCCCGCCACCGACGGCTTCCCCGGCTGACCCACCGCACCCTCCTCTCCTCATCCGCCCCCGTCACGTGGACGGCCCACGGCGCCGCTCCCGGCCCCGGGCGACATCGAGTGCGACGGCTCCCACCGGACGTACCGCGGCGCGGACCTGCGGATCGGTGTCGGACGCGCCGGAACCCGAAAGTTTCGGCGCCGCCGACGCGGTTTCCCGCCCCTCCCTCCGGGGCCACCATGATCCACAGAAGGGCCCACACACCGGAGGACAGCACGTATGAGCACCACCGTCACCGTCCACCCACGGCATCTGGAGCGGCTCTCACCGGGGGAGGTGCTCCGGGTCGAGCCCTGGGGGAACGACGCCGTGCGGGTTCGCGCCGGCGCCGCCGGCATACGCGCCGCCACCCCCGGCGCCCTCGACACCCCGCCCTCCGACAGCGGGACCGCGTACACCGAGCCGGCCGACGCGGGCGGCGGCCGGCTCGTCAACGGCCGGATCACCGCCCACCTCGACGCCCGGGGCCGGCTCCGTTTCACCCGCACCGCCACCGGCGAGGAACTGCTGGCCGACGCCGAACCGTACAAGGGCTGGCCGCCGCCCCGTACCCACACCCCGCACGGCGACGGCGGCTACCGCCTCGAACAGCGCTTCGCCGCCCACCCGGACGAACGGCTCTACGGGCTCGGCCAGCATCTGCACGGCCGGCTCGACCAGAAGGGCCTGG
This sequence comes from Streptomyces sp. JH002, assembly GCF_050916115.1. Classification (NCBI taxonomy): domain Bacteria; kingdom Bacillati; phylum Actinomycetota; class Actinomycetes; order Kitasatosporales; family Streptomycetaceae; genus Streptomyces; species Streptomyces sp. JH002. Next base: position 6,146,728 of record NZ_CP087989.1, read on the forward strand.
TCATCGAACTCGCCCAGCGCAACGCCGAGGTCAGCATCCCGCTGCTGATCTCCTCCCGCGGCTACGGGCTGCTGTGGAACAACCCCGCCCTCGGCCGCGTCGAGCTCGCCCACGACGCCACCCGCTGGGTGGCCGAGCGCAGCGAGCAGATCGACTACTGGGTCACCGCGGGCGACACCCCCGCCGACCTGATGGCCTCCTACGCCGCCGCCACCGGCCACCCGCCCCCGCTGCCGCACTGGGCCACCGGCTTCTGGCAGTCCCGGCTGCGCTACCGCACCCAGGAGGAACTGCTGGAGGTGGCACGCGAGTTCGCCCGCCGTGAGCTGCCGCTGTCGGTCATCGTCAGCGACTTCTTCCACTGGCGCCAGATGGGGGACTGGAGCTTCGACCCCGTCGACTGGCCCGACCCGGCCGCCATGGTCGCCGAACTGGAGTCCCTCGGAGTCCGGCTGATGGTCTCCATCTGGCCCACCGTGCACCCCGAGGGCGCCCACCACGACGCGCTGCACGCCACCCGCGGCCTGGTCGGCGACCGGCACGGCGGACTGCTCACCCAGAACTGGCCCGCACCGGGCGGCTTCGCCCCCACCCATTACTTCGACCCCACCGACCCCGCCGCCCGCCGGCTGCTGTGGGACGCGGTGCGCGAGGGCTATCACCGGCACGGCATCAGCGTCTTCTGGCTGGACGCCTGCGAACCCGACATCGCCCCGCCCCTGCAGGAACGCGCCGAGTACGCCATCGGCGGCGGCCGGCAGACCGGAAACCTCTACCCGCGCGAACACGCCCGGGCCTTCCACGAAGGACTCACCGCCGAGGGTGAGGAGGAGATCATCACCCTCAACCGCTCGGCCTGGGCCGGAAGTCAGCGGTACGGGGCCGCCCTGTGGTCCGGTGACATCCCCGCCACCTTCGACTCGCTGCGCGTCCAGATCCGCGCCGGACTGAACGTCGCCCTCAGCGGCATCCCCTGGTGGACCACCGACATCGGCGGATTCCACGGCGGGGACCCCGCCGACCCCGACTATCAGGAACTGATGGTGCGCTGGTTCCAGTACGGGGTGCACTGCCCGCTGTTCCGGCTGCACGGGGACCGCGACCCGAACCAGCCCTTCGGCGTGACGATGACCGGCGGGCCCAACGAACCGTGGTCCTACGGCCCGGTCTACCCCCTGATCCGCGACCAGATGCTGCTGCGCGAGCGGCTGCGCCCCTACGTCCAGGAACAGATGGACATCGCCCACCGCACCGGCACCCCGCCGATGCGCCCGCTGTTCTACGACTTCCCCGAGGACCCGGCCGCCTGGGAGGTGGAGGACCAGTTCCTGCTGGGCCCCGATCTGCTGGTGGCACCCGTGGCCGAGCCGGGCGTCCGGGCACGGATCGTTTACCTGCCGGCCGGCACCCGCTGGCGGGACGCCCACGACGGCACGGTGCACGAGGGCGGGGACACGGTGCGGGCGGCGGCCCCGCTGGAGCGCATCCCGCTGTACGTCAGGGAGGGCCGCACCCTGCCCATCAACCCGGCCTGAGGGGTGGGTGTCCGGGGTCGCGACACGGCCGCGGACACGGTCACACCGCCCGGCATCCCGCAACCGGCCTGCCGCCCGCCACGACGACGGCGGGCGGCAGGCCGCCCCCGGCGGCGACGAGGCTCCGCACGACCCGCGCCGTACCGGGGCCGGCCGGGCGCCGCTTCCCACCCGCCACGCGCTCCCCGCCTACCGGCCGAGCGCCGCCATCGCCGCGTTGTGGCCCGGGATCCCGCTCACCCCGCCGCCCCTGGCGGCGCCGGAACCGCACACCAGGACGCGTTCGTGCCCGGTCCCCACCCCCCACCGGTCCGCCGGCCCCCGCGCACCGTCCTCCTCCTCCCGGAAGGGGAAGTCCAGGTCCCCGTGGAAGATGTTGCCGCCCGGAAGCCACAGGTCGCGCTCCAGGTCCAGCGGCGTCTTCACCTCCAGACAGGGCCGGCCCTCCCCGTCCACCGCCAGACAGTCCGCGATCGGCTCCGCCAGCTGCTCGTCCAACTGCGCCAGTGCCGCCGCCAGCAGCCGGTCCCGTACCTCCGCCTCGCTCTGCCCGCCCCCCGCGAACAGCCGCGCCGGGGTGTGCAGTCCGAACAGGGTCAGGGTCTGGTACCCGGCGCCGGCCAGCTCGGGGGAGAGGATCGAGGGATCGGACAGCGAGTGGCAGTACAGCTCACTCGGCGGTGCCGCCGGCCCCGTCCCGGCCACCGCCTCCCGATAGGCCGTCTCCAACTGGGCGTACCCCTCCGCCACGTGGAACGTCCCGGCGAAGGCGTCCCGCGGGTCGACCGAGGTGTCCCGCAGCCGGGGCAGCCGGCGCAGCAGCATGTTCACCTTCAGCTGCGCGCCCTCCACGGGCTCGGAGGGCTGCCCGGCGGCCTCCCCGAGCAGCCGTGCCAGTACCTGCGGAGACGCGTTGACCAGCACCCGCTCCGCGCCCACCGCGCCGTCGCGCCCCTCCTCGTCGGTGAAGCGCACCTCCGCGCGCCCGCCGGGACCGCCGTCCGGTGAGAGGCCGGTGACCTCGTGCCCGGTGACCAGCTCCGCCCCGGCCCGCCGCGCCGACGCCGCCAGCGCGTCGGTGACCGCGCCCATACCGCCGACCGGCACGTCCCAGTCGCCGGTGGAGCCACCGATCACGTGGTACAGGAAGCAGCGGTTCTGCCGCAGCGACGGGTCGTGGGCCGAGGTGAAGGTGCCGATCAGACCGTCCGTGAGCACGATCCCGCGCACCAGGTCGTCCGCGAACCGCTCCTCGATGGTCTCGCCCAGCGGCCGCTCGAACACCGCCTCCCAGGCCGCCTCGTCGCCCACCCGGTCCCGCAGTTCGGCGCGGGTGGGCAGCGGTTCGGTGAGGGAGGGGAAGACCCGCGCGGCCAGGCGCCGGGTCATCGCGTAGAAGTCCTGCCAGGCCTCGAACTCCCGGTCCGAGCCGGTCAGCCGGGCGAACGCCTCTCGGGTGCGCCCGGTGCCGCCCCCGACCAGCAGCCCGGTGGCGCGCCCCTGGCGGACCACCGGCGTGTACGAGGAGAACTCACGCTTGGCCGGGGTCAGCCGAAGCCCCAGGTCCCGCACGATGTGGTCCGGCAACAGGCTCACCAGGTAGGCGTACCGCGACAGCCGGGCGGCCACACCCGGGAAGGCGGTGGCGGAGACCGCCGCGCCCCCGGTGTGCGCCAGGCGCTCCAGCAGCAGTACGCGCCGCCCGGCGCGGGCGAGGTAGGCGGCGGCGACCAGACCGTTGTGGCCACCGCCGACGATCACGGCGTCATACGAGGAGTGGGCAGGCATGGGCTCTGACTAGCATGTCCGCCGCTTTCCGGCCAGTGTCCCGGCCGGGGTCTGGAAAGCGTTTGCTGTCCTGGCATAGGGTGCCGGGCGGACCGGCCCCCGAGCGATCAGGCGGCACACGCATGGCCAACCACCCCTTCATCCTTCCGGACGAGGACCGGGCGCTGAGCCCGTACACCGGCTGGACCCGTGCCCACTGGGAGACGGTCGCCGACGGCCTGCTGCACGCGGTCGCCCCGTACGCCACCGGGAGCGGGGCGCTCTACCACCTGCCCGGCGGCCCGCCCAGCGGCTCCGGGGCGCGCTCGGACGGACTGGAGGGGTACGCGCGGACCTTCCTGCTGGCGGCCTTCCGGGTCGCCGGGGCGGGTGGTGAGGACCCGCACGGCTTCCTGGAGCGGTACGCCGCCGGCCTGGCCGCCGGCACCCGCGCGCCCGGCGGGGACGGCCCCGAGGACTGGCCGCTGATCACCGACCGCAGCCAGCCGCTGGTGGAGGCCGCCTCCATCGCGTTCGCACTGCGCCTGACCCGGCGCCGGCTGTGGGACGAACTGCCCGCCGGCGTGCGCGAACGGGCCGCCCGCTGGCTGTCGGACGCGCTCACCGCCGAGGCATGGGAGTGCAACTGGGAGCTGTTCCCGGTCACCGTGGGCGGTTTCCTCGCCGAGGCCGGCATCGAGACGGCGGCCGCCGAGGCCGCCGTCGCCCGCGGCCTGGACCGCATCGAGCCCTGGTACCGGGGCGACGGCTGGTACAGCGACGGCCCGCTGCGGCACTTCGACTACTACAACGGCTGGGCCATGCACCTCTACCCGGTGCTGCACGCCTGGCAGTCGGGCGACCCTGCCCTCCTCGCCCGGTACGGCGGCCGGCTCGCCGCCCACCTCGCCGACTACGCACGGCTGTTCGGCGGCGACGGGGCCCCCGTGCACCAGGGCCGCTCCCTCACCTACCGGATGGCCACCACCTCCCCGCTGTGGCTGGGTGCACTCACCGGCCACACCCCGCTGGCACCCGGTGCGACCCGCCGGCTGGCCTCCGGCGCGCTGCGCTACTTCCTGGACCGGGGCGCGGTGAGCCCTCAGGGACTGTTGTCGCTGGGCTGGCACGGTCCCTACCGGGGAGTGCTCCAGCGCTACTCCGGGCCCGCCTCGCCGTACTGGGCGAGCAAGGCGTTCGCCGGACTGCTGCTGCCCCCCGGCCACCCGGTGTGGACGGAGACCGAGGAGCCGGGCCCTGCCGAGCGGGCCGACGCCGTCACCCCGCTGCCGGTGCCGGGCTGGCTGCTGCAGTCCACCGTCTCGGACGGGGTGGTGCGGCTGCACAATCACGGCAGCGAGGACGCCCGGTACGACCCGTACTACACCCGGCTCGGCTACTCCACGGTGACCGGCCCCACGCAGGGCGGCACCGGACCGTCCGCCGACAACCACTTCGGCCCGCTCGTCGGCGGCGAACCCGCCCCCCGTACCTCGATCGAGCCGCTGGGCGCGGGTGAGGGCTGGGCGGCCTCGGCCCACGAGGCGGGCGGGTGCCGGGTGATCTCCGTGGTGCTGGCCCACGGCGCCACCGAGGCCCGTATTCATCTGATGATCGACAGTGCGCCAGGGGTGGCGGTCCGCCACACCGGCTGGGCAGCGGGGGAAGGGCTGCGCTCCGAACTGCACCCGGTGCATGGTTACACCCTCGAACCCCCGCTGTCCGCACTCCCCACCGCCTTCACCCCGGAGGCCCGGCTCCCCGTCCTCACCGGAGACACCGGTACGGCGCCCGAGGACCGGCTCTTCATCGCCCTCGCCCGGCTGACCGGCGACGACGCGCCCCCACCGCTGTCCGCACAGGCCGGGGTACGGGTGACCACCCCCACCGATCCCGACGGTCAGGGGACCGTCCACGAGATCACCGTGGAGTGGACGGAGGGCCCACGGCGTCTGGTACGGATCACCCCGCACGCCGTGCGCGTCGGCTGAACCGGAGGCATCCGCCGGGCGCCACCCCGCCCGGCGGTGCCACCGCGCCGTAGGCTGGAGGGCTGTCCCCCCATGACACCCTCCGAAGGAGCACATGCCGCACGACACCGTACTGCGAACCGGCGATCCGGTCGGCGATCCGGCCGCCCCGCAGTCACCCGCTCAGATCCGCCGCATCCTCACTCTCTTCCGTCCCTACCGGGCGCGCCTGGCCGTCGTCGCCCTGCTCGTCGGCGCCTCCTCCCTGGTCGCCGTCGCCTCCCCGTTCCTGCTCCGCGAGATCATCGACACCGCGCTGCCCCAGCAGCGCACCACCCTGCTCGCCCTGCTCGCCCTGGGCATGATCGTCACCGCCGTGATGAGCAGCGTCTTCGGCGTGCTCCAGACGCTCATCTCCACCACCGTGGGCCAGCACGTCATGCACGATCTGCGCACCCAGGTCTACGCCAAGCTCCAGCAGATGCCGCTGGCCTTCTTCACCCGGACCCGTACCGGCGAGGTGCAGTCCCGCATCGCCAACGACATCGGCGGCATGCAGGCCACCGTCACCTCCACCGCGACCTCCCTGGTCTCCAACGTCACCGCTGTCGTCGCCACCCTCGTGGCCATGCTCGCCCTCGACTGGCGCCTGACCCTGCTCTCCCTGGCCCTGCTGCCCTTCTTCGTCTGGCTCGCCCGCCGGGTCGGCCGCGAGCGCAAACGCATCACCGCGCAGCGGCAGAAACAGATGGCCACCATGGCCGCGATGGTCACCGAGTCCCTGTCGGTCAGCGGCATCCTGCTGGGCCGCACCATGGGCCGTTCCGCCGGTCTGACCCGCAACTTCTCCGAGGAGTCGACCCGGCTGGCCGACCTGGAGATCCGCGCCTCGATGGCCGGCCGCTGGCGGATGGCCACCATCGGCATGATCATGGCCGCGATCCCCGCCCTGCTCTACTGGTCGGCCGGCGTGCTGCTGCAACTCGGCGGCACCCCGCCCTCCATCGGCACCCTGGTGGCCTTCGTCAGCCTCCAGCAAGGGCTGCTGCGCCCGGCCGTCTCCCTGCTGTCCACCGGCGTCGACATCCAGGCCTCGCTCGCCCTCTTCCAACGGATTTTCGAGTACCTCGATCTCCCCGTGGACATCACCGAGCGCCCCGGCGCGCTGGAGCTGCGGCACGCCAAGGGCGAGATCCGGCTGGAGGGGGTGTCCTTCGGGTACGAGCCCACCGCTCCGCCCACGCTCAGCGGTATCGACCTGACGATCCCGGCCGGCGCCTCGCTCGCGGTCGTCGGTGCCACCGGGTCCGGCAAGAGCACGCTGAGCTATCTGCTGCCCCGCCTGTACGACGTCACCTCGGGCGCGGTGCGGCTGGACGGCATCGATGTCCGGGAGCTGGACTTCGCCTCACTGGCCCGCGCGATCGGAGTGGTCTCCCAGGAGACCTACCTCTTCCACGCCTCGGTGGCCGACAATCTGCGCTTCGCCAAGCCGGACGCCACCGACGCGGAACTCGAGACCGCCGCCCGCACGGCCCGCATCCATGACCACATCGCGGCCCTTCCGCAGGGCTACGACACCGTGGTCGGCGAGCGCGGCTACCGGTTCTCCGGCGGTGAGAAGCAGCGTCTGGCTCTGGCCAGGACCATCCTGCGCGACCCCCCGGTGCTGGTGCTCGACGAGGCCACCAGTGCGCTGGACACCAAAACGGAACGCGAGGTCCAGCGGGCCATCGACGCCCTGTCGGCCGGCCGGACCACCATCACCATCGCCCACCGGCTGTCCACCATTCGCGATGCCGACGAGATCGTCGTGCTGGACGGCGGCCGGATCGCCGAGCGCGGCACCCATGCCCAGCTTCTGGCTCTCCAGGGCCACTACGCCGAGCTGGTGCGCCGCGACGGGGCCGCCGTCGGGGACCGGGAGGTGCTCGATCTGACCTCCTGACGGGTGCGGGCCCGGCCCGGGGAGGCCGGGCTGCGGCGGTGTCGCCGCGCCAGAAAACTGTGCGAACGGTCGTGCTAATATCTCACAATCGACCGTCCCACGAGGGGATTCAGCATGGCTCTGACCGCCGACCTGACCCGTACCGCCCTGCGCCTCACCTCCCGGATAGCCCCCTCCGTGGCCGTGAGCGCCGCCCTGCCCTCCTTCCGCCGGCCACACACCTGCGCCCGGCCACGCCCGGACGAAGAAGCGCTGATGCGAGCCGCACGCCGCGAAACCGTCAGCGTCGCGGGCCGGGACGTGGTCGTCTTCCGCTGGGGCAACGGGGAGCGTCCGGTCCTCTTCCTGCACGGCTGGATGTTCCGCACCTCGCGTTTCGTGCCGCTCATCCGGGCGCTGACCGAGCGCGGGTACAGCCCCGTCGGCTTCGACGCCCCGGGACACGGCGAGTCCTCGGACGGCGAGACCACGATCGTGCAGTACGGCGACATGGCCCGCCGCCTCGCACCGGACGACGGCCACTACGAGGCGGTTGTCGGCCACTCCCTCGGCGGGCTCGCCGCCTTCTGGGCACTCCGCGAAGAGGTCACCGCCACCCGGCTGATCACCCTCGCCCCCATACCCGACTTCACCTACCTCGTCGATTCCTTCTGCGCCGGGGCGGGCCTCACCGGGCGGGCCAAGGACGTGCTGCGCACCCACGTCGAGGAGGACATCTTCGCCGGCGTACCCAACGTCTGGGAGCGCTTCTCGGCCACCTACCAGCCAGCCCGGCTCACCCTGCCGATCCTCCTCGTCCACGACGAGGACGACGACGTGATCCCGGTCGCCCACGCCCGCCGCATCGCCGACACCTACGGCAGCCAGGCCGACCTGCTCATCACGCGGGGCCTGGGCCACCGGCGGATCCTCGCCGACCCCCAGGTCATCGAGGGCGTAGTGGACTTCGTCTCGGCGACCGACCCGGTCCGTTAGACCCCGGCCCCGGTCACGGCCGCCGCCCGCAGCCGCCCGCGGACGGCGGCCGCCGCCCGTTCGTACCCCGTCTCGTCCCCGAGCAGCGCGGATGTCGTGTTCGCCATGTCCAGCACCGCCACCAGCTCGAACGCCAGCTGCGCCGCGTCGGTGTCCGCCCGCAGCTCACCGGCGGCCCGTGCCGCCGTCAGCGCGTCCGTGATCAGCTGGTCCCACTCCTGACGGGCCAGGGCCACCGCGTCGCGCACCGCGCCCTCCCGCGCCGCGAACTCGGTGGCCACGGCGAGGAAGAAACACCCACCGGGGAACACCCGGCCCCGCGAGTACTCCAGATAGCCGTCGCACAGCCGCAGCACCCGCTCCACACCCTCGGGCATCTCCAGCACCGGCTGCACGATGGACTTCACGAAGACCGACCTCGCCGCCCGCACCGTCGCCAGCTGCAGCTCCTCCTTGGAGCCGAAGAGCGCGAACACCCCGCTCTTGCTCAGCCCCAGCTCGCCGGCGATCCGCCCGATCGAAAGCCCTCCCAGGCCCTCCACGGAGGCGACCTCCATGGTCCTGCGCAGCACCAGGCGGCGCGTGGCGTTCCCGCGCTCCACCCGCCCGTCGCTGTGCACCGCTTCCACCACCCGCTCACCCTCCTCCACGAACCGCCATGGTAAAGCTCAGCGCAGCCGTCCGGCCGCCGCGAGATCCTCGAAGACCGCGTGATCCACCGGCGCCGTGCGCTCCTTCTCCGCCAGCGAGAGCCAGGCCATCTCCTCGATCTCGCTGCTGGCGCTCAGCGTCCCGTGGAAGTCCGCCGTGTAACAGGCCATCCGCACCATCGTCCCGGCCGGATAGCCGTCCGCCTGCGCCTCGTACGTCCCCACATGGGCCACCGTCTCGGGCACCAGTGTCACCGTCAGCTCCTCGCGCACCTCCCGCAGCAGGGTCTCGTGGTCGCTCTCCGCGCCGTCCCGCTTGCCGCCGGGGATGTAGAACAGCCGCTTGCCGCGCGAACGCACCCCCAGAATCCGCCCCTGGTCCAGATGCACCCATGCCACGGTGTCGATCAGCCCCGCCACGATCCCGCACTCTCCTTCGCTGGTACCCGTCCCCGGCGGGATGCCTGTTCGCCGCCGGGCCGTGACGATGGTGTCATGGACCCGAGGGGGTGACGGATGGAGCCCGGTCAGGAACCGAACCCGGCCCGGCGCCGCGACAGCGGCCCGCTGTGGCTGCATCCCGACGACGATCTGGCCCCCAACCGGCCGGGCGAGACGCTGTACGGGCTCCTCGACCGCCGTCCCGCGCACCCCGCCCGCCGGCTGGCCCGCGCCCTGCTCGGCCGGGACGGTGCGGCCGTGGCGCTGCGGCAGCGGCTCGCCGGGGAACAGTCGGCCGGGGCCGCCCTCGACCGGCTCACCGGCGCCGGCTGGCAGGTGCTGCACTCCATCCCGCTGCCCGGCGCCGCCATCCTGCCCCACCTGGCGATCGGCCCGGCCGGGGTCTTCGGCTGCCACACCGTGGGCCACCGCGGCCGCCCGCTGCGCATCGGGGACCCGGACGAGGACCTGGTGCGGATCGGAGCCCGGCGGACCGAGCCCCACCTGCGGCACTGCCGACGCGGCGCGGCCCGTGCCGCGCACGCCCTGACCCGGGGCTGCGGCTTCCCGGTACCGGTGGTCCCGGTGCTGATCTGCGTGGCGGCCGGGCGGATCGGGTACGGCACGGTGCCCTCCGACGTGCGGATCCTGCGGGAGGGTGACCTCGACCGGCTCACCCGGTACGGGGCCGTCCTCACCCCGGAGCGGGTCAGCGCCATCCACGGGGTGGCCCGTGACCGCCGCACCTGGCGCGAGGTGTGAACACGCCGGCGCGTACGCCGCCTACTCCGCCAGATCGGCGACGGCGGACACATGCTCCACCCGCAGCCGCACCAGCAGTTCCCCCGGTACGCCGTTGCGCTCGCCGTACTCCTTCGCCCGGTCGGCCCCCATGTACCGCTCCGCGATCCGGGTGGCCCATTCCCGCAGCTGCCCCGGTTCCTCGCTGAGGCTCACGCGTCCGCGCACCACGGCGAAGCTGAACGGGGGGCGCTCGTCGTCGACGCACAGCGCCGCCCGGCCCTCCCGGGCCAGGTTGCGGCCCTTGACGGTGCCCTTGCCGGTGTTGAAGACGATGTCGTCGCCGTCCACCAGGAACCACACCGGCGCCACGTGCGGGCCGCCGTCCTCGCTCACCGTCGACAGCTTCCCGGTCCTGGTTCCCGCGCTGAGGAAGGTCCGCCACTCGTCCGCAGTCATCAGATGTCCCATGGGCCCATCGTGCGTCAGTCCTGACCCGGGGACCACGCGGGCAGACCGTGGGGCGCGGCGAACGCCAGGAATTCTTCAGGCGCCCGGCCCAGCCGCGCCGAGAGCGCGAACCGCTGCAGCTCACCCACCGTGCGCGGCTCGAACGACAGATGCACGAACCCCGCGTCCGCCGTGGACGCCGCGGCCAGCCGTTCCAGTTCCCGCTCCACCAGGGCCCATTCGGCGTCCGGCACGTACTGGCGCATCACCGAGTGCCACACCACGGTCATGGTGCCTGGCTCCAGCCGCACGCCGGACAGGAACTCCGCGGCGCCCGCCGCGCCCACCGTGGCGGGTACCTTGGCGGCGATCCGCAGGGCCCCGTCCAGCCGGCGCACCCGTGCCGCCTGGTCCGGCCACACGTAGGCGCGCAGGGCGAGTGCCCCGTCCGGGGACAGCGGATCGATCGGGGTCAGGTCGCAGCCTCTGCGCTCCACGATGCGCAGCGCCTGATGCCGCCGCACCCCCTCGGTCAGCCAGCCGGGCGCCTCGCCCTTCCACACCGGGTCCAGTTTCACGGCCGAGTCGGGGTTGCCCCAGGAGAAGTCCGGGGCCTGGTAGCGGAACTGCTCGGCCCGCAGATTCAGTCCCGCGCTGGAGCCCAGCTCGAACAGCCGGATCGGCAGCGCGGCGGTGGGAACGGCGTACAGCAGCCCGGCCAGCAGCAGGACCGCCCTTCCCACCTCGTTGGTCTGCGGTGGCCGTCCGAGCCACTCGCGCACCCAGCCGGGCTCCGCCGCCACGGTCGCCAGGAAGGCGGACCAGCCGGCGTCCGGGCGCCCGGGATCGAAGACCCCGCCCGCGCTGGGATAGTGCTCGGCCAGCTCCGGCGCCCGCCCGGTGAGCACCAGGGCGTGCACCGCGCCCATCAGCCGCAGCGGCAGCGCGTCGGTCTCGCCGAGGTCGCCGTACCCGTCGAGCACGTCCGCGCACGGGCCGCCCTCCCGGATGTCCCGGGCCACCCGTTCCAGCAGAGCCCCGTACAGCGGGGAGCCCAACCGGGCGCAGGCGATGGCCTGCTTGCTGAAGACGAGGGCAACCTGATCACGGGGCATCCGTACTCCTCACTCGGGAATGCCCAAGATCATGGGGCCCTGAAGGCGGTCAACGGAAGACACTTGGGCGGGTTGTTATCTGATTTCCCACGATCCGGCGGATCTGAAGCGCGGAGGTATGGCGCACACCCCCCAGCCGGCGAAAGCGCCCCCCCGGCGCCCGCGCCGCCCGTGCGGCGAAGCGCCTTCTAGCATAGGGATCCATGACCTCCGAGCCTCTCGTCGTGTTCACCCGCACCGCCGGATTCCGCCACGATTCCATCCCCGAGGGCGTCGACGCCCTGCGCGCGCTGGGCGCCGAGCGAGGCCGCACCGTCGTGGCAACCGAGGACCCGGACAGGCTCGCCGCCGCGCTGCCCGGCGCCGCCGCGGCCGTCTTCCTGTCCACCACCGGTGCCGTCCTCACCCCGCCGGCCCGGGACGCCCTGCGCGCCCACCAGGAGGCGGGCGGCGGCTTCCTCGGTGTGCACTCCGCCTCGGGCACCGAGTACGACTGGCCGTGGTACGGCGAACTGGTCGGCGCCCGCTTCGACGGTCACCCCGCACTCCAGCCGGGCGTGGTCCAGGTGGAGGACCACGACCACCCCGCCACAGCTCATCTGCCGGCGCGCTGGACCTTCACGGACGAGTGGTACCACTTCACCGCCAGCCCGCGCGGCCGGGTCCGCGTCCTGGCGTCCGCCGACGAATCCACCTACACCGGCGGCCGGATGGGCACCGACCACCCTCTGGTGTGGTGCCACGAGAACACCGGTGGCCGCTCCTTCTACACCTCGCTCGGCCACACCGCCGAGGCGTACGGGGACGAGGCGTTCCGGGCCCATCTGCGCGGCGCCCTGGACTGGGTCACCGAGCGCCCGGAAAAAGATCGATGATCTGATCGGTTCTGTGCCAGGATGAAAGAAAACGTTGAACCTCGCGAGGAGACCCGGTGCCCTACGCCGCAGCCGCCGACCGCTACGACACCATGCAGTACCGCCGCTCCGGCCACAGCGGCGTGCTGCTGCCCGCCGTGTCCCTGGGGCTGTGGCACAACTTCGGTGACACCAGCCCGCTGGAGACCCAGCGGGCCGTGCTGCGCCGCGCCTTCGACCGCGGCATCACCCACTTCGACCTCGCCAACAACTACGGCCCGCCCCCCGGTTCGGCCGAGATCAACTTCGGCACCCTGTTCGCCCAGGACTTCCGCCCCTACCGCGACGAACTGTTCATCGCCTCCAAGGCCGGCTACCACATGTGGCCCGGCCCGTACGGCGAATGGGGCTCGCGCAAGTCCATGATCGCCAGCCTCGACCAGTCCCTCACCCGCATGGGCCTGGACTACGTCGACGTCTTCTACTCCCACCGCTACGACCCCGACACCCCGCTCGAGGAGACCCTCGGCGCCCTCGACCACGCGGTCCGCTCCGGCAAGGCCCTGTACGCCGGCATCTCCAACTACCCCGCCGAGCAGCACCGCCGCGCCGTGCAGATCCTGCGCGAACTCGGCACCCCGCTGCTCATCCACCAGTCCCCGTACAACATGCTGCACCGGGCCCTGGAGGACGGCGTCCTGGACGCCATCGGTGAGACCGGAACCAGCCTCATCGCCTTCTCCCCGCTCGCCCAGGGTCTGCTCACCGACCGCTACCTGTCCGGCGAGGTGCCGCAGGACTCCCGGATGGCCGTGGGGCACTTCCTCAAGCGTGACGCCCTCCCGGCCGAGCGGCTCACCCTGCTGCGGTCCCTCAACGAGGTCGCCGAAGGACGCGGCCAGACCCTGGCCCAGCTGGCGCTCTCGTGGGTCCTGCGCGACCCCCGGGTGGTCTCGGTGCTGATCGGCGCCAGCAGCGTCGCCCAGCTCGACCAGAACCTCGCCGCCCTGGAGGCCGGTCCGCTCACCGAGGACGAACTGGCCCGGATCGACACCCTGCTGGCCGGCTGAACCACCGCACCCGGTGCCCCGCCCCACGACGAAGGGGGCGGGGCACCCTCCGGACGCCCGGTCCGGCTCGATCAGCTCGATCACCCGCAGCCCGGCTGTCGTCGCGAGCCCTCCCACCCGCCGATCAGGCCGGGTCACGTCCCAGCAGCGCCACCAGCCGCTCCTGCACCGGGGCGTCCGGCGCCACATCCACCGGCGGGTCGAAGATCCCGAACCCCTGCCAGCCGCCGATCTGCGGCTCCACATACGTGAACACCATCTCGGCCACCTCCTCGTCCAGCCGGTCATCGGTGTCCGTGCCGCGCGCCAGGTCCCAGGCGTGCACCGTCAGATCCAGCGTCATCTGCCGCGCGTAGTCCTCCGCCGGGGTCAGCCCGCCACTGGTGTGCACCGGGGCATCCAGCGCCCCAGGCCCGGTGAACGCCGTCCGGGCCTCGCGCGCCGCCCGCTCCCAGACCGCCACCGGGTCATCGCCCAGCACGTCCCCGTCGTAGCGGTCGCCCACCTCGGTCAGCGTCTCCCCGCGCAGCAGATGCGGCGCCCACAACTGCTCCCCGGTCACATGGTTGACCAGATCCCGCACCGACCACTGCGCGCACGGCGTGGGCGCGTCCCACTGCCCGGCGCCGACCATCCGCACCCGGCGGTCGAACCCCGCCAGGGCCCGCTCATAGGCTTCCGTCAGCCGCATGGGGTACCTCTTTCTCGCGTGTGTGTGATACCCCCCGCAAACGTCACCCCCGGACCAGCACCACCTCGAGCGTGCGCGGCCCGTGTACGCCCTCGACCCGGTCGAGTTCGATGTCACTGGTGGCCGAAGGGCCCGATATCCACGTGAGTGGCCGGCCCGGTACCAGCCGCGGCAGCGCCTGCCCGACCGAATCCACTACCTGCTCCGGCGCCCGCACCACCACCACGTGATGGTCCGGCACCAGGGTGATCCGGCGCCGCCCCTGGGCGGGCCCACCGTCCAGCACGATCGTCCCGGTCTCCGCGATCGCTACCGCGCAGCCCGTCACCACACTGTCCACCGCGTCCAGTTCGGCGGCGGTCAGCTCCGCGGTGTCCGGCACCTGCCGCACCCCGTCCACCGCCGTCCACGCGGCCGGCAGCCCCTGCGGTACCACCACCGACCGCGCGCCGCGCGCCGTCAGCAGCCCGCCGATCAGCGCCGGCAGCCCTGCCTCGTCCGTGTGGTGCACCAGCGCCCGGTAGTCCGCCAGATGCTCCGCCAGCATGCCCACCGGGTCGGCCGGGGAGTGGCTGGCCAGATAGTCCCGCACCACCGGCACCTGATCCGGCGTCTCCTCGCGCGGCACGTCCGCCAGCGCCCGCCGCACCCGCGCCAGAACCATCTCCCGCGCGCTCATTCCCCGCCCGCCTCTCGCGTCCGCCGCTGCCACCAGTCACGGAACGGCTCGGCCGGCACCGCCGGCACATCCCGGCTCGCCGTCCACGCCCGTCCCGGCCCCGGCAGCCGCCGCGGCACCAGCCGCCGCGCCCGTCCCGCCAGCCGCTGACCGGCCCGCAGCGCCCCCGGCCGGTCCAGCGCCCAGGTCGCCGCCCGCAGCGCCGCCCGCTCCGCCGCGTGCCCCTTCGCCGGACGGATCCGGGTCCGGGTGCCCCGCACCGTCACCGGCCCGCCCTGCACCACCCGTTCCCGCAGATGCACCAGCACCTCCGGGATGTCGATGGCCACCGGGCACACCTCGTAGCAGGCCCCGCACAGCGAAGAGGCGTACGGCAGCGACGCGTCCAGCTCACTGGCCGTCCCGCGCAGCTGCGGCGTGAGAATCGCCCCGATCGGCCCCGGGTACGGCGACCCGTACGCGTGCCCCCCGGCCCGCTCGTACACCGGGCACACATTCAGACAGGCCGAACAGCGGATGCAGCGCAGCGCCTGCCGGCCCACCTCGTCGGCCAGCGTGTCGGTGCGGCCGTTGTCCAGCAGCACCAGATGGAAGACCCGCGGCCCATCCCCGTCCGTCGTCCCCGTCCACATCGAGGTGTACGGATTCATCCGCTCCGCCGTCGAGGAGCGCGGCAACGTCTGCAGGAACACCTCCAGGTCCTGCCAGGACGGAATCACCTTCTCGATCCCCACCACCGAGATCAGCGTCTCCGGCAGCGTCAGGCACATCCGGCCGTTTCCCTCGGACTCCACCACCACCAGCGTGCCGGTCTCGGCGACCATGAAGTTCGCCCCGGAGATACCGACCTTGGCGCGCAGGAACTTCTCCCGCAGATGCAGCCGCGCCGCCTCCGCCAGCTCCGCCGGGGAATCCGTGAGCCCTTCGGGCGCCGCCCGCCCCCAGCGCGCCATCTTCTCCGTGAAGATGTCCCGGATCTCGCCCCGGTTGCGGTGGATGGCCGGCACCAGGATGTGCGAGGGCAGATCGTCGCCCAACTGCACGATCAGCTCGGCCAGGTCCGTCTCGTTGGCGCGGATGCCGGCCGCCTCCAGCGCCTCGTTGAGACCGATCTCCTGGGTGGCCATCGACTTGACCTTGATGACCTCCCGCTCCCCGGTCGCCCGCACCAGATCGGTGACGATCCGGTTGGCCTCCGCCGCGTCCGCCGCCCAGTGCACGATCCCGCCGGCCGCCGTGACCGACGCCTCCAACTGCTCCAGGTAGTGGTCCAGATGGCGCAGCGTGCGGTCCTTGATCGCCGCCCCGGCCGCGCGCAGCCGCTCCCAGTCCGGCAACTCGGCGACCGCCGCCGCCCGCTTGTCGCGGATGGTGTGCGTGGCGTGCCGCAGATTCCCCCGCAGCGTCGTGTCGCCCACCGCGTCCTTCGCCGCCCGGGGGAACGGCGGCATGCCCAGATACGTCCCCGTACCACCGCTCACCGGAACGGCACCTCCTCGGTGTTCGCCAGAATCTCCGCGATGTGCACCGGCCGCACCCGCGAACCCAGCCGGGACAGCGTGCCCCCGATGTGCATCTGGCACGAGTTGTCCACGGTGCACACCGCCGAAGCACCCGTCGTCTCGATGTTGCGGGCCTTGTCCGCGCCCATCGCCGCCGACACCGCCGCGTTCTTCACCGCGAACGTGCCGCCGAAACCACAGCACTCCTGCGCCCCGGGCAGCTCCACCAGCTCCAGCCCCCGCACCGCCGACAGCAGCCGGCGCGGCCGCTCACCCAGCCCCAGCATCCGCAGCCCATGACAGGTGGGGTGGTACGTCACCCGGTGCGGGTAGTACGCCCCCACATCCGTCACCCCCAGCACATCCACCAGGAACTCCGTCAGCTCCAGCGTCCTGGGCACCACCGAGGCCGCCAGCTCGGCCAGCTCCCCGCCCCGCCCCTCCGCCGCCGCCTTGCGGCCGATGCGCGGATAGTTGTCCCGCACCATCGCCGCACACGAACCCGAGGGCGCCACGATGTAGTCGTACCCCTCGAACGCCTTGGCGTAGCGGCGCACCAGCGGCTCGCTCTCGTACCGGTAGCCCGTGTTGAACTGCGGCTGCCCGCAGCAGCTCTGCTCGGAGGGGAAGTCCACGCTCACCCCCAGCCGCTCCAGCAGGGTGACCACCGCCCGCCCCGTCTGCGGATACAGGGTGTCGTTCACACAGGTGACGAACAGCGCGACCCGCATCACCGCCCCACCTCCCGGCCGCCGGAGATCCGGGCCGCCGCCCGGTCCCACGCGCCCGCGTCACCCATGGGCTCATGGTGCCGCAGCGGCGCGGTGGCACGCAGCAAGCCCCGCAACTCGGCGAGTCCACCACCGAGCACCCCCGCCGCCCTGGCCTGCACCAGCACATTGCCCAGCGCCGCCGCCTCCGCGGGACCCGCCACCACCGGCAACCCGCAGGCGTCCGCCGTCAACTGGCACAGCAACTCGTTCCTGGCCCCGCCGCCCACCACATGCACCGTGTCCACACTCCGCCCCGACAGCCGCTGCGCCTCACGCACCGTCACCCGGTGGGCCAGCGCCAGCGAATCCAGCACACAGCGTACGGTTTCGGCCGCGTCCCTCGGCTCGGGCTGACCCGTACGCGCACAGGCCCGCGCGATCCGCCCCGGCATGTCCCCGGGCGCGATGAACTCCGGATCACCCGCGTCCACCACCGAACGCAGCGGCTCGGCCCGGGCGGCGTCGCGCAGCAGCGGCTCCAGCTCGTACGGCGTGCCCGTGCGCTCCCACTCCCGCAGACACTCCTGGAGCAGCCACAACCCCATGATGTTGCGCAGATAGCGCACCGTGCCGTCCACGCCCAGCTCATTGGTGAAGTTCGCCCGCCGGCTCTCCTGCGACAGCACCGGCGCGTCCAGTTCCAGGCCGGCCAGCGACCAGGTACCGGTGGCGATGTACGCGAACCGTTCCCCGTCCGCAGGCACCCCGACCACCGCCGAGGCCGTGTCGTGCGAGGCCACCGCCCACACCGGCACCGGGCCCGCCAGACCCGTCTCCGCCAGCACCTCCGGCGTCAGCTCCCCGGCCTGATCACCGGGCAGCCGCAGCGGTGGGAAGAGCCCCTGATCGATGCCCAGCGCCTCGGCCACCACCGGCGACCAGGTCCGGGTCCGGGGATCGATCAGCTGCGTGGTGGAGGCGTTGGTCAGCTCGGTGCCGGCCCGGCCCGTCAGCCAGTAGGCCATCAGATCCGGTATCAGCAGCAGCCGGTGCGCCGCCGCCAGCTGCGCCGAACCCCGCGCCGCCACCAGCTGGTACACGGTGTTGAACGGCAGTTCCTGCAGCCCGGTGGCCGCGTACAGCTCACGCGGCGGGAGCACACCGGCCACCTGGGCCGCCACCCCGTCGGTCCGGCCGTCCCGGTAGTGCACCGGATTGCCCAGCAGCGCGCCCGAGGCGTCCAGCAGCCCGTAGTCGACCGCCCAGGAGTCGATGCCGACCCCGGCCAGCGGGCCGCCGGCCTCCCGGCCGGCCGCCCGCAGCCCGGTCAGCACCCCGTCCCACAGCGCCAGGACGTCCCAGTGCAAGGTGCCCAGGACCCGTACGGGACGGTTCGCGAACCGGTGGGCCTCGCGCAGCGACAGCTCACCGCCGCCGGCCCGCGCGAGCATCACCCGGCCGCTGGAGGCACCGAGATCCACCGCGGCGAAATCCCGCGCGGCGCCGGTGGGGGAAGAGGCGGACACAACTCTCCTCGGGGGTTGTCGGGACTCAGCGCAGGAACGCCGCGGCCACCCCGGCGTCGACCGGGATGTGCAGACCGGTGGTGTGGGTGAGGTCCCCGCCCGTGAGCGCGAAGACCGCCGCCGCCACGTGCTCCGGCAGCACCTCCCGCTTGAGCAGGGTCCGCTGGGCGTAGAACGCGCCCAGGTTCTCCTCGTCCACGCCGTACACGGCGGCCCGCTTGGCGCCCCAGCCACCGGCGAAGATGCCGGAACCGCGCACCACACCGTCGGGGTTGACGCCGTTGACCCGGATGCCGTGCTCGCCCAGTTCGGCGGCCAGCAGCCGCACCTGGTGCGCCTGGTCGGCCTTGGTCGCACCGTAGGCGATGTTGTTCGGCCCCGCGAACACCCCGTTCTTCGACGAGATGTAGACGATGTCACCGCCCATGCCCTGCGCGATCATGATCCGCGCCGCCTCCCGGGAGGCCAGGAACGAGCCGCGCGCCATGATGTCGTGCTGCAGGTCCCAGTCGGCCGCCGTGGTCTCCAGCAGCGGCTTGGAGATGGAGATCCCCGCGTTGTTGACCACCAGGTCCACCCCGCCGAACGCCAGCGCCGCAGCCTCGAAGGCCGCCGCGATCTGCTCCTCGGACGTCACATCGACGGCCACCGCGACAGCCCGGTCCGCGCCGCCCAGCTCCAGCGCCACCGCACGCGCCGCCGCCTCGTCCCGGTCGGCGACCACCACGCACGCGCCCTCGGCCGCCAGCCGCAGCGCCGTCGCCCGGCCGATGCCGCTGCCACCACCGGTCACCAGCGCGACGCGGGTCGCCAGCGGAGCCGGCGGCGGCATCCGCCGCAGCTTGGCCTCCTCCAGCTCCCAGTACTCGATGCGGAACTTCTCCGACTCCTCGATGGGGGAGTAGCGGGAGACCGCCTCGGCCCCGCGCATCACGGCGATCGCGTTCACATAGAACTCGCCCGCCACCCGCGCGGTCTGCTTGTCCTTGCCGAAGGAGAACATCCCCACCCCCGGCACCAGCACGACGGCCGGATCCGCGCCCCGCATCGCGGGCGAACCCGGCTCGGCGTGCCGCTCGTAGTACGCCCGGTACTCCTCCCGGTACGCCGCGTGCAGCTCCTTCAGCCGCTCCACCGCCTGCTCCAGCGGGGCGTCCGCCGGCAGGTCGAGCACCAGCGGCGCGACCTTGGTGCGCAGGAAGTGATCGGGACAGGAGGTGCCCAGCGCCGCCAGCCGCGGGTGCTCGGCACGGGCAAGGAAGTCCAGTACCGGCTCGGAGTCCGTGAAGTGACCCACCTGCGGCCTGTCGGTGGAGGCGAGCCCGCGGATCACCGGCGCCAGCGCGGCAGCCCTGGCCCGGCGCTCGTCCCGCGGCAGCGCCCCGTACCCGGGCAGCTCGGCCCCGAACGGCTCCGCCGCGCCGCGCTCGGCCAAGAATGCCTCGGCGGTCCTGATGATGTGCAGCGAGTTGCGCTCGCACTCCTCGCTGGTGGCGCCCCAGGCGGTGATCCCGTGCCCGCCCAGGACGCAGCCGATCGCCTCGGGGTGCGCCCGCCGTACCGCCGCGATGTCCAGACCCAGCTGGAAACCGGGCCGCCGCCACGGCACCCACACCACCTTGTCGCCGAAGCACTCCTTGGTCAGCGCCTCACCGTCGGCCGCACACGCCAGCGCGATCCCCGAGTCGGGGTGCAGGTGGTCGACGTGCGCCGCCTCCACCAGACCGTGCATGGCGGTGTCGATGGAGGGGGCCGCCCCGCCCCGGCCGTGCAGGCAGTAGTCGAAGGCCGCCACCATCTCGTCCTCCCGGTCCACACCGGGATACACGTCCTTCAGAGCCCGCAGCCGGTCCAGGCGCAGCGCCGCCAGACCGCCCTCGGCCAGGGTGCCCAGATCACCGCCCGAGCCCTTGACCCACATCAGTTCCACGTCGCCGCCGGTGACTGGGTCACTCGCGGTGCCCTTGGCGGAGGTGTTGCCACCCGCGTAGTTCGTGTTGCGCGGATCGGCGCCCAGCCGGTGCGAACGCTCCAGCAACTGCGCCACGATGTCCGAGTGCGTCATGCTGATCAGGCCCCCCATCCGGCCTGCTGACCGCCCTGGCGGTCGGCGACGATGCGCTCGGCCCAGCCCGAACGGGCGTAGGCCCCCATCGGGTCCGGGTCGAGTCCCTGTTCCTCACGCAGTTCGGCCAGCAGCGGCCGCACGTCGGTGTTGTAGGCGTCCATCAGCACGGCGTTGGCGGCCAGCACATCACCGGAGGTCTGCGCCGCCGCGAGGGCCGCCGCGTCCACCAGCAGCGCCTTGGCCGTCGCCTCCTGGACGTTCATCACCGAGCGGATGATCGCGGGGATCTTCGCCTCGATGTTGTGGCACTGGTCGAGCATGAAGGCCACGTCGCTGGTGAAGCCGCCGCCCCGCACCACCTCGTACATGATCCGGAAGAGCTGGAAGGGGTCGGCCGCCCCCACCATCAGGTCGTCGTCGGCGTAGAAGCGGGAGTTGAAGTCGAAGCCGCCCAGCTTCCCCTCGCGCAGCAGCAGCGCGACGATGAACTCGATGTTGGTGCCCGGGGCGTGGTGCCCGGTGTCCACCACCACCTGCGCCTTGGGGCCCAGCTTCAGGCAGTGCGCGTACGCGGTGCCCCAGTCCGGCACATCGGTGGTGTAGAAGGCGGGCTCGAAGAACTTGTACTCCAGCAGCATCCGCTGGTCGTCCCCGAGCCGCTCGTACACCGCGGCCAGCGCCTCGGCGAGCCGGTCCTGGCGCAGCCGGATGTCGTCCTGCCCCGGGTAGTTGGTGCCGTCGGAGAACCACAGCTTCAGATCCCGCGAGCCGGTGGCGTCCATGATGTCGACACAGGCCAGGAGGTGGTCCAGGGCTTTGCGGCGCACGGCGGCGTCGGGGTGGGTGACACTGCCGAGCTTGTAGTCGTCGTCCTGGAAGACGTTGGAGTTGATGGCGCCGAGCCGCAGCCCGAGATCGCCCGCGTACGCGGCGAGGCCGGCGTAGTCGTCGACCGTGTCCCAGGGGATGTGCAGTGCCACGGTGGGCGCCACACCGGTGAACCGGTGCACCTGGGCGGCGTCGTCCAGCTTCTCCCGCGGGGTGCGCGGCACTCCCTGCTGCGCGAACACCTTGAAGCGGGTGCCGGAGTTTCCGTAAGCCCACGACGGGGTCTCGATGGACTGCGTGGTCAGGGCCGCCTTGACGGCGGATGGAGCGGTCATGCGATCAGGGCTCCCGGGCAGCTGTGAATCGTTTCATAGAGACGCTATGAGGCGCCTCGATCGCTGTCAAGGGAACGGCAGGCCACGATCTTGACGCCGGCGGAGCGGATGACTAGCTTGCCGAGGACCAATATGAAACCTTTCAGGAGGGCCGGGTCCATGCCACGAGTGTGCTTTCTGCTGAAGGTGCGCGCGGACCGCACCGAGGAGTACCGCGAACGGCACGCCGACGTGTGGCCCGAGATGAAGCAGGCGCTGTCCGAGTCCGGCTGGCACAACTACTCCCTGTTCCTGCGCGAGGACGGGCTGCTGGTCGGATACCTGGAGACGGACGACTTCGCGGCGGCCCAGCGCGCCATGGCGGCCACCGAGGTCAACGCCCGCTGGCAGGCGGCCATGGGGGAGTACTTCGAAGCGCTGGACGGCGCCCGGCCCGACGAGGCGATGCGCCCGCTCACCGAGGTATTCCACCTCCCCTGAGCACATACCATGGCCCGGCGGCAGGGAGCGGCGGAGCGAAGAACGGGGCAGGTCGGATGGCACAGACGGTGGGCATCAAAGAGGTCGCCCGGCACGCGGGGGTGTCGGTCGGCACCGTCTCGAACGTGATCAACCGCCCCCACATGGTCGCCGAGGAGACCCGCGAGCGGGTGCTCGGCGCGATCAGCGAGCTGGGCTACGTCCGCAGCGAGTCCGCCCGCCAGTTGCGGGCCGGCCGCAGCCGCATCATCTCGCTGCTCGTGCTGGACATGGCGAACCCGTTCTTCGTGGACGTCGCCTCCGGCGCCGAGCGCGTGGCACGCGGCGCGTCGCTGGGCGTGATGCTGTGCAACAGCGCCCAGAGCGTCACCGAGGAGGCCGACTACCTCTCTCTCTTCGCCGAACAGCGGGTGCGCGGCGTCCTCGTCACCCCGGCCGATCTGACCGGCCGCAACCTCACCGAGTTCCGCCGGCACCGCATTCCCTTCGTTCTGGTGGACCGCGTGCTGCCCAGCGCCGAGGGCTGCTCGGTCTCCGTCGACGACGTCCTGGGCGGCCGGCTGGCGGCCCAGCACCTGCTCGACCAGGGGCACACGTCGATTGCCTACGTGAGTGGGCCGATGTCGCTCCAGCAGTGCCGGGACCGCCGCGACGGCGCCCTGGCCGCGCTGACCGACGCCGGCCTCGACGCGTCGGCGCTGCACGTGCTGGAGGCCGACCGCCTCGATGTCCCCGAGGGCCGCGACGCCGGCGCCCGGCTGCTGGGCATGGACCCCCGGCCCTCGGCCGTCTTCTGCGCCAACGACCTGCTGGCCCTGGGCGTGCTCCAGGCCCTGTTCGCCGAGGGCGTGCGGGTGCCCGAGGACATCGCCCTGGTCGGCTACGACGACATCGAGTTCGCCGCGGCCGCCGCCGTGCCGCTCACCTCGGTACGCCAGCCCGCCGTCCGGATGGGCCGCCAGGCCGCGGAACTCCTGCTGGAGGAGACCGGCGACGAGGCCGACCGGCACCGGCACCAGAGCATCGTTCTGGAGCCCGAACTCATCGTCCGGGACTCCACCCTGGCGCCCCGTCACTGAGACCCCGCGTCCGCGCCCGGCGTACGCCCCCGGTACTCCGAGCGCTTCACCCGCCTGTCCCGCGCCGGGCGCGCAGGCTCTAGCGTGTGGATCATGAGCGACTACTTCCACACGAGCGTGCTCCAGCTGACCACCGGATCCGCCGAGGCGGTGATCGACCTGACCCACCGCTGCCACAAATTCCTCGCCGATGTCGCACCGGGCTCGGACGGACTCCTCAACATCTTCGTCCCGCACGCCACCGCCGGCGTCGCCATCCTGGAAACCGGCGCGGGCAGCGACGAGGACCTGCTCGCCGCCCTCAGCGACCTGCTCCCGGCCGACGACCGCTGGCGCCACCGGCACGGCTCGCGCGGGCACGGCCGCGACCATGTGCTGCCCGCCCTGGTCCCGCCGCACGCCACCCTCCCGGTCGTGGCGGGCCGCCTCCAACTGGGCACCTGGCAGTCGGTCTGCCTGGTGGACACCAACAAGGACAACCTCCACCGCCAGGTCCGCCTGACCTTCCTGGGGTGACCTGGATCGTTCCGGGTGTTGCCGCCGATTCCTCGCGCACGAAGAGCTCCGATGGGCTCTTGCCCCAAAGCGGGAGCCTGGAGGGGGCGTTGGACCGACCGGAGCGTTGTGTGCCCACCGAGGTGGCACTTCGCGGCCTGTGTCGCCGTCGGACCTGTACGCAGACCTCTGCGGGAGAGCCTCCGCGCTGCGTCTGCACGGCACGAAACACAGGGTGGCCGAGCGCCGTGCACGGCGAAAGGGGTTTGTGACCCGGGGAACGGAGATCAGGAGCGAACGGCTGAACTGCGCGTACCGGGAACGTCCGCGTACCGGTCGACAGTGCGGCCTCTGATGCGGGGCGGGTGGGACTCGACCCCATGGCCGACGGGTGACGAGGCCCGCGCCGGACCGATGGGCGGGCGACCTGCGCGGTCCTTCCGGTACCTCGGACCACGGGCGGAACACCGGGAGCGAACGGCACACGGGCCGGCGACCGCCGGACCGTACCGCGCCACAGAGCCGCGGCGGTCAGGGGAGGATCCGCTGTTCCTTGGCCACCGCCACGGCGCCGGCGCGCGTGTCGACGCCGAGCTTGTCGTAGATGCGGCCCAGGTGGGTCTTGACCGTGGACTCGCTGATGAAGAGGGCGCGGGCGATGTCCCGGTTGCCCAGGCCCTGGGAGAGCTGGGCGAGGATGTCGCGTTCACGGGCGGTGAGCGGCGGACGCGCGGCCCGGCCCCGGCCCGCGGCGCGGCCGGGACCGGGACGGGACAGGACGGTGCCCCCGGTGGCCGCCGCGTGGATGGCGGCGAACAGTTCCTCCGGACGTTCGGCCTTCAGCAGGTAGCCCGTGGCCCCGGCCTCGATGGCACGTGCCAGGTCGGCGTCGGTGTCGTAGGTGGTCAGCACCAGGACGCGGCCGTGGCCGGGGACGGCCGTGATGCGGCGGGTGGCCTCGGTGCCGTCGATCCCGCCACCGAGCTGAAGGTCCATCAGCACGACGTCCGGCCCCAGCCGGGCGGCCACCGCGACGGCTTCCTCGCCGCCGGCCGCCTCACCCACGACCTCCAGCCCGGGCGCGCTGCCCAGTAGGGCGAGCAGCCCAGCGCGTACCACCGCGTGGTCGTCACACACCAGAACGCGCACGCTCGTCCCTGACACGGCAGCCGGGGGCCCGTCGCTCACCGCGTCCCCTCCAGGGGGACGGCGACGGACACGACCGTGCCCCGGTCCGGCGCGGACTCGATGGTGAGGGCGCCGCCGAGCCGCCCGGCCCGGGCCCGCATCGCGGGAAGACCGTGGCCGCGCGGTGCCGGCCCCTCGCCGGGCCGGGCGAGGGCGGGGTCGAAGCCGCGGCCGTCGTCAGCCACGTCGAGCAGCACACGGTCCTCCAGGAAGGTGAGGGTGAGCACGGCGGTGGTGGCGCCGGCGTGCTCGCGGACGTTGGCGAGAGCGCCCTGGGCGATGCGCAGCAGCGCGGACTGCGCGTCTTCCGGGAGGTCGCGGGCGCCCTCGATGTGGCAGTGGACGCTCAGCTCCGGCCCGCTCGTGCGGGCGGCGAGGGCGCCGAGCGCCTCGGGCAGGCCGTCGGCCCGCGCCAGGTCGGCGGGGGCGAGGTCGTGGACGAAGCGCCGAGCCTCGGTGAGGCCGTGGTCGGCGACCGTCCCGGCGGTGCGGAGGTGGGTGCGTGCCTGGGCCCGGTCGGTGTCCCAGAGGCGGTCGGCCGCCTGGAGCAGCATCCGCTGGCTGGACAGGGACTGGGCCAGGGTGTCGTGGATCTCCATGGCGAGGCGCTGGCGTTCGGTGAGGATTCCCTCCCTGCGCATGGTCGCGGCCAGGTCGCGGCGGGTGCGGAGCAGCGTGTCGATGAGCTCGCGCTGCCGGACGGCCTGTCGCCGCATCTGCTCGAAGACGGCGGTGGCGACGGCGGCGATCGCCGGCGGTGCCAGCAGCACGGTGGGGTCGAGCCGGTCGGCGAGCCGGAGCTGCGCGGCGACGACGAGCGCGGTCAGCAGGCCGACCAGGGCGAGCGCGGGACGCGGCGGCAGTACGCGCAACCCTGTGTACAGCAGCGGCACCGCGCACCAGGCGAAGCTCGGCGCCAGGACGACGAGCACGGCCCAGACCGCCACCACGGCGGCCAGCCGGGCCAGCCGGCTGCCCGCGGGCAGGCC
This sequence comes from Streptomyces sp. JH002, assembly GCF_050916115.1. NCBI lineage: Bacteria > Bacillati > Actinomycetota > Actinomycetes > Kitasatosporales > Streptomycetaceae > Streptomyces > Streptomyces sp. JH002. The sequence goes on from NZ_CP087989.1 coordinate 6,172,817, forward strand.
GCGGAGCGAGCCGAGCACGTACAGAATGGCCAGTGCGAGCGAAAGCGCGATGATCCACGGCGTGCGCGGCTCGCCGGGGTGGCGCAGCAGGAACCGGACCAGCGAAGCGCTCAGCAGGAGCGCGAAGGCCGTGTGCATGACGGCCGCGAGTCGGCGGGTGTCCGCTTCCGCGGCGGCCTCCTCGTGCGTCACCGGTTCCTCCGCCCCACTCGCCCGAACTGCGCAAACACTTCCATGGTGCCGTGTGCCGCGCACCGCCGGGTCATCCGATCGGACGACCCGGCGGGGGTGGGAAGGGCCGGAGGATCGACGGCGGGCGGACGGCAGCGGGCCGCCGCCGCGCAGGACGAGGAGAGACCCCGACATGAAGCGTGCGCTGACCGTCACCGCCACCGTGGTGGCCCTGGCCGCCGGAACCATGGGCGTTGTGGCCGCCCACACCGATGCCCCGGCCGACGCCGCCTCACCCGCGACCCTTCAGGGTGACGGGGCCGACGACCGGCACCTCAGGGAGAGCGACCGACTGACCGTCGGTGCGGCCACGCGCGCCGCCCAGGCCGCCCTGGACGCCGCCGAGGAGGCGGACCAGCGAGTGACGGTCGCGGTGGTCGATCGCGACGGCAACACCGTCGTGACGCTGCGGGGCGACGGCGCGGGGCCGCAGTCCTACGAGTCCGCGGAGCGGAAGGCGTACACGGCGGTGTCCTGGAACGCCCCGACCTCCGATCTCGTGGAGCGCCTGGAGGGTGCCCCCACGCTGCGGGACATCCCGGGGACACTGTTCCTGCCCGGTGGCGTGCCCGTCACCGCCGACGGGAGCCCCGTCGCCGGCATCGGCGTCGCGGGCGCGCCCAGCGGCGATCTCGACGAGGAATTCGCGCGCGCCGGCGCCGCCGCGCTCGGTCTCCGCTGAGCCCGGTTCCACCCGCACCCGAAGGGACGTCCTGTGCACGCCGAAGGCCATGACCTGCTCCAAGCCGCTCACCGCGGAGACATCGCCGCGGTGAGCGCGGCGATCCGCTCCGGTGCCCCGCTGGAGGTCACCGACGATCACCGGCGCACGCCCCTGCTGCTCGCCGCGCTCGCCGACCACGTCGACGTGGCACGGGCTCTGGTGGCGGCAGGGGCGGACCCGGACGCGCAGGACGATTGCCGGGACAGCGCCTGGCTGGTCACCGGGGTGACCGGCAGCGTCGCGATGATGCGGACCCTGCTGCCGGCCGGACCCGACCTGAAGCGGACCAACCGCTTCGGAGGCATCGCCCTGATCCCTGCGTGTGAACGCGGTCACACGGCGTACGTACGGGCCGTACTGCGGGAGACGGACATGGATGTCGACCACGTCAACCGGCTGGGGTGGACCGCTCTGCTGGAGGCGGTGATCCTCGGCGACGGGGGTTCTGCGTACGAGGAGATCGTCGGCCTGCTGCTCGCCGCCGGCGCGACCCCAGGCCTGCCCGACAGCGAGGGGCGCACCCCCCTGGAGCACGCCGAACACCGGGGATTCGCCTCCCTGGCGGCCCTGCTGCGCGAGGCCCGCGGATGAAGCGGGCACTGCTCCTCGCCGTGGCCGGAGTGCTGCTCGCCGGATGTGCCGGGGAACCACCGCGCCCGGTGATGCCCGCCGACCCGCCCTCGGCGGCCGGCCCGTCCGCACCGGAGGAAACGGCCGCCGCTGGCACGCTGCTCGTCACCGATTTCGGGAGCGACAGTGTGTCGTTCGTCGACCCCGTCACGGGAGACAGCGACTCCGTGCGTGTGGGCACCGCGCCGTACGGCCTGGCCGTCGGCGGCGACGGCCGGGCCTGGGTCGCGACCGCGGCGGGAGTCGCCGTGGTCGACACCCGTGACCGGGAGCGGCTGGCCCTCGTTCCGTACCGGACACCGACCGGGCCGCCGGCCACCGGGGAGTACCGGGGTGGCGGCATGGGCATCGCGCTTTCCCCCGACGGGTCGCGGGTTCACGTCGGAGTGAACGTGCCCGGCGACAGCGGCGCCCTGGAGACGATCGACACCGCCTCGCTCCAGGTCACCCGCGTCGCCCCGGTCGGCCGGCGACCCTTCGACGTCGACGTGGCGCAGGACGGGTCGCAGGTGTACGTCACCAATCACGACTCGTTCGACGTGACAGTCGTACCTGCGGACGGTTCCCCTCCGCGCCGCGTCGAGGTCGCGCCCTACGGCACCGAGGGCGGCCTCGCCTCCTGGCTCAAGCCGCACTACGCCGCAGTGCGCCCCGGTGACGGACATCTGCTGCTGCCCTTCGAGGGCGAACGGCTCGTCGTCGTCGACCCGCACACCGGGGAGTCGACGGTCGAGCCGATGACCGCCGCCACGCACCAGCACGGCGTCACCGTGGCACCGGACGGCACCCTGCTGGTGGTGGGCACCGGTCCCATCGGTGCCGCCACGGGCGGGCCGAGCCTCACCGTCCGCGCACCGGACGGACGCGAACGGCTGATCCCGCTGGAGGGACCGCACGAGAACGTCGTGCTCTCGGCGGACGGCGGCACCGCGTTCGTCACCGGCGGCTTCACCCGCGACGGCTACTGGGACGGCATCACGGTCGTCGACCTGGCCGCCGGCACCACCCGGCGACTTGCGGCCGGCCACCGCCCCCTGGACATCGCGGTGCTGTAGCCGGCGGTGAGGGGCGAGCCCACCGGGTCCCCTCACCTCGCTCCCGCGCCGGTCATGACCGCACGCCAGAAACCGTTACACGCACCGCTCGCCGCGTCATCCGCCCGTAATACGCGCCTCGTAGCTTTTGGATCCAATCTTGGATCCAAAGCGAGGAGGGACATGGTTCCGCCAACGGCCCCCGGGATTCACCTCGAGAACCTCACGAAGACGTTCCGCGCCGGACGTCGCGAAGTCCGCGCCCTGGACGGCGTCCGCATCCACTCCCGGGAGGGAGAATTCGTCTCCCTGCTGGGGCCGTCGGGGTGCGGGAAGAGCACCGTCCTGCGCATCCTGGCCGGGCTGGAGTCGCAGTCGTCCGGCGAGGCACTCGTGCACGGCGAGACCCCTGCCGAGATGCGCAAACACCACCATCTCGGCATCGCCTTCCAGGACAGCGCCCTGCTGCCATGGCGGTCCGTGCGCTCCAACATCCGGCTGCCGCTGGAGATCGCCCGCCGCCGGGAGGACGACGGCCTGATCCAGGAGCTGATCGACCTGGTGGGCCTCACCGGATTCGAGGACGCCCGTCCCGGCCAGCTCTCCGGCGGCATGCGCCAGCGGGTGGCGATCGCCCGTGCCCTGGTCGTGAAGCCCCGGATCCTGCTGCTGGACGAACCCTTCGGTGCACTCGACGACATGACCCGGCAGAACCTCAACCACGAACTGCTGCGCATATGGACCGAGCGCCCGGCCACGACGCTGATGGTGACCCACGGCATCGCCGAGGCGGTGTTCCTCTCCGACACCGTGGTCGTGATGTCGGCCCGTCCGGGGCGGGTTCAGGAGGTGGTACGCATCGACCTCCCCCGTCCGCGGACGGCCGGGCTGACGCGCACCCCGGAATTCCACGCCTACGTGGACCGGCTCTCCGCCCTCCTGTTCCAGGACTCGGGCGACGCCCCCCGCGCGGTCGCAGGGGCGGGCGGTCCCCGGTGAGCGCGGCACCGGCGCTGCGCGTGGCCGGCACCGCACTGGTGCTCCTCGCCTGGCAGGCCGCCGGGGCGACGGGCGTCATGGGACCGGCGATCGCGCCGCCCACGCAGATCGTCTCCGGCATGCTGTCCGACGGCGCCGCCTTCTACGGTGCGCACATCCCCATCACGCTCCAGTCCGCGGCCGCCGGCTACCTGTGGGGCAATCTGATCGCCATCGCCTGCGCCGCGACGGTCATCGCCGTCCCCTGGATGGAGAAGGTCATCCTGCACGTGGGGATCGCCTCGGCCTGTATCCCGCTGATCGCCGTGGCGCCCATCCTGGCGGCGATGTTCAGCGGTCCGGGGACCTCGGCGATCATGGCGGGGCTGTCGGTCTTCTTCACCACCCTGGTCAGCACCGTCAACGGTCTCCGGCAGGCGGACCGCACCAGCGAGGACCTGGTGCGGGCCTACGGCGGCGGGCGATATCTGGTGCTGCGCAAGGTCCAGTCGCCGGCCGCGCTGCCGGGCATTCTCACCGCCCTGCGCATCGCGGTGCCCGCCGCGCTGCTGGGCACGGTGATCGGTGAGTTCATGGGCCAGGAACGCGGCCTGGGCGCGGCACTCGTCGTCGCTCAGCAGACCAGCGACGTGGAGCGGACCTGGGGCATCACGCTCGTGTGCGCCACGGTGGCACTGATCGCGTTCCTCGGGGTCGGCTTCGTGGAACGCCTCGCCACCCCGTGGGCCGCGCAGGCCCGGGAGGCGTCATGACCACCCCGACCTTTCCGAGCCGGCACCGCCGGCTCGCCGGCCGGGCCGCGCGCGGCGCGCTCGTCCTCCTCGGCAGCCTGGCCGCCATCGTCGCCGGCTGGATGATCTTCCTGCAGACGGTGGACGTGAGCCCGTTCGTCGCCAAGTCGCCGCTCGACGTGTGGAACTACCTGTCCGTCGCGGAGCACCGCGCGGCCATGTGGCCACTGCTGGGGCGCACCCTCACCGACGCCGCGCTCGGTTTCGCGTCGGGGTTGCTGCTGGCCGCCGCCGTCTCCACCCTCCTGGCCTTCTCCCGTCCCCTGGAGGAGATGTTCCTCCCGACCCTGACCACGCTGCGCGCCATACCCATGGTGACGCTCGCCCCGATCATCGTGCTGGCCCTGGGGCGCGGCACGGCGGGGACAGCGTTCATCGGTGCCGCGGTCGTCTTCGTGCCCGCCCTGCTGACGATGCTGCAAGGGCTCCGGTCCGCCCCGCGGGCCGATCTGGACGTGTGCCGGGCGTTCGGCGGCTCCGTATGGACGGCCTACGTCAAGGTCGGCCTTCCGCACGCCGTCCCCACCTGGTTCACCGCCGCGCGCATCACCGTGACCACGTCCATCGTCGGCGCGCTGCTCGCCGAATGGCTCGCCTCCGGCGCCGGCCTCGGCGGCCAGATGATGCGGGACGCCAACGAGTTCCAGTTCGCCCGCCTCTGGTCCTCGGTGGTCGTCCTGACCGCCGTCTGCGTGGCGGTCCACCAAGTGCTCGCGCTCCTCGAACGTGCCGTCTCCTCGCGCATGACCACCACGCGTTGACGCCCACCGCTCAGCCCACGGAACGGAGCACACCATGACCGCATCCACCCGCGGACCGTCCGGTCGGCGCCAATTCCTCACCGGTGGCCTCGCCCTGGGCTGGCTCGCCCTGGCCGCGGGCCCGCTGGCCGCCTGCGCCCCGGCGGAACCCGGCAGTCCCTCCCAGGATCCGGGCACGGCGGGCTTCGGCATCGCCTCCCAGCGCCTGGCCTGGGTGAAGAACACGCAGTTCGCCGGAAGCTTCCTGGCAGACCGGAACGGCTACTACAAGGAGGAGGGCTTCAGCGGCAGCGACCTCATCTCGGGTGGGCCGACCGCCCCGCCGATCGAATCCGATGTCCTGAGCGGCACCTTCGCCGGCGTGTCCCAGATAGCGGGGGTGGGTGCCGCGATCGCCGAGGGCGCCCCTCTGAAGATCATCGGTGCCGTCTACCAACGCAACGCGAGCTGCGTCATGTCCATGGGCGACCGCCCGATCCGCACTCCGCAGGATCTCTATGGCAAGACCATCGGCTGCTCCTCGTCCAGTGAACCGCTGTGGCGGCTGTTCCTCGCGGCGCTCGGCCTGGACGAGTCCCGGATCACCACAGTGCCCGTGCAGGGTGACCCCATCGGCATGACCCAGGGGGAGATCGACGGCTACCTCGGCTACACCAACAACCAGCCCATAGAGCTGCGCAACCGCGGCTTCGAGATCGAGGAGATGCTGCTGGCCGGCGTCGGCTTCCCCCTGGTCGGCCAGACCTACGTCACCACGCAGGAGAACATCGGTCGCAACCGCGAGAAGGTCAAGGCGTTCCTGCGCGCCGAGATCCGCGGCTGGAAGGACGTGCTGGCCGATCCGGAGCTGGCGGCCCGGGTCACCGTGGAGGAGTACGGCCGGGATCTCGGCCTCGACCCCGGCATCACCCTGACCGCCTGCCGGACCGGCAACGAGCTGATCCTCGACGGCGATCCCGCCCAGCACATCCTCGCGCTCCCGGAAGAGACCGCCGCCGCAAATGTCCGCGCCGCCCGCGCGGGCGGCCTCGACCTCGGTGTCGAGGAACTGTTCGACCTCGGCCCCATCAGGGAGGTCTACGAAGAGGACCCCGCCCTGGCCCTGAACGCCTGACGCCCCGCTGTCACCCGCTCCCACCAAAGGAGACGCTCCATGCCCCACCCGGCACCGTACGACCTGCTTCTCACGGGCGGAACCGTCGTCTCGCACGACGGCCGCCACCGACACGACATCGCCGTCCGGGACGGCCGGATAGCCGCCGTCGGCGAAGGCCTGGCGGCCCGGGCAGCCGCAGACGTCCGCGTGGTCGACGCCGGCGGGCTGCTCGTACTGCCCGGCCTGGTGGACGTCCACGTCCACTTCCGCGAGCCCGGCATGACCGAGAAGGAGGACTTCGCCAGCGGTACCCGAGCCGCTGCGGCCGGCGGCGTCACCACAGTCGTGGACATGCCCAACACCGTTCCCCCGGTGGCGACCGCGGAGGAGTTCCGGCGCAAGCTGAGCCTGGTGGCGCCGAAGGCACATGTCGACTTCGGGCTCTACGGCATGCTCGGCCAGGACAACGCCGAGGAGATGACCGCCATGGCCGAGCTGGGCGCCATGGGCTTCAAACTCTTCATGGGGCAGACCACCGGCGACAACCGGTGCCCCGACGACGCGGCGATCTTCCGCGGCCTGGAGGCCGCCGCGGCGGCCGGACTCGTCGTCGGCGCGCACGCGGAGAACGACCACCTGCTCCGCATGTTCATCGACCGGCTGCGGGCCTCCGGCCGTACCGATCCCCGGGCGCACCTGGTCAGCCGGCCGGCCTTCGTCGAGGTGGAGGCCGTGACCCGGATCGTCACCATGGCCACCGAGGCGGGCACCAAGCTCCACATCCACCACCTGTCCACCGGTGCCGGGCTGCGCCGCGTGCGCGACCTGCGCGCCGACGGCCACCGGGTCAGCGTGGAAGCCCTCGTGGCCCACCTGCTGTTCGACGACAGCGCCTACGACACCCACGGAAACCTCATCAAGCTCAACCCACCGATCCGGCCGGCCGAGAACGTCGCCGAGCTGTGGGCCGGAATCGCCCGCGGCGACGTGGACGTCATCGCCACCGACCATGCCCCCCACACCCCCTCCGAACAAGCCGAAGGCGACGTCTGGTGCGCGCACGGCGGCTTCATCGGGGTCGAGACGATGCTGCCGCTGCTGCTCACCGCCGCCGCACAGGGCCGCCTGTCCGTCGAGGACATCGTCAGGCTGTGCTCCTACACCCCCGCCCGGCGCTGGTCGATGCCCGGCAAGGGACAGCTGGCCCCCGGCTTCGACGCCGACTTCGTGCTCGTGGACCCCGACGCCACCGGGGCGGTTGACCCCGCCACGATGCACTCCCGGCACAACGTCACTCCGTACGAGGGCTGGCCGCTGACCGGTGAGGTGGTCGCCACCTACCTGCGCGGAGAATCGGTGTACGACAAGAGCGGGATCGTCGGCGCACCGCGTGGCCGCCACGTGCGCCCGGCCCCGGCAGGCAAGAGGTGAGGAGCCACGTGACCACGGCAGAACACAGAACGCGGGTGGACGGCATGGGCGAGGCGGTGAGCCGCTGCCTGGCCGAGGCCGGGCTGCGGGCGGAACCGCCGCCCGGCCCGGAGGGGCGGCCCCCGGTTGTCCTCGCCGGCATCGGCACCACCGCGCGGCACGCCCTGGACGGCCGGCTGCTCCGGGATGCCCTCGACGCGGAGCACCTCACGTGCGAACACCACCTCCCGTTCGAGGACCCCGCGGCGCTGCTCGCCCACCCGGCCTGGCAGCTCGCACTCGTCCTGAGCCCGTGGAAGAAGGCCGTCGCCTCCCGCTTGGGGGGTCTCACGCACTCGGCCACCGCGACCGGCGTCGTCGACACGATCCTCCGTAACGGTGACGGAGGACTGCTCGGCGTCAACACCAACTCCTGGGCGGCGCAAGCCGCGATGGAGATCCTGATGGGCGGAGCGACCCCAGCCGGTGTGCTGGTGCTCGGCTCGGGAGGCTCGGCCGGCTCGGTGGCCCTGGCGGCCCGCCGTGCCTGGCCGGACGTCCCGCTCCTCGGCAGCGCCCGCAACGCCGCGGCGCTGTCGGCCTGGGGCGCGGACTTCGACGCCCTGACCGCCGCCCCGGAGGCGCTGCCCGAGGTGCCCTTCTCCACCCCCGGGCCCACGCTGATCGTGAACACCACGACCTGGGGCGAGACGGATGCCTCGGAAGAGCAGTCCTTCGCCTTCCCCCTGCACCGGCTGCTGACCCCCGGCAGCAGGTTCTTCGACCTGAACAACCGGGTCTCGGCGCTGCAGCACGCCGCGCTCCAGGCCGGGATGAGCGTGATGTCGGGCACGTTCATGCAGCGGGTGACCAACCGGTGCCGTGCCGCCCTGCTCACTGCCAGGGCCTCATGACGACCACCACTCGGGAACGGGTGTACCGCTTCCTGCGGCAGCAGATCACCACCGGGGAGTACGCGGGAGGCATCCGCCTGGTCGAGGAGCAGATCGCGGAGGAACTGGGCGTCAGCCGCACTCCGGTGCGCGAGGCGCTGCAGCGGCTCACCAGCGAAGGGCTGGTCATGCGGATCCGACGCGGCCAGCTCGTCGTCGTCAGCGTCGACGCCGAGGCACGGGCCGAGCTCCACCTGCTGCGCGTGGCCTTCGACGAAGTGGCGGCCCGCGGCCTCACCGCCAAGGCGGCGCGGGTGGACTGGGCGCCGCTCTACACGCTGCTGGACCCGCTGGAGGAGGCCCTGCGGAAGCACGGCATCGGCAGCCCCCAGTTCTCCATGGCCCACCTCGATCTGCACATGGCGATCAACCGGGCGGCCTTCTCCGAGACCACCTCGTCGTTCCTGCAACGGCAGGCCTTCCTCTACCCGACGGACGACTACGTCCAGCAGCCGGGACACGAGCCGGTCTCCCAGCACCGGGCGCTGCTCGACGACCTCGCGAGCGGCGACCCGGAACGCGCCGTCACCGCCGTACGCGTCCACGCACTGCGCGGCCATGGCAACACCACCCTCACGGAATGACTCACCGACCACAGGAGCCCCGCATGCACGACACCGTCACCATGTTCGTCAACGGGCAGGCCATGAGCGGCGGCGAGCTCAACGACGCCCTCACCGGTGCCCGTTTCCTCGGCCCCGTCCGCACCGCGCCGCGCTACCGCTTCTACTCCTTCCACGACCGCTTCCCCGGCCTTGCGCCGACTCGGGAAGGCGGGTGGCCGGTCCCCGGCGAGATCTACGAGATCTCTTACCGCGACCTGCGCGAGAAGCTGCTGCCCCGGGAACCGGCGGAGCTGGAACTCTCCGCCATCGAACTGGAGGACGGCCGCGGCTCGCTCAGCATGGTCTGCCGTCGGCCCCCGGCCACCGGACCCGGAATCCACGAGATCACCGCTCCCGGCGGCTGGCGCGCCCACCTCGCGGCTTCCGCCCCGCGAGAGGCCTGAGCCCCGAGGCCCTGGCGGCAACCTTCCGGGAGAAGCGGCAGGCCAGGAGCGGCGCTCCTGGCCTGCTGGGGGGTGGGGCGGGTGGGACTCGAACCCACGGCCAGCGGTTGAGGAGTCCGAAACGCATGCACCACCCCCGGCACGGGTGGTCGGGCTTCGAGGTGGAGATGCTCCACGACGCCGAGCGGGACCACTGGGTCATGCTCTGAACGCCGCACGAGGTGACGGCGGACGAAGCCGGGACACCGTGCACGTGACCCGGCCATGGCGAGGACCGCGCCCCGCCGCGAGCACCCGGAGGTTCAGGGGCGGCGCAGTCGCAGGGCCAGGAACTTGGGCTCCGTCGACAGCTTGCGGAAGTGACGCTCGCTGATCTCCGCCGCCCGTGGCGTCGGCCGGGGCTCCCGGAGTTGTTCCAGGATGAAGCCCGCGTCCAGCAGTTCGGTCATCAGGACCTCCAGCGGCATGCGCCACACCGGGGCCGTCCAGCGGTCGAGGAAGTCGGCCTCGACCTTCTCCGTGGTGAAATAGGATCCGCCGAACAGCTCCCAGTACCGGGTGGGGTGGAAAGTCGACATGACGAGCCACCCGCCCGGCCTCACCACCCGGAGCAACTCGTCCAGGAGTGTGCGGCGCGCCTCGATGTGGTGGAGGACCAGGGCCATCAGCGCTCCGTCGAACGACGCGTCGTCGAGGAAATCGAGGGGCGTCTCCAGATCGTGCTGCCGGAGCCGCGCCGCCTCGCCCAGCCGGTCCCGGGCGCTGGAGAGCAGTTCCGCACTCCCCTCGATACCGGTCACCTCGGCGCCACGGGCGCCGAGTTCCGTCATGTAGTGTCCGGCGCCGCAGCCGACATCGAGAATGCGTTGCCCCTCGCACGGCCCGATGAGATCCAGCACCGCGGGGCGATCGTAGTGGGCGTTGTAAATGCTGTCCGTCGCGTGCTCGGCGTACCACTTTCCCATGTCCCCGTCGAATACGCCGTTGGCTTCGTCGATGGTCACCGTGCCTGCCTTCCGCAGTCGTTCGGCCGGCGGGGTCGACCCGCCTTCCGTTCGGGCACGCCGAGGGCCGTGGGGGCTATCGGTCCAGGGCGATGGGCTGGTCGGGGTATGCCCCGCTGATGAGTCGCGGAAGGAGACCGGGAAGTGCCGGCGGCAGGATGGTCTCCTGCGTCTCCCGCAGTTCCTCGGCGCTCCACCAGCGCATGTCCATCAGTTGCTGCCGTTCCTCCGCGGTCCAGGCCACCCGCCCGAAGTCCGGGGACGCGGTGTGCCCCACGAAGTAGAACTCCTCCTGGTACAGGTACTGGTCCTTCATGTAGGGATGCTCGACGGACCGGGTCCAGATCAGGGGGCCCAGCTCGACGTCCCTGATGCCGGCTTCCTCGTACAGTTCCCGCCGGGCGGCCTGCTCCAGGGTCTCCTCCGCCTCACAGCCGCCCCCCAGCGGAAACCACCAGCTGCCGGCGGCCCGGTTGTGCGGATTGCATCCCTGGACCAGCAGCGTGCGGGATTCCGGGTCGATCAGCACCACCCGGGCCGCCGTGCGCCGCAGAATCCTACGTCCGTCCCTGTATTCAGCCGCCATGCGTCTTTCCGGTCATTGGTGCGGATATGCGTGGCCATGGAGTGCCGCACTCGGGAAGAAAAGCTGCTGCCCGTGCTCGTACCCAGGTCACGACGGGTGAACAGGCAGCCTAGGAGCGGCGCGGTTTACGTGTCAATCAAGCCCTCTTTCGAAAAGGGCGCCGCCAAAGACTTTCCTTTTCCGTCGCCATCCGCAGGAATTGTCGTACTGGTGAAGCGATATCGCTCGCGGGCACCGGCGAGAAACTGCCCGACCCCCCGCTTCGCGGGCCGGTACGCGCCGGCGACAGCCCTGCGGCCGGGAAGTCCTCGACCTCTCCGCACACCTCCGGAACGAACCGGGTGGCGCCGGCAGCCGCCGGCGACCCGGGACCCGGGCTCCGGGGACGTCCCGCTGGTGGGCGGCCGCAGATCTCCGCCGGGGGAGCGGGTGAGCAGGACGCCACCCCCCTGCTTCCGTGACGAGCGCCGCGCTGTCGACGCGCGGCGTGCCCGGGTCAGGGTGCATGGACGTGCTCCGTCCACGGCGGCGCGGATCCGCATGACCGAAGGGGCATCACGCCGCCGCACCCGCCGTCCTGACGGTCCGCAGCAGGATCGACGTCGCCTCGCCCAGCCGCTCCATGTCCTGGGTGAGGCGGTAGCAGGGGGTCCGCTCGGCGAGCCGCCGCAGCAACCGGGTGCGCCGCTCGCCATCCGTGTGCGGGTACCAGGCGGCCAGGAACGGGTCGTACTTGGTCGCCTCCCCCTCCACATGCTCGCTCAGCGCCCGCAGCGCTTCCTCCGGTCCGATCCGGCTGATGGCCGGCCCGCCGTCACCGGAGCCGAACCGGGGCAGGACGACCACGCCGACCCGGGCCTCCGGCACCAGAGGGCGACCGGTGACGCGGGCGAGTTCGGCGCAGCGCACCCAGACCGACCCCGGCAGCCGCGTGCCCTCCCCGGACCGGATGGCCTCGCGGGTGTGGTGCCGGCCGGGGAACGCGTTGGTCGGATGGCCGGCCTCCGTGAGCAGGTCACGCAGCGCCGGGGCGGTACGGGCCAGCTCCAGCAGGACGTCCGTGCGGATGTTGATCGTCCGGGGCGAACCGTAGCCGGTGAGGGCGGCGGGGGAGTCGTCGTCTTCGGTGAGGACGAGATCGTCGTTGGAGACGAAGTCGGCGCCGCCGTTGAGCAGGGCGCTCAGCACGCTGGAGGTCTTGCCGGAGCGTTTGTGACCGAGGAAGGCGATACCGGTGCCGGCGGCGCGGACCAGCCCGCCGTGCAGGAACAGGTCGCCCCGGGCGTAGGACTGCCAGCGCAACAGATGCCGTACCGAGCGCAGCAGTTGCTGCAGCGTCCACTCCCCGGACGCGCGCGGCAGCGCGAGGTGCCGGCGGGTGTCGTCGGCCCACAGCACCCGGTCCGGTTCGTACTCCGAGCGCAGCGCGATCCGCCGCCAGCCCTCCCCGGTGGGCGCGTCGTCGACCACCCTCACCCGCGGAGCTGTCACGGGGGCGTCGGCCGGCTCCATCGCGATGTAGGGGGCCATCACCCGGGCGAGCGCGTCGAGCAGTTCGGGGGAGGCGGTCACCGGGACGACCGCCCCGCGCGCGGACGCGATCGCCGTTCGGTCGCGGTTCATGGGCATTCCCTTCCGGAGCATGCGGGGATCCCTGCCGTCACCGGCCGACGGGCAGCGACTGCCAGAAGGGATCGCGGAAGATCATCGACTTCTTCGGCCCCTTGGAGCCCTGGTACTTCCCCGTGTAGAGGGTGATGTCGCCCTGGGGCCGCCAGAAGGTCATCTGGGCGATGCGCATCCCCGGGTACACCGTGAGCGGCAGGGTCGAGAAGAGCTGGAACGTGACGGTGCCCAGCGACCCGATGTCGATGAGATCGGCCGTCACATGGACGAACAGCCCGGCCCTGGCCGTACTGGACTTCGCGTGCACCATGGGTACGTACGCGGTGCTGCCCACGGTCTCGCGGGACGCGCCCAGGCAGAAACCCAGCGGGTCCAGCAGCAGTCCGGTGGAGGGAATGGTCACCTCCTCGACCTCCTGCTCCTCCCGGGGGTCGATCACCGGGCTGCGGTAGCGCAGGACGGTGTTCTCCAGGGTCAGATCGATGCTGTTGGGGTTGAGGTGATCGGGGTTGAACGGCGTGACGGTGATGACGTCGTTCTTCACCTGCCGTCTGATTTCGGGTCCGCTGAGAATCACGGCGACTCTTCTGTTCTCGTGGGGGGTGTGTGGAGTTTCGAGGGCATTGGCACGTCGTGGCGCCCGTACCAGCCGGCGTACGGGGCCGGGACGCCCTGGATGTTCCAGAACGAGACCTGGCCGATGACCTGGCCCGGGTACACGTAGATGTCCATCGCCGGCAGCAGTTCCAGCGTCCAGCGGTGAACGGCGCCCTGATGGCCCAGATCCGCCGAGAGCTGGACGAACAGCCCCAGCCTGCCGATGGAACTGCGCCCGATGAGCGAGGTCACGTACCGCCGGCTGCCGATGCGTTCCAGGGTGTGCCCGAGGTAGAGGTGCCCCTTGAGCAGCAGACACCGGCCCTCGTCCGGTACGAGCGGTACGTGGCGGGCCACCGGCACGGCCTCGCCGGAGGTCACCACCTCGTGGATCTCCGCCCCGAGGCGGTAGTTGTAGCTGTTGGGGTTCACCCGTGCGCTGTCGAACGGATCGACCACGATGTCTCCGGCGTGCACGGCCTCCGTGATGGCCGCGCCGGTGAGGATCACCGGGTCGCCCGTTTCGGCAGCAGGTCGTGGACCAGGCCGCGGAAGTCCTCGTCCAGCAGGACCGGCGACCCCCAGTCGCGCCAGGTGTCGCGCTCCAGGGGGTGGCGCACGGCGTAGAAGGACAGGATGCCGAGCAGGGCCCACAGTTCGAAGTGCGGCACCATCTCCGCGTCCGCCGGGCACTGGCTCGCCAGCACCTCATCGAGGAAGGCCGCGTGGTACGGACGGTGCCGCAGATGGGCGCCGACCGCCGCCACCGCGTGCGCCGGGGTGGACACGGCGGCGATCGGCACATTGAGCGCGATGATCCGCCGGTCGGGGGTGAGGATGAAGTTCTTGAGGTTGGCGTCGATGGGGACGACGGCGTGCGGGGCCGGATTACGCCGCAGCGCCGCGCGCAGCCCGTGCTCCACCCAGGCGTCGACGGCGTCGCCGGTCCGCGTGCCCTCGTAGAAGGGCCGGGCCCGCCCCCAGTAGCGGGCGGCGTACCCCACGACGAACTCCTCGTGCGAGGCGAGCTCCGGCGCCGTCCGCTTGTACGGGCCGTAGCCGTCGTGCATCCGCGGCAGCTGACGGCACGCCAGCAGGAAGCGTCCGAGGTAGGCGGCCAGTTCCTGCGGCGACGGCGCCCGCCCGTTCCCGGCGAGCACGGTGGCCAGGTCCGTGCCGGGCACGTACTCGGCCAGCGTCCCGTCGAACGGGTCTCCCTGCGCCCGGTCGAGGACGTGGTGGATCCGCTGCACCGGGACCGAACGGGCGAGCGCCTCATTGGAGTCGGCCAGGTAGGAGAGCGGGATATCGGTGTCCGTGAGGTGCTTGGCCACGAGCTGCCGGCCCGCGTCGTCCACCAGGAAGACGGAGTTGTTCGACGTGCTGAGCCGGCTCACGCGCGCCCGCGGGTACCGGGCCACGAGATACCTCTCGAAACTGGACATGGACTCCCACTCTCCTGTGCGTACCGCCGGTCAGCCGTGCCGGAGCACGGGTGCGGCCGGCGCGGTGCCGGGCGTATTCCACTTGGTCCCCACGTACTTGGACGGCAGCAGCTGCTTCATCGGGACGACGCTCAGGTCGTCGGGTGCCCCGATGACCGCCCGGATGTCCGGACCGTAGTCCAGGAGCAGTTCCCGGCAGAGACCGCAGGGCGGGACCGGACGGATGCGCCGGTCCTCCTCACCGGGTTTGGGGTGGCGTACCGCGAGCACCAGCCGCAGGTCCGTCGCACCCGCCTCCCGCGCCTTGCCGAGTGCGACGGCCTCGGCGCACACCGAGGCCCGCCCGACCATGGCCTCGATGTGCAGGCCGGTGAAGGTCCGGCCGTCCGCCGTCAGGATGACCGCGCCGATCTGGTGGCGGTTCTCCGCGTAGTGCGGGGTGATGAGGCGCGCCGCCCTGTCGAACAGGGACCGGAGCCGGTCCCGCTCACCGGACGGCGCTGGCGCGCCGAGCCGGCCGCCGGCCGGGTCGCCGTCCAGGTCCGCGAGCAACGAGGCGATCAGACGCTCCAACTGCGCGAGGTCACCGTCGTTGACGATCCGGTGGTCGGGCTCGACATCGAGAACCCCGGCTTCCGTCGGGTGGACGTCGTCCCCGCCGGTACGGTCGCCGCGCGCGGACTTCCGGGCCCGGCGCAGGGCGTCCGGCGCGCTGATCCGCACCAGGGTGAACCCCTGCGCGGACAACTCGCCCAGATCCACGGGGCGGGCGTCGTCGCAGATGAGGACATCGGCCCCCGCCGCGAGAGCGTCCGCGCAGCGCTGCCGGAAGTCCTCCAGCAGGAAGCCCGGCGCGGTCCGCCGGAAATGTGAGCCGAGGAAGTTCAGCAGGGCGCCGTCCTGGCGGTCCTCCGCCAGTGGGCTGCCGATCCGCTCGTGGAACGCGTGCTGCACGTCGTACAGCGGAGCGGCGATCCGGACCACGGCGGTACGCTCGCCGCGCTCCTGCAGTGCGTGCCGCAGCAGGGCGGCCGTGGTGGACTTGCCCGCGCCGGGGAGCCCGAACAGCGCGATGCGTGGGGGGTGAGGGGTGGTCATGGCCGTCTCCAGCGGTCAGGAGCAGACAAAGACGGAGTTGTGCTTGGTCAGCTCGAAGTACCCGCGCTCGGCGATGCGGGCGCTGACCTGACGTTCCACATCGGCGTGCAGCGCGTCGAACAGTTCCCGCGGGATCGTGTCGTCGGCCTTGGGCAGGGCCCCGCAATACCGGTGGCCCGCGACGTAGAAGTTCATGAACGGCTCGGGCGTGGCGAAGCGCAGGGCGTCGGCATAGGGCCGCTCCTCGACCGAGGAGAAGTGCTTGGCGGCGTACTCCGCGGTGTTGTCCAGCGTCATGACGCCGCGCCGGCCGCGGGGGAGCCGGCCGATGAAGTCGGCGGGGAAGCCGACCCGTTCCATGGCCTCGAAGTGCATCGCGTACATCTCGGGCATCGAGTGGCGCGCCTCGATGGTCACCAGCGCGCGCCCGTCGGCGGCGGTCACCCGGCGCAACTCGGAGAGCACGGTGTCCGGTTCGTCGATGTAGTGGAAGATGTAGTTGGCCATCACCCGGTCGAAGGCGCCGTCGGCGTAGCGGGAGAGATCGTTGGCGTTGCCCTCGGTGAACTCCAGCGGGACCCACGCGACGGTCACGTTGCGCTTCGCCAGCTCCAGCATGGCCGGGGAGATGTCCAGTGCCACCACGCGCCCGCCGTCGCGCATCCTGCTGACGATGTCGCGCAGGATGAAACCGTTGCCGCATCCGACGTCGAGCAGGGACTCACGCCCGGTCAGCTCCAGGGACGCGAAGATGTGGTCGACCAAGGGCTGGAGGTTCGACCGGTAGCGGTTGTGGGCCATCTGCTGGGTGGCGAGTGCCACGTTGCTGCCGAAGTGCTCGCGGATGTAGTCGATCCCGAAGTGGAACTGCTCCGGCGGGGCGGTCATGCTCTGCGTCATCTGGCTGCTCTCCCGGTTCGGCGAAGCTGATCGGACGGACACGGGGCACCGGCCGTGCCGGCGGGCGGCACGGACACGGGAAGCGCGCCATGTCGAATCGCGCTGTACGAGATGGAGGGATTCGGCGGAATTCCGGGCGGCGGCCGACCGCGGTTCCGTCGCAACCAAGGGCGGCATTCAGCTGCCTCGTCGCCCTATTGACCGCCCATTTGGGACGGGGTTGCGAACGCCCGGGAAAACGATTGCTCTGCGGCGAGCCATGACACTAGAAGCGGCATTGGCAGCCGTCAACCACGCAAGCGTTTGATGCGCCCGTCTTCCGTTGCCGGATGTGGCGCAAAGTCTTCTCCGGCCGCGTGCCCCCGCTGCGCGGAGTGACTTTTTCCTTCTCGTCGACGGAGCCACACTGTGGCCAGATTTACGACATCGCCGGTTTTTGTGCGGCCGTGCGGGATCCGGGGATCCGCTGGGAAGTGGTTCAGAACTGCTCAAATCGTCCCGGCAGGATGACGTGCCGCGATCCGGACGGAATCGGGTTCATGAACGCCTGGTGTCCCCTTCGTTCCATCGCTGAACAGGATGAATGCGGCTGACGCGCCGCCCTGTCGGTGCCGGCGGACCGACGGTGAGGGGCGGTGGTGTGGTCGGCGCCGCAGGTGACGGGCGGGTGCAATCGATTGTTCGACAATAGGTGGGGGTATCGGTGAACACCGGAACGAACGGGCCAGCGGACCGGCCCTCCTGCGGATCACTCATGGAATGCGGCGGTCACAATGGCCCGGGCGGCCGACTATTGGTGAAGCGCTTCCGCCCCGAGGCGTTCTTGACACCCCCAGGAGCGGAACCTAGGCTCCCGCCGAGCAGTTGCTGCTTACAGGTAACCGGGATGCCCGCGTTTCACCGCGCCGCTCCTCGGGGATCCCTCTTTTCATGCGCAACCCGGAATGATGCCGTCGCACGCCGCCGAACGGACGCGGACGTGCCGGGCCAGGAAAGCGCATTCCGGAATGCGGTCCGGCGGACGGCGTTCTGCCGAACCTCGATTGCAGGGGAGAAAAGCGTGCGCGTGATCGAACTCGGTCCACCCCATCTGGTGCACGATGTGGGCGGGCAGGAGATCCGGGGTGCACCCCTCACCCGCGGCAGGCTGCTCAGGGGAGGCTTCACCACCCCCTACGCCCCCTCCGCCGTCGACCTGCTGCGCGGTCAGGGCCTGACCGCCGTCCTGGACCTGCGCAGCGACCGCGAAGCCGGCAAGGTACCCCAGACGCTGGCCGCGCAGCCGGACATGAGCTACCGGCGTCTGCCCATCGGTGACGAGGCGTCACGCCCCCAGCCCGGCCGGTGCGCCTCGCTCGCCGAACTGTACCTGCGGCACCTCGAACGGCACGGCCGGGCGCTCGCCGAGGCGGTGACCTTCGTCCTGGAACCCCGGGACGGCGCGGTGCTGGTGCACTGCCGCACCGGGCGGGACCGCACCGGTCTCGTCGTGGCGCTGACCCTCGGCCTGGCCGGCGCCCGGCCGCAGGACATCGTGACCCACCACGCCCGGGCCGCCGAGTCCGTCGCCCCGACCGTGGCCAGGCGGCGCGCCTCCTGGCTCGCGAAGGGCAAGGACACCGGCTTCTTCGACGCGATGAACAGCGGAGCCGTCCCCGCCATGGAACAGGCACTGAGCTGGATCAGCCGGGAGCACGGCGACATCGCCGGCTACCTCACCGCACACGGAGCACCCGGATCGCTGCGGGAGCGGGCGGCCCGGCGGCTGCTCCCGCCGGCGACGGACGCCGCACCACGCGGCGGCGCCCGGCACTGACAGGGGCACGGCTCCCCGGAAGACCTGAACGAGGATCAAGACAAGGAGTGCGATGGGTAACCCGGTGCTTGACGCGGTGCTGTGGGCCGGTGGATTCAGCGACGACGCGACGGCTCTGTCGGGCGGGCGAATCGAGGACATCGCCGGCGCGCTGGAGATCCATCGCGTGGCCGGACGGTTCCTGGTCCGGATGGCGGAGAACCCCACGATCCCCGTCTCCGACGGGCTGCTGGACGCCGTGCGCCGCTCGCACGCGCACCACGCGGGAGCGGCGGCACGCGTGGAGACGGACGCCGCATGGGTCGAGAAGGGCCTCAGGGGCCACCCCGCCTGGGACGGGCGGCCGGTGCTGCTGCTGAAGGGCAACAGCGCCGCCCACCTCTTGGGCGCCGCCGGTTTCCCCCGGCTGACCTCGGACCTGGATCTGCTGACACCGGACCCCGTGCGGTACGGCCGCATCTTCGAGGACCTGGGCTATCACCGGCTGGCGAACAGCGCCTGCCACGAAGAGGCCACCTTCTCCTCGCCGGACAGGTCCCCGCTCGACCTGCACGGGTACTTCCCCGTCTGGCGCTATCCGCGCGGCGACTACCAGGCAGCCAACGGCGCCGGGGGCCTGGTCATGGCCGACTGGGTCTCCACCCGGAAACTGGAGTACGGCACGATCCTCGCGGGTTCCGTCACGCACCCGGCCTCCGAAGCCGGGACGCTCAGAATCCCCGACGTCACCACGGCGACGTTCCTGCTGTGCGCGCACGTGTTCAAGGACTACGTCGAAATGCCCTTCGTCCAGCCGATCGCCAAGGTACGGCTGGCCGAACTGTGCGAGATCCGTGACCTCGCGCACCACCCGGACTTCGACGCCGGCCGCTTCGCCGCGCTGGTACGCGATCACGAGGCCCAGGACATCCTTGCGTTCGCACGCCACGTCCTGAGCGGCCTGGACGCACTGCCCGCCGCGCTCGCCGGAGCCGGACGGTCCGCCGATCGCGACAGCTTCCCCCAGGAAGCCGGCTTCGGCCTGCTCGTCGATGTCGGGACCGAGGTGGCCGACATGCTCGTCAGGCGGGACACGCTCGGCTCCGCACCCGAGGGCATCGGCACCACCCGCGTCGAAGTGGGCGCCACCCCGGCGACGTTCTCCGTCCGGGCCGACGGGAAGGAAGGGAGTGTTCCGGCACTGTGGTCGACCCCGCCGGCCCACCCCGAGGAGGTCTTCGCCGTCGAGTGCGGCGTCTCGGAGGCGGACGGCGAGATCCTCTTCACCTTCCACTCCTCGCGCGGGCTCGGCGTCTACCTCGACGAGATCGCCGTGTGCCTGGGCAACGAACTGCTCCACACGGCACGGGATGTCCACGAAGCGGGCTTCCGGGTCTTCCCCTACGCCTCGGCCACCGCGTCCGCCTGGCACGTCGACGCCTCCGGATGGCGGGTGACGCTGCGGGTGCCCGCCGAAACCGTCCGGCGTCATCGCACGGCGGACGGACACATACCGGCACTCATCTGCTGCACCCGCTTCGTCGAGATGCCGGCCTCGGACTGGGACGCCTTCTACCGCCGCTGCATCAGCAGCGTCCTGATCCCCGTGAGACTCTCGCCGGCCACGCCGGCCACGCCGGCCACGCCGGCCACGCCGGCCACGCCGGCCACGCCGGCCACGCCAGCACCGCAGGGGAGCACCCAGGGGTGACCCGGGCCCGGAACCCGAGCGGAATCGCGGGTCACGATGGCGACTGAGGTCACCCGGGAAGCCCCCGCCGTGCCGTCGGTGTGGCGCAACCGTCATTTCCTGCTCTTCTTCTCGGCGCAGACCATCTCCTTCGTCGGGGACATGATGCTGCCGGTGGCGCTCACCGTGGCCATGCTCTCGGCCGGTTTCGGAGCCAGTGAGGTGGGCCTGGTCCTGGCCGCCCACATCGCCCCCATGGTGGTGCTGATGCTCGTCGGCGGTGTGCTGGCCGACCGCTTCCAGGCACGGCGGATGATGATCGTCGCCGACCTCGTCCGGCTGGTGGCGATCGGTCTCATGGCGGTGGACGTCGCCGGCGGGCGGCCCTCGCTGTGGCTCCTGATCGCCACCCAGACGGTGACCGGCGCCGCCACGGCGCTGTACCAGCCCGGCGTGGCCGGCATGGTGCCGGCCGTCGCCCCCGGCCATCTCAAAGAGGCCAACGCCGCACTGCGGATCGGGATATCCATCGGCGCGGCCCTGGGGCCGATGGGCGCCGGAATCGTCGTCGGATTCGCCGCACCGGCCACCGCCATCGCCCTCGACGCCGTGTCGTTCGCCGTCAGCGCCGTGTGTCTGTCCGTCATCCGGCTCGTGGCCGTGCCCACTCCTCGCCGGGAGAATCTGTGGCAGGGGATGCGGCACGGCTGGTACGAGTTCCGCTCCCGTACCTGGCTGTGGCCGGTCATCGGCGTGTTCGCCCTGCTCGGCCTCACCCTCTACGGGCCGTTCCAGGTACTGTCCGCCACGGTCCTGACCGACCGGGACGGGGCGAGCGGGTACGGCCTGATGATGTCGCTCTTCGGCACCGGCGCGGCGGCCGGCGGGCTGGTGGCGATGCGGATGCGTCCCCGTTTCCCGCTGCGGACCGGGATCATCGCCCTGCTCGGCTACCTCCCGGTCCCGTTCCTCGTCGGACAGGGCGCGCCACCGGTGCTGCTCGCGCCCGCCTTCGCGGCCGCCGGCGCGGGGGCGTCGGTCTGGGCGGTGATGTGGGCGACCACGGTCCAGACCCAGATCCCCGCCGACGTGCTGAACCGCATCTACGCCTACGACCAGACGGGTTCGCTCATCCTGCAGCCCGTGGGACGTGCCCTGGCCGGCCCCGCCGCAGGCCTGCTGGGGACCGGGGCCGTCCTGGCCACCTCGTCCGTCTTCCTGCTGGCCGGCTGCGCAGCCCTGCTCGCCATCCCCGCCTTCCGCCGCCTGCCGGCCGGCCCGCCGTGAGGAGGCTCCGGGAAGACGCCCAGGGGCCGGCGGGGCGCTCCCCAGCCGGACAGCGGCCCGGGAAACCTCCGAAGGAGGGGAGAAAGCGGCACCCGCGCGGCAGGCTCCGGCCGTACGGTTGACGCGCCCTTGTCAATTCGGCGGATCACCGCCACTGTGCTCCCCCATGAGACGAGTGATGCGCTCCCTGGCCGCCCTTGTGCTGCTGACCGCCGCCACCCTGGTCGGCGCAGGCACCGCTTCCACGGCAGCGGCCGACAGCTGCTACACCTGGAATCGCACCCTCTCCGAGGGCTCTTCCGGGGAAGATGTGCGCCAACTGCAGATAAGAGTCTCCGGCTACCCCGCCTACGGCGAGGTCCTTGCCCTCGACGGCTCCTACGGCCCGGCGACCCGGGCGGCCGTGACGCGCTTCCAGCAGGCGTACGGCCTGGCCGCCGACGGAGTGGCAGGACCGAACACCTTCAACCGGATCTACGCGCTGCAGTCCCCGGACTGCTCGCCGGCCCACTTCAGCTTCGCCGAGCTCAACCGCTGCAACACCACCTGGGCCGGAGGCGCGGTCAGCGCCGCGACGGCCCGGCAGAACGCCCTGGTCAGCATGTGGAAGCTGGAGGCCCTGCGCAAGGCGCTGGGCGACCGGCCCATCACGGTCAGCAGCGGCTTCCGCTCGGTGGCCTGCAACAACGCGGCCGGTGGCGCCGCCAACAGCCGTCACCTGTACGGCGACGGCGTCGACCTGACCGGCACCCCGTCCTTCTGCACCCTCGCCCAGCGCGCCAGGTACCACGGCTTCAACGAGATCCTGGGCCCGGGATACCCCGGCCACAACGATCACACGCACGTCGCCCACCGCTCCAGCCGCTTCTGGTCCGCCCCGACCTGCGGCATCTGACCGACCGACAGCCGCGCCCCCGCCCGTACGGTGACGGGCGGGGGCGCGTGTCGTTTTCCGCGGTGCCGGGACGAGCTCGGCCTCTGTGACCAACGTCCTTAAATCCAGGCGCAGATGGTGGATTCCGGAGAATCCGGTTCGGTAGGCTGGGCGTGGCAGAGGACAACCGCTCGGTGGAGGGTGTTGTGCGTTCCCCGCTGCACCACGGCTCCCACCCCTCGGCACCCGACCGGTGTCGCGAGGCATCGGTGCGAGGGCCCCTGGAATGGCGTTCCGCGGGCACCAACGGCTATGTGAGCGCCTGGGGCGCGCTGATGAATCTCTGCCCGCCCGGGAACGAGTGAGACCCCCCGGCCGTTGCGCCGGGTAACACCCGCCGGAGTCCTCGTTCCGGCCGGAGGAGATGGACCATCGCCCGGGCGTTCTCCCGGGATCAGCCGCGCGCGCCGTGACGGACGGCTGCCGCTCCGCGCTCCGACGGTGCTAACGCCCCGCTCGCCCGCGCCGTGCGGCGCCGAACCGTGAGCCGCACCTGCCCGCACGGTTTTCCCGGGTGATCGGTCGCCCCGCCTCCCGCACCGGAACGACGCGCTCCGCCGTGCGCGGCCCCAGCTATCACGCCGCGCCTCACGCGTCCCCCGACAGCACGTCACATTTCCGCAAGGAGAGCGGCATGCCCCGCCACGAAAACATCGCCATCATCGGAGCCGGCCTCGGCGGCCTGACGCTGGCCCGCGTCCTGCACACGGCCGGCGTCCCCGCCGCGGTGTACGAGCTCGACGCCTCACCCCGGGCCCGCCCGCAGGGCTGCGTCATCGACCTGCACGAGGACACCGGGCAGGCGTCCCTGCGAGCCGCAGGCCTGCACCCGCGGTTCCGCACCCGGGCCCGTACCGGTACCGCCGCGGTGCGCATCCTCGACAAGAACGCCGTCGTGTGCCGGGAGGACGGCGCGGCGGCGGACACCGTCCGCGCCGACATCGAACGCGGTCCGCTGCGTGATCTCCTGCTCGACTCGCTGCCCGGGGACACGGTCCGCTGGGGCGCGAGGGTCGCGGGAGCACGGGCACTGGGAGACGGCCGGCACGAGGTGCGGCTCGCCGACGGTTCGGTGTTCACGACCGGTCTGCTGGTGGGAGCCGACGGTGCCTGGTCCAGAGTCCGCCCCCTGCTCTCGGGCGTCCGGCCGCGCTACACGGGCATGACGCTGGTGGAGACCGACCTGTACGAGGCGGACATCCGTCACCCGGAGTGCGCCGCGCTCGTGGGCGACGGCCTCTTCTACGCGCTGGGGGAGGGGCAGGGCCTGCTGACGCATCCCCGACCCGACCGCAGCCTGCACCTCTACGTCGCGCTGACGGTTCCGGAGGACTGGCCGGCGGGCATCGACACCACGCGCCGTGATGCGGTGGCCGCGGCGGTACTGGAGCACTTCCAGGGCTGGGATCCGGCGCTGCGCGCACTGATCGGTCAGGCCGACGGACCGCTGACGCCGCGGCCCCTGCACGCGCTGCCGGTCGGTCACCGCTGGGAGCGCTCGCCCGGTGTCACCCTGCTCGGCGACGCGGCGCACATGATGCCGCCGTTCACCGGGGAGGGGGGCAACCTCGCGATGCTGGACGGGGCCGAACTGGGCACCGCGCTCGCCGCCCGGCCGGGCGACACCGAAGGCGCCCTGGCCGCCTACGAACGGGCCATGTTCCCGCGCGCCGCGGCGTACGCGGCCGAAGCGGACGCCGTCCTTGACCTGTGCTTCGGCCGCGACGCGCCCCATGGTCTGCTCGCCCGGCTGCCCGTGTGAGAACCGGTCTCCCCGGCCGGCCGGCAGCGACGTCGAAGCCGTACGTGTGCCGGCCGGCCGGTGAGGCGGCCCGTTCGCGGGTTGCCGTTCAGCCCTTGAGGCTCCCGCTGATGAGGTCCAGCCGCCAGAAGCGCTGCAAGAACAGCAGCAGGATGATCAGCGGGATCACGGACACGGCGGTGCCCACGATCGCGATGCCGTACAGCGCCGGTTCGCCCGACCCCTTGGACAGCAGGGTGTAGAGACCCAGATTGATCGGGTACTTGTCCTCGTCCGAGAGCATGATGAAGGGGAGCAGGAAGTTGTTCCAGTTGCCGACGAACTGGAGCATGAAGATCGTCACCATGCCGGGCAGCATCATGGGCAGCCCGATCGAGGTGAAGATGCGGAACTCTCCCGCCCCGTCGATGCGCGCCGACTCGATCGTGGCGTCCGGTACGGACGCCTCCGCGTACACCCGGGCCAGATAGATGCCGAACGGCGAGATGAGGCCGGGCAGCAGCACGGACCAGTACGTCCCGACCATGCCGATCTCGGACATGATGATGTACTGCGGGATGGCCAGCGTCATCCCCGGCAGCAGTACCCCGGCCAGGATGAGGTAGAAGAGCGGGGTGCGGCCGCGGAACGTGTACTTGGCGAAGGCGTACCCCGCGGCTGTCGACACCAGGGTGCACAGCAGGGAGCCGATGCCGGCGTAGTAGAGGCTGTTCAGCGCCCACCGCGTGAACTGGCCGTCGCCGTACGCGAAGAGATCTCCCAGATTGTCCAGCAGCCCGGTGCCGGGCTGGAAGGTGAAGGTGGAGAACAACTGCGCGTTGGTCTTCGTGGCGGCGACCACGATCCACACGATGGGGACCAGCGAGTAGAACGCGCCGATCAGCAGGATCGCGGTGGGGAGCGCACCGGGGCGCCGGGGGGATCCCGCCGTGCGCGGCCGGGCCTGGGGGTCCGTCACTTGAAGCCTCCGAAGGCGCGGCGCTGGGTGGCCTTCAGCAGGGCCAGCGACAGGATCAGGGTGCCGACGGCGAGAATCACGGAGCCGGCGGCCGCCATGGGCAGGTCGTCCCGGATGAAGCCGTCGCGGTAGATGTGCATGAGCGGCACCCAGGTCTGGGATATCTCCGTCGTCATGGGCCGGAGCATGGTGGGCTCGCCGTAGACCTGGAGCGTGCCGATGAGGGCGAAGAGCCCGGTGAGGACCAGCGCGGGGGCGACCAGCGGGATTTTGATCCGCCGGGCGATCTGCCACTCGGTGCAGCCGTCGATGCGGGCGGCGTCGCACAGTTCGGCCGGGATGCCGCGCAGCGAGGTGTAGATGATGATCATGTTGAAGCCGGTGCCGCCCCAGATGGCGATGTTGGCCAGCGACGGATAGATGGCGTCGCCGTCCAGGAAGGGGATCGCGCCAAGACCCAGTTCCCGGGTCAGGTAGCTGAAGGGACTGGTCGAGGGGAGGTACATGAACCCCCACATCAGGGAGGCCACCACGCCGGGGATGGCGTACGGAAGGAAGATCGCGATGCGGGTGAACCGCTTGGCGCGGGAGGCCCGGTGGTCCAGCAGCAGCGCGAACAGCAGAGCCAGCCCGAGGGTGAGAGGGACGGCGATCAGCCCGTACAGGCCCAGCCTGCCGAAGCCGGCCCAGAAGGACCCGTCGGTCAGGATCTCCCCGTAGTTGGCCAGGCCGACGAACACCTCGTCGCGGATGCCGAAGACGCCTTCGTCGACGATGCGCAGCCCTTGGGTGCTCAGGTGCAGCGCGTAGAGGATGGGTATCGCCATGAAGGCGGTGAAGAGCACGAGGGCGGGGGCGATGAGCACGTACGGGGCGATCGTGCCGCGCCGTCGCCGGGTGCGGGGCGCGCCGTCCGGCTGCGGGCTGGTGGCTGCGGTTGCCATGGGCGGGTCACCTGTCGGGGAGGTCGTGGGGCTGCCGGTCACTGGGAGAGCCTGAAGCCGATGCGTCGCATCTCCTCGACGACGACCCGCTGGGTCTCGTGGAGCGCGTCGGGAAGCGGCGTGCCGTCGCGGACGGCGGCGGACATCGCGTCGCGGAAGGCGTCGCCCGCGGTACTGACGTTCGGGCCCCAGGTGATGTCGGAGACGGTGTGCGCCGCCGCGTGGGCGGCGACCTCCCAGTAGTCCTCCTGTCCTGCCGTCAGGGCGGGGGGAGGTCCCTGGGCCGCGGCGATCTGGCCCTCGACGCAGGCCGGGTACTGGCCGGCGGCGATCTGGAGTTCGTAGGCGGTCTCGGCCGTGTTCATCCAGATGGCGAACCGCGCGGCGGCCTCGGGGTGTTCGGAGTTCTTGGTGACGGACAGCGCGGTGCCGCCCTGCAGAGCGACTTCGGCACCCTCGCCCTCCCAGTGGGGGAGGGGCGCGATGGCCCAGTCACCGGCCTGGCCCTCGGCCACCCCGTGGATCACGTCGGGCGCCCACAGACCGGCCGGCCAGGTCATGACCTGTCCCTGGTTGACCCGGTTGTTCCACTCGGGCGTCAGCAGCGGTTCGGACATGACCAGATCACGGTCGATCAGGTCCTGCCAGTAGGCGGCCACCTCCAGCGTCCGGTCGTCGCTGATGGCGACCGTCCACTCCCGGTCCTCCACGGACCACCAGGAGGCCCCGGCCTGCTGCGCCAGCCCGGCGAAGCTGCCGAACTCGCCGGGGGCGAACGTCGTCAGATACGAGGCCGGGTCGCGTTCCCTGACCTCGGCCGCCACCTCGGCGAACTCCTCCCAGGTGGCCGGGACCGCGATGCCCAGTTCCTCGAAGCGCCGCTCGTTGTACAGCAGGACCATGGGGCCGATGTCCTGCGGGATGCCGTAGACCTGGCCCTCGAACCGGGTCATCTGCCACACCTCGGGGGTGAAGGCGTCCTCGATGTCCGTGGTGAACTCGGAGATGTCGGCGAGCACATCGGAGACGATCATGGAAGGCACGGTCGGGTACTCGACGCAGGAGACGTCGGGGGCGTTGCCCGCCCGGCTGGCGGTCAGCAGCTTCGTCGAGGAGTCCACGCTGCCGCCGGCGTCGGTGTGCCGGACCTGGATGTCGGGGTGCGCCTCGTTGAACGCGGCGACCTTGGCCGCCTGGGATCCGCTCCAGCACCAGTAGTCGAGGGTGATGACGCCGTCGCCGGCGCCGCCCCCGGAACAGGCCGCGACCAGGGACAGTGCGCCCAGCAGCGCACCGTATCGGGTATGTCCGCGCAGTTGCATGCGTTCCTCTTCTCCGGCTCGCGCGCGGCCCGCACGCGCGTCCCGGGTGACACGCCAATGACGCCCCGTCCCGGCGAAGTTGGCTTTGAGATGGAGCCAAGCTAGGTCACTCTCGTCGACTTGTCACGAGATATTGCGCGAATCCTTTGGAATTTGTGGAGTTGACGCGCCCCATCGCCGCCCCCTTAGCTTTGCCACGAAGCCAAGTAGGCGTGTGCATCGCCTGGTTGCCCCAGGCGTGCGGCCCGTCACCCACCGAGGATCCGCCGAGGACGGGAGTCGCCGTGCCCCCCGCCACGCACACCCCACCGGAGCCCGCCGCCCCCGGCCCGCGTCCCCCCGTCGGCGCCTGGGGGACGGTCTCCCGCGCCGCCCGCCCCGTCGTGCGCGAACTGCTGGTCAACGGCCCCAGCACCCGCACCGATCTCGCCCGGGTGCTCGGTCTGTCCACCGGCAGCCTCACCCGGCTGACCAAGCCGCTCATCGCCGCCGGCCTCGTGGTGGAGGGCGGAACCGTCCATGACCGGGCCAACGGCCGTCCCACCCGCCCGCTGGACGTGGTGGCCGCCGACCACCACTTCCTGGGCGTCAAACTGACGTCGGACCGGCTGTACGCCACCGTCACCGACCTGCGGGCCCGGGTGATCGCCGAGACCTCCGAACCGCTCGACGCCACCACCCCCGAGGCCGTCAGCGCCCGGATCGCCGGGGTGCGGGAACGGCTCACCACCGCCGACACGGCGCCGGTCGCCGCCGGGGTCACCCTGGGCGGCGCGGCCAGCCCCCGCTCCGACGCGGATGCCGCGCCGCGCTTCGACGCCCCCTTCCTGGGCTGGGTCGACGTCGAGCTCTCCGAGCGGCTGACGCGTCGTACGGGCGTGCCCTGCGTCGTGGAGAACGACGTCACCGCCCTGGCACACGCCCAGCGATGGTTCGGTGCCGCGCGCGGCCTGACCGACTTCGCCCTGCTGACGGTGGGGGCGGGCATCGGCTACGCCCTGGTGCGGCACGGCCGCATGGTGCCCGCCGACGCGGTGGACCTGAGGGAGTTCAGCCACCATGTGCTGGACCCGGGCGGCCCGATGTGCACCGAGGGCCACCGCGGTTGTCTCGCGTCCTACCTCTCCACCCGCTCGATCCTGGCCGCCGCCGCGCACGGTCTGCGCCGGGGCGTGACCCTCGAGGAGGTGGCGGCCCTGGCCCGCGCGGGGGATCCGGTGTGCCGGAATGTGCTCCGCCCGGCGGCCTGGGCGCTGGGGGCGGCCCTGGCCACCGTCGCGAACCTCTGCATGGTCAAGGACTTCGTCGTCGCGGGGGAGGGCCTGGTCCTCATCGCCGCCGAAGAGGGGTGTGTGGAGGCGGGGATCAGGGAACGGCGGCATCGCGACCACGGCTCCCTGCGGGTGACCACGCTCGCACCGGATTTCGGCGAGTGGGCACGGGCCGCCGCGGTCACCGCCATCAGGGCCTTCGTCCTGCGGGAGGAGTGACCGGGCCACCGTCCGGAGCCCGGTGGACCCCGCGGGCGGCCCGTACCCGGTGCGCAGGAGACCGGGCCTCGCCGAGAAGAGCCCCGACACCCGGTCCGCGTCGAATGGGTTGACGTGTACGCCTTCCATTTCTAATTTGTCATCCAGTCTTACAAATCAGGTTGGCGTGGCGGCCGGGACGCCGCCACGCCACCCGCCACTCCGACAGCTCCGCCGCGGCCCCTGGCCCGGCGGCACCCCCACGCACGCTGTTCAGTGAGGAGCACGTGGTGACAGCCGCACCCCCACCCCCACGCAGACTGGCGGCACGCATCGCCGTCGCCGTTCTCGCCGTCCTTGCCCTGCTGCTGGCGGGCGGACCCGCCACCGCCCACCCCGACTCCGCGGACGACACCTTCCACGCCTTGGTGTTCAGCAAAACGGCGGGCTTCCGCCACGACTCGATCCCCGCCGGGATCGCCGCCATCGAGCAACTCGGTGCCGAGAACGGGTTCGAGGTCACCGCCACCGAGGACGCCGCCGTCTTCAACGACGAGGACCTTGCCGGCTACGAGGTCGTCATCTGGCTCTCGACCACCGGGGACGTCCTCAACGACACTCAACAGGCAGCTTTCGAACGCTACATCGGAGCCGGTGGCGGCTACGCGGGCGTCCACGCCGCGTCCGACACCGAGTACGACTGGCCCTGGTACGGCGGACTCGTCGGCGCCTACTTCGCCGGCCACCCCGCCCCCCAGGACGCCACGATCAAAGTCGAGGACCACGCCCACCCCTCCACCGCCCATCTCCCCGTGCGCTGGGACCGTTTCGACGAGTGGTACAACTACGACCCCAATCCGCGCGGCGACGTCCACGTCCTCGCCTCCCTCGACGAGAACACCTACACCGGCGGGACCATGGGTGACGAACACCCCATCTCCTGGTGCCACGACTACTCCGGCGGCCGCGCCTGGTACACCGGCCTGGGCCACACCATCGAATCCTTCGCCGAACCGGAGTTCCTGGAGCACCTGCTCGGCGGCATCACCACCGCCGCCGGCGTCGTCCCGGCCGACTGCGGAGCCTCCCTGACCACCGGGTACGAGAAGATCACACTCGACGACAACACCAGCAACCCGATGGAACTGGCCATCGCCGAGGACGGCCGGGTCTTCTACATCGACCGCAACGGCGCCGTACGGGTGGTGCACACCGACGGCACCGTGGCCACCATCGGCACCCTCCCCGTCTACACGGGGCAGGAGTTCGGCCTGCTGGGCATCGCCCTGGACCCCGGCTTCACGGACAACGGCCACCTGTACCTGTACTACTCGCCGACCGGCACAGACCCCGTCGACCGGGTCTCCCGCTTCACGGTCAGCGGCGACACCCTCGACCTCGCCGGCGAGGAGGTCCTGCTGGAGATCGACGTCCAGCGGGAGCAGTGCTGCCACGCCGGCGGGGCCCTGGAGTTCGACGGACAGGGCAACCTGTACATCGCCACCGGCGACAACACCAACCCCTTCGGATCGCCGACCGACGGCTACGCCCCCCTGGACGAGCGGCCCGGACGGGCCGCCTGGGACGCCCAGGCCACCTCGGCCAACAGCGCCGTCCTCAACGGCAAGATCCTGCGCATCACCCCCCAGGACGACGGCGGCTACACCGTCCCGGAGGGCAACCTCTACGCACCGGGCACCGCCGACACCCGTCCCGAGATCTACGCCATGGGCTTCCGCAACCCCTTCCGGATCGGCCTCGACCCCAGCACGGACGCCCTGTACGTCGCCGACTACGGTCCGGACGCCGCCGCCACCGATCCCACCCGCGGCCCCGACGGCCGCGTCGAGTGGAACATCGTGGACGAGCCCGGCTTCTACGGCTGGCCCTACTGCGTCGGCGACAACACCCCCTACCACGCCTTCGACTACGCGACCGGCACCGCCGGAGCGGCCTTCGACTGCGCCGCACCGGTGAACGACTCCCCGCACAACACGGGCGTGCGCGAACTGCCCCCGGCCGTCCCCGCCGAGCTGTGGATGGGCGCCTCCAGCACCGGCGTCCCGGAGATCGGCACCAGCGGCGCCCCGATGACCAGCGGCGCGTACGCGTACGACGCCGACCTGGACTCCGACCGCAAGTGGCCCGCCTACTTCGACGGCAAGGCGGTCCTCGCGGACTGGAACAACAGCCGGATGTTCTCCGTGCAGCCCGACGCGGAACGCACCGGGGTCTCGGACGTCTCCCGGATCCTGGAGGAGATGGACTTCACCCGCCCGCACGCCCTGCGGTTCGGCCCGGACGGCGCGCTCTACGTCATCGAGTGGGGCAGCGGCTTCGGCGGTGACAACGCCGACTCCGGCGTGTACCGCGTGGACTACGTGCTCGGCAACCGCGCCCCGGTCGCCCGGATGACCGCCAGCCGAACCTCCGGCCCCCTCCCGCTGGAGGTCACCTTCGACGCGGCGCAGTCCCACCACCCGGACGGCACCCCGATCACCTTCGCCTGGGACTTCGACGGCGACGGCACCACGGACAGCACCGAGACCGCCCCCACCCACACCTACACCCAGGCGGGACGCTTCACCGCACGGCTGACGGTCACCGACGCCGACGGCCGCACCGCCGTCTCCAACCTCGACATCACGGCCGGCAACACCGCCCCCGCCATCGAAGTCCACGCGCCCCTGAACGGCGGGTACTTCTCCTTCGGCGACACCATCGCCTACCAAGTGTCCGTCACCGACGCCGAGGACGCGCAGATCGACTGCGACCGGGTGATCGTGCAGCCGGGGCTCGGCCACGACGAACACTCCCACGGCTACGAGCAGTACCGGGGCTGCTCCGGAACCTTCCCGCTGCCCGGCGACGAGGGCCACACCGGGGCCAACATCTTCGGCACCGTCACCGTGACCTACACGGACGACGGCGCCGGTGACGCCCCGCCGATCACCAGCCAGGAAGTGCTGGTCCTCCAGCCGAAGCACCGCGAGGCCGAGCACTTCGACGCCACGGGCCGGGTCCCGTCCGCTCCCTCCGGCGGCACCCCGGGCGTGGAGATCGAGCCCACCGGCGACACCGCGGGCGGCGGCCAGAACATCGGCTTCATCGAGGACGGCGACTGGTGGGCGTGGGAGCCCGCCAATCTCACCGGCATCGACGAGATCAGCCTGCGGGCCGCCTCGCCCTCCGCGGGTGCGACGGTCGAGGTCCGCACCGGTGATCCGGAGGGGCCGGTGGTCGCCACCGTGCAGGTCGAGCCCACCGGCGGCTGGCAGACGTACGAGGACTTCGCCGGCCCGGTGAGCGGTGAGAGCGCCGGTCACAGCGGTCCGCTGTACTTCGTGAAGACCACCGGTGAGCTCAATGTCAACTGGGTGACCTTTGTCGGAGGGGGCATCAGCGAGCCGGACGCACAGGTCGGCAGCCGCTGAGCCGTGCTCCCCGACGGAGAAACCGCCCGCCCCGTTCAGGGGCGGGCGGCCACTCCTCCAAACCCGTGGTCGTGACGCCGAGGTCGGCGCGCAGGGTGGCGGCGGGCTCCCGGAGGACCACCGCCTCACCCTCCACAGCGCCGGACCACGACCGCCCCGGCCGGGACACCGGTCAGGCGCCCCGGTCACCGCCCGCACACCGCCGCACGTCCTTCACGAACACCATGCCGTCGAGCCCGCCCAGGTGCGCCGGGTCGAGTGGCGCGTACCCGAACCAGGACGACGTGCGAGCGGCGGGCCGCGGCTCGCCGAGAACGGAGTTCAGCCGCCGGACATCGACGACGTACCGATCATCCGGCAGCGCGTACAGCAGCCCCTCGACGCTCTTCGGCGGCGGCTCCTCCACACCCCGGTGCCGGATCGTGCCCAGCGCCGTGGCCACGAAGGCGTACTCCGCGCCCAGGTGCGCGCTCACGATCGCACCGGCGCTCCACCACTCCACCAGCGGCTGGTCCCACATCCGCATCGAGCTCCGGTCCCGCTGGAGATGGGAGTTGTGGGCGTGGACCAGCACCGGTCCCCGTTCGGCGAGCGCCAGCAGATTGTCGGCCATCATCCGGTCCCGCAGCTCCACCAGCCGGTTCATCCGGCCGGCCGAGCTGTCTGCCATCCAGAAGTGGTACCGCAGCAGACCGGTGGCGGTGCGCCCGTACAGGCGCGCCCGGTCCCACTCCTCCCGTGACCCGGACGCGGTCGACCCGGGAGCCCGAGCGTCCAGGAGCGCCACCAGGTCGTCCGCGAGCAGCATCAGTTCCCTGGCCCGCGCCGACTGCCCCACGGACCGGGAGGCGTCCGTCATCGCGGCCGGCTCCGTCCACGGCTCGTCCGCCCCGAGCAGCCGCTCCAGAGTCTCCGTTGTGCAGGGCAGCAGGTCCGGGGCGACCCGCGCCGCGAGGTAGTCGTACAGCGCCACCAGGGCGTACCGGGGACTCGCCGCACCGGTGATCTCCAGTGGCCCGTCGAAACCGGCGAACCGCACACACTCGGCGACCGGCCGCCCCTCGTTGTACGCCCGCATCCAGCGCACCAGTTCACGATTGGCCCCGGAGGATCCCCACCCGTGGCTGAACCCCCCTTCCATCGCCCGGTCGAGATCGTCCGTGCCCCCTGTGACGTACTCGTCCACCACCGGGCCCAGCAGGCAATCGCTCTCGATCGCGATCGTCCGGTACCCCTCCCGCTCCACGAACTGCCGGAACAACTCGTTGCGCACCTCGAGCAGCGACTCCTCACCGTGAGTGGGCTCCCCCAGGGCGAGCACCCGCGGCCGGGCCGGAAGCAGCCGCATGACGGAGGCGGCGTCGACGGCATGAGCGCTGTCCTTGACATCCATAGCCATGGCTTCAACGCTATCGTTGAAGCTCCGGTTGAAACTTTTGCGCGACAACGGCAGGAACATGGGAGCAAACCCTCAAACTGCGGAACGGCTCAGGCCGATCGACCTGGCCCGCCGGCACGGTCTGTCCACGCAGGCGGTCAGGAACTACGAGGAGACCGGCATCCTTCCGCCGGCCGCCCGCACCCCGCACGGCTATCGCCGCTACACCCCGCTCCACGCCCAGGCCCTGCGCGCGTTCCTGGCCCTGGTGCCCGGGCACGGCCACCACGCGGCCGCATCGATCATGCGAGCGGTGAACGAGGGGAGAGCCGAAGAGGCCTTCCGGCTCATCGACGAGAGCCACGCCCAACTCCGCGAGGACCGGCGGACCCTGCACGCCGTCCGCGCCGCCCTGCACGACCTGACCTCCACCCGGCAGCCCGCGCACGACGCACCCGCGGGGCCGGAGGGCGCGCTGATCGGGTCCTTGGCGGGCCGGCTCGGCATCCGCCCCGCGACGCTGCGCACCTGGGAACGCGCCGGACTCCTCCACCCACGGCGCGACCCGCACACCGGATACCGCGTCTACGACGAGGCCGATGTACGCGACGCCCGCCTCGCCCACCAGCTCAGACGGGGCGGCTACCCACTGGCACGGATCGCTCCACTGCTGGACCGGGTACGGCAGGCGGGGGGCGTGGAACCACTGGAGGCCGCACTGCACGACTGGCGCCGGCGGGTTACCGCGCGCGGCCGGTCGATGCTGGCCGGCAGCGCCGCGCTGGAGGCATACCTCCAGGACCGCGCACGGGCCCCGGAGTCCGCGTGACCGCTCCCTGAGTGCCGGAGAGGGGACACGCGTCGTGCGCGGCCGTTGAACGTCACCGGGCGGTGCAGCCGCCGTCCACCGGCGAAGCGATGCCGGTGACGCAGCCGGCGCCGTCGCTGCTCGGCCGGAGGACGACTTGGGCGATCTCCTCGGCGGTGCCGAGGCGTTCGATGGCCTGGCCCGTTTCGGCCTGAGCCCGGTCGCGTTCACCGCTGGTGATCATGGCGTCGACGATGGAGGTGGCGATGGTGCCGGGACAGGCCGCGTTGATGCGCACGCCACGTGGGCCGTATGCGAGGGCGGCACTCCTGCTCGGGCCGAGCACGCCGTGCCCGTGCCCCTCCCCGGCCTCGCACAGGACGCGGTCGCCGGGCATGAGATGAACCAGATTCGCGGTGACGCGGGACGGGGCCGGCGCGGCGGCGACGGCGTCGATGCAGACATCGCCGGCGAACCGGTCGGCCGGGCCCTTGACGGTGTCGATCGAACTGCGGGTGATCTGCTCGGCTGCTCCTTCGGGCGGGCGCAGGTCAGGGCTTGAGGAGGGCCTTGACGGCGCGGCGCTCGTCCATCGCCCGGTACCCCTCGGCGACCTCCTCCAGCGGCAGCGTGAGGTCGAAGACCTTGCCCGGGTCGATCCGCCGGGCGAGGACGCGGTCGATCAGGTCGGGGAGGTAACGCCGCACGGGGGCGGGCCCGCCGCGCAAGCCGACGTGGGAGAAGAACAGCTCCTGCCCGTCGATCGCCACCTCGTGGGGGACACCGACGAAGCCGACGTTCCCGCCGGGCCGGGCCGAGCGCAGGGCCTGCCGCATGGCCTCGGCGGTACCGACACACTCCAGCACGCTGTCCGCGCCGATCCCGCCGGTCATCTCCTTGATCCGCTCGACGCCTTCCGCACCGCGCTCGGTGACGATGTCGGTGGCGCCGAACTCCCGGGCGAGGTTCTGTCGGGGCTCGTGCCGGGACATGGCGATGATCCGCTCCGCGCCCATCTCCTTCGCCGCGATCACCCCGCACAGGCCGACCGCGCCGTCCCCGACGACCACGGCCGTCGAGCCGGGCTTCACCTCGGCGGCGTCCGCGGCCCACCAGCCGGTCCCCATCACGTCGGAAACGGCCAGCAGACCCGGCCAGAAGGTCTCGTCCGGCACCTCGTCGATGCCGACCAGGGTGCCCTGGGCGTTGGGTATGCGCACGTACTCCGCCTGGCACGTGGACATGAACTCGCGGCGCAGGCAGTTCGACGGGAAGCCGTTCGCGCAGTTCGCGCAGGTGTTGTCGGAGGTCGCGAAGGAACCGACGACGAACTGGCCCGGCCTCACCGAGGTGACCTCGGAACCGACCTCCTCCACGAAGCCGACGTACTCGTGACCCATGGGATGCGGGTCGCCGATCGGCTCGGCACCGCGGTACGGCCACAGGTCCGAGCCGCACACACAGGTCACCGCCGTCCGGATGACCGCGTCGGTCGGATGAAGGATCCGGGGGTCGTCCACGGTCTCGAAACGGACGTCGCCGGGAGCATGGATCACTGCGCCGCGCATGAGGGGGTTTCCTTTGCGTGCTGAGGCGTGCGGCCGCCGGATGACCGGGACCGCCGCCGTGTACGGAGCGGGTGCGCTCGCCGT
This sequence comes from Streptomyces sp. JH002, assembly GCF_050916115.1. Lineage (NCBI taxonomy): Bacteria > Bacillati > Actinomycetota > Actinomycetes > Kitasatosporales > Streptomycetaceae > Streptomyces > Streptomyces sp. JH002. The sequence continues at coordinate 6,209,144 of NZ_CP087989.1, forward strand.
GCCGAGACGGGCGGACAGCACCACGTCATCCAGGCAACCCGCTCCTCGCGCCCTTAGCGAGACACCATCGAGGGGTGTACCGCCAGTACATCCCTGTGCACCTGGGCAGGACGTACCGTCGAGGGTGTGGACAACCAGGCAGAGGTCCGCGAGTTCCTGACCTCGCGGCGCGCGAAGATCAACCCCGAACAGGCGGGACTGCCTCCGGGCAGCCGCCGGCGGGTACCGGGCCTGCGCCGCAGCGAGGTCGCCGCGCTCGCCGATGTGAGCGTCGAGTACTACGCCAAGCTCGAGCGCGGGAACCTCGCCGGAGCCTCTCCGGCCGTCCTCGAAGCCGTCGCCCGCGCCCTGCGGCTGGACGATGCCGAACGCGCGCACCTCATGAACCTGGCGCAGGCCGCCGACGGCTCCGACGCCCTCACCCGGCCCCGTCGCCGCACCGCCCGGACCTGGACCGCCCACCGCAGCCTGCAATGGGTACTGGACGCCGTCACCGCCGGACCGGCCTTCGTCCGCAACGGCCGTATGGACCTGCTCGCCACCAACCAGCTCGCCCGCGCCTTCTACGACGACGTGTACGCCACGGACGGCAACCAGGACAACCTGGCCCGGTTCCAGTTCCTCGACCCCGCCTCGCGCCGCTTCTACCCCGACTGGGATCTGGCCGCCGACATGTCCGTGGCCATCCTGCGCACCGAAGCCGGCCGCGACCCCCACGACAAGGATCTGCACGACCTGGTCGGCGAGCTGTCCACCCGCAGTGACGACTTCCGCACACGCTGGGGAGCCCACGACGTCCGCCGGCACGGCACGGGCACCAAGCGCTTCCACCACCACGCCGTCGGCGACCTGACCCTCGCCTACGAGGGCCTGGAGATGGCTGCCGAACCCGGTCTCACCCTGACCATCTACACCGCGGAACCCGGCTCGGCCTCCGAGGAGGGACTGCGCCTGCTCTCCTCCTGGTCCGCCACCGCGGAGCCCGAGCACGCCACCCACCAGTCCGACTGACCGCCCCGTCACGTACCGCCGCGTGTCACACCCCGGCCGGGAGGGGCGCGCACGAGTGAGGCCGGGGCGGGGCCGCCTGCCGTTGCCGGGCGGCGTGGGTCTGCCTCATCTCGTTGTTCCCGATCTCCACCGTCGCCGAGGCCGCCGGGCGCTGAGAGGAAATCAGGCGTCCGCCACAACCAAGCGGGGGTACAGTCAGCGCTGTGAAGTGATCTCCCCGGTGGCGCTCCCTGAGCCGTCACATACGCGAAACCGTCAGTTCCCCACAGCTGTTGGCTGTGCACGTTTCTGCATGGAGATCATCACGGTGAACGACATCACGCCCGCTTCCTCCGCCCCTCCGTCTCGCGGCGCCACGTCCGAGGCGACGGTGGCTGCCTTCGTGTCCCGGGCCGAGGCGGATCCCGCCGTTGTCGGGCTGGTCCTCAGCGGATCCCAGGCACACGACGGCATGACGACGGGGCACTCCGACTACGACATTCATGTCATCACACAGGATCAGGGTCACTCCGCAGTACGTGAGCTCGACGGTTTCTGCTCCGAGCACCTCGACATCGTGGTCATGCCCCTCGCGGACTTCCGGATGCGCGGGCTGCCCGGCGATCCGCAAGGCTGGCACCGGTATGCCTACGTGCACGCGCGTGTGCTGCTCGACCGGCTCGACGGGACGATCGCCCAGATCCTCGACCGGAAGCGGAGGCTGGAGCCCGGGGAAGCGTGGAATGCGGCCAATGGATACCTCGATGCCTACATCAACCAGACCTTCCGATCACTGAAGAGCCACCGTGACGGCCGCGCCGCCATGAGTCACCTCGATGCCGCCGAGAGCGCGCCGTTCGCGCTGGAGGTGATCTTCGCCCTGCATCAGCGCGTGAGGCCCTACAACAAGTACCTCCGGTGGGAGCTGGAGCGGTACCCGTTGAGCGGACCGCAGTGGGAGGTTGACCACCTGCTGAACACCCTCCGGCGCATCATCGCCGACGGCGATCCGGACACGCAGCGCGCACTGTTCACCGAAATCGAAGCGGCAGGCCGCCAGTCCGGACACCACCAACTCCTGAACTCCTGGGGCTCCGATCTGAACCTGCTGCGTCGGCAGACCTGAGGGACAGCTGACACCGTCGCGGCTTCGGGTGATTGCACGCGCACCGGTGGTGCCAGGTGTCCTGGCTCCTTCCCCGGTGATCTGGTCACCTACGGTCCTGTGCCCGAGGGGCGAGTCCGGCGAGGGAGACGGCGAGAAGGCGGTCGGCTTGCTCGCGTGGCACCCGGCCGTGCAGCCAGGCGGCGGCGCTGATCAGGGCGAAGACATCCTCGGGGGTCACGTCGGGGCGCACTGTTCCCGCTTGCTGGGCGCGGGTGACCAGGGTGGCGCCGGTGGCGGCGTTGTGGGTGCAGCCTGCATGGAGTTCGGAAGTCGTGTCCGTCAGGCTGTCCAGGGACTGCTCGGCGAGCCCCAGGTAGGTGGCGCTGTACTCGGTGGCGGCACGGATCCAGGCGGTCAGGGCAACGCCGGGATCAGGTGCCTCGGTGAGTTCGTCGCCGAGCCTGAGAAGCGCCGCCTGCCGGTCGTGCAGCAGCGCCTTCAGCAGGGCGCGGCGGGTGGGGAAATGGCCGTAGAGGGTGCCGATGGCGACTCCGGCGCGGCGGGCGATGGTGTCGAGGGGGGCTTGGACACCGTGTTCGAGGAAGGCGTTTTCGGCCTCGGTCAGCAGGCGTTCGTAGTTGCGGCGGGCGTCGGCACGCATAAGTTGAGAGTCTCTCAGGTTAAGCTATCGAAGGCAGAATTCGAGATCTTCTCAGGTTAATCGAGAGGGCCGAGGACAAGGACGGGTGATCGTGCGTGATAGTGGTGACCGGGGCCACCGGCTCCATCGGGCGGGAGCTGGTACGGCGGCTGGATGAGGCGGAGGTCCCCTTCCGCGCGCTGGTACGTGATGAGGCCAGAGGCGAGGCGCTCGGCTGCCCGTATGTCGTGGGGGACTTCGACCGCCCCGAAACCCTCGCGGCAGCCTTCGCCGGGGCGGACCGGCTGCTCCTCAACAGTGCCGGAGCCATCCCGCTGGCGGAGGGCGAGGGGCCGCAGCCGATGATCCGGCAGCAGAACGATGCCATCGACGTGGCCCGGGCGGCCGGGATCCGCCGGGTGGTCAAGATCTCTGTGCTGCGCCCGGCCGAGGGCGCCGGGCTCTCGGTTGGGGCGCACTGGGAGATCGAGCGCCATCTGAAGGCATCGGGCTTGGAGTGGACGATCCTCCAGCCGAGCGCTTTCCTGCAGAACATGGTGACCGGGGACGGCGGGATGGCCGCCGAAGGCCGGATCGCCGGACCGTACGGAGCGGGGCGGGTGGCCTACATCGACGCGTACGACATCGCCGCGTCCGCCGCCGTACCGCTGACCGGGGAGGTGGGCGCGGGCCGGACTTATGTACTCACCGGTCCCGAGGCGCTGACCCATGGCGAGATCGCCGAGCGGCTCGGTATCACCTACCACGACATCCCGCCCGCACAGGCCGCCGCCGGGCTGCGGGCCAACGGGCTGCCGGAACGTTTCGTCGCGGAGCTGCTGGCTCTGTGGGCAGACATGGCGGCCGGCGGCCTCGCAGATCTGACCGAGGACGTACAGGAACTGACCGGTCGGCGCCCGCGCACACTGGAGGAGTTCCTCCGTGCCCATCCACATGTGAGCAAGCTCTTCAGCATGTTCGAGACGGGAGTTGAAGCCGGGCGGGGTACGGACCGGTAGCGCTCAGGCACGGACAGTTTTGGCGAGGTGGACCACGCCGTCGTCCGCTGCTCCGGGAAGCGGAGCATATCCCTGACTCTCGTAGAGGGTGATGTTCCGGCTGCTGGCGGCGCCGGTGGACAGGACGATACGCCGGCAGTCCTGCCCGGCTGACTCTGCCAGGCGGAGCAGCCATCGGCCCATACCGAGTCCGCGCAGGTCGGGGACGACGGCGAGCCGCCCCACGTTCAGGTCGGCGCCGCTGCGACGCGTCCGTACCATCCCGAGAAGCCGCCCGTCCTGCCACAGGCCCGTTGCATGCCAGTCGGCCAGCCATGCGCGCACCTGGTGGGGCGACTCGTGCAGGGCTGGTATCGCGAGGGTGCTGTTGGCAACCGCCTCCTCGGCCCAGCAGCAGCGCTGCAGCACCGTTACCTGCGGCGCGTCGTCCGGGGTGAGGCGCCGTGCGTACGAGCCGGCGACGGGTCCTGCCACCGCGCTCGCGCGCCCGCGCTCGCGAAGCGGGGTCAGGGCGTGAGCGACCGGCACCAGTTCCGCAAGCAGCCCCTCGGCGGCGTCGGCGAAGGGCGCCCCGGGGTGGAAGCGGCCCTCTCGCGTCGCGTCCGCGATCCGGATCGCGACGGTCGAGCCCAGGGGGACGAGGCGAAGGGTCGTCATCACCTGCTTGGCGTGCTGGACCGCTCGGGTGCCCGCCGAGGTGTTGCCATAGCTGACGAACCCGACCGGCTTCCAGGCCCACTCGGGACCAAGATAATCGAGTGCGTTCTTCAGGGTCGCGGGCATCCCGTAGTTGTACTCCGGCGTCACGACGATGAAGCCGTCGGCCTCATCGACGATCGCGCTCCACCGGCGCGTGTGTGCGCGGTGGTAGACGCCGGTCGAGGGGTGCTCCTCCTCGTCCAGGAAGGGCAGCTGCATATCGCCGAGGGCCAGCGGCGCCAGCGCCACATCCAGCGTGAGGGCGCTCGATGCGAGCGTCTCGGTCAGCCATGTGCCGACTGCCGGGCCGAGCGCGCCGGGACGAGTACTGCAGGTCAGTACGAGAACGCGCAGTGTTTTCGTTGACATGGAAATGAAGCTAGCTGGTAAGTTGATTACATGTCAACGAGAGCGTCGGACGCTGCTACCCGCTGGCTCGGTGCAGAAGAGGAGCGCGCCTGGAGGGCATACCGGCGTATGGTGACGGCCGTGCAGGCCCGCACCGCACAGGACCTGGCCGAACTCGGGCTGTCCGAACCCGACTACGAGGTGCTCAGCACCCTGTCCGAGCGCACCGACGGCACGAGCACCCTGCGTGAGCAAGCCGCGAAGATGGAGTGGTCCCGAAGCCGTTTGTCCCGCCACGCCACCCGCATGGAGACACGTGGACTCCTCCGCCGTGCACCGGACCCGGCTGACGGCAGGGGCTGCCTCCTCGTTCTCACCGAGAGGGGACTGGATACTCTCCGGCAAGCCGCTCCCACTCATGTCGCATCGGTGCGCCGCCACTTCGTCGACCAGCTCGACGCCCAAGAGCTCGCGGTCCTCGGCCGCATCGCCGCCAAACTCGCCGGCGAGCCAAAGGAATTCCCGTGAGGGCGGCGACCCCGAGGTGCGGGGCCCCGCTCGCAGCACGTCAACGCCCGCTACGGATCGGACCAATGATCGAAGCGCCGCCACGGTGATGGTGCGAAGAGAACAGCATTCAGGAGTAAGGAAAAGGGGCGAGTCCGCCGCCTGCCCCTGGATGACAGCTGCTTCGGCTGCTGGTGCTCCGTCCATCGACGGTGTCGTCGGAGCCGGTACCACCGCTGCCTTCAAACACATGGCGGCACGATGCGGCGGCGACGCAGTTTGCTGAACCATCCCGATAGGACGAAGCGCCCCACCGTACGGTGGGGCGCTTCGCGTGAATGGCCTGTATGGGCGTCGAGCGGATCGCATCCACGGTTCCGGTGGTGTCCCCCTCACACATCGCACTGTGCTGTCGGGCGCAGGGCCAGGAGTCGGGTTGCATCCACGGCACGGGGTACGTCCCCGGGCGCAGATCGCCGAGTCAGCGGGTGCTCTCGTGGAGCACGAGCCGCAAGCCATCGGGCCCGCGACATCGTGCGCCGTGTCGCCGACCATGGGCCAGGTATCGCCGTCGACCGGGTACTCATCGAGCCAGTGGCGAGATCCGGTGGCGACGAGGTGCTCGTCGGCTACCGCAGAAGCGCCGATCTCGGCCCGCGCGCGTTGTTGAGCGTCTGGCCCGATCTGCGGGCCCGATGTCGGCGCGGTCCTGACCGAACTGCCGTCCGAATGGCACGTTGAGTTCGTCCGGGAGACGAAGGATGGATCGATCAGAAACGTGGTCGCCGATGAGACCCAGTACCAGGAGCTCGCTGCCCTGATCGCCGACGCACGAGCAGCCACTGCCCTGCCCCTCTGCCCCGATGAACAGCCCACTGTTCCAAGCCGTCCTGCCCGACAGCGAAGGTGTGCTGCGCGCACGATGGTGACCAATTCATGACGCCTTTGACGGTGGCGGTGGGAGGCCCGGGCCGGCGCTCACCGCGGAGGCGGGTGAGATCCTGAACGGGTGAAGGAGACATCAGCTGCTCTTGCGGCCGCTCGGTGGCCGCTGACCGCGGGTGAGGCTGCGGCTGAGGAGATTGGTTGGTTGCGGGGTCTGGCCGGCGATGACGGGCTCACCGGCTTCATGCCGCCGGCACTGCCCGACGCCGCCTGGGTGCTCCACTCCATGTACGAACACGAACTCGGGCCCACCGACATGTCCTACGTCGCCTACCGACGAGCCGTGCGCAACGGCGGCGGGACCGAGATCATCCCCGGCCTCGACCCCGCGGACGTCATCGGCGGGACCCCGGGCGAGCACCCCGGCCCCCGTTGGCGCCGACTGCGCTGGGCCGAGCTCTCGCAGCGGACCGGTGATCCTGTGGCACTCGAGGGCCAGCTTCCCTGCTACCGTTCCTTCCCCTCGCTCCGGAAGCCGAACGGCTGGCCGGTCGGCATCGCCGGACCGTCGGAGGGAAGCCTGGACCGCGCCGACTGGAACCGCCTGGTCGACATCCTCACCCAGCACAGCCCGCAGGGCGCCAGGACCAGCTGCCTGGCCTACTACACCCCGCTCCTGCACGGGGCCAAGGAGTTCGACGCCCTGCACGTAAGGGCGGGCACCCTCTCGGACGCCAAGGCGCTGTACGACCACCCGGATGAAGACGGCTGGACCCCCTCCAACCTCTGGGCCCGAAGCCGGTCCTGGGTCCTGTGCACGGACTACGACCTCTGGGCCACCAAAGTGGCCGGCCCCACCCCGCTCATCGACGCCCTCCTGAACGACACACACATCGAGGCCCGGCGCGAGCGACAGACTGGGCTCGGGTGAAAGGACTGTTGGTGGATACGGACAGCGTGACCACGCGCTTGGTGCGTCGATTCGGTCCACAGGTTGCCGGATGGTGTTCTGACCTCCCGGAAACCGTTGTGCGGCTGACGTCCCGTTGGGGACTTTCGCTCGGTGACTCCCTCCCCGACGGTGGTTCGTCGGTCGCGTTGCGGTGTCAGTGGCCCGACGGCACGCCTGCGGTGCTGAAACTCAGTCCAGATCGTGCCCTTCTGGGTGAACAGGCCTGCATGTTGGCGTGGTTCGCCGCTTCGGGGCGGGTGCCCTCGGTACTGGCCGTCGACGAGGACGCGGGTGCAATGGTGCTGGAGGAGATCGTGCCCGGGACGCCTGCGGAGGACCTGCCGGCTGCTTCGCTTCCGGGACAGTGGTCGGCTCTCCTCGCCGCGCTGCACGGGGTCGCGCCGCCGCCCCCGCCGACGCGTATGCTGCGCGAGCGGTGCGAGGAGGCCTTCGCCCGGGTCGGCAGACGGCTGTCCGAGCCGGCGATCAGTGCACGTATCGATGTCACTGCGTGGGACAGGGCCATCCAGCGGTGCGAGCGGCTGCTGGACACGGAAGCGACCACCGTGTTGCTCCACGGGGACCTGCACCTGGGCAACGTGCTCGACGGTGGCGCGGAGCGCGGTCTGATGGCCATCGATCCCAAGGCATGTGTGGGTGATCCGTGCTTCGACGCTGTGGACTACGTCGTGGCCGGCGCCGGGTCGGAGGGTGTCGAGACCCGCTGCGCGCGCGTGGCGACGGCGTGCGGGCTCGATGGCGACCGGCTCCATGCCTGGAGCCAGGTGATCGCCCCGTTCGCGGCCGTCGCCCACCTCGGTAGCGGCGGTGAGGAGCCGGTGATCGATGAGCTACTCGCCATGATCCGGTGAGGACCCCCCATGTTTCCGATCGCTTGACGTCCGCGCTCCGCCAGGACGGACCCCCTCGCTCAATCGTCCATGAGATTGCTCAACCTTCGGTGAGACGGGACACCTGTGCCAACGAACTTGGAGTGGGTGCCATCGACGTTTCAGTGGGGCCGGAGCTCGGTGAGCAGACTGCGGACGTGTCGCTCGATCTGGTCACGGATCGGCCTGATGGCCTCGATCCCCTGGCCGGCGGGGTCTTCGAGTGCCCAGTCGAGGTACTTCTTGCCGGGGAACACGGGGCAGGTGTCTCCGCACCCCATGGTGATCACCACATCGGATGCCTGTACGGCGTCGGTGGTGAGCACCTTCGGGGTCTCGCTGGAGAGATCGATTCCCACTTCCGCCATGGCCGCAACGGCGGCCGGGTTCACGCAGGCCGCGGGTGCGGATCCGGCGGAGCGGACCTCGACGCGTCCTTGTGAGAGGTGGGTCAGGAAGGCGGCGGCCATCTGCGAGCGGCCGGCGTTGTGGACGCACACGAACAGCACGGACGGCTTGGATTCAGACACGGGCAGGGCTTTCCGGAGAAGCCGCCGGGCCGGCGGCGGATGGGGGCCGGGGGAAGAAGCGGCGTGCCGCCAGGGCGACGTGGACGAGGCCGATCAGGACCGGCACTTCGATGAGGGGGCCGACGACTCCGGCGAGGGCCTGGCCGGAGGTCGCGCCGAAGGTGGCGATGGCGACGGCGATGGCCAGTTCGAAGTTGTTGCCGGCGGCGGTGAACGCCAGAGTCGTCGTCTTCGGGTAGTCCAGCCCGACGGCCCGGCCGGCGGCCATGGACCCGGCCCACATGACGGCGAAGTAGACCAGCAGGGGCAGCGCGATCCGGGCGACGTCGAACGGCTTGGAGGTGATCGCGTCACCTTGGAGAGCGAAGAGCACGACGATGGTGAACAGTAGCCCGTACAGGGCGAAAGGTGCGATCCGGGGGATCAGCTTCGTCTCGTACCAGATGCGGCCCCTGGCCTTCTCGCCGAGGCGGCGGGTGAGGAACCCGGCCAGTAGCGGGATGCCGAGGAAGATCAGCACGGAGCGGGCGATCTCCCACACGGATACGTCCAGTGCGGTCTGCTCCAGATCGAGCCAGCCCGGCAGGACGGACAGGTAGAACCAGCCCAGCGCCGCGAAGGCCATCACCTGGAACAGCGAGTTGACGGCGACCAGGACGGCAGCGGCCTCGCGGTGGCCGCAGGCAAGGTCGTTCCAGATGATGACCATGGCGATGCAGCGGGCGAGCCCGACGATGATCAGGCCGGTGCGGTACTCGGGCAGATCCGGCAGGAAGATCCAGGCGAGCGCGAACATCAGAGCCGGGCCGACGATCCAGTTCAGGACCAGGGACATCATGAGGAGCGGGCGGTCGCGGGTGACGGTATCGAGGCGGTCGTAGCGGACCTTGGCCAGAACGGGATACATCATCACGAGCAGGCCCAGGGCGATTGGCAAGGAGACGCCCGTGACGGTGATCGCGGCCAGCATGTCCCCGAGGCCGGGTACGAAACGGCCCAGGCCGAGCCCGGCCGCCATCGCGAGCAGAATCCACACGGCCAGGAACCGGTCGAGGAACGACAGCTGCCCGGCGACCGGCGCTGCCGCAGTGGCGGGCTCCGCCTTCACGAGGTGGCCCCGGCCGACGTGGCTGCGGGCAGCGGCTGTCCGGTGGGACGGGTGAGGATCGTGGCGAGGCGGTCGGTCATCTGCGGCAACAGGCGGTAGTACACCCAGGTCCCGCGCCGCTCGGAGTCGATGAGGCCGGCCTGCTTCAACAGCTTCAGGTGATGGGAGATCGTCGGCTGCGACAGGTCAAAGGCCGGAGTGAGGTCGCAGACACAGACCTCCCCGCCCGCCCGGGAAGCGATCATCGACAGCAGACGCAGCCGCACCGGGTCACCGAGCGCCTTGAACACCTTCGCCAAATCGGCGGCCTGCTCCTCATCCAACGGAGCTGTCAGCAGCGCTGGGCAGCATCCTTCGACGCCGTCTTGGCCGAGCACCACAAGCTCTTGTTTAGACATACCTCTATGTTGACGTTTTTCGATTCAAGGCGCAAGGTTGCATCGACAGACATCGAATCAACAGTCCGCGGAGGACCGCCATGTCCCGTGTGCAACTCGCGCTCAACGTCGCTGACCTCGAAGCCTCGGTGACCTTCTACTCCAAGCTGTTCGGCGTCGAGCCCGCCAAGCGCCGACCCGGCTACGCCAACTTCGCTCTCACCGAGCCCCCGCTGAAGCTCGTCCTCATCGAAGGCGAGCCCGGACAGGACACCCGCCTCGACCACCTCGGCATCGAGGTCGAATCCACCGCCACGGTCACGGCGGCGACCGATCGTCTCAAGGAGGCCGGGCTCGCCACGTTCGAGGAGAACGACACCTCCTGCTGCTACGCCCTCCAGGACAAGGTCTGGGTCCACGGACCCGGCATGGAGCCGTGGGAGGTCTACGTAGTCAAGGCCGACGCCAACCACATGGGCAAGAGTCCCGCACACGAAGGCGGTGACGCCTGCTGCGCCGACCAGCCCGGGGCAGAAGCCATGCAGACGGCTGCGGGCTGCGCCTGCGGCAGCTGAGGCATCGCCCTACACAGCGCGGGCCGGCAGGCCCACCGGCCCGCGCTGGCATACCTCGTTAGTAACCGTCCGCACAGCCTGCGGCCAACCCTGGTCACGGCACGCGCCGATGATCGCTCTCACCCAGCACCGCAACTTCGCGAAACGGCTGCCCCGTTCCTGCGTGTTGGCCAGGGCGGGTGGCCGCTGCTGAACAGCTACCGGTCACCCCCGAGATGTGCGCCGCTGGTCAGCGCGCGCGCCCGCAAGGGGCGGCGGACTTCCAGTACGGGCACGGGGATTGGGGTGCTCCAACGGACTGGAACGCTGTGGGTGCTCTGCGCCTGGCCGTGGAGCGGGGGCCGGACCATGTGCGGGTCGAGGACACTTCCGAGGCGGTCTGGGTGCGCCGCGCACCTACAACGACGACGTCGCCAGCCGCGAGCAGGCGATCGTCTCCGCCGTCACCGCTGACCGGGAGGCGCACATCGCGGCACGGGTCGCAGCCCGGCCCACGGGCGTGCGTCTGGCCGAACGCCGTGACGGAAGCAGTGATCGCGCACACGGGGTGCTGCTGTTGATCATCAATGGGCCCGCACCGCGCGAGGCGTTCCTGCGACCACCGCCGACCTCGAGTCTCCTCTCACCACGGTCATCACCGAACGCCTGCCTGACACTGGCGTCCCCACGGCTCGCGTGCCGGCCGCGAGCGCGGCCGCGGCGGTGCGCATCGTGACTGGAATCCTGGCTTCGGCCGGCCAGCGCCGCGAAGACCGCTGAGAGGCCACGGCTGCAGCGGTGCGCATCCCCTCAGGCTCGCCGTCCGGTCACCTGCGCACGGCCCTGGCCCTCTTGCCCCCGCGTTCGACGCCGCCGAGCGGAACACCCGGCCATAGCGGTTCCGGTCGGAGTCGCCGCACTCGGCACATCCACCGCCCGCTCCGTGAGAGCACCGCGTCTCAAGCAACCGACGGGCGTGTGCAAGACCGGGGGCAGGGTGCCGACGCCCGGTGGGCTCGCGGAGTATGGGTGTACAGCTCAACGAAGGAACACTGCGACGACCGAGGTGCGCGCGCACTGCGCAAGAGGACGACTCCGGGCGGGGGCGACGAGTCTGCTTCCGGGCAACCCACCGCCGGGACGGCAACCTCCGTCTGGTCCCCGTGGGAGTCACCTTCGACCCCGAGGCGGGCATCATCGGCAGCGCGAGCGGTACGAAGGTCCACGACGACCGGGCAGTCGCCCCCCTGAGGCGCAGGTCGCCGTCAGCCAGGTCGCCGGACGCCACTGGTGCATCCCCGAAGGCCCCGTGCTCGTGCAGGAAGCCCCGGGAGTCCGCCGCCGAGGGCGAACACCGCCACGCACAGCGTTACCGGCCGCCCGGCCCGATCCGGAGCGCGTGGGCATCCAGACCACCGTGTCCCGGGTGATGGGGAACGTTTCGACCACCGGGCCGCTGAAGCGCTGCCGGGCTCGGGGGTGTGCGTCGACCTTCGGTTCCATTGGGCCAGCCGGTCCTGGCCCGCTGCCCACCGGGCGGAGCGAGCCCCCGGCCAAGCCCGGCTGGCCCTACCCGATGGTGCCGGTGCGGTGTTCCGCGAAACCGGTCACGGTGACATTCGGATCCACCGCCAGCGCCGCTCGCTACGATAAGTGACTTTATGGATACCCTTTGCATTGGCGATGCGTGACTGTCACGCACACGTGCCACCCCCCATCGAGAGGAAGGCCATGTCCTCCGTAAGCACCCGCATCGGCATCATCACCAGCGAAGGTACCGCGAAGGTCAAGGAAGGCGACCTCTCCGCGGGCTGGACCAGCGTGCACGACAACGTTTCCCAACTGGTCCTCGATGGCACTCGCATCGGCGTCGTCACCAGGGAACGCACCGCGAAGGTCAAGGAAGGAGGTCTCTCCGCAGGCTGGACCAGCGTGCACGACAACGTTGATCAGCTGGTGCTTTCCGGCTCCCGCATTGGCGTCGTCACCAGCGAGGGCACGGCGAGGGTCAAAGAAGGGAGCCTCTCCGCCAGCTGGACCGACGAGTACAACGGCATCGGCTGGCTGGCCCTCGGCGGTGCGCGGATCGGCGTCGTCAGCAACACTGGCACAGCGCTGGTCAAGGAGGGTGATCTTTCCGCGGGCTGGACCACGGTGCACGACAGCGCCTACCGTCTGGTACTGGCGGGCTCCCGGATCGGCGTGCTGACCGTCACGAAGACGGCGCTGGTCAAGGAGGGCGGTCTCTCCGCCGGCTGGACCTCCGTCGCCGACAGCGTTCAGCAACTGGTGCTCGCGGGTTCCCGCATCGGCGTGCTGACCGAACGGGGCACGGCGAAGGTCAAGGAGGGTGGCCTCTCCGCCGGCTGGTCGGACGTGCAGGAGGATGTCGTACTGCTCGCTCTGGCCGGCACCCGCATCGGCATCATTACCAACAACGTCATGGCGAAGGTGAAGGTGAAGGTCAAAGAAGGCGATGTCTCCGCCGCATGGACGAACGAGTCCGAAAACAGCGCCATGGTCGTGACACTTCCCTCGGGAACGTATTAGGCCCCTCGTCCGGTGCGCCCAGCCCGAAACCGCGGGGCCTGGAGCCCTCACCCGAGGGTTCCGAGTTCCGCACCGTCATCGCCCACACGCCAAACGGCCCGTTCGCCCCGCCCTGCGCCGATGAGGCGCACGGCGGTCCCGCCCGCGCGCCCAACCCTTACCTGGAACGAATCCGACGATGTCCTCGGCGATCACAATGCGCGGCGGCCCCGCGGTGATGCGGTCCGACCGCCCGGCGGGCTGCTGCTGGTCATGACGCCGCCCAAAAGGCAGCGCACCCCGTCCAGGAAGCGTTCTGGGCGAGGTCCGGTCCGCCCAGCAGCCCAGTGTGAGGTCGGAAAGGATCACTTTGACAACCGCCGTGTCGGTGGTGCCGTGGTCAAGCCAATCGCTGGGGCGCCCCAGGGGCCGCGATGAAGCGGTGCCCGGTCGCTGCCGCCGTGCCGGGAACCACTCCGGGCCCCGAGGTTCGTCACGTCCTGGAATCGGTGTCCAGTGTGAGGACCAGGATCGAGGGGACCTTCGACCCGGACGCGGTGCGCAAGCTCAAGGCCGGGTCCGATCACGACCTCATCGTCGATGGCCCGACCCTCGCGGCCCAGGCGATCGCGGCGGGCCTGGTGGACGAGTACCACTTGTTCATCACCACGAGCGTGGTCGGTGGCGGCAAGCGTTTCTTCCCGGACGGAGTTCGCCTTGATCTCGAACTGGTCGAGGAGCGTGCCTTCAGCAGCGGAATGATCTACGCGCGCTACCGGACCCGCTGAGCCTCACCGGCCGGTGTCTCGTCTGCCCGCGGCCGGGCCGGGGCAGGCGAGAAGCGGCGGTTGTGCCTCCGGGCTCATCTCGCGGTTGTATGACCCCAGCACCGCCCGCCGTCAGCTGCTGCTGCGCCCTGGGCCGCTTGTCCCGTCCCGGCCAACCCGTCCGCGGCTGGCTGCTGGGGGAGGGTTCCTTGCTCCTGCCTCCTCCGTGCCGGCCGTCGTGCTGTTCCTGGCTGGCTGTTGTGCCCGTCTTCCCCAGGTCTTGTGTTCAAGGATGCTGTCGTGCTGCGTTTCCGGGGTTTGCCGTTGGGGTGCCCCGGGGCTGCTTTCCCGTCGTCCTGGGCGGGTCCGGTCTTGGGCTGAGTGGTGGGGGAGTGGTGCTGACCTGTGGTTGACCAGCCTGGTCAAGCCCTGGCACGGCCCGCTCCGCGGTGCCGCGGTTGAGCGGTGTCCGGTCGTGGCCGCTGTGCGGCGTGCCCTTCCGGGGCCCGGGGTACGTCACGTCCAGCAGCCTGGGGGCCCGGCATCAGGGGGTGTGCGAGCAGGCCATCATCCCCGCTCCTGCGATGTCACGGGGGCGGCGCCGGGACGCCGCCCGTGGGGCCGCTGTCGCTGCTTGCAGGGCAGTTGCTGTTCGTGACGGCTGCGCCGGTGGCACTGCGCGCCAGGCCCTGGACCAGCCGGTGGCACTTCTTGGGTCTGGGCAAGGGGCCGGTTGCCGTGCTCTGTTCGGATGCCGCTGACCATGACGCCCGGCATTTTCTCTGTTGGTGGTGTGGATGGCTGTTCGGGGCGATCGGGGGATCTTCCGCGAACGGGTGCCTGCTGGCGTATTGGGTCCGGTGGACGGGGGCCTCATGAGATGGGGTCCTGGAAGTGGAAGAGGTGCCGAATGCGTGCCCGGTCCGCTTTGGCCGCTGGCGCGCTGGCTGCCGCCGTTCTTGCCGGCACGGCCGCGACGGCCACCGCCGACGGCATCGACATCGACTTCGAGAACAACATTCCTGTGGCCCTGTTCAGCGGCGACACGACTGTGATCGCGATCCCGATCAACGGGCCGAGCTGACAGGCTTCGGCTGTCTGAGGCCGTCCGGAACCCATTGCTGAGGACGCTGAGGATCACTCCGTCGGGAACTGGTCGTGCCGCGCCCGACCGCTGGGTCTGGAGACCCGCTCTGCCCGCATCCGGTCCTGTCCACTCTCGCGGTGCGCGCGTGCCTCCACCTGCGCCGCGCGGTCGGCCTCATCGTCGCCTGGACGGTGGCCCGTGTGCCGGCCGTGTCCAGGCAGACGGCGGCGGCCAGGCCCACCGCCCCCGCTTTGACGTCCAGCGGGAGCTTCGTCCTGTCCGTGTTTGCTCCCTTCCGGGCGCGGCAGCGCCCTTGTCCGGGGGATGCGTCTCACACGTTTCGAGTGAGACAATATCGTCTCACCTGAGGTAGGTTCATCTCATGACGAATGAACGGGAAGCCATGCTGCTCGCAGCGGCCGATTTCTTGGGCAGGCGGCCGAACGCCACCATCCCCGAGATTGCCAAGGCGATGGGGGTCAGCCGGGCCACCCTCCACCGGCACTTCGCCGGCCGCACTGAACTGCTGCAGGCCCTGTCCGACATGGCCGCACAGAAACTCCTCGACGCGGTCACCGGCGCCCGCACCACCGAGGGCAGCGGCACCAGCGCGGTGCGCCGCCTGGTGATCGCCGTCGAAGACAGCGCCCCCTTCCTAGCGCTGCTCTACAGCTTCAGCCAGGACGACGTCCCGCACGTCCACCCGGTCTGGGACGAGGTCGACGCCACGATCCGGGCGCTCTTCGAGCGAGGACAGCGGTCCGGCGAATTCACCCTCGGCCTCACCGCGACCTGGCTCACCGAAGCCTTCTACAGCCTCGTCGCAGGCGCGGCATGGGCCGTGCAGAGCGGCCGCTGCGCCCAGCGTGACTTCATCCGCATGGTGACCCAGATGGTGCTCTCCGGAGCCCGCAACAACGACCAGGACGCGCAGGACACGTAGATGACCACCACTTCCGACCACACCTCCATAACCACCCTGCGGCGCTGGCTCGGCTTCGGCGTCCTGGTCCTGACCGTCCTGCTGATCGTCATCGACGGCACCGTCCTGGCGATGGCCATCCCCTTCATCAGCCAGGACCTGGGCGCCACCTCCACGCAGATGCTGTGGATCGGCGACGTGTACTCCTTCGTCCTGGCCGGCCTGCTGGTGAGCATGGGCACCCTGGGCGACCGCGTCGGCCGCAAGAAACTACTGCTGATCGGCGCGGGATTCTTCGGCGCCGCCTCACTCCTGGCCGCCTACGCCCCCACCGCCGAGATGCTCATCGTCGCCCGCGCCCTGCTCGGCGTGGCGGGGGCGACCCTGATGCCCTCCACCCTCTCCCTGATCCGGGCCCTGTTCCCCGACCCGCTCCAGCGCCGCACCGCGATCGGCATCTGGACCGCGGCCACCGCCGGCGGCGGCGCCCTGGGCCCCCTCGTCGGCGGCGTCCTGCTGGAGCACTTCTGGTGGGGCTCGGTCTTCCTCCTCAACATCCCCGTGGTCCTGCTGCTCATCCCGGCCGGAGCCGCGCTCCTGCCCGAGGCCAAGAACCCCGACCCGGGGCCGTGGGACCTGCCCAGTGTCGGCCTGTCCATGATCGGCATGATCGGCGTGGTCTACACCGTGAAGGAGGCCGCGGCCAACGGATTCCACCTCAGCGTGGCGATCGCGGCCGCGTTGGGCATCACCGCGCTGTGGCTGTTCGTCCGCCGCCAGCAGCGACTGCCCAGGCCGCTCATCGACATCGACCTGTTCCGCAACCGGGCCTTCTCCGGTGTGATCGGCGCGAACATGCTCTCCGTCCTCGGCATGGCCGGCCTGATCTACTTCATCTCGCAGTACTTCCAGCTCGTCCAGGGCTACAACCCGCTCAAGGCCGGCATGGCCGGACTGCCCTCCACCATCGGTGCCATCGCCGTCAGCCTGCTCGCCGGCTACCTCGTCGCGCGTACCTCCTCACGCTCCGTCCTCACCGCCGGGCTCGCGATCATGGGAGTGGCGCTGGCCCCGCTGGTCCTGCTGACCCCCCGGACGCCCTATCCGGTGATCGCGGCCTGCCTGCTGCTGACCGGTGTCGGCATGGCGATGGCGTTCACCACTGCCAACGACATCGTCCTCTCCAGCGTCCGCAAGGAGGAAGCGGGCGCCGCGGCCTCGATCTCCGAGACCGGGTACGAACTCGGCATGGCGCTGGGCATCGCCACCCTCGGCTCCGTCGTGATGGGCATCTACCAGCGCTTCCAGGTCCCCGCCGGAACCCCGGACGACCTCTCCGCCACCGCCCACGACTCCCTGGCCGGCGCCGTCCAGGCCTCCGAGCAACTCCCCTCCGCCCAGGGACAGGAACTGCTGACAGCAGCCCAGGACGCGTTCACCTCCGGACTCGCCACGGCCGCCGGCGTCGGCGCGCTCCTGCTCCTGGCCGCGGCCACGCTTGCCTGGCACCTCCTCAAAAGCCTCAAAACCTCCGAGAACGATACGCCGGCCACCCACTGACCCCGGTTGCCTGCCGACACCACGACCACGGTTGGCGGCTTCACCGCCAGGCAGGGAAGAAGGAAACCACTCACATGAACAAGTCACGTGCCCTGATCGTGGGCATGGGTATCAGCGGCCTGGCCACGGCCATGCGCCTGCACGAGATCGGCTGGGAGCCCGTGATCGTCGAGCGTGCCGCCGGGCGCCGCGCCGCCGGCTACTTCATCGCACTGTTCGGGACCGGCCTTGCCACCGCGCAGCGGATGGACGTCCTCGACGCCATCGGCCACCGGGACGACCCCACCACCCTGAGGTACGACATCGACCGCAAAGGCAGCCGCCGGCCCAATCCGGACTTCGAGGACGTACCCGGCAGCCCTCGCGTGATCCTCAGGGGCGACATCGAGGCCGCCTTCCACGACACGGTCGCCCCCCGCACCGAGATCCGCTACGGCACGACTCCGGTGGCCCTCGAAGAGCACGCCGACGCAGTCAACGTCACGCTGCGCACCACCACGGAAGGGAACACCACCGAGACCACGGAACGCTTCGACCTCGTGGTGGGAGCCGACGGGCTGCGCTCAACCGTCCGCCGCCTGGTCTTCGGGCCGGACACGCAGTACATGAAACCGATGAACCACATCATCGCCGCAGCCTTCTTGAAGGAGCAGGTCCCCGGCCTGCGGCAGCAGGACGGCCTCACCTTCTCCGAACCGGGCCGCTCCGCGTGGGTCTTCCCCTTCGCCAACCACCAACCGGGGCTGCTGGTCAGTTACCGCACCCATGACGAGGACGCCCAGTTCCGCCGCCCGCCCGCCGAGTCCCTGCGCCGTGCCTTCGGCCCCGAACCCACCGGCCCCGTTCTCGAGCACCTTTTCCAGCAGTTCGAGGACGCCGATGACTTCCTCTTCGACTCCACCCACCAAATCATCATGCCCACCTGGCACACCGCCCGCGTCGTCCTGGTCGGGGACGCCGCCTGGTGCATGACCCTCTACTCCGGCATGGGCGCCTCCACCGGCATGGCCGGCGCCGATCTCCTCGGCACCGTCCTGCAACGCAACCCCGGCCAGCTCCCCAGGGCGCTGCGCGAGTGGGAACAGCGGCTGCGGCCCTTCATCACCACCGAACAGAAGTCGGCACTCACCGTCGGCCTGCAGATGTTCGTCCCTCAGACCCGACGCGACATAGCCCTGGGCCGCATCACTCAGAAACTGACCGGCAACCCGGTCACCGCGCGCGTGATGAGGACCGTGATGGCCAACGCTCTCAAACACAAGTCCATCGACATCGCCGCGCCCTGACCACGGTCGTACCACAGCCCCCCGCTTCCCCGCGGGCCTTGGCGCCCACGGGGAAGCCGGGCGGGGGCCCGACCTGGTGCTCTGCCCGGCAGAGCCGCGTTATTCAGGTCATGACCTGGCCTACCACATGCCGAGTGTGATCACCGGACGGTTGCCATCGCGGATGCGGCGGCGATGCCCGTGTGAACGGGCGAGCCGAAAGGCGCCGATGGCCAGGCCACATGGAAGCACTCAGCATGCCGGCAGCCGCCCGTGACCACGGCGTCCGTCGCGGCGCGATCCGTACCGCCCTCGCCGACCTCATGCCCGACCACACCGCCATCGAGGAGGACGCCCCGGCCCCAGAGCGGCCGGTCACCCCCCGACGTGCTGGGCAAGTTCGCCGACTTCCTCCGCACCCCCACCGTCAAACCAGACAATGTGCCGAGTTGAGATCACGGGTCTGATCGTTCTGCTCCCGAGACGTGGCTGTGACGGTAGGCAGTTGGGACGGACCGCGGCCGGCTGCGCTGCCCGACCAACACGATCCTCGGAGCCCGGCACCCGGCCTACGCGATGCTCACCCACGCCGCCGCGAACCGGCCCCTGTCGACCAGTACCGGCAGCCTGCCCGACAGGTGCGGCACCGTGGTGACGACGTCCTGGACACCCACGCCCTTTCTCCACCGCCCTGACGACCCGGCTTCCCATCGGGCCCCGCAGCACCAGCCCCTCAGCGGTGTCAGTGGCCGATGTGAGGATGACGGGCATGACACCGCTGCTCTTGATTGATATCGAACGTGCTGTCCGCAGCAGTTGGGGTGCCGATACCTGTCCGTCGGAGACTCGCGCTCAGTGGAGCCCGGAGAATCCGGCCCGATGGCAGTGCCTTGTCACCACTCTGGTGCTCAACGACCTGCTGGGAGGCGAACTGGTCCGTGGCGAGGTGCGGGAGAACGGCGAGCGCACCGATTATCACTGGTGGAACCGCCTGGGCGTGGGGGTCGACATCGATCTCACCCGAGAGCAGTTCGGGGCGGACGTAATCGTCACCGAGGGGGTGATCATTCCCCGGCCGCCGACGTTCGTACGGCCGCGCGAGGAGTATGAGCTTCTCCGCGACCGGGTGGCGGCAAAGCTCGGCCAGCAGCCAGCGGTGGATGCTGCGTCCATTCCTCGTTAGCCGGCCTTGGTGGGCTCCTCGACCCGGCCCTGGCACTGGCGAGACGGTAGGAGTCGGTGCCGGTTTCGACGATGGTGCCGTTGAAGATGAGGCGACGGCGATCACCCGTCGTTCCTCGCGTCTGGTGGAGGGTGGGTGCCTTCGGCTGGGTGTTGATGCTTGAGGTCTGGTGCTGCGTCACCTGGTGCACTGGGTGGCGGCTGAGCGCCGGGTTCGGCCTGGTGGTGTGGTTGCTGTTCATGGCTTGTTTCCTTCTCGGGTCGGGGTGTTGGAGTCGACGGCGGCGGGCTTCTGGGGCTCGCGGCCGGGATCTGGTGTACTTACCGGTCGTTGGGTGTGTTGCTCACCCAGGCGGTCGGCTGGTCTTCGCTGTTGGGGCCCCAGTGGGGTTCTTCCATCGAGGCCTCGTGCCCGTTGTCCAGGACGCAGGTCCGTCTTCAGCGGCCGTGTTTGTCCGGGCAGATCCTGGTGAGGATGGCCGTGTCGCTCTCGCGCAGGGCTTGCTCGTAGTGGTCCTGGGCGGGCTGGGGGCGGGCGCTCAACTCGGTTCCCAGCTTGGTTTCCGCTGCCTCGGTCCGCGCCCGCACCTGCTGCACCTGCGGTTCCTTGTCCAACAGAGCGTCGGCGGACGCGAACAGCTCTTCCTCAGACGCCACCTTTTCCGTCTTCGCTGAGGGGGTGTTGTGCTTGTGCCGTTGTATGGCTTCCGGTATCCGCTGTTCCTCTCTGCGCCCCCGGCCGTCACGCCGCTGCTTCTTCCTTCGCTGCCCATTTGAGTCCGAGGTCGGCCAGTGTCTGGAGCCTGTCGGTGGTCAGCTTCGCGCGACGGGTCTTCTGATTGGTGATCCATACGCCGAGACGGATCTCGCCCCCGTCCTCCAGCCGCTCCACATGGCCCCTTGGGACGGTCACCGTGCCCTCGCGGGCCTTGTACTGCGCCAGGGCGGCTACGCCTCGTTCGAAGGGGCCCTGGGGTGCTACAGCGGGCTTGGCGGGTGCTTTCGGCTCTGGGGCGGGCGGGGTGATGCCGATGGCGGTCAGGCGTTGGCGCTGCTTCTCGGTCAGGGCTGTCCAGGTGCTGGGTTTGCGCTGCTTGGCGAGCCATTTGCCGATGTCCATGCCGTGGACGGTGACTCCTGGTGGGACTTCTACCGGCCCTTGTTCTTCGCGTACGAGTTCGCGCAGCGCGGCGAAGTGCCGCTGCCATTCGGCCGGCCAGGTCGGGTTCCAGTCCTCATCGATCTCAAGCAGTGCGGCTTCCCATTCCGGCTTGCCTGCGAGAGCCCCCGGGCGGCGGAGGTTGGCTAGCCACTGTCCGATGGGTTTGTCGAGCGCGGTGGCGGTGGCGGTGCGGGGCGCGCACAGGGTCCAGTGTTCGGCGTAGTAGACGCGGGCTGCGGCGAGGTTTTCCTGGAACCGTTCATCAGCGATCGACCAGACCATGCCGAGTTCCTCGAGGCGTGCCGCGCGTTTGCTGGTCATCTGCCCGGCCCCGAACGCCCGTCGCTGTTCGGCGACCCACGTCCCGAGCGGGTGTGCGCCCTCCCGGTGTTCGTACGGCACTCTCGCGTTGCCGACCCGCTCGACGTACGCCTTCAGTTTCGCCCAGCCGCGTGCCCAGTCCTGGCGTTCGGTGTCGATGACGTTGAACCTGACCCAGTCGGCGACCATCGCGGGATCACGGGGAGAAGAGAAACGAAGGAGAATACGGGCTTCTTCCTCACCTTCACCGGGTTCCGGGCCGATATATTGGGAGGGCTGCACAACGTCTTTCTGTGGCTCCTGTGGAATAGCCAGCAATTCGACGGCCTCTTCATCGTGAGCCCGCAGCCCTTCAAGGACCTTGACCAAAGGCCGGTAAGAGCCGGAGGTGAACATGTCCTCACGGTTGTCATCGGGCCCGAGGAATACCGGAACGATCAGTGACGCTACTTTCCCCTGGCCCGGTTTTTGTCGCAGGGCGCGTCCGATGGCTTGCACGATGTCGTGGGGGGCGGCTTTGGAGTCGATGAACGCGACACTGTCCACTGCTCTGATGTCGACGCCCTCGCCCAGGACGCGGCAGTTGGAGAGCACGGCCCGCCGGCCGGTGGTCCCGAAGCTGCCCAGGACCTCCCGCCGGTGTTCGGGGAGGTGTTCCCCGCACAGCCAGTCGGTCCACATCTGTCTGGGGTAGGTCTCGGGCTGGTCCGCGTGGAGCTTCGCCGCCACGCCCCCCAGGCCCTCCGCGAATGCCTGGGCCTCTATGGTCCGGTGATGGAAGGTGATACAGGTCTGCAGGCCGTGCTGGGCCATGGTGTGCAGGACGGCGGCCTGCAAAGTTCCCAGGCGCTGTCCGCGGACCTCCTCGCCGTTCCGCTCCTCGCCCATCAGCTGCCCGGGGGTGACCACCGGGTCCTGGAGTTCGAGCACGATGACCTGATACCGGGCCAGCAGACCCCGCGTGACAGCTGACGCCAGGCTGAGCTTGTACAGGACGGGGCCGAACACCTCTTCGTCGTCCATGGACGCCGCCATCTCCCTGGGCAGCGGATCCCGCACCCCCTCCGCGACCTCCCAGCGCTGCTCCCGTTCCTGCCAGATCCGCGGTGTCGCTGTCAGGTACAGCCGGCGTGCCGCCGGTACCTTCGCCTGGTCGTGGATGGCGGCCCAGGCCTTGCCCATCGACCCACTGGTGCGGTGCGCCTCATCGACCACTGCCAGGTCCACCGGCGCCAACTGCTGGCCGTAGGCGCCTTCGAAGGCTTCTGTGAGGACGCCCAACGACGCGTAAGTGGCGTAGATCGTGACCGGGCCTTCGCCGTGCCACAGCGCGAGCTGCACGGGGTTCGTTGTGGAGCGCACTCGCATGTTCCACAGATCCGGGTCGTCCTGGAGCGAGCACACCGCGACCGCCGGCCCCCTGTGTCCGACGCGGCGCCACTCCCGAGCCGTCTGCGTCAGAAGATCCAGGGTCGGCACCAGCACGAGAATACGTCCTTTCGGAAGCATCTCGCGAGCAGCGAAAGCCGCCGTGATGGTCTTCCCGGTTCCACACGCGGAAATCACCTGACCTCGCAACCCGTTGACCGGAATCCCACCGGGCGGGACATCGAGACCGCGCACGATAGCGGCGACAGTCTCAACCTGGTGAGCGCGCAGATCACTTTTCTTCATGACCATAATACAGAACCCCTTCTTCGGAATATGGCGCGCAATGAGAAAAGAAATTCAGTGCGACGAATGATGATCGGCACAAGTAGCTCCATACCCCAAACCCTACACGGCAGGGAAGCATGATGCACATTCCACGCAACAAGCCCCACACCGAAGCTGGCAGCGACCGACTCCCGCCCCACAAGCCCAGCCACCGCGCCATGTACCGCCCCCCGGCACGGACCATGACAGGTGCAGACCCGAAACAGGAAGAGGTTCGGGTGAAGCGCAGCGGAGCCCGTCAACACAGTGAGGCCAACCCCACCAAAACCCGACAACCCATCAACCCCACGGCACAGACAGCAGCCAGAAATCCCAGCCACTACACAGCCCGACACGCGATGCACCCCCTCACCGCCGCCGCCCTGCGGTGAAGCGAAGCGAAACCGCAGAATTCCGCGAAGCGGAATTCCAACACTCCATCAGGAATTCCCCGCGAAGCGGAGAATTCCATCCGGCGCAACGCGCCGGACCCGCCCGCGAAGCGGGCGGCCATCCTGCGCGCGCAGCGCGCAGGATGGCCGCCCGCTTCGCGGGCGGGTCCGGCGCGTTGCGCCGGATGGAATTCTCCGCTTCGCGGGGAATTCCTGATGGAGTGTTGGAATTCCGCTTCGCGGAATTCTGCGGTTTCGCTTCGCTTCACCGCAGGGCGGCGGCGGTGAGGGGGTGCATCGCGTGTCGGGCTGTGTAGTGGCTGGGATTTCTGGCTGCTGTCTGTGCCGTGGGGTTGATGGGTTGTCGGGTTTTGGTGGGGTTGGCCTCACTGTGTTGACGGGCTCCGCTGCGCTTCACCCGAACCTCTTCCTGTTTCGGGTCTGCACCTGTCATGGTCCGTGCCGGGGGGCGGTACATGGCGCGGTGGCTGGGCTTGTGGGGCGGGAGTCGGTCGCTGCCAGCTTCGGTGTGGGGCTTGTTGCGTGGAATGTGCATCATGCTTCCCTGCCGTGTAGGGTTTGGGGTATGGAGCTACTTGTGCCGATCATCATTCGTCGCACTGAATTTCTTTTCTCATTGCGCGCCATATTCCGAAGAAGGGGTTCTGTATTATGGTCATGAAGAAAAGTGATCTGCGCGCTCACCAGGTTGAGACTGTCGCCGCTATCGTGCGCGGTCTCGATGTCCCGCCCGGTGGGATTCCGGTCAACGGGTTGCGAGGTCAGGTGATTTCCGCGTGTGGAACCGGGAAGACCATCACGGCGGCTTTCGCTGCTCGCGAGATGCTTCCGAAAGGACGTATTCTCGTGCTGGTGCCGACCCTGGATCTTCTGACGCAGACGGCTCGGGAGTGGCGCCGCGTCGGACACAGGGGGCCGGCGGTCGCGGTGTGCTCGCTCCAGGACGACCCGGATCTGTGGAACATGCGAGTGCGCTCCACAACGAACCCCGTGCAGCTCGCGCTGTGGCACGGCGAAGGCCCGGTCACGATCTACGCCACTTACGCGTCGTTGGGCGTCCTCACAGAAGCCTTCGAAGGCGCCTACGGCCAGCAGTTGGCGCCGGTGGACCTGGCAGTGGTCGATGAGGCGCACCGCACCAGTGGGTCGATGGGCAAGGCCTGGGCCGCCATCCACGACCAGGCGAAGGTACCGGCGGCACGCCGGCTGTACCTGACAGCGACACCGCGGATCTGGCAGGAACGGGAGCAGCGCTGGGAGGTCGCGGAGGGGGTGCGGGATCCGCTGCCCAGGGAGATGGCGGCGTCCATGGACGACGAAGAGGTGTTCGGCCCCGTCCTGTACAAGCTCAGCCTGGCGTCAGCTGTCACGCGGGGTCTGCTGGCCCGGTATCAGGTCATCGTGCTCGAACTCCAGGACCCGGTGGTCACCCCCGGGCAGCTGATGGGCGAGGAGCGGAACGGCGAGGAGGTCCGCGGACAGCGCCTGGGAACTTTGCAGGCCGCCGTCCTGCACACCATGGCCCAGCACGGCCTGCAGACCTGTATCACCTTCCATCACCGGACCATAGAGGCCCAGGCATTCGCGGAGGGCCTGGGGGGCGTGGCGGCGAAGCTCCACGCGGACCAGCCCGAGACCTACCCCAGACAGATGTGGACCGACTGGCTGTGCGGGGAACACCTCCCCGAACACCGGCGGGAGGTCCTGGGCAGCTTCGGGACCACCGGCCGGCGGGCCGTGCTCTCCAACTGCCGCGTCCTGGGCGAGGGCGTCGACATCAGAGCAGTGGACAGTGTCGCGTTCATCGACTCCAAAGCCGCCCCCCACGACATCGTGCAAGCCATCGGACGCGCCCTGCGACAAAAACCGGGCCAGGGGAAAGTAGCGTCACTGATCGTTCCGGTATTCCTCGGGCCCGATGACAACCGTGAGGACATGTTCACCTCCGGCTCTTACCGGCCTTTGGTCAAGGTCCTTGAAGGGCTGCGGGCTCACGATGAAGAGGCCGTCGAATTGCTGGCTATTCCACAGGAGCCACAGAAAGACGTTGTGCAGCCCTCCCAATATATCGGCCCGGAACCCGGTGAAGGTGAGGAAGAAGCCCGTATTCTCCTTCGTTTCTCTTCTCCCCGTGATCCCGCGATGGTCGCCGACTGGGTCAGGTTCAACGTCATCGACACCGAACGCCAGGACTGGGCACGCGGCTGGGCGAAACTGAAGGCGTACGTCGAGCGGGTCGGCAACGCGAGAGTGCCGTACGAACACCGGGAGGGCGCACACCCGCTCGGGACGTGGGTCGCCGAACAGCGACGGGCGTTCGGGGCCGGGCAGATGACCAGCAAACGCGCGGCACGCCTCGAGGAACTCGGCATGGTCTGGTCGATCGCTGATGAACGGTTCCAGGAAAACCTCGCCGCAGCCCGCGTCTACTACGCCGAACACTGGACCCTGTGCGCGCCCCGCACCGCCACCGCCACCGCGCTCGACAAACCCATCGGACAGTGGCTAGCCAACCTCCGCCGCCCGGGGGCTCTCGCAGGCAAGCCGGAATGGGAAGCCGCACTGCTTGAGATCGATGAGGACTGGAACCCGACCTGGCCGGCCGAATGGCAGCGGCACTTCGCCGCGCTGCGCGAACTCGTACGCGAAGAACAAGGGCCGGTAGAAGTCCCACCAGGAGTCACCGTCCACGGCATGGACATCGGCAAATGGCTCGCCAAGCAGCGCAAACCCAGCACCTGGACAGCCCTGACCGAGAAGCAGCGCCAACGCCTGACCGCCATCGGCATCACCCCGCCCGCCCCAGAGCCGAAAGCACCCGCCAAGCCCGCTGTAGCACCCCAGGGCCCCTTCGAACGAGGCGTAGCCGCCCTGGCGCAGTACAAGGCCCGCGAGGGCACGGTGACCGTCCCAAGGGGCCATGTGGAGCGGCTGGAGGACGGGGGCGAGATCCGTCTCGGCGTATGGATCACCAATCAGAAGACCCGTCGCGCGAAGCTGACCACCGACAGGCTCCAGACACTGGCCGACCTCGGACTCAAATGGGCAGCGAAGGAAGAAGCAGCGGCGTGACGGCCGGGGGCGCAGAGAGGAACAGCGGATACCGGAAGCCATACAACGGCACAAGCACAACACCCCCTCAGCGAAGACGGAAAAGGTGGCGTCTGAGGAAGAGCTGTTCGCGTCCGCCGACGCTCTGTTGGACAAGGAACCGCAGGTGCAGCAGGTGCGGGCGCGGACCGAGGCAGCGGAAACCAAGCTGGGAACCGAGTTGAGCGCCCGCCCCCAGCCCGCCCAGGACCACTACGAGCAAGCCCTGCGCGAGAGCGACACGGCCATCCTCACCAGGATCTGCCCGGACAAACACGGCCGCTGAAGACGGACCTGCGTCCTGGACAACGGGCACGAGGCCTCGATGGAAGAACCCCACTGGGGCCCCAACAGCGAAGACCAGCCGACCGCCTGGGTGAGCAACACACCCAACGACCGGTAAGTACACCAGATCCCGGCCGCGAGCCCCAGAAGCCCGCCGCCGTCGACTCCAACACCCCGACCCGAGAAGGAAACAAGCCATGAACAGCAACCACACCACCAGGCCGAACCCGGCGCTCAGCCGCCACCCAGTGCACCAGGTGACGCAGCACCAGACCTCAAGCATCAACACCCAGCCGAAGGCACCCACCCTCCACCAGACGCGAGGAACGACGGGTGATCGCCGTCGCCTCATCTTCAACGGCACCATCGTCGAAACCGGCACCGACTCCTACCGTCTCGCCAGTGCCAGGGCCGGGTCGAGGAGCCCACCAAGGCCGGCTAACGAGGAATGGACGCAGCATCCACCGCTGGCTGCTGGCCGAGCTTTGCCGCCACCCGGTCGCGGAGAAGCTCATACTCCTCGCGCGGCCGTACGAACGTCGGCGGCCGGGGAATGATCACCCCCTCGGTGACGATTACGTCCGCCCCGAACTGCTCTCGGGTGAGATCGATGTCGACCCCCACGCCCAGGCGGTTCCACCAGTGATAATCGGTGCGCTCGCCGTTCTCCCGCACCTCGCCACGGACCAGTTCGCCTCCCAGCAGGTCGTTGAGCACCAGAGTGGTGACAAGGCACTGCCATCGGGCCGGATTCTCCGGGCTCCACTGAGCGCGAGTCTCCGACGGACAGGTATCGGCACCCCAACTGCTGCGGACAGCACGTTCGATATCAATCAAGAGCAGCGGTGTCATGCCCGTCATCCTCACATCGGCCACTGACACCGCTGAGGGGCTGGTGCTGCGGGGCCCGATGGGAAGCCGGGTCGTCAGGGCGGTGGAGAAAGGGCGTGGGTGTCCAGGACGTCGTCACCACGGTGCCGCACCTGTCGGGCAGGCTGCCGGTACTGGTCGACAGGGGCCGGTTCGCGGCGGCGTGGGTGAGCATCGCGTAGGCCGGGTGCCGGGCTCCGAGGATCGTGTTGGTCGGGCAGCGCAGCCGGCCGCGGTCCGTCCCAACTGCCTACCGTCACAGCCACGTCTCGGGAGCAGAACGATCAGACCCGTGATCTCAACTCGGCACATTGTCTGGTTTGACGGTGGGGGTGCGGAGGAAGTCGGCGAACTTGCCCAGCACGTCGGGGGGTGACCGGCCGCTCTGGGGCCGGGGCGTCCTCCTCGATGGCGGTGTGGTCGGGCATGAGGTCGGCGAGGGCGGTACGGATCGCGCCGCGACGGACGCCGTGGTCACGGGCGGCTGCCGGCATGCTGAGTGCTTCCATGTGGCCTGGCCATCGGCGCCTTTCGGCTCGCCCGTTCACACGGGCATCGCCGCCGCATCCGCGATGGCAACCGTCCGGTGATCACACTCGGCATGTGGTAGGCCAGGTCATGACCTGAATAACGCGGCTCTGCCGGGCAGAGCACCAGGTCGGGCCCCCGCCCGGCTTCCCCGTGGGCGCCAAGGCCCGCGGGGAAGCGGGGGGCTGTGGTACGACCGTGGTCAGGGCGCGGCGATGTCGATGGACTTGTGTTTGAGAGCGTTGGCCATCACGGTCCTCATCACGCGCGCGGTGACCGGGTTGCCGGTCAGTTTCTGAGTGATGCGGCCCAGGGCTATGTCGCGTCGGGTCTGAGGGACGAACATCTGCAGGCCGACGGTGAGTGCCGACTTCTGTTCGGTGGTGATGAAGGGCCGCAGCCGCTGTTCCCACTCGCGCAGCGCCCTGGGGAGCTGGCCGGGGTTGCGTTGCAGGACGGTGCCGAGGAGATCGGCGCCGGCCATGCCGGTGGAGGCGCCCATGCCGGAGTAGAGGGTCATGCACCAGGCGGCGTCCCCGACCAGGACGACGCGGGCGGTGTGCCAGGTGGGCATGATGATTTGGTGGGTGGAGTCGAAGAGGAAGTCATCGGCGTCCTCGAACTGCTGGAAAAGGTGCTCGAGAACGGGGCCGGTGGGTTCGGGGCCGAAGGCACGGCGCAGGGACTCGGCGGGCGGGCGGCGGAACTGGGCGTCCTCGTCATGGGTGCGGTAACTGACCAGCAGCCCCGGTTGGTGGTTGGCGAAGGGGAAGACCCACGCGGAGCGGCCCGGTTCGGAGAAGGTGAGGCCGTCCTGCTGCCGCAGGCCGGGGACCTGCTCCTTCAAGAAGGCTGCGGCGATGATGTGGTTCATCGGTTTCATGTACTGCGTGTCCGGCCCGAAGACCAGGCGGCGGACGGTTGAGCGCAGCCCGTCGGCTCCCACCACGAGGTCGAAGCGTTCCGTGGTCTCGGTGGTGTTCCCTTCCGTGGTGGTGCGCAGCGTGACGTTGACTGCGTCGGCGTGCTCTTCGAGGGCCACCGGAGTCGTGCCGTAGCGGATCTCGGTGCGGGGGGCGACCGTGTCGTGGAAGGCGGCCTCGATGTCGCCCCTGAGGATCACGCGAGGGCTGCCGGGTACGTCCTCGAAGTCCGGATTGGGCCGGCGGCTGCCTTTGCGGTCGATGTCGTACCTCAGGGTGGTGGGGTCGTCCCGGTGGCCGATGGCGTCGAGGACGTCCATCCGCTGCGCGGTGGCAAGGCCGGTCCCGAACAGTGCGATGAAGTAGCCGGCGGCGCGGCGCCCGGCGGCACGCTCGACGATCACGGGCTCCCAGCCGATCTCGTGCAGGCGCATGGCCGTGGCCAGGCCGCTGATACCCATGCCCACGATCAGGGCACGTGACTTGTTCATGTGAGTGGTTTCCTTCTTCCCTGCCTGGCGGTGAAGCCGCCAACCGTGGTCGTGGTGTCGGCAGGCAACCGGGGTCAGTGGGTGGCCGGCGTATCGTTCTCGGAGGTTTTGAGGCTTTTGAGGAGGTGCCAGGCAAGCGTGGCCGCGGCCAGGAGCAGGAGCGCGCCGACGCCGGCGGCCGTGGCGAGTCCGGAGGTGAACGCGTCCTGGGCTGCTGTCAGCAGTTCCTGTCCCTGGGCGGAGGGGAGTTGCTCGGAGGCCTGGACGGCGCCGGCCAGGGAGTCGTGGGCGGTGGCGGAGAGGTCGTCCGGGGTTCCGGCGGGGACCTGGAAGCGCTGGTAGATGCCCATCACGACGGAGCCGAGGGTGGCGATGCCCAGCGCCATGCCGAGTTCGTACCCGGTCTCGGAGATCGAGGCCGCGGCGCCCGCTTCCTCCTTGCGGACGCTGGAGAGGACGATGTCGTTGGCAGTGGTGAACGCCATCGCCATGCCGACACCGGTCAGCAGCAGGCAGGCCGCGATCACCGGATAGGGCGTCCGGGGGGTCAGCAGGACCAGCGGGGCCAGCGCCACTCCCATGATCGCGAGCCCGGCGGTGAGGACGGAGCGTGAGGAGGTACGCGCGACGAGGTAGCCGGCGAGCAGGCTGACGGCGATGGCACCGATGGTGGAGGGCAGTCCGGCCATGCCGGCCTTGAGCGGGTTGTAGCCCTGGACGAGCTGGAAGTACTGCGAGATGAAGTAGATCAGGCCGGCCATGCCGAGGACGGAGAGCATGTTCGCGCCGATCACACCGGAGAAGGCCCGGTTGCGGAACAGGTCGATGTCGATGAGCGGCCTGGGCAGTCGCTGCTGGCGGCGGACGAACAGCCACAGCGCGGTGATGCCCAACGCGGCCGCGATCGCCACGCTGAGGTGGAATCCGTTGGCCGCGGCCTCCTTCACGGTGTAGACCACGCCGATCATGCCGATCATGGACAGGCCGACACTGGGCAGGTCCCACGGCCCCGGGTCGGGGTTCTTGGCCTCGGGCAGGAGCGCGGCTCCGGCCGGGATGAGCAGCAGGACCACGGGGATGTTGAGGAGGAAGACCGAGCCCCACCAGAAGTGCTCCAGCAGGACGCCGCCGACGAGGGGGCCCAGGGCGCCGCCGCCGGCGGTGGCCGCGGTCCAGATGCCGATCGCGGTGCGGCGCTGGAGCGGGTCGGGGAACAGGGCCCGGATCAGGGAGAGGGTGGAGGGCATCAGGGTCGCCCCCGCCACGCCGAGCAGGGCGCGGGCGACGATGAGCATCTCGGCGGTGGGGGCGTAGGCGGCCAGGAGTGAGGCGGCGCCGAAGAATCCCGCGCCGATCAGCAGTAGTTTCTTGCGGCCGACGCGGTCGCCCAGGGTGCCCATGCTCACCAGCAGGCCGGCCAGGACGAAGGAGTACACGTCGCCGATCCACAGCATCTGCGTGGAGGTGGCGCCCAGGTCCTGGCTGATGAAGGGGATGGCCATCGCCAGGACGGTGCCGTCGATGACGATCAGCAGGACGGTCAGGACCAGGACGCCGAAGCCGAGCCAGCGCCGCAGGGTGGTTATGGAGGTGTGGTCGGAAGTGGTGGTCATCTACGTGTCCTGCGCGTCCTGGTCGTTGTTGCGGGCTCCGGAGAGCACCATCTGGGTCACCATGCGGATGAAGTCACGCTGGGCGCAGCGGCCGCTCTGCACGGCCCATGCCGCGCCTGCGACGAGGCTGTAGAAGGCTTCGGTGAGCCAGGTCGCGGTGAGGCCGAGGGTGAATTCGCCGGACCGCTGTCCTCGCTCGAAGAGCGCCCGGATCGTGGCGTCGACCTCGTCCCAGACCGGGTGGACGTGCGGGACGTCGTCCTGGCTGAAGCTGTAGAGCAGCGCTAGGAAGGGGGCGCTGTCTTCGACGGCGATCACCAGGCGGCGCACCGCGCTGGTGCCGCTGCCCTCGGTGGTGCGGGCGCCGGTGACCGCGTCGAGGAGTTTCTGTGCGGCCATGTCGGACAGGGCCTGCAGCAGTTCAGTGCGGCCGGCGAAGTGCCGGTGGAGGGTGGCCCGGCTGACCCCCATCGCCTTGGCAATCTCGGGGATGGTGGCGTTCGGCCGCCTGCCCAAGAAATCGGCCGCTGCGAGCAGCATGGCTTCCCGTTCATTCGTCATGAGATGAACCTACCTCAGGTGAGACGATATTGTCTCACTCGAAACGTGTGAGACGCATCCCCCGGACAAGGGCGCTGCCGCGCCCGGAAGGGAGCAAACACGGACAGGACGAAGCTCCCGCTGGACGTCAAAGCGGGGGCGGTGGGCCTGGCCGCCGCCGTCTGCCTGGACACGGCCGGCACACGGGCCACCGTCCAGGCGACGATGAGGCCGACCGCGCGGCGCAGGTGGAGGCACGCGCGCACCGCGAGAGTGGACAGGACCGGATGCGGGCAGAGCGGGTCTCCAGACCCAGCGGTCGGGCGCGGCACGACCAGTTCCCGACGGAGTGATCCTCAGCGTCCTCAGCAATGGGTTCCGGACGGCCTCAGACAGCCGAAGCCTGTCAGCTCGGCCCGTTGATCGGGATCGCGATCACAGTCGTGTCGCCGCTGAACAGGGCCACAGGAATGTTGTTCTCGAAGTCGATGTCGATGCCGTCGGCGGTGGCCGTCGCGGCCGTGCCGGCAAGAACGGCGGCAGCCAGCGCGCCAGCGGCCAAAGCGGACCGGGCACGCATTCGGCACCTCTTCCACTTCCAGGACCCCATCTCATGAGGCCCCCGTCCACCGGACCCAATACGCCAGCAGGCACCCGTTCGCGGAAGATCCCCCGATCGCCCCGAACAGCCATCCACACCACCAACAGAGAAAATGCCGGGCGTCATGGTCAGCGGCATCCGAACAGAGCACGGCAACCGGCCCCTTGCCCAGACCCAAGAAGTGCCACCGGCTGGTCCAGGGCCTGGCGCGCAGTGCCACCGGCGCAGCCGTCACGAACAGCAACTGCCCTGCAAGCAGCGACAGCGGCCCCACGGGCGGCGTCCCGGCGCCGCCCCCGTGACATCGCAGGAGCGGGGATGATGGCCTGCTCGCACACCCCCTGATGCCGGGCCCCCAGGCTGCTGGACGTGACGTACCCCGGGCCCCGGAAGGGCACGCCGCACAGCGGCCACGACCGGACACCGCTCAACCGCGGCACCGCGGAGCGGGCCGTGCCAGGGCTTGACCAGGCTGGTCAACCACAGGTCAGCACCACTCCCCCACCACTCAGCCCAAGACCGGACCCGCCCAGGACGACGGGAAAGCAGCCCCGGGGCACCCCAACGGCAAACCCCGGAAACGCAGCACGACAGCATCCTTGAACACAAGACCTGGGGAAGACGGGCACAACAGCCAGCCAGGAACAGCACGACGGCCGGCACGGAGGAGGCAGGAGCAAGGAACCCTCCCCCAGCAGCCAGCCGCGGACGGGTTGGCCGGGACGGGACAAGCGGCCCAGGGCGCAGCAGCAGCTGACGGCGGGCGGTGCTGGGGTCATACAACCGCGAGATGAGCCCGGAGGCACAACCGCCGCTTCTCGCCTGCCCCGGCCCGGCCGCGGGCAGACGAGACACCGGCCGGTGAGGCTCAGCGGGTCCGGTAGCGCGCGTAGATCATTCCGCTGCTGAAGGCACGCTCCTCGACCAGTTCGAGATCAAGGCGAACTCCGTCCGGGAAGAAACGCTTGCCGCCACCGACCACGCTCGTGGTGATGAACAAGTGGTACTCGTCCACCAGGCCCGCCGCGATCGCCTGGGCCGCGAGGGTCGGGCCATCGACGATGAGGTCGTGATCGGACCCGGCCTTGAGCTTGCGCACCGCGTCCGGGTCGAAGGTCCCCTCGATCCTGGTCCTCACACTGGACACCGATTC